>CAVVWM010000017.1:0-80770 GCA_963751955.1 uncultured Acidimicrobiales bacterium | reverse complement strand
CGATTCTGTTTGGCCTTGCTCTTCCGATTGCGAGCACGCTTGCGCTTGCCGGTCCTGGAGTTGTTGTTGTTGGAACTCTGGTTCATCTGTTGTGCCATCACGCAACCGCCAGCTCGGTAGTGTCGACTTCGTCCACAGTGAGGAGGGCATCAGGGTCGATTCCCAGCACGGCCTGGAGCTGCTCTGTGTCCAGATCTCCGACCGAAGAGCTCTTGGGAAGAACGAGGTCTGCGATCTGACGTTTACCGGCAACTACTTCCTCAACACGTTCGTCGATGGTGCCCGGACACACGAGTCGATGGCAGATGACGGTGTTCTTCTGCCCGATCCGCCAGACCCGGTCACGAGCCTGATCTTCGACAGCAGGATTCCACCACCGGTCATAGAGGACCACGTGTGATGCAGCCGTGAGGTTGAGGCCGGTTCCACCCGCCTTCAGGGACAACACCATCGCTCCAGCGCCCTCGCCCGACTGGAATTCGTCGACCAGCTTGTCGCGAGCCGACCGGCCGAGACCACCGTGGTAACAGGCGATCGGGATCCCTGTTCGCTCGGTCAGGTGTTCGGCTAGCGTTTCTCCCCAGGACGCAAAGTGGGTGAAGATGAGGATTCTCTCGCCGCTCGCAAAACACTGTCCAAGATCTCCTCCAGCCGGGCCAACTTGCCTGAGCGACCTGCGATCGGACCGTCGTCTTCTTTGTTGAAGTTCGCCGGATGGTTGCAGATCTGCTTGAGACGCGTGATCGCTGCAAGCACAGCACCCTTTTTCTTGGGTGAGTCTTCGTCGCTGGTGTCCTTGATGAGCGTGTCCAATGTGGCCTGGTAAAGTCCGACCTGTTCAGGAGTCATTGCACAGTGATCTAGTTCGTCGATGCGATCTGGTAGCTCGGCTGCGATGGCCGGCTCGGATTTGGTCCGACGGAACACCAGCAAGCCGTTGAGGGCTCTCAGAACGCTTTCGGCGTTTTCTCGGCTGGCCATCGAGCCGTTCTTGTTGGCGGACAAGTTGGATATGAAGGAGTTGCGGGATCCCATGAGGCCGGGGTTTGCCCAGTCGAGAATGGCCCACAGATCACCCAGTCCGTTCTCGATCGGTGTTCCGGTGAGGGCCAGTTTGGATCGTGCGTTCAAGCGGCGCAAAGTCTGGGCGGTTTCACTGGCAGGATTCTTGATGGCTTGTGCCTCATCCAGCACGACGTTGTTCCATGTGATGTCTTCGAGCTTGGCCATATCTCTGATTGCGGTCCCGTAGGTGGTGATCACGAGGTCGACCTTCCGGACCGACTGTGCAATACCGACACCGCTGGCTCGATTGGGACCGTGGTGGACGAGAACCTTGACGCCGGGAACGAACTTCCGGGCCTCAGAGGCCCAGTTGCCGACCACCGCCGGTGGGGCAATGACGAGTGCAGGACCCTTGGCCGTCGATTGTGCAATTTGGGCCAGCATGGTTGGTGTCTTACCCAATCCCATGTCGAGTGCAAGACAACCTCCGAGGCCGGCGGATTCTAGGAAGCCAAGCCACGCGAGAGCATCGGCCTGATAGGTCCGAAGTTGGCCAGAGAATCCCTCCGGCGACGTTGGAAGATCGGACGGTAGATTCTGGGCGCTGCGTAGCAGATCGACCGCCCACCCGGTACCTGCGATGGAGACGCCGCCAGCCAAAGGCGAGCCCTCGAGCCCAAGCGCATGGCGCAGCATGTCGGCGCCCGAGAGACTCGTCTGTTCTTCTCGCTCAGCTAGCGCTTTCGCTGCCTGAGCGAGATCGGCTTTGTCGAGCTCGACCCACTGTCCCCTCGCTTGTACAAGGGGGCGGGCTTCACGGGCCAACCGAGCTATGTCTGTCGCAGTTAGTTCGACTCCGTCGAATAGAGCCGACCAGCGCACGTTGGCCAGTTGTTGCGCTCCAACTACTGAATCGGTGGTCTCCTCCGACGTGAGTCTCAGTGAAGCTGTGGCCTTTTTGCGGGACAGGTTGGGAACGCGAACCTCGTAGCCATTGGCGAGTAGGACTTCGCCGATCTTGGTCATGAACGTCCACGCCTCGTCCTGGGAGAGAAGCACTTCTCCCCGTCGTCGGCTGCCCGGTCGTAGCAGAACGTCGTAGAGTCGTTCGAGGCGGACCAGATGGTCGCGAATTCGCTTCGAGCGAACGTTGGAGGAGGTGACCATCACCTGTTCAACCGGATCAAGCGATTTCTTGTCGCCTTGGGCCAGCACTCGGAGATGCCAAGCGCCACTCTGATCAGGTTCGCCCAGCTCAACAACGAGGGGATGTTTGGTGGCTTGGGTGACCGCAGCTGTCCACTGGTCCAGTCGCCTCGCAAGATCGGAACCGAGCCGAGTTGGAGCGGTGAATGGCTCACCGTCGAGACGCGCCAACACAGCCTCGATCATGTCCGAACGGTTGGCCAGGGTCGGAGGCGGCGCCGGCACTTCCAGACTTCGGGCCGACGTAGCAACGATGGTGTCGGTCAGGTCGGACAGCACGGCGTCGGTGAAAGCTCGGTTGTCTCTCTTTGTTTCGAACACAGACGCTGTTCCGGGGCATGACTCAGCCAATAGCCGCATGGTTTCAGGCGGTACAAGCGCCGGTTTCCATGTGATTTCGTAGTGGGTGTGGTTCTGGAGTGGTCTTTCAGCGATAACACCCCGCTGGGCCTTGCGCAGAGCGGGTACGATCCGCCCCTGGGTCACCGTTCGAACAGCGGTTGCGGCGACGAGACCAAACCAGGTGCCGCTCACTCCAATAGTCTCGTCTTCTTGGGTGTTGGCCAGGGAGACCAGCCACCCCAGAGCCTGATCGAGTGGTGCTTGGACAGCGGGGACCGACGTGCCATCTGGGAGCTTGAAGTCGTCATGTTCGATCCACTTCAAGACCGAGCCTGCGTTGGTCAGATGATCGCCGATGTCGTCAGCCTCGGCGAGTTCGGCATTCCAACCTCCCAGCCATGCAACGACTCGGCCCGGAAGCCACGATAGTTGGAGGCTGGCGACCGCTTCGCCAGGCGCGGGTGCTGACTTTCGTCCCCCTCGTCGGGGAGGACCAACGAGGTCGGTGAGCACCGCGTCGATACGCTCGGCCTCGGCTGCGAGATCATCGAGGACGAGGAATTTGGTTGGGCGAGGTACAAAGCGCTTGGTGTCCTCTATGGCGAATTCCACATCGTCGAGCAGGCGGACCAGTCCATTTGTCCAATGAGGCCTGTTGGCAGAAAGCACTGCCAAGTCTTTCTCCGAGGCGGCACCATCCAGGTGGCGCTGGATGACTTCAGCGAAGCCTTTGGGTGGTGGCGCGATCGGTTCCTTCGTCGTCGACACCGAAGCGGGTCGAAGAGGATCCGAAGATCGGTCCAACGACAATCGCTTGGACGACCTTGTTGACTCTGAGATTGCGATGGGGGGGCTCCTACTGCTCGTACGCAGAATCGGGTTGTGCGCTGTCATACTGACGACGCTCCATCGAAATGACGATGGACACCGCAACGTCGAACGGCGGTGGACCACAGAGTCCAAGACCGTCTACTGGCACCCGCCAGCTGCGCTGCGTCCGATTGACTACCTATCGGATTGCCAGGGGCAATCGTTTAGGGCCTCTCGGCTATCACTGAAAGCATACCGTGTTGTGGCCGCGAAAGGGCCGACCGGTCGGTCGGACCCTGCGTAGACTGATTTTCCCTATGCGCCACGCCGTTTTGCTTCGCTCCATCCAGCGCTTTCTCGAGCCCGGTGAACGTCTCTACGACGCAGCATTCATGTGGACCCGGCACCGCTTGGCCTACGCCTATGCCGGCGCAGCGTTCATAGGGATGTTGGTTGTCGCAATTCTCGCGGGATTCGACCGATGGCCCAGCCGGCTGGCGATCGCCGTGATGGGCAGCGCCGTGGCCATTACGGCAACGACGATGTACCGAGTGTTGGCCTCGACCAGCAAGGGCCTTGTGTTGCTCGAAGGCGGAAAGATGCGACAGGTCGCCAAACGGCGGATCCGCACCCTCAAACCTGGTACCGGAGTCATGATCAAGCGGGACACGTTGATAACAACCGATTGGACGGTCGGGGATTCGGAGTACACCGTGCCCAAAGGTTCGCAGAAGGCGATGCATCGGATTGCGTTCATCGCGGCGCAACCTCTCAGCGACGGGCGTTCGAGCTGAAGTGAAAACGTCGGTGGGCCGCTCCTAAGAGCGGCCCACCGACCCGAGTCGTGATAGTTGGGAGCTACAGCGCTGCAGCCCGGAGCATGGAGGTCTCGGCGAGGCCGTGCCACTCTTGAATCGACGCACGGAACTCACGCCACGGTCCCAGGATTTCGCCGAAGATCGCATTGTCGGCTGCGACGGTGTCGAGCACGTTCTCGGTTTCTTCCTTGAACGCGCTGAGAACCTCGTCGGGGAAGACCCTGATGTCGGCGAACCCCTTTATCACCTGAAGATCACGGGGGTTGAGCACGTCGTACTTGGCCATGGTCCGCACGTTGGCGGTTGCGGCTGCGTTCTCCACTGCGGCCTGATAGACCGCCGGAAGATCGTTCCACTGAGAAAGCGAGAACTCAACTTCCAGAGACGGGCCTGGTTCCCACCAGCCCGGGTGGTAGTAGTAGAGCTGGCTGCCGAGCTCATCGAGACCAAGGATCAGGTCGTCGGTGGGGCCCACAAACTCGGCTGCGTCTATTGCCCCGGTCTGGATCGATGGCAGGATGTCGCCGCCGGCGAGAGATACCTGTTCGCCGCCAAGGTTGTTGAGCACCTGGCCGGCAATGCCGGGGATACGCATCGTCAGACCCTGGATATCGGCCACGGTGTTGATTTCCTTGGTGAACCACCCGCCCATCTGCACACCGGTGTTTCCGGCTGGGAACTGGATGACTCCGAACTCCGAGGCGTAGAAGTCCTGCATTATCTCGAGTCCGCCGCCTTCGTACAGCCATGCGTTCTGCTGTCGACTGGTGAGGCCAAAGGGAACGGCCGTACCGAACTGCGTCGCCGGATTGATACCGGTGTAGTAGTACGACGCCGTATGACCTGCTTCGACACCACCGTCTCGGACGGTTGGAAGCACCTCGAGGCCACCCACGATTTCTCCTGCTGGCCTGGCGTTTATCTTGAAACGGCCGCCGGTGAGGCGGCTCACCTCCTCGGCGAAAATCTGAGCGGCGCCGAACAATGTGACAAGCCCGGTCGGCCACGAAGTGGCCATTTCGAGCTCGATCTCGGGAAGGTCGGAGTCTTGAACGAGTTCAACCGTTTCTTCATCGGAGTCGGTGCCTTCGGCCGGGGTGCCGTCTTCGTTGCCGTCGAGGCTTTCCTCCAGTGACTCACCGTCTGATGAGCATGCTGCGAGAACTGCCGAACTCGCTGCGAAACCGGCAACGCCGATACCGGCCTTGCCGAGAAACGATCGACGACTGAGTTCAGTCTCTTCGGTTCCCATCTGATCTTCTTGCATGTACCTCTCCTTGGTTGTTGTGGTTTCCCGTCTGTTGGTTGGGAATCGGGAACCCTCGTATTGAGGGTAGTTCAGCCGCTGGGTGCGGGCTGTCAACCGCCGCCAGGGGCGGTGACAAACAGGTTGTAGGAGTACTCGGTGATGCCGGGCAACGCTCCGAGGAGAACGATGGCGATCCCTTGGAGCACCATGAAGGGGATCGCTCCCTTGTGTATGTCGGCGGTCTTCACCTCGGGCGGTGCAACGCTCTGAAGATAGAAAAGGGAGAAACCCACCGGTGGTGAAATGAATGCCATGTTCAGGTTCACCGCCATCAGCACCGTGAACCAGATGATCTCCACCTCGGTGAACTGCAACTCCCTCATTGCCGGAACGAAGATCGGGACGACAATGAAGGTGATCTCGAGGAATTCCAGGTTGATCCCCAGGATGAACACGGCGATCATCGCGACGACTACGAAACCGGTCTTTCCGCCTCCGATGGCTGTAAGCCAATCCGATGTTTTGTCCGAGCCACCGAGTTCGCGGAACACCAGGCTGAAGAAGGTTGATGAAAAGACGAGGGTGAGGACCAAGATCGTGATGTTCCCGGTGCTCCTTCCGGCCTCGCGGAACGCCTTTGGGGTCAGACGCCAGGTGGGGTCTATGTGGTCACCACCGTCGGAGGAGAGCACCCTGTCGAAGTAGTAGTTGAGACCACCGAGAAGTAGAGCCCCCAGCACACCGATCGAGCCGGCCTCGCTCGGCGTTGCGATGCCGCGAAAGATGGCTGCGAGGACGCCCATGATCAACAGCACGGTTGGGATGATCGACACGACGACCTCGGCTACGAGCATCGATCCAAATATCAGGAGAGCGGTGATCACAGCAAATCCGATTGCCGCCACAATGAGAGCGGCCGACAAGCTGCTGAGGGAAAGAACCACGATTCCGAGCAGCACCGCCAGCAGGGCCGCGATCGAAACCGCGTGAGCATTGGTGACGTTGCCGTTCAGGGTCCGTTCGCTCTTGGGCATGGCCGGGCCCACCTCGGGCTTGAGCGCCGAAATCCCTAATGCGTACAGAACATACAAGCCCGAGAGGAGGAGGCCAGGAATCAGGGCGCCGGCGAACAAGCCGATGATGCCCACGCCCATCTGCTGAGCCAGCAGGATCAAGACCAAACTTGGAGGCAGAAGCTGGGCCAGAGTTCCTGAAGCGACGATGGCCCCGGTGGCCAGCTTGTGGTCATAACCCAGGCTCACCATGGCCGGCAAGGACAACAGGCCCATCACGATCACGGTTGCGGCGACGACTCCGGTGGCCGCAGCAAGGAGTGTTCCCACAACGATCACGGCGGCAGCGACGCCACCACGGATCGGACCCATTAGCATTCCGATGGCTCGGAGCAACCGTTCGGCCAGACCAGATCGTTCCAGGATGGCCCCCATCAAGACGAACAACGGCACGGCCAGAAGCACGGTGTTGCCCGATCGGCCAAGATTCTGTGCCCACAGAAGCGGCAGGGTGTTAAGCGACTGAGGATTGAAGACGTCGGTCAGATCGCCAAGAAACGTGAAGGCGAGCGCAGTGGATGCGAAGGAGAAGGCGACGTTGTAGCCGACGAGGATCATGCCCATGAAGATCAAGAACATGAGCATTGCGAAGAATTCGCCGAGGTCCAGGCCTAGTGCATCAAGCATGTGTTCGAAACCTTCCTACTCGACCCGCATAGGGGCGTCGTACTCGGGAATCTGGCCGAGGTCCTCGCGATGGATAAGAGTGAAGCCGTGTTTGATCGTGTCGGCGAAGATCTGGAGGAAGAAGAGAACAAAAGCAACGAAGATCATGGCTTGAATTGGGCCGGTGGGAAGCTGGCCGGCGTCACCCTGTTGCTCCCACGTTTCCCACACCCTCCAGCCCGATGGCCAGGAGCCGTTGGTCTCGCCCGAGAAGTCTCGCTTGAAACCCAGGGACAGTTTGGCGTAGGGCTGAAGGATCCTCATCGCGGCGATCAGGAATGGCATGAACAACGTGACGTGAAGCACGAAGTCAAGCAACGCTTTGCGGCGGTTGCTGAATTCGGCCCACCAGAAGTCGATTCGGGGATTGATCGCTTCTCGAACTCCGTATCCCACTCCCAGCAGCGCTATCAGAGAGAAGACCTGCCACGACATGGCGCTGATCTCGGCGATGATGAGGTCGCGCTCAACGAATCGAGCGATGTAGCGGCTGAGCGAGCTGTAGAGCGCTAGCAGGAAGACACCCCAACAGAGCACCCACACGGGTCCCATCAACACCGATGCTACGAGCAAGCCAAATCCGAATGCCGAGGTGATGCCAACCTCGATGTCGTAGGAGAGTCCGAAGACCACTGCGGCGATCGCCGCGGCGACCAGCGATGCGTACGTGCCCTTCACGACACCCACATCTGCGCCCCGAATTGCAAAGTCGCTGATCTTCTCGATGCCCGCCCGTATGCGGTCCAGCAAAGTGAATTGAGTAGACGCCGCGCCTAACGCAACAAGCAGCACCCAATGCCACCAGCGGAGATTCCCAACCAAAAACTCTGTCTCAACGATGAACGTGAAAACAAGGGCCACGATCCCGAAAGCGAGTGCAGCCCACCCCAGCGGATGGACTTTGCCGACTATGCCGTCGAGCCCGTCGGTAACCAACTCCCGATTCTCGGTCGCTGTAATGTGCTCTAGGACGTCCTCGACGTCCACTGGATTGGTTAAGGCCATGTTGCCCCTGCACATCTGATCGGATTCACGAACGCTCCCCCCACATCTCACAAGTTTGTGACTCAGGGCACAATACCCGCTTCCGGCTGGACACGCCCATTCTGGGGCTGAGGACCAGCTTGGGTCCCGTTTCGATCGGCCAGTCGGCCCAGGAGACCAGATCGTTCAGCTCCGGTGGCAAGGAGCCGATAGGATCCTGTGTCTGTCACAACGCCACGTGTCGGTGAACACCAGCGGATTCGAACCAGGAATCCGGAGCTTTCCTTCGCCGAGGACTATCCGCTTCAGTGGCATAGGACCATTCCTGAGTTCGCGTGTGCGTGCAATGCGGTTTCGTTGCTGATGCCCCACGCTGAACCGTTTGTCGTGCGCTCGGTAGAACGTGTTGCTGACCGGCTAGCCGACGATGTGCGACCCGAGGCGATGGCCTATGCACGGCAGGAACGCCAGCATCACACCCAACACCGGAAGTTCAATGATCGTGTCTTCTCCGAACATCCAGGTCTGAAGTGGATCGATCGGTTAATGGAGCGCACATTCAGGGTATTGGATCGACGAAGCGACGAATTCGGCGTGGCCTTCGCAGCCGGCTTTGAAACGATCGCCTACGCCGGCGCCCGGTGGAGCGATCAGCGGATCGCAACTCTCTTCGATGATGCCGAGCCGACGGCCCGCCGACTCTTCTTGTGGCATCTGGCTGAGGAGGTTGAGCACAAGGGAGTCGCCCATGACGTGTGGCAGTCCTTCAGCGGCAATCGAGTGAAGTACGTGATGGGTACCATCACGAGCGTCCTGGTCTTGGCATTCTTCGCATTGATCGGAACCCTCAGCCTGTTGTGGGTGGAGCACAGGCTTTTCTCGCCACGAGCCCACTGGAACCTGTTCCTTTGGAGCCTGACGTACATGTTCGAATTCCTGCCCCTGGCCGTCATATCCTCACTCCCGGGTCATCATCCAAACGACCTCGCAGACCCGGTTTATCTCACGACATGGCTGCGGGTTGAGGTCGACAATCGGTGTGAGGAGTCGCGGCCGGCATCGCTGCGCGTGCTAGCGGGTCGCCCCGCACGCCAGGGTCAGACTGGTCCTCCCACCCGGAATGAATCGCGCTGTGATCAACAGCAAACCACCGAGCTGGCGGATCTGTCTCGAGGTTCCCTCGATGGCCGACTGCCGGTTTGTGAAGAAACCGGGGAATCGAGCGGTGCCAAAGCGTCCAATTCCTAGCTGACCGAGTCCCCCGCCATCGCTCCCAGGGCACCGCAAGCGACAACCAGGTCAATGATCTGAGGCTCAGTAGCGGGCTATCTCGGCTCGACCGACGACCATATGGTGTACTTCGTCCGGGCCGTCGGCGAACCGCAAGGTTCGTTGACCGGTATACATCTCCGCCAGCGGTGTGCGCTGACTGATGCCCGTGGCACCGTGCATTTGAATTGCCTGATCGACAATTTCACATACCCGCTCGGGAACCATTGCCTTGATGGCGCTCACCCACACCCGTGCGTCGGCGTTGCCCAGAACGTCCATCGCCTTCGCTGCTCTCAGAACCATGAGACGCATGGCTTCGATGTCGATACGCGCCCGGCTGATGATTTCGGTGTTGCCCCCCAGTTTGACCAGTGGTCTGCCAAACGCCTGTCGCGACAAGCCCCGTTGCACCATCAGTTCCAGGGCTCGTTCGGCCACTCCGATGGAACGCATGCAGTGATGGATACGGCCCGGACCCAGCCGAAGCTGGCTGATCTCGAAGCCGCGGCCTTCGCCCAGAAGCATGTTTGATGCCGGAACCCGTACGTCTTCGAACAGAATGTTCATGTGCCCATGGGGTGCGTCGTCGGCACCGAAGACGTGCATCGGACCCACGATCGTGACACCGGGAGTGTCGATCGGAACCAGGATCTGGCTCTGTTGGAGGTGGGTAGCGGCATCGGGGTTCGTGCGACACATCACGATCATGATCTTGCAGCGCGGATCTCCAGCGCCGCTGATCCAGTACTTCTCCCCGTTGATCAGGTACTCATCACCGTCGCGAACCGCCGACGTTGCGATGTTCTTGGCATCGGAGGAAGCGACATCGGGTTCGGTCATGGCGAACGCACTGCGGATCTCCCCGGCCAGAAGTGGTTTGAGCCACTTTTCCTTCTGCTCGGGCGTGCCAACCCTTTCGAGTACCTCCATATTGCCGGTGTCAGGGGCAGAGCAGTTGAGACACTCCGACGCCAGCGGGTTCTTACCGAGTTCCTGGGCGATATAGGCGTAATCGAGGTTGGACAATCCCTCTCCGGTCTCGGCATCGGGCAGAAAGAAGTTCCACAGTCCCTGTTCTTTCGCCTTGGCCTTCACGCCTTCGAGCAGTTCAAGCTGTCCGGGGGCGTAGCTCCACCGATCCTCCCGACCTTCGCCGAGAGCGAAGAACTCCTCAGTCATTGGATTGATCTCGGTTGCGATGAACTTCTTCACTGCCTCGAAAAGCGGTCGAGCCTTTTCGCTCATCGCGAGGTTGTACATCGCTCCGCCGAGGTCGTCTGTGTTCAAAGGTTGGGCTGCCATAGGGGGCCATTGTTCCAAACGTCGAACCCCATAGTGCAATTAGCGAGCTTCAGGTGCGTTCGGCACATCGGGCGGCTGGACCTTCAGTACAGTCGCTCGAATGGACCTCCGAGAGTCGATTGAACGACGAATGTCGGTACGAGCCTTCACCTCAACTCCGGTCTCGGACGAGCTGATCCGCGACCTCTTGGGTGTGGCATCTCGTTCTCCTTCGGGGGGAAACGTGCAGCCTTGGCGGATCTACGTGGTCAACGGCGACGCCCGCGATGGTTTGGTCAGTGCTGTGCACGGAAAACCACCCGAGGACCCCGAATACCCGATCTATCCGGAGAAGCTGTGGGAGCCCTACCGGACAAACCGGTTTCAGCTGGGCGAAGCGATGTACGAAACAATGGGGACCGGGCGGGATGACAAGGCCGCCCGCTTCGAGTGGATCGGTCGCAACCAGCAGTTCTTCGGAGCTCCAGCAGGTCTGTTCTGTTTCGTGGACCGAGGGATGAACAAACCCCAGTGGAGTGATCTTGGGATGTTCCTTCAGACCTTCATGCTCCTGGCGGTGGATGCAGGACTCGATACATGCGCTCAGGAGTCGTGGAGTCTCTACCCCCAGACTGTGGCAGAGTTCTGTGGGGTCCCGGACGAGCTGATGCTGTTCTGCGGTATGGCCATCGGCTACCGGGATTCGTCACACCCGGTGAACACGCTCAGTTCCCAGCGCACCCCCGTGGATGAGTTTGCCACGTGGGTTTAGCGCCTAGGTGTGAAGGTTGCCGCGACCGCTGCAGGTTTTCGGAAGATGAGACCCTCCGGCGGAGAGGACTTCCCAGCTAGTAGAGCCAGATCAGGAAGGGTGTCGAGCACGGCACTCACGGCGGCCATGGTTTCGGCTCGGGCGAGGTGGAGCCCGATGCACCGATGTGGTCCCTGGACGAACGTAACGTGTTGTTGCAGATTGGGTCGATCAATGTCGTACACCGATGGATGCGGGAAGACCTTGGGATCTCGATTGGCACCCAAGAGCGAGATGGTGACCGGGTCTCCCGCCGGGATGGTGACTCCTCCGAGTCTGAGATCAGACGTCGTGTATCGATCGACGACGGCGGCTGCGGGCTCGAGACGCAGTGATTCCTCGACTGCGTCTCGGACCAGTGCACGATCGGCCGCGACCCGTCCGAGAGTGGCGGGATGATTCAGGAGGTGCCAGAACACGTTGGCCGTCATCCCTTCGCTGGTTTCGATCGCACCGAACATCACGACGGCAACCGCAGGAGCGAGTTCATCAGTTGAGAGCCGCCCCTGAGCCTGGATCGTCTTGATCAGAGACCGGTGCCCGTTGTCCGCAAGCGTCGTCGCCACCCGGTCCCGAATTGCCCGAACTGCCCGTTGTCCGACCTCGTTGACGGCTTCTCCTACAGTGAGACCAACGATGGCGGAAGAGATCTCCTGATACCAGCCAAGCACCTCGGCAGCGTCCACGTCTTTGAGTCCCAAGAATCGGGTGATGGTGTTCACCGCCAGCGGACCTGCGAGGGCGGTTCGAAGTTCAATCGTCCCGGCGTTGACGAAAGGCTCGATGAGTCGCCGCGACTCTCGATTCAGCCACTCCTCGAAACCCGAACGAATGGCTTTTGGTCGAAAGAATTCGGCGAACGCTTCTCGGTGTCGGACATGTTCAGCACCGTCGGAGTTCAGCATGCTGTCACCGAGCACGACGGCCGTGGTGAACCGGGGATCATCCACCGTGAACCGTTCCGCGTCGTTCATCGCTTCGAGCGCCTCAGCACGACCGGTCACCAGCCATGCGCCGATGGCAGGCACCCATGACACCGGTTCGGATCTTTGCAGCCTGGACAGCACGCCATATGGCGAGGATTCGAGCTCTGCACTTTTGATCGAGGCACCTATGGGGAACTCCATTGTTCGCTCACGGTACTTGGCTTGGGATCAAGGGTCGGTCTGGTGTCAGATCGCCAGCCATCCGGGTCGTTCGACCTACACAAGGACTTGGATTCCTTTGTTCACCCACCCCTCTTTTGTGCCGAGAATCAAAGAATGGCCAGAACAGGCCCTACACAAGGCGCGGAACGCCACGCCGACTCGGTTCGTCGGTGGAAATCACACCCGAGGCTCGCTGCGATACTGCGCGTCCTCGTTTTCGTCGCCCCGATCACATTCTCGCTTGTTCTCACCTGGGCAGGAGCCAAGTGGCTGCCTCCAGCGCGACTCGGGATCAGCCGGTGGGCATGGATCATCGGTGCTTTCATCATCGCCAACTGCGTGCTCATGGCGACTGCGAAGCTCACACGGCGTCTGACGCCACTCGTCGCTCTTCTCAAGTTGTCTCTGGTCTTCCCGGACAACGCTCCCCCCCGGGCAAAGGCGATGCTCCGCCGATCGAACTCACGCAAATTGCTTCGAGACATGGAGGAGGCCCGAGCGCGTGGCGAGCAGACCGGAGAGACACAGCACGGCGTCCTCCTGGTCCATCTCCTGCGCGAACTCAACAACCACGATCGCCTGACGCGGGGTCACTCCGAACGCGTGCGCGCGTACTCCGAGATGATTGGCGAGGAGCTCGACCTTCCTGAGGAGGATATGCAGAAGCTGCGGTGGGCTTCGCTGCTTCACGACGTTGGCAAGCTCGACGTCCCGGCCGAGATCCTCAACAAGGATGGTCGACCCGACGAAGACGAATGGAAGATCCTCCAGACCCACCCCACTGCAGGTGGAGTGCGACTGGAAGAGCTTCGTCCCTGGCTGGGCGACTGGGTCCACGCTGCGGATCAGCATCACCTCCGCTGGGATGGTGCCGGCTACCCGTCCAGCCTTTCAGGAACGGACATCTCCCTTCCCGGCCGACTGGTCGCCGTTGCCGACGCCTATGACGTGATGACGAGCACGCGGAGCTATAAAGCACCGCTCTCCTACGAGATCGCTCGTCACGAGTTGACAGCGTGTGCCGGATCTCAGTTCGATCCCGCCATGGTGAGGGCGTTTCTCAACGTAGGTCTGGGCCGGATCCGTGCCGTTGTTGGACCTGTGTCTTGGGCAGCAAACGCCCTCGGCTCATTGCAGGTGCCAGCACCGGTCGTCACAGCAGTGGGGACAACCGTGGCCGCAGCTGCCAGTGTTGCGATCGGAACCTTTGGTGGGCTTCCGACGGTCGAAAGCCCACCCAGGGCTCTGGGAGTCGTCGCACCGGTTGAGGCCCAAGACGTGTCGGTCGATGCGGTCGAGGACGAACCGATCGAGATCGTTCTGCGGGCCAGGGGCGGGAACGGCGAGCTGTCGTTCTCGGTCGGCAAACCCGAACACGGCACTATGGTTCTTGGAGCTGTCCAGACAGTCCAGGACGATCCGAGCGAGTCCGCCGACCCAGCGACGCTGTCGGTGACCTATGTACCGCCCGAAAACTTCTCAGGGAGTGACAGCTTTGAGTTCGAAGCATGCGACAGCGAGAGACGCTGCGACAACGGGTCCGGCACCATCACCATCGCAGAGGTCAACGATGCGCCCGTAGCGGCTGGCGTGTTCGTGTCAGCCATCGCGGGCGAAACCTCCCGCCTCGACGTCCCGCCGAACGACACCGATGTCGAAGGTGGCCAAATCCGGTTTGTGGAGGTGCGCCCCTTTGCGAACGGATATGCCGAGCTTGTAGATGGCATGATCCTTCTGACACCCGACCGCAACTTCGAAGGGCCACTCGAGTTCCAGTATGTGATTGTGGACGATGGTGGTGCCGAGGCGGTAGGCACCATCGTTGCCGTCGTGACCAAACCGAACGAGGCTCCCGCTGCGTCTCCTGATATCCCGTCGATGGCAGAGGACGGTTCAATCCTCATCGACGTACTCGAAAACGACAGTGATCCCGACGGAGACGATCTGGCGATTGTTGGGGTCGCCGAACCGTCGCACGGCACCGCTTCGATCGTGGACGGGAGACTCTTGTACATCCCAGTCGCCAACTACAACGGTTATGACACGTTCGAGTATTGGATAAGCGACGGCCGCAATCCGGACGTCAGATCCATCGTGTCGGTCACGATTGCAAGCGTCAACGACCCACCGATCGTGACCTCTCCGTCGATTGCGATGTCAGAAGCTGCAATCCCCGGCGTGGTGATAACAACCCTTACGGCGACCGACCCTGAAGGCGATCCGATCAGCTACTCGATTGCTGGCGGCGATCCCACCGGACGGTTCTCCATCGACCCGCTGAGCGGCACCTTCACGCTGGCTGCGGCGCTCGATTTCGAGACGGCTTCGTCGCATCCGCTGACGATCGAAGCTACCGACGGCTCGTTGGTGACAGCCACCGTCGTGGTGATCACGATCGTCGACGTCGACGAACCGCCCACTGCCAAGGACGACTCGTTGTCAGTGGTCGAAGATGAACTCACGGTCCTACCGATCGGCGCAAATGACGATGATCCCGAGGGAGCGAGCCTCACCTTCGTCGTTCCTCCAACTTCTACGGCCGGGGGGACTCTGGCTGTGGTCGCCGGAGTAATCAGTTATGCACCTCCCCCGGCCTACACCGGCCCCGACTCGTTCAGCTACACAGTCTCGGACCCCGCCGGACACAGCTCGGGTCCTGCCACAGTTTCGCTCGTTGTCACACCGGTCAATGATGCCCCTGTCCTTGGAGCCCTCGGCCCCCAAAGCGGTGACGAAGAAGTGCTTCTCACGTTCACGGTCGGTGCGACAGATATTGATCTTCCCGCCAACGCGCTCACATACACGCTTGCGGGAACCATTCCGGCCGGTGCTGTCATCGACCCGACCACCGGTGACTTCACGTGGACACCGGCTGAGTCACAGGACGGCACCTACACCTTCGATGTGGTGGTCACCGACGACGGCACTCCCAACCTCAGCGACACCGAAACCATCACGATCACTGTCAACGACGTCAACGTTGCGCCAGTTCTCGACGCGATCGGGCCTCAAGACGGCGACGAGACCACCCTCTTCAGCTTCACCGCAACCACCATGGACATTGACCTGCCGGCGAATGGTCTGACATACACCTTGGCCGGCGCCGTGCCGGCTGGCGCCACAATCGACCCAGCCACCGGCGATTTCACCTGGACCCCAACCGAAGCCCAGGACGGCTCGTACTCCTTTGACGTGGTCGCCACCGACGACGGCACCCCCAACCTGACCGACTCCGAAACAATCACCGTCATCGTCAACGAGATCAACACCACTCCCGTGCTCGACGCCATCGGACCCCAAAGCGGTGACGAGCTGACAGCGATCAGCTTCGCCGCTTCCGCCACCGACACCGACGCTCCCGTAGACGGTCTGACGTTCAGCCTGGCAGGCATGATCCCCGTCGGCGCCGCTATCGACCCGACCACCGGCAACTTCACCTGGACTCCAACCGAAACCCAGGACGGGACTTACACCTTCGATGTTGTGGTCACCGACGACGGCACACCAAACCTGTCTGACTCCGAAACCATCACCATCACCGTCGCCGACGTCAATTTGGCCCCCGTGCTCGACGCCATCGGACCACAAGCTGTCGACGAGGAAGTGCTCCTCACCTTCACCGCCGGAGCAACTGACAACGACCTGCCCGCTGACCTACTCACCTACACCCTCGCCGGAACCGTCCCAGCAGGGGCCACTATCGACCCCTCAACCGGCAACTTCACCTGGACTCCAACCGAAACCCAGGACGGGACTTACACCTTCGATGTGGTGGTCACCGACGACGGCACACCAAACCTGTCTGACTCCGAAACCATCACGGTCAACGTCGCCGACGTGAACGAGGCCCCCGTATTGAGCGCAATTGGTCCGCAGTTCGGAAACGAATCCAGTCTGTTCAGCTTCACTGCCAGCGCTTCGGACCCCGACGACACTCCGGCTAACGGACTCACATTCAGCCTGACCGGGACCGTCCCAGCAGGGGCCTCCATCGACCCAACAACCGGTGATTTCACCTGGAGTCCGACCGAAGCTCAGAGCGGAACTCGCTCCATTGACGTGATTGTCACCGACGATGGAACTCCGAACCTCTCGCACTCCGAAACCGTGGTCTTCACCGTCAATGAGATCAATTCGGCCCCCGTGCTCGACGCCATCGGACCCCAAGCCGGCGATGAACTGACAGCGATAACGTTCACCGCTACCGCCACCGACAGCGACCTGCCAGTTAACGGGATGAACTACACCCTCTCCGGTCCCGTTCCCGCCGGCGCCACGATCGACCCGACCACCGGCGACTTCACCTGGACACCGGGCGAGTCACAGGACGGCTCTTACACCTTCGATATCTTGGTCACCGATGACGGCACCCCGAACCTGTCCGATGGTGAGACCATCACCATCACCATCAACGACGTCAATTCGGCCCCCGTGCTCGACGCCATCGGACCCCAAGTTATCGACGAGGAAGTGCTCCTCACCTTTACCGCCACCGCTACCGACAGCGACCTACCAGCAGATGCTCTCACCTTCACACTGGCGGGAACTGTTCCGGCCGGCGCAACGATTGACCCGATGACTGGTGATTTCAGCTGGACACCGAACGAAGCCCAGGACGGCGCACACACCTTCGACGTCGTCGTCACCGACAACGGAACTCCCAACCTCAGCGACACCGAAACGATCACGATCACCGTCAATGGTGTCAATGTTCCGCCCGTGCTCGCGGCCATTCCAGATCCCACCATGGCGTACGTCGGCGTGCCTTTCTCGTTCATCGCCAACGCCACCGATGCCGACCTCCCTACCCAGACACTGAGCTACAACATCACCGGACTGCCGGGTTGGGCTGCGTGGGTTGACAACGGCGACGGAACCGCAACGATCAGTGGCACTGCCCCAACCGGAACCCTGGGAGCGACGGCGGTGACGGTTACCGTTGACGACGGCTCCCTGAACGACGTTCAGACCTTCACGCTCGATGTGAGCATGGCGATCTCACCTCAGTACGGGGACATCGTGATCAACGAGGTGCTGTACCGGCAGCGGCCCGGTTTCACCGAGGAGTTTGTGGAGCTTTACAACGCGTCGGCTGGACCGATCGACTTGACCGGATGGACGTTGGCAAGCCAGAACAACGCAGCTGGCGATCCGGTGGACATCAACTACACAATCCCAGCCTCCGATGAGCTAGCCCGACCCTCGATCCTTCCCGTAGGGGGCTATGCCGTGATCTGGATTCAGACACGGGGAGGCGCAGAGGTAGCACCCTTGGCGGCCCTCGAGTTCGCAATTGGTGGCGGACTCGTCGTGGACAACGACGGCGAAGAGTTCTACGTCTTGGACTCAGCAGGCGAGGTCGTCGATTACATGGAATATGGCGATCGTCTGGAACCGTTCGCCGACTTCGGCACAGCTCCGACATCCACAATCTGGGACGACACCTATAGCATCGCGAACCTGCTGGCCGCCGGAGAGGGTCAGAGCATCTCCCTGACCGCCAGCGGCGTAGACAACGACCACAGCGCCTGCTGGGAAGCTACCGGGTCCGGTGACGCTGGGGGGCGGCCTGAGTGCACTGGCGCTCCGTTGACGATCGACACCGACCCAACCGCACGTCAAGCGACGCCCGGCACCGACAACAACAACCTCTACGTTGCATCGCCCTTTGCCGGCCAGATCGTCGTGAACGAGGTCCTCATGCGAACAATCGTCGGCTTCCCCGAGGAATTCGTTGAACTACACAACATCGGCCCGACAGCAGTTGACCTCACCAACTTCAGAGTTCTGGACGGCAACCGACACCTCGGCGAGACAGACACCAACCCACTCGATGTATTCATTCCTCCGGTCGATGTGAACGGCACGCCGTCCATCCTGCCGCCAGGAGGCCACGCCGTGGTCTGGGCATCGACCCACCTAGGAGCAGCAGGCGTTGATGCACCGCTGGCTGATCTTCAGTTCGAAAGCGGCATCCCATCCAATTGGGTGCTTGACGACAGCGACGAGGTGTGGGTCCTCGATCCGACGAGCCGGCTTGTCGACTTTGTTGCCTGGGGCTCGGGCGGTGAACTCGGCACACCGCCGCTATTCGGTTGGGATTCGGCCTACCAGGGAGCTATCGACATGCCCGCGAATGGTCAGTCGATCAGCCTCACACCCAACGGTGTTGACGGCAATCTGACCGCGTGCTGGGAGCATACAGGTAGCGGGCAAGCCGGTCTTCGTGCCGAGTGCCTCGGCCAGCCCTCAACGATCGATTCCGATCCTGTACCGCCTCGTGTCACGAGTCTGGGCCGAAGTAACAACTAGCCGTACTCCACAGCTCCCCCACTCGGGACGCCAATACATTGTGTTGGTGAGCAGTGGTGGGCAGGCCGGGATAATCCTGTATCCCGAAGATCTCCCGATCACGGCCCACCGGGTACAGATCCTTGACGCCTTGCGCTCACATCAGGTGGTGGTCGTAGCTGGAGAGACCGGATCAGGAAAGAGCACTCAACTCCCCAAGATGCTGCTGGAAGTTGGCGACGACCTAGGTTTCAGCGGCTGGATCGGACATACCCAACCCCGAAGAATCGCCGCCCGGTCGGTTGCGGAACGTGTGGCCCAGGAGCTCGACAGCGACCTCGGTTCAACTGTGGGTTACACGGTCCGGTTCGACGACCACGTGAGCAAGCAGACCCGAATAAAGCTGATGACCGATGGCATCCTGCTGGCCGAGGTCCAACGCGATCCACAACTGAGCAGATACAGCGCTCTGATCATCGATGAAGCTCACGAACGAAGTCTCAACATTGACTTCCTGCTCGGGTACCTCCGGTCGCTGCTCCCCCGCCGTCCCGAACTCAAGGTGATCATCACGTCAGCCACAATCGACACCGAACGTTTTGCCCACCACTTCGCCGACAAGAGCCAAACTCCCGCTCCAATCGTTTCGGTCTCTGGTCGCACCTACCCCGTAGAGATGCGCTATCGGCCAATCGATGAAAGCGGAGATCAGATCGATCGGATCGGGGATGCAGTGAAGGAACTCCTGCGAGAGGGGCCCGGTGACATCTTGGTCTTCCTTCCCGGCGAACGCGACATCCGAGACGCCGCCGATGCTCTCGGTGGGCTTGGATTGATTGATACCGAGATCGTGCCGCTTTATGCCAGGTTGTCAGCCGCTGAGCAACACCGAATCTTTGCTTCTCACAAAGGCCGTCGGATCGTGCTGGCAACCAATATCGCAGAAACCTCGCTCACAGTTCCTGGCATTCGCTACGTGATCGACCCGGGCGAGGTACGCATCTCTCGTTACAACCAGCGAACCAAGGTGCAACGTCTGCCGATCGAGGATGTGAGCCAGGCATCGGCCAACCAACGAGCGGGACGGTGCGGTCGACTTGGGCCCGGTGTCTGCATCCGTTTGTACAGCGAGGAGGACTTCGATCTGCGACCTGAGTTCACCGATCCCGAGATCACACGCACGAATCTTGCATCGGTGATCCTTCAGATGGCCTCGATTGGCCTGGCTCCTCGCGGGCCTGAGGACATCATCGACTTTCCGTTCATAGAGTCCCCTGACACCCGAAACATCTCCGACGGTGTACGCCTGCTCGAGGAGTTGGGTGCGGTTGACGTACACCCCGATGCACCGGAGTGGCTAACCGGTCTCGGGCGCCGGTTGGCACGGCTGCCCGTCGATCCGAGAATCGCTCGAATGATCGTCGCAGCTGACGAATGGAACTGCCTCGACTCAGTGCTGGTGATCGCGTCGGCGCTGTCGATACAGGATCCCCGCGAGGAACCGAGCGACAAAAGAGAACTTGCTCGGCAGAGCCACGCACGTTTCCGGCATCCCTCCAGTGATCTTTTGTCGGTGCTGAGCCTGTGGGACTATGCGAACACCGAAAAGCGGGAACGCTCCTCGGGATCGTTCAGGCGTCTGTGTCGGCGAGAGTTCCTGAATCACAACCGACTCCGCGAGTGGCAGGATCTGTACAGCCAGCTCAAACGGATCGCGGCTGAGATGAAACTCCGGAAGCCGGTGCGCCGTAGGGCTCAGGATGTCGACGGTGATGCTGTGCACCGTTCAGTGCTGACCGGCTTGTTGAGTCAGATAGGCATGAAAGACCAGGTCGACACACCGAAGTATTCCCAGCGTGGCAAGACAAATCGCCGGGTCAAGCCTCGGGCGGAATATATCGGTGCTAGAAACTCACGTTTTGTGATCGCTCCAGGCTCTGTTCTGACCAAAGCAGGTCCACGATGGGTGATGGCTGGCGAGATGGTGGAAACCAACCGCCTGTATGCCCGCAACGTTGCGCCAATCGATCCGCTGTGGATCGAAGATGCCGCTGAACACCTCGCCACCTACACATACACAGAGCCGACCTGGAGCCCAGATCGTGGAACCGCCACAGTGGTGGAGAGGGCCACGCTCTACGGTCTCCCGATCGTGTCGGGACGAACGATCAACCTTCATCGAGTCGACCCAGAGTTGGCTCGTGAGGTCTTCATCCAGGCGGCACTTGTCGATCGAGACTGGATTGTCCCCGAAGGGTCCAAGCTTCACGCCTTTCTCGGCCACAATCGTCGCGTATTGGCCGAGGCGAGGCGGTGGGAGTCCAAGACCAGGAACCGGAGCTTGGAAGTCGAGGCGGAAATGGTCACCGTTCACTACGACAAGCTGATACCTGCTCACGTCGTCTCAGTGCGGCACTTCGAGACATGGTGGAAGGACCGGATCGGCACCGAACCGACCTTGTTGGACCTCTCCCTCGATGACCTTCTTCCCCCCGGTACACGATCAGCCGACTTCCCCGATCGATGGTCGAACTCGGGAGCGCCGCTGGATTACATCTTCGAGCCCGGGGACCCAGCAGACGGAATCACCGTGACGCTCACCGTCTCCGAATTGAGGGCTGGCACCGCCAAGTACGGGTGGCTGGTTCCCGGACATCGGCTCCAGCTTGCGACCGAGCTTCTCCGCACGCTGCCCAAGGACACACGAACCCAATTCGTCCCTCTTCCCGCGACAGCCGCCCGTATTGTCAAGGAGTTGCCGGACTGGCCTGATGACAATATCGACATTGCCGACGCCGTTCGTCCCCATCTCGTTCTGAGAGGAGTTGCGATCGAGCGCGGTCTGCTCAAACCCGACCACTTGCCAACGCATCTCCGTCCGATATTCCGCGTTGTGGATGCCGATGGCAACATGATCGCTGCGGGTCGAGATCCTGAGCGCTTGGCTGAACGGTTGGACGACACGTTGCGCAGCCGACTGGAAGCGACATCACATCCGCTGGAACGATCAGGGTTGACCGAATGGACCGAAGGAGACATCCCTCGAGCAGCTCACACAGACAGTCTCGGAACCGAGATCGAGGTGTACCCCGCACTGATAGATCAGATTGACTCGGTTGATCTTGGTGTCTTCGCCACCCCCCAAGAGCAAGAACATGAGCACTGGTCGGGCGTTCGTCGCCTGATTCGGTTTCAGCTCAACCGGCCAGTGCAGCAGGCAGCGAATCTCCTACCAGCCGAATTGTCCCTCGCTCTCACGGGTCTGGCAGGCTCCCACGAGATCGAGATCTCTCAGGCCGGGTGGATCGACGACCTCGTGAACGCATCGATCGACTCGATCATGACAGCAGCAGGCGGAGCACCGTGGTCTGCGATCGACATGCGCGCTCTCGTGCGGTTCGCTCGCCTCCGGTTCGCTTCAGAACTGGAGGGGCGAATGTCTACAGCGTCGTCGCTAGTCACCCTCGGCGATCAGATCGTCCTCCGGCTGGGTGAACTGGAAGCCGGACCGGTCGACCTGTCCCCCGCGTTGCTCGACAGCCGTGCGGTGCTACGAGCGTTGGTCTTCCCGGGAAGCCTCACCGCCCAGGGCCTCGACCGGGCCGGTCACATCATCCGATACCTGGAGGCGTTGCTCTACCGGCTTCATCAGCTGCCGGCGGATCGAGACCGCGACCTGGCCAAGATCGGGGAGATACTCGAACTCGAGGCCGAGGTATCGCAGGGTCTGGATCCGGATATCGATTGGATGATCCAGGAACTTCGGGTGTCGTTGTGGGCCCAACATCTTGGCACCGACGGGCCGATCAGCCCTGCCCGTATACGACGGCACATCTCTGGCTAGCTGCCACATCTCCCATCTTGCACGCTAGGTCCGCCGTGGCTTGTCCGGGATCGAAAGGCCGTCGCGTGTCGAGGTGGCGCTGACCTTTCGAAACACTGGCTTGGACAGAATGTGCCGAGCTGCCACTGTCGATGCTCTCAGAGTCGGACATGTGGTCATGCCTGGAACATGGTTGGCCACTACTATTGATGCCATGAGCATCGACTACTCCGAAATACAACCGGGGCTCCAACCCGGCGAGGATGTGCACGGACTCAAGCGCATTCTCCGCGTGGGCCTAGGTGTGATTTTGGTGATTGCGGGCATCGCAATGCTGGTACTCCCAGGCCAAGGGATCCTCACGGTGATCATCGGGCTGAACCTCATCAAACCCGACAACGCCATCGTCCGGTGGATCCGAGCGAGAACCCCGGGAATCCCAGCCGAAGGTCCAATTCCGGTCAAGGCCATCATCGCCGGTCTTGCGCTGTTCGTGGCGTTCGGAGTGGTTTCGCTGTTCTGGGGCCAAGCCATCTTCAGTTCGACAACAGCATTCGTAGGACTTTGATTCGAACGAACCCTCAGCCGTTTGGCTGCTCGTCGTTCCCGGAATCATCGATCACAAAGGTGTCGGTGTAGTCGGCCATGCTGGCACCGATCACGTTCCTGGCATGATCAATTCCATAGGTGCCGATGACCTCGGTCGGATTCTTGTTGGCCCCTTCCCGAAACTGCATCTTGTATGTAGCGAAGTAATGCACGATGCGTTCAACCACCGTGTCGGGTAGATGCTTGATGTCGGTGGCGTAATCGAAGACCGGGTCGCTCTTCAACACAGCGATGATCTTGTCGTCGGCCTCGCCATCATCGAGCAAAGCGATGCCACCCAACACCCTTGCCGGAACTACGATCTCTGCTCGGTCAATTCGCTGCTGGGAGAGAACACAAATGTCGAGAGGGTCCTTGTCTCCCTCCTCGGCCCGGGGAGTCAACGCGGCCACCTTGTCCCCGCAATAGGTCCGAGGCACAAAGCCGTACAGAGTTGGAGGTAGGGCCGATGAACCCTGGGGCCGGTCGACCCGCAAATACCCGGTTCGTTTGTCGATCTCATACTTGACTGCGTCGAAGGGGGTGATCTCGATGTATGCGTCCACCTGATCTGGAGGGGCATCACCGGTTGAAAGCCCGTGCCACGGGTGCGCTCGGAATCGATCAAAACTACGGGCCATCAAGAAAGTGTGCCGCAAACGCGCGTTCTAGACTCGTCTTCGATGAGTTTCCTTGTTGCGGTGTGCGGTGGGAGTTGTTCGGGAAAGAGCACCCTCACCGCTCGCATCCTGCGACAGCTAGGACCCGAAGCCGGCAACATGCTCCCCTTCGATGCGTACTACCGCGATCACGCCGATCTCACCCCTGCCGAACGAGCCGAACTCAACTATGACCATCCTGACTCACTCGACATTGATCTCTTCTCAGATCATCTGACCCAGCTCTCGAACGGGGAAACAATCGACTGCCCGGTGTACGACTTCGCTACACACACTCGATTGCCAGACACACGGAGAATCGAACCGGCCCCTGTGGTTGTGGTCGACGGGATTCTGTTGCTCTCTGACGAGCGACTCGTTCCGCAATTCGACATGCGGATCTTCCGCCAGTGCCCCGAGGATGTGCGGCTCGACCGGCGAATCGAACGCGAC
Organism: uncultured Acidimicrobiales bacterium; assembly: GCA_963751955.1. GTDB lineage: Bacteria > Actinomycetota > Acidimicrobiia > Acidimicrobiales > SZUA-35 > JABDIY01. Next base: position 56,291 of record CAVVWM010000017.1, on the reverse strand, counting down.
GTCATGTATCGGGGTCGAACCGAGGCGTCGGTTCGTAGGCAGTTCGCTGCCACCGTGAAGCCGATGCATGACCACTTCGTTGCGCCCTCTGCCCAACATGCAGATGTCATCTTCCGTCATGAAGACATCGAAGTCGCCGACGCCGCCAGACTTGTGGTCAGCCGGATCCGCAAAGCCCTCAAATTCTGAGGAGCGCTAGATCCGACCGGCCGCTTTGGCCGCTTCGGTGGCGGCGTTGAGCTGACCGTCCACGATGTCGAGGCCGGCATCCCAGAATCCGGGGTCGGCAAGATCGCATTGCACGATACGCCCGAGTTCTTCGGGACTCTTGGAGCCACCGGCTCGCAAGAGGTCGAGATAGGCGGGGACGAATGCGTCGCCTTCAGTTGCGTATCGCGCATAGACGCTGAGGGCCAGAAGCTGACCATAGGCATACGCGTATACGTACCCTGGCGTTCCCATGAAGTGGGGCACATAACTCCACCAGTTCCTGTAGCCGTCTGTGACTTCCACGGCGTCGCCGAGGACGGCCACTTGGCTCTCAGCCCATACGTCACCGAATCGCTCCACCGAGAGCTCACCCTCGGTCCGGCGGATCGTATGGCATTGGTCTTCAAAGCGATTCATGGCCACCTGACGGAAAACGGTTGCGATCGAGTTTTCCAGCGTGCTCGATAGCAGACTGAACCTTTCAGCGGGATCATCGAGCATGCTGAGCAAACGATTGTTGGTCACAGTCTCACCGAACACAGATGCGGTCTCGGCCAGGGTCAACGGCGTGGTTTGATGGAAGATTCCCTGTTCCCGCGCCAGGTAGGCATGCACTCCATGGCCCAACTCGTGCGCCAGGGTGAGCACGTCCCTGGTGCGCCCGGTCCAGTTCAGCATCACGTACGGGTGATGGCTCGGCACGGTGTAGGCACAAAAGGCACCGCCTCGCTTACCAGGCCGGGCAGGAGCGTCGATCCAGTCCTCCTGAAGAAATCGACCGACGACAGTTGCCAGTTCGGTGGAGAACGACGCATAGGCATCGCTGACGATTCCCGAGGCTTCGGTCCAGCCGATCGTCTCGTCCGATTCAGCGACCGATGCAGCACGGTCGTAGTCCGCCAATTTGTCCAGCCCGAGAACCCGTGCCTTCAGGGCGTACCAACGGTGCGGGATGTCGTAGCGCCCGACCACCGCGTCGATGAGGGCCTGCACCGATTCGTCAGAGGCCTCGTTGCTGAGGTTGCGGCTACTCACCCAGCTGTCGAAGCCTCGAAGTTTGTCATCGACGGACTTGTCGAGAAGAAGTGTGTTGTACACGAAGGCTCGGGTCCTCAGGCCCGATTCCAGGCTGGCCGAGACCGCCTCAGCCGCGGTCTTGCGAACTTCCCGATCGGGATGCTGAAGATTCGACAATGCCCCGTCGAGCGGTAACGTCTCGTCGCCGAGCTGAACTTCGATCGAGCTGGTGAGTTCTTCGAACAGCCGCACCCAGGCGGCCGCTCCGGTAACCGACGTAGCGTTCAGTACCGTTTCGGCATCCTCGCTGAGAAGGTGAGGCCGCATCTTTCGCATGTTCGCCAAGTGATGGGAGACAAATGACAGCTGGGGATCAGCGATGAGTTCGGCCGCTCGATCGTCTTGGACTTGAGCCCACTCAAGATCAACAAAGATGAGCCGTCCCGAGATGTCGGTTGATCGCTGTTGCATCTTGGCCATGGCGGCCCCGAGTGCCGGGTCCTGGGTGTCCACACTGAATTGCAGCATTACGTAGTGGCCCGCCCTGCTGGTGAGTTCGCTCACCTCGGCCAGCTGGGTGAACATGTCGGTCAGTTCGCCCGCATCCAGGTTCGCAACTCGTCCCTTGAAGGTGGCTTCGACTGATTCAGAAACCTCATCGGCTTGGTCCAGCAGTGCGTCGGCGTCCTTAGCACTGTTCAGGAGCCCCTCGAGATTCCAGGCAACATTTGCAGCGGTGAGGTCAGTATCGATATCGGTCACAACTCCATTCTGTCACTAACAGTGAATGTGGACGTTGCTTGCGATCCATTCCGACATCGCAACGGTGTCGTCGAGGTTGCGGTGACGAACGACGATGAGGCCATCGGAGATGACCGTTGCTCTCCAGTCGCGACGCTGCTGGCCCGGCTGCATCAGGTCGACGTTGACCACATGCTCACCCATTCTTCCCATCATCTCCCCCACACCTTCGATGCGGCTGATGACACCCTCGCCTTGGGCCCGTTTGAAGACCTGGGCGACGTTATAGATGCGTTCACTGGGCTGACTGAAGGTGCCGTGACATATCGCCTCAGCCCAGCCGGCGTACAGATCGGTGTCGCATGCGTAGTTCATCAGATCGGTGAGGCGGCCACCCGGAGACCGGGCGGCAATCTCGCCGAAGATCACCTCACCCGAGGCCTTCCGATACCACTCCATGTGGGTGAAGCCGCTCCGGAAACCCATGGCGTCGATCACCTTGCGCCCGAGTTCGACGCCGCCGGCAATGAAGGGATCCGTTAGATCCCGATAGAGGATCACCTGGGGACTAATCCACTCGACCTGCTTGCCGATCAGCGGATTGGGTCGGTACTCACATACGTTCTCGAACACAATCGACCCTCCGGCACAAACGGTGTCATAGGTGAATTCATCCCCGTCGACGAATTCTTCGACACTCACTTCGGGAACATGACCCAGCATCGTGAGGGCAGCTTCGAGTTCGGCGCCGTTCTCAATCCGGTGGGTGTCCGCTGAACCGGCCCCGGAGATCGGTTTGATGATGATCGGGAAACCGATCTCCACAGCGGCGGCCCGACACTGATGTTTGGTGGAAGCTCGTACAGAACGTGGCGTGCGAATTCCAGCTGCCTCTACCCGCTTCTTCATCTCGCCCTTGTCACGGAAGGTGATCGTGTCCGCCACGGATAGTCCCGGCACTGAAATGTGTTCTCTCAGCCGTGCTGCGAGAACCATTGTGGGCTCCCACAACGTCTCGACCCGATCGATGTTTCGCCCCTGCAGTTGGCTGAGAATCGATGCCAGAGCCGCCTCGTCGTCCGACCACGACTCGATCTGCACGTAGCTGCTGAGGTTTCGTTTGGTCCGTTCGGAAAGGCTGTCAAAGTGTTGATCACCGACACCGATGACGTTCGCACCCACCTCGACCAGACCGGAAACAAACAGCGGCAAATCAGTGGGATAGTCAGGCGACAGAAATAGTACGTCCATCATCCACACTCCACCCGGATCGTCGAGATGATCTCACGCAGAGCCGCATCTACCTGCCCTGTGTTCTCGCCCCTCACGATCACGTATCCATCCCCTTCGTAGCTTTCGGCCCGAGCTGCACCAGCGCTAGGCAGCTTCGATTCGACGACCATGGCGTGGGTCTCGGGTCCAACCCGATCGATGCCGGTGACTGAGGTGATCGCCCTCCCGGAACCCTGAGCCCGTAGATACGCGGCGCCGACCGCGTAGCGGCGTTCCGGAGGGACAAACCGGCCGTGGGCAACCAGTTCGGCCCAGGCTGCATACATGTCCCTATCGTGAGCCCACGACATGAGCGACGCTATCTGAGCACCGGGGGGCCGAGCTCCGACTTCTGAGATGGCGACCGACCCGTCCGGGCGTAGGAACCACTCGAGGTGGGACAGGCCGGTGTTCATGCCCAGCGAACGAACCGCAGCCGTTCCAATGTCACGAATCGCTGCGAACTCCTCGCCGTCGATGTATCGAGGCAACACCACGCTCCACTGGATCCAGGGATTTTCGACCACCGTCAGCGGGGTTGGGTCGTAGCGGCAGATGGAATGCCAGACCAACTCGCCGTTGATAAGAACACTTTCGAAGGAGAACTCGCGTCCTTCCAGGAACTCCTCGAGGAGAACTGGGGCCTGGGTACTGGGAGGACTGTGGCTCAACCACCGATCGAGGCCTTCGGTCTCGCTGATGCGGAAAGTATTGCGGGCACCCATTCCAGCAAGGGGCTTCACAACGATCGGCGTCTGCCAATCGTGAAACACCATCCGAACCGCATCGGCGTTGTCGGCTCGAGCGTTTCGGGCACACGGAATCCCGGCGGCCTGGAATACCGCCTTCATGCGTGCCTTGTCCCGAAAGTTTTCTGCCGTCTCTTCGCCCATCCCGGGGATCCCCAACCGTTCCCGCACCTGAGCAAGAGTCACCTGCAAATTCTCCAGGATGCCGGCCAGAGCGTCGACGCCGCCGAGCTGAGCACCCGCCGATCCGACTCCATGAGCGAGTTGGTCAGTGTCCAGACAATCATCGATCCTCCAATGCGACGCGAGCCGATGTCGCAGTTCCAACGGGAACTTCTCGATGGGATCGGCGCTCACCAGTCCGATCTTCGCATTCGGTAGAGATAGAAACGCCGACAAGAATCTGTTGGTCGCCTCCATCGAATAGGGAGCCACGAATACTACGTTCACCACCAAACCGACCGTACCCGCCCAACTTCGGCTGCGTGACGCTTGTTACATCTTCGGCGAATTGGCTGTACACAGGTGGTGTGAACGTCATTCTCCTGGAGCCCAGCTTTCCGGACAACCAGAAGCAGTTCGCCCGCGCCCTGGCCGAGGTCGGTGCCACCGTCATCGGAATCGGCGAACGACCCAAGTACTGGCTCGACGACGATGTGAAGGGCTGGCTCACCCACTACGAGCAGGTCGATTCAGTGACCAACGATCGGGCGGTTGAAGCTGCTGTTCGGTGGATTCAGGATCGACTGTGGGTTGACCGTCTCGAAGCGACGATTGAAGCACACACGATGACCGCTGCACGGGTCAGGGAGGCCTGCACGATTCCGGGAACATCGGTCAGGACTGCTTTCCTTTGTCGTGACAAACCGACGATGAAGCAGGTGCTGAGGGAAGCTGGGGTTCCCTGCGCTCGATCCTTGGGAACCGCAGATGCTGCCCAGGTTCGGGCCTTCGCCGCCGAGGTGGGCTACCCGCTCATCGTGAAGCCGCCAGATGGTGCGGGCGCATCAGGTACCTACCGAGTTGACAGCGACAGCGATCTCGCAGATGCGCTCGAGCTTTCAGGGGTCAACCGAGGGGTGTCGGTTGCTGTCGAGGAGTTCATGGAAGGCCATGAGGGCTTCTACGACACAATCTCGGTAGATGGGCACGTGGAACATGATTTCGCGAGTCACTACTATCCCAACGTTCTCGAGGCGATGAGGACCCGTTGGATCTCACCGCAATTCATCGCCACGAATCGATTGGACTCCGTCCCCGACTACGGCGAAGTACGAGAAATGGGCCGAAGGGTCATACACGCACTGGGAATTGGAACATCGGCAACACATATGGAATGGTTCTCGGGGCCCAAGGGCCTGGTCTTCTCCGAGATCGGCTGCCGGCCGCCCGGGGTACGCGCCTGGGATCTGTACGGTGCCGGAAACGATCTCGATCTCTACCGAGAATGGGCTCAGCTTCTGGTTCACGGTTCCACCGACCGGCAGGCATCGCGGCGATTTGCCGCTGGCATCGTAGCGCTGAGACCCGAAGGGGACGGGGTGATCACCGGCTACAGCGGCATCGACGAGATGCAAACCCGGTTCGGCGAACTGATAATCGATTCACACCTGCCCGATCCCGGAACACCGACCCAGGGTGTCGACGCCGGCTACATGGCCAATGCCTGGGTACGGGCACGCCATCAGGACTATGACCACCTGCGTCATGTTCTCGATGAGATCGGCAGGTCGGTGAAGGTGCACTCGCAATGAGCGATCTTCTCGCCGTGCGAGTCCCGCCTGAACCGAGCCTGATTCCCACCCGGTTGGATCGCCTGGTGTTCGAGCGCGGCTTCCCGATCACCGCTGAGGACGCCACCACCTTCGCCTATCGAGGTGACGTTGACGCTGTGCGGCTGATCCACTTCGGGTTCGGTCTACCCGATGACCTGTCGTTCGAACGGTTGGGCGAGTCGGACTGGTGGCTTCTTTCCCTATCACTTCCGCCCGGAACTCGACTCGAATACAAGCTCCACATCACCGACGGGACGCATCAATACGACACCGAGGATCCGCTGAACCCGTTCGAGGCTCGCAACCCGTTCGGTCAGAACTCGGTGTGCCGATCCCACGGGTATACGGTCCCGCCGTGGGCGCTCCGTGACCCCGAAGCTGAAGAGGGCCTTCAGCGGTCCCTCACGATCCCCAGTGCTCATCTGAGTCGGGCGATTCACGTGAACCTCTACCTGCCCCACGACTTCTCGATGGAGCCCGAACATCGATACCCGTTGCTGATCATGCACGACGGATCCGACTACCTGCACTATGCCGATGCAGCAACGGTGCTCGACAATCTGATCCACCGTGGCCTGACGCCCGAGCTCGTTGTGGCCTTTTGTGATCCGGGAGATCGCCTGGCAGAATACGCAAACGACGAGCGACACGCCCGTTTCGTAGCCGACGAGCTGGTTCCTTATCTGGAGGGACACCTCCCGCTGATCGGTGACCGCGACAGTCGCTGTCTGGGTGGAGCAAGCTTCGGCGCGATCGCCACCCTTTCAACCGCTGCTCGTTTCCCGAAGACGTTTGGGAAGTTGCTTCTGCAGTCGGGTTCATTCAGTGGTGCCTCGCCGGATGGTCTTGAGCGAGCCGAACCACTCTGGAAACCGGTCACGGAATTCGTGAGTGGCTTCGTAGCAAACCCCATCCGAGTGACCGATCGCGCATTCATGAGTTGTGGCATTTTTGAACCGCTGATCTGTGAGAATCGCGCGCTACGACCGATTCTGGCCAATACCGACACCACCGTTCTGATGGCAGAAGCACGGGACGGGCACACCTGGGGTTGTTGGCGCGACAATCTTGGCCTTGGGCTCCCGTGGCTATTTGCCGACTCCTTCCGGCCGCGAGATGTGAGACCATTCCAGAGACCCGATCCTGCGACAGGTGTTGGGTTGGACAAGATGGGGAGCAAAAACGATGCCTGAGGTTCGAAGAAAGATCGGTCTATCGCTTGGCGCCGACGTGTGTTGGCCCATCTGTTACGAAGCAATCCTCCGTCAGCTCGACCTCACCGTGAAAATGGACGGCGACTCAATTCGGTTCGACGTGGAACGAGTCAAGATCAAGCCGTTCTATTTGCGCCAGCCAACCAGCTACGACGTGGTGATCGACCGGCTGACGCACTGGTATGGGGCGAGCAGGGAATGGATCAAGAAAGCGATCGTGCTCGACGGCCTGTATGTCTTCAACAATCCCTGGTCGATCCAATCAAACGAAAAACATACCTCCTATTCCGCGATGATGCGGCTTGGAATGCCGATCCCCACCACGTGGATGGTGCCCCCCAAGAGTTACCTCACTCAGCCAGATCTACAGGTGACACTCGAACGGTACGCGGAGATGTTCGATCTCGAGGAGCTGGGGAACAAGGTTGGGTACCCGATGTACATCAAACCCTATGACGGTGGCGGTTGGGCCGGCGTGAGCCGAATTGACAACATCGAAGACCTTCAGCGGATCTATGACGAGAGCGGCACCTACTTGATGCATCTCCAACAGGCGGTTGACCCTCACGACCTTTTCATCCGCTGCATCGGGCTTGGACCCCAGGTTCGAGTGGTCCGATATGACCCCGGTGCCGCGCTGCATGATCGTTACACCTCCGATGACGGTGGCATTCCCGACGATCAGCGCCAGCATCTCATCGACACCACACTGACCATCAACTCCTTCTTCGGCTGGGACTTCAACAGCTGCGAGGCACTCCGGCAGAACTCCACGTGGTTTCCCATAGATTTCGCCAATCCATGCCCTGATTCCCAGGTCACTTCGCTGCATTATCACTTTCCCTGGCTGATCGGTGCGAACCTTCGGTGGTCGTTGTTCTGTGCGGCAACCAAACGACCGGTTCAGCCGAACATGAATTGGCAGCCGTTCTTCGACATCGCTGATACTGATGCCTCCTATGAAGAGAAGCTCAGCGGCTATGCAGCTTTGGCAAGGGAACGATTGGAAGCGGATCGGTTCGATGAGTTCTGCGATACCCACCTCTCGGGCCTCGATGAGTTGCTCCACAGATTCTTCGGTACCGAGACCGCCCGGGACGCGGTCCGTCAGAAGGTGGAGGCGATGTATCCCGATCACGAGGTGGACGAATTCACCGAGATGTTCTGGTCCCGAATACAGAACTGGCGTGACGACCAATGAGATCACGGAGGCCCAGATGACAAGAGTTGTCGACCGCTGGCACTCCCCTCTTCTTGATCGAACTGTCGAGGTGGCGCGGTGGGGAGACTACGGGGTACCCGTTCTCGTCTTCCCGACCGCTGGCGGGGACGCGTTGGAGATCGAGCGCTTTGACGTTGTTGCTTCGTGCGCACCGCTGATCGAAGAAGGGCGCATCAAGGTCTACTCGTGTGACAGCATCAACGGTCGAGCGATGCTCATGAAAGAGGGAGGCAGCCTTCACCGCTCGTGGATCCTACGTCGTTTCGTGGAGTTCATCGGCAACGAGTTGGCGCCTGCCATCCGCGCCGACTGCCAAAGCGACGACATCGAGATCATCACGGCCGGAGCGTCAATCGGTGCGTTCAACGCACTCAGCGCCGTATGCCGGTATCCAGAGACATTTCGCCATGCAATCTGCATGAGCGGCACGTTCAATCTCGAGCGATTCATGGATGGACCCTTCGACGAGAACTTCATTTGGGCATCCCCGATTCACTATCTTCATTCAATGGATGAGGAACACATGAGCAAGCTGCGGCAATGCTCGATTGTGCTCGCCTCGGGCGAAGGTCCCAATGAAGACATGGGTGAGTCTTGGCACGTTGCCAGCGTGCTGGGATCGGTTGGAGTTCCCAACCGAGTGGATCCATGGGGTCCTGAGTGGGCACATGATTGGCCGTTGTGGCGGGAGATGCTCCCCCAGTACCTGGGTCGAGCGGTTTGATGAGAGTGGGTCAGGGCAAACGGGATACCGAAAGGACCTAGTTATGGGAGTACAAACAGCCGGGGCCATCGAGCAACGGAAGATAGCAATGAACTGGATGTTGCGGGACGTTCATGCGCTTGAACACATGCTCGAAGCCGGAATGTTCGATTCGTCTCAACCCCATATCGGCGCCGAGCAGGAAATGTTCATCGTCGACAAGGCGTGGCAGGCGTCCCCGATCGCGATCGAATTGCTCGAGGCCATCGATGATCCCCATTTCACCACCGAAATCGGCGCCTACAACCTCGAGATCAATCTCGACCCACAGCGATTCACGGGCTCCTGCTTCAGCGCGATCCACACCCAGCTCGACACGCTCATGACCCACTGCCGCCGGCTGGCTCGAAACCATGGACCACGAGATCATCCTTGCCGGCATCCTGCCCACGCTGCGACTCAGCGATCTCCAACTCACCAACATGGTGCAGAACCCGCGTTACCTCGCGCTGAACCAAGCTCTCATGGAAATGCGGGGCGAGGATGTGGATCTCCAGATCTCCGGAGTGGACGAGTTGCACGTTCGCCAGGGCTCGGTGATGTCGGAATCCTGCAACGCCAGTTTCCAGGTTCACCTCGAGGTTTCGCCCGAAGAGTTCGCCAACACTTACAACCTCTCTCAGTTCCTCGCCGGTCCAATACTGGCCGCGTGCACCAACTCGCCCATCCTGTTCGGAAAACACCTGTGGGCGGAGACCCGAATTCCCCTGTTCGAGCAGTCGGTCGACACCCGCCGCTCGGGACAACACCTGCGCCAACGCGAGGGCCGTGTCACCTTCGGCTCACGATGGGTGGAGAGATCAGTTACCGAGCTTTTCAAGGAAGACATCACCCGCTACCGGCCACTGCTAGCGCCCGATGAACATGAAGACCCCTTCGATGTTCTCGAACGGGGCGACGTCCCGTCTCTCGCGGCGGTACGGATGCACACCGGCACAGTATGGCGCTGGAACCGAGCGTGCTACGGCGTGATGGATGGAGTCCCTCACCTACGTGTGGAGAACCGAACCCTTCCGTCGGGGCCCACGACAACCGACGAGATCGCAAACGCAGCGCTATGGCTCGGATTGATGAAAGGTGGCGCCAACGAATTCGGCGAGGTAAGCAGGATCGCCAGTTTCGATTCCGCCCGCGCCAACTTCGTCAGCGGTGCCCGCGAGGGCCTTGCGTCCTCGATGACTTGGATCGATGATCAGGAGTACCCCGCAGCGGCTCTAATGCTCGACACTCTGCTGCCCGTCGCAGAAAGTGGCTTGGGCTCGATGGGCGTCGACGCTGCCGACATCCAACGCTACCTGGGTGTGATCGAGCGCCGCGTCAAGTCAGGGCAAACCGGCAATCGGTGGCAGATATCATCGATGCGCTCGATGAAACCCAAGGGGGGTCTGGGTCAACGCCTCAACAGTCTCACCGCTGCTATGGCGTCCCGGCAAGCAGTTGGGAATGCGATATCGGAGTGGAACCTGGCCACAATCGAAGAGGGCGGTAGCTGGGAACACAATTTCCGCACCGTTGAACAGATCATGGTGAGCGACCTTGTCACCGTGACATCCGAGGATCCACTCGACCTTGTTGCCAACCTGATGGACTGGCATCGACTCCGCCAGATCCTGGTCGAGGATGGCAATCAAGGGATCATCGGAATCCTCTCCTACCGTCGTCTTCTGAGAGTGATGGCGACCAAGGACGAGAGTCGTAAATGGACCGAGCTTTCGGTGGCCGATGTGATGCACACCGATCCAGTCTGCGTGCCACCGAGCATGGCACCGCTTCGTGCGCTCGAAATCATGCGGTCCTTCGGAATCGGCGCGCTTCCGGTTGTTGACAATGGGCTCCTGGTGGGACTCGTGACCGAGCACCACTTCATGAGCATCGCTGGTGTCTTGATGCTCCAAAAGCTCGACGAGACCAAGGACTGAACTGAGCGATCAGGATCCGTACGGGTAGCTGCGGATGAACTCGGTGTCGGTACCGATATAGCGAACAACTCCGGGACGGGTCAGTGATCCGTCGTTCATGAGCCCGAGCCAGTATGCAAAACCAGCAGGATCAGGAACCCGCCCCAACATGTTGTTGTAGACCCGTTCCAGGAACGCCTCGTGATCATCAGCTGCAATGTCGGCGTACTGTATGGCGAATTCTGGTTGGGCGGGATTGGCGAACCATCCGGTGATTTGATCCAAGTCTCCGCTTTGGGTCTCGTACACGTCGACGATCCAGTACTTCGCACCCGTCACGTCGGGCTCCCGACCGAAGAAGGCGTGGTAGAGACGGAGAATCTCGCCGTGAGATACGGGCTTGTACCCTTGGGCCGCCACAATCTCGTCAATGGTCGTGGCATCAGCCAACTCCGGTGGAGGGTTGGCAGGTGGCGCTGCGGTGGTGGTGCTTATCTTGGGAACTGGGCTATTTGGGCAGTTCGTGCTCGGGCCCACGGTATGGGGACCTGCGGAACCTGCTGCCTGTTGCTGCTGGCTCGCCGGATCCGGTGCCCACAAGCCAGGTTGACCATCGACGTTGTCCAGCCAGTACGGAACCTGAACTCGGTCGAACTCGACGAGTTCGGCATCGCCGTTCAGTCGCTGTTCATAGTGGAGATGGTTATCGGGCTCCGCGTTGCTATCGCTCATGTAGCCGATCACGTCACCGCGTTGGACGATCGAGCCAGCCTCGGCGCGAGTCGAGTCCTCGAGGTGGCCATAGTAGGTATCCCAGCCAATATTGGGGCCGTTGCCATCGTGATCGATGAGAACTACGTAGCCTTTCCCGACCATCGCCGCATCGAACTCGTCGAATCGGTACACGATGCCTCCAGCGGAGGCGAGTACAGGATCACCGTCGTCGGCATCGCCCGGCTGTTGGAAGTCCAGAGGTGCGTACCGGAGTGGACCGGGACCGTGACTCCGGCCCTCTGAGTAATACAGATGGCTGTACGACTGCGATGTGTATTCGGTGCCACAGACGAAAGGGTGAACAAACACGGGCCGGCTCTCACCTAATGCCGCGGGAACAACTGCGAAAAGGCTGAGCAGAACCGAAGCAACAACGAGGCTCGGCGCGAGTCGCCGCCCCAGCCCTGTGCCTGCGTGTCTTTCCATCCCTGTTTGCCTAGCTGGCCCGATAGGGGAATCGATTGACGAACTCGGTGTCAAGCCCGACGTAGAGCACCACCCTGGCGCGGTTGAGCGTGCCGTCGTCCATCATTGAGCGCCAGTAGTTGAAGCCTGAACTGTCAGGCACCCTGCCGAGCATGTTGTCATACACCCGTTCGAGGTAAGCGGCGTGGTCGCTGGGCGCGATGTCGGCGTATTGCCTTGCGAATTCGACTTGTTCGGGACTGGCGAACCATTCGATGATGTCGGCGAACTCCTCACCGGACTGGTAGATATCGTGAATCCAGTACTTTGCCCCGGCGAGATCGGGCTCGCGACCGAAGAACGCCCGATAGAGCCGCAGGATGTTGCCATGCACCACAGGGTCATAGTCGGTTGCAGCCAGGAGTTCGTCGAGGCTCTCAGCGTCGGCCACCGTGCCGGGTTCGGGTGTGGGGTCGGGATCACCTGGATCGACGACCGGCTCGCCGGGATCGATTTCGATGAGTTTCGCCACCGATGGGGTGCCGTCGCTATCGAGGGCGAACAACATGTAGCTCCCGGGTGGAGCCAGATTGGCGTTGGCAGGAGCTCGAACAATCCGCTCTCCGTTTGTACCGGAGATATCTAGTTCCATCCAGCGGGTGGAGGCATCGAAGGAGTGAGTCGTCGCACCGGTACGAACGAACGAAACGGCGGCAACATCACCTTCCACTTCGATTTCGAAGGCTTCGTTATAACGCACCTTTGAAGGAGCAGAAGTGATTTCGGGCCGGACGGCGGGCTGGTCCCCATCGAAGAGGTAGGGCGGCGAGTACACCTCGGCGTTGAGGTTGAGCTGTGGACCGGGTTGACCTCCACCGCCGATCAGAACGCGGGCATCAGGCAGGAGGAGAGACGACGAGTGATAGAGCCGCATCTTCTGGTGCGAGTCCATTGTGGTCCAGGTGTCGGTGTCGGGATCCCAAAGCTCGGGCTGGTACGCCACAGGGCCGGAATCTGCGTTCTGAACCGTCGAGCCCCCGGACACCAAGACATCACCGTCTGCTAGCACGGTGGCGGTCGCCCAGTGACGCTGGTTGAGCATCGAGGTAGCCGGGGTCAGCACCGGGCTCGAGCCGTTGATATCGACCACGGTCGCCGCGTTGGAGCCGGTTTGGCTCCAATCCTCGGTATGGAAAGCACCACCGCCGACCTGAAGAATCTTTCCCGGACGGAACATCACCGCGGTCGATGTTGCTCCGATGTTGTTCCCGGGAAACGTTCCCAGGGGTGTGATGGAGCCGTCGCCACTCGGATCGAGGGAGTACATATGCGAACCGCTCAGACCGAATACCGAGCCGTCAGGGGCAACCCACGAGCGCGGGTACCACCATCGAGATTGGTCGTTTCCGTAGGCGTATTCGCTGGTGGCTCCGGTGAGTTCACGCCAGCCGGATCCGGAGGTGTAGATCTCCGGCGTGAGTACCCCGTCGCCGTAGACTCCCTCGACCCCGCCCCCTTGTATGAGGATTTCGCCGTTGGGCAAGGTGGTCGCAGTCGGATACCAGCGTGCGTACTTCATCGACGTGCCCGAACGCAGACCGTCAATCGTGGAATACGTTGTGACCGTGTTGTCACCGAAACTTGTGCCATAGGTGCCGTCGTCGCCGCCGATAGTCAACATCTCATCGGTGAAGGGATCGATCGCCTGGATCGAGCAGAAAAGATCGGTCTGGGTGGTGTTGTCCATCGTCAGATGGGTCCCCGATACCGGATCCCAGATGTCGTAGGTCAGCAACCCGGACTGTTCCCCCGTTGTGGTTGTGCCGTAGCTCATTACCAGACCGTCTGAGGTCAGGGCGGTGTGGATGGGCACGATCGGCCACTCAACGAGATCGGCGAAATGTCCCCGCTCGTCAAGAAGCCCGGTTGCGCCGGAGGGGGACTCGACGGCTGCCAGACCTCCGGCCACTACAACAGCGAGGACGGCTATCACCGTCTTATGTGACCACTTGCTATGCATCTTCAAATCTTTCGCCGAAAGACAATTGGGGGTGTCCCAGAGGGTACAGATGATTTGCGGGCGAATCGGAGAGCAATTCGGGCAAAACGGAGAGCAATATTGCCGTGGTCTATTGGTCGTTCCCTGCGAACGGCATGTGCTATCGCGCGCCTGGTGAGCCAGAAAGCGCGGCTCCAAAGTCCAAGCTTGGCAAGCGTTCTGTGTCACAGGGGCTCTTCATACTTGGGGTATGGAGTTTCCGGCGGGGGGCGAGGTTGTGGGGTTTGATCTGGGTGTTGAGCGGGCGGCGTTGCGTCAGTCTGCGTTGGAGTTGTTGGCGGTGGCGGAGGGGTGTGATGAGGGGATGTCTCGTGAGGATCTGGCTGATCAGGTGATCACGATCAGCCGGAGTTCTGAGCGGGCGTCGGCGATTGCTGGTTCGTTCATGGCGGTCGGTAAGGATCGGGCGTGTTCCTACACCAAGGGTGAGTCCACGATGTCTCAGATGGTCAACTCTCAGTGCCGGTTGTCCCGGAACCGGGTGAAAGCGTTGAAACGGGCCGGTGATGCCCGGCACGTGTTCCCCACTTTCTATGTGATGGTGTTACACGGCACGATCACCTTGGCCCATGTGGATCTGATGTTCGGGTTACGGCACAGGGCTGATTCCCGTCAGGTTGATGCGGCCGAACCGTATTTGGCCAACCTGGCCGCGATGTGTACCCCCGAAGAGTTCGCCCGCAAGCTGGCCGAATGGGACGCCCACGCTGAGGTTGCTGAACACTACGAAGAGTTCCTCAAAGCCCAGGCCCGCCGACAGGTTCATTTCCAACGCGACCTGTTCGGCACTATCTATGTCGACGGTGTGCTCGACCCGCTCGAGGGTGACCTGTTCGAACAAGCCGTCACCCAACACGCCGCCACACTTGTCAATGACAACGTGTCTGCCCGTCAATCCCGCCACGACGCATTGATCGAACTCGTGTTAGGCGACCCCCACAACCGGCCCAGACCCCACATCGAAATCATCTACCCCCAACCCGACCCCCTAGACACAGATAGTCCCAAACCGGCATGTCCGGTCACGCCCACGAACCGATGGGCTCCACCCCCGGAAGATCCTGACCTCGTCGAGATCCGTGACAGCCTCGAACGGTGGCTCTCACCAGAACTACGGGCCTGGGCGATCCCCGACATCCGCACCCCCGAATTCAACGAAATCCACTACCCCCGCACCACCAACGGCACCCTGATCCCACCCCGAATCGTCAACCGCCTCGCTACCCGAGCCGTCGTGTGGACCCACACCCTCAACCGTGACGGGTCGATCAGCGACGACAGGCCCGCCGGCCGTCACTTCACCGGACCCCAGAAACGGTTGATCCGGCTACGAGACAACCACTGCCAACACATCGGCTGCCAACGACAAGCCCACCGCTGCCACTACGACCACGTCCAACCCTGGGAAACAGGCGGGCCAACACTCATCAACAACGGACAACTGTTGTGCCCATTCCACCACCGCTACAAACACCGACACGACCCCGGCCCCAAAACACCACTCACACATCTCTTCGCCGACACCCCACTCACCATCCAACTCGAATAGTCCTGCAACCACACCCCGACACCCACTACCGCCGATCACACCGGCGCATACCGCGTACCTGTTTTGTCGCAGCGTTGCGCTGTTTTGTCGCAGCGTTGCGCTGTTTTGTCGCAGCGTCGCGCTGTTTTGTCGCAGCGTCGCGCTGTTTTGTCGCAGCGTCGCGTCGTTTTGTCGCAGCGTTGCGCTGTTTTGTCGCAGCGTCGCGCTGTTCTGTCGCAGCGTTGCGCTGTTCTGTTACCGCAGCGTCGCGCTGTATCGCTTGGTGACCTCGTTGATCATCTTGTTGCGGGTGCTCGACACATCTTCGTCGCTGAGGGTGCGATCATCGGCCTGGAGGCGGATTGCAAACGCCAACGAGCGAACGTCACTTCCCCATGCATCAGAACCGAACACATCAAACAGGTCGACCGATCTCACCAGCGGTCGTCCTGCCTTGATCAAAGAGTCACTCACAGACGCTGCTTCAACCGCATTTGGGACCACGAATGCCAAGTCGAGGTCGCTCGCCGGAAAGCGGCTCACCTTTTGAGCCTTCGCGACCGAACTCAGGCCCGGTACCAGCGGCCCGACCTCGAGTGAGAGCCACCCCACCCGACCGGCGGTTTCGTAGCGCTCAACGACAGCAGGATCGACCTCGCCCACCTCGCCGATCGTCCGTCCACGGAAAATCACTTCTCCGGCCCTGGTGGGGTGAAGTCCAGCTCGTGGCGCGTTCTTGACCCGGAGATCAACCCCGAGGATCGCCGCAATTTCATGCAGGAGACTAACCGCAGCGCCGGCATCGCTACCGCTCAGTATCGCCGCGACCGACCATGGTTCATCGGGCAGCTCACCGTCGGCCTTTGGCAGATACACCACTCCCATCTCGAAGAGTCGAACCGCTTCATTGCCGCGCCTCTGATTGTATGCAACCGCCTTGAGAAGACCAGGCAACAGCGAGGTTCTCAGGACCGACTCCTCCGCTACCAGCGGGTTGGCCAGGGTGAGACCATCTGAACCCAAGCCAGCTGCGGCGAGATCACCAGGGGCCAGGAAGGGCATTGGTATGGCCTCGGCACAGCCGGCCGAGGCGAACGCTCGACGGATCCGCCGCCGCGCCTTCTGATTCGCTGTCAGCTGTCCGGCTTGGAGCGAAACTGGCACCCTGTTCTCGATGTTCTCATAACCAAAGTGTCGCCCGATTTCCTCGGCGATGTCGGCCTCGATCGTGACGTCGGGTCGCCAAGTCGGAACCGAGACATCGAAGGTTTGCCGGTCACGGGGGCCTATGTAGAACGGACCGCACTCGAAGCCGATCGGGGTGAGTAACTCGACCATTCGGTCGCCGTCGATGGTGGTTCCCAACAAGTGATTTATTCGGTCGACTCTTGTGGGGACAACCACTGCCGAGATCGGTGCGGGCTCAGCGATTACATGCCCAGGGGCGATGTGCGCCCCCGTGAGTTCGATAGCCAGTTCGCAGAAACGGTCGAGTGCCCGCTCCAGTCCACGTGGATCGACGCCCCGTTCGAAACGAGTGGAGGCTTCGCTCCGCAGGTTGAGCCGGCGCGAGGTGTGGGCAATGCTCATCTGATCCCAGACTGCTGCCTCGAGCAGGACAGTGGTGGTGGAATCGGAGATCTCAGTGTCGAAACCCCCCATGACACCGGCCAGGCTGATCGGTGTGTCGGTGCTATTGGTGATAACGCCGTCACCAAGGCCACGCCCGATACCGGATCCGTCGGGCGCTAGCAGTTGCCGATCGGCACCGTCGAGGGTGATGAGATGCTCCCCCTCACGAGCTCTACGGACCGAGAGGTGACCATCGGGCACCTTGTCGAGGTCGAAGGTGTGGTTGGGGTGACCCGTTTCCAACATCACGTAGTTGGAGATGTCCACGATCGTGCTGATCGGGCGCATCCCGGCTGCGTTCAGCCTCGATTGCATCCAAGCCGGCGACTGTCCGTTCGTGACGTTGCGAAGAATCCGTGCCGTGAAACGAGGACAGAGGTCCTCGGCCTCGATTTGTACAGAACACACATCTCTTGCGGCGGCACCCGACGTCGGCAGGGAGGGCACGGGCAGCTCGAAGGGAACACCCTGTCTAGCCGCCAGGTCGCGGGTGATCCCGATCACACTCAACGCCTCGGGCCGGTTGGGCTCCACATCGATATCGAAAACGGTCTCGCTGGTTGTATTCATTGCATCTGCGAGAGACTGGCCAATCTCCAGCGATTGGTCAAGAATCATGATTCCGCTCTGATCCTCTGAGAGTTCGAGTTCGGCTCCAGAACAAATCATTCCGTTTGACATCTCGCCGCGAAGCTTGCGCTGGGCGATCTCCATGCCGTTTGGCATTACCGTTCCCACGGTGGCGAAGGGGACCTTGTCGCCAACATTCATGTTGAACGCTCCACAGCAGACCTGAAGCTGTTGTCCGTCTCCAGCGTTCACGTCGACAAGTTGGATCTTGTCCGCCTGGGGGTGCGGGCGGAGGTCCATCACCTGGGCCACCACTATTCCCTCCCAGTTCGTCCCTACCGACTCGACCGACTCGACCACCAGGCCGAGGCTGGTGAGTTGATCAGCGATAGAGCTGGGATCCCCCTCGATCGGAGCGAACTCCTGCATCCATGAAAGAACAGCGCGCATGGTGGTGATCCCCTCTCAGAACTGCTCGAGAAAGCGAATGTCGTTGGTGAAGGCGTCCCGAATGTCGTCGACACCGTTCTTGATGGAAAGGAACCGATCAATGCCGAATCCGAAAGCGAAGCCGCTCCATTCTTCCGGATCGATTCCCCCGGCCCGCAGAACGTTCGGGTGCACCACACCGCACCCACCGAGTTCGAGCCACGAGCCGTCGGGCCGTTGGATGTCGAACTCGGCTGAGGGTTCGGTGAACGGAAAGTAATTCGGTCGGAGGCGGCTGTGGAAGTCGTGACCGAAAAATGCCTGGGTGAACTCGTCGATGGTGCCAGCCAGATCGGCCAGCCCAATGTTTCGATCGACGACCAATCCCTCGATCTGATGAAAGACCGGCAGGTGCGTGGCGTCGGCGGTGTCTCTGCGGAAGACCCTGCCCGGGGCCACGATATGGATGGGAGGATCTTGCTCGAGCATCGTTCGAATCTGTACCGGTGAAGTATGGGTCCGAAGAACCGTGCTCCCCGGCTCGCCGTTGTTCACATACAACGAATCGAACGCATCGCGAGCAGGATGACCCTTGGGGATGTTGAGTGCGTCGAAATTGTGCCAATCAGTTTCCACGTGCGGGCCCTCTGCGATTTGGAAGCCCATCCCGATGAACGTGTCTTCCAGCGCTTCCCAAGCCTGGGTGAGCGGGTGGATGTGTCCAACCGTCGGTGTGCCCAAAACTTCGGTGAGATCCATACGCTCGGACTCGAGAAGAACCGCTCGCTCAGCCTCGGACAAACTGCCTCGCCGCTCCTCGACAGCGGCCTGTATGGCTGCCTTGGCGTCCTGTACAGCAACTCCAACAATCTTGCGATCCGTCGGCACCACTTCGCTGATGGCTTTGCGGGCAGCCACGATCGGCCCATTCTTACCGGTTGCCGCCGATTCGATGGCAACCAGGGTCTGACTGTCGGGAGCCTCCGCGACCGCTGAAAGAATCGACTTGACCGCATCGTTCAGTTCGCCGAGTACGGCATTGGTTGGGGGAAGGTCAGGCATCTCGCCTCGCACTTTCATGTCATCGGTCTCAAGACGATTTGGCGAGCGTAATGGCTCGTCGCTGCTCCAGCGCAGCAAATACGACGATGGCAGCGGCTGCTGCAACATTGAGCGACTCGGTGGGGCCATCCAGCGGGATCGTGACGGCACGATCGCATCGGTCCACGAACGCCGAGTCGAGACCATGAGCCTCGTTACCTACGCAAATCACCGCATTGCTCAGGTCTGTCGACCGATAATCATGTCCTCCAGCGACAACGGCGGCAACAACCGGCCGGCGACCGAGTTCGAAGAACTCGTCGACGGTCAATCCCACCACTGGCAAGCGGAGGATCGCCCCTGCTGAGGCTCTAATCACCTTGGGGTTCCATTGGTCGACGCAGTCCCCGACAAGAACCACGCCCGCCATTCCACCCGCCTCGGCGGTGCGAATCATGGTTCCCACGTTGCCCGGATCGCTCATGTCCACCTGGGCCAGGAGACTTCCAGCCGGGAACGACCGCACCTTCGGTCGACGCACCACCGCGGCGATCTGCTGTGGTGTCTGAGTGCTCAACACACCGGACAGGCGTCCTGGTTGGACAATGAAGCAGTCCACAGCGGAATCGGCGAAGACCTCCAGAAGATCGGTGGTGCCGACGACGTGGATCACCTCTAGAGGCGACGCCAGTGCTTCACCTACCAGGACTGGCCCTTCGACAACAAAGGCCCCTCGCTTGCGACGGGCTGCTGCGCTACCGAGAAGTGTGCGAAGTTCGTTGAGGTTTGCCTTGGTGGCGGGAACCATTGCCATCAAGCAGCGGCTTCAGCAGCTCCCGACGCAGTGACAAGGGCGGCAAATGCAGCCTCGTCGGCCACGGCCAGGTCGGCCAGCATCTTGCGGTCGACTTCAATTTCCTGCGCTTTGAGGCCAGCAATGAAGCGGCTGTAGGTGGTGCCGTTGACCCGGCAAGCGGCATTGATGCGCTGAATCCACAGACGACGCATTTCACCTTTGCGTGCCCGGCGGTCCCGGAAGGCGTAGTTGCCGCTGTGCATGACTTGCTCGTTCGCGGCGCGAACGCTGCGGCTCTTGTTGCCGTAGTACCCCTTGGCCTTGGCCAGGGTCGCCTTGCGACGCTTTTTGAGTGAACGGCTCTCTTGGCGCGTGCCATGACTCTCTACTTTCTCTAACGAATCGTACGGAGGACGGTGAAGGGGTCAGAACCCTTCGTGAAATCAGCTGGACAGCATCTCGTTGATGCGCTTCTCGTCAGCCTTGGCGACCAACTTGGGACCGCCAAGACGGCGTTTACGGCGGCTGGACATCTTCTCGTTGAAGTGGTTGAGATTCTTACTGCGACGGCGGATCTTGCCGGTGCCGGTTTTCTTGAACCTCTTTTTTGCCCCGGAGTGGGACTTCATCTTGTTACCCATTGTCTGACTCGCTTTCGGCTGCGGCAGCCCGTCGGGCTTTGACCGCTTCGACTTCTTCAGCAGTGGGAGGAGCGGGACGCTCGGGAGCGTTGGCAGCGACCTCTTGCTTTTCTGACTTCTTGTTCTGACTGGCCTTCTTGGCATCGGGTCCGAGCACCATAGTCATGTTCCGACTCTCCAGGCGAGGTCGCGCCTCGACCTTTGCGTAGCCGTCGGTTCGCTCGGCGATGGCATCGAGGATGTTGCGACCGAGTTCTGGGTGTGTCACCTCTCGACCTCTGAACATGATGGTGATTTTCACCTTGTGGCCCTCGTGGAGGAACTTCTCCACCTTTCGGGTCTTGGTTTCGAAATCGCCCGAGCTGATCTTGGGCCGGTATTTCATTTCCTTCACCACCACACGGGTGGATTTTCTTCTCGATTCCTTGGCTCGCTGTGCGTCCTCATATTTCTTTTTCCCATAATCCATGATTCGGACCACGGGCGGACGAGCATCGGGCGCGATCTCAACAAGATCGAGATCGAGGTTACGGGCCAGCGTGAGTGCATCAGGCAGGGCCTTGATGCCGAGCTGGGATCCTTCAGGGGAAATGACCCGAACTTCACGAGCGCGAATGCGGTCGTTGATCCGGGGCTCCCGGGCGTTGTCAGCTATGGCAGTAACTTTGCATCTAGGCGGCTCCTTAAGCGCTACGACAGGATAGGTGCACAAAAGAGCCACTACGGGCATCACAAAGTGATGTCCGGTAACCGGGCGCAACGCGAGACACATTTGCGAATCTGCTGGCCGGTGGGGCCGAAGCCCTCTTGCTACCTCTCCTGAGCCTAGCAGCGCCACAACAAACCCAACACGTGACCGATGCCGATGCCCTGCACTCACGAGTCGGTGTTCGTCTAGGAGTTCTCCGACTCGGCCAGGCGTTGAACAAACCCCATCTGCAGGCTGGACAGAGCCTGCACAAGCATCTCCTCGCCCTCACCCAACCGTCCGGACAGGTTCTCGACCAGTGCCTTCAACGCATCAATCCCTAGTCGGGTTTCGTCGAAGTCGGGTTCGGGAGCCATGAGGTGGATAGCGGCCAGCTCGTACAGCCCGATTGCGTGATTGACTACGACGTCAGCCACCGGTGCTTCCAAGAGCCTGGCACGAGCTTGGGTGAGTTCCTGGGCCATTGCCTCAGCCTGTGCCGGATCTACATCGTCGGCCTCATCACCGAATGCAC
This sequence comes from uncultured Acidimicrobiales bacterium, assembly GCA_963751955.1. Lineage (GTDB taxonomy): Bacteria > Actinomycetota > Acidimicrobiia > Acidimicrobiales > SZUA-35 > JABDIY01. Next base: position 34,332 of record CAVVWM010000017.1, on the reverse strand, counting down.
CTTTGAGGTCTATGTCTTTTGGATCCACCTACCCAAATCTACTGCCGAGCGTTCCTTCAGCCACGGTTGCTGTGGTCAAGCCGGCGCCTGGTGCTTTGATCGACCTGCGGACCCCCGCTTACTAGGAAATCAAGAACGACTGCTGGGCCGCCCACGGAAGCTCGAACGGTGTTAAGAGGACTGGCAGAATATCGGCTGCGGGTCCGGGGCGGTGGAAATAGAAGCCCTGAATCATGTCGACGCCATTCTCCTTGATCCTGGTTGCCTGGTCAGCATCTTCAACCCCTTCGGCCACGGTCTCCATGCCCACGCTCTTGGCGAGCGCAACGATTGCGGTGAGGATCTTCTGGTCCGTCTCGTTGTCGGCGACGTTCTCGACGAACGCACGATCGACCTTAAGGGTGTCCACCATCTCGAGGTGGCGAAGCTGAGACAACGAAGCCCTCCCGGTTCCGAAGTCATCAATAGCGAGTTTCACTCCCATTCGACTCAGCCGCCGAAGGATCGTGAGCCGATGATCCAATCGCTCTATGATCAGCTCCTCAGTGATTTCGAGTTCGAGCTGGCCAGAGTTGAGTCCCGTTTCATTCAGAATACTTCGAACCGTCTTCAGCAAACCCGGGTCGATCAGCTGACGCTCAGCAACGTTGACACTGACGCTCACGCTGCGGCCGACCTTGGCACTCCACAGAGCGGCCTGCTTACACGCCTCCCGAAGGACGTGCTCGCCGACCTCCACGATCAACCCGGTCTCCTCGGCAACCGACAGGAACTGGCCAGGTGGGATCAGGCCGCGTGCCGGGTGGAGCCACCTGACCAACGCCTCCAACTTGCTGACGGTGCCATCACGAGTCGAGACAATCGGCTGGTAGTGGACGACGAGCTGGCCCTCGGTGATGGCCTTTCGAAGTTCCCTTTCAACCTCTAGCCGGGCAAGGGCTTGCTCCCGAAGGTCGGCGTCGAAGACGACCCAACGGTTTCCACCAGCATCTTTGGCGCGATACATGGCGACATCAGCGTCTCGAAGCATGCTCTCCGCGCTGGCCTCAGCGTCGGCGACCCAGGAGATTCCGATACTCGCAGACACGATCTGCATCGATCGGTCGCTGAGCTCACACGGCGCGGAGAGAGCCTCGATGATCGCATCGGCCAATCGTGTGAGGTCGCGAACAGAGCGGGCTTGGGCTGGGACGATCACGAACTCGTCGCCGCCGAATCTCCCGATCACGTCTTCGGGCTGGCTGACTTCGCGCAGACGGTCCGAGACAAACCCGAGCACTTCGTCACCGGCGGTGTGGCCGATGGAGTCATTGATGATCTTGAGTCGATCAAGATCGAGAAAGAGCACGCCAACCAAGTCGGGCGGTCGGCGATCTTCCACGCGATGTGACAGGGCGATAGTGAGCCCGGCCCGATTCAAGAGGCCGGTGAGCACATCATGACGTGCGTCATACTCGCTGCGTTCGAGGCGACCCAACGTGAGCGCGTGTTGACGCGTGGCTCGGCCTACCCACGCCAGCACAAACGAAAGGGCCAAGCCTCCGGTTAGCACCGCGTTGCTCTGGTTTCTGGGCGTATCGAATCCGGTTCGATATCCCTGCACAGAGATGATTGTTTCCTCGCCAACGGAGAACTGGGCTGCCTCGGACAGGGCACTGCCTCGCTCGTCTTCGGACACCGTGGATGCTGCGAGCTTGTCTCCCACGAGAAGTTCGAGAGCTACGAGAACGTCGGACCCCTGGACCGCACGGAGCAGATCACCCAAGTCAACCCGGCTCAGAACCGCAGCCCGCAGTTCCGGTTCTTCACCTGTGGTGTAGATCGGTGTTACGAGGACCAATCCGTTCAGCGACTGATATCCCGAAGTCTCGGTGGACTCTGGATCAGAGAGCGGAAACAGCGGGCTGGCATTGGAATCGATCTGTACAACAGTCGATCCGGTGTCTGACGCCTGCTCAACCCAACTGGACAGCACTGGGTCGAGTTGCGAACCGGTCGGTGCTGCCTCGAGCACGTTGCCGAACCGGCGCGTGACGACGAGCGCCTCCTCGACTCCAAGCGGGTTGAACGAATACTGAAACTCTGGGTTCTCCCGGGAGGCCTCCCGATCTCGCAATTCGGCGAAAGCTTCGGCTCCGGCAACTCGCTCCACCACAACCAGCCCATCGAACTGCAGTTTCTGGCCGAAGTGTCCGCCCGATGCGAAGAACCCTTCAAACACCGGAGATGTGAACATCGGACCGAGGCTTAGGGTCGTCGCCAATTCCTCGGACTTGCGAATGTGGGTTGCGAGCCGCTGTTGAACCTCGGTTGTCTGTTCCAGAACCGTTCGGTCATATTCGACCTCGGCACGGCTGTGCTCGAGGCCTCGCACACCGAAAAAGGCAACCAAGGTCAGCGCCACACCGATCACACATATGCCGGTGGCAACAGGTGCTGCGAGGAGGAATCCGGCTAACCGGCGCGTCAGACGCGGACGCGAGACAGAGAGACCACCCCATTCGACCGAGCCGGTATCCAAATTCTCCGGCCTCGCCGTCCCCGTAGCGAATTCATCACTCACGCTTCATCCATCGGCAGTCAGGTTCCTTTGTTGACGACAAGTTGACTGCCAAGCAACGACGATTTCGTCACTAGACAGCACAAACCCATCTGCCACAACAAGCAGCAACACCGGACCCGTTACCCGGGGCAGACACTAGGCACCCGGTGACGAATGGAACAAGACTTCCCCGACACTCTTTATGGATCTGTCAAAGAACCTCAACGGGCGGTCGATCAAGCACAATCCGTGGTGGATGATTCCACTCAAGAAGGCGAGTACTCCGGATCGAGGGCGTATCCTGAGCAGGGTGAAGACGATCACGGGTTCTATGACCGCAAACGGACTGAAGGTTGGCATTGTCTGTGGCCGATTCAACGATCTGATCACCGACCGGCTTCTGAGCGGAGCCATCGACGCTCTGGGTCGACACGGCGTTCTCGAGGACAACATCACCCTCGCCTGGGTCCCCGGTGCCTATGAGACACCTCTCGTCGCCCGAACAATGGCCGAGCGTAGTGACATCGATGGCGTGATCTGCCTAGGTGCGGTGATCAGGGGGGCAACGAGTCACTACGACTTCGTGGCAGGTCAGGCTGCCGTGGGGATCCAGAGGGCGGCCATGGACACCGGCAAGCCAGTGATATTCGGAATACTCACAACCGAGACCCTCGAGCAGGCCTTCGATCGGGCTGGGGCCAAGTTGGGCAACAAGGGCGCAGAGGCTGCCATCGCCCTCATCGAAACGGTGTCAGTAGTACGCCAGATCTCGGGCTGAAGGACGTGTCGTCCATCCTCCAAGAACTCGCGGCCGTGATCGAAGATCGACGCATTGACGATCCCACCACGTCCTACACCGCGAAGCTGCTCGCTGATTCCGAGCTCAACCAACGCAAACTCATGGAAGAAGCCTTCGAGGTCTGCGTCGAGCTCGGTCGTACCACGGTGGACAAAACGTTGGTTGCCAACGAGGCAGCCGACCTCGTCTACCACTTGATGGTCGCTCTGGCCGGTGCCGGCGTTGAGCCCACAGCGTTTCTCGACGTCCTTCAGGAGCGTCGTTCGTGAGCTCACTCATGCGTGTTGCGGTTCCCTCCAAAGGTCGACTGAGAGAGCAGACAATCGAACTTCTTCGCCAGGCCGGTTACCGGGTTAGCCGCGGCGCCAACGCTTCCAAGCTGGCCGAAGGAATCGAGTTCATCGAGATGCGGCCACGAGATGCCGCTGCGTGGCTTCGCGCAGGCCGTCTCCATGCAGCGTTCATCTCCACCGACACAGCTCTCGAGAACGAAATCGAATCATGGCCCACAATCGAGTTGGGGTTTGCCAGGTCTGATCTCGTTGTCGCCTGCCGGGAGGACGAACCATGGACCTCCGCCGCCGACCTCGCCGGTAAGACCGTCGCAACCCACCTTCCGGCATGGACCGAGCGGTTCTTTGCTGAGCGCGATATCGACCTCACCGTCGTGAGCATGGGCGGGGCCCTCGAGGGGGTTTGTGCGGTCGGCATGGCCGACGCGATCGTTGACCTTCGTGAAACTGGGGGTTCGCTCAGCCGAAACCACCTCCGTGTTCTCGAAAAGGTGCAAGCTTGCCAGGCGTCGTTTGTTACCGCCCCTGCCGATGGCACCAACGTGATCGAGCTGATGTCGCTGCGGATTACCGCAGCACTCCAAGCCCGTCGAACCCAATATGTGATGCTTCATGTCGACGCCGATCGAGTCGCCGATCTGTCAAAGGTGTTCCCCGGACTTGACTCCCCCACAGTGCTTCCTCTTGCAGGGCGAAATGATCGAGTTGCGGCCCACATGGTGATCGAGAAGAACGAATTGTGGATGCGACTACAAGAACTGAGAGATCTGGGAGCCGACGCCATTGTCGCCCTCCCCACCGACGCGATTCTTTAACTCGCTCCTGGGGCGCTTCACGCTCGCCTGTTGCCCTCCGCTCGCGATGGAATGAGGCGGCGCTGACCGTTACTCGTCGAATTCGAGGAAGTGACCCATACGCTCGGCTTTGGTCCGAAGGTAGGCGATGTTCGCTTCTGTCGGAACGGTTTGGATGGGCACCCGTTCGGTGATCTCCAGACCGAAGCCATCCAATCCCCCGTACTTGGCCGGGTTGTTGGTCATCAGCTTCATCTTGGTCACGCCAAGATCGACGAGGATTTGCGCACCGATGCCGTACTCGCGGCTGTCAGCGGGCAAACCCTGCTCGAGGTTTGCGTCGACGGTATCGAAACCTTCCTCCTGCAACCCGTAGGCCCGGATCTTGTGGCCCAGTCCGATACCTCTGCCTTCGTGGCCACGCAGATACACCAGCGCGCCAGCGCCTGCCTCGGTGATTTGTTGCATAGCAATTTTGAGCTGAGGTCCACAATCACAACGGTGGGACCCAAAAATGTCGCCGGTCAAACACTCGCTATGGACCCTGATCAGAGGCTCCTCAGCGAGGCGGAGGTCTCCACTGACGAAGGCGACGTGTTCCTGACCATCGAGCACCGACTCGTAGACGACGGCATTGAACTCGCCCGCATCGGTAGGAATCGCAGCCTCAGCGACGCGGCGAACCAACTTCTCGGTTCGACGTCGATACCGGACCAGATCAGCAATCGAGATGAAGACCAGTTCGTGTTTCGCGCAGAACTCAGCCAGGTCGGGAACCCGAGCCATAGAGCCGTTCTGATTCACGATCTCGCACAGCACACCGACGGGTTCGACACCGGCCAAAATGCACAAGTCGATTGCGGCTTCGGTATGCCCGGCCCGCTTCAGAACACCACCTTCGCGTGCTCGGAGTGGGAAGATGTGACCAGGACGAGCGAAGTCGGCGGGTCGAGCGCCGCCGTCCACCATCGCCCGCAACGTGAGGGCACGATCGTGGGCGCTGATCCCGGTGCTGGTCCCATGCCGGTAGTCAATGCTCACAGTGAACGCCGTGCGCATGTGTTCTGTATTTTGCTGCACCATCAACGGCAAGTCGAGATCATCGGCTCGCTTTTCGGTGAGCGGGGCGCAGATTACGCCACTGGTGTGATTCACGAAGAAGCTCATCTTCTCTTCGGTGGCAAACTGGGCGGCCATGATGAGATCGCCTTCGTTTTCGCGGTCCTCGTCGTCCACGACCACCACAATCTCTCCCCGCCCAAGCGCGGCGATCGCCTGGGGCACCGAATCGAACGGATCGGCGTCGACCGCGGCAGTGTCGTTGGTTTCGGTGGTATTGGATTCGGTCATCGATGACCCTCCAGAAGTTTCTCGGCATACTTCGCCATAACGTCGACTTCGATGTTCACCCGGTCGCCAGCCACCTTCGAACCGAGGGTGGTTACGTCCGATGTGTGCGGAATCACTGCAACAGTGAAGCCGTCGTCGGTGGGTTTGACGACCGTGAGTGAAATACCGTCGACTGTGACCGAACCCTTCTCCACCAGGTAGCGGTGGAGATTCTCTGGGACTCGGACATGAAGATCGGGTACCGCTTCGACGATCTCTCCTACCGCATCAACGTGGCCCTGGACCAAGTGGCCGCCGAGGCGATCTTCCAATCGAACCGGTCGCTCGAGGTTGATCGGATCACCGGGCTTCAGATCGCCCAACTGGGTGCGATCAAAGCTCTCCTGGGTGACATCGGCCTCCCACCAGCCGCCGGCGACATCCCACGCAACCACGGTCAGACAGCAGCCGTTGACAGCAATCGAGGCACCTATCTCAACATCCTCGAGAACACGTTGACAGGACAAGCGCAGCCGACCCCCGTCTCGGCTCGCGACGGATCCGAGTTCTTCAACTATTCCGGTAAACATCAACCCTCAGTGTGTCACCCAGCGGCGTAATCGCCTCAAATCGCCCTCGGACCAATTGTGAGATGTTCGCTGCACCTTTGCCGCGGAACACGGGTGATCCGTCGTCGCCGCCCATCACGGCGGCGGCAAGATAGAACACATATTGATCGATGAGGCCCGCTTCGTGAAAGCTGTTCGCCACGGTGGCGCCTCCCTCGACCATGAGCTGAACAACTCCCTCCGCACCGAGTTGTTCCAGCAACGGCTCGAGCTCCCCGGAGTACTCGGTGCACGGATGAACCCTGGCGCCCTCGGGGGCAGTTCCGAGGACGATCCGACGTGGTTCTCTCGGGGGAACGCCATCGGGAGCAGTGACCCCGCGTACGGTCAGCTGCGGATCATCCGCTCGAACTGTGCCCGCTCCGGCCACAATTGCGTCACTCTCAGCCCGTAACCGGTGCACATCGGCCCTCGCCTCCGTACCCGTGATCCACTGGGACGAACCGTCAGCAGCAGCCGTTCTACCGTCGATAGTGGTGGCGATCTTGTTGACCACCCAAGGTTTACCGGTACTGCGGTGGTGCAGATAGGGGCCGAGCTGTCGTTCCACTTTCTCTTGCCCAACTCCGAACACAACCTCGATGCCGGCCTCGAGCAGCCGGTTCAACCCGTCGCCGGCAACATGATCGTCAGGGTCGAGCAGGCCGATCACGACCCTTGTCACGCCGGCGGTCACGATTGCATCCACACACGGGCTGGTGCGGCCTGTATGTGAACACGGTTCGAGAGTGGTGAACAGCGTTGCACCGCGTGCCCTTTCACCGGCCCGAGACAGCGCTATCCGTTCTGCATGGGGGCCGCCGGGCCGCTGTGTTCCGCCTTCGAATGTAGTTCCATCGTCGGTCACGATTACGCAGCCCACCCATGGGTTGGGGGGAGCCAGAAGGCGGCTGTGTCGAGCGCGGTCTATCGCCCGTTCCATGAACTCAATGTCCGAGCGCTGATCGTGAGAGAGTGACTCGGCCATCAGTGCGGACGCCCGCCCCCGACGAGTTCGATCGCATGCGGGAGCACGTCCAAAACCGCCTCAAGCGTTTCGACCGTACCTTTGGTCGAACCGGGCGTATTGATGATGAGGGCTGCGCCCCGAGTTCCTGCCCTCGCCCGGCTGAGTCGACCCAGTCCACTGGGATTACACAGACGCATTGCCTCGGCCATCCCGTCTGCGTGCCGTTCGAGAGCCTCACTCGTTCCCTCGGGCGTCAGATCCCTGGGTCCGAAGCCGGTGCCGCCGGTTGTCACTATCAGGCCATTGAAATCCGCAGCCAATTCGATCAGCGTGTCACGAACCGAGTCGATGCCATCTTCGATCTGTCGCCTGTCCACGATTCGCCAGCCATCGGCTTCCAGGCGTTGTGTGAGCGCGTCACCACTCCTGTCTTCCCTGGTGCCGTGGATCACTCCATCGGAAACGGTCACCACTTTTGCCAACTTCTGGTCATCTTGGGATTTGGCGAGATCGTCCGGGCTCACCGATCCAGTGTGCCATCTTCAGACGCACCAGGTCGTAGCGACAGACTGCTCAACCGTCTTCAGCCATCGAATCTTCTGCCATATTGTCCCCATCACCAGATTGGTCCATGTCTTCCATGTCGCCCATGCCCGCGCTGGCGATTGCTCGGACCTCTGCGTCAAATTCGAGCGTTTCCCCCTGTTCGGATGTAAGCGTGACGCTGACCGAATCCGATGGGTACGTCGCCGGGTCGATATCTAGGAACATGATGTGAGGGCCCCCCGGCTCGAAGGTGAAGCTGCCGCCAGCAGGAACGACGAATCCGTCTTCTCGCTCCTGCATCGACATTGCTCCGTTTTCGTCCATGAGCGTCTCGTGGAGTTCAACCCCCGAGGACGCTGGCGATGACGCCGACATCAGACGAATGTCACGATCGGAGCTATTGCTGATGACACCGTAGGCAGCCGATACGGTTTGGCCCGCCGCTGGTTGCCGGCTCCAAGCATCCGAGATCGAGAGCGACGTGCCAGATTCTGCCTGCTGAGCTTCGGGGGATCCGCAGGCGGCAGCGATGAAGACAAAGGAGATGAGGATGAGGGCAATTCGAGATTTCATGGTGGTACAAGTCTCGCGTTCGGATCGTCTGGTTCCCGGGGGTCCGAGAAAGCCCTCAAAGGGTCGTGCCCAGTCACGATTCCCAAGACCTGTGAGCTGCGTTAGGATCCAGACAGCAAATGTCCCCCTCGCTCCGTGTCAGCCGAGCGGGGGCTGAGTGTGAGGTGAATAACGTTGCCAGTTCGGATCCTGTTCGCAGATGCGATCGATGCAGATCGTCTCGAGCCTTTGGTTGATGCCGGGGTCCAGTGTGTTGTCGAGGCGGGCCTGTCGGCCGATGATCTACCAGATCGAATCAGCGGGTTTGACGGTCTCGTCGTTCGTAGCACAAAGGTCTTCGCCGCCACCATCGAAGCGGCAGACCGCCTCCAGTTCATCGTTCGGGCCGGTGCCGGTGTGGACAACATTGACTGCGACTCTGCTTCTGCCTCAGGGGTCTTTGTCTGCAATGTGCCGGGCAGAAACGCCGTTGCCGTCGCCGAGCTCACCATGGGCCTGCTGCTGGGAATCGACCGACGCATCGTCGACAACACCGCCGACCTTCGGAATGGCAAATGGCAAAAAGCCCTCTACAGCAAGGCCGATGGTGTTCTCGGCAAGAAGATTGGCATCATCGGGCTCGGAGAGATCGGAATGCAAGTTGCCAAACGGTCCAAGGCGTTCGGCCTGACCGTCCTTGCTGTGCGCAAAGACGGACGTTCGGATCGGGTTCAGCAAAGAATTCGATCAATCGGCATCCGGATGGTCAACAGCCTCGACGAGCTCATCGCTGAATCAGACATTGTCTCGCTCCACGTCCCCAAATCAGAGTCGACGACCGGAATGGTGGACGATCGGTTCCTCTCCAAGATGAAACTGGAGGCGATTCTTCTCAACACCAGCCGAGGCGAGATCGTGAACGAGGAAGCTCTGCTCGTTGCCCTCAATCGTGGTCTTCGGGCCGGCCTCGATGTGTTCGCCGACGAGCCGAAAGGAAAGGACGAGACCTTCTCATCTGCTGTTGCCGCTCACCCGAACGTGGTCGGGACTCATCACATCGGTGCCAGCACAGCCCAGGCACAACGTTCGGTGGCGGACGGGACAGTGAAGACGATCGAGGCATTCATTTCGGGGAGCCCCATCAACGTCGTCAACATGAACACCCAACCGCGGGGTGAAGCCAGCCTGATCATCAAACACCTCGATCGGGTGGGCGTGCTCGCGTCGGTGTTCGAAATGCTCCGGTCACAGAACGTCAACGTGCAGGAAATGCAGAACCAATTGTTCAGCGGACCGAACGGGGCAGCGGTCGCAACCGTCCACGTGAACCACATGCCACCAATGTCGACCTTGGAGTCGCTCACCAAGCTCGAACACGTCCTCAACGTCACCACGACCCAAGTCTGAAAGAAACTGCCGTGACTACTTCTTCCACCATTGCCCGACCGTTCAGGGCCTTCAACTTCTGTGCTGGACCATGCGCTCTACCGCTAGCGGTACTCGAAGAGCTCTCGGCCGAACTGGTCGACCTCAACGGCACCGGAATGTCGCTGATCGAGATGAGCCATCGCGGACCCGAGTACGACGCCATTCATCACGACACACTCGACCGATTCCGGCGCCTGTTCGCCGTCCCGGAGGACTTCTCGATCCTGCTCCTTCAGGGAGGGGCGACGCTGCAATTCGCCATGGTGCCAATGAATGCATCCCAGCCAACCGACAAGGTCGGCTATGTAGTGGCAGGAACCTGGGGAAAGAAGGCGGTTGCGGACGCCCGCATTCTGCGGCCGAACACTTATGAGGCCTGGAACGGGTCCGGTGGGGGCTTCAAGTCCATGCCCTCCCTCGACGATCTCGAGATCGCCGACAATACCCGATACCTTCATGTCACTTCGAACGAGACCATCGGTGGTATCCGCATGTCGAACTTCGATGACCCGGGGGTACGGGTCGTGGCTGATATGAGCTCGGACTACCTCTCCCGTCCCATTCCTTGGGACCTGTTCGATGTTGTGTACGGCGGTGCGCAGAAGAATCTCGGTCCAGCAGGCTTGGCGGTTGTCTTCGTGAGGAAGTCGGTTATGGACTCCGCTCCCACGAATCCTGCGTACCTCAGCTACAAGACTCACGCCGACGCCGATTCACTGGCCAACACACCGCCGGTCTTTCCCATCTGGGCAACAGGCAAGGTATTGGCATGGATGGAAGAAATGGGCGGGGTAGCGGCAATGCAGCGTCGAGCCGCTGACCGCTCTGGCCAGCTATATTCCGCTATCGACTCGAGTGGCGGGTTCTACACGAGCCCGGTGAACACGGCGGATCGATCACACACCAACGTCGTATTCCGGCTCGGATCCGAAGAGCTCGAGAAGCGATTCATCGCCGAAGCGAAAACTGAGAACCTTCTGTTCTTGAAAGGCCATCGTTCGGTCGGCGGTATCCGGGCCAGCATCTACAACGCCACACCCGACGAGAGCGTCGACGTGCTGATCAATTTCATGGCCACATTCTCCGCACGGACCGGTTGATTTGGCGGCACTCGCCCCCCTTCAGCTCCGCCTGGTTAAGGTCGGGTGGACCGATCGTGTTCCCTCGCCGGCTCATGACGCGCTCACACCGGGACAACGACGGGCACACCTTCAAACCCACCCCGACTCGTACTTGGGAGTCACGCTGGGACCCGAAGACTACGACGGAGACCAAGCTCTCTCGAGTAGAGACCTTCTCGGCCGAGGTCGTGAGGCACTCGACGCTCTGCTCGACTCTGGTGCGTTTTCCGAGATTCGAGAAGAACGATTCTATGCCTACCGTCTTGAACTGGACGGTTGGGCTCAGATCGGGATCGTCGGCGGCGTCCATCTGGACGACTACATATCCGGAACCATCCGAATTCACGAGGCAACCCACCCGGAGAGGGCGTCACATCTCGCATTGCACTCAGAGGTTGTCGGGGCTCAGAGCAGTCCGATCGCTGTTGCCCATCACCCGAATCGGCATATAGCCGCCATCCTGGAAGGAATTGAATCGGAGGACCCTGAGCTGCGCTTCTCTTTGCCCGATGGGTTGGATCAGACGATCTGGACGCTCCCCGAATCCAGCAACACAGCTATCCGTGCGGCGCTGGAAGACTCTCGGCTCTACCTGATCGACGGCCATCATCGAACCGCTGCAGCAGCGCTTCGATATGCGAACGGCGGATCACCGTGGGTATTGGCGGCACTGTTTTCGACCGACCAGCTTCGGAACCGAGCCTTCCACCGTTTTGCTCACACCACCGTTGGACAACCGTTGGCCCAACTCCTCGAAATTCCGGGTGCACAGAAGGGCCGACTCGGCGACGGCATCGGCCACCTTCAGGCGTATTTCGGCGGTGAGTGGATCACGGTTCCCCATCAATCAGCTCATCGGCCTCTGGAACGACTCGATGTCTGGCAGTTCGAGCGGATCATCCGACCCCGATTGGGTCCCAATGCTGTCGTCCGATACCAGATGGCCGACGGTGCCGAGGACGCTCTACTCCGATCGGTAGACGAGTCGGGCGATTTGCTGGTACTGATGACGCCCGTGACAATGCCCCAACTCTTCGCCGTCGCCGACGCTGGTGATGTGATGCCTCCCAAGTCAACCTATTTCGAGCCCAAGGTTCGGAGCGGAATATTTCTCCGGCACCTGTAGCGGTTCCGCTGTTGCCGATGCTCGGAATCGGTGCGTGTCGTAGGCTTGTGACGTGAACCAGTCGTTGTTAAACCGCTACAAGAACGTGCTTCCGAGCTTCCTGTCCCCGTACTACGCCGAGCCACTTCAGATCGACCGAGGCGAGGGCAGTTGGGTCTTCACCCCCGAAGGCGACCGATACCTCGATTTCTTCGGCGGGGTGCTCACCACGATGATCGGGCACAATCATCCGCGCGTCACATCCGCAGTCCAAGCCCAGGCCGCCAAAGTGATGCACACGTCCACGCTGTATCTCAATGAGATCATGATCCAGCTAGCCGAACGGATCGCCGGCCTGTCGGGAATACCCGACGCTCGGGTATTCCTCACTCCTTCGGGCACCGAGGCAAATGACACGGCGATCCTGTTGGCTACGTCGTACCGGAAGTCGAATCAGATTCTGGCGATGCGAAACAGCTACCACGGTCGCAGTTTCACCGCTCAGGCCATCACCTCACATTCCTCGTGGGGCGCCACCAGCACGTCAGGACTCAAAGTCACCTTCGTGCAGGGGCCCTATCAACTCCGTTCACCATTCGCTGATCTCGATGGCGATGCCTACACCAAAGCCTGTACCGAAGATCTCTTGCAACTGCTCGACATGACCGGAGCCGGAGACGTAGCGGCCATGATCGCCGAACCGATCCAGGGGGTTGGTGGGTTCGCAACTCCTCCCGATGGCTTCTTCGGGGCTATGAAAAGGAACTCGACAACCGTGGAATACTGTTCATCTCCGACGAGGTCCAGACCGGATGGGGTCGTACCGGTGAACACTTCTGGGGATACCAAGCTCATGGGATGGTGCCCGACATGCTCACCTTCGCCAAGGGGGTTGGCAACGGCATCACACTGGCCGGCATCGTGGCGAGGGCGGAACTGTTCGATGCGATCAACGTGACCCACTTTTCGACCTTTGGTGGGAATCCGCTTTCGGCGGCGGGAGGACTGGCAACGATCAACGAAGTGGTCGAGAACGATCTGCAAGGGAACGCACTTCGCATGGGCAGCCGACTCCGAGCTGCTCTCGACGATCTTGTTGAAGAGACACCGTGGCTCATTGAAGCTCGCGGGAAAGGGCTCATGCAGGCGCTTGAGACTGTTCAGCCTGACACCCTCGAGCCATCGCCTGAACGTGCTGTAGAGATGATGGAGCGATGCAAAGATCACGGCCTTCTGGTCGGAAAAGGCGGGTTGTACGGAAACGTTCTACGCATCTCGCCCATGCTGAATGTCAGCGTTGAAGACATGGATACCGGTATCGCTAGCATTCGGGCAGCAGCCGGAACAATCTCATAGCGGCAACCTTCCGCGGAGGAGCACAAGAATGAAGTCGATCGATCATCTCGTCGGTGGCAAGATCGTTCCCGGAACATCGGGCAGAACCAAACCGGTCTTCAACCCGGCCACGGGTGAACAGACGGCAACGGTTTCGTTGGCGACCGCTGGCGAAGTCGACGCCGCCGTTCGAGTAGCTCACGATGCCTACCTGGAATGGCGGGAAGTGAGCATCGCAAAGCGGACCAAGGCCATGTTTCGGTTCCGCAACCTGATCGAGGCCAACGTGGACGCCTTGGCCCGTACCCTCACGTCCGAACATGGCAAGGTCCTGTCGGACTCGGCCGGCGAGATCTCCCGCGGCCTCGAGAACATCGAGTACGCCTGTGGGCTATCGGACTCACTGAAGGGCGAAATGAGTGAGAACGCTTCCACTGGCGTAGACGTGCTGTCGGTTCGTCGGCCCCTCGGCGTCGTGGCCGGCATCACCCCATTCAACTTTCCGGCGATGATTCCATTGTGGACGATTCCCAACGCAATCGCGGCGGGAAACGCCTTTGTTCTCAAACCCTCCGAACGCGACCCGTCGACGCCAATGTTTATCGCTGAGCTGTTCCATGAGGCCGGCTTTCCCGACGGGCTTCTCAACGTGGTCAACGGTGACAAGGAAGCCGTCGACGCCATTCTCGAGCACGACCAGGTAAGGGCTGTCAGTTTCGTGGGGTCGACCCCGATCGCCAAGTACATCTACTCCACCGCCGCAGCCAACGGCAAGCGAGTGCAGGCGCTCGGCGGTGCAAAGAATCACATGGTGGTTCTGCCTGACGCTGACATCGAGATGGCGGCTGACGCAGCCGTATCAGCCGCCTACGGTTCTGCTGGTGAGAGATGTATGGCTATTTCGGTCATCGTTGCCGTCGGTGACAGCGCTGATCCACTGGTAGACGCAATCCGGGCACGAACAGACTCGCTCGTTATCGGGCCTGGCATCGACCCTGCATCGGAGATGGGTCCGCTGATCACAGCCGAGCACCGAGATCGCGTAGCGGGCTACATCGATGCCGGAGCCCGTGAGGGAGCCACCGTGGTGGTGGACGGGAGGGAAAAGGTCTTCGCCGGCAACGGTTTCTTCCTCGGAGTGAGCCTGATCGACCATGTCAGCACCGATATGTCCGTCTACCGCGATGAGATATTCGGTCCGGTATTGAGCGTGGTTCGTGTGGCCACGTTTGCCGACGCAATCGACATGATCGACAAGAACGCGTGGGGCAACGGCACCGCTATCTACACCCGCGATGGCGGCGCTGCCAGGCAATTCCAGCAGGAAGTCGAGGCGGGAATGGTCGGGATCAATGTTCCGGTGCCGGTCCCGGTCGGTTACCACAGCTTCGGAGGCTGGAATGACAGCTTCTTCGGCGATACCACTATGTACGGACCGGAAGGAATGCGGTTCTACACCCGCCCCAAGGTCATCACCTCGCGGTGGCCGGACCCGGCGACGAGTGAGATAGATCTCGGCTTTCCCACCAACAGCTAGTCCGAGCGCCCGCTAGGGAGAGCGAAAGGCCTGGCTCCACATTCCGTCGCTTTCAGCATCGGGAAGATTGACCACCGGATCACCGATGGGCTCCCAGTCGATGGACTTCACGACTTCAGTGGTCTCAGCAGCTGTCATTGTGCAGACGCTGTATACCAGGCGACCTCCAGACTTGATAAGCGGCAAGGCAGCGCACAGAAGTTGGCGCTGGAGGACTCCCAGCCTTTCCGGTGCCTCTGGATCAATCCTCCATCGCGCATCGGGACGGCGACGAAGGCTGCCAAGGCCTGAACACGGAGCATCGAGTAGAACCACATCGGCGCACCCCGGTCGTACAGGGAAAGACCGGCCATCGGCGGTGAGGGAGGCGATTCCGGACCTGGTGGACTTCGCATTCCGTGCCATGAGACGAGTCCGCTTGAAGCGGAGATCACCAGCAACAACGGAGGCCCCTGTTCTGGCTAAACCAGTAGCCTTGCCTCCGGGCGCAGCGCAGAGATCCAGGACCAGATCACCGGCCTTCCCCCCCACCATCGCCACTACCTCCTGGCTGGCCGGGTCTTGCACATAACCGTCGGAGCGAACGTGGGTCGCAGCCGGCTTGTTCATCGCTTCAAGGGCCACCAGTGCCTCGGTTCGGCCGATATCAGCGGCAAGTCTTTCGATCATCCAGTCCGGATAACTGAGACGTATTCCATCGGCAGGAAACTCCGGGGTAGCGGCCGCTACTTTGCGCAGGACGGCGTTGATGAGACCTCGAACCCTCTTCCTCGCCGAACTCACAGTCGCGTCGACCGCTGCGTGAACTGGCGTGTCCATGTAGTGCAGTTGGTACGTGCCGATCTGGAGGACTGCGCGCACATGCGCATCGATCTCGCCCATCAAGAATGGCTCGATTATGAAGTCCAGGGCTCGGCGCATTCGAGTGGTGCCGTACACCAGTTCGGTCACGAAACCTCGGTCGCGCGGGGAAAGGCTCGTTCGGTCGATCATGGGTCCGAGCACGAGGTTTGCGAACGCTCCCCCGTCTTGAATTCGCTCGATCGCCTCGATCGCGATCTTGCGCGTTTCTATTCCCGAACTCACTGACCGAGAATCTCACCGCTGGGCCGGGCGCCGTTCCACCATGCTCTGGCGTCCATCCGGGGTTTGCCGGCCGGTTGTACTTCCAACAACTCGAGTGCACCGATGCCAGTACCAACCATCGGAGTCTGGTCTTGCTCGAACAGTTCGCCTGGGCTGGCTTGCAGGTCGACCATCCGGGCTCGCCACACGATGAAGTGTTCGGCACGGAACAACGTGTGGGCCCGTCCGATCCGAACCTGCGCATCGATGACCGATGCGGGCTGGTCCCATCTGATCCGACGATCTTCCGAAGTGATCTTGTAAGCGTAGGTTGCGACTCCTTTTTGGGGAGTTGGAGCTTCCTCCAGCCCGTCGGCAAACAGTTCCAAAAGAAGCTCTGTTCCGATCTCGACAAGGCGGTTCCGCAAAGCCTCAGCGGTGTCGTCGGGACGAATGGTCACGTCTTGCTGGACATAGATCGGACCGGTATCGAGCCCTGCTTCCATCTCCATGATCCCGACAGCGGTTTCGGTGTCTCCGGCGAGGATTGCCCGTTCAACCGGGGCAGCACCGCGCCAACGAGGGAGCTTTGAAAAATGCATATTGACCATTGGCACTTCGACAAGAAGCTTGGCAGGGATGATCAGCCCGTAGGCCACAACAACCCCACGCCTCGCCCCACACGTCCATACGTCTTCCAATGAGTGAGTCACCGGTAGGCCAAGATCCAGGGCGGCCTGTTTCACCGGCGACGGAGTCGGTTTCCCACGACGACCTCGACGCGCATCTGCTCGTGTGACAACCAGGGAGATCTCATGACCCGCAGCGTGCAGGGCACGCAGGGGCGGAACCGCCTCGTCTGGGGTCCCCAGAAAGACGAGCGGATGCACAGTCATTGGCTGGTACCGCCGCTACAAGCCGAGGAAGACTTCGCGTACGGTGCGCATGGCCGCCTTGCGAGTCTCGCCTTCGAGGTGATCGATCAGCAGTTTGCCTTCGAGATGGTCGAGTTCGTGCTGGAAGCAGCGCGACAGCAATTCATCAGCCTCGATAGAGATTTCGTTGCCATCGAGGTCATAACCAGTGAGGTGGATTTCCTTGGGTCGGACGATCTCCCACGACAGACCCGGAACCGAGAGACAGCCCTCTTCGTACACCCACTCGCCATCGGACTCGACGATTTCGGGGTTCACAATCGCGTGCGGACCGTCTCCGATGTCGTAGACGAAGAGCCGCTTGCTGATGCCAACTTGGGGGGCAGCCAATCCCAGCCCCGGCTCGGCGTACATGGTCTCGAGCATGTCCTCGACAACGGCGACCAACGTGGAGTCGATGTCGTCGACCTCGGCGGCTTTGGTTCTAAGCACTGGGTCGCCAAATTTGCGAATATCGAATGGAGCTTCGCCCTCGCTATTGGTGAAACGGCCTCTCATGAAGCATCAAGTGTACCCAGCTCGACTCCCAGCTCACTGACCAGGTGCTGTGACCTCGGTCGGCTGTTCGGGTACGAGCGTGCTGGCGGCCTCGACGTACTGACGAGGCCCCTCGGCGCTTGACTCCTTCAGCCGTTCAAGGGTCACACGAAGAGTTGAAGTGTCATAGGGCTTGACAACGAAATCGAGTGCGCCGAGTACCAGCGCCTTCTCGAGCGCTGCGGGCTGGTCCACAGCGGACACCATCAACACCCGTGCACCTGCGTGAAACTCCATGATCTCAGTGAGAGCCTGAAGTCCGTCCATTCGCGGCATTACCAGGTCCATCGTCACCAAGTCTGGTCGAAGATCGCGGTAGAGCCCAACTGCTTCCTGCCCGTCAGAGGCTTCCCCACAAATCTCCCAACCGACACTCTGAGCGATTTCGTTGAGCTGGTAGCGCTGGAGCCGAGAGTCATCGACCACCAGTAGACGCGGCTTTGACGGCCGGATCGATCGGGCCCTTCCGGCGAGATTCCGGAGTACCGACTCGATTGTCGTCTCGCTTTCGTCTGCGGTGGGCCAAACGATTCGATCAACTCGAGCTGCCTGATAGACCTGCACCTGTCGAGTGCGATTGGTGCTTTGGACCTCCCGGACAAGTTCTGGTGTGGCAGCCATCAGTTCAAATACGCGATGCACATCGACGTCAACGACGACAGATTCGGCACCGGCCACGATGGACACCATTGAGGGTCTCCCACCGTCGAGCACGTGCTCACCAAAGTAGGTTCCCGGTTCCAGTCTGTACGCCTCGACCTCTTCACCCTCGGTCGGATGGATCAATCTGGCGACGAGGAAGCCCTCGAGCAGCATCGAGATCCGCTCCGGTCGATCGCCTTCAGCTGCCAACACGGTGCCGGTCTCAACCAAGCGAATCGACAATTCGGGATCAAGCGCTCTGACCAGCTCCTCGCCTAGTGGCTTCATGAGCATGTTGAGTCCGAGCAGATTGCGTCGATCCACTTCGTCGTTCACCACAGGAACATGGGGAAGCTCTCGGGGACTCACAGTGATCGGGAGAGCGATACCCAATCCGGCTGCCTGGAGATGCTCGATGACCGAGGTGATGATCCGGCTCTTCGATCTATGCGGTGAGACCGGATGATACGGGTGCATCCACCACTGGGCTCGGAAGACTGTTCCCTGCTGGTTGGTGTCAACTATTACAACAGTTGGTTGAGGAGACCCGAGTACGCCTGCGTCTCCGATGGTTGCTTTGATCGCAGCTTGCATCACGCGAAAGCCACGCTCAGGCTTCACATCGTACTCAAGGATGAAGTCGTGACTGAATCGAACCGGCTCGCCATTCTCGGACAGGTTCATGAACCGGGCCCGCCCAAGGTCGCTGTTGGGAATATAGATCGTCTCACCCGCCTCACTTCTCAGCTGAACTGTCCGCCAGGTCAGCGCAATCACTTCCGCCTGAGTGCCATCCTCGAGTCGAAGCCAATCGCCGATCCCGAAAGGATGATCAATGTGGATTGCGAACCCGACGAACAGGTCGAGGATGATGCTTTGTAGTGCGAGGCCGAGAACGATCGTCAGAACACCCGAGGTCGCGTACAGCGGAACGAGCGAGGCGCTGAATGCGGTCTGGGCAAACAACGCTAGCGCGACCAGGAATATCACAGCAGTGAATACATCGCCAAACAGGCGCGGCATCGGAGCTCCCAGCCATTGCTGACTGATGGCGTCAAGGAGATAACGGCGGCAGACCCAGTTGATCAAACGGAAGATGCTGATCCAGAACACAAACCACGCGGCTGGTGTCAAGAACCTACTGACGTCGGGATGGAAGGGATCGAATCCAGCATTTCGGGAAACAAGATGGCCCGCCGCGAGCACGAGCACGAGCACTAGTCGAAGAGCCTTGTTCGTCGACCTTGCAGGTCGTTGTTGACGGGCACGTTTCGGTCTGTTCTCAGCCACTGAGCCGCCCCACAGACGTTTCAGCCATCAGATGAACGATTGAATCAGGCGACAGGACAGCATGGGCGAGATCGTCCTCGATGACTGCTCGGGGCATGCCGTATACCTGGCTTGACTCGGCGTCTTGAGCCACGACCAGTCCGCCGGCCTCGCGGATTCGTCGAGCTCCGCATTTCCCATCTCGTCCCATTCCGGTGAGTACGACCAGTCCTGCGTTTTCCCCAACCACTTGGGCCACCGACGCCGCGAGCGGGTCAATGGCGGGTCGGTAGCCTCGAACTGGTTGTTCGTCGTTCAACGTTGTCTGGAGTTCACCGTCACCGTGAAGGCGCACGGCAACGTGACGATCAGCCGGTGCCAACCACACTTGTCCGTGCCGTATCGAGGTGCGATGCCCGGCAACCCCGACCGATACTGCGCTCAAACGATCTAGTTCCTTCGCTAGTGGAAGGACGAATCCGGACCGGATGTGCTGAACGACGATCACCGAGGCTCTGAGACTCGACGGTAGCTTCGGGATCAGGCGGCGCAGAACCGAAGGGCCGCCTGTGGAACACCCGATGATGAACAGGGAGATCGGGGTGAACCGACGTGAGCGGATCACTGCCTCAGCTTCAGGCCTTCCGGTTATCACCTTCGCACCTCATTGGTGTGCACCGTCCCCAGCGTGACTATCGCGCTGGCAGTGGGAACCCACACCATCACTACCTCGGTTGGACCGCAGCGCAGCCGATGGTCGGCGATCCATGCTCTGTCGCCCAGCGCCTGCCCTCCGGCTGCAAGCTCGAGCATATTCTCGACTGAAGATCTCAGGAAGCGAGGTGGTGACGGCAAGAAACTTCGAGACGAGTACTGGACTCGATCGAGCGCTGCACGAAGGCCATTCAGATATGCCGAACCGATTATGTTGGCTGCCTCCTGCGCCCTCTCGCTAACGTCGAGCGCTTCGCCAAACGGGAGCGACGTGAGCAGACATGAGATGTTATCGACCGCTTCTTTGAGGCAGCCCACAAGGATCGTTCCTGCGAGGTCTTCGTGCGTATCCAACACCGCGGCTGTCTCCATCCCTTCTACCTGGCGCCCAGCGGGTTCGCACCGGAAGTCGAGTGACTGTGACCACGGCACCTCACCTGCGATGACAGAAAGCGCCTGGGAAGTGGTCTCGCCGGCTGCCGCTAGGAGCCCTACGATGTTGCGCCGCACCTCGAAGT
Source organism: uncultured Acidimicrobiales bacterium (assembly GCA_963751955.1). GTDB lineage: Bacteria > Actinomycetota > Acidimicrobiia > Acidimicrobiales > SZUA-35 > JABDIY01. Next base: position 13,693 of record CAVVWM010000017.1, on the reverse strand, counting down.
TGGCCAACAGATTTGCGGCGTTGTGGCCCGGAGATTCGATCTGTCTCGTTGTCATGACATCACTCCCGCAAGGGTTGATGGGTCCACGATCAGGGCGACGGTGCCATCACCCAAGAAGCTGGCACCGCTGAGTCCTGGTCGCGAACCGAGGCTTTCACCGATCGACTTGATCACAAGGTCTTCGGTTCCGACTGCGGAGTCGATCAGGCAAGCGATCGTCCTTGAACCAGCCGAAACGACTACAGCGAATTGACGCTGCGCCCGACCCTGATCACCGGGCAACTGGAGTTTTTCCTGTAGATCCATGACCGGAAGGAATTCACCACGCAGCAGGATTGTAGATTCACTGCCGACGGGTGTGACAGTGACCTCATCGAGACGTACGACCTCTCGAACATCCTCGATGGGAATCCCGAGGCGATGGTCTCCAACGGTCACGATGAGGCTATGTACGATTGCCATCGCAGATGGCAATCGAAGTGAGACGGTCGTCCCTCTTCCCAGTTGTGAGCTGAGTTCGACCGTTCCGTGGAGGCCGGCAACCAACGCCTGCACAACGTCGAGACCGACACCTCTTCCCGAAAGCTCGGTGACGTCCGTCTTGGTGGTCACACCAGGAAGGAAGAGGAACGCTATCACGTCGTCCCGGCTCATCAATGCGGCTCTGTCAGCGTCGATCCGCCCGTCTGCGACAAGCATGCCGCGGACGGCCTCGACATTGATTCCTCGCCCGTCGTCTGAGAGTTCGATGACGACGCTGTTTCCCTGCTGGGCCGCAGTGAGAACCAAGTGCCCCTTGGATGGTTTGCCAATCCGCCTGCGTTGCTCGGGTGGCTCGATGCCATGGTCGATAGCGTTTCGAACAAGGTGCGTCAGTGGTTCTGACAATCCATCGATCAAGCGCTTGTCGACTCCGGTCCGCTCGCCCCTGATGACGAATTCAACGTCCTTGCCCGAAGCGAGCGCAGTGTTTCGAACCACACGTCGGAATCGGCGAAAGACTGACTCGAGTGGCACCAGCCGTAGATCGATCGTCGCTTCTTGGAGACGTCCGACTACTCGGCTCACGTCCTCTGAGGCGCGAACCAACCCTGACCTGAGTATCGAGTTTGATTGCATCTCACGGAGTAACGCCGCCTGTTCTTCGATGGCGATACGCATCTCGGTCACAACCGAACTCATTGTTGTCCGGCTCTCCCGATCAACAACACTTGGGAGAATCGACTCGAGAGTATTCGAATGCCGCAGTAATGTGCTGTTCGCATCGGACCCTCGCCGGAGGTCTAGGGACGACGAGGAGGATGCGATCGATGTAACAGCCTCGGTGAGACGTGACCGCACGGTCACCAACTCTCCGGCGAGGTCGGCGAGAAGATTGAGCGCCGTGACACTGACGCGTAGCGACGTGGTACCGCCGGTCGGCCGAGCGGCCTGGGTGTCAGGTCCAAGGTTTTCCGTCGTGTCGTCACCGGACCGAGGTGACCCGGCAGCGAAGGACCATAGGTCTGGATCCGATGCCACGACCTCGATCTCCGGTGGAGCGTTGGGGTTCCTCTCGTGTATCCCGCTCGCCCTCCCGTCCTGTGGAGAGTGTTGTGTATTCCACTCCAGCACTCCATCCAGATGCACGATTTCGTCGAGTTCGCTCTCCAGAATCGTTCCGTACAGCGGCACAGTCATGACGAAACCCGTCGTATCGAGGGCATCGACCGCAGGAGTTGGATCGCCGATGCCGAGGAGGGCGCCAAGCCTCTGGAGGATCGCCGTTGCCTTGAGGTCGATCAGGGGGCGCGCACCGTCAAATCGTATCGACAGAATAGATGTGGGGTTGCCACCCGGAGCTCCGGACTCCGTTGGGCCAACTTGAGTCTGTGCAGGTTCTGCGCTGGAAGTTGTCTGATCTTCAAATGGGGGCTCAAGCGCCACATCCTCGGTGGTGACTGCCCCAATTCGGATTATCAACTCCTGGACACCTCTGAGATCCTTGGACCATCGCCAACCGGCCGACTGCACGATTTCCAGGTGTTGACGAAATCTATCGTTGGCCTCGAAAGCAACTGCGAGAAGCTCGGCCGAGGGCGGCGTGGATGAAGTCCGAACCACGCACATCGCGTCTTCGAGCCGGTGTGCGAGCCTCTGAACCTCAGTGAAGCCCATCGACGCAGCCCCACCTTTCACCGAATGCAGATGACGAAAGGCCGCATCGACGGCTTCGGGATCGTGCACACCGTCCAGAGCGAGCAATGCAGCGTCAAGACCCTCCAGATGCTCTTCCAGTTCCGCGGTGTAGAGATCGGTTTCGCTATCGCTCAAGTTAGTCATCGAAGCTCAATCCGTCGATAACAATGCACACCAATTGGCTCGAAACCCCGGGGAACCTCGATCCCATCGTTCACACCGATCACCATGACCCCCGCAGGTCGAAGCGCTGCCCACACATTACGAAGGACAAGCTCGGTGGCACGCTTGGAAAGGTAGAAGAAGACGTTACGAACCAGAACCACATCGAACTGTCCAAAGCTGCTTGGGTTGATCAGGTTGTGGACGTGGTACGAGATCGGCGGGAAAGCGACCTTGTCAGCTACAAGAGCTGACCCGTCGAGGGTGAAGTAGCGGTCGGATCGGATCGGCCCAAGACGAGTTTCGGAAAGCAGCGAGTAACGCATGGTGCGTGCCGTACTAACCGTCTGTCGACAGATATCGGTAGCGACGATTCCCACGGGGGGATGATCGACACCGGCGACTGCGCGTCGCCCGACCCGATCTTTGACGAGCATGCCGAGCGTCAGAGCCTCTTCTCCTGTTGAAGAGGCCGCAGACCACAACCGAATCGGTCTGCTGACGTCGCCAGAAAGCAGTGGATGGAGGACCGCCTCGTCCAGCAGATCGAGTTGTTTCTCCCCTCGAAAGAACGACGTTTCCTGGTTCGTGATCAGCGCTATCGCGGTCGATAGCTCTTGCTGCAAATCCGGGCCGAAAAGTCCTACCAAGAGCTCAGCTGGAGAGGTCCGCAACGACGCCGACCTGTGGTACAGCCACTTCGTGAGTAGCTCCAGTCTCTGATCCTGCAGCTCGAGGCCGAGGTTGCGCTCAATCGCTGCACGAACGTTTGCGGGATGCAGGGCCACCCGGGAGCGCAACGAGCTCACTGATGGGACCATCGGACTCACCTGATCGACAATTCTTCTGAAGCGTATTCAGCGATCATCTCAATCAGCTCTTCTGCGCTTCTCCGCATCCGTTCAGAGTTCTCGGCCATCGACACCACGCTGGAGGCATTGGATTCCGAAACATGGGCGATCTCGGCAACGGCTGAATGGATCTCTTCGGCACTGGCCGCTTGGAGCTCTGCGCTGTCGGCTATGCCGGCAACCGAGGCGGCGGTCTGCTTCACCGAGTCCGAGATCTCCCCCAGGGAGTCACCTACTCGACGCGACAATGACGCTCCTTCGGACACCCTGCGGTTCGACTCCTTGATGAGTTTGGTGATCTCTCCCGCCGCCTCGCCTGTACGTTCGGCGAGCTTTCGAACCTCGTCAGCAACTACGGCGAATCCGCGCCCGTGCTCGCCTGCTCGTGCTGCTTCGATGGCCGCGTTGAGAGCCAGTAGGTTCGTCTGGGATGCGATATCGGTGATCACCTCGATGATGTCGCCGATTTGTTCACTCGACCGTTCGATGAGTTTCATTGCACTGATTGAATCCTCGACCGATCTCTGACCTCGTTCGGCGAGCTCTTGCCCGCCACTGGCCTGGTCGCGTACCAACCCTGCGTTGGATGCAATCCCTTGAATGGAGTCCTTGAGCTGATTCATAGCGACCGTCATCTGCTCAACCGCTGCGGCCTGACTCTGTGCTCCGAAACTGAGGTTCGAAGCCCGCTCAGCGATCAGCGCCGACGAATCATTCTGCTCGTTGGCGATGTGTCCGGCTCTATCCACGATCGCCCGGAACGCGGTCAACATGAGGGCGAGCTGTCCTCCGAGTTCTTCCACCTCCTTGTTCCCATTCCGAGGAACCCTCACGTCAAGGTTTCCCGCGCCAACCTGGCGAACAACATCGGTCAGGGTTGAGACACCACGGCTGAGACCTTCTTCGGACATCTCGAGTCTGGCGAAAACTTCTGCCTCGCGCTTCTCGCGAGCAACCTGGTCAGTGACCAGGTCGAGATCGACCAACACACCTGTGTAGTCACCATTCGAATTCGTCAACGCAACCGCACTCATATCGAGCCACTCGGACTCCATGTCGATTAGTGCTCGATGCGGAAGATTCTCGGGATCTCGGAGAATCCGATCCTGATGACTACTCGGGTTGTGGTCGAAAACAGTAATCGAGTTTCCAACGATCTTCTCGACCTGGATCGGCAGGAGGTGTTCGATCTCCCGAAGGAGTTTCGCGCGCTGCGCCGTTGGCGTAGCGGACAACCAAATCGGTATCAGAAACAAGGATCGCTCGGGGCGAACACTCAAAGACTGCCTCGAAGTTGACGACGGTCGACGGCCTCTCGCGTTCGCTCTCGCCTGCAGCACTGCCGGCAGAAGCCGGCTTGTCCAGGTCAATTGTTGTCATCGCGGTCAGCCATTCTGTGGTGGGCATCCTTGCCGCGGATCATCACCAATGGTCACCCACAGCGTTGGCCCAACGACTCCGTGCGCAAAGTCTTGCCCTGCCTGAACAAGAATGTCAACCTAAACAGAAGGTTGTAGTTGATAGTTCTATGAGATCACTCAGCGGCGAAGTTGTGAACTTCCCAACAATCGACTAGACGTCGAGGCTGGCCTCGTTAAGAGGTTTCACGCCCCGAATACTGAGCGAATCCAGTGATTGTCCGGCTCGGAAGTGAACACCGCGCTCCATTGGGTGCTTCGGGTGAGAGCAACGAACAACGATGCCAAACCTGAGGGGTCTGTTCCGAACAGTTCGGGCTCGACGATCAAGGATGCATCGAATTCAAGACCTCGACACTCGCTCGAACGTACAGCCATGAGTTCGTACCCAGCCTTGTGCGCTAGGTCTACCGCGGCCTGGCAAGCTGCTTCCACCCGTTCCCCGCTCGAGTCGTGATAGATACATGCGACCGTGCGACGTCCATCGCCTGGACGTGCTCTAAGCAGGTCCAGAATTGCTTCATTCAACGGAGTCTCTCCGATCGGTACAAGTTCGGTGGGCGTGTGCGAGCTTCGAAGAGCGCGTGGCATCGCCAGCTCAGGTGCGTACCGCTCCAGAACTGCTGCGGCCGGACGAAGGACCTCCGCTGGTGAGCGATAGTTGATGGTGAGCCGCATCTCGTTGACCGGACCGATGTCAGGAACGATGTCGTCCCACTTCTGGGTCGGTGAAATTGTCCGCTGAGCAAGATCGCCGACAGCAGTGATGCAGCCGGGTTCAGCTCGGCGGATGATCATCCGCCATTGCATCGCCGAGAGGTCTTGCGCTTCATCTACGATGACATGACCAAATCTGAAAGACCGTTCGCCAGCGGCCAACTCCACCACGGTTGCGCCGTCCGCTTCCATGTCATCGACGATCTCGGGCGTGAGTTCATTGGGATCGACATCGCCCACGATGGCAGCACGGTCCCCTCGGAACCGGTCGACCAGTGTCCCGGGATCGATCGCTGGCTCATCGGCGCCTTGGGAGTCGATGTGTTCTCGATCTGTTTCCCAGAAGGTAGTCGGCTCATCCAGATCGAGGGTCCCACCGACTCTCTGGCCTCGAACGACCGTGCCGTCTGTCCCCATTATGGACTCAGCCTCATCTAGAGCTTGAGCCAGCTCGAACTCGTCCTGAACATCACGCTCACGTCGACGGGAGCTCGGGGACAACTCGGTCGCTCTTTGACCCAGCAGGGATTCCAGTTCATCGAGAAGCGGCACATCGCCATCGGCCCAGCGCCGGCGGTTGAGATCCCGTTCCCTGCTGCGCTTCCGCTCCAGCGACCTTGTTTCCTCTCTGGTCAGGTCAGCGGCTCCTCCCGCCGATCGCAAGAGCGCCGGGGAGCCGAACAGGTCGTTGAGGCACTGTTCGGGTGTCAGCGTGGGCCAGTGTGCGAGCAGGTACCGCCGCACTTCATCGTGAGCAACGAACGACTCGGTAGCTTCCTCGACCGAAAAGAACGACGGGTCATACACCTCGTCGACCAAGGCGTCGATGAGCCCGATGCGGAACTGCTCGGCACCATCGTTGTGGGTCGCCGTACGTGTGGATCGGTCGAAGATCCTCTGACAGCTGCGAACCGACAACGAAACTCGTCTCGACCCGTAGAAGAGCCGCAAACCTTCACGTGGCCGTCGCTGACGGTCGCTCACGGCGCGGGCCAAGAAGGCCACCATCTCTGACCGGCCTTTGAGGTTGGTCAATACCGACGACTCCGGACGGCCACGAAGTGCTGGAAACAACTCGGCCGGGATCGCACTGAGCACTCCAGTTTCACCAAGGCTCGGAAGCACGTTGCTGACATAACGAAGAAAGCGCCGGGTGGGTCCGACGATCAGAACACCGCGATCGGAGAGTTCGTCGCGCTGGTCATACAACAGGTAGGCAGCCCGGTGAAGAGCAACAACCGTCTTGCCGGTTCCGGGGCCGCCTTGGACGATGAGTGGGGTGTTCGACGGTGCCCGAATTATCGCGTCCTGCTCGGACTGGATGAGTGCAACAACCGACTTCATTTGTCCCTGAGTAGGCGCGTTGACAGCAGCCAGAACTGCAGCCTCGCCGCGAAGCGAGGGTGCGGACCCGAGTGCGTCGATATCCAGTACGTCATCGGAATAGCTGGCCAGTTGTGCGTCGACACCACCCTCCCGATAGTGGAACTGCCGCCTTGTTCGGACACCGTGACGTTCGAGCGGCGTGGCTCGGTAGAAGGGCACCGCCGCAGGTGCACGCCAATCGACCAGGAGCGTTTCATCACCGCTGAAGACCGAAAGCCGGCCTATGTATTGATGACAGCCGCTGTCGACAGTGAAGCGACCAAAGGCGAGGGCAGTTCCTTGCCCCCGAAGCTCACGTACTCGGTTTGCTGCGTGCATTGCTCGGATGGCGGTCTGTCGAACCTGCGCAGCTCGAACTGCGGTATCAGCCTCGGAGTCTTCGTCAACAATGTCACGAATACCTTCCGCAGCTGCATCAGCTGCCTCGAGCCCGAGCAGACGGGCCGATTCCTGGGCCCGCCGCAGGTGGTCTGCGTGTGCGGAACGGATGGAGGAGATACGGGCTCGTTCGGATTCGAGTTCCTCATCCGAGCTCATCACGTAACAGGTTACCCACCAATCATCTTGGTGACCCGTGGTCGCCGGCCCAAACGTTGTCGCTGACCGTCACCCCAACTGCCGCAGTTTCGCTAACCCGCTCGCCTGAACAATTTCGAGATACCCGGATTTCCACCCAACGCTGACGTGAGAGAGACTGGCAGTTCGTGTGCCAGAACATCCCACATCCGGTCGAGTAACTCTGCTTCCATCGAATCGATCACCGTGCTCTGTTTCGTAGATGACCGCCTCAGTTGATCAGAAACCGCCCGGATCCCGAGCAGGCTTGCTGCCACCCCAAGGTCGAGCGGTGCAGCGCCCGCAGCACGGGCCGCACGCACACGGGCCTCGGTGTCGGCTGCGATTCGACCAACCAGATCTCCCACCAGTTCGTCATATTCGGCTCGAGTTGCTCGACCGCTCCTCAGAAGCAGAGTCTGGGTCGCGCTCTTGCCTGCCCGCGATGACAGATGGACGATCTGTGAGCGAACTCCAAAGACCCATGCCTCGCGACGGGATCGCGCAGATTGTGGCGGTGGGGGTGGTGGAAATGGAGCTGTTCTCAGCGTCTCACCCGGTGGGCGCAGTTGGGCGTCATACAGCGCTCGACTGTCGGAGTTGCCCAAGGTCCTCCACGCTTGGGTGAGTCGGGAGATCTGTAGTGTGTCAGGCGTCGATGTACCCGTTAGGTCCGGGTGCAACGAGCGCATTCGTGCACGGTAGGCGCGTCGTACCACCTCGATGGGTGAGTCGACCGGGACGCCGAGAGCGTCATAGTGGCTTCGGGACACACCATCATTGTGGCCCACCCGTGAGCCCAAGGCGGATCTCCTCTGATTCGTGTGCGAAAATCTTTGAAGATTGCTTTATGTTGAAGCATCTAGATCCGATACAACTACAGCTGATGCAGTATGCATCAGCGGCCCACTCCAGGCGGCATCCTGAGGGCCGAGAGTGAAAGAGGCCAGCGGTCGCACTTGCGGCCGCTGACCTCTTTATCCTGCGCTACGCTGGTTTTCAGTGGATCTGAAGATGATTGTGTCCGATCTCGATGGCACATTGCTCGATGAACGGTCAGTCATCTCAGACCGAACCGCACAAGTGCTTCGCGAGGCGTCTGCAGCCGGCGTTGTCATAGTTGCGGCAACCGGTCGCAGCATCCACTCTGCACTCGATCTGCTTCGCCCCACCGGTGTGGTCTCATGGGCGCTGTGCTCCAACGGAGCGACCAAGTTTCACCTCGAGGAAGAACGACTGGTCAACCACCGTTTGATCCCATTCGATGACGTGGACTCGTTCCTGACCCGCGTCCGAGCCAGGCACGACGAAGTCGGCCTGGCGTGGGAGACTGAATCAGCTCTCCAATGGGATCGTTTCTATCAGTCCCATCGGGACAGCCTCGTACCACCTCCCAAACGGCAGGAGGGCCGAATCGCTCCTTTCCCTGTCGGTTCGGACCTGGTCAAACTGCTGATCACGCACCCAGAACGTTCCCACGATCAGTGGCTGCAAGACCTTGAACCTCTCGTCGGCGACACGATGGTCGCCTCCACATCGGGAACCGATTTCGTCGAAATCACCCACGCCAGTGCGACCAAGGGACAAGCGCTCGCTGACTTGTGTTCTGATTTGGGGATCAAGCCTAGGAACGTTGTGGCATTCGGCGACCAGTCAAACGACCTCGACATGCTTCAATGGGCGGGCCGCGGATATGCCATGGCCAATGCATCACCGGCGGTCAAGAGCGTGGCCAGCCATTCAGCGCCCCACCACGCCGAAGATGGTGTGGCCCAGGTGATAGCTGCATTGATGAACGCTCTATAGGACGTATTCGTGCTTCGGCTCCCATTCCTCTCGCTGATGTTCATAGCCGGAGCACTGCTAAGTTCTCCGGCCTCGGCGGCGCCGGTGGCTGTCGGCGAAGAGTCTCCAGTCATCGAGTCAAATGAAGTTCGCTTATCTTCAGTCGGACTCGGCGTGATACCCGTGCGCGGCGGGTACGTGGTGCTCTCCGAGGCAGATCTCGGACCGACCGAGGTGTCCTTCATCGCAGGCGATACACCTCCCCCAAACCTGGGTCGCCCCGCACCAGAGCTCGTCGTCCTCGGTCATGTTGCTGCCCAAGGGCGTCGGCTGGTAGCCATTGATACCGCTGGACCAGATGCAGTCGAAGATGGGCAGGTGGCCGATCCACTCTCGCCAGTGCTTCGGATCTTCCGTATTCCTTCTCCCGATTCGGGCGCTTTCGAAGAAACAGGGATCGCGGTTCTACCCGAGGATGTTGGCGCAGAGATTCGTCGGTTCGGCACAGCGCTGGCCATCGGCGGAAACGCAATCGCTGTGGTGAGCGAAACGACGTCGAGCAACGACCGTGTTGATCTCTTTCGCATCAGTCCCGAGGGCACCGCGGAGTGGTCACAAGAGCTGACACCTCGAACACTTGACACAAGCGTTGCGGTTTCGACATCGGGCGCAACGATCGTCCTCAGCGGTGTAAATCGACTTGCGGCGGCGGGCGAAGTGATCATCAACCGAATCGGTCCGGCAGGTTGGGTGCCAACCCAACGATTCTTGCGCATTGGCGGAGGCCCGGTCCTCATCAAGAACGACCGAATCCTGGTTCAGCGAAACAGCTTTTTCGCACGCCCGTCGGGCCCCTGGACCGTCATCGACTCTTTGCCCGGCCGAGCCTTCGAGGTCCTTGGCGAGCTTCCTGTGGAAGGAAGTGCTGTCGACTTCATCGGCGACCTGGTGGTGATAGGCGATCCAGAAAACGAGCTCGTTTATCTCCTCGAGGAAAACCCGGCGGGGTTTCGGTTCACCCAGGCGATTCGCCCGCCACGAACTGGCCCCAGCGGGGACTCGTCCCGCTTCGGGACTTCGGTGGCTTTGGTGACCTCGTCTTCGCTCGTCGTGGGTGCTCCGGGACCGGGTTCTACGACCCCGGCCGGTGAGGTACATTCGTACGCGATCGTCGATGGGCCGGTGGGATGCACGATCGTTGGCACCGACGAAGACAACGAGCTCAGCTCCGAAGGAGTCACCCCTACACCTGACACTGTGTGCGGATTGGGCGGCGACGACGTCCTGCTGGGATCACGAGCGACCGACACGCTGCTCGGTGGACCTGGGAATGACGTGCTCATCGGTTCATCAGCCGGCGGATTCCTCGATGGAGGCTTGGGGGAAGACACCTGTGGACAGACGACTCCCGCTACCGGACAGGTGACAACGATCGAGTGTGAGCGATAAATGAAGGTCGACGTTTTCCTGGCAGGTTAAAGGTGCACAACATCGGTACGGTTGCCACCGGTGGCGATCGCCTTCTGACCGGCAGCCTCGACCCTCGAAACAATGCGGTCAATCGACGGTGGCTTGGGTCCTATGGTCGCCACAAGCACTGATGAGGTGAAACTCACAAGAGTGCTGTCATACTCCACTGGAAATGACACCTCGTCGCGGAGTCGGTCAGCGACGGTCTTCAATTCATCGGTGTCAGAGTCGCTCACGAGCAGTGCGAGGAACGAACGATCGTCCATCCGACCGAGAAGGTCGCTGCCACGCAAACGCGTGGTGAGTCGCTCCGCCACTTGCCGACAGACCTGCTCGCCAGCTCGGACCCCGCGCTGGTCCACAACGGATTCGAAGTCGTCGATCCACACGGCAATCAGGGCCATTGGTTGGCCTCCGTTGCGATTTATCCGGCGGTGGAGTTCCTCGAGCACGAAATAGCGATTCGCCAGGCCCGTAACAGCGTCGTGGGTCAGCGCACCCCTCGCCGAGGCTGACAACTGGTGCTCGACCTCGGTACTCCTCGCCGAGACTACGATGAGACGGTCGCTTATACGTCTCATCGTGAGCTGGATGGGCTGAAAATTCGTCGCCAGCCTAATCGAGCAAGCATCACTCGCTTCCAGACGTTCGATGGTTTGTGCCAAACCTGCATGTTGCTCTGGAACAACTAAATCGGTCAGGGGTGCTCCCGTGATTCGAGCTCTCGGGATTCCGAACAAAATGGGAAGATCGCCGTTCACCGCCCGGATCTCGTCGCCGTCGAGAATGAGGGCAGCGCCCGGCATGCAACGAAGCAACGCGGTCAGCCATTCTGGGTTGTCAGCCACGCAAAACTCGCTTCACCCCACCATGTTGGCGACCGGAGTCGGCCACAGACAGTGCAGACTCGCCCTGTCGTATGGGGACACTGGCCCATGTGAGAATCCAAACAGAGTGCTCAGCCTTCATCGATCCGGAGACCGCACAGACGCCATTTGGGTACCGGGTCTGTGCCGCCGAACCTCAGTTCAGCGCGGATCGTGTTGCCGGATCGGGTTCCAAGGTCGATCGTGCCTCGGACCAACACGATCTGGTCGGGCTCAAATGGCTCGTTCTGCGGTGGAGTGAGCGAATGGCCTGTGTACGAGCGAAAGACCGGCCCAAAGGCTGCCTGGAATTCGGCGAGACCGAAGTTGGTGCATCCCTGATCGAAGGTCTCGAGGGCAGCTTCCCAGTCGCTGGCGGCAATTCTCTCGAGGGTGTAGTTCACATGCTCGACCGCTGCAAGCGCTTGAGGACCAGCCGACTCTGCGGTCCGAGCATTCCATACCGCAGCTCCAAGGCCGAACGCCATCGTCACCACGCAGACGAGTCCGAGAAGGCCCATCCATTTCGACGCAACTTCGTTGTGCGGGGAAGGCGCCACCTCGGTAAGCCGGGGCGAAACCCTGGCCGGGGTCGTCATGAACCCTTTTCGGCGGCAGTGCTCTCACCCTTGAGCCCGACGGCTACGGCAATGCGCTGAGACCTTCCAGGAGGGCGTTCTCCACCACTTCAGTAAGTGCCGGGTGAATGTAGTACACGCGGTTTGCGATTTCGTCTGCAGTCTGTCCTAACGCTTTTGCTTGAATGAGCGGTTGGATCAAGGAGGCGGCTTGCGGGCCCAGGATGTGTGCGCCAAGGATCTTTCCCTCGGGGTCGAGCAGCACCTTCGCAAACGACTCGTCGTCGGCGAGAGCCCACCCGTAGGCGGTACCGCCGTAGTCTCGCCGGCCGGCAACGAACTCAGCTCCGTCTGCCCTCAACTGCTCTTCGGTCGCTCCTACCGAAGCTACCTGGGGATGTGAGAATACGGCTGCGGGTACCGACGAGTGATCAACGTGGAGAAGCTCTCCCCCACTTCGGCTTCGCTCAATATTGGCGAACGCGACTTCGGCTTCCGCGTTGGCCACATGTTTGAGTTGGAACGTGTTCGTGAGATCACCAACCGCCCAGACGCCGGGAACGTGTGTTGCCATGGCGCTGTCAGTTTCAATACGACCGTCCCCGGTTACGTGCAATCCCCCTGCACCCGGATTCATCGTGTCGCCGTTGGGAATTCGTCCGACCGCCACCAACAGTTCGTCGACGATGGACACGGTCTCACAATCAGCGTGGGTTATCTCGATTCCATGGGGACCAGCTTCGATCATCGACGGCATGTTGTTCAATTGGAGATCGACCCGTCTCCCGAAAACCTCGGTGAAACGGTCAGATATGTCGCGATCCTGCGATCTGAGGAGACGTCCAGAGCGATTGAACAGCGTTACCGCTGACCCAAGCCCGGCGAATACATGGCCCATTTCGGCTGCGATGTAGCCCCCGCCAATCACGCCAAGGCGATCTGGTAGCTCCTCCAGCCGCATGATCGAATCGCTCGTGTGGAACTTCACTCCTGACAGACCCGGAATGTCGGGGATCATCGGTCGCGACCCAGTGGCCAGCAACACCTGATCCGCGGTCGATGTGGGGAGGGCGCGAGCGATCGTTCAGTTCGATTGAGAATGCTCGATCACCTGTGAATCTCGCTGTACCCCGATAGAGAGTGAGGCCTTCGGTCCCGCTGGCTCGGTACCGTTCACCGCCATTACTTATTGCATCGATTCGGCCGAATATCCGATCTCGTAGGGCGGGCCAGTCGACTCCTGAATAGCTGGTGTCGAGGTTCAATCCCGACTCACGGGCCAGTACTGCACGGTCGGCCGGAAGTACGAACATCTTGGAAGGAATGCAACCCACATTGAGGCATGTGCCCCCAAAGACTCCTCGTTCCACCATTGCAATCTTCCAGTCGGACAACTCGGGCGGAATACTGTTGCCCGATCCGCTGCCAACGACGATGAGGTCGTAGTGGGATTCGGCGGGGTTCGGATGTGCGAGATCGGTCATGATTCCTCGTTTGGCCCGGTGATCGTTTCAGTCGATCTTGTCCGGAGCATCAGGGTCAGCAGGTGTGGGTGCGGTGTCTCCGAAGGTACTCCCCTGAGGAGCCCCGGCCGAGGTACCAGCCTGGTCGGTCAGAGCCTCAGGATCTACTACCACCGAGTCCACCTCGAATGCCTCCAGCGGTCGGCATGGCGATATCGATGGCGGTCCAGAACGTTCTGGTGAAGGGGTCGATGAGCGGAGGAA
>CAVVWM010000016.1:0-148267 GCA_963751955.1 uncultured Acidimicrobiales bacterium | reverse complement strand
GGTTCAAGCAAAATGCCTTCGGACGGTCGACTGGAGCGGGTGGCATCAGAAATGGGCGACAAGTGACGAAACGTGCGCTTGAGGTTGCCGATCAGATCGAATCGTCGGTGTGTGATCTCGGCTGGGCTGTGGGCGAAATGGTGGGCGACGAAGCGGCTCTGATGGCCAGACTTGACGTTGGACGAAGTGTCTTCCGACAGGCGATCCGACTCTCGGAACATCTGGGCGTTGCTGCAATGCGTAGGGGTCGAACTGGTGGCCTGGTCGTTGCGAAGCCGAACGAAGATCCTGCCGCGCTCTCGCTCCAAATCGCGTGGTCGAAACAAGGGGTGCAAAGACGGGCCGTGGAGCGGCTCCAAACCGCCCTGGACAACTGGGCACTCACCGGACCTCGCGGTTCGAAGACCTTTCTCGACGTCACCCAGCGAGCCGCAGAAGGATTCAGCGGCAAGCAGCTCACAACGACTGCGATGGACGCAGTGAAGTTGGGCGAACGGATCGCCCAGAGCATTCTGGAGACCCTCATCGATCAGCGATGGGTCGGACCAGATCTGCTGGGCTCCGAAGCCCGGTTGATGGACCTCTACGGAGCGGGACGAGCCTCGCTTCGCGAAGCAGTCCATCTGCTCGAACTGCACGGGGTGGCGGTAATGCAACGAGGTCCGGGCGGGGGTCTTCTGGTGCTCCGGGCGCCATCCCCGGGGGCGATCCCTCGGTCGGTTCGAGCCCAGCTGCGCTCATCTGGGTTGTCGGATATGCAGATCCGCACGTTGATGCAAGATTTCATTGTGGCTGTGCCCGGAGAGGACGTACAAGACGCCGGCCTGGTGTTGCGACACGGCGCTCAGCAGATAATCGACTTCTTCCAGCTGGAGCGGTCGCAGGACCAAACACCATCGGATACCTCGATTGGGCGGTCGGTCAAGTGATTGGACGTGCGACGATCATCAGGTCTATTCCGGGGTAGCTCAGTTGGCAGAGCAACCGACTGTTAATCGGTTTGTCGTGGGTTCGAGCCCCACCCCCGGAGCCACACCACCACTGATTCAAGATCAAACCTGGGGCGGTAGCTCAGTTGGTTAGAGCACGGCACTCATAATGCTTTTGTCGTGGGTTCAAGTCCCACTCGCCCCACCGTAATTCCCCTGCAGGGGGCTCGTTGCCACGAAGGTTCCGTTGACATCGCTCGCCCCTCCGGGCCCACGTCCTCACTCGCTGACGCTCGCTTCGTGGTCCCTGCCGAACTCGACTCGCACCGCACGGGCACGCTACAGGCGAAGACGAATTCCCCAGCAACGGGATCATTGCCACGAAGGTTCCGTTGACATCGCTCCGCCTGTTGAGAATTGAGCAACACTACGGTTTCGCCCGGTTCGAGTCTGACGAAGGGGGAACCGTGAAGCGAGAGGCACATGCGACGAAGGAGCAAGCCTCGGAGTGAGAACACGGGTCACCCTGAGGAGGCGAGAAACGGAACCTCCGTGGAACGGGCCCGCTGCAGGCGAAGACTCATTGCCACGAAAGTTCCGTTGACATCGCTCGCCCCTCCGGGCCCACGTCCTCACTCGCTGACGCTCGCTTCGTGGTCCCTGCCGAACTCGACTCGCACCGCACGGGCACGCTACAGGCGAAGACTCATTGCCACGAAAGTTCCGTTGACATCGCTCCGCCTGTTGAGAATTGACCAACACTACGGTTTCGCCCGGTTCGAGTCTGACGAAGGGGGAACCGTGAAGCGAGAGGCACATGCGACGAAGGAGCAAGCCTCGGAGTGAGAACACGGGTCACCCTGAGGAGGCGAGAAACGGAACCTCCGTGGAACGGGCCCGCTGCAGGCGAAGACTCATTGCCACGAAAGTTCCGTTGACATCGCTCGCCCGTCTGAGAATTGAGCAGTGAGAACACGGGTCACCCTGAGGAGGCGAGAACCGGAACCTCCGTGGAACGGGCCCGCTGCAGGCGAAGACTCATTGCCACGAAAGTTCCGTTGACATCGCTCCGCCTGTTGAGAATTGAGCAACACTATGGTTTCGCCCGGTTCGAGTCTGACGAAGGGGGAACCGTGAAGCGGAGAGGCAATGCGACGAAGGAGCAAGCCTCGGAGTGAGAACACGGGTCACCCTGAGGAGGCGAGAAACGGAACCTCCGTGGAACGGGCCCGCTGCAGGCGAAGACTTAGTCGAGGTAGCCGCGAAGTTTGTCTGAGCGGAGGGGGTGACGGAGTTTGGCCAGGGTCTTGTTCTCGATCTGACGTATCCGTTCCCGGGTTACCCCGAACGCCTTACCCACCTCTTCCAGGGTGCGGGGCTGGCCATCGTCGATCCCGAATCGGAGCCTGACCACTTCGGCTTCTCTTTCGGTCAGCTCCTTCATCACTTCACTGACCGCGGCCGCCAACATATGACGGGCAGCCACATCCGCCGGGGCGGCACCTCGGTCCGGGATGAAGTCAGCCATCGAACTGTCTTCCTCGTCCCCCACCGGGGTGTCGAGGCTGAACGCTTCTTGTCGGGCTATGCGAAGAATCTCCTCCACCCGTTCCGGTGTCATGTCGACGTCCTTGGCGATCTCGGCCATGGTCGGATCGCGTTCGAGTCGCTGTCCGAGCGACCTTTGACTACGGATCACTCGATTCATCGATTCGACCATGTGAACGGGCACTCGGATCGTGCGCGACTGATCGGCGATCGCCCGTGTGATCGACTGGCGAATCCACCACGTGGCGTAGGTGGAGAACTTGAAACCGCGGGCGTAGTCGAACTTCTGGACCGCCCGCATGAGGCCCAGGTTTCCCTCCTGAATCAGATCAAGCATTGCCACGCCGCGCCCGGTGTATCGCTTGGCGATCGATACGACAAGACGCAGGTTGGCCGCTGTCAGGTCATTGCGGGCCTTCTCGCCCTCGTGAACCGCCACTCGGATTCGTCGACGCTCCTCCGGATCGAGATCGTCCCACTCCCCCGTCATCACCAGTTCGGTCTGCCGATCGGAATCTTGGGTGCCTTGCTCGATTCGCTTGGCGAGTTCTACTTCCTCGTTGGCAGCGAGCAGAGGAACCCGTCCGATCTCTTTCAGATACATCCGCACCGGATCACCCGATCCCGACGCCTTGGCAACGGCTTGAGCCGCGATCGTGGCAGAGTCGGGCCGCCGGCGACGACGCGACAACGCGTGGGAATCGTGATCATCAGACTCTTCGATCAGGTCATGATCAAAGGGCACGTTGCTCTCGGAGAGGAACCCTTCCACCTCGTTAAGCAACTCGGGGGTGAGTTCGATGTTGTGCATTACTTCGATCACGTCGTCGGGCGTGAGCGTCCTGCCCGCCTTGGCGCGCAGAAGAAGTCGATCTCGGTGTTCCTGGCTGAACATCGGCTGTTGCGACGCTGAGTGCATCCTCAGGGGCTGACCTCCTCAGATCCCGTACCCATCCACGCTAGCAACTGCGACACTGTTAGTTCTTGTGAATGCTCTGAGGTAAGTGACTCCAGCATCTCCTGGAACCATCTGAGTTCCGAGGTCAACGTAGTCTGAGATTCAACCGACGTGGGATCGAAGCTCCGCAAACGAGCCGTTCGTTCCCGTTCGATCAGGAGACGCCACAATTGGCAGGCAACATCCAGTGGGTCTGCCTCCGCCGGCTCGACCGCCAGCCGATACAGAAGGCTCTGGTCCTCGGAATCGACATTACTCACCACCGCATTGAATTCACCGGTTTCCACCAACAGTGCGAACAAGTCACCTAAACGTTGAACAGTGAAAGCATCAGACACGATCAGCCCGCCGATCCCAGACGGGTCCTGGATCGCCAACTGGAGGGCTAACAACTCAGCGCGTGGATAACGATCGGTTCGTTGTGGCGTCCGGGCGGCTGGCCCAGTGGCGTAGCCAGGATCGTGGCGGAGGTCGATGTGCTGGTCGGGCGGCGGACCGTCGTAGAAGTACCCCTCACCGGAAGGTCCGTTGGGCCCTCGGCTGTCCTGAGAGCGCCGACTCGATGGGCTCCGACGATCCGAACCAACGCCAAATCGCCGTGCACCCGTGGAGGTGAACATCGAGCGGATCGTCTCGATCGCCATCTGGGTGTGATCAGCGATCTGCAGGGCATACGCGTCTCGGACCAGGGAATCGGGGTGCTCAGACACCACCGAGATCGCTTCTTCGGCCGCTCGGGCTCGCCCCTCGACCGTGCCCATGTCGGCGCCCTGTAGAACCCGGTTCACCCGAAACTCCAAGAAGGGGCGGGCCTGAGTGACCGCAGCCGCTAATCGCTCGGGGTCACTGAAGGCCAAATCGCCAGGATCAGCGCCCGCAGGAAGATCGACAACCCGGACGTCGAGGTCGTACTGCTTCTCCCACTCATAGAAACGAGCGGCAGCATTTTGACCGGCATTGTCACCGTCGAAACTCAACACCACCCGGTTGCAGTACTTCTTGAGTTCCTTCACATGCCGTTCGGTGAGCGCGGTACCGCAAGTGGCCACAGCCCGAGGCACACCGGCGATGTGATAGCCGATCACATCTGTGTAGCCCTCGCAGATCACCACCTCCTCCGCTGCCACGATGTTGCTCTTGGCCCGGTCGAGTCCATAGAGCACACTGGACTTGTTGTAGACCGGCGAGTCCTTACTGTTCATGTACTTCGCGCCATCTCCGCCGGGAAGGACGCGGCCTCCGAAGCCAATGTGATTGCCCCGCACATCCTTGATCGGAAAGAGGACTCTGGCCCGGAACCAGTCCTGCTGTTTGTTGCGTCGATTGATCAGGCCCAAACCGGCATCGACGAGGTCCTTGTTGCTCGCTTCGAGGTGTTTGGCAAGCTGATCCCAGGCCTCAGGTGCCCAACCCATTTCGAATTCCCGAACGACGTCGCCGGTGTAGCCCCGCTCCCGCAGATAGGCGCGGGCGGGAGCGGCTGAAGAACTTGTCAGCAGAAGTTCGTGATACCACTCGGCCGCCGATTTGATGAGCTGCTGGAGGTGTTCCTTGCGTTTGCGATCCTTGCCCTGGTTGGCGTCGGTGTATCGCAACTGGATACCGGACTTGTTGGCAAGCCACTCGATTGCTTCGACAAAATCAAAGCCCTCTTTTTCCCTGACGAAGGTGATGACATCACCCTTGGCATGACACCCGAAGCAGTAGTAGAGGTTCCGCTCTGCATTAACGCTGAACGAGCCCGACCGCTCGGAGTGGAATGGGCAAAGGCCGCTGAACCGGTTGCCTACCCGCTTGAGCTGGGTATAACCGGAGACCACCTGAACAATGTCGCTTTCGTCCCTCACTCTCTGGACGTCCTCGTCAACGATCCCCACGGTTCAAGCTTATGGCCACCGGGCGACAGCCGCTGGGCTGGCACCTACGCTCTGTTCGACTTCACGGGGAGTTGTGAGGCTTGGGAACAACTCTGAGGAACTCCCGAAGACCGCTCGGCCCAAGTGTTCCCGAGACCGGCCTCGGAAGGGGGAATTACAGCCGATCCTGGATCCAGGCGGCGACGCCGGGGAGGGGGATACGGACTTGTTCCATGGTGTCACGGTCTCGGATCGTGACAGCGTGGTCATCGAGTGAGTCGAAATCGAACGTGACGCAGTACGGCGTGCCGATCTCGTCCTGGCGGCGGTACCGCTTGCCGATGCCCTGGGTCTCGTCGAAATCAGTGTTGAAGTGGCCTGCCAGCTCGGCGAAGAGCGTCTGCGACGGCGCCATCAGCTCAGGCTTTTTCGACAGCGGTAAGACTGCCGCTACGAAAGGAGCGATTCGGGGATGCAGCTTCAACACGGTTCGCTGCTCATCGCCCACTGGCTCGACGTTGTAGGCATCCATGAGAAACGCCATCATGGCCCGGGTCGCCCCGGCGGCGGGCTCGATCACGTGGGGGACGTATCGGCGATTGTTGGCCTGATCAAAGAAGTCCAGCGTTGATCCGGAATGCTCGGCATGCTGGTTCAGGTCGTAGTCGCCACGGTTAGCGATTCCTTCGAGTTCCCCCCAGCCCCATGGGAACAAGAACTCGACATCGCTGGTGGTCGATGAGTAGTGGCTCAGCTCGTCTGCATCGTGGGCTCGAAGCCGAAGGGACTGGGCTTTCATGCCGTAGTCGATGTACCACTGCATCCGGGCGTCGCACCAGTACTCGTACCATTCATCGGCATCCTCGGGCGGTACGAAGTACTCCATCTCCATCTGTTCGAACTCGCGTGTTCGGAACACGAAGTTGCCAGGAGTGATTTCGTTCCGGAAGCTCTTCCCGATCTGGGCGATTCCAAACGGTGGTTTCTTCCTGGTGGTGTGCTGCACGTTGGAAAAGTTGGTGAACATTCCCTGGGCCGTCTCAGGCCTCAGGTACGCGTCGGCGCCTTGGCCGGTGACAGGCCCAGCCGTTGTCTTGAACATGAGGTTGAACTGTCGAGCCTCGGTGAAAGAATCTGCCGCACCGCAATTCGGACAGAGTTTCGTGTCATCGAGGGTGTCTTCCCGAAATCGCTGTCCACACACCTTGCAGTCCACCAGGGGATCGCTGAAGTTCGAGAGGTGACCGGAGGCCTCCCAAACTTGTGGCGGTCCGAGAATCGAAGCATCGAGTCCGACGACGTCGTGCCTCTGCTGCACCATCGAACGCCACCAGGCATCCTTGACGTTGCGCAACATCAGCACCCCGACCGGTCCGTAGTCATACGTAGAACGGAAGCCACCGTAAATCTCTGCGGACGGGAACACGAAGCCCCGCCGCTTGCAAAGGTTCACAACCTGGTCGAAGAGTTCCGGTCTGGGCTCAGCCATGGCCGAAAGGCTAACGGCCAAGATGTCTGGCCCCATCCAAGCAATCCGACACACA
Source organism: uncultured Acidimicrobiales bacterium (assembly GCA_963751955.1). Classification (GTDB taxonomy): domain Bacteria; phylum Actinomycetota; class Acidimicrobiia; order Acidimicrobiales; family SZUA-35; genus JABDIY01. Next base: position 141,432 of record CAVVWM010000016.1, on the reverse strand, counting down.
AGAGGCAACAATGGGGAGGTGAATGCCCTGTCGACATCGTCGGTTCTGCCCCGCCGAATCGCAGCCTCCCTGGTGGATCTTTTTTTGGTCGGTTTGCTGTGGCTCTTGGTGTTGTACCGCCTGGCCGTACGGTTCGAAATCGCTCAACGACAGCCCGATGGAACACCCATCTATTCCGACCTCCAGCGAACAGAGCTGTCAAGGATCGCTGACGGCATGAACCTGGGCCGGGTAGTCGGTGATTTCTACTATTCGATCCACGGGAGGGGCCTGATCCTTGGTTTGCTCTCGCTGCTGATCTTCTCCCTGATCGCTTGGGTACTCGTTCCTGCAAACACCGGCTGGTCAGCGGGGCACCGAGCGTTTGGTCTGGTGGTGACGGATATGAAGGGGCACAAACCGCCCCTCGACAGCTACCTGCGCCGCTACTTGGTAGGTGTCGTTGATCTGTTCCCGTTCGTCATCCCCGGCCTTCTGGGATGGATAGTGGCCTCGCGCAACGAACACAACCAGCGGATGGGTGATCTCAGCGCCGATACGGTCGTGGTCGACGCCAAAGCAACCATCGCCGATCTCCCCCAGACCACCACCACAGTCATTCGCCCCGGTAGCGATTCCCAATCCGAAGTGGTCAGCACTGTGCCCCCACTCGCACCCCCAGACCTAGGAGCAATGGTCGATGTCGAGGCCGCACTGGCGGGCCATACCCTCACCGACCTGCCAGATGAGGACTATCCAGTCCTCGACTTGGAAGACACCACGCCGGTGCTGCCCACTGTTGAGGCCCACACCGCCACTCCGGCTCAGGCAGAGACTTCCTCGGTAGAGAGCGAATTCGTCGCATCGCTCACCGACCATGAGAAATCGGTCCGGGCCCACGAACCCGAACTCGACGAGCTACCAGAATCGACCTACGCCGATAACTGGCATTTCCCCGAGGCCCAAGACGCCCCGGTCTGGACACCCGAACCAAGTACCGAGAACGGCCCCAAAGCAACAGACTACGAGTCCGAGACGGCTCGGTCTGAGCCAGACACTGAGCGTGGGCCACACAAACAAACCGCAAGTTCCCCAGCGTCTACATCTCAGATGGGCGACCCGGTCTGGAACGAAGACTGGGGTGCGTGGTTGTACTGGGACCGCCAAGGAAAGAAGTGGTTGCGCCACGACCCCGAACGAGGTTGGCTCCCGATCGGCGATGCACAGAAGGCCTAGTCGTGGCGAGCCAGAGCCAGGTACCGGGAGCTACGGTGCCACCTGTGATCGATCCCCAACGCGTGCCGCGTCATGTCGCATGTGTCATGGACGGCAACGGACGGTGGGCTAACGAACGCAATCTAGTTCGTACCGAGGGTCACGCGGCCGGAGAACAAGCCCTGGTACAAGCCGTCGATGCTGCGCTCGAACTCGGAATTCAGTGGCTCACCGTCTATGCGTTCAGCACCGAAAACTGGCGTCGCCCAGTCTCTGAAGTTCGGTATCTCATGAACTTCAACGAACAACTTCTGCTGCGGCGCAGAGACGAGTTGAACTCCAAAGGCGTACGGATCAAATTCGTTGGACGCCGCGACTGGCGGATCCCCAGGAAGTTGCTGAAACGCATCGAAGAAACCGAATCACTCACCGCCCACAACCACATTCTGACACTCAGCATCGCCTTCAACTACGGAAGCCGAGCTGAGTTGGTTGACGCCGTCCGAGATCTCAACGCCGACGGGGTCGAGCCGACCGAAGACGCCATCTCGGCGCGCCTGTACGACCCGTCCATGCCCGACGTCGATCTCTGGGTTCGGACCTCGGGCGAGCATCGCATCTCGAACTTCTTACTCTGGCAGTCTGCCTACGCCGAATTCGTCTTCGTCGACGCCTACTGGCCCGACTTCGGACGAACCGAGATGTTCGACGCCGTGGCCGAGTTCCAGCGTCGTAACCGCCGATTCGGCGGGCTCTAATTCCCTTCCAGGGGGCCGTTGCCACGGAGGTTCCGTTGACTTCGCTCGTTCTTCTGGGCCCACGTTCTCACTCGCTGGCGCTCGCTTCGTGATCCCTCCGGAACTCGACTCGCAACGGCTTGCGTCCACGGCGCGTGGGTCCTCCGGAGGGATGAGGGCGTTGCTGTGTGAAACAGCGACAACCAGACGAGCGGCTAGTGGCACGCCCGGAGGCAAAGCCTCCGTGGCGCCTGAACGGCCCCCGGAAGGACAGCACAGCCTAGGCTCGGCCTATGCCGTTGTATCGGGATCAGGGGGTTGTGCTTAGAACCCACAAGCTCGGAGAGGCCGACCGGATCATCACCCTTTTCACCGCCGGCCACGGTCGTATCCGCGCAGTCGCCAAGGGCATCCGACGTACCAAGTCGCGGTTCGGTGCACGACTCGAGCCGATGTCGTGGGTCAACGGCCAGTTCTACGAAGGCCGCAACCTCGACATTGTCACCCAGGTCGAAACGGCCCATCGATTCGATCACTTGCGGACCGACCCCGAGCGACTGCACAGGGCGGCCGTAATGCTCGAAGCGGTGGAACGCACTACTCAGGAGGGCGGCCCAGATCGCGGCATATTCAACCTGCTCACCGGTGCACTCCGCGAGCTCGATCGGACCGGCAACCACAGCGTCCTCCCCGCCTTCGTGGCCAAGTTGCTGATGCTCGAAGGGATCCAGCCACAGATCAACCGCTGCGTCCAATGCGGCACACAGGATCGAATCGAAGCGATCAACATTCACCAGGGCGGAGTCCTCTGTCACGATCATCGCTCGGGGCAGCCGATCGGCCCTGCGGTTCGCCAGGCCCTGTCGCTGATCTTCGCTGGCGATATAAGACAAATGTTGGATTCAACCGCTCCGGCGGTCGCCGGCGAAACTGAGATTCTTGCTATTCATTTGTTGGAGCAGCACCTTGAGCGCCGACTGAAATCGGCGATCGTTTTCCGAACCGCTATCTAGCGATCAGAACCCCGAAGACCTTAGGGTGCTGGCACGGTAGTCGGAGCCCATGTGGGTTGGCTGAAGGTGACATCGGGCAGCGTGGGCGCCGTAGTGGGCTGAGTCGTGGGCTGAGTCGTGGGCCGCCGGGTAGTCGGGGGGCGGGTGGTAGGGCGTCTAGTTGTGGTCGATGCCACTGTGGTGGGCGGCACTGTGGTGGGCGGCACTGTGGTCGATGCCACTGTGGTGGGCGGCACTGTGGTCGACGGCACTGTGGTGGGCGGCACTGTGGTGGGCGGCACTGTGGTGGGCGGCACTGTGGTGGGCGGCCCTGTGGTGGGCGGCACTGTGGTGGGCGGAGCAAGGACAGTAGAAGCTGACAAGGTGGTCGGCGGTTGGGCCACCCCTGCGGTGGTCGGGATCTGAAATGTCCCCTGGACCGTAGGTTCGGCGACATTGGTGTCGGCCTCAGCGGTGTCTCCGAGGCTCAAGGCCGTTAGTGCGATCGACCCCGCCAGTGACAGAGTGAATAGCGATGCCAGAACGATGGTGCCACGTCTGCGCCGAGCGGCTTCCACCCCGGCGGTACGGGCAATCGTCGCAACTGGAACCTTTACCTTGGTGCGCGGCTCTGCCGAATCGGGGAAAAGGATCGTCCTCGTCTCCCTATGCGCTGATCCGAATCTAGGACGTGTCGATCCTCCAGTAACAGCACGACCGATTACACCGCTGGACGTCGCCACCTCAGGGTCGCCCATGCTGGGGGCAATCGGCTCGGGTCGACCGAAAACGCTGTTTCGAATTGCGGCGGAAAGATCGGCAGGGACCCGTCGGCCGGCGGGCTCATCGGATTCAGCAAAGCCATGGGATCGGGCAAGCGGCGCTTCGGCGACCGATTCGGCCTCGTCGTCGCCCAGCGACATACGCTGTCTAGTGTCTTTCTGGATGCTCATAGGGGGTGTCCGCGTCGACCCAGGCAGCCCGCCTCGGCACGTAACCACATACTACCGCCTAGCCTCTGGGCAATGTCCAGCATCATTGACCTTCTGGGAACAGTTGCTCAGAACATCACCGGTGGTGGCGAAGACCGTCCAGGACAGCAACTTATGGCCCAAAAAGTTGCCGCTGCAGTTGCTGCACCTGGCACTGCGGTAGCTATTCAGGCAGGCACCGGCATCGGCAAGAGCATCGCCTACCTCACGCCGATCGCTCATGCCCTGGCGGAGCGACAGATCGAGCGGGCGATTATTGCGACCGCAACGATCGCTCTCCAGGACCAACTGCTCGGGTCCGACGTCCCCACAACGGTGGCTGCTCTAGGCGCCGATGTCGAGCGCGGCTGTCCTGAAAGGTCGGTCCAATTATCTTTGCCTGCAGCGGCTCGACGAACTCAATGAGGCCACGATCGGAGAGCAACAGCAGCTTCTCGCCGGAACCGATGCGCATTCACACCTTCCCGCGATAAATGAATGGGTCGAAATCACTCCCACTGGCGATCGAGAAGAGCTCGTTCCGGCGCCACCGGCGGAGGTCTGGCGAGCGGTCAGCGTCGGCCCTGACGAGTGTCCCGGTGCAGCCCGCTGTCCTAGAGGTGATGCCTGCTTTTCAGAGAACGCCCGGACGACCGCTGCGGCGGCAGACATCGTGATCACCAACCATCACTTCTACGGATTACACATGGCCTCAGAGGGCTCTCTGTTGCCACCTCACGACATCGTGGTCTTCGACGAGGCTCACCATCTCCCCGATGTGATCAGCGCCACCAGCGGCGCCGAAATCAGCGGCGGGCGATTTCGGAACATCGCCCGCAGGGTCCGCAGTCTGCTGACCGAGGCAGATGTTGCGGATCTGCTCATCCGCTCCGCCGACGACCTGCCCGATGAACTTCGAACACTAACCGGCACGCGGGTCACCGTCTCGGCTGATCTGCTTGCGGTACTGCTGGCCGGCAGGACCCGAAGCGACACAACGATGAAGGAACTCCGGCGGGTGATCAGCGCTGCGGAGGCGACCGGAAGTCCGATCGACGTGAAAACCTCCACCCGCATCGAGCGTGCGATGCGAATGCTCACCTCCCTGATCGACGACATCGACATCGTGATCAACGCCGAGTCCGACACCACGGTGCTGTGGGTGGATGGGACGCTGGGAAATCCTGTGCTTAAGGCAACCCCGATCGACGTATCAGCGCTGTGCCAGAAGTCGCTGTGGACCGGTCAGTCGGTCGTTCTTACCAGCGCCACCCTGACCGCCGAAATCGGGACAAGCTTGGGCCGGCCCGAACTCAGCGTCGACTCGGTCCCATCGCCGTTCGACTACTCGACCCTGGGCCTGCTGTACTGCCCACTCCATCTCCCCACTCCAAAGGATCCGTCGTACCCCGAAGCCAGCAGAGCAGAAATCGAACGGCTCGTGCGATCCGCAGGAGGGCGGTCGTTGTGCCTTTTTACCTCGTATCGGGCCATGGAAGGGGCGGCGGGTTTCCTCGAGGAAGCCCTGGACGGCGACATGACTGTCCTGGTACAAGGCACCGAATCGAAGGCGGAACTGATCCGCCGGTTCGTGGAAACCGACAAGGCTGTCCTCCTGGCAACGATGAGTTTCTGGCAGGGCGTCGATCTCCCCGGCGACGACCTCACCCTCGTCACTATTGACCGGCTACCGTTCCCCCGCCCTGATGATCCGGTGCTTTCCGCGCGTCGAGAGCGGCTGGGAAACGCAGCATTTCGAATGATCGATCTTCCTCGGGCAGCCACTCTGCTGGCCCAGGCTGCCGGACGACTCGTACGCAGAGCCGATGATCACGGCGTTGTGGCCGTACTCGACAAACGCCTCGCCACCAGCCGCAGCTATCGCTGGGACCTGATCAATGCCCTCCCACCATTCAAACGGACCAAGGACCCAGAAGAGGTTTACGATTTCCTACGCAGCCTCGACGACCGCTGAATTCGGGGTCTCGCCTAACGTGGTTGCTGGCGTGACCCCGCACTCGGGTGCGGCCGCTCGATCGGTGGGGTGAGCGCGAAGTCAGCGGGAAGGCCAAGTGCATTGGCGATGAGGCGGCCCAGAACCTCGTAGCCTTCAAGATTTGGGTGGAAACCATCGGCGCGTACCAAGTCCGGGGTTGCGGCTGCGTTCCAGTCGACGAGGGTCACATGATCATGGTGTGTAGCAATCGCCGCAAGTTCAGCATTGGCGAGACCGGCGTAGGCCCGGTCCACGCTCAGGTTCACCAGCAGAACCCGTCGATCGCTGAGGGCTGAGAGTGACTCAGACAACGTCTCTCCGGTTGTGGGCAACCACCCATTCGTGCCGAGGTGGACGACAACGTCGGCCGGCAATTCATGGTCGGCCAACACCGAATCCAATCTCAAGACGCTTCGGGCAACCTCGGTGTCGTAGACGGTGTTCGGGCCGAAGCGGTAGCTGAGAATATTCAGTCCTTCCAGAATCGAATCACCCACGAGCAGCACTCCGGGCGGATACGCCGGAGCGGTTGCGGGCACGGTCGTGATCTCGACCGAGGATGTGGTTCCGGGCGCCACCGTGGTTGTCGTGGACAGTTGTCGATCTACTGCGAGGTCAGCTCCGACCCCCGGTGCGGATGACCTGGGTGTCGCCTGTACACCGACCACAGGTTGGGCGATAAACGGCAATCTGATTGGTCTCGTGCACGAAACCGCTGTGACCCCGAGGGACATGGAGATGACGATCCCCACCATCAACTGCTTTAGCACCACATTCCATCGGCCCGATGGAAGGAGCGATGAGCACGCAAAGGCGACCTGATCGAGCCCTAGTCGCCGAGCATCCGCTCGACACCCGCCGGGTCGTGTTGCCAGTTGTGTTCGACGTTCACGACGAGCTCTAGATGATGACCATCTGCCAACTGTTTACGCACGTTGGTCCCGACCTTCTTGAGGACATCTCCGCCTTTGCCTATCACGATGCCCTTCTGGCTCTCCCGCTCGACGAGGATTTCGACGGTGATGTGTTTGCCTTGCCACTCGGTCACGCGGGTGGCAATGCTGTGGGGCAGCTCCTCACGGAGCGTGCGGAGCAGCTGTTCCCGTACCAGTTCCGCCACCCACCGCCCATCGGGAACATCAGTGATTGATTCGTTGGGAAACCAGCGGGGTCCGACCGGTAGCCGACTCTTGAGGTGCTCCACCAACGGCCCGAGCCCGGCCCCGGTGAATCCCGAGACTGGGAAGTAGGCCGAGCACTCCAGAGGCGCCACCAGCGCCAACTGCTTCGCTATCGCCTCCGGCTTCATACCGTCGATCTTGTTGAGGACGATCACGGTATTTTCGGGGTTGAGGCTCTCGGCGAGAAACGCATCGCCGCGTCCGTAACCCGACTGAGCATCGACCACAAAACACACAACATCTGCGTCGCCTTTGCCCTGTCGCGCCGTGTTGTTCAGCTTCTTCCCCAGCGCTGTTCGGGGCTTCCCAACCCCGGGTGTGTCGACGAATACCAGCTGCGCTTCCGGGTTGTGAGCACCCCACGGATCTGATGGCGGGTGGTTTGGGCCTTGTTCGATGTGATCGAGACCTTCTCACCGATGATCGTGTTGACGATCGTCGATTTCCCGGTGTTCGGACGGCCATACATGGCCACGAATCCGGACCGGAAGCCGGCGGCTTCGGAGGATCCGGCATGCGGGTCGACTTCGTTCACGGGGAGACCTGGTCCGGGCTCTGTGCGAGAATCCGGACCCTGGTGATACGCCGACCTTGCACTTTCTGCACCCGCAAATGCACGCCGCCAGCTTCACAGCTCTCACCGACGGCGGGAACCCGGCCGAACATGTCGATCACCAAACCGCCAACAGTGTCGTAGTCCCCCCGGGCAACTGGAGGTCGCCGAGATCATTGAGCTCGTCGATCGGAATCCGGGCGTCAACGCCCAGAGATCCATCCGGCTGACGCTCCACCAGTGGCTCTTCCCGGTCGTATTCATCGACGATCTCGCCGACGAGTTCCTCGATCAGATCCTCGAGGGTCACGAGGCCGGCGATCCCGCCGTACTCGTCGACCACCATCGCCATGTGAAACGCCTTTTGCTGCATTTCCCGCAGCAGTTCGGCCACCTTCTTCGACTCGGGGACAAAGTGGCCATCCCGGAGGAAATGGGTCACCGGCCTGTCCACCTGACCATCGAGTTCGGCCCGAATCAGATCCTTCACGTAGACAAGCCCTAGGACATCATCGACATTCTTGCCAACGACCGGTAGGCGTGAGTATCCAGCCGCACTGCTCAACTGAAGCGCCTGCTCGACGGCCACATCGGACTCGAAGAAGGTCATGTCAGGTCGAGGCACCATCACTTCACGCACGATTGTCTGACCGAACTCGATAACACTTTCGATCAGGTCACGATCGTCTTGTTCGATGACCTCGTCGGCTACTGCCGCATCGGCCAAGGCAATGAACTCTTCGGGCACAGCGAACGGGCCCCGCCGCAGGCCTTTCCCGGGGACGATCACGTTTGCGAGGAAGATCAGTGCCTGGGTAAGCCAGCGCAACGGTGGGAAACCGACCAACATCGCGACCGGACGGCCAAGGGTCATCGCCAGGCGATCGCTGTGAAGTATCCCCCACGTCCGCGGAACCGCTTCGGCGAACACGAACACAACAAACACATTGGCGAGCATGATCGCCAACACCCACCAACGCGAAACCACCGAATTGGCCAGAAGAGCCACCAAGGTCACCTGGGCAAGGATCGTTGCCAGCGCAACGAGCCGCAGCGGATTCACCAGCGACTCGGGACGACTCAAGAGTTCAGCCATTCGCTCAGCCCGAGTGTCGGTTTCGTCGTCACCGTTGAGATGGCGAAGTCGGACCAGCGAGGTGTTCGATAGAGCTGCTTCCATCATCACCAACACCATGGCGATGAGAACCAGGACGATCGACGCCAGGACGCCAAGGACCTCATTCACAAGTGATCTCCGGGATGGCCGAAACCGAATCGAGCGAGGTGTAGCTGCTCTGCGGCCTGCATCGAAACTCGGTCGGCGTCGGACTCATGGTCATAGCCGAGAAGGTGGAGGGTTGAGTGAATGATCAGAAGGTGCATCTCGGCCTCCATAGTTCCAGCGTGATCCGCCGCCTGGCGTTCTGCGACTTCGGGACAGACCACGATGTCGCCAACATGAGGTCGAAAGCCGAAACTGTCACCCTCGGAAGGGTCGTCGAGCGGGAAACTCAGCACGTCGGTGGCGCCAACGCAGCCCATCTGCTCGATGTTGAGCTGTTCTATCGTCTCAGCGTCGACCGCGATGACGTCGACTGATCCAGAGAGCACACCCTCGGCGTGCAAGATGGTTCGGGCAGCCTCGACGAGGCTGGCCACAAGTGCGGAATCGAGGGGAGGAACGCCAGCCCGGTCGTCGGAAAATTCCACGGTGACGCCCACACCACCTAGATCGGCTGTGAACGAGACGTCGGACATCACGTTTGGGCGGCGCTCTTCCAGTTCGCTTCGGTCTCGGTTGACCGCTCGTAGGCATCGACGATGTCTTGCACGATTTTGTGCCGCACGACGTCAGCGGAGCTGAAGCGAACAAAGGCCAGTCCGTCCACGCCGGTGAGAATCCGCTCGGTTCCTTTCAAACCGCTTCGCCCACGCGCCACATCGACCTGGGTTTCGTCGCCGGTAACGACCACCTTTGATCCGAATCCGATTCGTGTGAGGAACATCTTCATCTGCTCGGGGGTCGTGTTCTGGGCCTCGTCGAGGATCACGAAACTGTCGTTGAGAGTACGGCCACGCATGAACGCCAGCGGCGCGACCTCGACTGCGTTGCGCTCAAACAACTTGCTCATCCCCTCGGCGCCTACCATGTCTTGCAGAGCGTCGTAGAGCGGCCGAAGGTACGGGTCGACCTTGCTGAGGAGGTCGCCGGGTAGGTAGCCGAGCCGTTCACCGGCCTCGACTGCGGGTCGGGTGAGCAGAATTCGCTCCACTTCACGATTCTGAAGCGCACGAACCGCGCACGCTACCGCCAACCAAGACTTGCCTGTGCCAGCCGGTCCAATACCGAAGGTGACCATATTTGCACGGATCGCATCGAGGTATCGCTTCTGGCCTGCGGTCTTGGCCCGTAACGCTTTTTCCACGGGCTGTGGTGAGCACTCGATCGCCGAACACATCGGACGGGCGTTGATTCTCTGCCACCATTGTGACCGCCCTTGTGACCTGCGAAGGTTCGATAGCTTCGCCGCGTTCGACGACTAGAACGAGTTCGTTGAGGATCTGTCCAGCCTTTTGGGCGTCGACACCATCGATCGTGATTTCGTTTCCCCGGACGTGGACCTCGACATCGAGCGCGCCGATGATTGCATCGAGGTTCTCGTCACGCTGTCCCAGTAACTGCACCATCAGGTGGTTGGCCGGCACGTGTATCTTGACTGGGGCGCTCGTGGTTCCTATGTCCTCAGGTTACCACCGGGCTCGGGGTAGCCCCAGGTCGTGTGTCTCTCAGCGGGTAGGCTCCCCCTTGCGTCTCGGGTTCGACGTAGCGAACCTCCATTTCGTAGTTCAACGCTTTTGAATGGAGTTCTCATGACCGCTTCCGATCCGATTTTCAGCGATCGCGACGATGCCAGCGGATCCTCTGCTGCCGGCATCGAGCACTACATGACTGTCGACGCTTTCGAGGTGACCGTGGCTACGGGCAATTCCACCAGCGCCATCGTGGCCAAAGATCACAGCGGCCCGCTGCCCGATCGCGGGCACACGCAATCTGAACATCGCTTGGCAATTGAGCGGGAGAAAGAGTGGTTGCGCGCCGCAGCGGGAATCCCAGGCATCGTGCGGCTCGTGGAGCACCCTCGCCAAATCGTCACCGAGTTCGCGGGGAGCTCGACGCTCCGTTCTGATTGTCCGGACCCTCCAGCAACGGCTCGGGCTTTGGCCGACGTCGCAGACACGATCACCCAACTTGCCGGGCGGGATCTGATTCACGGTGCGATCGCTCCCGAGCATATGATCCTGCCAACCGACGGCAGGGCGATTTTGTGCAGCCCGAACTCGTCGCCCCACCCAACAGATGATCTGGTATCCCTCGGACTATGCATCGAGTTCGCTACCGAACAATGGGACTCACCGCCAGATTCGATCACCCGATGGCTCCTATTGGCCAAGCAACTGATGGATCGGGACCCCACCATCGGGTCTGAGCGAGCAGCGAAGAATCTGCGGGCTCTGATCGATTCCCCGGCTGATCGGTCGCGGCAGCTCAAGCTCGGTACGGTCGCCGTTGTGATCGGGGTTGGAGGTGCTCTTCTCCTGATGGTCACCATGTTCGGGTCGGCGCCTCGCCTCCCCGTAACCGGACCCGAAGTGCAGATCGGCGGCAGCGTGATTCGGGTGGGTTACGAGGGCCAGGTCGCGGTCCTACACCCAGGCGATGGGTGCGTGGACAGCAAGCTCTACCTGCTGGATCCGGACACGTCTCAAGTCTGGACCTTCGAAACGTTCGAGTCAGGCACTTCCGGCGCACCTTTGGTCATCGTGCCCGGTGCCACCGAACTTGGCCTATCCGAGACGACTGGCGGGTGCTTTTCGGTTATCGCGCACGGGCCAGCTGGTGAGGTTGCGTTGCCATAAACGGCTCCCCCTGGCTAGGTGGACACGCTCGTGAGGCCCAGATCGAGGAGGCGGTCCACGGCGTGGTCAACCTCGACACCAAGGATGCACGCGACGGCTCGAAGATCGTCCTCACGGATGGTCAACACGCGTCCGTTGAAGTCCTGGCGTTGCACCTGAATCATGCCGAGATAACGAGAGAGCATGTCGCCTTCAGGTCCGGCAAGTTCGTGGAGGTGAGTGAGGTCGATGGTCACGCCAGCCCGCCCGGTCTTCTCGGTCAGATCGAGCACACTGGGCTTCACACCGACCTTGGTGGCTCGCGGCAAGAGTTGATCGACGGGCACCTGATAGAACTCGGCGAGGCGCTGAAGTCGCGGAACTGAGATCGCTCGCTCACCCCGTTCATAGGCTCCCAATACTGATGCCTTGAACTCCTGGCTCGACTCGGATTCGACGTCTTGAAGCGAGAGACGTTTCTGACGACGTATCGCACGAAGGCGCTCGCCGACCCGACGTCCGTACTCAGAATCATTTCCTTCTGCATTGTCGCTGTCGTGCATTAGCCCTCAATCCATTCTCGGCAGTTCACCCAAACCTTGCGCGGGGTGAACCGTAATCGGATAGGAGTGGCGCTTCAACCACGAAGCGTGCGGCGAATTGGGGATCTGAGTACTATTTGGTGCTCGAAAGTCGATCACGGTGCGCGGCTAGGACAACACCAGCAGCGACGGTTGCGGTATCGGCGCGTAAGATCCCGCCGGGCAATCCGACGCTGTTGCCGAGTGAACCTTCGGTGTCTGTCCAGCCCCCTTCGGGACCGACGGCCACCCAGAGTGTGGCCCGAACTGGGAAAACACCTTCAGAGAGGGAGGGTGCGCCCGGTTCAGCCATCAACGCGTCATCGTGGCGGGCGAGCAGAGTATCAACTGGCAGCACTCCCTCAATGCGTGGGAGGTGGGGCTGCCTCGACTGCTGGCATGCCTCCCTCACAGTGATGGCGAGTCTTCTCATAAGTCGCTCAGCGCGAGCGGCATCATAAGTGACTACTGACCGTGCCGACACCAGGATCGCGATCCGATTGATTCCCAACTCGGTGAGTTTTCGTGCGATGCCGTCGACCTTCACACCCTTTGTGGGAACGAAGGCGACGCCGAGGGATGGTCGCAGTGGTGGCACGAACTGGTTGGAACCGGTGGCCTCCACAGACCCCTTCTGGTCGGTAAGCACAGCGGGAACCCACCCTCCGGCACCATCGCCAAGATTCAGTTCGTCGCCGACCTCGAAGCGCAGAGATCTAACCAGATGGTCTGTGTCAGCACGGCTGAGTTCGGGATTCCCAAGGTTGTCGACAATGACCAGCGGTAATCGACGCAATCGATCGCTGACCACTCGAATCCGACTCTCTAGGAGAACGCCGATTTGATGCGACTCATGAATCCTTCGGGGGCGTCAGAAACACTTTCGCCCCGAGCCGCGGCGAAGTTCCGCAGCAGCTCTTCTTGCTCAGCGGTGAGGTCGGCGGGCGTCTGAACACCGAGTTCAACGAGAAGGTTGCCACGACCTCTTCCCCGCAGATGTGGGACGCCCCGATCTCCGAGTTTGAAGACGTCGCCGGTCTGGGCTCCTCGGGGTACTTCTATCTCAGCCGGGCCGTCGAAGGTATCCATACTCACGCTCGCTCCGAGCGTCGCCTGTGTAAAGGGCACGGTGAGTGTCGCCCGAAGGTCGTCTCCCTCGCGGGTGAATACTGGATGTTTGCGAACCCGAACCTCGACGTAGAGGTCACCAGCGGGTCCGCCTCGCGGCCCAACCGCACCCCGTCCGTTCAGTCGAAGAGTTCGTCCGTGATCGATTCCGGCCGGAACATCGATGGTGTACTGCTGATCCTTGATCTCGCGACCTTCACCGGCACAGGCCGCGCACGCTTCGCTCACAGTTTTGCCTTCGCCTCCGCATCGAGGACATGCCGACGTTGTGACCATCTGGCCCAGGATCGATTGGCGAACTTGGCGGACCTGGCCTGCGCCCTGGCACTGCCCACATGTGGTCACCTCGGCCCCGGGAGCCGCTCCGGTTGCATCACAGGTCTCGCATGTAATTGCGGTTCTGACCTTCACCTCGCTGGCGGTGCCCGAAATGGTGTCGTCGAGGTTGATTTCCAGCACAGTCTCGAGGTCGACACCGCGGTTGGAGGCGCGCTGACGGCCTTGCCCGCCCACATTGAAGAACGCCTCGAAGATGTCACCGAGGCCACCGCCGCCAAAGACGTCGCCGGCACCAAACCCACCAAATCCGCCGCCTGGCTCAGCGGTGCCGAATCGGTCATAGTTGGAGCGTTTGGTGGGGTCGGACAGGATCTCATAGGCCGAGGCAAGCGCTTTGAAACGTTCTTCTGCCCGAGGATCGTCGGGGTTGGCGTCGGGATGAAGTTCCCTGGCCCGCTTTCGGTACGCCTTCTTCAGCTCATCGGCGGAAGCGCTTTTGTTCACGCCAATGATGTCATAGAGATCTGCCATGAGGCCTCTACCTTTCGTTGAGCCGCTGCTCGAGCTGCCGGCTCACCACGGAAACGGCTGCCAGTGACTCTCGGTAGTGCATTCGGGTGGGGCCGAGAACCGCAATTGAACCACTGACTTCTCCGTCAACTCGGTAAGGGGATACAACAACACTGCATTCTTCCAACGGTTCCACGCCCGTTTCGGTTCCAATCGCCACACGCATGCCGCGATCAAGCACATCGCTGATCAGTTTGACGACCAGTAGCTGCTGTTCGAGGATTGTGAGCACCTGTCGAACCGATTCAACCTCCTCAAAGGACTGTGCGACATTCGACGTGCCGTTCACGTACACGCGATCATCGTCGTGCCCTCCAACGATGAGTCCAAAGAGCAAGTTGGTCAGCTCATCATGACCAACATCGCCGGTAGGAGCAGGCGCCGACAGGTTCTCATCAAGCCGATGTTCTTCTAGCGATTTTCTGAGTTGTGCCTGAACGGCGTCAACGGTTTCGTCGTCGAGCTCGTGTTCGGCCTCCAAGGGATAGCGATAGATCTCACCGGTGCTGTCGACAACGACCACCAGGAGCGCGGTAGCGGTCAGGGGGACGAGCTGAACAGATTTGATCTGCCTTGCCGATGCCCCCAGATCGACAACCACGGCGGTGTATTTGGTGAGGTTGCTCAACAGTCCTGCGGTCTGTTCGAGTCGCCCTTCGATCTGGCCTTCCATCCGACGGAAGAATGTCGCCACCCGTTCGGAGTTGGCGCCGTCGAGAGTGACCTCGCCGAGTTTGTCGACGAAATGTCGATACCCCTTCTCGGTAGGGACGCGACCTGCGCTGGTATGGGGCTGCCAGAGATACCCATCGGACTCGAGGCTGGCCATCTCGTTGCGAATCGTTGCTGCACCCACGTCGATCTCGGCTGATTTGCGGACCGCGCCGGAACCGACCGGCTGAGCAGTCTCGATGTATTCGCCAACTATGGCGCTCAAAATTGCGGCTTTTCTCTCATCAAGCACAGTGCGGCTGATTTTATCGCCCTCAGACCGTTACGGCGTGCCATCCTAGGTCGGTCGGATCATCGACCAAGCAGAGGCACTCCTCCCGTTAAGGACATCGGTTCTTGTGTCGATGCGAAGGAGATGGCGGGAAACGGTCCCACGCAGACTCCGGAAGCGGAGATGAGAGTTGGTTGGCAGGCCAAACCGGGCCTCGCCCAGCTTATTCGCGTGCTCGTGACGATCGGTCCGGCCCTCTTCACGATTATCGCCTCCGTACTGCTTGCGAGAGCACTGCCTGCGAGTCAGGGCCTCGATCGCCTGCTGTGGTGGATCTTCCTGTTCATTTCTTGTCTGGTGCTCCTCGCCGTCTTCGATCGCGCTTTCCGGCGGTTGGCACCAATCTCAGCGCTACTGAAGGTTTCCCTCGTCTTTCCCGACAAGGCCCCCAGCCGATTTGCCGTCGCCCTCCGGGCCGGCAACACCCGGTCCATAGCGAAACGAATCGAGTCGATTCGCCAATCAGGCGTGGCGCTGGATCCCGACGACAACTTCGCCAGCCAGATGCTGGAGATGATCGCTCTTCTTGGCGAACACGACCGGCTTACCCGTGGCCATTGCGAGCGGGTTCGGGCCTACACCGACCTCTTGATCGAGGAAATGGGAATCCCTACCGAGGATGCCAACAGGCTCCGTTGGGCGGCGCTGCTTCACGACCTCGGCAAACTGATGGTTTCGGCGGAGATCCTGAACAAGGACGGTCGACCAACCGAGGAAGAATGGGAAGAGCTCAAGACCCACCCAGCCGAGGGCGCGCGTCTCGCGCAACCTTTGTCGGACTTCCTCGGTGAGTGGATGCGAGCTATCGCTGAACATCACGAGCGATGGGATGGGGGCGGGTACCCGTCGGGTCTGGCAGGAACCGACATACATCTCGGCGCCCGCATGGTCGCTGTTGCAGACACCTTCGACGTGATCACGTCGGCACGATCGTACAAGTCTCCAATCGAGGCTGACAAGGCCCGCGCCGAAATCGCTCGATGTGCCGGTGGGCAGTTCGATCCAGAGGTCGTTCGTGCATTCCTTTCGATCGGTATATCCAAGCTTCGTTTCGTCGTCGGCCCGCTGGCGTGGCTTTCGGGCTCGGCCAGCCTCTCCGGTATCAGCACCGTGGCCCCTGCCGGAACTGCACTCGCCACCGCCGCCGCCGCTCTAGGCGCAGTTGCCGCAATTGCAGCACCCGCAATCGTGGAGGAAATCGACGTTGTTGCACCGCCGATCGAAGCTCCGTTCGTGCAGCCTGTCGACCCGACCACGACGACCGCCGTCACCAAACCAGCAAACCCGGCGACTCCACCCACCACATCGCCCCCCGCCTCGACGACGGCCCCGGGGGCACCCACCACAAGCACAACGATCGGTGCTGACACATCGTCATCGACCGTGGCCACAACCTCGGGATCTACTACAACAACCACGGCCGGTACGTGGCCCACGCCGCCACCCAGCGCGAAAGTCGACTTCGCAACGATTCCCGAAGGCTCGACCGCCACAATCGATGTACTCGCCAACGACGACAGCGGGCTCACCCTCACATCGGTCAGCGGCGGTTCTCACGCTGCGAGCATCGTAATCAGTGGCGGCAAGGTCATCTACACCCACGATGGCTCCGAGAGCCTCAGCGACTCCTTCACCTACACGGCCACAAACGGCTCGGGGTCATCCGTCACTCAGAACGTGGAAATTACGCTGGCCCCTCAGAATGATGCGCCAACGCTGTCGTTCGGCCCACAGACTGTATTCGCAGATGCAACCGCACTGGACTTCGAAGTCAACCTCGTTGCGACCGACCCCGACGACACCAGCCATTCATGGTCCATCGTTTCCTCAACGAACCCCGATTTCGTGATCTCGGGTTCCACTCTCAGACTGACGGACTGGACCGACCTCACAGCAGGCGACACCGAGTCGGTGACAATCCGGGCCTACGACGGCTCGGTCTACTCGTCCCCCGCCACGATGACGGTCACGGTACAGCCACCCAACACCTCCGGCCTGCTGATCAGTCAGTTCTCCAGCGATCAGTCCTACGACGGCGAGGACTTCGTGGAGATCTACAACTCCAGCGGCGAACCGCGATCGGTGGGATCGCTGTCGTTGCGCATCACCGACGAGGACAGTGAACTCAGCCTTACCCCGCTGGGTGACCGCGTGATTCCGGCCGGTGGGTTTCTGCTTTTCGGCAAAGACCTTGGCGATGTCGGCGGAAAGGTCGATATCGCCTTTGATCACAGCCTGCCTGCAACGGTTGGTCTTGGAATCGTGACCTCCGGCGGAACCGTCGTCGACGCCGTTGGAACCCGAGCCGCCCCAGAGGCACCCGGCGGCAAGTCAACCCCCAGCCTCATTCGGGAAGGGACCGGCCTACCGCCTCTCGACAAAGACAATACGACTGTGCAGAGTTATGCCCGCAGGCACGGCAACCCCGGATCCTGCGTCGACAGCCAGAACAACTCCGCGGACTTCGCGCGCCTCTTCACTCTGACCACGATCAACCCTCGCCACGAAGGCGACACCGCACCTTGTGGCGGACCAGTGCCGTTCGCCGGCACGTCGGGCTCGTTCATCATCAGCGAATTCAGAACCGACGGTCCCGGAGACGGGGACAACGATTTCATCGAGATCATGAACCCGACCGACGCGCCTCTTTCGCTCAACAACTACACCCTCGACGGCGAAGGACTTTCATACGGCTTCCCGAACGTGACACTGCAGCCCGGTGAGCACTTCCTCGTGACCTCCGATGGCTACCCGATCTCCGGAGATGGCCGGATGACCGGTTCGCCCAAGAACAGCGGCTGGATCGAACTCCTGGACGGAGCCGGCCAGCGACGCGACTACGTCGACCTCGGCAACAACACCGACGAACTGCCCAAGCTCACACGACGCGCAGAAAACAGCTGGGGCCGCAAATACGGGTGCCAGTTCACCGGCGTCATGCAACTGGGCGACTGGCAACACCTCTTTGTGCAAAACCCACAGGGCCTGGGAGACATCACGGCCTGCCCGTCCTAGAACGCCGAGGGTGCACAAGCTGGGGCCGCGTGCTTCACTGAGATCGTGGCAGCTCCAGTGGTGTTCTGGTTCCGAAGAGATCTGCGGGTCGAGGCCAACCGGGCCCTGGCCGAAGCTGCCCAACAGGGTCGGGTAGTCCCGGTGTTCATCGTGGACGACGTGTTGTGGAACTCTTCAGGGGCAAACAGGAAGTGGTTTCTGGCCGGCTGCCTCGACGATCTCGACCGACAGGTAGCGGGCAACCTGGTCATTCGTCAGGGAGACCCGGCCACGGTCCTGCACGAACTCGCCGACGCAACGGGGGCGTCAGAGGTCTTTGCCACCGACGACTTCGGACCCTACGGGCGCTCCAGGGACACCAACGCCGGCGAGACGTTGGCGACCAAGGGCATCTCGACGCACTACCACTGGTCGAACTATGTGATCCCCCCCGGCAGTCTTTTCAGCAAGGCCGGCACCCCGTACAAGGTGTTCACCCCCTTCTACAAGCTTTGGAGTGCCTCACTGCCCGATCACCCGCCGCCGACGCCCGAGATCGAGTGGTTCGATGGAGTCTCATCCGAGGGAATGCCCGAGATTCCCGCGCCGACAGCAACAAACCTCCCGGTACCTGGAGAGGACGCAGCTTGGCATCGCTTCGAGAGATTCCAAGCATCCATCGTCGACCGCTACGACGACACCAGGAATCTGCCAGGGGTCGAGGGAACGTCTCGCCTTTCTCCATACCTGAAATGGGGCACCGTGCACCCGCTCCAACTCATGGATCGCTTGGGCAACAGTCCCGGCGAGCAGTCCTGGGTTCGACAGTTGTGCTGGCGCGATTTCTATGCCGAAATCCTGTTCAACAGACCCGAATCTGCGCGCCAAGCCTACCTTCCCCACAATTCGGTCGAGGCTGACACCGACGATGCTGCTCGCGAGCGGTTTCAGCACTGGTGCGACGGCCAAACCGGCTACCCGATCGTCGACGCCGGCATGCGGCAGCTGCTGGCCGAGGGCTGGATGCACAACCGGGTGCGAATGATCACCGCATCATTTCTGGTGAAAGACCTCCATCTGCCGTGGCAATGGGGTGCTCGCTTCTTCATGCAGCACCTGGTGGACGGCGATCTGGCCAGCAACAACCATGGGTGGCAGTGGGTTACGGGCACCGGGACTGACGCATCGCCCTACTATCGAGTGTTCAATCCCACGAGCCAGAGCGCCAAGTTCGACAAGGACGGCGCATATATCCGGCACTGGATCCCCGAGCTGGCCCAGCTCGGAAACAAGGTTATCCATGATCCGTCATCGGATCCTTTTGGGGCGCCAGCGGCGTATCCGCGGCCGATGGTTGATCACGCTGCTGAACGCATCGAGGCGCTGGTCCGATACGAACGGCGCCGGGAGGCGAATCAGAAGCGGTGAATAGGGCAGAAAACGAAGGAAGCCACACGACGATCGTGCAGCTTCGATCAGAATCTGGGCCGAGTGTTCCGCGGTGTAACTACGCGTTGGCGCTCGCAGAGTTGCGAACCCGAGCTATGAGCCGGCTCTTGCGGCGGGCTGCGTTGTTCTTGTGCATCACGCCCTTCTGAGCCGCCATATCGATCCGCTTGATCGCGATGCGAAGTTTCTCTTCTTGCTGATCGGTTCCGGCGGCAGCCTCAGCAGCCTTCTCACGGGTCTTCAGCTCAGCGCGCACGGCGCGATTGCGCAGACGCCGCTTCTCGTTCTGGCTGTTGCGCTTGATTTGAGACTTGATGTTTGCCACTGAATCTGAATCCTGTTGGATGTTGGTTGGACCGGTTGAGGATAGCGCCGTTCACCGGCGCTGACGCGCCGGTCGCTTCTTTGCCTCGCTCTCTCGGACTCTTTGTCCCCGTGGTCGCTGTACCCTTTGGGGCCAGTTCAACCCGAAACGACCACATCCCCTCCATGTTCGATCAGTCCAAGATCCGCAATCTGTCGATCATCGCTCACATCGATCACGGCAAGTCCACACTCGCCGACCGGATGTTGGAGCTGTGTGGCGCCGTCGAGGCTCGGGACATGCGGGCTCAGTATCTCGATTCGATGGACATCGAACGGGAGCGCGGTATCACGATCAAGCTCCAGAGTGTCCGCCTCGACTGGAACGATCACGTCATCAATCTGATCGACACTCCCGGTCACGTCGATTTCGGCTACGAAGTCAGCCGCTCCCTCGCTGCCTGCGAGGGCGTGGTGCTAGTGGTCGACGCCGCCCAGGGCATCGAGGCCCAAACATTGGCCAATACCTACCTGGCCCTCGAAAGCGACCTCGAGATCGTGGCCGTCCTGAACAAGATCGACCTACCTGCTGCTGATCCTGACCGATACGCGATGGAGATCGAGAACATCCTCGGCATTCCGGCCGAAGACATCATCCGCATCTCGGCCAAAACCGGCAACAACGTCGAGGCCGTACTCGATGCGATCGTGGAGCAGATCCCGGCTCCTGCAGGCGACCCCGAAGGACCCCTTCAGGGCCTGATCTTCGACAGCCATTTCGACAGCTACCGGGGCGTCGTCTCGAGCATCCGGGTCATGAACGGGACCATGAAGACTCGTGAGAAGCTGATGTTCATGCAGGCCGGAGCGACGCACGAGGCCGACGAGATCGGCGTTAGGACGCCTGTGAACAAGCCAGTCCATCAGTTGGCCGCCGGTGAGGTCGGCTATCTCATCGCTGGCATCAAGGACGTACGAGAAGCGCGATCGGGTGAAACAGTCACGACGCTCGCCAACCCTTCAACCGAAGCCCTAGATGGTTATCGGGAGCCCCAGGCCATGGTGTTCTGCGGCCTCTACCCTGTCGACGGCGATGACTACGAGCCGTTCCGTGACGCACTCGACAAGTTACGTCTCGACGATGGCAGCTTCACCTTCGAACCCGAGACATCCACCGCGCTCGGCTTCGGGTTCCGCTGCGGATTTCTCGGCCTCCTTCACATGGAGATCATCCGGGAGCGCCTCGAGCGGGAGTTTGACCTCAACCTCATCGCCACTATCCCGAGCGTCGAATACCGCATCACGATGACCAACGGCGACGAGCGCGTAGTCGACAACCCCTCGGCCCTTCCCGATCAGGTCGAGTGGAACAGTATTCAGGAGCCTTACCTCAAAGCATCCATGATCTCGCCCAGCGACTACACCGGCACCCTGATGGAACTGTGCCAGACCCGCCGCGGCCAGCTCGACGGGATCAACTACCTCTCCCCCGATCGGGTTGAGATCGTGTATCGACTTCCCCTGGCAGAGGTCGTCGTCGACTTCTTCGATCAACTGAAAAGCCGAACTGCCGGCTACGCCTCGCTCGACTACGAACCGATCGGGTACAAGGAGGGTGACCTGGTAAGGGTCGACATCCTCTTCAACTCCGAACGGGTCGATGCTTTCAGCACAATTGTTCACCGAGACAACGCCTATGACTATGGCAAGAAGACCGCCGAGAAGCTGAAGGAAATCATTCCCCGTCAGCAATTCGAGGTACCTATCCAAGCGGCAATCGGTGGGAAGATCATCGCCCGAGAGACCGTGCGGGCGTTCCGGAAAGACGTAACCGCCAAGCTCTACGGCGGCGACGTCACCCGCAAGAACAAGCTTTTGAAGAAACAGAAGGAGGGCAAGAAGAAGATGAAGAACATCGGATCGGTTCAGATCCCGCCCGACACTTTCATCCGCGCCCTTCGCCTCGACGACTAGAACCGCGACGTCACGCTTGATTCAGGGCGTTGCGGGATCCCGACGAGACTCCAACACGGTCACCACAAGTTGCACCAGGTCGACAGGTACCAACACCCAAACCCCTTGAAGGCCGCGCCGAGGACGATCACAGCACCCACCGAGACAATTGCGACAATTCGTTCTCTCGCCAGAGTCGAGCAGCTCGGACTTCACCTTCGTCAGGCTCGCCGAAACTTGCGCGCCCTGCGGGTTCACCTCAGCCCTATCGAGAGTTTCTACCCGAGGACGTGCCCGGTTTCAGTCGACAATGATCGCGTTGAGCGCAGCAACATCGCTGAACCACTGTGCGCTCTTCTTGGGAATCCGTTCCTGGGTCTCGTAGTTGACCTCGACGATCCCGAACCTCGGCCCATACCCCCAGGCCCACTCAAAGTTGTCGAACAGCGACCAGACCAAGTACCCCTCTAACGGGAACCCTTCCTGGATGACAGTGTGGGCTTGTGCCAAGTGATCGCGGATGAAGTTGATCCGGTCATCATCTTTCACTCGGCCGTCGTGGCGTTCATCGTCGGGCATCGGGCAGCCGTTTTCGGTGATCAGATAACTCGGAAAGTCATACCGGTCGTGAAGCCGGCGCAACAGGTTTCCCAAGCTGGGTGGATGAATCTCCCAACCCATGGTGTTCTGCCTCGTTCCCGGCGGCAGCTCGAAGCTGTCATCAGCCGATGCAAAATGGCGGGTATAGAAATTGATCCCGAGCAGGTCGATCGGGGTGGCGATGATCTCGAGGTCCCCATCGTGCACCTCGGTCTGGGCCCAGCCGTAGTAGTCAGCGGTGTCCTGAGGATAACCGAGCCCGGCGATCGGGTCGGCGTACCAGTGGTTCTCCCAATTGTTCTGGTGATGGGCATTCTGAATATCGGCTGCTGAGTCGGTGGCCGGTTCGATCGGGGTGAAGTTGATCACGATGGCGAGGCGAGAACCGGAAGCCGCAGCCCGGATCCTCTCACCCGCGAGTCCGTGCGCTAGTAGGAGATGGTGAGCAGCGGCCAGCCCTTCCGAGCGCGAGGTGCGGCCCGGTGCGTGTTCGCCGGTCACGTAGCCGTGGTCAGCGGAGACGAACGGTTCATTGAGTGTGGTGTAGGTGCCGATGCGATCGCCAAGACGAGCGACAACGGCTTCGGTGTAGTCGGCGAAGGCGTATGCGGTGTCGCGGTTTACCCAGCCTCCGTTGTCTTGAAGGCACTGTGGTAGGTCCCAGTGATACATCGTAGGGAAGGGACGGATGCCCGCCTGGAGGAGTTCGTCGACCAACCGATCGTAGAAGTCGAGTCCGGCAGCGTTGACGGGACCCGCTCCTTCGGGCATGACCCGGGGCCAAGCAACCGAGAATCGGTACGCATCTAACCCGAGCTCTTTCATGAGAGCGACGTCCTCCTTGTACCGGTTGTAGTGGTCACAGGCCACATCACCGTTGGATCCGTCTTTGATGCGGCCCGGCTCGGCACAGAATGAATCCCAGATGCTTGGCGACCTGCCGTCGGCTGTAGCAGAGCCCTCGATCTGGTACGAGCTCGTGGCCGAGCCCCATATGAAACCTTCGGGAAAAGGGAGCGTGCTGGTCATGGGGCTTTCCTCGATATCTATCAGCGCCGCCGTGACAGCGCTGCCAAGCGAGCCACGAGAACTTCCATCAGTGTGTCGGAGTCGATCGCCGTTGCCCCGCGAACGCCCAGATCAGCGGTGGCGAGAAGATCAAAAACCTCCCGCAACTTCTGCGATCCAAGCGACCGGCTGAGGCGGAGTGCTTTTTGGGCGGGAAAGGTACTCCCCTTCATGCCCAGAAGGCTGGCCGCGTCCTTTTCATTGGCGATTCCGGCCCCGTCGAGCGCGAGTGCTCTCTGGTAGTGACCGTGAAGCGTGGCCAGGATCTGGAGGGCGTGGCGTTCGCCGCCACCCATCATGCGATGCAGCTTCTCCAGAGCAACTGCGAGGTTGCCCTGGTCTATCGCATCGGTCAGCTCCCACGGTGGCACGTCGGAAGCCTCACCGAGGAAAGGCTCCACATCAGAGGCCGTGAGCCCCGAACCTTCACCAAAGGTGGAAGCAAGAGCGTCGAGAACCGCTTCGGCCCGGCCAACCTCGTCGCCGAGGCGATCCGCGATGAGGGCCCTCGCTCCACCGTCGAGACGAACCGCTGCCTCAGCGAGCTGCTGGTCGAGCAGCACCTTGCGGCCCTTGCCTTTGGGAGCTGCGTCGATTTCGGTGGCTCCGGCTTCCTTGAGGGCCTCCTTCAGCGGCTTGGGCACCGCAGGGAGGCGCTGGGAAGTGCTGCCCTTTTCCCAGACCAAGACGAGGTCGGTTGATTCAGTGGGGTCAGCGAGATACCGAACCAGCGCCGCAACGTCGTTTTGTTTGGTGAAGATTCCGAGGTGCCGACCGATAACCACCCGCCGTTCTGTGAGGAATGGCGGCGTCTGGGCCGACGTAACCAGCGCAGCGATCGATGGTGGACCGGCATCGTCGATCATCTGTGTTTCGGTGATCTCATCGACCATCAGGGTCTTGTCACCGTCGCCGACCAGCTGATTCACCACCTTGCTGAGTGCCTGAGCCACCAACGTCGGGTCGTCGCCCTTCAGGAACTCGATCATCTGGCGTCGACTTCGGCTCGTCGCTGGAGGATCTCTGCCATCGTGTCGGCCACCCGGCGCGATGCTTTCACGTCGTGGGCTCTGAGGATGCGACAGCCCTTGGCAATCCCCGAGGCGTGGGACGCCATCGAACCTTCGTTGATGTTGTGCCGGTCGGTTTCGAGCAGCTCGAAAAGAAATCGCTTGTTCGACGCTGACAGCAGCAGCGGGTACCCCAGGTTGGCCAGTTCTGCTGATCGGTCGAGCAACTCCCAGCTCATGTACCGGTCCTTGCCCAGGTCCATTCCGGCGTCGACGACGATCCGTTGCGGTTGGATCCCGGCGTCGAGCGCCATCTGCACACGACTGGCGAGGAAGGACCGAACTTCGTTCACCAGATCGTCGTAGTGGGGCTCGGGATCTGGAACTCGAGGACCGATCCGGATGTGGGTAGCGATCACGGTTGCGTCGTGTTTTGCCGCAATTTCGAGATACCGGTCATGCTCAAACCCGGAGATGTCGTTGGCGATAACAGCACCACGCTCGAGGCAGGCATCGAGCACTTCGGGGTTCCAGGTGTCAACGCTGAGCGGAAGATCGAACCGTTTCACCAGGGCTTCCACCGCCGGAACGACTCGGCGCAGCTCTTCGTCGAGATCGACCTCTTCACCCGGGGCCGCCTTCACCCCGCCGACATCGAGGAGATCAGCGCCCTGTCGAACCAAATCGTCAGCCTTGCGGAGGAAGTCGTCAAAATCGAAGTACTCGCCGGCGTCGTAGAAGGAGTCCGGTGTCCGGTTGAGAATCCCCATCACCAACGCTCGATGCGTAATGTCGAACGGGGTTGAACCAAGCTCAAGAACCAGCCGATTCGAACCCAGGTTCGCCATGGCGATCAACCTATCGAGACCTACGGCGACAGACGTCGTGTTCGGTGGACTCGGTTGAGCTCGCGGCGGCAGGGGCTCGTAGTCTTGAAGCATGAGTTCGGTGCTTCAGAAGTTCGAAATCGGTTCGCAATGGGCAACGTTGGATCCCTTCCTGTTCACCGCTCACCACAACGACGCCTATCCCGCGGGCGACGGTCGGTTCGGCCCCGACGCCTCATCGCTCCTTGGCCGGCAGATCGGTAGCGATTTCAGCGGCAAGGACGGGTGGAGCATGTACCACGGCCGCGAGGTTCCGGGGTTCCCTCAGCATCCCCATCGTGGTTTTGAGACCATCACCTATGTGCGTCGTGGGTTCTGCGATCACACCGACAGCATGAGGGCCGCCGCCCGATTCGGTGAAGGAGACACACAATGGGTCACCACCGGCAGCGGCGTGGTCCATGCCGAGATGTTTCCACTGTTGAACGCTGATGGCGAGAATCCTCTGGAGCTGTTCCAGATCTGGTTGAACTTGCCAGCTCACGACAAGATGGTTCCGGCCTATTTCACCATGTTGTGGGCCGAGGACACCCCCAAGATCGTGAGGACCGACCCGAACAAGAACAAGACCACCCTCACGCTGATCGCCGGAAGTTTCGATGAGCACAACGCCCAGCTTCCACCACCGAACTCGTGGGCATCGAAGATCTCAGCCGGGATCGGCATCTGGCACATCTCGATGCAGGCCAATGCAGAGTTTCGGCTTCCTCATACCGAATCGTCCGAAATCAACCGAGCCATCTATGTGTTCGACGGCTCCTGGATCGACGTCGATGGAGTCGAAGTTGAAGCGGGAACCGCTGCGGTGCTGCGATCCGATGTGCCCACCAAACTGGTGGCCGGAGACGCCCCGGTTGATGCGATGGTGTTGCAGGGTCGCCCGATAGGCGAGCCGGTAGCCCGGTACGGTCCTTTCGTGATGAACACCGAGGCGGAGATACAGCAGGCGTTCACCGACTACCAGAACACCCAGTTCGGCGGCTGGCCCTGGCCCACCGATGACCCGAACCACGGCGATTCCACCCGGGGGCGTTTCGCTCGTCATGCCGACGGCAGAGCCGAGCAACGATCGGGCGCGGCAGCAACCCAAACCGGTGCCCATTCCACTCGGTGAGCGGGTGGATCAGCCACTCGAACAACATGGTTCAGAAATCTGAACCTGAAGCTGCTTGTCGGACACCGGCGAGATGGTGATCGGTCCTACACGGGAGTCGATCACAGTGGGCTGCACTACGCGGGTACCGCCGACAACGGTGTGATGGGGCGGCGCCAGCACAACCCCGAGGTCCGCAACCCGTTCGAGCTCCCGCACCACCACAGACATCCCTCGGTGACCGCCGCGGACCACCACCACATCGATCGCGTCCGGACTCACATCCACCACGCCTTCGACCGCCCGATCGTCGCTGTTCGCAGGCAGAATCAACACCGACGGGTGCGTCCGGTCACCGGTGATGTAGATCCCGCCACCCTCGAGCTCATGCATCGTTGCCTGGTGGCCCGAAGTCGCCAGAAGGCTTGCAGCCAGCACAGCCGACACCACCATCCGGCCTCGGCCGGACAGGGGTGACGAGGCCAGCGCAACCCCGCAGAAGACCAGGACCAACGGGGCGGTGAGCGGCCGAATGGGGATATCGGCGAAGAACGAGGCAACGATGTCGATCCACCACAACAGGACCTGGATCGGTTGCTGGACGGTGGCGGCGAGCGATCCGCCGATCAGCCCGGCGACCAGCCCGACGCTCATTCCCCACATCATGACCACGCCAACGGCCCAACCGGTGAGCACGTTGGCTGGCAACGACACGAGCGACACCGTTCCGAAAGTGGCCAACAGCAGGGGCGAAACCGCCAGCTGGGCGGCGAGCGTGACGGCCACCGGAACCGACACCACCGATGGTCCCGGCACCCTCGATGCAATTGCGGGTCCCAGCAGGAGAATGCCGCTTGCAGCGAGGACCGAGAGTTGAAAGCCGATCGTCCTCGCCAAGAATGGATCGATCAGCAGGAGGATGCTCACCGCAACCGCCATCAGCCGGGCTCCAGACGCTCGTCGTCCGGTGGCAACAGCCCAGTAGCCGATAGCGGCGGTGAACGTGGCACGAAGGACCGATGGTTCGAGCTGGGTGGTTAGCGCAAACAACCCCAGGACCATCGCTACCACCAGAGGACGCAGGTATCCGGGAAGTGAACCGATGGCCAGGTGGAGAAGAATCAGAACAAAGGCCACGTTCTGCCCACTGACGGCGAGAATATGACTAAGCCCTGTTCTACGGAAGATCGCCTTCTGCGCTGCGCCCTGAGCCCGGTCATCGCCGGTCACAAGCCCTTGGTAGAGCGCTGCGGATCGAGCGTCCATCGGTGTAGTGGCCGAGGTGACGGTTCGTTGCACTGCAGCCGCCATCCTCCAGTAAAAGGGTCCAGCGCCCACGATGCGGACCGAACGAGCGGTCATCCGCCCCACCAAATGCCGGGAGCGATACCAACCGTTCTCCTCGATCGGCCGCAACGAACCAACCACCAGGAGCTTCATTCCTGGGCGAGCGTTGCGGACCGAGCCGGCGCCGGGTGACACGCTCATACGAACCCGCTCTCCGGTTGGCAGTCGCACTTCGATCTGCTCGGAGAACATCTCAACCGTGGGCAGGGTGACGACATCGACGATGCCATCGAAGCTGCCGTGGTCGATTGGTCGATAGGCATTGTCGGCCGCTTCTCCGGCGGAAAGCCCGAGTGTCAAACCTGCTGCGATGACCAGCAACGGTGACCGCAGACCGAATCCCGCGAACCCCACGACCACCCCGATCATCAACGGCACCGGGGCAGTGATCAGGCAACCCACCCATACGAGCACTGCGAGCGTCATCACCTGAAGGTCACTCATCGGACCACCACCAAGTCTTCGAGGGCGGCCAGTTTCGCCTCACCAATTCCACGTACGCCAAGGAGGTCCGCAACCGACCCGAAACGGCCAACCTCGTTCCGATAGTCCAGGATTGCGGCTGCGGTCGCCGGTCCCACGCCCGGCAGCGCTTCCAGCTGAGCCGACGTGGCGGTGTTGAGATCCACCGGACCCGATCCGACTCCATCGGTCGGCAGGCCAGCCACGATGGCGGTTTCGCCCTCCACCGGGACACGGACCTGCATGCCATCGATCACCGGCGCTGCCAGATTCAGCCGGTCCGGTTGGCCTTCTGCGGTGGCACCGCCGGCACTGGCGATGGCATCGAGAATGCGATCACCGGCGCCCAGTTCGTAGACACCCGGTGCCCGGACCGCACCGGTGACGTGCACGATGAGATGGACCGGCGCCGTGGTCGGGGCGCTCGTGGGAGCGAGAGAGAAGACCGGGATCCGCTCGTCGATCGGAGGAGGATCGACCCCGCTCGATCGGTGGGTTTCGAACCAGGCCAGGCCCAAAAAGACGGCGGCAACGAGCAGTACGCCCACCACAACAACCGGGCGGCGGCGAACCTCGTCCCAGCGGTAGAGCAACTCATCGATTTGTTCGCCGACGTTCCGGGATTCGGATCCGGAGTTCAACAGTTCCCCGCAGGAGTTGGGGTCTGACCCCTAAGGGGTCCGAGGGCCGCAGGACTAACTCACTGCTGGGCCGAGGGGAGCTAGATGCTCGGAGACATCACGCTAG
Organism: uncultured Acidimicrobiales bacterium; assembly: GCA_963751955.1. Taxonomy (GTDB): domain Bacteria; phylum Actinomycetota; class Acidimicrobiia; order Acidimicrobiales; family SZUA-35; genus JABDIY01. The sequence continues at coordinate 112,437 of CAVVWM010000016.1, read as the reverse complement.
CGGTGCTCAGTACAGTTGCGTACTGAGCTTCTTGCGCCAGTGACCGGTGTTGGGATGGTTGGGACCCAACACCTCCAGGAGATCCACGAATTCTTGGCGGGCATCGTCGTCGTCCTTGACCCTTGACAACAGTGTGGTCAGTCGAGCTTCAACGTCGCCGATGTCACCGGCCGATTCAGCAGCCCGCGCCCTGGCAGCAATTGGCCGGGTGATGTCGGTTTCGGGGATTCTGGCCAGGAACTGGAGTGCCTCTTCGTTGTTGCCGGCGTCGATCAGGAGCGTGGCCAGCGCGGCGATGGCGGCCTCGTTGTCGGGCTCCATCTCCAGCGCCCTGCGAAGCGAGTCTTCGTCGCCTGCTTCCACGAGTGCATCGACAGGACTTATGGTTGGGAGAAGTTTCTGGATGAATTCCCTCACCACCTGCTCGGGCTGAGCACCCGTGAAGTTGTCGACCACCTGCTGGTTGTCGACGGCGAAGACCGAAGGAATCGACTGCACTTGAAAGGCTTGCTGCACCTGCGGGTTCTTGTCAACGTCGACCTTGGCCAACACGACTGACCCGTTCATCTCCTTGACGACCTTCTCCAGAATCGGTGTGAGCGTCTTGCATGGCCCACACCAATCGGCCCATAGGTCCACGATCACCGGCGTATCTACCGAGCGGGCGAGGACTTCGGTCTGGAACGTGTCGTCACTGACGTCAATAATCACGGGTCCAGTTTACCGGCGTGGATGGCGGTCCCTGACCAAGCGATGCCACACCAAGATGACATCGAGCGCGCCGTGTTCAGAGATCGCGGGGCCTGGTGAGCGAGAGCAGCTCGCACCTTCCCTCGGGAGTACCGACAGCTGACCATGTGGGGCGAACAGCGAAGTGGGCGACCGCGGCTGTGGTCATCAGTTTGCCGGTGTCGGTAAAGGGCGCAGAACCGCCGCTGAGGTGATCGACGAGCGCGTCGAGCCCAGGGTTGTGTCCACAAATCAGCAGGCGCTGACAGTCTTGCTCCTGCAAAGTGGCGAGCCAGGTCCATGCGTCGGCGAGGTAGAGCTCGGCGTCCAACTCGACCGATGCCTGGTCGAGTCCGCACGCAGACACCACTTCCATCACGGTGGTGCGGGCTCGAACTGCGGGCGAACTGAGGACCCGATCCGGCTCCAGGTCCTGGTCGGCCAGCCACCTGGCCATCTCTCCCGCGTTGCGCTCCCCTCTTGTATTCAGGGGCCGGTTGAAGTCGGTTTCGGATGTACTCCAGTCCGACTTCGCATGGCGCATCACCAACAGTTCGAATGATTCGGTTTGCACTAGGTGAGTATCGCCGATACCTGCCAGGGTTGCGCTACACCAGTTCGAGAGCCTGGCCCAGGAACTGCTCCTTGCAGAGGGCACGTTGCAGTTTGCCCGATGAGGTTTTGGGCAGCGTTCCGGGCTTCACCAAGGCGATCTCTTTGGCGGGTACGCCAACGGCCACATAGACGGCTTCGTGAACCTCGTGGAGCAGGGCGTCACGATCTTCGACACGGGTCTCAGCGACAACAGCCACCGCTTCCTTGCCACCCCGACCTTCGACGCTGAAGGCGATGACGTTGCCAGCGCGTATTCCGTCGAGGCCGCCGACCGCCCGTTCGATGTCTTGGGGGTAGACATTGCGTCCCCCCACGATGATGAGATCCTTGATCCGTCCGCACATGATCATTTGGCCATCCACCATGTAGGCGAGGTCGCCGGTGCACAACCAGCCATCTTGGAACAGCTCGGCGTTGGCCTCGGGTCGATGGTAGTAACCGGTTGTCACCGACGTTCCCTTGATCTGAAGTTCGCCGACCTCACGCTCGCCCAGCACGGACCCACTTTCGTGATCGCAGATGCGCATCTCCAACCCCGGAACGGGATACCCGAGCTTCACGATCTCGCGAGCATTCTTGTGGCCGATTTCCACGTTCACAGCCCGATGCTCGTGTTCGAGAAGCTCAGAATCCACGATGTCTGTCTGCAGCCCGGTCATGGGTACAGGGAACGACCCGGCGATGCCAACCTCGGCCATCCCAAAGGCCGGGAACACTGCCTCGGGGCGCATGCCGTGGCGGACTCCGGCTTCAATGAACTCCCGCACGCTTGCAGGATCAACCGGTTCGGCACCGTTGAGCGCAATCCGAAGCTTGGACAGATCGAGTATCTCCTTGCTGCGATTCAGCGCTCGCGTTGCCAACACGTAGGAGAAGTTGGGACCAGCAGTTGAGGTACCGCCGAAGATCGAGATCCACTCCATCCAGCGACCGGGTGAACCGAGAAAGTCTTGGGGGGCTCCGAGCACGAGGTCGAGGCCGGCGCTCATCGGCAGGATGCAGAATCCCACGAGACCCATGTCGTGGTACAGCGGCAGCCACGAAACCATCATTTCGCTGGCAGGGTCTACCTCGGCCGCCTCATAGATCGCATCGAGATTGGCTGCGACGAGATGGTTGGGCAGCTGGACACCCTTGGGCTCGCTCGTCGACCCGCTGGTGAATTGGAGAACAAACAAATCGTCGACGTGATAGTCGGGACGAATGAAATCATCGGCGGACTCGTGTGATTGGGCCAGGTCGTTGAGCAGATAGACCGGCGGATCACCTTCCTCGGTGGCCAAGAAGGGAGCGAGATCGTTGTCCACCAACACACACACCGAGTCGGCCAGACGAATGCGATTGCGGGTGGACTTCGTGAAGTCCTCCAGTGCACGCGAGGCGCATCGGCAGTGGCAAGACCACGAGTGTTGCTCCGCAAAGCCAGACCGCCTGCATGGCGGTGACCAGGTTGATGGTGGTGGGGCCCAGGACCGCAACATGGTCGCCGTGATTCACCCCCCTGGTCTGAAGGGCCGCCGCCATCTTCTTGGCGTCGGCATGCAGCTCAGCCCAGGTCATCGCGACCGGTTCGTCGCCGGTCATGAACGTGACAGTGCCCTGGCCCTTCGCTGCGTGTTCAATTCGAGTGACGATGGTGTCCACGACAACTCAGACCCGCCGAGTTACCCGTTGGTTACATCATTCTGGTCGAGTTTCTGGCCAGATTCGGTGGAGTGCTGATTACTCCAAACGCGGCATGATTTCCCTGAGTGCTTCGGCATCTTCGGGACCCTTCACCGCCGTTCTGCTAGCAGTCCCAAACTGCCACGGCTCCTAGGGTCGGTCTAGTGTTGGATCATGGCCGAACCGAAGACTCAGAAGAACGACGCCGACGTCGACTCGTTCCTCGACGGGGTGGAGCCCGAGCAACGGAAATCCGATGCCAGAGCAGTCAAAGAGCTGATGGAGACGATCACCGGCCAGCCCGCGGTGATGTGGGGTTCATCGATCGTAGGGTTTGGGACAAAAGAGATCACCTACGCCAAGGGGAACACCAGCGATTGGATGGCCATCGGCTTCTCGCCCCGGAAGGCCAACCTGGTCCTCTACATCATGGACGGCTTCGAGGCCTATGAGCCGCTCCTCGCCGATCTGGGCCCACACAAGACGGGCAAGTCGTGCCTCTACATCAACCGGCTCTCCGATGTCGACACTGACGTCCTGACCCAGATGATCGATATCAGCTACAAGAACTCTTGACCCAACCGATCCGTGGCAGCCCGGATCCAGCCTCAAGTACGCTTCGCCGATGTTCGAATGGTGGTCTGAACAGGCACGGTCTCGCCGGGAAGAAATCCTGGCCGATCCTATCTCCGCGGAACGGGTTGAACGTCTCGCCGCCCGAAGCTCAGAGATTCACGACCGCGAGTGCATCAACCTGAACCCGGCGACCAACACCATGAATCCCCGGGCCGAGGCGTTGCTATCGAGTGGGCTTGGAGTCAGGCCCTCTTTGGGTCACCCCGGCGAGAAGTACGAAATGGGCTTGGAGGCGATCGAGGAGATTGAGGTGATCACCGCGGAGCTCGCCTGCCGCGTGTTCGAGGCAGACTACGCCGAGGTTCGAGTGCCTTCTGGGGCAATGGGAAACCTCTTCGCATTCATGGCCACCTGTCGACCAGGAGATCCGATCATCGTGCCTCCTGCCACGATTGGTGGCCACGTCACTCATCACGCAGCAGGGTGTGCCGGGCTGTACGGCCTGGAAATCCACGAAGCTCCGATCGATCCGGACCGCTTCACCGTCGACGTTGAAGGCGTCGCCGAACTGGCGGCTCGAATTCAGCCCAAGCTGATCACGATCGGCACCAGCCTCAACCTTCTGCCCCATCCGATTGCCGACCTTCGATCGATCGCTGATTCGGTCGGGGCCACACTGCTGTTCGACGCTGCCCATGCGTGTGGCATGTTCGCTGGTCGGGCGTGGCCCAACCCACTCGCTGAAGGCGCCCATCTGATGACAATGAGCACCTACAAGAGTCTTGGCGGTCCTCCGTCAGGACTCCTCGTCACGAACGATGAAACGATCGCCGAGCGCATCGACTCCATTGCGTATCCCGGCATGACCGCAAATTTCGACGCAGCAAAGACTGCCGCCCTGGCGATCACCCTCTCTGACTGGCTACACCACGGAACCGACTTTGCCGAGGCGATGACCACGGTCGCGAAGATCGCTGGCCGAGTGCCTCGACGCCAGTGGAATCAACACGTTTCACACGGTGGAAGGAGCAACCCGATCCCATCAGCTTGCCATCGACGCCCGGCCCTACGGTGGCGGTAGTGCCACCGCGCTCCGATTGCGCCAGGCGAACCTGCTGACCTCGGCCATAGGGCTTCCCTCCGGGCTCGACGACGGTCTCCGACTCGGGACCAATGAGATCACGCGCTGGGGAATGAGCCATACCGACATGCCCGAGCTGGCCACCTACATCGCTCATGCGCTCACCGGCGATCCGAGCGAGGTGGCCGACCGGATCAGCGCCATGAGGGGCCGATTCACCGACGTGAAGTTCATCGACTAGGCAACACTGCGGCATTATTGACCCATGTCCTCGATCGGTTGGAACGCAGACGTCCCGCCCAACGGATTCGCAAATCGACCCACAGTGGCCGGCACTGACAACAACAACCCACTCGGCCTGCACGCAGCGGCGCCCGACTTCGTCATTGAAACTACGCCGGAGCACTACAACCTGATAGGGGGCGATTTGTCCTGCGCCACATGGACGCGGTCATACGACGACCCTGGGGTGGTTGCCCTCAGGGAACGATTGCAGGAACACAACGGCATTCCCGATCTCGAGACGGTCACGCCCGATCAGGTCGAGCGGGCCGTCGAACTGTTCTACCGAGACGGATTCGTCGCTGTCACCGATGCCCTCCCGGCCGAACATCTGGCAAACCTCAAAGCGGCAACCGATCGTGTTCTCGACGAAATCCTTGACGTCGATCCCACCGGTGCGGCCGGGGGCGGCGCCGGAGGTCTCCCCCACCGTTATTCGTTCGGTTCGACCTCAGCCTCGCGCCATCGGTTGCACGACCCGGCATGGACTGCGGTGGTGGATCTCCCCACTACAACGCCGATCCTCACCGCAATCTACGGATCTGACAATTACATCGTTGGAGGAGGCGGTGGTGACCTGGCGCTCCCGGGAGCCATTGAATACCAGGGCCTTCACAGCGACAACATCTGGACTGAGCCGCACGATCCGGTCGGTGGTCTCACCATGAAGCAGCTTCCGGTGTCAGTGGTGACGATCAACTTCCCTATGGTCGACCTCACATGGGAGAACGGTCCGATCCGTCAGATCCCCGGCACTCAGCGGTCGACCGAGCCGATCCCCAACGTCGCCGACGAGCCCCTGTGGATGAAACACAGCACGTTGTGCCCGGTCCCGGCTGGATCAGCCATCTTCAGGGACAACCGCTGCTGGCACAGTGGCACGCCGAATCTCTCGCGTGAGGTGCGGTCGATGCCGAATATTGAATACTTTGCGCCCTGGTTTCGCAGCGACATCATCACCAGGTCAATGCCCTTCGACCGCTGGGCCGAACTCACCACTCATGGCAGACGAATCTGCCGGTACGTCACATGCGATCCCGGCGAACAGGTTCTAGGCGCAGGGTTCACTCACCCCCGAGCCGCCGCTCGCGAGGCGTTCGTGGAACGACAGCTGGCCGAAATGGGACCCCACGAGGCCGCTATCGCTCGAATCCGGCTGTAGAAGTCACCGGGGCGGAACCAACCACGCAAGTAGTGTGCATCGAATGGTCGCCAAACCCGTAGTAGCCAAGGAGCTCACAAAGAGATTCGGTAGCTTCACAGCGGTAGACCGAATCAACCTGGAACTCGAACCGGGGGAATCGTTCGCAATGCTGGGCCCCAACGGCGCCGGCAAGAGCAGCACGATGAAGATGATCTCGACGGTGAGCCCCGTGACGTCGGGCGAACTTCGGGTACTCGGCGGTGACCCGGTGTCCGAAGGGCCCTCGATCCGGGCACGGCTTGGTGTGGTGGCCCAGGAAGACAACCTCGATGACGCCCTCACTCTTCGAGAGAACCTCATGGTGTACGCCCGTTACTTCGGGCTGTCATGGAGCAGTGCTCGGGCCAAGGCCGACGAGCTGCTGGGTTTCGCCCGGCTGCAAGATCGTTCCAAAGATCAGGTCAGTTCGCTCTCCGGTGGCATGAAACGACGTCTGACCATCGCCCGAGCACTGGTCAACGACCCCGAGATGGTTCTGCTCGACGAACCGACCACCGGGTTGGATCCCCAGGCACGCCATCTGCTGTGGGAACGGCTCTACCAACTCAAGGAACGCGGGGTGACCCTTCTGCTCACGACCCACTACATGGACGAGGCCGAACAGCTGGCCGATCGGCTCGTGGTGATGGACCAAGGCAAGATCGTGGCCGAAGGTTCGCCCAAGGACCTCATCGCCGAACACGTGACGCGGGAAGTGTTGGAGGTTCGTTTCGCTGCGGGAACCGCGATGAATATGGAGAGCCTGGGTCTGCGGACCGAGCCGCTGGCCGACCGGACCCTGATCTATACCGACGACGGCGAAGGAACGCTCGGCAAACTTGTCAACGACGGCCACACCCCAACCTCCAGCTTGGTGCGACGGGCCAGCTTGGAGGACGTGTTCCTGGCCCTCACCGGGCGAACGTTGGTGGAGTGACCGTGACAGCAACGACCACTACCTCGACCCCGTCGGCGGGAACCGATCACCACAGCCGCTCCCGGCACGGGCCACTCGTCCACTTCCTGGAACATCAGTTCCTTCGGTTCCGAACCACGTTTCGGGGAACTGTGGTGAGCGGAGCCGCCGGTCCCCTCTTCTACCTACTCGGACTCGGCCTGGGGTTGGGTTCCCAGATCGACGCGCAAGAGTCGGGACTGCAAACCGCCGACTACCTCGAATTCGTGGGGCCCGGCCTCATGGCGGCCGCCGCCATGCAGCTTGGAGCGTCGGAGAGCCTTTGGCAAACGGCCGGTCAGCTTCGCTGGCGCGGGACCTACGTGTCGATCATCAACACCCCGCTCACAACCGGGCAACTGTTCACCGGCCATGTGCTGTGGATCGGCTTCCGGGCCCTGGTTGCAGCGACCATCTACCTGGCCGTTCTCACCGGCTTCGGCGTACCAACCGGTCCTATGTCGCTGCTGGCTCCCCTGGCAGCAGCAGGCACCGCGATGGCCTTCGCAGCGCTGATCTCGGCGTGGACGGGTCAGGCCAAGGGTGATCAGGGCTTCCCTGTGGTCTTGCGGTTGGGGGTCCTGCCCCTCTACCTGTTCTCCGGTGCGTTCTATCCTGTGGACCAGCTGCCCAGCGCCATGGCGTGGTTCAGCCGGCTCACACCGGTTTGGCACGGGGTGCAACTGTGCCGTGGCCTGATCATCGACCGAGAGCTCAGCTTCGAAGCGGCCGTGGGCCACGCCGCTGTCATCCTGGGGTTCATTCTGGTTGGCATCTACGCCGGACGACGCACGTTCACCAAGGCGCTCGGGTCATGATGCCGGCCTCGGTGATGTTGCCGATCCATGTGGTGGAGCGCAATGTCGTCTCGTATCGGCGCCTGTGGCTGATCTTGTTCAGCGCCATGTTCGAGCCGATGATCTTCCTGTTCGGTCTCGGTGTGGGGCTCGGCCAGCTCGTCGGCGACATCGAATGGAACGGCGAGGTGATCACCTACGCCCAGTTCGTAGCTCCCGGTCTGTTGGCCAGCAGCGCCATGAACGGCGCCATCTTCGACATGACGTTCAACTTCTACTTCAAGTTGAAGGAGAGCAGGACTTTCGACGCCATGCTGGTCACACCGCTGTCGATCAAACAGGTGATGGACGGTGAAGTGGCCTGGGCAATGATTCGGGGCGGATTCTATTCCGCCACGTTCTTGGCGGTGATGTGGGCCTTCGGTCTGCTGGCCAGCTGGTGGGCGCTGCTCATACCCTTCGCGGCGTTGCTCATCGGCCTGGCGTTTGGTGCGATGGGGGCATACGGAACGACATATGCAAGGAACTGGCAAGACTTTGACATCTTGTTCCTGATAACCCAGCCGCTGTTTCTCCTCAGCACCACGTTCTTCGCACTTGACATCTATCCCTCGTGGGCTCAACCGATCGTGCAGGCCACTCCGCTGTACCACGGTGTCGACCTGACTCGTGATCTGGCGCGCGGCTCGATGGACATGTCGGCATTGGGTCACGTTGTGTACCTGCTGGTCGTGACCATCTTTGCGCGCCACTTCGTGAACCGGCGGATGGACAATCTCCTCCTCACCTAGACCGCACTAGAACGTCGTACCCAAGGATCTGGACTGAATTCCCTAGGGTGTGGGCGCACAGAATGTTCTTAACTAGGGCTATGGGGCGAAGAGTTCGAGTAGTTGCAGCGGCATTGGCATGTCTTGGAGCGCTCCTCATCGGCCAACCCACCGCCTGGTCGGCAGATGGGACGGCGCTGGCACCGACCTCGTGTGAGTTCACCCTGAGCGGCTCGAGCGCGATGGTGTCCTGGACGAGGGCGGCTGAGGATGGCGCCGCCTCGTACGTAGTCCGACGCAGTCGAAACGGCGGAGCCTTTGGATGGACAGGACGGGTCGACGTGCCCTCAACCACATTCACCCAGACAATCTCCAGGTTCTCTGCCTACAGCTACACCGTCGAGGCGAAAGATCCCGCCAATCAGTCGAGCCCTGTCGTTGCCTGCATCGAAGAGGCAGCGCCCAATTCCAACCCCGTTACGCCGGTCTCCTGCACTGCGGACCGGACGAGCAATGCGGTGACAGTGGAATGGACCCGGGCGGCGAACGACAATGCGAGTGCGTTCATAATCCGGCGCAGTCGAAACGGCGGAACATTCGGATGGACAGGACGAGTCAACGTCCCAAACACGACGTTTGGCCAGACCGTGGCGGGAAACTCTTCCTACGACTACACCGTGGAAACCCGAGACGGAGAAAACTCCGCCAGTACGGCAACGCTGTGCACAAACTCCGGTGAACCACCCTCGGCACCCCTTCCCCCTACTTCGTGCACCTTCGTTCGTGTGGGTAACACCGCCACGGTCGACTGGACATGGCACACCGATGACAACGCAGACGCCTTTGTCATCCGCCGCAGCCGCAATGGAGGCCCGTTCGGATGGACCGGCCGCGTGCTACCGCCAGACACCTCGTTCGCGCAGAGCGGCCTATCGACGTCCAGCAGCTACGCCTATCGGGTGGAGACCCGTTCGAGCAACGGTGTGTTCAGCGATCCCACACCGTGCGCTGCGCCACAGCCCGCCGGTAGCGCCGAACATGTTCTTCACATCAGCATCGACGGGCTGCGGTCCGACTATGTGAACGCTCAGCTCACCCCGACGCTGTGGAGCCTGATCACCAATGGCGCGTCCACCCTCAACGCCCGATCGGATTTCAATGCCACGATCACCCTTCCCAACCACACCGGTCAGCTCACCAGCCGCCGACAGCTCGGTCCTGACGGTTTCAACCTCCTCACGAACGAGGACCCTGGCGGCACCGTGCATGATCAAGCCGGCTTCTATCTCGTGTCCAGCTTCGACGTCGCCCACGACAACGGACTGACCACCTACGCGCTTGTGGGCAAGGAAAAGTTCGACCTGTTCGACCGTAGCTGGAACGACGTGAACGGGGCCCCCGACACAACAGGAACCGATGAGGGTCGGGACAAGATCGACTCCTATGAAAAGAACTTCTCGATCCAGGGGCAAACCGACCTGATACTGGCCCACCTCACCGCCGAGCCAGCCGACTACATGTTCTGGCACATCCCTCATCCCGACGGGTTCGGGCATCCCAACGGGTGGGGATCACCCGCCTACAACGCAGCCGTCGCGAGCTCCGATACCTCGATCGCCGCCGCCCTCGACGCGATCGGCAACGACCCGGCCCTGGCGTCAACCACCGCGATCATCGTGACATCCGATCACGGCGGTCCCATCGGTGAAACCCAGCACTACGTCATCGATGACGACGAGAACTACACGGTGCCCTTCATCGTCTGGGGTCCGGGTGTGGGAGCCGACAATGATCTCTACACGCTGAACAGCTCGAACCGACTCGATCCAGGAGTTGGCCGACCTGACGAGACTGGGATCCAGCCGATCCGAGCCGCCGAGGCGGGCAATCTCTCACTCCAGCTGCTCGGACTGACACCAATCCCCGGCTCCCGTTTCAACGCCACCCACGATCTGGTGTTGGAGTAGTCAGATTCGGACCGGCCGGTTCGTCTTCACCGACTCCTTCGCTGCAAGCCCGATCACCAGCGGCGCCCGTCCATCGGCGCCGCTGACCGGTGTAGCGGACCCGGTATGGACTGCTGCGATGAATTGTTCCCACTGGTGCAGGTAGCTCGGAATGTAACGCTCGAGGAAGAAGTGCGGCACGACGTCACCGGCACTGCCTGTGGCGGTTCGTTTCACCGTTGATGTAGCTGTGTGGTTCTCCGAACCGACGATGCCCTTCGAGCCAAACGCTTCAACCCGCTGGTCATAACCGAACGCACTTTGACGACAGTTGTCGATCGTGGTGACTGTCCCGTTTTCGTGTGTCAGCAGCACGGTGACGGTGTCGAGATCGCCCACCTCACCGATCCCTTGATCGACCATTACCGAACCGGTTGCGTAGACCTCCACCACTTCTGATCCAGTCACGAAGCGGGCCATGTCGAAATCATGGATGGTCATGTCGAGAAAGATGCCGCCGCTCACCTTCACGTACTCGATCGGCGGCGGCTCGGGGTCCCGGCTGCTGATACGAAGCTGGCGGAGTTCACCAATCTCTCCGGCGGCGACGGCTGCCTGCACAGCCGCATGGGAAGGATCGAAGCGTCGGTTGAAGCCGATGTGAAGTGGTACGCCGGCATCCTCGACAGCAGCCAATCCACGGTCGACTTCCTCGAGGTCCAGCGACACAGGCTTCTCGCAGAAGATGGCCTTTCCGGCGGCGGCGGCCCGGACCATGAGATCGACATGGGTCGGAGTAGATGTGCAGATCGCGACCGCCTCGGCATCGCTGCCCAGGGCCTCCTCGACGCTGGCGAACCGGGTAACACCGAGCCGCTCGGCCGTAGCGACAGCCGCGTCCTCGACCACGTCGAAAACACCTGCCACATCGGCACCGCTGATTCGGTTCTCGATCAGGTCGGCGTGCATCGCCCCTATTCGGCCAACCCCCAGAACTGCAATCTTCATCGGACATCCTCCGGCGTCAGCGTCTTCACGTCTTCCCAGCGACCGCTTTCCCAGCTGTTGATGATGGCTTGCTGCACACTGACGTAGTCGACGGCCTGCTGGAAGCCCGGCTCGTGTTGCTCACCGGTTGCCACGGCTGTCAGGAACTGCAGGCATTCGATGACCTTGAGATCCTCGTAGCCGATGGAGTTGGCATCGCCGGGAACGAAGTTTCCGTGAAATGGGTAACGATCGCCGGCGAAGACCTTGGTGAATCCGTCGTGAAGGTGATCCCCACCGGTCATGAAGATGTTCATCTCATTCATCGTTTCCAGGTTCCAGTTCAGCGCACCTTTGGTGCCGTAGACGTCGAAAGCCATCTGGCTTTGTGGGCCCACAATGTTGCGGCTGGACTCGAACGTGCCGATCGATCCGTTGGTGAAGCGAACCATGCAGCCGGCGTAGTCTTCATTTGTCACCGGACCGGTGGGGTCACCGGGCTGGCCGCGGTCGTAGTGGGTGCCACCGGCTTTGGGTAATGGGCGATCTTTGATGAAGGTCTCCTGCATTCCGACCACGCTGGTGATCGGGCCGTTGAGCATCATGCCGAGATCAATGCTGTGGCTCAGAATGTCCGAACTCACGCCATAACCGGCTCCGTCGAGTTCGAACCGCCAGGACAGCAGGCCCATCGGATCGGACCCATACATGGAGAAGAACCGACCGCGATAGTTTGTGATCTCGCCCAGATCACCGTCCTCGATGAGCTGCTTGGCGTAACGAACCAGAGGAGCCCAGCGGTAGTTGTAACCAACGCCGGTGATGACACCAGCTGCCTCGGCTGCGGCGGCGACACGAACGGTCTGGGCAGGAGTGCCGCCTACAGGCTTCTCGCAGAAGATGTGTTTTCCCGCAGCGGCGGCGGCCACGCAAAGCTCCTCGTGCAACATGTTGGGGGCGCACACGATCACGGCATCCACGTCGGGGTGCTCGATGGCCTCAGCAGGGTTGGTGGTGTACTCGGCGAACCCGAAGCTCCGAACCGCCTCTTGGGCCCGCTTTTCCATGTTGTCGCAGCAGATGACCAACTCGGGTTCGGCAGACCGATCCGGAAAGAGCGATGGGATACGGGCATAGCTGCGACTGTGGGCTTGGCCCATCCAACCAAAGCCAATGACGGCGATTCCGATCGTATTCATGTGATATCCAAGGGGTTAGAGGGTGACTAGGGGGCCGGCACTGTGTCGAAGACCGATGTGCCTCGGGAAGCTATTGCGCACAACTCGGCGAAGCGGGGTTTCACAACGTCTTGGACCGCCTGGGCACGGGTTTCTGTGGCGAGAGCTTCACGCCACAGCGCCCTGCCGACGGTGAAACCGGCGCATCCATGTTCGACGGCTTCGGACAGCTGATCTCGAAATACCTCGTAGGGCACACCCCAGCTCAGCAACGCCCACGGTTGGGTGCCGGTGGCCTCGTTCAACTCATCGCACGCCCCCTTCCCGGGGAAGGGCACCTTGAGGATCATCGGACCCATCGGAGCGATGCGATGGGCCGACTCGACGATCACGCGCCGTCGGTCCTCGTCGTCTGCAAGGTCGTAGGGCACCGGCTCCACCAGAATCGGGAGGCCGGCATCGTGAGCCTGGGAGACGGCGGCTGCGACAAACCGATCTTGAGCATCAGCATGGTCGGCACGGTCGTGCCGATACAGCACGAGGATTCTTGCGCCATCACCGCCCATTCGCACAAGCTGATCCGCCGACCAATTGGGCATGAAGTCGTTCACTGATACAGACCCGTCGACGTTGCTGTGATAGCCCTGCGCCTCCAGGGCTCCGAAGACACCCACTGAGGCCGGTACTGATCGGCTCAGCAATAGTTGCGGAAGCGAATATTCCGGCTCCAACATCACCGCACTCGGGGTGTCCCCCAATCCTGCGATCATGTCGGCCTTGAACTGGGTCAGCGTCTCCGCAGAAACCGAATCGGGATCGGTGGGATCTAATTCTGCCCTCAGTGCGTCCCGATGATCGACGGCGAGCACGTTGAAGTGGCCGTCGACGTTGGTCACCCTGGACAGGCGGCGGTATGCGCCCACCGACCAGTGCTCAGGGTCAAGTTCAGCCACCAATATCGCCGTTCGTGACCACCGGCAGTCCCCATTGACCGGCTGTCCAATCGTTCTCGATCCAGGTGAAGTCGCTGTGGAAACACGGCGGGGTGCGACGATCGTCCCCTACCAGCTCACCGGCCAAGTAGTTCAGGAAGTACATGTTCGCTCCCGGGCACGCCACCGAAGTGTGGTAGCCGCGGGGAACCGTTGCCAGGTCTCCGTCCCCGCCGGAATGAAGGTCGTTGAAGATGTCCTTTTCGGCCCCTTCATCTCGCCAATTGCGATGGAACCAGAAACCCTCAGGCCGGTCCATCCGGAAGTAGTAGACCTCCTCCAGATAGGGCGACCCGTCGAAGCCGTCGTGGCAGTGCGGAGACCAGCCCGACCATGTTCCACGCGGCACGTAAACCTCGTACAGGATGAGGCGCTCGGCTTCAATCGGCATGGCCAGTGTGTGGTTCACCTGGCGGAGAGCTTGGCCACCGCCCCGTATCTCGCTGCGGATGGTGGATGGCTTCACCAGTTTGGCGCCGTACAAACCTTCCGCTGGCGCCGAACCTACCGCGTAGGTGAATGGGTCTGACCCTGCAGTGACAGTGATATCGACCCCCGGGGGTACATATCCGACCGGGGCGAGCTCAGTGAATACCGAGGAACGGCTCACAACATGCTCGGAACCATCGAAACCCAGTGTCGCCGTCCCGCTCAAGGGAACGACCGCCTGCTCCCGGTCGGTCTCGCTGTGGGTGCTCGACTCCCCCGCACTCAGCTCGATGATCTCGAATGCCAGGTAGGTCCAGCCTTCGGATTCGGGGGTGACTGATCGCACTTGTTTCATGATGATCCTCCTCGGAGAAATCTATAGAACGGCGCCGTCGGTACGAACCTTGTCGACCTCGTGGCGGTAGGGCATATCGTCGGCGCAGAGCAACCGAGCAGCGACGATGGCACCAGCAGCGTTGCCGCGTCGGGCGGCTTCCACAAATCCAACACCAGACAAGATCGAATCACAGAACGACCCCCCGAATGCATCGCCTGCACCCAGGCCGCATACGACCTCAACCGGGTACGGCGCAACCGTTTCCCGCTCGCCGTCTGCCGTTGCTACCAACACGCCATCACCGCCCAGCTTCACTACCGCACAGGTGGCACCCGCCTCGAGAAGCCGGTCGGCCGCTTCGTGGGGATCGCTCGTACCCACTGCCACCTGACACTCCTGCCTGTTGCCGATGATCACGCTGAAGTGTCTGAGCATCGGATTGATCACCTCGTGGGCGACCGCCTCCGATTCCCAGAACTGGTAGCGCCAGTCGAGATCGAGGATGGTGTGCTCGGCGCGAGCCCTGGTCTCCAGGAGACCCGTGACCGTGCTCCGGCTCGGTTCGGTCGAGAACCTTGTCGCCGGCATCCATAGGATCCCGCACTCTTTCACCGGCAGGTCGGCGAGATCGGCAGGCTCGAGCTCCATGTCGGGTCCGGACGGTTCCCGATAGAAGATGATGTTCGGTTCGGTTCTCGGGTTCAGCTCGGCAAACGCCAGTGGCGTTTTGAGCGAGGGGTGAGTCGATACCCAGCGTGTATCGACGTCGAAACGGGTCGAGAGAGCGTGGGTGACGTCGTCGCCGAAAGCGTCGTCGCCGACCTTGGTGACCAGCGCTGCTCGTCTCCCCAGTCGTGCTGCGGCGACCGCCACATTGGTTGCGGTCCCGCCGACACTCTTCTCCAGCGTTCGCACATCACGCATTGGACCTTCGGTTGTCGGGTAGAGATCAACGCTGATCCGACCGACCGTGATGACCTCGGGCGTGGTGACCCCTGCGGCTTTGGCCACTAGTCGCCCGAGTTGCTCGTCACCTGGGAGAGCTCGTGCTGCAGCTGCTCCAGCTCAGCTCCGCCAGCCATCTTCTGGGTGAGCTCAGCCTGACTGATTTCGTCCTTTGCGAAGTTACCCATCGATTTGCCGCGGTTGAGAATCAGGAACCGGTCGCCCACTGGATAGGCGTGAGCGGGGTTGTGGGTGATGAAGATCACACCGAGGCCGCGCTCAGCGGCGGCAAGGATGTACTTCAGAACCACACCCGACTGGCGCACGCCCAAGGCCGAGGTGGGCTCGTCGAGGATCAGAACTTTGGCGCCGAAATGAACCGCCCGGGCAATGGCGACCGACTGGCGCTCGCCTCCGGACAGGGTGCCGACCGGCTGCTCTGTGTCTCGGATGTCGATACCCATCTTGGCCATCTCGGCCTTGGCAGTTTCACTGGCCACCTGCTTGTCGACCCAACGGAACGGCCAGACTCCTCTCGACGGTTCGGCGCCAAGAAAGAAGTTGCGCCAGACCGACATCAGCGGGACCATGGCCAAGTCCTGATACACCGCGGCAATGCCGCGGTCGAGCGCTTCACGAGGCGAGTTGAACTTCATCGCCTCACCCTCCAGTCGGAACTCGCCCTCGTCGTGCTGGTGCACACCGGCAAGAATCTTGATGAAGGTCGACTTACCGGCACCGTTGTCCCCCAGGACACAGGTGACCTCGCCAGCATTCACACTGGTGGTCACCCCCTGCAATGCGATGATGTTGCCGTAGTACTTCCCGACATTGTCCAGCTCTATTAGCGATTCGGTCATATCAGCTTCCTCTCGGGTTGAAGCTTGTGGAGCAGAAGATGGAGTGAGAACGTGGGCTACGCAGCAGAGAGTGAGCTACGGAACCTCCGTGGAACGGGCACGCTGCAGGCGAAATCATCTTCCTGCTGCTTCCGCTTTGTTCTTGATGAAGTTGTTAGCGATCACAGCGGACAGAAGAATCACGCCGAGGAATGCGAACCTCCAGTCGGAGTTCCACCTTGCGGCCGGGATCCCCTGTTTGGACATCGCCATGATCAAAGCGCCAATAGCGGCGCCGAAGGCCGATCCGTAGCCACCCGTGAGGAGTGTGCCACCGACCACGGCAGCGATGATGTACTCGAATTCGAGTCCATTACCCGTTCCCGATTGCAGCGTGTTGAGACGGAATGCGAGCAGCAAGCCAACAAGCCAGGCCGCTACCGACACGATCATGAACAGCTGGGTCTTGGTGCGGGCCGCCGGTACACCGATCTGGCGTGCAGCCTGCTTGTTGCCGCCAACCGCAAAAATCCAGCTGCCGAACTTGGTGCTTCCAAGCAGCCAGGTGGCAAAGACCGTGATTCCGATGAACCAAAGAACGCTCATTCGGAAATTGGCAGGGTTGGTTTGACCGAGGGCCAACTCTTCGTCGGTGGTGAACAGCAGGCGGGTGATCACACCGAGGCCGAGGACGACGAGTCCGAGCCGACTCAAAATACCTGCGAGGTTCTCCGAGACAGCATCATCATGACGTCGTGTTTGGAACATGGTCGAGGCAACGGCCCACACCCCGATCAACAACGAGACAAGCAATATGACGCTGAACGCTTCGGTTCTGAACTTGGTGGAGTTGGATGCCCCTTGAACGAACCATGCCAGGCGAGCTCCCATCAAGGCAGCCACGAGGAGCACGATGCCACGAGCGAGGGGCGATACTCGCCCTGCTTTGTATGCCGCCATTGCCAGGCCAAGGAACCCCGCCAGGACGAGCAGGCCGAACAGGATGGCCCGTAGGCCCTGCTCGGTTGTCATGAACATGAAGCCATAAACAGCAAACCCTGCGACGATCCCAGCCGCGATCGTCGATATCACCGAACGGATCATGTCTTGTTGGGACTGAGAGGAGTCGTGGTGTTCCCATACCCGGTAGGCGGCGCCCCCTGCGCCCAGTACGACGAGTGGCCACCGGAGAGCGCCCACGAGATCAAGCACACTTTGCTGGGATTCCACGTCGAGGGTCTGAGCCGCGATGATGCCCAGGTTCAGCACGACCACGCCACCGATGGCCCAGGTGAGGGTTTCGTTGGAGTACAACTTTGACCCGATCTCCTGTGGCTCGTAGCGCCACACACACAGCCCGAGGAATGCGGCGAGGGCCGAGATGGCGAGGAGAAGGACGGCGAGGGTGTTGGCACCACGACTGTCGGTGTTGTGCATGAAGAGAACCGTGCCGACCACACCGGCGAGGCCGGCGAGGAGAACGGGGAGACCAATCGGGTTGAGCGTTGACCGCCGTTTGTAGTTCATCTCGTACACCGCTGCACCTAGAAGCGATCCGCCGGCAAGAAAGCCGATCAGCCAGATGGCATCTCGTATGCCGAGTTGGTGTTCGTTTCGGGCCCATACCCCGTCGAAGACCGGTTTCCAGAACTCGTACCCTCGACCGGTGGCCTCATCGATCCGACCGACCGAGATGTTGTCGATGATGAGCTTGGAGAAGCCCAGTTTGAACCCGCGAAGAATGAAGAATGTTGCCAACGTGACAATGAAGCTAGGCAACGCGGTCCGCTCTACCATGGTCCCGTTGAAGTAGCCCAGGCCCAGGGCAACGAACAGCGAGAGCGGAATGGCGATCCAAAGGCTCAACCCTGCGCCGCCCAACTCACCGATGTCTTTGACCAAGAGGATCGTCACAATGCCCAAAGCACCGGTGGCCGCACCTGAGGACAAATCGAATTCGCCGCCGATCATGAGCAGCGATACCGCAACGGCCATGATTCCCAGCGGAGCCGCAACATCCATGATGTTGGCGAAACCGGTGGCGACACCAAAGGTGTCGGCAACCGCCCAGAAGAAGGCCCAGATGGCGGCGGCACCGATGATGGCACCGACTTCGGGACGAATGAGGAGGCGCTGGAACACCCCTCGATAGGCAAGCCGTTCGTCGGCTCCGGCTACCGCAGTCGCCTTCGTTTCAGCTGCGATCGCAGCCGCATCATCGGCGTCGATCTCCACTTCGAGTTCGACCTCAGGCGAGGCGTCAGCATGCTTCATCTTTTCCCCTTTTCCCCTTCTTGGTTACTAGCTATGGAGAATCCGGGAGGCCAGACCTGGACTGGTCCGGCCTCCCGTTCTCAGAAAACTCATTCACCTCACCCGAGGGTGAGGTGAGTGAATCAGCGAGTGCCGGCCGATACGAGGGCCTTCACGTCTGCCGCATTGTCCTGGGTTACAAAGCCCGGTCCGGTGAGGATCGGGAGACCACCACCGAGGGTGTTCTTGTTGGTGACCTCGAGGAACATGAGCAGAACCGGGATGTAGCCCTGGAGGTACTGCTGCTGATCGACGGTGAACAGAACGTCGCCGACTTCGATGGCGTCGATCAGTTCAGAGGTGATGTCGAAGCCGCCAACCGGGATGTCCTTGCCGAGGTCCTGGGCTGCCCGCAGACCCGACATAGCGATCACGGGGCCAACGCCCATGAAGCCGTCGATCGAGGGATCCGCAGACAAGGCTGCGTTGATAGCTGCCTGCTGGGAGGTTTGGTCGGCGTCGAGACCCATGAATGACTGGGTCACCTTGCCACTGAAGGTCTCTGCAAGACCATCGCAGCGTTCACCCAGAGCAACGTTGTCCTGCTCCTGAATGCCGCACAGGATATGTGTCGCACTGCCGTCGTCGTTGAAGCGTTCACCAGCACCGTTGCCGGCGATGATCTCGGTTTGGCCGACGTGGGTTGTTGCACCGATGTCCTTGTAGTCGTTCACACCCGAGTTGAGTGTGTACACCGGAATGCCGGCGTCAACAGCGGCCGTGAGGCCCGGGATCAGCTGATCGGGGGAGGGCAGAGAAGCGGCGATGCCATCGGCACCGGATGCCACAGCGGCATCGATGTCAGCGGCCTGCACGCCGGGATCGTTGTTTGAACCCTGCCACACCAGCTCGACACCGAGGTCAGCCGCAGCTTGCTCGGCACCACGCTTGAGGACTGACCAGAAGGGGCCGTCATCAGAGTGGGTGATCATGTAGAAGGTGAGGTCGGTCCCCTGCACCAGATCAACATCGTCGTCGCCGCTGTCGTCAGAGGCTCCATCATCCGTTGCGCTGTCGTCGCTGGAGCCGTCGTCACCGGAATCGTCCGACGACGAGTCGTCACCGGATCCGTCGTCTGATGCATCTGGCGCGTTACTGCCACACGAAGCGGCGATGAGCGAGAGGGCAAAGAGCAACGCCAGGAGGCGCTTCAAAGTTGTGGTCATTCGGGAACTCCCCAGTTGTGGATCGGCTCTCCCGCCGATCCGTGTGACTCAGGACACTAGTCCAAATTTGTACCCAGGGGCAAAAGTCCACGCCTTTCACATAAGTTGTGTCGCTGGTCCGTAACAAACTCGGCGGCATCATCCTGTGAACCTGCCGTACGCGGGACAATCGGAGGGCTAGAAGACCCCGAGTGATTGCAGGTAGATGACGCTGGTCTGCACGTCTCTGATTGGGCCCTCGCCATGCCCAGGCATCTCGCCGGTGATCGCACAGTCCTGCTCGACGACATACCAGCCATCGAAGCCCGAGGATTCGAGCGTGTGGATGACCTCAGCGATCGGAAGCTGGCCCGATCCCAGGGCAGGAAACAAGCCGGTTTGAACCGAGGTCATCAACGAGATCGGTTCATCGCCCCCATAGGAACCGGTGAATGCATCCGCCAACTGAATGTCCATGTCTTTGAGATGGACGAGGCCAACCCGGTCCGGGTTGGTGCGAGCGAACTCCAGGGGGTCTGCACCTCCGAGCGCCAGATGAGCAGTGTCGAGGACGAACTTCACAGGGCTCGTCCCCAGGAGTCGGTTGACGTCGTCCACCGTCTCAACCGCAGTACCAACATGCTCGTGTATCACCTGAGTCAATCCGAGGTCGGCGCAGACTTGATCGACCATCTCGAGGCCGGCCACGAGACGCGACCACTCGGCTGCTGAGAGGTCGTGTCGGGGTGCCCAGTCCCAGGTCATTACCGGCGCAGTGTTGAAATATCGGGCACCGCCGGCCTTCAGAAGACGAGCCGCGTCGAATGCGGCCTTCTCCGTCACCTTTGCTTCGTGCTCGTCGTGCAGTACGAGCGGAACGAAACCCGCCAGCAGGCCGAGGTTGTGTTCGGCGAGCGTTTCGACGAGCCCGACGGCGTCGGTTGGAAGCCAGCCCAAGGAACCGAGCTCGGTCTGGGTGAAGCCCAGACCACTCATTTCTCCCAAGACTCGGTCGACGCTGAGTTGGTGGCCCCACCCGGGCACTTCACAGATGCCCCACGAAATCGGGGCGGTGGCAACACGATCGAAGAACTGCATTGGCACATTCTAAAAGGCCAGCGACGCAAGCGAAGAAGACTCCTCGTCATTTTGTCAGTTGGTTTCACAAATTCTGCCCGTTCGACTGCACAGCCGAGGCCCTTCGCTTCAGCTGTCGGAACAACCAAGTTTGATGGGAACGGGATCGTCGGACATTTCGGCGATCAACAACTCGATCTCAGGTTGGGAAACTGCCCAGCCAGACTCCTTGCCTCGTGACGCTGCAAAGACCACGCCCACCACACGATCCTCGAACAGCACGGGGGCACCCGAGTCGCCAGCTTCGATATGCGCCTCGAGTTCAATGGCCTTTCGTCGATCCTCACCATCGAGGGTCACGTTGGCCCGTCGAAGGGCACGTCCCTCCTGAACGATCAGGTTCCCCTCTCGATCAAAGGTGATGATCTGAACCGGAGTGTCGGCCGGTACAGGTTCGGACGCCAATGTGACAGATGCAGTGCTGGCCGGCTGACGCAACCAAAGAAGTGCGAGATCCTTCTCGGACCGCCGCGCCACGAGGTCGGCCTCAACGGTCTCTGCGTTGACATCGAGCAATTCGAAGGATCGGATGTCCTCAAACGGGTGGGCAGCCGTCACCAGCAACCGGTCGCTCACCCGAAAGACCGTTCCCAGCTGCGGAGTCGTGATCCGACAGTCGTCGATCCGGGCCCTATAGACGTAGTCTTCGGGCACTGCGGGAGCAGAAGAGCACCCTGAAAGAACTGCAACCGTCGCTGCGAAGAATACAAGACGATGCTGCCGGTTGCGGGTCCGAACCCGACCTCGCTGCCCTCCCGCTCTCACGTCGTGACTTCGAGGAGGTGGCTAGGTGTAGAACGGGTTCTCGCCTGCAGTGTGGTCGGTTGCATCGATCACCTCGGTCAGCTGAGGCAGAGCGTCTTTCAACATCTTGGTGATGCCATCACGAAGTGTCATGGCGCTGGCCGCACAACCCTGACAGCCGCCACCCATGGTGACGATCGCCTTTGTCCCGTCGACCCCGACCAGACTGGCGTAGCCACCATGACTTGCAAGCGCAGGGTTGATGGCCTGATCGAGCACCTGCTGGATCTGTTCAGGAAGCTCGCCCTCCAGCTCGATGTCGAGTCCGTCGAGCGGGTTCGGAGTGTTCGGGTTCCGGATCACCAAGCCGCCGGGGGTGTTGGCCGCGGGGACGTCGAGGGTTGCGCCGGTCATGTTCGCAGCGCTATCGGCTGGGATTATCACGGTGAGTTCGTCGTGGGAGCCTTGGGTGTACACCAGATCGTCGGCTGCTGCCTCCGAGATCGTTAGCAGCTCCAGGGCGTACTGGAACTCGGTCATGTTCGAACCCGTGATCGCCACCTTCAATGCGGTGTTGGCGGGATCGTCCTCTTGCGCCCGTACCTCGAGCACCGTGGCAAGCGCGGTGTCGCTCACAGTCATCGGCTTCGTGGGATCGGCAACAGCTTCGCCGGCGGGAGACTCGGTAAGGGCCATTCGACCATTCTACCGATCCGGCTGCGTCAACGGCGAGTGGGGCATCTGACCCGTTTGGGAACGGCTGTAATTCAATCGACCGGTGATGAGGAGGCCGTCGAAGATCGGGTGGGTACTCGGAAGTTGATCCAGTAGAGCCCGATCACACCGGCAACAGCGATCGGAAACCGAACGATCCATCTGTCCAACAGCAACACGGTGCTAATCGTCACTGCTGTCACCAACATCAGGCTCGCCACCAGCTTTGCTCTGAAGGGCATGCCAAGGCCGTTGCGGTAGTCGTTCACAGCCTGACCGACCCCAGGCAAGTCCAGAACCCAGGCCTCCAACCGAGGATTGGATTTGGCAAACGCCCATGCGGCAATGATGAAGAATACCGTTGTGGGGAGCCCGGGAACGACGATCCCGATCCCGCCGACACCGACCGAGGCCAATCCGAGAGCGGTGAACAACAGTCGGCGTGGCATCAGAGTGAGTCCTTCTGCTCGGAAAGCTCGAGCCAGCGGAGCTCGACCTCGTCGAGCTGCTCGGACACAGCTGCATGTTCAGCACTCACCTCGGCCAGCTTCTGGTAGCTGGTGGTCGTGGTGGCGAGGTCGGCCATCTCAGACTCCAGCTTCTTCCTCCGAGAGTCCAGCTTTGCCACTTCCTTTTCGACTTCCCTGATCTTGTGGCCCAGGGTGCTGCCGCTGGGACCCTTGTGCCGACTGCGGGTATCGCCCTTGGGCTTGGGTGGCCGGGCTGGCGTGGCGGTCTTCTCGCTGACAGGTTGACCGTTGGCGGCGTCGTGAACCACCCCGTTCGGTGTGATGGTGAGCTGGCGGTTTGCGACCCGATTGAGGAATGCACGGTCGTGACTGACCACCACGAGCGCCCCAGGCCAGTCTTGGAGAAAGTCTTCCAGCGACCGGAGAGTTTCAAGATCGAGATCGTTGGTCGGCTCGTCGAGCAACATGACGTTGGGTTTCGATGCCAAAACGGTGAGCAGGTGCAGCCGCCGCCGCTCGCCTCCGGACAAGGTACTCACTTGGGCCCATTGCGCATCGGTGTCGAACCAGAACGCCTCGAGTAGCCGAGCGTCGGTCCAGTCAGGTTTGCGATTCGGACCGGCGATCACCTCCCGCACTCGAGCACTTGGATCGAAGGCATCGTCGGACACCTGGGTGTAGTACGCCAATTCCACGGTTGTTCCCCAGCGGACCGAGCCTCTGGTGGGTTCGATCTGTTTCGCCATGATGTTGAGCAGCGTGCTCTTGCCAACCCCGTTGCCACCCCGGATGGCCAGTCGTTCCCGAGGATCGAGTTTCAGGTCGAATGGACCGAACAATTCGCGACCATCGGGCGCCGAACCAATGAGCTGATCGAGTTCGATCACAATGTCGCCCAGACGTGGAGTTGGGAACTCCAGGTGCAGCTCTGCGGGTCGGGCCGGACCCTCGGGTTTGGAGCCGATCAGCGCCTTGGCCGCCTCCACGCGGTACTTCGGTTTTGACGTGCGGGCCGGAGCTCCCCGGCGGAGCCAGGCCAGTTCCTGTCGAGCCAGATTCTTGCGAACCGACTCCGCCGACTCCGCTGTCGCAGTTCTCGCCGCCTTTGCCTCCAGATAGCTGGTGTAGCCACCGGTGTGAAAGAAACTCCGCCCGCGGTCGAGTTCGAGCACGTGGGTGGTTAGACGATCGAGGACGACCCGATCGTGGGTTACCAGGATCAGGCCCCCCCGATAGGCGTCCAAACGTTCCTCCAACCACACGATTCCATCGATGTCCAAATGGTTGGTTGGTTCATCGAGGATCAGAAGGTTGCTCGGCCTGACCAGTGCCGTTGCCAAGGCGACCCTTTTCTTCTCGCCTCCGGACAACGCCGTGGTCGATTCGGTGAAGAAGGCCCCCATCCCGAGGCGACTCAGTGCTGCTTCGGCCTCCCACCTCTCCGCTCCTGTCTCGAGCACCGCCTCGAGCACCTTTCCCGGCGGCAAGGCAGCATCCTGATCCAAAACCGCCAGGGACAATTCGCGTCCCCGCCGGATCGTGCCCGATTCCGGTTCGGTAGCGCCGGCAAGCACCCGGAGCAGGGTGGACTTACCCGTGCCATTGATGCCCAAGATGCCGAGCCGATCGCCGGTATTCACTGTCAACGACACGTCGGTGAACAGAGGCCGATCAGGCCGGCTCATCGAAACATTTTCGACATCAATAAGGATTGCGATGAGGCCGAGAGTACCCATTCCGAGGTCCGGCCGAGGCTGGGATGGTCGAGATTGCATACACAACGTGACTCATCATCGGGCTAGGGTTTCGTGCCGTGGACGAAGTGCCCGGGCTCGTGCCTCGCAAGATATCCCTGGGGCTCAAAGGCATCGGGGTCGTGTTCCCCGGAGCCCGCCAAACCACCGGTCAAATCCATCCCTACACCGAGTGGTGGAGCGTTCAGAATCAGGCCGCGCTGAAAGCGGACGGACCGCTGCTCATCAGCATCGGAGATTCGATCTGCATCGGGATCGGGGCCTCTCACCCCTCCAAGTCATTGGTCGGGCAGGTTGCCGACGCCCTCTCCAAACGTGATGGTCGACGATGGCGAATCATCAACCTCGCAATCGCCGGGGCTCGCGTCGACGACGCCTTGGACCGCCAAGTGCCGATAGCTGCGGAGCTGGCACCTGCCGATCAGCTCATATGTTGTATCGGGAGCAACGACATCGTCTGGACGCCTGCGGTCCACTCGTTGCGGGCCGGGTTGAAGTCTGTCTCGGATTCGCTTCCGCCGCACACCGTTTTCGGCCCGGTCGCGGGTGCCTCGCGACGCGCTCGGCTTGCAAATCGAGCGCTTCGCCAGCGAGCGAAGCAGAACGGTCAGCTCTTCGCTTCGATCTGGGACGTCGATCACCCGAGCAGGCTTCGGGAGCGACTGGCGACCGACCGATTCCACCCCAACGATCTCGGCTACTCGCTGATGGCAAAGGTCATGGTGGACGCCCTCAATGGTGTACAGAACGGCAAACCCGAAGAGTCCTGAGACCTCGTTCCCTGAGATATCGGGCGTGCCCCGATCCGAGTCGAGTCCACGACTACTGTCGATCGCCTTATGGGTGTTTTGTCTGAGCTGCCGGATCTGAACGGACCAAACAAGAGGCGACCCGAGTACGTATCGGTCTCCGCCGAGCTGGGCATGACCATCCGTCACCGCAGCACCTTCAAGACCGGGACGATCATCGCCTTGGACCCCAACTGGGTCACGTTGCGGGGCGAAGATGGCCGCGAGTTCAGGCAACGCAATGAACCCGGAGCCTTCTCCTACAACGGAACCGCCGTAACACTGGTTCGACCCTCCAGGGCGCCTGAGGCGCCCGTTGTGCGAACTGCTTCGGGGTCGGTTGCAGTGCCGAGCGCCCCTGTTCGCGTAGCCCGACCGAGCCGGATCTACGTCGAGGGAATCCACGACGCAGAGCTGATCGAACGGGTGTGGGGCGACGATCTTCGTCTCGAAGGTCTGGTAGTCGAACCGCTGCATGGCGCTGATGATCTTGCCGAGTTGGTCCGCACCTTTGGCCCTCGGCCCGGCCGTCGGCTCGGGGTTCTGCTTGATCATCTGGTCGATGGCACCAAGGAAACTCGGATCGCCGCCGAGATCAATCACCCCGACGTCTTGATCGCAGGGCACCCATTCGTAGACGTGTGGCAATGCATCAAACCCTCGGTGATCGGTGTGTCCCGCTGGCCCGTGATCGAGCGGGGAACCGATTGGAAGACCGGGGTTTGCACCGAATTGGGCCTGGACAACGAACCGGGTGTCGTGTGGAAACAACTGCTCGCCAATGTCAACGGCTATACCGATCTCGAAGCATCTTTCGTCGGCGCCGTTGAACAACTCATCGACTTCGTGACGTCGTGATTCTCCCCTGCAGGGGGCCCGTTGCCACGGAGGTTCCGTTGACTTCGCTCGTTCCGGCGCCGGCCAAGCGCGTGAGTCCTCCCGTCGGGATGAGGGCCGGATCGTTTGAACCGGTGATATCTGGGGGAGCGCATCGTGTAGCGCCCGGAGGCAAAGCCTCCGTTGAACGGTCCCCCTGAAAGGGAATTACAGACTCATCAGGGTCATCACCAGCACCATCAGGGTTATGAAGGCTACGAACAGCCATTCCATTCGGGTGCGGCTGATCAATTCGGCTTCCAGTCGTGCTTCGAGGCGTTCGGTTTGCCTGACCATGGAGCCCACCTGGTTCTCTGCCGCCGATAGCTTCAACTGCTTGCCGGCGGCTGCACGGCGAGTTGCATTCAGTTGGTCGGTCAACTCGCCATACCGACGCTGAAGTTCCTCGAACGCTGACTCGGTTTTCCGAAGCTGGGCAACCAGCCCGACCGTGTCGGGTGCAAGCGAGGTTTCCACGGAGATGTCACTGTCCCCGGCGGAAGGATCGTGCAGTTCAGCTCGCAGTGCTCGAAGCTCGCTTGTGATCTCCGGGGCCACCGGGGCGACGATCCGTTCCATGGCGAGCAGAAGTCGGTCCGAATACGCCGATTCGAACGGGAGGTTGAAGTGAGCCCAGAGGTTGCGCGCCTCGACAAGCTGGCCAATGAGAGCGCGCAGATCTTCTTTGAAGAAATCAGCGAATGCCGGAGCCCAGAAACGCCGCATGACGAGCAGCTGGAAGAGCGGGTCGCGGATCCCACTGGAGTCGGTTCTTCCCAGCTTTCCCGCAGCCACCAGGTTCCACGGTGTCGGCTCTTCGTCGCCGATATATGCGATCATCCGCTCTTGCACGAAGTCGGCCATAGCGGAGCCGAACGTTTCGAATGCTCTGGCCAACAGGGCGTGTCGACCGACGGCAATATCGGGGGTGCGAGGAGTGGTAGGCATATGGAAAACAGCGGCGAACGCTGCTTCTCTCTTCGACAGTTGGACCCGAAATCTGAACGACCCGACGCTCGGCAGGGCTGTTGTTGCACGGTTCTCCCCCATCGATACCTCAAGTCCGGCTCGATCCTGCCGTTGTGTCAGATGTGCAGGGAAACCGACTTCTCCTCTCGCCTGGTCTGGTACTCGCCGGAGGCCTAGCTGCGTCAACGGCTTGGCTCGTCGCGCTCTTGTTCTTCAAAATCACCGATGAGGCTGGCCTGATCATCGCCGGTGCGTCGGGCGCCATTGGCGGCCTAGGCGGGTTGACCGGGGCACTGTGGCAGAACTACACCACTCGGCACACTCAGGAATACGTCGCTCAGCAGGAGCATCAGGCCAGACACGATCCGCTCACCGGTCTGTGCAACCGCAACGCTCTCTTCAGTGAGCTGGAAACGTCGATCGCTCGTGCTCGCGAAACCGACACTGTCCTGGGGGTCTTGTTCCTCGATCTGGACCGATTCAAGGTGATCAACGATTCGATGGGTCACGAGGCTGGGGACGAACTCCTTCGCATTGTGGCCGAGCGTCTCGAGGGCACGGTACGAGGCGGTGACTTGGTAGCCCGTTTCGGCGGCGACGAGTTCGTTGTGGTGTGCCGCGACCTTCTCTCAGAGCAGTCTGTTCTGGCGGTGGCCAAACAGATTCTCAAATCATTCGCCCAACCGGTCTCCCTCTATGGCGGGGCCCAGGTCGTCTCCACCAGCATCGGGATCGCTATCGCACGCCCCGATGACCCCCGCCGGTCAGACGATCTGGTGCGCGATGCCGACGCCGCCATGTACAAAGCGAAGAAGGCCAAGTCGGGCTTTGCGGTCTTCGATGAGGTCCAACGCCTTCAGGTCATCGATCGCTTGGACATCGAGCGCGACTTGGTGCAGGCGCTCGAAGAAGAGCAGCTGGTTGTCTACTACCAGCCCCTCATCGACGTCGATGGCAAACGCCTCTACGGTTTCGAAGCTCTCGTTCGGTGGAACCACCCGATCCGTGGGCTTATCGGCCCTGGTGACTTTCTGAGCGTTGCCGAGGAAACCGGAATGATGGCCAGGATCGGCGAGCTTGTGCTTCGCGAAGCGTGTGCGCAGGCGGCGGTGTGGAACCATCTCTCCCCCGATGCCCAGGGCGTGAAGATGGGCGTCAATATCGCCGAACAGCAGCTACTTGATGGCAACTTCCCGTATTTGGTCGCCGACATCCTGGAATGGTCCGGCCTACCGCCTGAGCAGCTGGTCCTCGAGATCACCGAGAACGTCATCGTCGACCACCTGGCAGGTTTGTCGATCCTGCGTGACATCCGTGACCTGGGAGTAACGCTCGCGATCGACGACTTCGGAACCGGTCAGAGCTCGCTGAGCTACGTAAAACAATTCGATATGGTCTCGACGTTGAAGGTCGACAAGACCTTCGTCGACGACATGAGTTCGGGCGTCAACCGGGCGATCATCGAGGCGGTCGTGGCCATGGCCCGAGCACTTGACCTCCAAGTCGTCGCCGAGGGTGTCGAGAGCGAGCACCAGGTCAAGGAGTTGCTCGATTTCGGCGTTCACATCATGCAGGGCTACCTGTTCAACAAGCCCGTTGCCGGCGACGCAATCGACCCAACGTCGTGGTTCAACTCACGCGAAGCACAGCTGAACAGCGAGCTGATCGACCCGGACGCTCCCGGCTTGTTGCCATCGGAAGTGAGCCTGGCGTTCACCCGTACCCTCGATCACACACGAGCTCGCCCACGACGCCTCGGATAGACCATCGCACCCCGAACACATCCACGTCGTGCCCGGTGTGATGCCGCCTGCGGCGGTCTGACTTCGCCGCCCGATCGATCCTGTTTGTAGGATTCGGATCGATGATCGGAAGGACCAACACGATTCCACTGGGCCGCATCTTCGGTATCCCCGTGGGCATGAGCTGGTCGGTGGTGGCGGTTGCGTTCATCGGATCGTGGCTGTTGGCCACCGATGTATTCCCCCGAATGAACGATGACCTTTCGCTGCGATCGAGGCTGATGCTCGCCGCCGGCGCCGTGGTGTTCTTCCTCGGATCGATACTCGCCCACGAGTTTGGCCATGCGCTGGCCGCCCGCCGTCACGATATTCAAACAAGTTCCATTCGATTGTGGATCTTCGGCGGAGTCGCTGCGCTCTCCAGTCCGGCCCGAACGCCGGCCGCTGAGTTCCAGATCGCTATCGCAGGACCGGCAACCAACGCAGCCCTGGCCGGTGTTTTCTTGGGCATCGCCACCCTCGGTCGACGGCTTGGAGCCCCGGAAACTCTGGCGATGGTGGCGCTGGGTTTGGCCATCCTCAATGTGCTGCTCACCCTCACGAACCTCGTTCCTGCCGCACCGCTCGACGGTGGCAAGGTACTCACGAGCATTCTGTGGGCCAAGACCGGAAGGCCGGAGTGGGCGCGACTTGTCAGCGCTCGAAGTGGGCTGGTAGCGGGTGTTCTAGTGATTTCGTACGGTCTCTACGAGTTGGTCGGCTGGGGACGGATCAGCGGCGTATACACCGGAGCCATTGGCGCTTTCATTCTAGTTGCAGCACGGGCCGACGTGATCAGCGCATCGATCCGAGCCCGTCTGGCCAGCACATCGGTCGGCGAAATCCTGTGGCAGTACCCACCAGCGGTGCATGATTCTGCCTCGCTCAGCGATATCGAGCGGCACCTCGGGTCTGAATCGGTTTCGGTGCCGGTCCAACGCTGGGAACACCAGACGATCGGCTACCTCAGCACGGCGGTTCTTGGCGACATCCCGGCTGCACATCATTCGTGGACGTCGGTGGGCCAGGTGATGACGCCAACCGAGTTCGTCCCGGCGGCATGGACCTCAGAATCGTTGCTCACGGCTCTGGAACGAATTGGGCCCGAGCCGGTCCAGATGCTCGGTCTCGATCCAGAGACCGGAGCGGTTGTTGGCACGGCGACTCCTCAGCAGTTCGCACACCTGATGCTCCAACCGCGCCTATGGGGCAATGCCGAGAGCTACCGGCGATCGGAATAGGAATATCGGCTCGGCTCTCGGCGTTCACAGACCCATGAGCAGTTCCCAAGTTGAAACAGCAACTGGTCAGATCGATTTCTTCTGGCGACCCGGCTGCCCATTCTGCATGATTCTGGAGCGATCGCTGGGCAAACTCGAGATCCCCCTCACGAAACACAACATCTGGGACAACCCAGCCGACGCTGAGTTTGTGAGATCGGTGGCCAGCGGAAACGAAACCGTTCCGACCGTGCGGATTGGCCAGATCTCGCTGGTGAATCCAAGTGCAAAGGAAGTGGTCGCGGCCGCGGCGAGGGAGTTCCCGGGGTTCCTGCCAGAGCGGCCAACCTCAAAGGGTTTGCGGGGCGTGTTGCGCCGAGACTGAATCTGTGGTTGAATCTTCCCGGTATCTCGCAAGAGAATTGTACGTACCTCCGGCCCAATTCGCCGCAATTTGGGAGATATCACCGCCGCAATAACGAGAGGACGTCTTCGTGACAAACCAAACGGGCCGCAAGGCTCTACATGCGTATGTATCCCGCGATGCCCACGAACACTGGCACGGGTTCGCAGCCGAACAAGGAGTGAGCGTAAGCGCCATCCTGGAAGCGCTTGCCCCAGCTCTCAGCAGTGAAACCCAGACCTCCGAAGATCGAGCGGTCGAGCTCACTACGATTGTGAACCAGGCTCGACGCATCGACGCGGCACGACGCCGACGAAGTCAGTGAGTTCGGCTTGACCACCTGACACGGGCCGGGTTTGCACTGCGCAGACAGTATTGCGCCGCTTCTCGTGATCGGCTGTGGTTGCACTACGCTCCTTCGCCATGGCAGCCGACGACGACAACGCTGAGTATCTCACGCTCGCCGAAGTCGCTGACCTCAGAGGCCTTCACTACATGACCGTCTACCGTCATGTGCGGACCGGGCGTCTGCGGGCCACGAAGGAGAATGGGGAATGGAAGGTTCGTGCTGCGGACCTCGACGCCCAAACCCAGCGGGCAAGCACGGGCAGGCCAGGTCGAGCCGACATCGGTCAGCGCGTCCCGGCGCTACAGGATCGGCTGCTAGCCGCCGATGAACCTGGCGCATGGGGAATCATCGAAAACTGTCTCAGTTCGGGGGCCGATCCGGTTGAACTCCACCACCAGCTCATCATTCCTGCCCTCGAACAGATCGGCGAAAACTGGTTCGCAGGCGAGATGCAAATCGTCGATGAACACACCGCTACCGCCATCACCTACCGGGTGGTGTCACGACTCGGCCCGTTGATGAGAGGCAGAGGAAAGCCCCGCGGCACGATCGTGCTCGGTGCTGTCGCCGGCGACTCCCACGCCCTGGCCGTTTCCATCGTCGCTGATCTGTTGCGAGCCGCTAGATTCAACGTTATCGATCTCGGAGGAAACAGCCCTGTTGAGTCCTTCGTCGACTCGATACGGTCCGCTGATCAGTGTCGCGCCGTTGGGATCTCGGCATCTGTTCCAGCCGATCAACTAGTGCGAGAGACCGTGCAAGGGATTCGGGCCGCCTTCCCGAACCTCCCCGTGCTTCTCGGAGGCACCGGAATCAGAGA
The DNA here is from genome assembly GCA_963751955.1 of uncultured Acidimicrobiales bacterium. Lineage (GTDB taxonomy): Bacteria > Actinomycetota > Acidimicrobiia > Acidimicrobiales > SZUA-35 > JABDIY01. The sequence continues at coordinate 80,648 of CAVVWM010000016.1, read as the reverse complement.
TTCGGTCCACGCAGAACAACTCGGATCCATGGGGTACGCGCAGACCTCGCGAGACATCGTGCCGCTGTTCGAAACGGCCATCAAAGCTGTCGCCGACGCGGGCTCAGACGCCACGATATGAGTCAGAACATCAGCCCAACCCAGTTCGCGGCGGACCTGATCCAGGCGCATGATTATCGGGCACCCATTTCCGCACTTTCGAACGTCGATCCAGGCGCCTCGGTCGAGGATGCCTACCTGGTTCAGGTGAGCGTCCTCGCCGACATGATTCGTCGCAACGACCCGGTGATCGGCGCCAAGGTCGGGACCCACGACCGCCGCCCCGTCTTCAGCCTCTACCCCAGGTCGTCGTTGATGGGCACGTTCGAAGTCGTCGACCGATCGAGGTTGATCGAACCGACGGTTCAACCGGTCATCGTGCTCCGACTGTTCAAGCCACTATCGGGCACCAACATCACCGAAGGGCAGGTTCAGGATGCCACCGAGAGTGTGGTTGCGGGTATTGAAGTGATTGATTCTCGGCTCGGCTCACTCGATGGCCTCCAACATGTCGACCTGATCGCCGACAACGGGGGAATCGCCAAGATCCTCATCGGCGAGCACGGAATCGACATCAACCACGACTCAGGAGCGCTGAGTTCGCTGACCTGTCAGTTCACCGTTGACGACCAAGAGTGCGGACCTCCAGCCAACAAGATCACGCAGCCCTTGGCTGCAGTGGCTGCGCTGGCGAACCATCTGGGTTCCCAGGGCGGGATGCTCGAGGCCGACTGGTTTGTGGTAGTCGGGCCTCTCACCAGCCCAGGTCACCTCAAAGTCGGATCGAAGGCTGAACTACATGTAAACGACATGGCACCGTTACGGCTCAGGGCTCGCTGATTCTGGCGCCGCTTGCCACCACACCGTCTCACCCTTCTGTAAAGATCGATAGGTGTCTTCTGATCACAACAGTTTTCCGCGGGAAGTAATCGACGTACCGGTAGCCGATGAGCTCGGAGAGTCGTTTCTGGCCTACTCACTGTCTGTCATTACTTCACGGGCAATCCCCGACGTTCGCGACGGTCTGAAACCCGTTCAGCGGCGAATCCTGTACAGCATGCTTCGAATGGGCCTACGCCCAGACCGACCCCACCGTAAATGTGCTCGCGTTGTCGGCGACGTGATGGGTAAGTTCCATCCCCATGGCGATTCGGCGATCTACGACACACTGGTTCGCCTCGGTCAAGACTTCGCCCGAAACATTACGCTCGTTGATCCCCAGGGTAACTTCGGCTCCCTCGATGACCCACCGGCTGCGCAACGGTACACCGAGTGCAAGCTCACCGATGCAGCCATCGACCTCCTGGCCGAAATCGATGAGGAGACCGTCGACTTCGGAGCTACCTACGACGGCGAAAACACCGAGCCGCGTTACCTCCCGGGCCTCCTTCCCAACCTTCTCGTCAACGGCACCAGCGGGATCGCAGTGGGCATGGCCACCAACATGGCGCCTCACAACCTCGCTGAGGTCTACGAGGCAATCAAGCTCGTGATGACGAAGCGACGACCCAAACCAACCGTGGACGAGCTGATGGCCGTACTGCCGGGGCCCGATCTACCGATGGGCGCAACCATCGTCGACGACGGGCTGCGCGACGCCTACGAAACCGGGCGGGGCTCGTTCCGGATACGAGCCAAGGCCACCATCATCGATGTCACGAAAGCTCGTCAGGGAATCGAGATCACCGAGCTGCCTTACATGGTGGGTGTCGAGCGGGTGGTGGCCAAGGTCACCGAGCTGGTCCGAGCCGAGAAGCTCAACGGCGTTCAGGACATCAAGAATCTGTCCGATCGACATCACGGGACGAAGCTGGTCATCGAGTGCAAGTCAGGCATGTCGGCTGAGCTGCTGTTGCAGAAGTTGTACAAGATGACTCCCCTGGAGGACAGCTTCAGCATCAATAACACTGTGCTTGTAGATGGTGTGCCAACCGTCGTTGGTCTCTACGAATTGTGCGAGCACTACATCGACCACCGCCTCGACATCGTCGTCAAGCGGACCGAATACCGCCTGCGAAAGGCAGAGGCCCGCCTGCACATCCTCGAGGGGTATCTCATCGCAATCGACAACATCGATGAGGTGGTGCAGATAATCCGCAGTTCGGCGAATACCGCTGTTGCCCGTGAGCGCTTGATGGAAGCACTCGGCTTGACCGAGGTCCAAGCTCAACACATCCTCGATATGCAGCTGAAGCGGATCAGTCAGTTGGCCCGTGAGGAGGTTGTCGACGAGCTCGCTGAGCTCGGAACACAAATCGCCGAGTTGAGGAGAATTCTCGGTTCAGAACAACGGCGCCGCACGATCGTCATACGGGAATTGGGCGAGCTGGTCAAGAAGTACGGCCGTCCCCGGCGGAGTGTCATCGTCTCTGCCAACTCGATTCCCGATCTTGCCGAAGTAGCCGAACAGGTAGTGGCTGACATCACCGACGATCCTTGTGTGGTCAGCCTTGCAGCATCGGGGGTGGTCGGTCGCGAACCGGCGGGCTCATCCAAGTCCTTCTCCCCCAGCCGACACGATGTGATCCAGTCGGTCGTAGTCACGACGCTGAAGAGCCCTGTGTTGCTCGTGATGAGCTCGGGTCGACTGCTTCGTGTTCCTGCGCTCGAAATTCCAGAAGTTGGCGGAAGAAGCCGCGGCAAGGACACCACCGATGTGTTCAAGTCCGACAGGGGCGAGCAAGCGCTTTGTCTGCTCAATCCAACCGGCGATGGAGTCGCGATCGTCACGGCCCTTGGCATGGTGAAACGAATAGAACGCTCGGCGCTTGCTGACCTCAAATCGGGACGAACCATCATCGGCTTGTCAGAGCGCGACCGGATCGTGGCATGTTTCGAATGCACCGATGCCGACGACATCGTGATGATCAGCTCAGACGCTCAGACTCTTCGAACCCCGACAAGGGCGGTACGGCCCCAAGGCCCAACGGCCAAGGGAATGAACGGGATGGCTCTGAAAGGTGCCGCCAAGGTGATCGGTGCCGGGATTGCCACCGACGGTGCCGTGATCCTGTCGATTACCGATACCGGCTCGGCCAAGTCCACCTCGGTTGAGGAGATCCCGACCAAGGGACGCAACGGTGGAGGTGTTCGCCTAACCAGGTTCTCCGAAGAGAAACGCCTCGACTATGCCTGGGTCGGGAATCCCGAGCGGATCGTGGCAGTGGTGGGTTCCGAGGGCTCGACGAAACCGGCTCCAACTCCGGAGTCGATTGCGCTCAGACCAACCCGCCGCGACGGCGCATCCCGGTCCCTGCCCAACCGCATCCTCCAGATCGGGACCCTCCGGTGGTAGCCCCAGCCGTATACCCAGTCAGACTGAAGGACACGTCTTGGTAACGAAAAAGAGGGCCGGCAGCACAAAAAGCAAGGACGCCGCCGACTACGGCGCCGACCACATCCAGATCCTCAAGGGCCTGACGGCGGTCCGCAAGCGACCAGGGATGTACATCGGCGGCACCGGTTCTGAGGGACTGCATCATCTGGCGTGGGAGATCATCGACAACTGCGTCGACGAAGCCGCGGCCGGCTTTGCCAGCCACATCGACGTGATACTTCACAAAGACGGCTCCATCGAGGTATCTGATGACGGGCGTGGTATCCCGATCGAGAAGAAGCCGGACGGCCGCACGGCGCTGGAGGTGGTTTTCACTGAGCTACACGCAGGTGGCAAGTTCGGATCGGGTGCTTACAGCGCATCCGGAGGGCTCCACGGTGTGGGCGCATCGGTGGTCAATGCTCTCTCATCCAAGCTTGTGGCCGAAGTCGATCGCGACGGCGTTACGTCGCGTTTGGTGTTCAACGAACGCATGCCGGGCAACTATCTGAAATCAGGCCAGTTCAAGCCGGGCTCGAAACTGGCGGTGGTCAAGAAGATCCCCAAAAATCGAACCGGGACTCGGGTCCGCTACTGGCCCGATCTCGAGATATTCGACGATGAGGCACAGCTCGACTACAGCCAAATCCGAGAGCATGTTGCGAGAGTCTGTTTCCTCGTGCCCGGCCTCCACATCAAACTGCACGATCGGAGGAGGGCCGGTGCCGAGCCCGAAGAGTTCGTGGCTGCGGGTGGTTTAGCCGACTACGTCGATGTCCTCAGTGTTGGAGAAAACGTCACCGACATCATCGCCATCAACGTCGATTCCCAGTTTGAGGAACGGGTGCCGATCGACGGTTCCATGCAACGCGTCCTGCGGCCATGCACGATCGATATCGCGATGCGTTGGGTGAAGGGTTACGACTCGAACATCGTGAGTTTCGTCAACACCATCCCAACGCGGGAGGGCGGGACTCATGTTGCGGGGTTCGAACAAGCCCTCAACTGGACTGCCAACAACATTCTCCTGTACGAGAACAAGAAGCTGAAGAAGCTCAAAGACAACGGTCGAGCCAGTAGCAGCGACGCTCAAGAGGGCCTGATTGCCGCGGTGAAAGTGACGTTCGCCGAACCCCAATTCAAAGGCCAAACCAAACAAGAGCTTGGCACCCCACCAATCCGCAATCTCGTGTACGAAGGGGCCAAGACCGGACTTTCGGATTGGATGCAGGGTGGAGGTCGCAAAACCCAGATCAACGCCCTGCGCGACAAGATGACCCAGGCCGTCCTGAACCGGGTTGCGGCCAAGCAGCAACTGGAGAACCGGCGAAAACTCAACAGCCTCTCGAGCACAGGCATGCCCGACAAGCTTGCCGACTGCCGGACACACGGCCCCGATTCCGAGCTCCTGATCGTCGAAGGCAACTCCGCTGCGGGCCCTGCCAAGAACGGTCGGGACAGCAATTACATGGCGGTGCTTCCCCTGAGGGGCAAGGTAGTCAACGCCGGCAAGGCCACCTTGAAACAGGTCGTGGACAACGCCGAGGCCTCGGCATTGATCACAGCCATCGGCGGAGGATCCGGTGACGACTTCGACGTGGAGTCATGTCGCTACGGTCGAATCATCATCCTCTGCGATGCCGACGTCGACGGAAGCCACATCCGTTGCCTCCTCCTCACGTTGATCTTCAAGCACATGCGCCCGTTGTTGGAGCAAGGCATGGTGTACGCCGCCCAACCACCGCTCTTCAGCATCAAACACAAGGGCGAGATGGTCTACGCCTACAGCGATTCCGAACGGGACCTACTTCACGCCGAACTTGGGCTGGGCGACGACAAGCGGTGGCAACGTTTCAAGGGTCTCGGTGAGATGAACGTCGACGAGCTTGCCGACACCACACTCAACCCCGAAACGAGGGTGCTCAAACGTATGGGAATGGCTGAGGGCGAGCAGGCCGTTCGGGCAACCGAAATGTTCAAGATCCTCATGGGCAACGATGTAGCGGAACGCAAGGACTACATCATCACGAACAGTCCCACCATCAACCCTGATCTGCTCGACGTTTAGCCAGCCTCTGACGAAGGGCGCAGCTCGGGATCGATCTGACCGCCCAGGTCCTCGAACAGCAATCCCTGGCCGAGATGCCAGATCAGACTCGCTACCGAAACGACGATGGCGTTCATGAGTTGCACGAGCATGAAGATCCCGATGTTGCCGCCGATCAAATCGGTGAGGCGAATCACATTGGAATCCGGATCCAAGGGCTGCGACCCGCCGATAGCGCCCAGGGGTCCTGTGACGATTGAACCGGCCAATGATGCCGCAGAGGTGACGAGAACCAGCAACAACGCCCGGCCGACCAACCCCCAGGTTGAACCGGCGGTGATCCTGTTCACAACGATCGGGTTCCTCGACCCGCGCGCGGCGATCATCGGGGTCGTGAAGATCATCCCGTAACGTCCGAGCAACACGAGCCCGCCGCTGACGAACACCACAATACCGACGACGATCCCCAGCACCGGTGAGACCACGGCGATGATGCCAGTGATAAGGGCCATCGCCAGAACAACAGCGATGACGACGAGCGCGCCTATGAGGCCCCACCCGATCACCGGCGGAATCCGCCGAACACTCGCTGCCAGCGCCTCACTCCACAGCTGGGCCGTTCCGAACCGACCACTCATCACCAAACGGGTACCAGCAATGGCAAAAACGATCGACAACACAAAGTTGAGCACGAACCCAAGAACTACGAGGCCCAGCGATTCCAGGCCTTCGATGTCCACCGGCCACTCACCGGCGGGAGCGTCTTCGTTGATGATGATCACCAGATTCCTCACACCGAACCACGTAGCACCTCCAGAAAGCAACGAGGCAGGAATGACGAGCACCACCATGAGGGTGAAAAGAGCTCCAGCATTGTTGACCAGGAGCCGAAACGTCTCAGTCATCCAGTCACCAACCGGCCGCAATCTATTGTTCCCCGACGTTCCCGGCGTCGGGGCGGCTAGGTCGGCGGGGCGAATATCGTTGGTCCATTGGCCGCCGTCCCACCATCGCAGCATCGCTGGCGACTGAGGGTCGGGATACCACCCAGGAGGCGGGGCGGATGCAGGTCCGTCGGTCACGACTTATTCCTCGAAGGGTTCACGATCATCAACGGTAACCACGACGCCGTAGTGATCTGAGGGATACAGCCCATCTGGTCCAGGGGTAACGCCGACGAGCTCGGCTGCTAGTGGGTTGAATGCCGGTTTGGGTCGTGGCCAGCCGACCAGCACGTGATCAAGGCGACGCCGCGGGAACGCTGCATCGGCGGAGTTGGAGTTGTCGCGGGTCCACGTATACCCGGGACCCTCGCCCACCGCTGCCCACGAATCGGTGAAGATCAACGGACCCGCTCCATTTGGGAACGGAGGCGCACTTCCTGTGAGTCGACGAAGCTCGTCGCTCTCGGGAATGGAGTTGAGATCACCCATCAGGACCGGGGTTCGGCCTCGGTCTCGGCGGCGCGCCAACTGGTCCAGGATGGGTGTGAGCTGAAGCTGGCGCAGCTGGGAGGCGTCGTAGCGCCAGTCGAGATGGGTCACGGCCACCGACAGCGGTCCGTTGGGGCACTCGATGTCGGCGACGATCGCGCTGCGATGTCCGGGACGTCCGTCGTGGCCGGGCAAGCTGATCTGGGCCACGTTGTGCAGCGGGTATCGGCTGAGAAGTGCGTTCCCGAACTTGGCTCTTTCACCGTGCTGCTCCTCGGCGTATCCATCGAATTCTGTCGCCGCCTTCAGCGTTGCGAACTGGTCCTCGCCATCCACACAGTACACCTCCTGAAACGCACAGATATCGGCGCGCAGGCGCCGCAGCTCGGTGCCTATTAGGTGCTGCCGATCCTGCCAACGGTTCCCGAAACGCCACCACAGGTTCCATGTCAGCAGGCGCACGCCGAGAGGATATCCACCCGGTCCCTCATCGCTGGCAAACTTTCTCTACTCTTTCCGTGCGTGGAAGCTGCGCCAAAACCTGATCTGACGTTGCAGGAAGTTGCGGGTGTTCTTGGCGTCCATTACATGACCGCCTATCGCTACGTACGGGTTGGCGACCTGCGGGCGCGCCAGCAGGGCCGCCGATGGATGGTCGAACAAGCCGACTTGGATGCGTTTCGCCGGCGCGGCGGGGACTCTGGGCCCGACCAAACGCGAGCGGTTCCAACGGTGGAGTCGCTGAGGAAGCTGATGGAAGCGGGCGACGAGGTTGGCGCGTGGGACCTGCTGATGGCTTCAGGCTTTCATGCCGCGCCGTTGCGGGCCCAGCAGCAGCTGATAGCCCCCGCTCTGCGACAAACCGGTCAGCGCTGGGCCGATGGTCAAGGCACCATCGCCCAAGAGCACATCGCCACGGTTGTCGCCATGCGGTTGATCTCTCGGCTCGGTACGCCCTCACGGAAGGGACGCAGGGCCGGCACGGTGGTGGTTGCCTGTCCACCGGGCGACACTCACACGCTGGCCACAGCGTTCTTTGCCAACCTCGTTCGCGGTGAGGGAGCTGCCGTTGTTGATCTTGGCCTGGTTGCTGGACCTGAGGAGATTCTCCAGGCCGCCGATCAGGCCGATGGCAATGTCTCGGTTGCGCTTGCCGTAAGCGCTCCCGGCCTGGGAGATGCAATAGGCGCACTCGTGCGAGAGATCCGTGACCAGCCCAAGATCAACGCAGTGCTGGTTGGTGGTGTCGCAGTGTCGGACGAAGCTGCGGCTCTTGCGCTGGGCAGCGATCTCTATTTTGAGTCCGCTGAGATGGCCGCAGCCGGAGCTGCAGCGGCATCCCGAGCCTGAAGGAGAACTCCCAGGATCCCCATTTCGACGCTGAACGACGGCCTCGAAAGAACTTCACGTCACCCTGAACAGGGATTTCGTCGCGTCGAAGGCGCTTGTTACAGTCGTCACGTTGACTCCTTGTACATTTAGCACTAAGTTAGATACCGGAGGCCCACTATGGACACTGAACTAGCCGTTCTACATGCTGATACCGACGCTGAATGGAGAGATCAAGCGCTGTGCAATGGCATGACGCTGGTGTTCTTCGGACCGGCCGCTGAGAGACCCGAACGACGAGTGGAACGCGAGGCCCTTGCCCAATCGTTCTGTCGTGCGTGCCCAAGTGTACTTCCCTGCCGTCGAGCCGGCAGACTCAACCGAGAGCACGGGATATGGGGCGGCGAAAACGACGAAGAGCGTGCAGCTGCGGGCTACGCTCCTCGCTCGCCCAGCAGGCGGTCCGTGATTCAGGCGCGCGACAACAGCCGGCAAGTGGCCGATCCGGTCGAGTTGGTTTCCCTCGACGACGAGCAGTTTGATTCCCTCGATCTCGAGCGCTTGTTCTAGCGACATCGGTATCGTTTCGAACTGTGAGCGACAACGAACTTACGGTTTCAGGCGCTAGGACCACACCTAGGAATATCGGTGTTTGATGCGTTGTGTGTTCTGAGCTTCGGCGGACCAAATGGTCCCGACGAGGTGATGCCATTCCTCCGAAACGTCACAGCCGGTCGCAACGTCCCCGACGAGCGGCTCGCGATCGTCGCACAACAATATGAGAAGTTCGGCGGACGCTCTCCGATCAATGATCAGAACCTCGCATTGATCCAAGCGCTTCGAACCGAGTTCGACGACTTCGGAATCGGTCTGCCGATCTATTTAGGGAATCGCAACTGGGAGCCTTATCTTGCCACCACCCTCCAGCGGATGGCCGACGACGGTGTGAGCAACGCCCTCGTGCTCACAACTTCAGCCTTCTCCTCCTACAGCGGCTGCCGCCAGTATCGAGAGGATCTTGCCGCCGCCGCCAGAACTGTGGGTGAGGCAGCCCCCGGGCTGCACAAACTGCGACTCTTCTACAACCACCCCGGCTTCATAGACGCGGTCGTCGACCGCACCGAGGAAGTCCTTCAAAGGGGGGACCGGGTTGTCTTCACCGCTCACTCGATCCCCGAATCGATGGCTCAGTGGTGCGACTACGAGTCTCAACTCAAAGAGATGGCGGGCCTGATCGCTGGCCGCCTGAGAGTCGAGTGGGACCTCGCATATCAAAGTCGGAGCGGACCACCCCATGTTCCGTGGCTCGAGCCCGACATCAATGACCATCTCGTCTCGTTGCGTGACATGGGACAATCCCAAGTCACAGTTGTGCCGCTGGGTTTCATCTCCGATCACATGGAGGTGAAGTTCGACCTCGATATCCAAGCCGCCGAGACGGCGGCATCACTCGGGCTCACCATGCGTCGCGCTGCCACAGTGGGGACACACCCATCGTTCGTCAAAGCGATCAGAGAACTCGTGCAGGAAAAGATCGATGGAGCTCCGGCGCTGTGGCTGGGTCACGCGGGCCCTTGGCCCGACCCGTGCCCGGAAGGCCACTGCCTGCCACCCCAAGCCCAGAGCTGAGCGCTCAGCGCCTCCCTGTCTCCAGTTGCCAACGACGAATCTCTTCACCCATCGGTGTTGAAGGATTCGCGTCGACGAAAGGCCACAACTCCTCGGCGATACGGCGCCAGTTCATCGTGGCGTCCAACCGGGCGAACAGGCCCATCAAACCGAGCGTTATCCGCTGCAGAACTACGAAAGCGGGCGGCACATTCAGTTGCTTCATGAGCGAGCCATGCTCACTGTTCATGTCAAACAGCATCGACACGCCGTCGGCTGCATATGCGGCATCGATCGTTACCGGTCGATCTTCCATCACGTAGCGGTAGTAGAACGAGAAATAGTCGATCACCTCGGCGTCGCTATGGCCAGCCTCGTTGCTGAGCAACCCGGCACCCTCGATGAGACGGCGGAAGGAGCCCGGATCGTGGTTGAGCACCATATGGGTGATCAGGTCCTCGAAGAGCTCGGTTTCCTTGGGCGTGAACTCTTTGACCAGACCAAAATCGAGAAAGGTGACGCGGCCTCCCTGTTGAAACAGATAGTTCCCGGGGTGAGGATCTCCGTTGAACATGTGCTCGCGGTAGATGGCACCAAAAGAAAACCGAAACAATGTCTCGGCTGCCAGGTTCCTCTCCTCTTGGGACCAGTTCACTACCTCGGTGAAGCGTACGCCTTCGGCCAGTTCAGATGTAAGAACGCGCTTGGTTGAATACCGGTCGTGGATCGCCGGAACGGTGACGAATGGATGACCTCGATAGGCCTCATGAAAGCGTCGCTGCCGTTTGGCTTCGAGGGTGTAGTCAAGTTCCTCGATCAAGCGAACCTTCAGTTCTTCAATGATCGGCCCCTTGTCCAATCCGGGAAACATGGCGGCCATACCACCAAAGATCCAATCTGCATTCTCCAGGTCGCTCGCCATCGCCTCCCCAACGCCTGGATACTGCACCTTGACCGCTACCGCATGATCGTCGTGGGTTATCGCCCTATGAACCTGTCCGATAGATGCCGAAGCCAGAGGCACTGGATCCCAGTGGGCAAAGAGTTGTTCGGGCCGCTCGCCGAGTTCGGCTTGGATCTGTTGAGCTGCCAATTCCGCGCTCATCGGTGGGGCATCATGTTGGAGACTGGCGAGCGAATTCCGCACCGTGTCAGGAAGGCCCGTGTCGATGTAACTGGCCATTTGGCCGATCTTCATCATTGCGCCCTTCATTTGTCCCAGTTCGGCCGCAACATCCTCTGCGGTCTCGAGCTGAAACTGGGTGTCGAGTTCTTCTGAACGAGCCGCATCGGCGAAGACCCGCCGCGCTCGATACTTTGCATACCGGCCGCCACCCTTCACTCCCAGCTTCGCCAGTCGAAGATTTCGAGCGGTCAGCCGCTGATTTGAAACAGGTGACCCTCCGAGGTCGCGGCGAGGGCGTAGCCGCACTACAACGGCCACAGTCACCGCACTTAGGAGAGCGAAGAAACCTGCACGACGAACCGGGATGGACATATTCTCTCAGCCTAGGAGAGGCGCATGCAGGCTGGGCTAACGGTACGGTGCGGCCTTGTGCGGTCTATCGTCACACAACGGATGGTGCTACGACCCTGGACCCACGATGATCTGGAAGTCTGGCGCGAACTCCTCACCAATTCGGCAGTTCTCGCCCATATCGATGACGGCCGCCCGCTCGGCGCAGCCGACATCAACCAACGGTTGGCTCACGCTGTGGACAAGAGCCAAGGACCCGGAATCCTGGCCTGTGAACACTTGGACGAGCCTGGTGTTGTCATCGGAATGGTCGGGTTCGCCCCGCCCTCGTTTCTGCCTGAGCTCCTCCCCGTTCACGAGATCGGTTGGCGACTAATTCCGGACTATTGGGGCCGGGGATTTGCAACCGAAGCCGCAACCGCCGTCCTCTCCTGGGCCTTCGACGCCGATTTACTGGACCGGGTCGTCGCCTGCATTCAACCCGCAAACCACAGGTCGGCGGCGCTGGCTACGAGGCTGGGAATGGTCGCCAGTTATCGCACGGTGATTCCGCGGTGCGGCCGATGGGCCGACGTGTACGAACTGTCGGCTCAGGAATGGGCCACAAGATGAGCCGACGACTCACCCCCAGCGAGCAAGTTGCCTACGACCACGTGCGCCCGGACACGATCGATCGGGCGCGAATCCGTTCCCTCTTCTGGCTTCCCGGCACCTTCAAGGGTCTCACGCTGGGCCGAAACATCTTCCTCACCCACGATGAACCGGCGGATGGGACCTCCTCGCTCATCGCCCATGAACTCGTACACGTAGAACAGTTCAACGACCGTGGCTGGCTCGGCTTTCTGCGATGGTACCTGTCTGACTTCAGCAGCGGTCTGCTGAAGGAGCGAAACTGGATGAAGGCATACCGACAAGTGACCGCCGAGGAACAAGCCCGCAGGTCGACCCACGGTTGGGTCCTTCGTCGACGGGCCTGAACAACGAGGTGCACCCGTCGGCGGATCGTGAGGTGGGCTCCCCGGTCCGGGTTTTTGGCTGGGCATCGTGGAGGTCGCCCGCCATAGACTGCCGAAATGCGAAGAACTTCTTGGGCGATTCTGATTTCGGCCGCTGTGCTCCTTGCCACGTTCACGGTCGGAGGCGCCGCGATGGCCCAATCGGTGGACATCGAAGCTGTGGTCGACCAAATCGAACAGGAGGGTCGCGTTCTCGAACGAAGCGTCACTGCCGAGGCCGACGCCGCTATCGACCGAGCCAACGGGCAGGGCGTCGCGTTCGTGCGGCTCGACAACCTCAGCCAGTCTTCAGCGACAGCAGAGGAGATCTTCGCCGAACTGAGGAGTCGGGGCAGCAGCTATGGAGCTGTCATCGTCCTGACCAACGCCAGCGTGTTCGCGCGAGGGGTCAACAGCTCGGCTGAGTCATTGACCGACGACATCACCCAGACAATCGGGGGCGGTGACATCGCGGGCGGAATCGATCAGTACCTCGCCAATCTGGGTAACGACGCTGCCGGAGGGCTCGACACTCCAGAGTCAGGGGGTGGGTTCCCCTGGATCGTCCCGATACTGCTCGTGATAGCAGGGTTCTTCTTGATCAACATGCTGCGGGGCCGCCGGAAGACAAAAGCCGTCGAGTCGAAGAACCTCGAAGCGGATCGGCAGGAAATCATCGAGCAACTAAAGGCGAACGCCGACCGGGTGATCGATCTCGGTGATGAAGTCATTCAAGTCAAAGACCCAGAACTGATCTCAATATACGAGGAGGCCTCAGCGGCCTACCAGAACGTGTCCAACGAGATACGTAGCGCCACCACGCCAGCCGAGGTGGATGTGCTCGATGATCAGATTGACAAGGCTGAATGGCAGTTCGAAGTGATCGAAGCCAAGCTCACCGGCCGCACGCCGCCGACCTTCACCGACGACGGGTCCGAATCGTCGACTCAGCCGCCGGCTCCTGCTCCTCCCCCGCCCTCAGCCAGCCCAGCTGAACGTGACGCCCAGCTCCGCCGTCGAGGGCAACCGCCCCGGCCGCTTCCCCAGCGCAATCCCCGTCGGAGATATGAACCTCAACAACGGCGGAGCACGATGGGAGGCACTCTGGGCAAGATGGCGATGAGCGTTATCGTCAGCATGTTGATGGGCGGCCGCCTTGGTCAGCCGCGACAGTCTCGCCGGTCAAGTCGTCGTCGCGGCGGTGGCTACGGCGGCATCGACATGCCGTTCTGAGACGGTTTGATTGCCAGGCTCCCGCTCTCTGTCACAGGGGTGATCAATAATGGTCAACGTGGCTGAGTTACCCGACTACCTTTCGCCGTCGTCGGCGTCGTCGTTCGACGGTTGCCCCCGGCGCTGGAAGTTCAAGTACGTAGACCGATTGCCAGAGCCCTCCGGCCAAGCGGCTCTGGTGGGGTCCTTCGCTCATTTGGTTCTCGAACATCTGTGCCAACTTCAGGCCCCGGAGCGCACCCTCGATGGAGCCAAGGCACTGGCCCGAGCGCTGTGGGAGGATTTCGAAGCCGAGGACGACTACATCTCGCTGGAGCTGAGCCCCGATGATGCTCGTGCGTTCCGCTGGAACGCCTGGCAGTGCGTCGCTGGCTTGTGGGAACTCGAAGATCCCGCCAACGTCGATGTTGTTTCCACAGAAGAAAAGGTCCGCACCACCCTAGGAGAGGTGCCCTTCGTAGGGATCATCGATCGGGTCGACCAGGTCAACGATGAACTCGTGGTAACCGACTACAAGTCAGGTACCTTGCCGGGCATTCGCTGGCGCGAAGACAAGATCCAACAAGTAATGCTCTACGCGGCGGCCCTCCACGCAGAGACAGGTGAGATGCCGCGGTCAGCACGTCTGATCTACCTGAAGCAGTCGATCGTGGACATTCCCGTCACCCAGGTCAAGATTGATGAAGCGATCGGTCAGCTTTCCGCCACATGGGCCAACCTGGCGTCGGCATGTTCGGCCGACGAGTTCGAGGCCAAGCCCGGCGTATTGTGCGGATGGTGCCCCTTCGCCGAGCAGTGCCCAGAAGGTCGAGCCGAGCTCACTCGACGCGAAGCAGCGGGCAAACTGCCAGCGCACGCACCGGCCAGGAGTCTGGTGGCCTGAGCCCTCAAGGACGGTCACATCTACGCCGATTCCATCCCCATGACCACCCTCGATGAGCCCCCGCAGGCGACGGCTACTGTGAAAAAGACGGCCGGCTGGTACGCCGACCCACAGAAGCTTCACAACCAGCGCTTTCACAACGGAACGGGATGGACCAGACATGTCACCCACTTCGGTCCGGTGCCCTGCACCGGTTGTGCTCGCTGACGTAGCGGCCTTGTACTACAGATTCTCGTGGGCGTCAGGGGATACAGGCCCCGGACCAGCTGCTGTCCTGGATCAGGCGGCCGTCGGACAGGACTCGCCAACCCTCAGAATAGGTGTCGATTTGGTTGAGGATCGACCGTCGTCGAAGCGGTGTGCCAGCGCGAGGAACACCACCCTCACTTACGAACGGTTCGACCGACAACAACAGACCCTGTTCGGTAAGTGTGGCCAGGAATACCGCCGAATTGGCAGTGAGTCCGAACGATGGTGGGAAGGCGAAGTTGCCGAGCGAGTTGATAATCATGGTCTCGCCGATCGAACTGACACCCTGCACCACGTGGGGATGGCTGTTGACAACCAGGCCAACGCCGATGTTGGCCCAGTGCTGATTGAGGTTGCGCATGGTTTGGTCGGGACACAGTTGGCCCTCAGTGCCGCCGTGCACCATAACGACCGCTAGATCAACGTCATCCACGAGTGCGTTCACAACTCCGTCGGCATCGGCCATGAACGCCGGACAGGCCCACGCAACCCCGGGACGAACATTCTTGCCACTCGACGCCCAGTCACAGGGAACGCGAGAAAAGGCGGCGATACCCACGGTCCACTCGCCCACGGTCTGGATCAGCGGCTTGTACGCGGCTTCGGCATCGACCCCTCCACCTACGGCGGCAATACCCGAGGCTTCCAGCAGCCCCAGACCATTCGAAAGGGCATCCGAACCGAAATCGAGCGCATGATTGTTGGCCAGCGAGACCGCATCGATCCCGGCTCGTGCCATTTGTTCGACCATGATCGGGTCAGACCGGAACAAGTACTCTTTCTCGACGAAGGGCAAGCCCACGTCTGCGGGAGCCACTGCGGTCTCCAGATTCACCATCATCCAATCTGGGAGAGAGAGTACGCCAGTGGCCTCAGACAGCGGATCCTGGAGGTGGAGGTTGTTGTGGAACGACGTGTCACCGGCAAACCCGAGCGAAACCGGAGCGCGCCGATCCCGTTCTCCAACAACCGAATCAGCGAACCCGCTCCTGTTGTGTGATCCAGTCTCAGGGATGCTGTAGGGACTCGCCGTTGTGGGTGGACGTTCGATCTCAGGCGCAGCGGCCTCTGCCACATCTATGGGCGGCGGAAGCGCAGAACAACCGGCGACCGACACCATCGCAGCTACCAGGCTGCACAGTCCCACGGGATGACGGCGAAACACGAGGCAACGCTACCTAAGGTCCCGCAGGTTCGCTGAGTTGTCGTTCCCACCACCACAATGAGCGGTTGCGAGCCACGGTCGACTCCGGCGAGGCTTCCAGGCATGCCGATAGCAGTGGTTCCCCAACACACCCACAGCGCTGCTGGAGTCGATCAGGAGCTCACCGAAAACAGCGTCGTCAAGGCAGCGGTCTGGAATGCCGAGGATCCCCACTCTGATCTTTCGGCCATCGTGATCCTTCATGAAGCAGTGCGTGTTGGGGATCTGCGCGAACTCGCGGGTTCGGCTTCAACCGAAATTCACTTTGCTGTACCCCTGGATTCCCCGCCCCGCAGGGGTCGCAGGGCACTTTCGGCACTATTCAGATCCATTGACGGGCATGGCCACGTGGCTGGGATCGACGCGCCGGTGGCCGCCTTCGCGAACAGCCTTCACCTGAACCCCAACTACGACTCGGACCGACCGCTCCGGGTCGTGTCGATTGGTCATTCAGACGGTTGCAGCATGGTCGTCGGACATGCCGGTGAGCGGCGACTTGTTGCGATTGGATTGGTCGATGGACCTGATGACATCGAGCGATGGACCCACAAGGCTGCTCGTTTCTCTCAGTTGCCCCTCAGCATCGAAGTACCTTCGCGATGGTCTTCGACTCTCAGCAGAGTCGGTTCGGTCACAACCCACGGACTCACGCGTGCCCGCCGCGCTGAGTTCGATGCCCTGTTCGGATCTCTCACCGTGCATCACAGTTCCGATGGAGTATTGGACGGCCTCACGCGGCTCGAGACTCTGTGTGATTGGTCGGCTTGTTGGCCCACGACACGGGTGCATCTTGGATTGGGATGGACCCGCCAGCCGGGTCCAATTCGGGCTGATGTCGAAGAACATGTGGTGCGGCTTCGATCCGGCGCTCACATCCGGTTTTCCGACGATGGCGGGCGGCCCGTGGCCGTAAGAGCC
Source organism: uncultured Acidimicrobiales bacterium (assembly GCA_963751955.1). Taxonomy (GTDB): domain Bacteria; phylum Actinomycetota; class Acidimicrobiia; order Acidimicrobiales; family SZUA-35; genus JABDIY01. The sequence continues at coordinate 63,917 of CAVVWM010000016.1, read as the reverse complement.
GGATCGCTTCTCGCCCCCGGTTGTGTGATTCCTGAAGGGTTGGGAGCAGCACCTCGCCTTCGGCTGATCGATGACGGTCAGCTGTTGATGGTGGGCCCACCACCGTCCCGGCCGCTTGCGATGAAGCTCTCGTGGCCAATACCGGGGAGTGGCCGCAACTACGTCGGGATCCGATCCGCCTCCGAGTCGGGAGTGGAGTTGATCGAACCTTTGGTTGGCGAAAGGGTCCACGCGACCGTCGAGGCATCACCGCGCTAGACCCAAAAGCTCAACATGTCCGCCGCACTGGAGCTCTTCGATAGTTCTATTCCTATGGCGGTTCGGATCCCGCCCGGGCAGTCCCATTGACCCAACGTGCTTCACAGTAAAGTCGGGCCGTGATGAAGCCCGTTCCCCGCAGCAGCTTCGCTCTCCTGGCTGCAGTGGCCTCCTTGGTTCTCATGGGCTGCAGCTTGTCCACGAGCCCGGACACACTGCCCCGAGGTGAACAAGGTTCCGCCGAGCTGACCCAAGTGAGCGCTGCACCGGACCGCACTCTTGCGCCGGTGACAACTGCACCGCGACCCCCGACCACCTCCGGAGTCCCGCAATCGACATCTCCTGCCGGTTCAGATGAGGAACGCCTAGATACACCGACGACGACCCAAGAACTACCGATGTCGAACCTGCGCATCACAGGTGAACGTCTGCAGTCGCTTCTTGGTCCCACCGATGATCTGGGACGCACAATCAGGTCGATCAATTCGATTCCGGCGGGCGTGGCCACTCCCGATGATGCCGAAATCGTCGAAGTGAGCATCGGGACCGGACCCCCAACCGAGGAAGGTACGGCGGTCACACAGGTAGCCGTGTCGCTCACCACGACACTCCCCAGCACCACAGCGTTCAACCAGATGGCCGCTTCACTTCAGGCGGTCGGAATGATTGCGGTCGACTCGACCGACGGCGATGTCCGGTCGGGATCATTCCGCCTGCCGTCGGTCGACTTTGTTGAAGAGTTTGTGGTGACCACCGCTCCTCGCCGGGAGGGGTCGACGATGCGACTGACATCGAACTCCATGCGACCTCTTGAAGAAGTGGAGCTTCTGCTCGACTGGGCTGACGGGCCACTCCCTCTTCCCGACAGTGACATCCGAACCCTGATCGTTGTGTCCGTCAGCGGCTCGGACCGGCTTCGCACGGTGAACCTGACAGTGGAATCGACTGCGCTCGTCGTGAGTCGTTCTCCACAGCGGGAGGCCGATCGACTTATTTCCAAGGTTGACAGCTCCGACCGCTTTGGCTTCGACGGAGACCCAGGCGTTGATCCGCCGCTCGCCGGCCCGCTGAGGTTCGACGGTCTTGACTCGCTCGACTATTCGGTTGGGGTCTCGAGCCAAACACGCGTGAACGAAGATGGCGAACCGATCGCGGTCGAGATTGTCGAAATCCGCCTACGCGGATCGTTACGTCTACCGAACTGAGCTACAAAAGGCGCACAACGGGTCAGACCCGCCGATGGCGAGATCTGACCCGAGTTCGTGCTCTAACGTTGTTCGAGTGCCTCGAGCAGCTTTGGGATCACCTTGTGAACATCACCAACAATGCCGAGGTCGGCCACTCCGAAAATCGGAGCTTCGGGATCCTTGTTGATCGCAATGATGTTCTTCGACCCCTTCATCCCCACCAGATGTTGCGTAGCTCCTGAAATACCTGCGGCTATGTACACCGATGGTTTCACGACCTTGCCTGTCTGACCCACCTGGGAGGAGTAGGGAACCCATCCAGCATCGACGATGGCTCTCGTCGCCCCGGCAGCGCCTTTGAGAGAAGCAGCCAGCCTGTCGACGAGTTCGAAACTCTCGGCCTGACCCAAGCCACGACCGCCTGCAACAACCAATGACGCTTCGTCGAGCTTGGGCCCCTCGGACTCCTCGACATGACGGTTGGTGACCTTGGCTCCAGCGGCAGTACCCAGCTCCGGCACTTCGAGATCTTCCACATCAGCTTCGGCACCATCGGAAGCAGCAGGCTCGAAACTCTTTGGACGCACAAGAACAATCTTTACGCCGTCGCCGGTGAACTTGGTCTTGATCTCCGTGGCTCCACCAAAAATCTGCTCGGTACCGACAAGCGTGTCGCCGTCGACAGCCACGTCGACAACGTTTGTGATCACCGTCGTATCGAGCAGTACCGACAAACGGGCAGCGATGTCACGCCCACCATAGGTTGTGCCCAGAAGAATGGCGTCGGGGCCATCGCCGGACTCGACCGCGGCAGCAATCGCGGCGGCGACGGGTACGCCGACGAGCATCCCCGCGAGATCGCCCGTGGCATAGACGGTTTCGGCGCCGTAGGCACCTGCGGCCTCCGCGATGTCGTCACCGTCGCCGGCGTAGACGACCGCCACCGTGTCGGCGAGATCGCGTGTTTTGGTCAGAAGTTCTTGGGTCGTGGAGGAAAGAGCATCGCTGTCGCCCTCGGCGTAAACCCAGATGGTGTCGAGTGTCATTTTGATTCGTTCTCCGAAAAGTCGTTGATGAGCTGGCTTAGATTGCTTTGACCGACTCGAGGAAGTCGATGATCTTGAGGTGGGATTCTCCGTCGTCTTCTATCTTCTCGCCGGCCTGGCGGACCGGTGCATCGACTACATCGACGACTTCCTGTCCAGAACCAGCCCAGCCAACCTGATCAGCTGTCATACCGAGGTCGGCAACGGTCTTTTCTTCGACCGGCTTGGATTTGGCGGCCATGATGCCCTTGAACGACGGGTAACGAGGCTCCACCACACCAGCGGTCACACTGATGACGGCGGGCAACGGGCACTCGACTTCGTCGTATCCGGCGTCGGTTTGCCGCTGCACGTTCATCGTGGAACCGCTGACCTCAACCGCCTTGACGGTCGTGACCGACGGCCAACCCAAAACCCCGGCGATCTGCTCGGGCACGGTGCCCGTATAGCCGTCGGAGCTTTCCGACCCGGCAATCACCAGATCGGGACCCTGTTCCGCGATCGCTTTGGCGAGAATCTTGGCGGTTGTGAGCGCATCGGAGCCCAGAAGGGCGGGGTCCGAAACAAGGGTTGCCGAGTCCGCTCCCATTGCGAGGGCAGTGGACAGGCCCGAACGCTCGCTGTTGGGGGCCATCGAAACCAGCACCACCTCGCCTCCACCGGCAGTAGCTACCAGCTGAAGGGCCATTTCTACCCCATAGCTGTCAGCCTCGTCGAGAATCAGCTTCACGTCTCGTTTCAGCGTCCTGGTTTCGGGATCGAGTGCCCCCGGATCTGCTGGATCGGGGACCTGTTTTACGCATACGGCTACCTTCATAGAAGATAGAGCGTAGAACCTTTCTTGACCGTCGGGTCAAATCTACGACTACGGTTTTTTGTCATCAAGCTCGCCATCGTCGTCAATCCGGTCGCGTCATCGGTCACCGCCCGCACTCGGGTTGTCATCCAGAAGGCACTTGCAAAGGATCACGAACTCCAGATCATCGAAACAACACGCAGTAATCACGCCACTCGACTGGCTCACCAGCTGCAGCGCGAGGGGGTTGACGTCGTCATTCCGTTCGGGGGCGACGGAACCGTTAACGAGGTTGCCAATGGCCTTCTGGGTACCACTACGGCTGTCGCCCCGCTCCCGGGAGGATCTACGAACGTGTTCGCACGGGCGATCGGCTACCCCAACGATGCGATCAAGGCGACCGAGATGATTCTGGAAGCGTTGGCTGAGGACTCGATTGTCTCGGCCTCGCTCGGATCCGCGAACGGCCGGGCGTTCGTCTTCCACGCGGGAATCGGCTTCGACGCAGCCGTCGTTGATCGGGTGGAACGACGCGGCCCAGTGAAGCGGTACGCCGGCCATGCATGGTTCGTGTGGTCGGCGCTTCGAACATGGAGCTCAGCCGAACGGCGAGCGCTGAGTTTCTCGGTGAACGCCGACGACGGGCGCCGGGTCGATCACGCTCAGATCGCGGTTGCACTCAATGTGAACCCGTACACATTCCTGGGGAGCCAACCCCTCGACCTGGCCCCAGAAGTGAACCTCGACACTCCGCTGTCGCTCGTGGCGCTGGAGTCGGTTGGGGTAACCACCCTGATTCCCGCCGCTATAACGGCTCTACGAAGCGCTAGCGGGCTACCGGACGAGAACCGAATGCATCATTGGTCCGATGTCTACGGCGCCACGGTCACCTCAGACCGGGACTTTCCCTACCAACTCGACGGCGAACCGCAGAAACCGGTCACGTCGCTTCGGCTCGAACACCTCCCGGGCGCGCTCCGCGTGGTAGTGCCAACCAGAATCACTGCTTAGTAGAATCGCCTGAATGGCCGCACGCGTGATCGCCCACCGGGGCGCAACCACGCGACGCGATGGATCACGTATCCGGGAGAACACTCTCGAAGCCTTTGAGCGGGCAGTCGAGCTCGGCGTCGCTGGAATCGATTTCGATGTTCGGCGCACCGCCGATGATGTACTCGTCGTCCACCACGACGTGCACCTCGACGACGGTCGCATGGTTCGGAAAACCCATAGCGACGAGCTACCTGACTGGCTTCCGACCTTGGCCGATGCACTCGAAGTCTGCACCGATACGTGGTTGAATATCGAGGTCAAGAACCTTCCCGGCGATCCTGACTATGACCAAACCTTCGGGATTTCACTCGCCGTTGCCGCCCTCGTACGGGCCTTCGACGCCGCCGAACGGGTACTGGTCAGCAGCTTCGACTTCGATTCGATCCAGCGAATCCGTGACCACGACCCCTCGATCCCGATCGGCTGGGTTGTATGGGGTCAAGCCAACCCCATACAAATGGTGGATCGGGCTGCGGGAATTGTCGATGCATTGCACCCGTCGGAAATGCTGGTCGACAGGACGCTCATGAAAATGTGCCGGGAGACTGGCCTCGACGTGTTCGCGTGGACTGTCAACGACCCGGAGAGAATCCTGGAGCTTCACAGGCTTCGAGTGGACGGAATCGTGACCGACGAGATCTCGACGGCACTCGACGTCCTCTACGGGGAGTGAACCGGCCCGAAACGAAAAGCCAGTTGGCTGCTAGGCGACCGCGTTTGTTGATGTACGTACGGCGCAGGTGGCGACGTTCCTCTTCAGACGCCCCACCCCAAATGCCAGTGTCCTGATTGCTGCGCAATGCGAACTCGAGACAGGCCTCCTGACAGGAGCAGCTCATGCACACCTCTCGGGCGTCTCCGATCTGCACAAGTGCCGAACCGGTGACTCCTATAGGGAAGAACAAGCTCGGATCCGTGTCGCGGCAAGCAGCGTTGCGACGCCACGTAACATCAAGATCCTGACCCGAACGATCGGTGCGGGGCCGCTGCCCAACTTTGGCGGCGATCCGCTCGAACATCAACGGCATCCGCAACGGCAGATCTGCCATTTGGTCGTGCGACTCTGCGGGCTGATCTGCTTTCATGGGCGATACTCCAGTGCGGACGGTACGGGATTGCGTTCTCTGGTACCCGAACCCTACTGGTCCGTTCACCCCATTCTCAAGGGAGTTTTTGCTCACGGCGTAGAATCTCGCTCGCCACGAACGGGAATCTTCACCGCCGCTCGCCAGGGTGTTCCATCTACACCGCCCAATTTCAAGGGGTAAGCGGTCAACCAAACACTTTCGGTGGTGATCTGTCGCAGCTTCAGTAATCCCTCAAGAATCAAGACATCACTTTCGCAGAACTTCATATTCACCTAGAAGTTTTTGGGTGGTTCTTGATTCGAGACCGACCGAATCGATCCCCATCGATCAACTCGTAGTTCGCCGGCGGGCCTGGCCTCTAGGCTAGGGACACGATGAACTGGACACGTGAGGCTGCGGAGGGACGGAGCAGCACTCGGGGTTTCAAGCCGCTGACCGAGCGACAGCGAGCTTGGAGCGACCAGAGCACGAGCCGTGAGCCCATCGGGCAGCTTCGTAACGGGTGTTTTGGCGCCCTGCGCCCAAACACGGTTGGTAAAGAGGCGCCCCAGCGCCGACGAACGGCACGAGCGGAATCAGAATAATGTCAACGCTTGGGGATCTGCTTAGGCATCACACGACGGCAAGCGAACCGGGCCAACAGCATCTCAAGCGGCTCGTCGCGGGGTGGGGCCCCATCTCAGATCTCTCTTTCGGCGATTTGCTGCTCTTCGTTCCGGCGAAGGACCAACGGCTACTCGTGGTCGGTCAGGTCCGACCGACCACTACCCAGACGCTCTATCGGACTGATCACATCGGGCTTTTCTCCCGCGATCGGCCCCTGGTGGAGGAGGCGTTGTCGACAGGACAGCCAGTCTCGGGCAGCGTGCATCGCGCAGAAGTCGAAGACCCGGTCATGGTGCGCGCAGTTCCAATTCGGCACAACGGTCTGGTCATTGCCGTGCTCGTCAACGAGAGGGCGAGAGCCGTCGGTCGAGAGCCCGGCGAACTCGAACGGTCCTATCTCAAGGTCGTCGATCGGCTTTTCACAATGGTTGCCGACGGCTCCTTCCCCTACCCCTTCGATGACCCCACCGCTGAATCCTCACCTCGAGTCGGTGACGGGGTGATCGTCCTCGATGCTCAGGGGAGGGTGGAATACACCTCACCCAACGCCGTATCGGCGCTCCACAGGACCGGGTTCCACGCCAATGCTGTCGGCCGGGATGTCACCGACATCGGTCTACCGCGCGATGTGCTCCGAACCGCTTTCGGACTGCGAGCTCCGCTGATTCACGATCTGGAGCGCGGCGAGAACGTCGCGATTCAGATGCGCCTCCTTCCGTTACTCGCGCAGGGGCGGGAGGCGGGTGCGCTGGTGCTGTTGCGGGACATCTCCGACATCAGGCGTCAGGAGCGACTGCTGGTATCGATGGACGCCACGATCCGCGAGATCCATCATCGAGTCAAGAACAATCTCCAGACCGTCTCCTCGCTTCTGCGGCTTCAGGGGCGCCGAGTCAGCGAATCGGCGGCCAAGACCGCTCTCGATGAAGCTTCACGTCGGATTCGGTCGATCGCACTGGTTCACGAGGTGCTCAGTCGCGACGGTGGCGACGACGTTGCCTTGGACGATGTGGTGCACCCCGTCGTCCAGATGGTGCGAGGCGCCTTGATGGATCCCGACCGGCCCGTGACGATCACGATGGACGGCGACGGGCCAGTGGTGCCTGCGGAAACGGCCTCGAGCCTTGCTGTGGTCCTTACAGAGCTAATACAGAATGCCGTGGAACATGGATTCCCTCACGGCGACAACGCGGCAGTCGGCGAGCCAAGGGTCAAGATCGAGATGAGGACCACGAAGACTCAGCTCACGGTTCGGGTGATCGACAACGGGATCGGCCTTGCAGACGATTTTGACATCGACGTAGATCCAGGACTTGGCCTAACCATCATTCGAACCCTGGCGACAGCAGACCTGGGTGGGACGTTCACACTCGAGAGCAACCGCAACGGTCAAGGAGCGGTTGCGACGCTCACGGTTGAGGTCTAGTCGCGCTCCAGAAACTTCATGGTCGCTTCGGTTTGCTCGGCCCACGAGGTTGGGCACCGGGGACAGTGCAGTTGCGCCCTGCCCCGCACGAGGTCGACGAAATCGACAACTCCGTTCGCTTGGCACGCAGGACACGGGTGCATCGTGCGCTGCTTCTTCAACAACTCCGACGACATGATCTTGGTTTTCATAACACTCCAAACAACAACAACAACACACAGGAACTACCTCTCCAGTAGAACAGAGGTCACACATCTCGAACAGCGGCTGTTGTGCTCCTGCGATAGTTCGTAGGACCTATTCGGGGGTGGTCCCCCGGCCCTAGGAGGTCCGAAACTTCGCTACGACAGAAGCTCAGCCAGCTCGGCGATCGAATCCAACGCCATCGGTGTCTCCGAAACGAGCACCGTCGGAACGCTTGCCACGCCCCCACTGGTGGTGTTGGCCCGTTGTTTGAGCAGTTCAACAGCCTGCCGGAGGTCAGGTGACGCGATGAGATCGAGTTCCTGTGTCGTGATCGCCCCCACCGACAATGGTGTCGCTCGGTTTATCACCGAAAGAGACGGCGTGTGCATCCGCACGCTCAGCTCGTGAGCCAATTCAACCGCCTGAGCCGCCGGCCCCGCCTCGGGGGTCTGCACGATGACGTACTTGGTTGACGGTGCAGCCAACCGTTCCTTCACGACCCGTGTGCGCTCCACGAAGCTTGGTTGGAGTTTGCTGAACAACCAGAAGAAGTCGGCGATGTCACGGAGGAAGGGGCCACCGAGCAGGCGTTCCGCAATCGACAGAAACGGCGCTGCGGCGAGCTGGGAGATCCGGGAGCGGTAGGTGGCCGTGAGCCAGGTGAGCAGACGGGAACCGAAGAAATCGAGCATCTTGTCCGGGGCGTCCAGTACGTCCAACGCATGAACAGAAGGAGGGGTGTCGATGATGATGAGGTCGAAGCGATCGTCCTCAGCCTGATCGACGAGATGATCGAGCGCGATGTAGTCATGGCTTTGCACGAATCGAGTTGTGAGCGATCGATACAGCTGATTGCCAAGCAAATCGTCTCTGACCTCTGCTGAAGGCGAATGCCGCTCAACAAGACGATCCCAACTTCGGCTCATGTTCACCATCGACGCCCAGAATCTGCCCGAAGGCGTAGGCACCAGGATCTCTTCTTCGATCAACTCGTCGACACCTAGCGCTTCAGCAAGTCGGCGGGCGGGGTCGATCGTGATCACCTGCACGCGTCGATCGTGGTGGATCGCCGCTCGGGCCCCCAATGCGGCAGCGGTTGTGGTCTTACCGACGCCGCCTGGTCCGACGATCAAGATGACCTCTGCGGTGGCGAGCAGTTCATCGACCGGGCTTGTCATGAGAGCCCACTCCACATCCGGCGAGCCGCTTCCACGGGATCATCGGCGACCGGGATTGAGAACCAAGGCAAACCCGTCGTCGACCAAACATCGGCGAAACGGGTTGACTCCCGCAACGCCGTTCGAGTCGAAAGGGCGGCAATCGAGGCGGCTATGGCGAGGCCACCAGCCCCCTCAGACAACCGATCAGCTTCTTCGAGTCCCGCCTCAGAGAGCAGCCGAGGCATGCGATTTATCACCGCGCCGGCCAGGCCGACCCTGGTCTCAGACCGGATCCGATCGATCAATTCAAAAGATTCACTGACCGGAAGCTCCTCGGGCGTTGTCACAATCCAAACGCCGGTGCGCTCGTGACTCCCTAAGATGTCGGACAGCCAGCCGGTTTGATCGGCCAATGGGCCAACGTTGATCAGCGTGCCCAGGTTTTCGGGGGCGGCGAGGAGTTCGACCACGTGGCCGGTGGCAGGTGCATCGATGATCACGCGGTCCCACGTCCCTTCCCTGACCTCGTGCCCAACTTTTCCGACGATGAGGATTTCGGTGACCCCGGGAGCTGCGGTTGCAACATATTCGAAGATCCGAGCGATCGGACCCAAACGCGATGCGGGGATCGGAAACTTCAAATAGATCCGAAGGTACTCATCGAGCGAAGTGGCGGTATCCAGTTCTAGGAGGTCGCCGCCGTTGCGGAGGCTCCTGCCAGCGAGAGCGATTCGTGTTCCGCCATGTTTGATCGCATCGATCAGCAGCACTCGCTCCCCGGCGCTCGCACATGCCAAAGCGAGCCCGGTGGCCACCGTTGATCTGCCGACTCCCCCTTTGCCGGCGACGACGACCAGTTCCTGGTCTGGAAGGGGAGATTCGAACAGGACTTACGCCCCGAACCCGATCCGCCGATCAGCGTCGCTCGTGCCGATGTCGACGAAGGCGATCTTTGAGCCGGGGACGCCGGTCTCTTTGCCCTTCTTGTCAGCAAACCAGAACATCGAGCCTTTGCTGATGGCGTCGGCTACGGCGCTCTTCAACTCGTCCCGGTTGGTGTCGTCGTCGATCTCGACCTCGATCACCTGACTACTCTCGCTGATACCAATTCGAACGTCCATTGCGCTTCAGGGTACTTGCTGGGTTTGGTCCCCCAGCCAACCGTGGGTCAACTAACCCGGAGTTCGCTTCGGTAGCGTCGCTTGGGAGCAAGCGTCACATCAATCATTTCGGCCATTTGGGCGAAGATGGCGCCCACCTCCGAAGTGGAGTCAGTAGCGATGGGATGGCCACTGTCGGCTCCGGCACGCAACGCCGGGACCAGGGGCACCTTCGCCACCAACGGCACGTCGAGTGCCTGAGCAAGCTTGTCCCCGCCGCCGGATCCGAAGATCTCATACCGTTGCCCGTCGTCGCCGGTGAACCAACTCATGTTCTCGATCACGCCGCTAACCGTGAGATTAACTTTGCGGGCCATGTAGGCAGCCCGTTGCGCCACCTTTTCGGCGGTCGCCTGTGGCGTGGTGACCACGTACATCTCCCCCCGTGGCATGAACTGGGCGATCGACAGCGAGATGTCGCCTGTTCCCGGAGGCAAATCCACCAGCAGATAGTCCGGCTCGTCCCAGAACACATCGGTCAGAAACTGCTCGAGCGCCTTGTGGAGCATCGGGCCTCGCCATATGACCGGCTGGTCCTCCTCGACGAAGAAGCCCATCGAGATGCAACGAACGCCATAGTTCTGAGGGGGAACGATCATCTCGTCGATGATCGTGGGATCGTGATCAATGCCGAGCATGCGGGGAATCGAGAACCCCCACACATCAGCGTCTACAACAGCGACGCTCTTTCCTCGAGCTGCGAGGGCAACAGCGAGGTTCGTGGTGATAGAACTCTTGCCGACACCGCCTTTGCCTGAGGCGATCAGGAGAACCCGGGTCTTGCTGCCCGGGTCGGCGAAGGGGATAACACGACCCTCTGCGTGTCCGTGGGCCTGCTGCGAACCGGCGGTTGCACCGGGGTCACCATGAAGGCTCTTTCGAAGCTCCTCTCGCTGTTGGTCGGTCATCACCCCGAACTCGATGTGGACGGTGCTGACCTCCTCCAGTGCAGTGACAGCTTCGGTAACCCGGCGGTCGATCTCGTTCCGCAACGGACAACCGGCGATCGTGAGGTCGACAGCAACGGTGACAGCGGGCAGCGCAATGTCGATCCTGCGCACCATGCCCAGGTCGACGATGCTGCGGTGTAACTCGGGATCCTCCACGGGGCGGAGGAGTTCGGTGACGGTTTCGATCGTTACGGCGGACACGTGTTAAGACTACCTAAGAGGCACAGACCTCCTGCTAGTCATAAGGAATCGAAGTGAGCCCTCGCCGTCGAACAATCATTATCCGCGGTCCCGGGCGCGGGTATCGGTGGGAAGGCGAGCAGTGATCGGCCTTCTCGCCATCGGCCGCAGCCTCGTCCGAGGGCTCACCAGCCTGGCGCAGGACGCGCATGCCCGTGCCCTCCTCACAATTGCGCTGGGGCTCATCGCCGGCGGAGCTTTCTTCTATCGGCAAGTCGAAGACCTGTCGTGGATCGACAGCTTCTACTTCACGATCGTGACCCTGACCACGGTGGGGTATGGCGACATCTCTCCCCAGACTGCCGCTGGCCGGGTATTCACCTCGGTGTATCTCCTAATCGGGATAGGGATTCTCGTTGCCCTCGTGAGCGAGGTAGCGAAACACCTGGTTGAGGCCAATCTCAAAGCTCGAGACCGGGACGAGACGAGCTGAACGGCTAGGCCCTGGGAGAGCGGTTGGAGCGCCGGCAGGTCTTTCCGACCACCCAACTAGAGTGAACAGATGGCACAACGGGCGCTGAAACCGGCAGAGTTCGCCAATCTGGTGAATGCGGTCACCTCGGCGTTCGGCGATCCCACCCGCCGTGACATCTACTTGTTGCTGCACGAACACCCCGAAGGCCTCACGGCCAGTGAGGTCGCCGGCCATGCCGGTGTCCATGCCAACGTAGCCCGCCATCACCTCGACAAGCTGTCCAGCGGCGGCTACCTGGATGTCTCCAAGCGGGTCAGCTCCGGAGCCGGCAGGCCGGCGAAAGTGTTCACCGCAGCCGAGCCCAGCCTCCAGCTGGAATTCGAGGTAGGGCACGACGACATTCTGATCACGCTGCTTGGAAAGGCCCTTTCTCGCCTGGACCCGGCCGAAGCGGCTGAGATGGCCGAGGAGGTCGGTATCGAGTTCGGTCGCAAGATGGCAGGTGAGGTGGGTCTACAAGAAACCGAATCGCACCGTTCGTTTCGGTCTGCGTTGCACATCGTCGCCGATGCATTGTCTTCCCATGGTTTTGCCGCTCGAGCCGAACGCCAGTCCGGCACCGCCACTGAGGACCCTCAGCTCCACATCGTCGCGGGCCACTGCCCGTTCGGCGACGTCGCAATTGAGCACCCGGTGATTTGTGCAGTCGATCGGGGAATGGTGAAAGGTCTGCTCGGCTCGCTGTACGGCGAGACCCAGGTTGCTCTCGCCTCCTCGGTAGCCCAGGGCGACGACTCCTGTGTCACCGACGTGGTCGATTCAGCAGCGTTGCGGTGACCGCTCGGCACTATCTGGACTCGGCATCGGCGGCGCCGTTGCGCCCGGTCGCTCGTGAGGCAATCCGACGATCGCTCGATCTTCCGAACGCCGACCCGAGCAGACTGCACGAAGAAGCCCTCGAGGTTCGAGCCCATCTGGAACACGGTCGCGAGATTGTCGCCAGCTTTGTACACAGTCGAACGTCGGAGGTCGTGTTCACATCCTCGGCGACCGAGGCGATCGTAATGACGGTGCGAGGAGCGCTCGCCAAAGGTGGCCCGGGAACGGTGGTGATCGGCACTGCGATCGAGCACTCCGCGGTTCGGGACGCCGCGGGGGACGACTTCCGGGCGGTCCCGGTCTCGCCCGAAGGTCTCGTCGATCCAGAAGCTTTCGAATTGCTGCTCGAACGCGAACCGTTGATCGCATTGGCTGCCTGCCAGCTCGGCAACCACGAGATGGGGGCTGTACAACCGGTCGACAAGATCGCCTCCCTCTGCAGGTCTCACGGCGTGATGCTGCTCGTGGATGCAGCCCAGGCCGCACCCTGGATGCCAATCAACTTCCTGGAGATGGATGCCGATTTCATGGCGATTTCGGGCCCCAAGGTGGGCGGCCCTCCAGGTTCGGGCGCACTCGTGATTCGGCGTGGCAAACGGATACCGCCGCTGCTCGTCGGAGGCGCTCAGGAGCGTGGACGACGAGCCGGGCTTGAGAATACGCCCGCGATTCTCGGCTTGGCAGCCGCATGTGAGGAACTGGAGGCGACGCTCTCCCACGAAGCCGCAGCAGCCCTTACTCTTACGGACCGATTGCGCCACGGTCTGGCTGCCGTGGAGGGCCTAGAGATTTTTGGCCCTCGAAACCGCACCGACCGACTCCCCCACCTGGTGTGTTGCGGTATCGCCGGGATCGAACCGCAAGCGGTGCTGCTCGGGCTGGACCGCAGAGGGATTGCCGCTCATAGCGGTTCAGCATGTGCGTCAGAAGATCTGGAACCTTCTCCGGTATTGGCGGCCATGGGCGTGGACGCCCACCGTTCCCTGCGGTTCAGCGTCCACGCCGCCTCAACCACCGACGACATCGATGCGGTACTCGATGCCCTCCCGCCAATTTTGGGTTCGCTCCGGTCGCTTGCGGGGTAGGGCGGGCGCCTGCCACTAGCCAGCGACAACCCCGTTGCACCAGCGGTTGACACTGTCTATTAGCCCATCGCAGTGGGTGTCCGAGACCGCCATCGACAGACCGATGAAGCCTCGACGGGCGATGTACAACCCATCGGCGAGCAGTGCGTGGAAGAGCAGTTCCATCAGCCGGTCGTCGGAGGAATGGATCGCCAGCATCGACCCAAGCCCGGTAACCCACATCGGCAGTCCCGACAGGCCCAACGCGTGGTCGAGCCTCTCTCTCAGTTCGTCGCCACGGCGGTTCACCTCATCGATCCTTGCTGGATCGAGCTCGGTTGCAAGGGCGGCGAGTGCGGCTGACATCGAGACAACGTTGTTGTTGAACGTGCCGGCCTGGGTGAGTTGGCCACCCCGGGTTTTGTCGAAATGGGCCATGAGTGCTGACCTTCCACCGAAGGCGCCGAAGGTCATTCCGCCTCCGATGTACTTCCCCAGCGTGGTCATGTCGGGAATCACATCGAACCGTTGCTGGGCGCCGCCGGGTGAGAGCCGAGACGTCATCACTTCATCGAAGATCAGCACGACTCCCGATTCAGTACAGCGATTTCGCAACTCAGCCAGAAACGACTGATCCGCCGGCCGGCATCCCGCCGAACCCTGCACAGGCTCGATCAGAACACAACCAAGGTCGGGGTCGTCGAACAATGAATCGAGTGCGGCGGGGTCATTGAATGGTGCAACACGAAACGTGTGTGGAACGTTCAATTGATGGTGAGGCTGACCCACGCCTCCGAAGCTGAGCACCCCACCGTGGTAGGCATTCTCGAACACGCCAACGCTTGCCTTTGCGGTGTGATGGATCGCCGTTCCAATAGCCATCAAATTGGCTTCAGTGCCTGAGTTGGTGAAACGGACCTGCTCGATGCCCGGGAATCGGGCACATATCAGCTCGGCGAGTTCAATTTCTTTCTGGTGAGTGGCGCCAAGGGCCCAACCGTCATCGAGCGCATCGACGATCGCGTCCTTGATTGCAGCCGGTGAGTGGCCGAGAAGTCCAGCGGTGTAGTTGCCGCAGAAGTCCACATAGTGGTGGTCATCGATGTCGACCAACACCGCATCCTCGGCCCGAACTGCTCGAAACGGAAACGGATCGAAGTCGAGCACCGACCGCGTGTTTCCTCCGGGCATGACCCGCCGTGCTCTTGCATCGGACTCTTCACTTCGGGGATGTGTCACGCGATATCGACCATGAGCGGCGACGATCAGCGAGTCGATGTCGACCTCGGGCAGCGGCCGTCTGGCACGATCTTGAATTGCGTCGATGGCAGTCACGTTCTGTCCTTGTGGAGGCTCACGGTCACACAAAGGTTGTACGGGTTCATCGTGTGGAACGCGAACGGGTCGCAGCCATCGAAACCTTCCGATTCAGTCTCCGCCTTCACAGCCGAGATCGTAGCCTCGTACCCCGTCCGGCGAACTCGGCATTGTCCTTCCCGGCAATCTCCCGACCGCAGGTACTGTCGTGACCATCGCGATTCGACTGCACATTCGATTCGCGAGCGGTGACAATCTGTCGGTGTCGTGGGCGTGTGCTCCTGGCAAATCGTCTTGAGCGGTTCTGTGGCCGCCGCTCCCACGCTGCTGGCCGTTCCCTCCTCTGCCAAGGCCGAGCTGTTCCCTGACCCCTTACCATCAGTACGGTGAGTGATCTGATTAGGTACGGGATTATCGGCACAGGGATGATGGGCCTAGAGCACATCTTCAACATCAATGCACTCGAGGGTGGTGTAGTCACCGCGGTCTCCGATCCCCACGACGGCTCCAGAGCCTTGGGGCTCGATGCTGCGAAACAGGCGACGGATGCGCCCGACCACGTGGGCGCCTTTGCAACCCATCGGGAGCTGTTGGAGAGTGAACTCGTCGACGCAGTGGTGATCGTCAGCCCGAACTTCACCCACCGAGCGATCCTCGACGACGTCCTGACAGCCGACGTACACACCCTCATCGAAAAGCCCATGTGCACCACCGTCGAGGACTGCAAGGCGGTTGTCGAGCTTGCCGCCAAGAGCTCGAAGGTCACCCAGGTGGGCATGGAGTACCGCTACATGCCCCCTGTTGCCAGGATGCTTCGCGAGGTACGCTCGGGCACGGTCGGCGATCCTCAGATGGTTGCCATCCGAGAGCACCGCTTCCCGTTCCTGGAGAAGGTCGGCGATTGGAACCGGTTCACTGAGAAGACCGGCGGCACGCTTGTGGAGAAGTGTTGTCACTTCTTCGATCTGATGAACAACATCATCGGCACCAATCCGGTTCGGGTCATGGCTTCGGGGGGCCAGAACGTCAACCACCTCGATGAGGTCTACGACGGCAAAGTGCCCGACATTCTCGACAACGCTTTCGTGATCGTCGAGTATCCCGGCGGTCGACGCGCCCATCTCGACCTCTGCATGTTCGCCGAGGCCACCCACAATCAGGAAGAAATGAGTGTGGTAGGCCCCAAGGGCAAGGTTGAAGCCTTGATTCCCACCAATATCTTCAAGGCTGGCCGGAGGGGTGAGCACTTCATAGGCAACGTCGAAATCGAAGAGATTCACGACGACGCAATCGCCTACGAAGGGCTTCACCATGGCTCGAGTTTTCTGGAACACATCGACTTCCTGGCCGTGTGCCGAGGTGAACGCGGCGTCGAGGTGACAGCCGAAGATGGACTCTGGGCAGTCGTGGTCGGTGCAGCTGCGCACCGCAGCATTGATGAGGGTCGAGTCGTGGAAATCAGCGAATTCGTGTAACGCCGGAGCCACAACGAATGAGCCCTTTGCCGAACGTGTACCCGGTTGGCGCTGACAAAGGACCCTGTTGAGACGCACTCACAATCCCTACCCTTGATCGGGTGACTTCTTGGACCGGACCGCAAGTGGAAATGGCGTGGTTCTCTGCGCTGTGTGACGACGACTATGAGTTTCTCGGTCAGCCTGACCCTGAGCTCCTCTCCAGCTGGGAGCACTGCCGCAACATCGTTCTCACTGCTGAGCGATATGGCTTCGACAACGTCCTGCTTCCGTCGGGCTATCAGCTCGGCATCGACAACACCGCCTTCGCAGCCGGAATGGCTCCCCTCACCGGCGACATCCGAATGTTGCTCGCTATTCGCTGCGGGGAGCTGGTTGTGCCCCAGCTCGCACGGCAAACGGCCACGCTCGACCAGATGATGAACGGCCGTTTGGCCATCAACATCATCAGCAGCGACATCCCCGGCGAGAAATTGGATTCCGAACCCCGCTACCGCCGAAGCACCGAGATCATGTACGCCCTGCGCGAGCTTCTCGATGGACGCAACGTTGATTTCCAGGGTGATTTCGTCAACCTGTCACTTGGTCCGCCTCGGATCCGCACCGTCAGTGGTAAGAGTCCACTTTTCTATTTCGGTGGCCTGTCCCCTGCGGCGCGCGAGTGTGCTGCTGCGGGCGCCGACGTGTTCCTCATGTGGCCCGATGTCACCAGTTCGGTCCTCGAAGTCAAGGCCGACATGGACGCTCGAGCGGCGGCCAAGGGGCGCTCGTTGAAGTACGGATGGCGTTCCCACGTGATCGTGCGCGAAACCGAGGACGAAGCCCGCGCCGCCGCACGGCGACTCTTGTCCAAACTCGACGACGATACCGGCAAGGAGATCCGGCAGAAGAGCCTGGACTCCAAGAGTACCGGCGTTGCCCGGCAGGCGGAGTTGCGGGAGGGCGCCGACGAAGAGGGCTACGCCGATCGACATCTTTGGACCGGCGTCGGTAGAGCTCGCTCCGGTGCGGGGGCCGCGATCGTTGGCGACCCGGATCAGGTGCTGGGCAAACTGAACGAACTGGCCGAGGCTGGTATCGGTGCGTTCATACTCAGCGGATATCCCCACGCCGCCGAATGTGACCTCTTCAGTCGCTACGTGTTGCCGAACATCGATCACGGACGTCTGGACTTCGAACCACATCCCGTGGCGGTGTGAGCCTGAGCCACCGACCACACTGAAACGGTGGGGATCGAAGACTTCTACGAGGACAACAAAGCCAACTGGAACGACCGCGCTCGGGTTCATGCCCATTCCACCATGTACCGGCTGGACGAATACAAGAACGATCCGGCCACGATCAGCTCCGTAGTGCAGTTCGACGCTGATCAGTTTGGTTCATTCGCCGGACTGCATATCGCTCACCTGCAATGCCACATCGGCACCGACACCATCTCGCTGGAACGGCTCGGAGCAGCCTCGGTTGTGGGGGTCGACTTTGCCCCCGACGCCATCGCTGAGGCACGAAGTCTGGCCCGCGCCAGCGGCAGCAACGCACGTTTCGTGGAGGCCAGCATCTACGACGCCCCGTCGGCCGTAGGCGAAACCGTTGATCTCGTGTACACCAGCGTCGGAACAATCTGCTGGCTGCACGACATCAACCGCTGGGCCAACGCAGTGGCGAAGCTGCTGGAACCGGGGGGACGGTTCTACATCCGAGATACTCACCCATTCCTCTTCGTATTCGAAGAAATCGAAGGCGTGATCGAACCGCACTACCGCTACCGATACACACCCGAAGAGCCGCTCAGCTGGGACGAACCCTCCACCTACACCGACGATCCAGCGGGGGTAGGCATCGCCAAAACCCGCCATCATGAGTGGAACCATTCGATACCCGATGTGGTGAACGCTCTGGTCCAAGCCGGAATGCGTATCGACAGAATGGCCGAGCACGAAGGGATCCCGTGGCAGTTCGTTCCCAGCTGTACCCGGGAAGGGGAACTCTGGTACCTTCCCGAACCTCTACGATCCCAAGTGCCTGCACTGTTCTCTCTAGAGGCCACCAAGTTATGAACCTGGACAACCCGATCATCTCGACGCTCGATCGGGCCGGTTTCGTGGAGAGCCTCCACCGGGGGGCGTGGGCTTTGGTGCGGCTGTGCGACAACGGCTCTTATGACGTGATCGATGGCGCGGGTGATCCCCAGCAGCAGATCTTCGCCCGCAGTGCGATGAAAGGTCTACAGGCTCTGGCATTGATCGAGAGCGGCACGGCCGACGCATTCGAGTTCACGGAGGCCGAACTGGCCATTTGTTGTGCCTCGCACAGTTCCGAGCCAGAACACCTGCGGACCGTCCAGGCGATGCTGGCCAAAGGAAACTTGACCGAAGACCAGTTGGGATGCGGGGCAAGCCCTCAGTGGTTTCAGCGACCGGCTGGTCAGCGTCGTCGGTCCTATCACTGCTGCTCGGGCAAACACGCCGGGATGCTCCTCACCGCTCTCCACGTCGGCGATGATCCGGCCGAGTATCTGTCGCCAACATCCAAGACCCAACAGGCAGTAAGAGCTGCGGTTGCCGACATCACCGGTGCAGAACTGACCGATGCCCTCGACGGTTGCAGCGCCCCGACCTTCCGTATGCCTTTGCAGTCGCTGGCCGCCGGTTTGGCCCGACTTGCCACACCAGGTGCGCTGTCGCCCGAGCGGGCCGCCGCCGCCAATCGAATTACCGCCGCCGTTGCCGCGAATCCCAACATGATCGGCGGGGAGAAGCTCCGATACGACACTGATCTGATTCGTGCAACCGACGGTCGAGTGTTCACCAAACTGGGCGCCGAGGGCGTGTTCGTATGTGGCGTCAGAGATTCGGGTTATGGGTTGTGCATCACGGTCGACGACGGAAACGAGCGGGCGTTCAATGCGCTCGCGCTCATGATCCTGCGCAACCACAAGCTGATCAGCGCGGCCGAGTTTGATTCGTTGTCGCAATGGGCCACCCTCGAGCGCCCCAACGCCGACGGCATCAACTGCGGTGCCATCACGCTCTAGGGGACATCTACGTGTACGCCTGTTCCTTGTTCACGGCATTGCGCAATAGGGCTTCGCCGCCGAGATCGCAACCGGCTGACCACGCGCGAATCCAGGGGTCAGACGATCGTTTCCAGCACCTCACCAACCAAGCCGGGGATCATTCCTGCTGTCAACGACACAGGGCCGGCGGAACCGGCCGCCCCGTGGAGGTGGGCCGCCAGCGCAGCCGCATCGAGCGCGGCGAGACCTGTTGCCAACCCGGCAGCCACCACACCGGACAACACGTCACCCGAACCCGCCGTCGCCAGCCGCTGGTCCCCGGCGGTCACCAGTCGAACGTTTCCCTCAGGATCGGCAACACACGTGGTCGGCCCCTTCAGCAAGGCGATGCAGCCATATTCCGATGCCAGGGCACGGCTTTCGGCGATACGATCCGATCCGGGCCGACGCCCCATCAGTCGCTCGAACTCACCGTCGTGGGGAGTGAGAACGGTGGGTTCGGTTCGGTGCAGAACAGCCTTCTTGGCCTGTCGCAGATGAGCTAGCGCTCCCCCGTCGAGCACCAGGGGTCGACCCACCGGCAACAGCTCGGCGAGTTGTTCGAACGCCCCATCGTCATCGGGGTCCATGCCAGGGCCCACGACGAGTGCCGCGAACCGGTTCGACGTGAACTCAACCGTCTCACCCCACCGATCCGGTAGAGGGGTCTGGACCGCCTCCAGCGGCAGCGCCCCGTTCTCGCCGACGACGGCGACATAGGTAGCCCCTGCAGCGAAGGCCCCCCGGACCACGAGCGACGTTGCGCCGCTCATTCCCCGGTCGCCGGCCACAATCCTCACTGCAGCCTTCCATTTGTGGGCGTCGGTGGCCCGGGTGGGCCACGCCCCGAGATCCTGGTCGGTCACGAGACGGGTTCTGGTCGCCGAGCAGTCGAGCCCGAGGCCGGCCAGGGAGACCACACCGCTGAGCTGGCGACCGTCGCCGAACAGCAGCCCCGGTTTGTGAGCGCCGAAGGTCACGGTTCGGTCCGCTGCCAGCGGCTCACCCAATCGTTCACCGGTCAACCCGTTGACGCCGCTGGGGATATCGACGGCCAAGACCGGGACGGCAGGGAGATCAGGCGGATTGAAGGGCCGGGTCAAGCCTGTCCCGAAGGCAGCATCGATCACCAGGTCCGGGTGCTCTCGACCCGGCGGGCGAGGAATCGGGTCCAAAGCGTCGAACACCCGGCACCGGACACCCCACCGCTCCAGAATGCGAGCTGCCTCTCGGCCGTCGGCACCGTTGTTGCCCGGTCCAGCAAGCACCCACGCCCGGCGTCCGTAGGTGTTGCCCAACATCTTGCGTGCTTCAACGGCCACAGCCCACGCGGCCCGCCCGATCAAGGTCTGCAACGACTCCGGCGCGGCAGAGTCGATCACCGTCATCTGTTCTGGGCTGACCACAGGGATCATGTCCACACCCTAGAAGACGACCGTGACACCGCGAAAAGGACCACCCCCACATGGGGTGCCCAAAACATGGAATCGGCGTCCGGCAATATCTACGTGGTCGGGGCCGATATCCCGAACGTCCGTGGTTCGCCCCCTTCCGGGGCCATCTCAGGACGGTGGACGGCCGTTCCTGCCACCGAATTCCTCGTGAAACAGAACATCCTTGGGTAAAAATCATCACGAATGCTGGTCAATCTTGCTCAATCCATGTAACAGTAGTCACAGACAGCGTTCAGTCGGTGCCGGGCAAGAGAGGGCACTAAAAAGGCGTTGGCGGTCGGAGTCCACCCCCCTCGGGGGGTGTATTTGGCTACGCCCAGACTTACCCATCCAAACCAGGAGACTTACTATGCGAAGCGGAACCATCGGGACGCCAACGTCCAGAATTCGGAGAGTGCCCTGGGCCGTGGCAATAGCCGTCGCGACCCTCGTCGCGGCCATGGCCGGCCCGATCGCGCCTGCGGCCGCCGAGGACACAGGAACCACATTCAAAGTGGTGATTGAGAATGTCTCCAACGATGGAACTCTCACGACGTCGGATGGAACGGTGGCAGTCCCGCTCTCGCCGGGGGCGTATTTGGTGCGACCCGCAGGGCGGAACTCGCTGCTCGATCCTCGAGATGCGGCGACGTCTGCGCTGGAGGCGCTCGCCGAAGATGGCGATCCTTCCGGACTCCCAGCTGCGGTACCGGGATCAAAAGTGTTCAACACCCCCGACGGTGCCGATGCTCCAGGTCCGATCCTTCCCGGCGACAGTTACTCGTTCTCCTTCGAGGCCGATCCGGGTGATGAGCTTTCGTTGGTGACGATGTTCGTGCAGTCCAACGACTGGTTCTACTCAACCCTGTCCGACGTGAGAGGGATCGCCCTGTTCGATGAGGCAGGTCATCCAGTCTCCGGTGATGTCACCGATCAGTTGAAGCTGTGGGAATCCAAGACCGAGGTGGATGAAGCGCCCGGTACCGGCCCGAACCAAGCCCCACGGCAGAGCGCGCCCAACACCGGCGTGACCGAATCCGGGCAAGTGATCAGCCTCATCACTCAAGGAATCACTCCGCCGCTCAACGGTCCGGTCATCAAGGTCACGATCACTGCCGACGGCGGCGAGCCGGGCGACGGCGGCGAGCCAAGCGAACCCTTCACCGCTGCTGACGGAATGGTCGTCGGCCGAACCGGCACCCTCAACGGTCTGAACGGCATCAATGTGGGTCCCGACGGCAAGGTGTACAACGCGAGCGTCGGCGGTAGCGAAATCACGGTGCACGACCCCGAGACCGGCGAGATCCTCGACCGGATCGGTCAGGAACGGGGAGTCAACGGACCCGACGACCTGTTCATCACATCCGACGGCACCATCTACTGGACCGAAATCCTCGGCGGCAGCGTCGGGATGCTCAAGCCCGACGGAACGCTGAAGAAGCAGTTCGTGGGCCCCGGCGTCAACCCGATCACGATGTCTGACGACGGCCGACTCATCGTGGGAAGGATCTTCCTCGGTGAAGGGCTCTACGAACTGGATCCCGAACTCGAGGCCGACCCGGTCGTACTCATACCGGACATCTCGGTTAACGCATTTGACTTCGGCCCAGACGGTTTGTTGTACGCACCGCTGTTCTTCGGCGGAGCGGTCGTGAAGATCGACATCGACGCCGACCCGGTCACCCCCGAAACGGTGGTGACCGGGTTGCTGGTGCCCTCATCCGCCAAGTTCAACTCAGCAGGTGAACTCCACATCGCCGATCTCGCCGGCGGACAAATCCTCAAAGCCGATACCGCAACGGGCACCGTCGAGGTGCTGACGTCGATCGAGGGCACCATCGACAACCTGACCTTCGACGCCAACGACCGCCTGTTCTTCGCTGCCGGTGCAGACAACCAGATCGTACGGCTCACCCCGGGTGGCGAGATCGACGTCTTCGGCGAGATCTCACTGGGGCTCCCCGGTGGGGTGAGCCTCAGCCCCGATGGCACGCTCTGGGTCGCGGACCTATTCGTTCTCCGGGGCTACGCCGACGGCGCCGACCCGGTCGCATCGTTCTATGAACGATTCTCTCCGCCCGGCCAGGGTTTTGGCGGCGCCAACACTGTGTTCGCCGACGGTGACCTACTGATCACATCGACCACGTTTGGGAACAACGTGCAGGTCCTCAACCCCGCCACCGGCGAGGTCCTGGAGGACATCCGGAACCTTGCCGGGCCGACGAATGCAATCATCCACGGTGATCGTCTCGTGGCATCACAACTGGGTGCCGTTCCAGGTGGTGGCAGTGTGGTCGACGCCCGCAGCGGCGACGTCTTGCTCGAAGGACTGCCAACTCCAGTAGGACTGGCATCCGATGGAACCACGTTGTACGTGTCCGATTGGGCCACCGGAACCGTGACGGCTGTCAGCGATGCCGGCTCAACCGTCATCGCCAGCGGGCTGGCCGGTCCCGAAGGAATTGCCGTCGATGGCGACCGGCTGCTCGTCGTGGAGGAGGGGTTGGATCAGGTTTCGGCGATCGATCTCGCCACCGGCCACGTGAGCCCGGTGATCGTCGGGCTCGACCTGGGACCGCCACCGCTGGAAGGCTTCGCTCCGTTCGGCACGGTCACCGGTGTCACGGTGGGTGACGACGGGGCCATCTACGTCACCCAGGACGGCGAGACCAATGCGCTCTTCAAGTTCGGCGGTGAAACGCCGGAACCTCTGCTCGGTTTCATCGACACCCTGGCTGCAGACGGTCGCTTCACAACGTTGTTGACCGCAATCGAGTCGTCGTTCCTCGGGCCCCCTCCGCCGGGCCAGCAGTTCACAATATTGGCTCCGACCGATGAGGCCTTTGCCGCTTTGCCGCCCGGGTTGCTCGATGATCTGCTTGCCGATCCGGGCTTTCTTACCGACGTCCTCGCCTACCACCTCATTGAGGGCAGCGTCCCGGCCGAGACGGTGGTGACGTTGACCGAGGCGAGGTCGTTGCTCGGCGCGCCGATCAGCATCGAGGTCATCGACGGCTCTGTGATCCTCAACGGCAGTACCACCGTGATCGAGACCGACATCATGACGACCGACGGCGTCATTCATGTGATCGATGGTGTGCTCGAGCTGCCGGCGCCGCCGGACCAGGTCGGGTTCCTGAGGGCCGACTATGCCCGCGGCAGCACCGAGGTGCCCGATCTCGGCGACCCCAACGCTCTTTCGAGCGTCTTCGTCGACGTCTTGGACGTCGGAGATGAAGCGACGCTGGAGGTTTGTGTCTTCATCGACACGACGATCGCCGATCCAACATCTGCCCACATCCATCGGGGAGCAGCGGGCGAAGCAGGATCGGTCGAGATCGACTTCGGCTTCAGCGCAGACTCCTGGAACGCCGACGACATCAACCCGAACCAGCGTTTCGTACAGGGATGTGTCGATGTCGACGACGACTTGGCGTTTGAGCTCCTTGATCGACCAGGCGAGTTCTACGCCAACGTCCACTCCGTAGGTTTCCCAGCGGGCGCCAACCGCGAACAACTGGTTGACGGCGATAGCGACGATCCGAGGGCGTTCACCGCCGCCCCTCTCCTCGGATCGAATGTGGTTCCCGGACCGGGCGATGCCGACAGCGGTCGCAGCTGGACCGATATGTTTATCCCGACGACAGACACCGGAGAGCTGTGTTATTCGAGCCTGGTGTTCCGAGCCGACGAAATCACCTCTGGTCACATCCACACCGGCGCGGCCGGCACCGCCGGCGACGTCCTCGTGGATCTCGAGTACGGATCGCGCTGGCAGCCCCTCACCCATCCCAGCGGTCAGGGCTTCTTCACATCCGGCTGCGTCAGCATCACCGTCGAGGCACTAGCTGCAATCGAAGCCGACCCGGCTGGCCACTATGTCAATCTGCACAACGAGGTCTTCCCCGCCGGTGCAGTTCGGGCTCAGTTGGTGGCTGGTGTTGGTGAGATCATTCGAATCGCCGACTTGGGGTCGGCCACCGGACAGTCCAATGAGCTGTTCGGATTCGCGGACATGGCGTTGTTCCCCGAGCAGGGCCTGTTGTGCTGGGACACCCCCAACGCAGGCATCGGCCAGCCGGCTGCGGTCACCATCAGCGATGCCAGCGGAGTTGTGGTGGACTTTGATCTTGTGACCCATCCCATGCTGGCCGATGTTCTCGACCCGTTCGTGCAGTTCACATCGTTCGGTTGCCAAACCGTCGCTGACGAGGTCCTCCAAGGCCTGGTCGACGACCCAGGCTCATACACGTTGTCGATGGAATCCGCCGATGAGGATGCCCCCCTGACCGGCGTCGTGTTCGACCCGTTCGTTGGACCACCACCACCTCCCGGTGCCGGGGTGCTCATCGAGGGGTCCGTCGTGGGTGAGCACAGCGTCGATCCGGATGCACCGGACTGCGATGGTGAACCTCTGTGGCGGTTCAACAGCTCCGGGTCAGGGAATCTGTCCGAACTCGGCGACGTCGACTACGACCTGACCCAGTGTTCGTACATGGACCCGGAGCGTGGATTCGTGTTCAGTGACGGCACGATCACCTTCACCGCCGCCGACGGCGACACACTGGTGATCGCTCAGGAGGGCACCTCGGAAGTGATCCCGGTGGATCCGGACGATCCCGAAGCGGGCTTTGCCGGGTTCACCGTCGAAGGCACCTGGGAAGCTGTCGGCGGGACCGGGCGGTTCGCGAACGCAACGGGGTCTGGCTTGATGGACGGCGTCGGGGACATCCCCGGCGGTGAGGCCCTGTTCGACCTGCCCGACGGTTTGGCGGAGTTCAACTTCATCGGCGAGATCTTCCTCGTAGAAGCCCCGCCAGAAGAGCTCATCGAACTCCAGCTGTTGGGATTCAACGACTATCACGGCCACCTCGAGTCGACCACGCCTGGCACCGTCGCCGATGTCCCGGCCGGTGGCGCCGAGTTCCTTGCGGCGAAGCTGAACGAACTCCGTGAGGGCAACGAGTACAGCCTCACGGTTGCCGCTGGCGACCTCATCGGTGGTTCACCGGCATTCTCAGGGCTCTTCCACGACGAACCGTCGGTCGAGTCGTTGAATGCGATGGAGCTGGACGTATCCGGTGTCGGCAACCACGAATTCGACGAAGGAGTCACCGAACTGATCCGTATGCAGAACGGCGGCTGCCACCCCGTCGATGGTTGTTACTTCCCCGATGAACCATTCCCCGGTGCCGACTTCCAGTGGCTCGCAGCCAACGTCGTGGAGACCGCGACCGGTGAGACCCCGTTGCCCGAGTACTGGATCGAACAGGTGGACGACGTCCCGGTCGGGTTCATCGGTATGACACTCGAAGCGACCGACACTCTGGTGGCGGCCGCCGGGATCCAGGGCTATGACTTCCTTGACGAAGCGGAGACGGCAAACGCGCTCGTCCCCGAGCTCAAGGCGCAAGGTGTGGAGGCCATCGTCGTGTTGCTGCACGAAGGTGGATCGCAGACCCCGCCTCCCGGTGATGTCGACGCATGCGTCGGTATCTCGGGACCGATCGTCGCGATCAACGCTGCCCTCGACCCGGAAATCGACGTCATGATCACCGGTCACACCCACCTGCCGTACAACTGTGTGCTCGACGACGCCGACGGGAACCCGCGCATCGTCACGAGCGCCTACTCGTTCGGCCGTGTGGTCACTGAGGTGAACCTCGTCCTCGATAGGCAGACCCAGGACGTTCGCCGCGACCTTTCCATGTCGGTCAACCACATTGTCGATCAGGGTGCGTTGACGCCCGACCCGGCACAGACTGCGATCATTGGGAAGTGGCAGCCACTGGTCGACGCCGCCGGTGACACGCCGGTCGGCACGATCACCGCAGACATCATCCGCGGCGGAACACCCCCAGGCGACGATCGGGGCGTGGAGTCCTCGGCAGGGAATCTGGTCGCCGATGCTCAGCTGTGGTCAACCTCACCGGCGGGGGCCCAGATTGCGTTCATGAACCCCGGTGGCGTGCGTTCGGACCTCACGTTCGCCGATTCGGCCGGTGAGGGCGACGGCGTCGTCACCTTCGGCGAGGCATTCACGTTCCAGCCCTTTGGCAACACGCTGCTCACGTTCCCCATGACCGGAGCGCAAATCGTGTCGGTGCTCGAGGAGCAATGCCAACCGGCCGGGTCGAGCCGCCCGTTCCTGCATCTCGGTGTGTCGGAGGGTTTCTCCTATGACCTCGCCACGACGTTCGCAGGAGATGACTGTGAATCGGTCACGATCAGCAATGTCATGTTGGCCGGTGTTCCACTGGACCCGGCCGCGACCTACAACGTCACGGCCAACAACTTCCTCGCCGACGGTGGTGACAACTTCGGCACCTTCGCCACGATCACCGCGCCGAAGCTGGACGGTGGAAGCGACCTCCAGGCCCTCGCCAACTACCTCGGCACGTTTGGCCCGGTCGCTCCTCCGCCGGCCGACCGGGCAAACGAGCTGCCGTAGAATCCAATCTGAGCCGGGTATCTGTTCGTCGTTCCTTCGAAAGAGGACTGCCGGTCGACAGTCGAACCTTGAGACGCAATGCGTCTCGTGGGCAATACGTCTCGTGGGCAATGCGTCTCGAGGTTCGATGACGGTGGTGCCGACCGGAGGACCGGCGAGTAGCTCTACGTTTGAGCCCGATTGTGTACCCACCCCTTCCTATGAACACGAACTGGGAAGGTTGCCAACACATACTTTGTAACATATGCTTTCTATTATGTCTTTAGCGAACAAGCCAAGAAGTGCCAGGCGTACGCGATGAGGCGCTTTCAAAACATCCTCGTGCTGCCGGTGACCGGGCGAGCCGAGCCTCCGCCGGCATTGGAGGAAGCGTTTTCGCTGGCCGACATCTCCGGTGCCGAGGTCACCATTCTCGACCACCTGGACGCCGAGCCGGAGTCCCAACGAGTCATCGAGGTCCAGGAAGAGCTGCCCGAACTGCGCAGTGAGATGATTGCGGCGCTCGCCCAACGTCTCCAACGGTGGACCGAGGCATTGCCGGGTCCCACTCCCAGAATCGGTGTCTCTGCGGGGCACCAGCCCGAAGAAGTCGCCAGGCGGGTCACACGCGATGGGCACGACCTTGTGGTGATCGCCGCCGACGACGCTGCCGAGAGTGCGTCGGCTGCCCGAAGAGTCCTCCGGAGCTGTCCCTGCCCGGTGTGGATGCTCCGACCCGGCTTCGCCGGCGCGAGTGTGCTCGCTGCGGTCAACCCCGACAACCCGGCCGATCACAACCGGATGATCCTCGAGCTGGCCCGGTCCCAAGCCGAGCTGCACGGTGGTGAAGTGAGGGTGATGCACGCCTGGGATGTGGTCGGACTCAGCATCCTCGACGGTGCTGCGCTTTCGAAACAGAAAAGGGCTCAGCTTGCGAACCTCACCGACGCCGTCGAACGTGCACACCGCGAATCATTCGACAAGGTGTTGAGCGAGGTCGGAATGTCCGACTGCAGCACACACTTCGTCGAGGGTCCCGCAGCCCGCGCTATCCAGGGGCTCACCGAGTTGTACCGAGTCGACCTGATTGTGATGGGTGCTGGTCAACGCAGCGTCTACGAATTCGGGTTGGGTTCAACCGCGGAACAAGTAGTAGCTGAGACCGAAAGCTCGGTCCTTGTCGTTCATTGAAACCGATGCGTTGAACTCTTTGATGCTGCCGATCGTGCTCTCTCGGCGATGGGCCTTCTCCTGAAACCACAGGATGAGTGAAAGTCGACTCATCTGGTCGGGAATAGTCCGAGCCGTGGGTACGTTTCATCGCCTATGCAACCCGGCAACACCCCGATGGTCGAATTGCGGGAAATGGCACCTCCCGGGACGCGACTCTTCGCCAAGCTCGAATGGCACAACCCCACCGGCTCGATCAAGGACCGACCGGCGTGGAAGATGTTCCACGACGCCAAGGATCAAGGCCTACTCCCGGATCGCACGCAACTGATCGAAGCAACTTCGGGTAATACCGGTATCGGCCTCGCCAGGGTCGCCCTACTCAATCACCACCCGATCGCCATCTGTCTTCCAGATACGGCCTCCGAAGCTCGCAAGCAGCTGTTGAAGGCATACGGAGCGGAACTGATCGAGGTTCCCGGCGGCCCCAACGGTGCCATCGCCTACGCCAAGGAACTGGTGGCCGCAGGCGAAGGCCACATGTTGTACCAATACGGCAATCCGTCGAACCCGGCTGCCCACGAATTCGGAACTGCATTGGAAATCGAACGGGATTGGTCCCTCGAGACTCCACCCGATCACCTTGTTGCAGCCTATGGAACCGGTGGAACCCTCACCGGGAACAGCAGAGGCATGCGCAGGGCCTACCCCAGCATCAGGGTCCACTCCGCTGAGGAGTTCACAGCCGATCCGATCAGCGGTATGCGAAGCCAAGACGACCCGTTCCAACCACCGGTGGCAGACCTGTCGCTGGTCACCGACCGATGGCAGGTGGAGAGCCACCTGGCGTCCAAGACCGTTCATGATCTCATGAGCGCAGAAGGACACTTCGCTGGAACCTCCAGCGGTGCCGTGATCCTGGCCGCCCAACTAGCGCTCGACAAGTACGGAGGAAGCGCCGTTGCGCTGCTGCCCGATGGCGGCTGGAAGTATCTCGACGGGGACCCCTGGAAGTAGTCCGACGCTGATTTTTAGTACGATCCAAACGGTGAATTCGCTGGATCCTCTCGACAGTTTCCGACTCGACGGCAAGGTGGTCCTTCTCACCGGCGCCAGTTCGGGTCTCGGCGTTCAATTCGCCAATGCACTCCACGGCGTAGGTGCAGGTCTGGTGCTCGTTGCCAGGCGGACAGAACGTTTGGAGGAACTGGCTGGCGAACTGGGCAATGCCACCACAATCACAGCCGACGTCGCTGAGCCGGGGGCACCGGATCGCATCATCTCCGAAGCACTCGACCAGCATGGGCAGCTCGATGTAGTGGTCAACAACGCAGGGATTTCGAGAAACATCTCGGCCATCGACGATGACGTCGAGTCGTTCCGACACGAGATCGAGGTAGATCTTGTTGCACCCTACGAACTCGCTCGCAAGGCCGCCAGCCACATGATCGATTCCGGTCGGCAGGGCTCGATTATCAACATCGGATCCATCCTCGGTCGCGTTGGCGGCGGGCGGTTGAAGACCACTTCGTACGCGGCCGCCAAAGGTGGCCTCCACAACCTCACCCGCGAGCTCGCCAGCCAGTGGGCACGCAAAGGCGTGCGGGTAAATGCAATCGCCCCCGGCTGGTTCCTCAGCGAAATGAGCAACGACATGTTCGACACCGAGGCAGGCCTGGAGTTCATCACCCGCGGTGCAGCCATGGGGCGGCCTGGGAACCCAGGCGAACTCAATGGCGCACTTCTGTACCTCGCATCCGAAGCGTCAAGTTATGTGACCGGACAGATCCTGTTCGTAGATGGCGGCTGGACCGCGGTATGAGGGATCGATGAGTTACAGCCACCTGGTGTTCGACTTCGACCACATGCTCTTTGATACCGATGCATCTGAGGCACTGTCGTTTGCAAACACCCTGGGAAAACATGGCGTCGATGCGCCCGAAGGACTCCTGGAGTCGTACCAGCGCATCAACGAGGCCCTCTGGCAACAGGTGGAGACCGGCTCCATTACCCCCAACGAGCTGAAGAGCGAGCGGTTCCGAGCTCTCGCTCAGGAGCACGGGCTGACCTACAACACAAATGCGGTCGCCGAGGACTACGCAATCGGGTTGGCTCAATGCGGCGATCTCTATGAGGGTGCCGCCGACCTCATCGAACATCTCGCTCTCTCACATCACTTGTCGATGATCACCAACGGGCTGGGCCAGGTGCAACGTGGACGCCTCGAACGGGTTGGACTTGCCGACGCTTTTGAACCCCTGGTGATCAGCGGCGAGGTGGGCGTCGCCAAACCTCGAAGAGAGATCTTTGACCTCGTGTTCCAGGCACACCCCCAAAGCCCGAAGGACTCGTTCGTTATGATCGGCGACAGTCTCACCAGCGACATTCAGGGCGGAATCAACTCCGGAATCGACACATGCTGGTTCGACCGACACCGTTCCGGACCGGGCGATGTCCGGCCAACACATGTAATCCAGAGCCTGGATCAACTGCATTTAGTGGTGACGTGACCACTCTTCTACACTGACCCCGCAATGAGGCTTTACCTGGTCCGCCATGCACATGCGGGCGTGCGCGTCAGCACGGATCGCCACGACAAGTATCGCCAGCTCAGCGATCGGGGCAGGCAAGCCGCCGAACAAATCGCGAACTCCTACGGTGGGATCAACGTGGAGGCCATCATCTCCAGTCCCTCAACCCGTTGCGTGCAAACGGTCGAACCACTGGCAGCAGCTCTGAAACTCGATGTGGTGGAGGACAGTCGGTTGTGGGAGGACGCCAGTATCGACGAGGCGATCGAGGTTCTGATGGAGCACAGGGACAGCGGCGCGGTCCTATGCAGTCACGGCAATATCATTCCCGAAATGCTGCACTGGTTGATCCAGGATGGCCTCAAGACCAAGGGCAGAGGTTGCGCCAAAGGGTCGGTCTGGACTTTGGTTCACAAGAACGACAGCTTCACCAGAGCTCGCTACCGGAGCCTCGACAAACTACCGCACTGAATCCTCGCCTGCAGGGGGCCGTTCTCACGGAGAGGTTCCGTGGCCCCGCTCAAGCCTCCTAGACCATGTGCTCACTCGCTGGCGTTCGCTTCGTGGTCCCTCCAGAACTTGACTTCCATCGGCAAACCTCGCACCTATCGTTGTCACCCGTACCGGGCCTTGCAACGGGATAAACCTCGCGCTGGTTGCCTCGACTTGCGGGAAGGCGGATTGACACAGCAACCTTCAGACTTCAACATGGCGAGAACTGTTGAGGGAGATGTTCGTTTGTCGGAGAGAATTGGTTTCATCGGGTTGGGGAACATGGGCGGCCCCATGTGTCGAACGCCTCCTCGGTGCCGGCTATGACGTCGTCGCCCACGACATCGATGCTGACGCGCTCGGGTCGGCGGTCAGCGCGGGTGCAACGGCGGGTGAGTCAGCGGTCGAGATCGCAGCCCAAGTGGATCTGCTGCTCACGTCGTTGCCGAGACCTGATCACGTAGAGGCCGTGATGGGAGGCCCCAAAGGAGCCCTGGCAGCGATGCGTGCGGGATCAATCTGGGTAGACCTCACCACGAACCGCACCTCACTGATCGAAGCACTGGCGGCTGAAGCCCCACCGGGGGTTGCTGTGGTCGATAGCCCCGTAACAGGGGCGGTTGACGGGGCACGAACGGGCAAACTCACGTTATTCCTCGGCGGAGACGACCAAAGCGTCGCCCGCGTGAAGCCGATACTCGAGCACATGGGGTTGGTCATCGAGTGCGGCCCACGAGGAACCGGCAACGTCACCAAGCTGGTCACCAATCAGCTCTGGTTCATACACGCCGCGTCGCTAGCCGAGGGTTTCGCACTAGGGATGGCCAACGGCGTTGCGCTCGACACGCTCTGGTACGCCATCAAAGAAAGCGTGGGCGATTCCTTCGTCGCTCGCCACGACGCCCCCAGCATCTTCGCCGGCCACTATGACCCGTCCTTCACGCTGGGGCTGTGCCTCAAGGACCTGGGCTTGCTAGATGAACTCGCCGCCAACGTGCCAGCGTCTCTCGACATGACCCGGCAGGCTCATGAGCAGTTCAAGAAAGCGACTCAGCGATACGGCCCTGACAAAGGTGAACTCCATGTGGCCAAACAAATCGAAGAAGACTCCGGCTTGTCCATGCGCCTCGACGGCGACTGGATACCCCACTGGGAACGTTGAAACCAAGGAACCGACATGCGCTTTGACATCTCCGATCTGGTAGACCTCGACGCCTATCCAATTCACGAGCCGAACTCCGCAGGTTATGTGGTAGCGGTGGATCACGCCCGAGCTCAGCTCGCCGACACGGGATGCGCTCTCAACAAAGACTTCGTGAAACCCGATGCCCTCAGTGTTGTCGCCGAGGAGATCGAGGCCAACAAGCCCCACACACATTTCTCGGTGCAGGAAATCAACCCGTATTTCCATACCGACGTCAATCCCGATTACCCCTTGGATCATCCGGTGAATACCTTCGTCGAACGATCCAGCGGTTTCATCCCTGGCGACTCCTGGCTGTCAGGATGCGCCAACGATGTTCTCTTCCGCTCTCCCGAAGTGGCTCGTTTCCTCGCCGACTGTCTCGAGGTTCCGGTGCTCTACTGCTATGCCGACCCCTTGGCTGGGCTTACTTCGAACATCCTCGACCCCGGCCAGCAGTTCACCTGGCACTTCGATACCAACGACTTTGCCGTCACCGTGCTCATTCAGGAAGCCGACGAAGGCGGCCTCTTCGAGTACGTTCCCGGAATCCGTTCTGCCGACGATGAGGGGTTCGACCGCATCACTGCCGTCTTGGCCGACAGAGGCGAGGGCGTCGTGAGCCTGGATCTCCGCCCTGGAGATCTCCAGATCTTCAAAGGCCGCTACTCACTACACCGGGTGACTCGCGTAGCACCGGACTCCCAGCCTCGACATGCCGCGATCTTCGCCTATACCGAACACGACAACGTGATCGGTCGTCTCGATCGCACGCAGCAACTGTTCGGTCGGGTTCTCCCCGAACACATCGCCGCCGAAGAGTCACGCGTGAGAGGCGACGCCCTTCTGGACTAACCGTTCCGGAGCGACCCGAAGCTCCGGTTCATGAAAAGAGGCGCCAAAGGGAGGAACGACCGGCGGCGCCGAGTGAGAACATGAACAAGAAGGAGCGCAGGCGAGCGAGAGGCCCCCGGAGGGACGATCAGCAGCCGAGTCGGTCGATGACGGGAGTGGTGAGCTGGAGGATCTGGGCGGGCGGGTTCAGGTCCAGGAGGACCTGTGCATCATCGCAGGCATCGTCGTTTCTACCGAGACGTTCGAGCACAATCATCCGGAAGGCCCGGGCGTCGGGATAGGTGGGGTCCGCTTCCACCGCCCGGTCGAGGTTGACACCGGCAACAGCGAGTAACTCTGCGGCTGCTTCGTCCTGTCCTGCGGCCTGGGCCGAGCCAGATGCCAAGACCCCGTACCAGCCCCGATACCCCAGAGCTTGGGCGTTCTCCGGATCACGGGCAAGGACATCATCGAAACATTCGAAACTGGCCAACAATTGCCCCTCTGCACCCATCGACTGGCACCGGAACACCTGCTGGCGGGGGCTCTCTTCGATCGAACCGGTGATGTTGTCGTTCACTCCACGCTCTCCGGAGAACTGGGCCAACAAGAGACCGATCACCACTCCGAACAAGGTCACGCCAGCGATCCATCCAAGTCTGCGGGCTGTCGAACCCTCAGCGGACAGGGGTTGAGATGACAATCCGTTGAGTCGACGGGCAACCCGAGCGGTTCGAATCGTGTAGTCGGCCTTCAGCTGCTCGAAGTCGGCTTTGCTGATATCGCCGGCGGCGAATTCTGACTCGAGGTCGTCCAAGGAAGTAAGTAGGAACTGCTGCTCGGCCTCCAACGACGCCCGATCAGCCACGGTCCCGCCTGAGCTCGGCCACGATCCGTTCGTCCTCAGCTGATGGGTCCGCCGACCGAGCCCGATTTCGGGTGACTGAGGAAAACACGATGGCAAACCCACCGACGATCACGAGCACGGGCAACACCCAGATCAGCGTGGCCACACCGTCCGACGGTGGCGTCAACAGCACCTCACCACCGTAGGCCCGCACCAAGCATCCCTGATGTCGGTGTCGGAGGCACCGGCGGTCACTCTCGGTCCGGATGAACTCGCGGATCGTCGAGGCCACCGCGGCGTTGGATTCGGAAACGCTCTGACCCCGACAGGTCGGACATGCGTACTGCTCGGCCAACGACTGGATCCGTTCCTCGGAGCTGACCGGGCCGCCATCGGCAAAGGTGGCGACGCCGATCAACGCGATGAACGAGACCGCAAGGAACACCCACGCCTCGGTGCTGGCGGCCCTCAGGACCTTCACGACAGCTCCCCGATCGTCTCCCGCACGGCGGTGGCCGAGAGTCCGCCGACATAGTGCTCGACGACCAGTCCGGATGGCGCCACCAGGAACGACTCGGGAATCTGGGCGATCTGGAACTCGATGGCGGTGCCCGGATCGTCGATCACCGGCCAGCCTCCACCTTGGTCGGCGAAGAACTCCTGAATGGCGGGCGTGTCGGGATCGTCGAAGACGACCGCCACGATGCTGAGCCCATTGTCACCGCCCCACCGCTCCAGGGCGACGAGCTCAGGGTGTTCGGTGATACAGCCTGGACACCACGTGGCGAAGAAGTTGACCAGCACCCACTCGCCTCGGCGAGCGTCGATGTTGTAGAGGACCGGTTTGCCGGCGCCATCGACGGAGTCGCCGGCCAGACCTTCCAGCGGGACGCCGACGACGGCAGGGACCCGCCTGCCCAGTACTGCGGACGACTCTCCTTCGGGGTCACGACCGCCGACGGCCAGCAGAACGATCAGAGCCATCACGACCAGACCCACGACGATCGAAGCCGTCCGAATCGAGGTACGGCCCGGCGGGGGAGGCATCGACGGTCACCGCCTCGTTCATGGCGTCACCGGCCCGGTGCGGTGCCCTCGCCCGGCGACGACGTGCGGACTCCGAGGAGTCGATCATCGCTTTCCGGAGACGCTGACGCTGCCACCTCTGCCGGGCCGGCGCCGGCCGGTTCGGTACCCCGCCGGCGCCGCTTTCCGGGGAACACCGCCAGCAGGGTCCCAAACGCCATGAGGATCCCACCCGCCCAGATCCACGTGATCAGAGGCCGGACGATTACACGGAGACGGATCGGCCCGCCCGGGATCGGGCGGGACCTCGTCGAGAACCAGGTACAGGTCCTCGGTGATCCCCGGCTTCACCGACGGTGTGCCCACGACCATGCCCTGCTGGCGGTACCGGGTCCTCGCCGGCTGATATTCGGACCCTCCGTCGATCACGATCCTGGCGAAGGTCCGATCCCGGCGGCTGGTCCGATCGGCGGCCAGTTCGGTGTAGGTGAACGAATGATTGTCGACGACGGCGGTCTCGCCAGGCTCGAGCGTGAAGATGCGGTCGGTCTTGTAGCTCTCGCTGGCCGCCACCCCGACCGCCAGCAGGACACCCCGAGATGAACGATCATCCCGCCATTGGTCCGACCGACGAAGCCCTTCCAGCCCTGACGTCGCGTGGCGAGCATGATCTGGCGGGCGGCGGCGCCACCGGCGAATCCGCCGAGGGCAAAGGTGAGCACGGGCCAGAAGCCTCGGGCCCCGACCGCAACGGAGAAGGCAGTGACGAGCACCGCGGACACCGCCGGCCAGAAAAGGCGTGTGCTGAGCAGTTCGGTGCTCGCCTTGCGCCATGGCAGGACCGGTGCCACAGCCATCATGAACAGCGTGGCGATGGCGATGGGGCGGCCGAGGGAATCGAAGTAAGGTCGCCCGATCGTGAGCCGGGATCCGTCGAGCGCCTCGGCCAGAAGTGGAAAGACCGTGCCGAGCAGCACGACGAAGGCCATGGCACCGAACAGCACGTTGTTGGCCAGGAAACTCGCTTCACGACTCAACGGAGAATCGATGGCACCTGGCGAGCGCAGCCGATCCCCCCGCCACCCGATCAACAGACACCGATCCGGCGGTGACGATCCCGAAGAACGTGAGGAGCCATGGGCCGACCTGGCCATCGGCGAATGCGTGGACGGAATCGATCACGCCCGACCGGGTCAGGAACGTCCCGAGGATGGTGAGGGCGAAGGTGGCGCAGACCAGCGACAGGTTCCAGACCCGCAGCATCCCGCGCCGTTCCTGGACCATGACCGAATGCAGATAGGCGGTGCCGGTCAACCAGGGCAACAGCGACGCGTTCTCGACCGGGTCCCACGCCCAATAGCCGCCCCAACCGAGGACCTCGTAGCTCCACCAGGCGCCGAGAACGATGCCGAAGGTAAGAAAACCCCACGCGATCACGGTCCACCGGCGGGTCTCGACCAGCCACCCCTCCCCCAGCCGACCCGGTGATGAGGGCGGCGATGGCGAAGGCGAAGGGCACGGCGAACCCGACGTAGCCGAGATACAGCATCGGCGGGTGAAAGGCGACCAGCACATGGTCCTGGAGCAAGCGGGTTCGGGCCGGGACCGTTGAAGCCGAACGGGACGTACGACCCGCACGAACGGGTTGGCGGGGAACGCAAGCAGGCCGAAGAAGAACGTGGAAATGCCGAGCAGGACCACCGTTGCCCACCCGAGAAGTGGGTCGTTGCGGCGAGCCTGGAACTTCCACAGCACAGCGGCGATGTACAAGCCCAGGATCATCGCCCACAGGATCAGCGAGCCTTCCAACGCCGACCACAACGCAGCGAAGTTGAAGATCGGTGGGATCGAGTCGGTCCCGACCTGCGACACGTAGGCGATCGAGTAGTCGCGCCGGAACAGTGCGATCTCCATGATGATGAACATCGCCACGCCGGCGACAGGCACCATCCAGGCGAACTGGCGCATCGTGTCGGTTCGCCGGCCGCGGAGTCAGGGCCACCACACCGCTGACCACGCCGGCGATCGACGCGGTCAGGCCGAGGAGAACGAACGCCGAACCCAGCGTCGCCAGCATCGACGTCTACTCCGGGGCGAGGTCGTACTCGACCCGGTTGGGGTTGTCCTCGACGTAGGACTCGTCGTGTTTGACCAGGATCTGGGTCGATTCGAACATGTCGCCCTGCCAGCGCCCTTCGACCACCACCGGCTCGCCGAGATCGAACAGATCGGATGGTTCGGGACCGATGTGGCGGATGTCGGCGGTCGCATCGTTGTAGGCGACGGTGAAGAGCAGGGCGCCGGTTTCGGACGTGCCGTCGTCACGGATCACCGTGCCCTGCATGCGGAAGGTCCTGTCGGCGAGATCGCTTCGCTGTTCGATCGCTTCGTCGACGTTGTAGAAGAACACCCGGGCGTTGGTGAGACCCTGGTAGAGCACGAAGAGCAAGACCGCGACGATCACCCCACCGATCAGCCTGTTTCGAATCGATCGCCGTCCCGAAACTCGGGTGAGGATCGCTGTCGCGTGGGTTGAGATCGATGCGTCAGTCAAGGAACGGCCGTTTCTCTTCGGGAACCTCTCGGCAGCGGCCCTGATCCGGATAGCAGGAGCGCCGCATAGACAGCGAGGCCGACGAAGACGATCAGATAGCCCGGAATGACGTACTGCCAATGCATTACACGCCTCTCCCCGGCGACCGGTTGGCGTTCGCTCGGCCGACGAGCCGCGATCGCGTCATCCAGCGAAGCCGCCTGGGCCTGATGTTCGTACCACGCCAGGCGGAACCGGTGGATGAGCAGCCACGTGAAGATCAGTGTGAAGGTGACCGCCCCCAGAAGAAGTGAACAACATCAACCCGTCGAGCTGGGTGTCCACCCCGAACGTCGTGCTCTGGTGGATGCTGCGCCACCACTGGACCGACTGACGGACGATGATCAGGTTGGCGAAGCTGACGATCCCGAGGATCGCAGCCCGCCTGGAGCGGACCGGGGCATCGAGATCCATCCTGCGCACGGCGAGATACCCCAGGTAGAGCACGAACGTGACCGTGGTGCTGGTGAGGCGGGGATCCCACTGCCAGTAGACACCCCAGGTCGGCCGGCCCCACAGCATGCCGGTGATCAGCACCAAGGCGCAGAACAACACGCCGATCTCGGCGGCGGCATGGGCCAGGAGGTCCCAGAACGTGGATCGGTTGCGGAAATACAGGATGCTGCCGACCAACGTGACGCCGAAGGCGATGTACAGCGCAACGACTGCCGAGGGCACGTGAAGATACAGCAACCGCACCGCGTCGGCCTGATCGACCTCGGGCGGAGACCACACCAATCCAAGCAGCAGGAGGACCGCGGTCGAGATCAGGGCGACAACCCCGATGACCCGACTGGCCTTGGAACTCGTGGGACCGGCGAACGTGTCGGGAACCGAGCTCACATTTCCTCCAGCAACGAGTCGAACGAGACAATGCCCACGCCGACGTAAAGCAGAGCGAAAGCCGCCAACGCCCCCACCCACGGCCAGCCATCGGCCACCGAACCGAATAATGCGGCGTCGGCTGCCTGACCAGCCCCGAGCAGGACGGGGGCGAGCACCGGAATGACCAGCAACGGCACCAGGGTGTCCCGAACCCGCAAACCAGCGGCCAGCGCTCCGTAGAGCGTACCGGCCGCAGCGATTCCGGTCGTAGCCGAGCCGATAGTCGTGACGAGAAGCACAGCTCGGGCCACGGTCCAGTCGATGTCGACGCTGAACAACAAGAAAGCGCCACCGGTGACAACTGCACTGACCGCCACCAATTGAACCAGCACCGCAGCGGCCTTACCGAGGAAGATCCCGGCTGGATCAAGCCCGGCGAGACGCAAGCCATCCAGGGTTCCATCAGCCGATTCCACTCCGAAACTGCGGCCAAGAGCGAGGAGTGTTGCGAACAACACGGTCAAGAAGATCAGACCAGGTGTCACTTGGGCCAGGACCGAACGTGACTGTTCTGCCCCTAGCAGAACCCGCACGTCGGGTGAGATGCCGAAACCGAACAGAATGAGTGTCATCACAGCAAAGGGAACGACCTGGACGGTGACAACCTTCGATGCCCGCTCGATCCGTAGATCCTTCTTGAAGATGAGCACGGCATCGGCGAGAAGGGCTGACTCAGCCATTGGCTGACTCCTTGATCACGCCGCCGTCGACAGCCACGGTACGAGTGAGCACATCGTCGATCCGACCCCGATCATGGGTCGCCACCAACACGGTGGCGCCAACCGAAGCCGCATCCTGAATCAGCTGGTCGAGCAAATCTCGACCATCGGCGTCGAGGCCGGCATGGGGTTCATCGAGCAGCCACAGCCGGGGACGACGAGCCAGCAGGATTGCGATGGCGGTTCGGCGACGCTGACCAGCGGACAGTCCCGACACAGGCACGTTGGCAAGGCGGCCAGAGAGCCCCATGTGCGATATCGAGGCCTCGACGTCGCTGCTCGCGGCCCTGTGAGCACCGCTCCAGAATCTGATGTTCTCGACCACGCTGAGATCGTCATAGAGCGCCGTTTCGTGTCCGAGCAAACCCACCGACCGGCGCACAGCCCGTCGGCCCTGGCGGGTGGCCAGGTCACACCCGAGCACCGACCCTCGACCGCGGCGTAGCGGGATAAGTCCTGCACAAAGCCGCAGCAGGGTGCTTTTTCCGGCACCGTTCGGACCCCGGATTCCAACAATCTCATTGGGCTGGAGCTGCAGCGTGGCCCCGGCCAGTGCAGGAAATCCTCCAACGAGGGCGACCGCGTCGGTGAGCTCTACCACTGCACCGGACCCATCCATCACCCCCAGCGTAGGACCCTTTGTCCTCGGTTCGATTGGTCGGGTGACTCCCGGCGCAACCACTTGAGGACTGCGCACAACCTGCCGATGGAATCATGAGCCAGCGGGCGGGTCCGCTGACGTCATTTGCGTTGTCCCAGGAACAGATGTCAACCAGAACCAGCACAATCATCGGCGGCATCGGCCGTACGCTCATCACCCTCGGCTGCCTGACCTTGGCCTTCGCCGTGTTCCAACTGTGGGGAACCGGTATCGCCGAACATCGCGCCCAGTCCTCATTGGTAGACGATTTCGCCGCAGGCCAAGCGGCCTTTTCCGAATTCGCGGAAGCAAACGGGGTTGCGGTCGGCGAGATCGGCACGGACTCGGTCCCTGAGGGGCCTGAGACCGGTCCACCCGATCCCCGGGGGGCTCCAGCCGATGACCCAGAGCAAATCTCGTCGCCGCCGGAATCCGACACTGCCATCGGCGAGGCGCCTCCCACACCGGCCGCATCGGTTCCCCGAGACCTACTGCCAAGCCTTGGTGATGCGCTAGGCGTTGTTCGGATCCCCAAGATCGGCGTCGAGAAGGTGGTCATCGCCGGTACGCGCCGATCTGACCTACGCAAAGGTCCAGGTCACTACCGTTCCACGCCTCTGCCCGGCCAAGCCGGGAACGCCGCCATCGCTGGGCACCGAACCACCCATGGCGCTCCGTTCGGGAATCTCGACGCCCTCGAACCGGGTGATCGGATCGAGGTCGAGACATTCCAGGGAGAGTTCACCTACGAGGTACTCCCCCAGGAGACCGCTGAGGGCATCAGTGGTCACGCAATCGTCACCCCGTACGACGTCCAGGTCCTCGATGACTACGGCGACAACCGGCTGACACTGACAGCATGTCATCCCAAGTATTCAGCTCGGCAGCGAATAGTGGTCCAAGCTCAACTCGTCAATCCTCCTGCGGCAGCCATCGAACTGCCTGGACTGGACGAAGCGACCGATGAGCCTGCCTCGGACCAGGCCCTCGCCTATGAAACTACCGACGGTGAGCCCGGCATCGCCGAACCGACCCAAGAGTCTGATTCGAAGACCGCGACCGGCGTTGGTGACGATGAAGGCAACCTGGTCGGCACAAACTCCGACATCCTCGACGAATCGCTGGGCTGGCATTTCGAAGAGCTCACACCATTTCTCCTCTGGTCATTGCTCACCGGACTTTCTGCAGCGGCGGGCCTCTTGGCCGCTGCTCGATGGAAGAAATGGCCCTCCTACCTAATGGCCTCGCCGGTAGTTCTCTTGTTGTTGTTCTTCGCTTTCACCCACCTTGACCGAATGCTTCCAGCTTTCTAGGCAAAACGCTTCGCAGATCGGGCACGAGCCTTGGCCGCCTCAGCCTCACGATCGCGGGGTGGAGCCGTTGTGACAAGCGAATCGACCAACTGCCGTGTCGCATGAGTGATAGAACGAACCGCGTCGTCGAACACGTCCTGGTTGACCTTGGACGGAGAACGGGAACCACTGATCTTGCGAACGAACTGAAGTGCCGCGTCAGCGACTTCGGCATCGCTAGCCGGAGGCTCGAAATTGTTGAGTGGCCTGATGTTTCGGCACATCGCAATAACGTAGTTGGGTGGTCCGTTCCCTGCTTGTAGTCACCATCGCCATTGCGCTCGGCGCATGTACGGGCGCCGAGGAGAAAACCGTGGTGGGAGTCTCCACGACCTCTGCGGTTCTATCTACAACCACCAATGCCGAACCGCCTTTGATCCTGGACGTCGCCACCGAACTGGAGCTACAGGCCGGTCAGTGTTGGGCCGATCTCCCCACACCGCAGCCGCCGACGAGCGTTCCGCAATCGCGAACGGTGGCCATCGTCGACTGTGGCGGTGCGAACCTGGGGGTGGCGTATGGAAATGGGTGCCTGGCCTCGGAACCATCGACCGCGCCCAACCCTGTTGCAACGATCCCGTGCCCAGGCAGGCCCGATGATCCCTGGCCTGAAGAAAGGAATCTCGGACCGGCGGTGGCGGCCGCATGCCTGCCGCTCTTTGAAACGGGGGTCGGCGAACGCTACGCAACCTCGGAACTCGAAGCGGTCGAGCTTGTCCCAACCGAGCAGATGTGGCTGGTGGGAGAGCGAAGATACGTGTGCACCGCACAAGATCCTCGATCGACTGAGTAGTCCTGCTGGTTTCCCAGCAGTGATTGAGCGCGTTAGCCTCTCCCACCAGTGTTTCTGGTTCTTTTTGCTGCACTTGCCGGGTCTGCGCTGGCATTACTACTTCGAGGTGGCACGCCTGGTCTGCCCGACTCTTTTCGCGCCCCGGCACCACTGGCCATCGGCTTGGCTGCAGTTGCGGTCGCCGAGTGGGCTCCGGGCATACCGGGCAAGCCCGGAATCTACCTGGTGGGAACCGCCTTGCTCGTCGCCGGGTTGCTGCAGAACCTACATTTCACCGGTGCCTTCATCACAGCTTTGGGCCTGTTTCTCACCGGCTTCATCGTTCTGATCAACGGCTACCTGCCGTTGCGGGGCGAAGCGGCAGAGGCGGCCAACATAGAACCCTCGGGTCTTCGACAGGCGGAGACAGCGGAAACCCGCCTCGGAATTCTCGGCGACGTCGTGCCGCTTCCCGTGGGACCATGGGTGGTGTCATTCGGCGATCTGATCGCAGCAGCCGGATCGTTCATTCTCGCCCGCAGCCTCCTTACCCAACGAGCCGAGGAGGGACTCGATGCCGACGAGTTCTTGACCCAGTTCATGCGGGTGGACCGAACGATCGACCTAACCGAACCCTCTGAGTCGAAAATCGAGTCAACGATCGACCTCACCGAAACCGGAGCCGGTCAAACGTCTCCTCCCCCGCCGGTTGAGTCCGACCGGTTCCAGTAGATCTTTCGCCGGGCGCGGTACGAGCCACCCACGTCTCACCGG
Organism: uncultured Acidimicrobiales bacterium; assembly: GCA_963751955.1. Lineage (GTDB taxonomy): Bacteria > Actinomycetota > Acidimicrobiia > Acidimicrobiales > SZUA-35 > JABDIY01. Next base: position 20,875 of record CAVVWM010000016.1, on the reverse strand, counting down.
TGACTCGCGACGACGGTGAGCCATATGCTTGTCCACGGCCGATTCGCTGGCGGTTTCCCACCACCTTCCCCCCAAAAATCGTCGCCCGAGTACCTGTGGGGTATTAGTGCCACGACAGATCGGCGGATTGTCGTCGTGTCACGACAGAACGAAGCAACGAAGTCGATCGAAGGTTTGGAAGAGAGTCGCATGTCCCGCTAGTTTCATTAGGCACGGGCCGTCTTCGTGCCACTTGCAGTTCGCTCTGCCTCAACAACTTGTCGAACCCTGAGGCAGACAGCCATGAAGACTTCTCTCGATGTTCGTGCCATTGATCTATTCCGCGTCCAGGCAGGTGTTCTCACTCGCCGGCAGGCGCTACAGCTGGGATTCAGCGCCCGGCAGATCTCTCGACGGGTAGCCACCAAGGAGTGGATTGTCCTACGACGGAGCGTCTATCGCCATCGAGCCTTCGAAGTTAGCCCTCAGATGGCGGTGTTTGCGCTGACGGTAGCCAACAACGGCTACGCCAGCCACCGCTACGCCGCCCGGCTTCACGGACTCGAGCCCGAGTTGTGGGCGGCTCCGGAGGTCACGGTGCGGCGCGGCACGCACCTCACCGTCGAACGGAACTTCCCGTCCATCTCGATCCACGAGTCCACCCAAACGTCGAGCGCCAACATCGCGGAGATCGACGGCCTTGCAGTTTCGGGCGTCGCTCGGACAATCATGGATGTCGCTGCGGTTGAGCCGCGCCGCTGGTGGATTCTCGCACTCATCGACTCGGCGAAGCGGAAAGGTCTTGTCGACGGGCCAGCACTCGATGCATGCCTTCGTCGACACGCCCGACGAGGGCGTGACGGGACGGTTCGATTTCGGGAGGCAGTCTCGGTCGCCGCTGCCACGGGCACGCCGGCGATCGGGCACAGCAGTCGAGAAGTGGCGGCAATGGCAGCGAATCGAGGACTCCCGTACCCGTTCCTCGAAGAACCGGTATTCGATCCCGACGGCAACCTCATCGCCCAGACCGACCTGTCGTTCGTTCTCCCCGTCGTTGGATTTCTGGATGGCTACGGTCCCCACAAATCCCGATCGCAGATGAACAAGGACAGGTCGCAACGGCAGCGCCTTCGAGACATGGGGCTATGGGTGTTCGAATTCACCTGGGACCAGATCACGAAGTCGCCGGGATATGTCAGCGGCTCGCTGGTGACCACCTACCGGCTGGCGGAGCGAGCTGCCGGTGAGGACCCGCTTCGCTACCTCTGGTGGACCCAGCGACGAAGCCCACAACGTTGTTCGGCCTGATCTGTCGTGGTCCGAGCACATTCGGTCCATCTGGCGTGAGACGGACACCTGTGAGGTGTTGGTGTGACGATTTTTCAGCTGGGCGGGGGGCGGTTGTGGGGTCAGCCGTCAGACCGGGACGCAGGCCAGGGTGGTCCAGCTTTGGGGTGAGGCGCCGCCAGGAGCCCCAGTATCGGGATTCCAATATTCGGCGAAGCCACTGGTGAGGGCCGCCCGTCGAAGCGACTCCATCAGGCTGTCGGCCACATCGTCCCTACCAGCTCGGCGGCCGGCCAGGGCCAGAAGATAGGTGAGCTGGGGCCAGCTCGGTCCGCGCCAATAGCTGTCGGGATCGAAGCTTGGTTCACTGCGGTGGGCTCCACACGGTCCGAATTCTGCGCCGAAAGCGGTCGGATCGAGAAGGTCGTCGAACGCTTCTTTGCGTGGGTCGACCAACAGCGGCAAGAGCGAATCGAGGGTTCGGGCCGTGCCAGAACCCGAGTCGGCATCGGTCCAGGTGCGGAGCCGTGGATCCCAGCGCGCCTTCAAATCGACGAGTAGGTCAGCACAATCCCCGCCGTCGGCGCCGACCGCGGCGGCTTCCATCTGGTTCCAAATGACAAGAGCGGTGAACCCGGCCGAACCGACCTGGAACAGGGGCGACGGCTCTGGGATACCGCCCGCGATCGGGAGATCGGCAACAATTTCATTCTTCACGCTGCGCCAACGCTCACGGTCATAACCACCCGGACACCAGTCGTCCCAGCGGGCCGAATCATCACACCCAGTTTCCCAGGGATGCAGCACCGATACGAGACCGTTTATGCGAGCCCGGTCTGACACGAGATAGCGGATCCCGAGAGCAACCTTGCGCCGGAGGTCTTCATCGGGGTCGAATCCGGTTTCGACAAGAACCCGGAGTGCGTGACCAAACATCGGGGGTTGCGTGATCACCGACGTCAGCGGGCGGCCCCAGTAGTCCGAGCCTGCCTCAGGATCCAGCCAATAGTTCATGTGGGCCACGAAACCCGTCGGTTCTTGGTTGGCCAAAGTCGACCGGAGTTCAACAATCCCTCGTTCATCTCCCAACGCAGCCCACGCAATCGAATGGAAACATGAGTCCCAGAGCCACTGTTGTGGATACTTGTCCGGGTTCGGAGCGCAGAATCCCGGATCGGGATACCAGGCCGCCTCCAGCACCGCCCGACAGGAGGAGTTGATTTCGACGGGAGTCACGTGTCGGAGTTCTAGCGCCGTCGGATCCAAAACCGATGACGGTGCACGCCTTTTTCAGCCCGGGGCTACACACTGGAACCGTGGGAACTGCTGCGATGCTCTCGTTCCGTCTGGGCGGGAGTGACGGCGTTTCCATCGTCGCCCGGTTCTGGGCTCGAATTCTGACCAACAACGGGTGGGACGTTGTCACAATCGCCGGCGAAGGACCGGTAGACCGCATCGTCTCCGGGCTCGAGATTGGTGCGGTGTCACCGCCGATGTTCGGCGACGTGGAGGCATCTGTTGACGACGCCGATCTCGTGATCGTCGAGAACTTGTTGACGATCCCGATGAACCTGCCCGCCTCAGCGGTCGTGGCCGAAGTCCTGCGAGGGCGAGCCGCCCTCATCCACCATCACGATCCACCTTGGCAGCGACCTCGGTTCGAGCATGTCACGGAGCTACCACTCGACGATCCAGAATGGCAGCACGTCACAATCAATCGCCTCACCGAGCGCCAATACGCCGACCGGGGAATCACGGCCCACACCATCTACAACCCCTTTGACACCCACGAACCAGCCGGCGATCGGGAACGGGAACGAAAGCGTGTTCTCGGCGATTTGGGCATGACCGATCACGACCCTGTTCTGATATCCCATCCGGTTCGCGCCATCGAGCGCAAGAACGTCCCCTTGGCCTTGGACATCTGTAGGCAGCTCGCAGCCGACACCGGCCGGGCTGCCGTGTACTGGCTGCCGGGTCCGACTGAGGAGGGGTACGACGCCACGCTCCAGCAATTGGTCAGCAACGCCGGTCTCCCAGTGATTCGCAGCACTCCGACCTCGATGCCCGACCTCTACGCCGCATCTGATCTCGTGGTCTTCCCCAGCAAATGGGAAGGATTCGGCAACGTGCCGGTGGAGGCCTCGATCCATCGGCGACCTGTCGTGGTGGGCGACTATCCCGTCGCCCACGAACTCGCTGAACTTGGCTTTGAGTGGTTCAGTCCGAGCGACCGAGCCGAGATCGCCCACGCCGTGACCGACCCGTCGGCCTATGCTGATCAAGCCGACCGCAACCATGGTGTGGTTGATGAGTTTCTCAGCGTGAAAGTGGTAGGCGACCAGATGAAGTCGTTGTTCGCACAGTTTGGATGGAGTCCATGACGGTCTCAGGACGCCAGTACAAGAACGACCCCGTTCGTGCGCAGCGCGAGAAGGTCCGCACGCTGGTGAGCTACGGAATCCGCAGCGGCACCGCCCTCTTCGGGCTCGCCACCACGCTGCTCATCATCGGTCTGCTGGTCGGGCTCAACGGGACGATCACCTCGCTCGTGCTGGCCTGCATCATCCTCGGGTCGGTGGCGTTGGCGCCTGCGATGGTGTTCCACTACGGCGTCAAAGCAGCGGATCGAGAAGACCGGGCGGCAGGGCGCTGACCAACATGAGCGCAGGACTGATCCCCACCCGAGCGGATCCCGCTCCGATAGTGCCGCCCCCACCGAAGGCCGCCGTCTTCCGGCCGCCGAACGCCGACAACAACTGCTGGCCGTCGGCCGTCAGGTCTTTGCCGAGAACGGGTATTCACGGCGCTGCCATGACCGACGTCGCCGAACGAGCGGGAGTGACCAAGCCGGTCCTCTATCAGCACTTCGACTCCAAACGGGCGCTGTACGGAGCGATCCTGGCCGACGTGGGCGACAGATCTGCGCCACGACGTCTTCACCGCCGTCGAAGTCGGCCGAATCACCCGGCCACCAGGTGAGTGCCGGCGTGGATGCGGCGGTCAAGTTTGTCGTGTCCAATCCCTACGGTTTCCAGGTCCTCCTCGCAGCCAACTCCTCGACCGACGACGAGTGGCGCAAGCTCGCCCAGCGCTGGCGCAACTCGATGGCCGAGCCAGATCGCCGCACTGATCGTGGTCGAGGGAATGTTGCCGGCCCATCAGCATGCGCTGGCCTACGGGGTGGTCGGGATGGTCGAGTCGATGATGAGCGCGTGGCTGAGCCGCCGAGAATCCATCCCTCGATGCCGACCAATTGAGCGCCGACCTGTCGGCGTTGGCGTGGTCGGGACTCCGCGGCTTGCGCTGACCCGGTCCGGCCCGGTTGGCCCCCGTCTCTCGTCGCGGGTTGTGATGGAGTGCATGCCCCGACGAATCACCGGCCACCAGCGATCGTGATCCGGGCGCAGCGGAACGGCGATCGGGTACGGCTCCCAACGGCAAACCGTACGAATCGGTCTGGGATTACCCCCGCCCGCCGGCGCTGGATCGGTTCCCTGGCGAATCCGGGTGATCCACAACGGAATCGTCATCGTCGACGCCCCGAAGCGATCCGGGTGCTGGAGACCAGCTCAACCGCCGGCCTACTACGTCGATCCGGAGTACGTCAGCATGGAGCGCCTCGTCCGAAGCGATCGGACGTCGATGTGTGAATGGAAGGGGATGGCCACCTACGCCACGATCGATGCGAACGGCGAGATCATCGCCGACGCCTGCTGGAGCTATCCCGAACCGACGGCTCGATTCGCTGCGATCGCCGGATTCTGGGCGTTCTATGCCCAGTCGTTTCTGTGCTACGTGGACGACGAACGGCGTCGATACCCAACCCCGGGTTCGTTCTACGGCGGCTGGATGACATCACAGGTCACCGGACCGGTCAAAGGAGCACCCGGCACCCTCCACTGGTAGCTAGAGTCCGGGACATCATCAGCGCCTACCGCCAACCCACCGGGTCGCTTCTACACTCGGACTGTGCGTGTCACGTCTGACCGGGGCCAGCGGATTCGTTGGCTGCAACATCGCCAAGGTCCTCGCCGATCGTCATGGTGACGACGTGTTTGCCGAGCGGATCGACATGACCGACCGGGCTGCGGTCGATGGCCCACGTCAACGATCATCGACCGGACGCGATCATCCATGCCGCCATCCTCAACGACTGGGATCTCATGTACGCCGATCGACGTCTCGCATGGGACTGCTACGTAGAGGCAACTCGGTACTACACCGTCGCCGCCGAACGGGCAGGCATCCCGTTCGTGTATCGTCAGCACCGACTGGGTGTTCGACGGCGCCGGTCGGTGACTACGCCGAGAGACCGACGTACCCAACCCCATGAACCTCTACGGCTTCTTAAAGCCGCCTCCGAGATCGTGGCCCATCGAGCACGGGCGCAGATCGTGGCACAGGGTGAGCGGGGTCAACGGGCCCCACTGGGCTCGTCCGTCCGCACCCCGGCCACAGGACCCCGGCTTCGGCTACTTCGTCGCGTCGCTTATCGACGCGTTGGAGCGGGATGACACGTTTCACCGTGTGGGAATCCGACCTGATCAATTCGAAGGCATCACCATCTCTGGCCTCGATGTGTGGCGAGGTGATGAGGAGTGCGCTGGGACGCCCGACCTGGCGGGCGATCGTGCACTGCTGCGGATGCCGAAGCGGTCACGCGGCGCGAGTTGGCAATGAAGACATGCGAAGTGTTCGGCCTCGATTCGTCACTGCTCCGTTTCGCCAACCCGCCGGCAAGCGAACTGGAAGGCAAGGTGTTCCCCCGCGACACTTCGCTCGATGCCACCTGGACCAGTCGCACCTTGGGCACTCCCCTGCCCACCGTCACCGAATTGCTCGAAGGTTTCCTGCACGAACGCACTACCGGGGAACTTGCGCATCTCACATGACACCCACGGAGACACCGCAAGTAGATCCACTACAGATCATGCGGGTGGTCGAGGAATGCAGCCTCACTTCGTTGGCTTTGTTCAGAGCCCCAGTCACAGATCATCGAGAACAAGCTCAGCACGGGTTTCGATCCGGTTACCCAGGCCGATCGTCAAGTGGAAGAACTCTTGAGAACCCGATTGACAGATCTTCACGGGGAACTACCCGTGATCGGAGAAGAGCACGGGGTCACCGGCGATCCCACGACGGGTTTGGCGTGGATCATCGACCCGATCGATGGAACGCGGGCATTCATCAGCGGTCAACCGCAGTGGGGCACGCTCCTCGGACTTCTTCTGGACGGAGTACCGATCGGCGGGTGGCTTCACCTTCCTGTCCTTCACGAGTCGCTTTGGTCGTATGGTGGGGAGTCGGGCGGGGCCTCAGCTCATCGACTTGGTCGATGCGTATCCACCTGCACCGAGCTGGAAAAGGCCACGTTGGTGAGCACCCATCCGTCGATGTTTGAGGGTATTGCGGCCGAGCGATTCTGGAAGCTGGAACGCACGGTGAATCTCAGCCGGTTCGGCGGGGACTGTCACAACTATGCCCTGTTGGCCAATGGAGACGTGGATCTCGTGGTCGAGAACCAGATGGAGACCTACGACATTCTGCCGTTGGTACCAATCGTCGAGTGCGCCGGCGGTGTGGTGACCGACAGCAACGGCAACCCTCCACTCGAAGGTGGAATGATCATCGCCGCCGCCACCCCGGAACTTCATGCGGCGGCTCTGGCTGCCATGACCGGGGTCAGCCAAGCAGCAGGTTGATTCGTTCCGACGAAGCCCGAACCAATTTTTCAAACTCGTTCTTGCGGTCTCCGGGGAAACGGTAGGAAGGACCGTGAATGCTGACGCCGCCCACCACATCGCCCGAACTGGCGATGAGCGGAGCCGAGAGCCCCGTGATGCCCTCCTCCAACTCGTCAACGGTCCAGGCAATACCTTCCTTACCCACCTTGTGGACGCGCCGGCGGAGCTGCTCGGGATCGGTCATCGAATTCTCTGTGCGGCGCTCCAACGTGCGACTCAGATAGTTGTCGAGCGCATCGTCGGGCCAGGACGCCAAGGCCACAAGCCCCGAGGACACCAGATGCATCGGCAGACGGGCGTCGACCCAATCCCGAAGTTGCACGCTGGTCTCTGGACGATGTTCGCCGATGTAGTGAATCACATATCCCGAGGTGATGGAGAGTGCAACCGCCTCATTGGCTTCGACGGCAAGCGACTGAAGCTCATCAGCAGCTAGGGCAGCAAGGCTGCGGTTGGGGTCGACACCGCTGGCGATTGTGACAATTCCGGGGCCGATCCGATACAGGTTGACGTTGTCGATGCGCTCAACGGCGGTGAGGCCTTCGAGAGTTGCCAGCAACCGTGATGTTGTAGAGACCGGCAGGCCAACGTGGCGAGCGACCTCGCTCAGCGTCGCTGGTCCTCTTCGAAGCGCGTCGAGAATACGAAAGGCCCGCTCGACACTCTGCACTCCTGTTGCCACCGGGACCTCCTCCACTAATGGTTGAACCACGACGGGTTTCCATCATACGATAACTTTCCATCTGTTGGAAATAGCAGTCTCAGCTGTGGCAGACTTAACAAGCCAAGTTTCAAGTAATCGTGTGCCTGCGCCTGCAGGCCGGATACCCGCCCTGGAGGTGTACCCGCATGTCGGAAGAATTTGACGAGATCGATCTCGCTGAGCTCAACGACGAAGACCTCGTCGCTCAGATGCACGACGATCTTTATGACGGACTTGCCGACGAGATTGCCGAGGGCACCAACATCCTCCTCGCCCGCGAATGGGGTCCCGACAGGGTCCTCAACGATGCGCTGGTCGAAGGTATGAGGATCGTAGGGATCGACTTTCGCGATGGCATCCTTTTCGTACCCGAAGTGTTACTGGCAGCAAACGCCATGAAAGCGGGTATGGCGATCCTCAGGCCGCTTCTTGCCGAGACCGGCGCAACCTCGGTTGGCAAAGTTGTCATCGGCACCGTCAAGGGCGATATCCACGACATCGGAAAGAACTTGGTGGCGATGATGCTCGAAGGTGCTGGTTTCGACGTCGTGGACCTCGGCATCAACACCGATGTCGACGAGTACCTCCAAGCTCTCGAAGAACACAAACCGGACATCCTCGGGATGTCAGCACTGCTCACCACCACGATGCCCTACATGAAGGTCGTGATCGACACGATGATCGAAAAGGGCATGCGCGACGACTACATCGTTCTTGTGGGTGGCGCTCCGCTCAACCAGGAGTTCGGTGACGCTGTCGGGGCCGATGGCTACTGCCGCGATGCCGCCGTCGCCTCTGAGATGGCCAAGAGCATGGTGCTCGAACGTCGCCAGAAGGCAAACGCCTAGCTAGCAATGCCCCGACGCCGCTCCTCTCAACTCGTCGTCATTTACTGGCGAGACATCCCCTCTCACGTCAACGGGGTTTCGGGAACTGAGAAGCATCAGTTCCCGCTGAAGCCCCGATTCGAAAAGGCCATCGACCGTGCGGCCATGAAAGCCGGACTCACCGGGGCCTCGGACTATGTGGCGGAGTGGCGTCGTGAGAGCCGCCCAGCCGGCACCGACATCACGGCCCAAGCCGAAGCGTTAGCTTTGGAACTCGACGAGAAGTTCCCGTTGTCCGTCCTTGATACATACGTCGAAAACGCCGGGTTCGCACCCGAAGGAGAACAGTCATGACCGAAACGGTGATCAGCTCGGCTACCAAGGAAGTAGTGATCGGCTTCGACCGTCCCTTCGTTATGATCGGGGAACGCATCAATCCCACCGGTCGCAAGCTCCTCGCTGCCGAGATGAAGGCCGGCGACTTCAGTCGTGTGGAAGCTGATGCCATCGCCCAGGTGGAAGCGGGGGCCCACATGCTCGACGTCAATGCCGGGATTCCCCTCGCCGATGAGCCAGCGCTACTTGCCAAGGCGATCAAACTCGTACAGAGCATCACCGATGTCCCACTCAGCATCGACAGCAGCATCATTGAGGCGTTGGAGGCCGGCATCGCCGTGTACCAGGGCAAGCCACTCATCAACTCGGTCACCGGCGAAGACGAGGTTCTGGAGCGAGTCCTGCCTCTGGTCGCGAAACATGGTGCTGCGGTTGTGGCCATCTCGAACGATGAAACCGGGATCTCCGAAGACCCCGACGTTCGCTTCGAGGTGGCAAAAAGATCGTCAATCGGGCCTCCGACCATGGCATTCCCTCCTGCGACGTGGTCGTAGATCCGCTGGTCATGCCGATCGGTGCGATGGGCACCGCCGGTCGGCAAGTCTTTGCTCTTCTACGCCGCTTGAAGGAGGAGCTCCAGGTGAATACCACCTGCGGTGCGTCCAATGTGAGCTTTGGACTACCGAATCGGCATGCCATCACAGGCACCTTTCTCACTATGGCTATCTCGAACGGGATGACCAGTGCGATCATGAGCCCGCTCCACGCCGAAGTGAAGAACGCGATCTCGGCGGCGGACGTCCTGGCCGGAAACGACCGAGATTGCGCTGCTTGGATCAGGGCAAATCGTGATCCGAACGCAGCCGAGGGTGCGCGGGCTCGCCGACCCGGCGGTCGTCGGCGCAGGGCATAATCAACTCCCGGTACCTACCAAACGAAGGAGCTACACCAGTGTCGGGTGAACACGTCAGAGTCGTCTTCACACCCTCGGGGCTGGAGACCAAGGTCGGTGCGGGCGAGACCGTCCTGGCGGCAGCCCGCGCTCTCGGCGTCGACATCGACTCGGTCTGTGGAGGTCGGGGCATCTGTGGTCGCTGTCAGGTGACGGCACCGACTGGAAGGTTCGACAAATGGGCGCTCGACGTCACAGCTACCGCTCTCTCGCCGGTGGGGCCCACCGAAGCTGGTTATGAAGGAAAACGCCCGCTGAAGGCGGGGCACCGTCTCAGCTGTCAGGCCGGGGTTGTAACCGACGTTGTCATCGACGTTCCGCCCGAATCTCAAATCAACAAGCAGATCGTTCGCAAGGAAGTGAATCTCGACGGGGTGACGCTGGACCCAACGGTACGCCTTCACTATCTCGAGATTCCAAAGGCGAAGTTGGGAGACGATGCAACCGCCGCTGATCTGATAGTGGAAGCGCTCGATACCCAGTGGGGCCGTCCCGAAGTGCGGGTCGCCAACTACCTCCTAGCGTCTCTGCACCAATCGGTAACGTCACCCGACGGCGGTGCTACTGTCGCCGTCTCCACTGCCGAGGGGCCGGCCACGGTCGTGGCGATCTGGCCCGGCTTCTTCGATGACGCCACCGGCGTTGCGATCGACGTTGGATCCACCACCATCGCCGGGCACGCAATCGATCTCCAGTCGGGCGAAATATTGGCGTCGGCCGGACGAATGAACCCCCAGATCCGTTTCGGTGAGGATCTCATGAGCAGAGTCAGTTTCGTCATGATGAACCCGGGCGGCTTGGAGGAGCTCACCTCTGCGGTTCGAATCGCTCTCGCCGAGCTGATCACTGAGCTTCGCCGAGCTGCGGGCCGTAGCGTCGACTCGGTATTGTCGATCTCGATGGTCGGAAATCCGGTCATGCATCACATCTTGCTGGGGATCAACCCCACACCCCTGGGGACGGCGCCATTCCTACTCGCCACTTCTGATGCGATCGTCCTCCGTGCGGGCGAGCTAGATCTGCCGTTTGAGAACGCGTTGGTCTACGTGGGGCCTTGTATCGCAGGCCACGTGGGCGCCGATACTGCGGCTGCGATCCTTGCCGAGGGCCCTCATCGGAGCTCGGAAAACCAACTTCTGGTGGATGTCGGTACCAACGCCGAGATCGTGCTTGGCAACCACGACAGGCTCTTCGCTGCCTCCTCCCCCACGGGGCCCGCTTTCGAAGGGGCGCAGCTGAGCTGTGGTGTGCGGGCGACAAACGGGGCGATCGAACGGGTCCGGATCGACCCCGTCACGCTGGAGGTCCGCTTCAAAGTGATCGGGCAGGAAGCCTGGAGCGATGAAGCGGGGTTCGATCATTCCCAGCCCATCCCCGGAGTGTGCGGATCAGGCATAATCGAGATTCTGGGAGAGATGTTCACAACCGGAGTCATGGACAGCGAGGGAGTCATCCAGGCAAACGCAGCTGAGCGGACGAGCCGGGTGGTTCAGAACGGCAGGACCTTCTCCTACGTGATCCACAAACCCGCCGAGGGGCCAGGCTTATGTGTCACACAGAACGACGTACGGGCCATCCAGCTGGCCAAGGCTGCGCTTCGGGCCGGGATCGACTTGCTCATGGAACATGCCGGAATCACCTCGGTGGATGACATCCGCCTCGCCGGGGCGTTCGGCGCTCACATCGACCCTGCCTATGCCGTGGGCATCGGACTTGTTCCCAACGGTCCCCTCGGATCGGCTGCGGTCACCTCCAGGGGCAACTCGGCCGGAAACGGGGCGGTACGTATGTTGCTTTCCCAGGCTGATCGATCCGAAATCGAAAGCGTTGTCGCAACCAAGGTCACCAAGATCGAAACCGCAACCGAACCCCGCTTCCAGGAGCTCTTTGTGGACGCGATGGCGTTCCCGCATCGCAGCGAGTCTCCTCTTGTGGCCGATGCAAACGGTGGTCGTCGCCGACGACGCCGTGCCAACCAGTAGACCAGGAGTACTTCGATGACCGATACCGCAGAAACGAGCCCACCACCCCGACGGGGACGCGGCGGCGGCGGGAGGGCGGCCCGGCAGGCGAAACGATCCGCCGTGGTAGCTGCAGACGCCTACCTCACAAGAAGATTGGCTCCGGTCAGCGTCCTCGATGACGCTGGCCTCTCACAGATCGAAGAGAACGCCGAGACAATCCTGAGCGAGATCGGTATTGCCTTCCAGGAGACCCCCGAGGCGCTCGAACTGTGGAAAGCTGCCGGTGCACAGGTCGAAGGTGAGCTGGTGAAATTCCCGCGCGGCCTGTGCAGACAAATCGTGCAGGAGAACGCGCCGAGGAGCTTCACCCAGCATGCTCGGAACCCCGCCAAGAACGTTCTCATCGGTGAGAACGCCACCGTCTTTGCCCCCAACTACGGTTCCCCGTTCGTCACCGATCTCGACAAGGGACGGCGCTACGCCACCCTGGAGGATTTCCAGAACGCGGTGAAGATCATCTACTCCACGCCGGCGCTACATCACAGCGGCGGAACGGTGTGCGAGCCGGTCGACGTCGCCGTGAACAAGCGTCACCTCGACATGGTCTACGCCCACTTGAAGTATTCCGACAAGCCCCTCATGGGGTCGGTGACCGCATCCGAACGAGCCGCTGACTCTGTGGAACTGTGCCGTATCGCCTTCGGCGGCGACCTTGGCGATCGAACGGTCCTCACCTCGCTCATCAACGCGTCGTCACCGCTGAGGTGGGACGCCACCATGCTCGGCGCAGCCACCGTGTACGCCAAGCACAACCAGGCCAGCATCATTTCGCCTTTCATCCTTGCGGGGGCGATGAGTCCGGTCACCATCGCCGGGCTTTCTGCTCAAGCACTGGCGGAGGCACTCAGCGGAATGGCGTACTGTCAACTGGTTCGGCCAGGATCACCAGTGATCTTCGGGACATTTGCCGCCTCCATGTCCATGGCAACCGGTGCACCGACCTTCGGTACTCCCGAAGCTGGATTGGCAATTTTCGTGATGGCCGAGTTGGCTCGGCGAGTCGGTGTCCCGTTTCGATCCGGCGGGCAGTTCACCGCCTCGAAATATCCCGACGCCCAGGCCGCATACGAGAGCGCTCACACGCTGCTTCCCACCGTGCAGGCTGGGGTCCACTTCGTGCTCCATGCCGCTGGCTGGCTAGAAGGTGGGCTGGCGCTATCGTTCGAAAAGCTGGTGCTCGACGGCGATCAACTCGGCGCCATGTCGGTCTATGGCAGGGGTGTCGACGTCTCCGAAAACGGTCAGGCCATGGAAGCCTTCCTCACCAACCCACCCGGCGAGCACTTCCTCGGAAACAGCCACACCCTCAAGAACTTTGAAACGGCGTTCTGGAGGAGCACCCTGGCCGACAACAACAGTTTCGAGCAGTGGAGCGACGAGGGTGGAAAGACCTCGGCCGTACGCGCCAACGAACGGTGGAAACAGATGCTGTCGGACTACATCGAACCCGAACTCGACGATGCCCTCGATGCCGAGATGAAGGCGTTCATCGAACAGCGAAAGACCTCGATGCGCGACGAAATCGGGTGAGCCCCCACCCGGAGAAAGGGCGTTGATCTCGGCATTGGCGCGAGCCCAGTTCGGCGACCGTCGCACGTGGCTTCGATTCACCGAACCAACCGAGGTCATTGTGGCCGATCGACTGGGTGAGGTTCTCCCCGCACTTGGCCGCATCGAATCGGCTGTCGATGCGGGGTGCTGGGCTGTTGGCCTGGTTAGCTACGACGCTGGCCCGGCGTTCGATCAGGCAATCCGAAGCCACCGTGATGCCACCGTTCCCTTGGTTCATTTCGCAGTCTTCGATCCACAAACGGTGGTCGAGTCGTCTCCCGAAGGATCGAGTTATTGGCTAGGACCACGTCAGCCGCTCATTTCTCGATCCAATTTCGAAGAAGGTGTTCGCTCGGTTCATCGGTTCATCGAGGCGGGCGACACCTACCAGGTGAACCTCACACTCCGACTCGGTGCTCGGTTTGCTGGTGACCCCGAGGGCCTCTTCGCAAAGCTGGCCGAGGCGCAGATGGGCGAGCACCAGGCTCTGCTCGACCTCGGTCCTTCGGTGGTCTGTTCGGCCTCACCCGAACTCTTCCTCATCAGGGACCGAGACGGTTCGCTGACCTCCAAGCCGATGAAGGGCACCCGGCCAGCCGGTACCGATCCTGAAGAACTCCGTGCGAGCGAGAAGGACAAAGCCGAGAACACGATGATCGTCGACATGATGCGGAACGACTTCGGACGGATCGCCGATGTCGGATCGGTGGCGGTTCCCGTGCTCCATGAGGTCGAGACCTATCCGACCGTCCTGCAAATGGTCTCAACGGTGACCGCCACGACATCGGCCAACTTGGCCGACATCTTCCAAGCCACGTTTCCGCCCGCATCGATTACCGGTGCGCCAAAGATCCGAACGTCGGAGATCATCACCGAACTCGAAACCCAACCCCGGGGTGTCTACACGGGTTCGATCGGCGTGTTAGCGCCTGCCGATTCGCCGAGTGGACGACGAGACGAATGGAATGTCGCCATTCGAACGGTATGGATCGACCGAGCTGCGGGCCGGGCAACATACGGGGTGGGCGGAGGGATCGTCTGGGACTCGAGCCCAAGCGAGGAATGGAACGAAACACGAATCAAGAGCCGGGTACTACTCCACGCAGATCAAGACCTCTCATTGGTCGAGTCGTTTCGGTACGACCCCGACGATCCTGACCTGGCTTCGGATCACGGCCTCTGGCTTCTCGAAGAACACATCGACCGTCTCGAACGTTCGGCGAACTTCTTCCAATTCAACTTCGATTCCGAGGAGGTACGCGCCCAGCTCGCCCAAGTCGTGGCCGACGATGCCTGCAAACTGCGTCTGCTGCTGTCCCCAACGGGACAGCTCAGCCTCACGCAACAACATTTGGGGGCAACTGGATGGTTCGGATCAGAGCCGCCGGTCGGCGAGTCCCAGCGCATGCTTGCAGTCTCATTGGTTCTCGACTCGGTTCCAGTTCGCCGGGACAACCCGTTCCTCGCCCACAAGACCACGATCAGGACAACCTATGAGGATGCACAAAGGCGTCACCCGGGCGCCGACGATGTCATCCTGATCGATGCCGAAGGAAACGTGACCGAGTCACTGCGGACCAACGTGGTCGTGCGCAACGTCGATGGACTCCTCGTGACCCCACCCGCAGACAGCGGACTCCTTCCCGGTGTCTTCCGACAACACCTTCTTGATTCCAGCGTGCTGATCGAGGGAACGATTCCTGTATCGGCCCTCGAGGCCGCCTGCGCCGACGGCCGAGCTTGGTTGATCAACAGCGTTCGAGGTTGGATGGCCCTCGTTCACTAGACCCTGCATCCGATTGAGACGGTCCGAGCCAACTACGACTACTACGAACCCCGCTGTTCCCCCAACAGCTCCCTCAGCCACGCTGCATTCGGGATGCTCCCGCCCCTTCTCGGCACGCCGATGACACAGAGGATCCGATCGCAGAAGCTACTGTTTCTGCATGTCGAAGGGTCACATGAGCCGACGCGCGCTCATCGCGGGAATCGCAGGGCTCACCGCCTACGGACTGCCCGTTCCCGCAGCTGCGGCGTACCTTGGGCGGACAAGCAGACAGCAGGAAGAGTTCGAGATTCGCCCTCGTTCATCATGGGCCGGTGACAGTCGAGCGCCGACCTTTGATCTCGAGCCCGAGGACGTTCAACTACTGGTAGTGCACCACACCCTGATTCCTTCCAACAGGTACAACGAAGATCAGGCTGCCCAACTGCTCCGTGATATCTACGACTTTCACACCGGTCCTGAGAAACGCTGGCCCGATATTGCCTACAACTTCATGGTCGATCAATTCGGAACGATCTGGGAAGCTCGGGAGGGAAGCTTGGACGGCCCGGTACGTGGCTCGGCGACGGGAGGAAACCAAGGGTTTTCCCAGCTGTGCTGCTTCCTCGGTGACCTGTCCAATCAGCCTCCTACCGAGGAGGCCGCTGCCGCCATGACCTGGTTGCTGGCCCACCTCGCAGATCGATATGACATCGACACTTCACCTGGAACCACCGTTGGCCTGGTGAGCCTGGGATCAAGCCGTTTTGCCGCCGGCGAATCGATGACGCTCCCCACTCTGGCAGGACACCGTGATGTGTCGCTGACAGCGTGCCCCGGTGATGCCGGGTATGCCTTCCTTCAGCAGACCCTTCCTGGCCTGGTCAACGCTCGTCGGGCACAAACAGCGGCCGCTACGACGACCACGACCGAGACGACACCTCCTACAACCATGGGCACAACCCAGGGCCCGACCACCGCATCATCCACGACCACTCCCGTCGACGAGACGACGCCTCCTTCCGATGCAGAGATCGACGCCTCGGATGCCGAGGCAGCGGCTGAAGACTCGCGAGAGCCTGGTGGCGACGGATCGACGATCCCTTTGCTCATCGGGGGTGCCGCCCTCGCCGCCACCGGCGTAGGAATCGTGGCGGTTTCCAAGAAGAGACTCACTGATGAGGAGGATGGAGACGGTCACCCTGTGTCGGCCGCAGCGTCAGACACCGGCGAGCGGGAGGACGGAACGATCGATGTGCCCACTCGTCTGGGCCTGGAATTCGAGGTCCCCGACTCATTCGTGCCAGGAGCGGGCACCGAGGCTGTTCATGTCGACTCCTCTGGTGTGGCAACTGAAGCGACGGCGGAACCGAGTGTGGTTGCCGTCGAGGCACTTCAGGGGCCTCAGAGAGTCTGGTGGGCGGTTACCGATGGCTTCCCTTGGATCGAAGAAGCGGTGGAGGAGCTGTCTAGCAACGTCCATTTCCACGCAACCCACACACCCGAGGACCCTGCCGCCGACCGCAGGGAGTGGTCGCGGCTCGACTCATTGCTGGTACAACGAGCAGGTCAAACACCCGCCGCTGTCGTCGCCGCCCGATCCGACTCGGTGTTCGTGCTTCGGAGCAAGCCTTGCTTGGTGGTTGTAACCCGCCCCGACGGGGTGGAAACGAGCGACCTGGGCCGTGATGCGCTCAGCATTTCCAGGCGCAACGTGGCTCGGCTCGCCGTCTATTTCGATGCTGAGCAGCTCTTCCCCGACATCGAGGTCACCGGTTGACCAGTTGTCTCGATGGACCTATCGACGTTCGATTGTTGGCTGCACGTAGGTCCAACCAAAGCGTCCCTTGATGCAGAGGTGACCGTGGGTAACGCTGTGGTCGGCGGGTGAGGTGACCTTCACGATTCTGTCGTCCTGCACGTGGAGTTCGAGGTTGCATCCGACACCGCAGTAGGAACACACGGTCTGAGTGATCCAAAAAAAAAAAAAAAAAAAAAAAAAAAAAAAAAAAAAAAAAAAAAAAAAAAAAAAAAAAAAAAAAAAAAAAAAAAAAAAAAAAAAAAAAAAAAAAAAAAAAAAAAAAAAAAAAAAAAAAAAAAAAAAAAAAAAAAAAAAAAAAAAAAAAATCTACACCAGGAGTGGCATGCAAAGACGCCTCAGTTCCCGCTCCTGCGGCACAAGATGAGTCGGGGACCTCAATTCCAGGCCCAGACAAGTGGGCGCATCGATCGCTCGTCCTCCCGGGGTCTGACGCGCTCGCCCAGCACAGGGTGACATTCTCCATCCTCCTCATCAGTGAGTCTCTTCTTGGAAACCGCCACGATTCGCCGGTGGCGGCGAGGGCGGCACCCCCGATGAGCAAAGGGATCGTCAATATGCATCACCACCAGGCTCTCGCTCCGCCTCGGCATCCGAGGCGTCGATCTCTGCATCGGAAGGAGGCGTCGTCTCGTCGACGGGAGTGGTCGTGGATGATGCGGTGGTCAGGGCCCTGGGTTGTGCCCATGGTCCTGCAGGAGGTGTCGTCTCGGTCGTGGTCGTGCGTAGGCCGCTGTTTGTGCCCGACGAGCGTTGAGCCAGGCCAGGAAGGGTCTGTAAAGGAAGACGGGGCACGCTGTCAGCGACACATAGCAGTATACTGCCAGTATCATGGATTCACCAGCGGGGCAAACGGCTTGATCCCCGGCTCACCAGGCCAACGGTGGTTCCAGGTGAAGTGTCGATGTCATATCGATCTGCGAGGTGGGCCAGCAACCAGGTCATGGCGGCGGCGCCTCGGTAAACTGCCATTGGACAGGTCGCCGAGGGAGCAGACACAGCTGCGGAAACCCTTGGTTCCCTCCCGTCGCCGAGCCACGTACCGGGCCGTCCAAGCTTCCCTCCCGAGCAACCGATCGACCATGAAGTTGTAGGCAATATCGGGCCAGCGTTCTAGGGACCGGTGTGAAAGTCGTAGATATCACGGAGCGGCAGCCTGATCTTGGTTGCTGCCTGTCGAAGGATGTGGTGCCGCTTGCCCAGTAGTTGAATGTCCTCGGGCTCGAGATAGAAGGTCGGCGCTCGACTGTCACCAGCCGGACATGATGAACGAGGGCGAATCTTCGAACTCTTCCTGCTGTCTGTCCGCCCAAGGTACGCCGCGGGAACGGGCAGTCCGTAGGCGGTGAGCCCTGCGACTACCACCGCGTCGGCTCATGTGACCCTTCGACATGCAGAAAACGTAGCTTCTGCGATCGGATCCTCTGTGTCATCGGCGTGCAAAGGGGCGGGAGCATCCGAATGCGGCCTGGCTGAGGGAGCTGTTGGGGAACAGCGGGTCCGTAGTAGTCGTAGTTGGCTCGGACCATCTCAATCGGATGCAGGGTCTGGAACGAGGGCCATCCAACCTCGAACGCTGTTGATCAACCAAGCTCGGCCGTCGGCGCAGGCGGCCTCGAGGGCCGATACAGGAATCGTTCCCTCGATCAGCGCGCTGGAATCAAGAAGGTGTTGTCGGAAGACACCGGGAAGGAGTCCGCTGTCTGCGGGTGGGGTCACGAGGAGTCCATCGACGTTGCGCACGACCACGTTGGTCCCGCCGTGACTGCATCACTAGTTCCCTTCGGCATCGATCAGGATAGCGGCCGGGTGACACCTTTGTGCTTCGTCATAGGTTGTCCTGATCGTGGTGTGGGCGAGGATATCCGCGAACTGGAACGATTCGAGAACCAATGAGACTGCAAGCATGCGCTGGGACTCGCCGACCGGCGGCTCTGATCCGAACCATCCAGTTGCCCCCAAATGTTGTTGCGTGAGGCTAGAGCTGTCCCGTTGGGGGACAGCAGCAGACGCAGTTTGCAGGCATCGTCGGCCACGACTTGGGCGAGCTGGGCGCGTACCTCCTCGGAATCGAAGTTGAATTGGAAGAAGTTCGCCGAAATTCGAGACGGTCGATGTGTTCTTCGAGAGGCCGTGATCCGAACCAGGTAAGGATCGTCGGGGTCGTACCGAAGCTCTTCGACGAATCGGAGGTCTTGATCTGCGTGGAGTAGTACCCGGCTCTTGATTCGTGTTTCGTTCCATTCCTCGCTTGGGCTTCGTCCCAGACGATCCCTCCGCCCACCCCCCGTATGTTGCCCGGCCCGCAGCTCGGTCGATCCATACCGTTCGAATGGCGACATTCCATTCGTCTCGTCGTCCACTGGGCGAATCGGCAGGCGCTAACACGCCGATGCGAACCCGTGTGACGCCCCGAGTTGGTTTTCGAGTTCGGTGATGATCTCGACGTTCGGATCTTTGGCGCACCGGTAATCGATGCGGGCGGAAACGTGGCTTGGAATGTCGGCCAAGTTGGCCGATGTCGTGGCGGTCACCGTTGAGACCATTTGCAGGACAGTCAGATCTCGACCTCATGGAGCACGGGAACCGCCACCGATCCGACATCGGCGATCCGTCGAAGTCATTCCGCATCATGTCGACGATCATCGTGTTCTCGGCTGCCTTTCTCGCTTCACGCGGAGTTCTTCAGGATCGGTACCGGCTGGCCGGGTGCCGCTGTTCATCGGCTTGGAGGTCAGCGAACCGTCTCGGTCCCTGATGAGGAAGAGTTCGGGTGAGGCCGAACAGACGGTCGAGCAGAGCCTGGTGCTCGCCCATCTCGGCCTCGGCCACTTTGCGAAGAGGCCGGGGTCACCAGCGAACCGAGGCGCCGTTCACCTGGTAGGTGTCGCCCGCCTCGATGAACCGATGAACCGAGCGAACACCTTCTTCGAAATTGGATCGAAATGAGTGACGTGGTCCTAGGCCAATAACTCGATCCTTCGGGAGACGACTCGACCACCGTTTGTGGATCGAAGACTGCGAAATGAACCAAGGGAACGGTGGCATCACGGTGGCTTCGGATTGCCTGATCGAACGCCGGGCGGTTCGTAGCTAACCAGGCCAACAGCCCCAGCACCCCGCATCGACAGCCGATTCGATGCGGCCAAGTGCGGGGAGAACCTCACCCAGTCGATCGGCCACAATGACGTCGGTTGGTTCGGTGAATCGAAGCCACGTGCGACACCTCAACTGGGTCCGCGCCAATGCCGAGATCAACGCCCTTTCTCCGGGTGGGGGCTCACCCAATTTGGTTGCGCGCATCGAGGTCTTTCGCTGTTCGATGAACGCCTTCATCTCGGCATCGAGGGCATCGTCGAGTTCGGGTTCGATGTAGTCCGACAGCATCTGTTTCCACCGTTCGTTGGCACGTACGGCCGAGGTCTTTCCACCCTCGTCGCTCCACTTCTTGCGCCGGGTGCTCCTCCAGAACGCCGTTTCAAAGTTCTGAGGGGTGTAGTTTCCCGAGGAAGTGCTCGCCGGGTGGGTTGGTGAACATGGCCTGACCGTTTCGGAGACGTCGACACCCCTGCATAGACCGACATGGCGCCGAGTTGATCGCCGTCACTTTCGAACGATAGCGCGGCCCACCTTCTAGCCAGCCAGCGGCATGGAGCACGAAGTGGACCCCACGGCCTGGTGGGAAGCAGCGTGTGAGCGCTCGTATGCGGCCTGGGCGTCGGGATATTTCGAGGCGGGATCGTCCGCGGGACACCGACTGGCCGAGGCCAACTCGGCCATCACGAAAATTGCCAATCCAGGGCTTCATCGAAGGTCGGTGCACCGGTTGCCATGGACATGGAGGCGGCAAATGTCCCCGAAGTAGCGTACACTGACAAAAATGTG
>CAVVWM010000015.1:0-54765 GCA_963751955.1 uncultured Acidimicrobiales bacterium | reverse complement strand
TGGCCACACAAGCCCGTGAGCCCGAACTGCACTACGAGCACATCACCATTGGCTACAACGCCCGAATCTCGAACTTGCTGGCCGGACTGGGTCGGGCCCAGCTCGCAAGCCTGGAAGCCAGATCGTGCGCGCCGAACCGAGATCTCCAAGCACTACCGCAGCGCCCTACCGGAAATCGAGTGGATCCCGAACGGGGTGACCCAGCGATCGAATCGCTGGCTGAGTGTCGGGCTCCTTCCCGAAGGAGTGGTGCCGGCCGCCGTCTGCGTTTTTCCTGCCTTCAGGGGTATCGAGTCACGTCCGGCGTGGAAACCAATGCATGCTCAGCCGGTCTTCGCCAACAGCGAGTTCAGCGGGCACGGCACAGCGGACTTGATCTTCGAGCGGGGGATCTGCCTGCCATCGGGATCCGCCACGACCGATTCCGATGTAGAGCGCGTCCCGAGCGCCCTGGTGGTATTGTCGACAGCAGCACGTGGTCCGCCGAATCGTCGGCGGTGGTCCAATGAGCAAGAGCCCAGTCGTCTCACTCGTCGCTGGAGCGCGCCCGAACTTCATGAAGGTGAAGCCGGTCCTCGATGCCTTGCTTCACGTAAGATTACATTGGATTGCCGCCCGGGATTCACGGTTGGGCAGCGTCGTGGTGTGCCCATCGGACATCATGACTGGATCTACAGTAGTTCTGCTGTAGTGGCCTGAAGACCATGGTCGGTGTCCGCGGTAGACCGTCGTGATCACGACAGAAGGGGGGTCACGAAGATTCCCAGCTGCTGGAAGACGTTGACCGATGCTCCAGCCGACGGACGCTGATCGACTGCCAATGGCCCAAGACTCGCTTCACCGCGAGAGCGTGCCGGGGGCCCTTGACCCTGCGGCTGGAAAGGGCCAGGATCGCCGCATGGCTGTTTCGAGCCCCGGATGACTGGACCCGACGGTCTGATCGGCCATGCCGAAATCGAGATCGCCGGCACGGTGACAATGCTGGCTGACGAGTGACAAGGAGGGCCGACGCAGGCCCCACATCGCTCGGCGGCTAGCGATGGCCCTGTTCATCTACAACGAGGACGCCCCGGATATGTGGCAGCGATCGCTAGACGCCAGAGCGGAGGTCGTGTTTCCCCTACGAGTCGCAGTACTACGGCGACGAAGGCACGCCTATACGTGATCCCTACGGCCATACCTGAGGCATCGGCCGCCACATAGAGGATGCAAGCCCCGAGGAGATGGAACGGCGGATGGCCACTTTCTACGATGACCAGACCTGACCGACCAAGAGTCTTGGTCGAACCCCACCGGTGATTCTGGTCTGTGCAGATCCCAGACCGTTCATCGGCCTGAGGAAGCCGTGTTTGACACGCTTCACCTCTCGCATTGGGGATGCTCGGTTCTCGTCCGTGGTCAGCTTGTGAGGCTGGTTGGCCAGCTGGCGATCGCTTGGCCGATCTCGTCGGCGCTGTCTTCTTGGATGAAGTGGATGCCGGCGACATCGTGCTCGGTCTAGTTCGGCCAGGTGCGGCAGGGTTCGCGTTGTGGGCGGCGGTCCTCGCCCGGATTGGCGAAGAAGCGACGGTATTCGTTTTCGCACCAGCAGCTCTTCAGCGTTCCCACACGCCTTCGGTTCCAGAACAACGGAGCTGCCTCTTCGGACACCTTCCGGCTCTTGACCAACAAAGAACTCCACGGTCCTCGCCTGGACCATGCATGCGAATCGCTCATCATGGTGAAGATGGCGATTGCGGAGCAGGCGTTTGTTCGCGATATTTAACCCGGGAGGCGGTTGGGCCAGCGCTGTGCCAGCGGAGGGGACAGACACCGAAGAGGACGAACTGCCCCGGTCCGAGGCCACCTGACGGTGCGCCAAAGCAGAGCCAAACCCCACCGCCGACTGAACCACCTACCCACAACCGGCGTCCGGCTCTGAACCGGCCTAGTCTCCGCTTCAACCCTGCCCGCACCCCTGGAGGAATTGTGATGAGCGACGAAGAGACCGCCGAAGCAGCCCAAGATCAAAGTCGACCGATACCGGCCCGTACATGGTGAGCGGGCCGGCGGCGTTGATTCGACGAAGCGCGGTCATGTCGGAGAAGGACGAACCGGTGACCTGGAAGACTGGCGAATCAGATCGACACCAGGGCCCGGTATGCGCTGTGCCGGTGCGGTGAGTCATCCAACAAACCGTTCTGCGACGGCACCCACAACAAGATCGAATGGGACAGTGCCGACCAGGCACCTGAGGGCACCTATGCCGAACGTCGCGAAAGCCTTGGTGGTGAGGGTGTCGAGATCTTCGACGATCGCAAGACCTGCGCCCACATCGGGTTCTGCGGCAACAAGGTCACCAACATCTGGAACCTGGCCGAGCAAACCGGTGACAGCCGGATCCGGGCCGAGGCGATCGCCATGGTGGAGCGCTGCCCGTCCGGTGCGCTCAGCTACGTGATCGACGACGAACAGATCGAACCGCACCTGCCCACCGAGATCGCTCTCATCACCGACGGACCGATCTGGGTGACCGGAGGCATCGAGGTGGAACGGGCCGGTGGTGAACCGCTCGACACCCGAAACCGGGTCACGCTGTGCCGCTGCGGTCAGTCCAAATCCAAGCCCCTGTGCGACGGCTCACACTGGGACGCAGGCTTCAAGGGCTGAAAGGCCCTCGCCGGCGGCGACCGTTCCCTACGTCGTCGAGCCGAGCTGGTGTTCCAGGCGGGCGAAATCGGCTTTGAGAGCACGGACCAGCCACACCTTCAGCAACGGGGCTGCCAGCTTCAGCACTCCAGCCGGTTCGGCTTTCACAGTGACGATCAGCCTTGTCCAGCCGTTGGCCTCGACGAACCGGGTGTCCATGTGCCCCGCCATGGGTCCATCCCATGACTCTCCAAGAAGCCGGTTCACTTCATAGGCGGTGATCTCGTGCACGAACTCGGCACGACGACCGGGATACTTGTCCGTCGCCTTGTATCTGGTGCCCACGCCGATGTCGCCGGCGGTGAGCTTGCTGCGCTCGATCGCCGGCGTGACCCACTCGGGTCGGCGCTCGATGTCACACATCACGAAGAACACAAGTTCGACCGGGTGTTTGATCACATGTTCGAATTCGATGATCACGCTGGTCCTTGTCGGTGAGTGTGGCTCTGATCAGCTTCCACGGGAAGCCATGAACTCGTCGAGGTAGTCGGCGTGGAGCTGCAGCGCCTCTTCGCTGAACCTGAAAACCCCGTAGGCGTCGTTGCCGAACATGCGGGATTCGGCGTCGGGGTGGGTCGCTCGGATCCAATCGCGAAGCTCGTTCTCGACGCTCTTGACCTCTTCGGGGAACGGCCATGCCGTGATGCGGAAGGTCCCATCATCGAGGATGTCGATGCTGGCGGTGCCTTCGACGTTGTGGCCCACGGCAACCGAGTAGAAGTAGTCCTCGCCGTAGGACAGGTCGCAGCGAACGAGGCGAGAGCCAGTGCACTCGCTGAGGACCGGATCAAGTCTCAAGATGTCGATCTGCCATTGCATCAGGTCGGGCTGGACGAGCTGACCGTAGGCGGCGGGTGTCAGGTCCGCGAACTCGGAAGGGTCGTGGGCTTCGAGTGTGGCTGCCACGCGGTCGTACACGTCATCCACGGTGGCGACCGGCCGGGTTAGAGCGCTGTCGTCGTCTCCGCTGTTGATCAGGTTGTAGCCGACCAGCGCCGCTGCGGCCATCAACACCACCACAGCCACGATGCGCGATCTGCCCTTTCCACCAAGGTTTGACAGCGGATACAGCCGTTCTGTCTTGTGTTGTTTCCATTACGTCACTCCTTTCATTTCATTTGGAGCGTGCTCGGTATCACCGGCGAGCGGAAGAGGCGTTGGTCAATTCGCGTTGCGAACTTCGAGGGGAGTGCCTACGTGCCCGTTGCATTGCCTCGGCCGGGCCGGCTGCCGGAGGCCTTCCGGGCTGTCTATCGCTTGGTTCTCGTCTGTGGTCAGCTTGCGAGGCTGGCTAGCCACGCCGCGAGTGCTTGTCCGATTTCGTCGGCGCTGTCTTCTTGGATGAAATGAATGCCGGCGACGGTTGTCTCGGTTTGGTTGGGCCAGGTGCGGCAGAAGTCGCGTTGGGGTCCGGTGAGGATCGTGCCAGGATCGGCGTTGATGAACAGCTTGGGGACGTCAGACGTCGACAGCCAGTCGGCGTAGGACTGTACGATTTCGACGACGTCAGCCGGTTCGCCGCTCGAGTGGGATTTGACGAGGCCAGGTGAGGGTGGGGCGGCGGTCCTCGCCTGCGTTGACAAATGGCCGGCGGTACTCGTTCATCTCTTCGTCGCTGAGCTTGCGCATGATCGATGCTGGCAGGATCGCGTCGACGAAGAGATTCTTGGTGAGCACCATTTCCTCGCCTGCATCGGAGCGCATGGCTTTGAAGATGTCTGCTGCGCCAACCGGCCATTCATCCCACGTGACCGGTCGAACGATCGCCTCCATGTAGCAGATGCCGGCGACACGATCACGGTGTCGGTTGGCCCAGTCGAAGCCGAGCGCCGAGCCCCAGTCGTGGATCACGAGCGTCACGTTGTCGCCGAGCTCGAGCTGTTCGAGAAGCTCGTCGAGATACTGGCGATGCTCGACGAAGGTGTATGACCCGGGCCAGAGTTATCGAGCTTGTCCGAGTCGCCTTGTCCGATCAGATCAGGAACGACGCACCGAGCGCCTCCCGAGACATGAGGAACGATGTCTCGCCACAGGTATGACGAAGTTGGGTTGCCGTGCAGGAACACGACGGCGTCACCACTTCCGACGTCGTGGTAGGCCATCTGCTTTCCGTTGACCGTCTTGTATTGCTTGCTCAGTGGTTCGATGCTCATGCGCCGAGTCTGCTAGCGACCGCGGCCCGACGTCAAAAACTCCTCCGATGGCGCGACCGGCGCGGTCTGCCGTCGCTATGGCCGAGGGCAATGTGTGGGACAATGGTTTCTGGTCGGCATTCAGTCTGGCCGGAGAAAGGCCATCATGGCCGGAAAAGACAAGGGTGGGCGGAGCAGCAAGACTCCTGCCTCCAAGACCGCCAAAGAGAAGCGGCAGTCCAAGAGGGACAAGAAGGCAACGAAGGGGACCATCCCAGACTAGGAGCGGACAGCGCTCGGCGTCTGGAAAGCGATTGGTGTCGAGAACCCAGCGCCGAGAAGTCTTCAGAATTGCGACAACTCACCACAGACCGGTTGTCTTTTTCTGATCAGGCATTGATTGCGAGCTACTGATCTTGGCTATTTCGCCCGCCGTTGAGGATCGCTGACAGCGCGGCTCCTGTGAAGACCGATATGGCAGGAATGGAACGCTTGATCGGATCTTTGACCTTGATATGCATACCGATTGCGCCGAACATCATGGCCGCCAAGCCCGCCGAAGCCGGCCGTACGAGCTTGGGGTAGCGAAGCCCGATCAGCATCAGGCTTGCCAGGCTCACCTTGGCTGCTCCGACCGCGTACATGGTCTTCTCGGAGAGTCCGTATGCCTCGAACTCGTCTCGCATGTTCTTTGCGTCGCCGCCCCGATATCCGGTGTCCTTGTTGAATCTGTGGAACCAGACGTTGAATATCCAAAGTGCGGATCCGATCTGGGCGATTTTGCCGATGATGGTCATGAGGTTCCGTTCGTTCAAGCGCACAGTGGATCTGTGATTGCACAGTCGTTCCCAGGGCTCCCTGGGTCAAACATCGTACAACCCGTAGACACCGGGGATCCAGACGGTGTCGAGTTGTGTCACGGCTCGACCTTGGCGTGAGAGGGGAGGGGTTGGCGAAACAGTCCGGCCGGGATCGGGGCGTCGCAGCGCACCAGAGCGAGTTGCCAAGACGGCGACGCGCCGAGCGCCCATCGAAGTGCACCCGTCGCCTTCTTCCCGATTTCACCCGCCCGTTTTCCTGGCTCGACCTCGAGTTGGCTCCGGATGTCGGTGGGGATCGTACTCAGGGCGGCATCGAACAGCAGCCTGTAGCCGATCTTGACCGGCGGGCTCAGCGGAGGATTTCGGAGAAACGAGATGGCGTTCGCCTGTGCTTTGGTGGCCACACGATCGGGGTGGTTGGTGATCCAGTCGGCGAGTTCTTTGGCCGTTTCGGGGAGGGGGGCGGCGCCGAAGAGCTTGCCGATCAGGGTTTGCTCGGCGACGAACCGGTCGGCGTCAGAACTGCTCAGTGGTTCGGGGCCAAACGCTTGGAAGGCAGCAAGGAATGAGTCGGTCAACACGTTGTGGACCCATGCGGCCATCTCGGGTCGGCTGGCGCTGTATGGGAGGTTCCGTTCAGAGGTTCCTGTCACGGGACGGTGGGCTCGGCGCACGACCTGGATGGCGGACTCGACCTCGGGCATTGCTCCATAGGTCGTCTCGGTGACATACACCGAGGTGCGTGACAGCCGTCCGAGAGGGTCAGAGCGATAGGTCGAATGGTCTTCCACCCCTGCGACGACTTCAGGATGGGCGGATTGGATGACGAGCGCCCGGATCCCGCCGACGAACACTGCGGCATCGCCCAGCACTCGCCACGACACCGAGTCAGGTCCGAGCAGTCCAGGATCTCCAGGGAAGTCCAGGGTGTTGGCCAGGGGCGTTGGACCGTGTGAGAAGAGGCCGGTCATCGCTGAGACAACGGGGTCCCTGAGGTTGCGGGTCAACCTGTTCAGGTTTGACATCGTGGTTCTTTCTGGAGGAGTGGTTCTTTCTGGAGGACGGTCGCTGCGCGACGCCCAAACCGCCCGGTGGCCTCAGTCATGTCTTCGCCCGGCAGGGCGCACCCAACCTCGGTTTCGATTGCGCCACAGCTGTCAAACACCAGCCGATTCTCCCATGTTTTCGTTGAGTCCCACGGATCGTGCGGTGCTCCAGTGGCGGTCACCCCATCCAGAAGCCTTTGCGATGAGAAACACCTAGGGATTTCCGCCCGTTCAGGCAGAACCACTAGGTACGCCTTGCCGCTGTTGAAGATTGGCCGCGACCAGTCAGACTGGGCCGACTTCTGCCCGGCGACAGGACGGGATTGTCTATCGATCGGATTCACGTGGAAGAAGCACCAGGAGCAGGTGCTGGCATTGCTCCCTGGAGACTGGGCGACGCAGGTTCAGCAGCGGTGATTTGGACGGGACGACGGGGCTGGGCAACACGCCGTGAATCTGATTCGAATCACACATTCGATCTAGACTCACTTGATGTTGACCGAGGATCTCGTCACACCGGAATTGGTGGATCAGTACTCAGAGAACGGCGTGGCGTTGGTCCGGAACGCATTCGATGCGGAGTGGATCGATGTGCTCACCCAGGGCACAGAGTTGAATCTGAGGGAACCCTCAGTGTGCAGCCGGATCTGGAACCGGAGCGATGAAGGGCACACCACTTTCTACGACACTCAGGTCTGGCGCACCAACCCGTACTATCGGGACTTCATCCTTCATTCTGATTTGGCCGAACTGGCCGGCCGTGTGATGGGGATCACGTCGGTGAACTTCTTCTTCGATTCAGTCTTCGCTCGATCCAAAGGCACGCAGTTTCGGACCCCGTTCCATCAGGACGAGCCCTATTGGTCGGTCGAAGGCTTCAACTGCAGTTCTGCCTGGATGCCCCTGGTGGCCTGTGAGAAGCGGTCCGCTCTGGAGTTCGTGAAGGGCTCTCATCGGTGGGAGCAGAGGTTCGCCCAGACCAACTTTGGCGCCCTCACCGGCGACGAAAGAGACCAGGTTCACTTCTCACAGACCGACACAGTTCCGTTCCCAGACATCGAAGGCAATCGATCCGACTACGACATCCTCAGTTGGGACATGGAGCCCGGTGATGTCGCCATTTTCAACGCCCGGATGATTCACGGGGGATCCGGCTTGTTGCGTGAGGATCGCGATCTGACCGTTTTCAACACTCAGTGGTTGGGGCCCGATGTACGGATCAAGTTCCGCGAGGAAGGCATGGATCCTGACCATTCCCAGCTGATGACCGAAGCTGGGTTGAAGCCGGGGGAACGGGTTGGTGGGGACCTCTATCCCCAGCTGTGGAGCATGTGACCGCGTTGGGCAGAGATCGCCACGACGGTCTGACGGTGATCGCGCCCACCGACGATCGAGGGTGGGTCGGAGCCGGTGCGAATTCGGCGACACTTGCGTGATGGAAACTGTCCAGGTTCGAAGTCGAGATCCTCAAAGTTTCGCCGAGGTCGTCGGGCCGCAGCGTGCCGATGACCTAGCGCTGGTCGCCGGTGCAGAAGCGCTTGAACTGCTGCATGGGCGGAGTGTCATCAACGTCAACTCAACCGCCGCAGGTGGCGGAGTCGCCGAGATGTTGCATGTTTTGCTCGGATACGTAGGCGCTATCGGGATCGACACTACGTGGCTCGTAATCGGTGGACAGCCGGACTTCTTCGACGTGACCAAGCGGGTCCACAATCATCTCTACGGCGGTTCCGGCGACGGCGGCCCGCTGGGGATGGCTGAGCACGAGATTTACCAAACGACGCTGTCCCCTGAATGCGATGCGCTCGCGTCTCCACGTTCGTGCGGGCGACATCGTAATCTTGCACGACCCTCAGACGGCCGGGCTGGCCAAGAGCGCGAAGGAGCTCGGCTGTCACGTGGTCTGGCGGTGCCACGTGGGAATCGAGGAGCAGAACGAGCACAGCCGACTGGGCTGGGAGTTCCTCCGCCCGTATCTGGAACCGTTCGTCGACCACTATGTATTCACCGATCCCCGCTTCCCGCCCGACTGGGTTCCCGAGGATCGCTACACCACGATCTGGCCGTCCATCGACCCCTTCTCTCCAAAGAACCAAGACATGTCGCCAGAGACGGTCGAGGCGATCCTCACCCATGTCGGGGTGATCGCCGGTCGCCGGGGAGACACAGGCTTCCTCCGCTCCGACGGTTCACCGGGCAGGGTCGAGCGGATGTGCGACATCGTGCGCACGGGGCCGCCGTCGGGGCCGGAGACACCGTTGATTGTCCAGGTCTCACGGTGGGACGTGATGAAAGACATGATCGGCGTAATGGACGCGTTCGCCGCGTATGTCGACTCTGGGCGCGACGCCGAACTCGTGCTGGCTGGGCCGGTCGTGTCGGCGGTCGCCGATGATCCCGAGGGTCTCCTCATCCTCCAGGACTGTTGGAATCACTGGCGGGGGCTGCCTCAAGCGATGCGCAACCGCGTCCAGCTGGTGTGCCTGCCGATGGACGATTTGGAGGAGAACGCAGCGATCGTCAACGCACTCCAGCGTCATGCAACCATCGTGACCCAGAAGAGCATGGCCGAGGGCTTCGGCCTGACGGTCGCAGAGGCAATGTTGAAGGGGACTCCGGTAGTTGCGAGCGCGGTCGGAGGGATCGTCCACCAGGTGATCGATGGCGAGACGGGAAGGTTGATTCAGGACCCAACCGACCTCGCAGGTTTCGGTGCCGCCCTGTGTGAGATTCTCGACGATGGCGACCTTCAGATGAGCCTTGGCGAGGGGGCCCGCACCCGAGCGTTGGCGACCCACCTCGGCGACACCCATCTCATGCGATGGCTCCAGGTCCTCAACAGCGTGCTCGGGGCCGACTGAGCAGCTCCCTGTTCCTGCGGAGATCGGGCACCCCACCCGACTGGGGTGAGGATCAGTCGGTCTCGCTGAGTTCGACCGGGCGGCCTTCGGTTGCGGAGAGTTGGCAGGCAATGGCTACGCGGAATGCGGCGAGCGCATCGTGGTGATTGACGGTGGGAGCAGAGCCGTGTGCGATCGTGTCGGCGAATGCAATGATTTCGTCGCGGTAGGCATCGGCGAATCGAAACATTGCGTGAGGGATAGCTCCGTTCGCAAAGGTGAACGAGACCGTAGCGTGGTGCAACAGCCTGATGGGAGAACTTCATGGCGCTACAACGGCTTGACCACTACAACCTCGAGACGGTTCGACCCGACGACACCATCGCTTTCTATTGCGACGTTCTCGGCTGCGTCAACGCACCCGAGCGTCGGCCCGCAGTTCCTGTGCCCGGCACGTGGCTGCTGGTCGACGACCACCCTGCGATCCACGTCAACTTCGTCGAACAGGACCGGGCGGCACCGACGGGGGCCATCGACCACGTTGCATTCGAGGCTTCGGGATATCTGGAGATGTGTGGGCATCTCCGGGAGCTCGACATTGATTTCGACACGGTGGAATCACCCCAATTCGATCTTCTTCAGATCTATGTGGTCGACCCCAACCAGATTCGAGTAGAGATCAACATCCGCGGAGAAACCGAGGCGGTCGCTTCCGCCCGGGCCGAGAAGCCGCGCAGCGGCAACGAGTAGTTGGACGATTCACCGCCGACGGGATCCTTTGGGTCCACCGATTCAGCGGCGGAGAGCTCATTTGTTGCGTACCTGGCCGCCGCTTCAGTAAGTGCTCCGGCGGTTGCCAGAATCACGTTCGATCCCGCCGAGAGTTCGCTTCCGTCATCGGAGTTGCGCATCATTGATCAGAGAACGAACTTGTCGCCGATGGCTTCTTCGCTCTTGCTCCACAGCAGCTCGCGTGTCTCGGCGTTGTCGTAGAAGGATTCAAGAGCGAAAGGTTCCGCCTTGCCCTTGAACGCGTTGCTGCCAGAACCGGGTCCGTAGAACTCGCCCGATGATGCGTTGGGGAGACACATGCAGCTCAAGATGCCCATCGCCCCATCTTCAGGACTCTGGCTGAATCGCATGAAGAACCCGGTGAACAAGCTTCCCATCCCGCCTTCTTTGACCGAAGTCTGTTGCAGGTGGGTGTTCGCCAACCCGGGATGGGCCACAAGCGCCTTCACCTTCGACCCCTTCTGCTGCAAACGGTGATGAAGTGCTGCGGTGAATGCGGCGTTCGCCAGCTTCGATTGGTTGTAACGAACCCAGCGTGCACCCCGGAACATCATGTTCTCCACGCGTGAGCCATCTCCGCCGAGCCGTCCGCCGTTCTTTTCCAAATAGTCCGAGAGAAGCTTCTTGCTGGGACCCATTCGGGCGACGCTGGAATGGTTCACAATCCGGGCTTCACCGGACGTTTCTGCAGCTCGATCTAGAAGCGGCATCAGCTCACGGGTGAGTAGGAAGTGCGAGAGATGATTGGTTTGCATCTGGATGTCGAAGCCGTCGCCGGTAGCGGTGTCGGCGAGCGCCATCACCCCGGCGTTGTTGCAGAGAATATGTACGCCTTCGGGACAAAGCTCCTGGACTCGTTTGGCGGCTGTTCTCACCGATTCGAAGGACTGAAGGTCGCACTCGATGTTGTGGAGTTGGGCGTCGGGAACTGCTGTTGTGAGCTCGGCGAAGCTGGCTGTCGATCGATCCGAGGATCGGTTGAGCACGAGCACCTTGGCCCCGAGTTCGGCCAGCGTCAGAGCTGCCACCTTGCCGGTGCCCGACGTCGTGCCCGTGATGACCGCAGTCTTGCCGGCCATCAATGGGAGGTTGGAACGGAATGCGGGGAAGTGTTTCGAGGAGTCAGTGGTCATGATGAGTCTTTCGCTGGTGATCGGTTTGGTTGTTGGGTGATTCCGTTCCACAAGACTTCGAAGGCGAGGTCCGCCTGCTGATCGTTGAGTTCGGAAGTGACGGCTTGGTCGAGGTGGTGCTGGATGAGTGCCGCAAGGTACTCGAGCGGGAGGTCTACGAGGACCTCGCGTTCCATGGCTTCGTTGAGGACCCTCGCCGGACCCAGAACAGCCCGTTGACCCTCTGCCCGAGCTGCAGCGCTTGCCAGCCCGGCCTGGTGCAGGAGGTTCACGACGAGGTGCGCCTTGCGGTTGTGGTTGGCCCAACCGAACCATCGGTCCCACACCTGCCGCATTCGGTGCTCGATGGGTTCGGCGTCATCGAACTCGCCGACAGCAGCCGCAAGATCGGTCTTGATCGATACATAGAGCGCGTCGATAAGCGCTTGTTTGGTGGGGAAGTAGTTGAACAGGGTGCCATTGGAGACGCCCGCCGCAGAGGCGATCCTCGCCGTCGAAACACCCACCCCTTCTTCAAGGAATACCGACAGCGCAGCCGCGAGGATTTTCTCGGGCTTGTGCTGGATCGGACGATTCACCAAATCACCCTACCGACGTTATAGAGTGACTGCTCACTCCATTACGACTCGAAGTGTGGAAGCACAACAACCAGAGGTATCGATTCAATCATGAACCCGACAAGCTCGCAACGATGGTTCCGGCCGCCGAGGCCCCACGGTGTCGTGGTCGAGGACAGAACGGTGAGCTTCCTCGAGCTGTTCTACGACCTGGTCTACGTCGTGCTGATCGCTCAGCTCGCTCACACCCTCGCCGGAAACATCACGCTGGTCGGTGTCCGCGATTTCGTGGTCGTCTTCGGTCTGGTTTGGATCGCGTGGATCAACGGCACCCTCTACCACGACCTCCATGGTGGGGAGGACGGGCGGAGCCGGACCTACATCTTCATCCAGATGTCGATGCTCGCATTGCTGGCGGTCTTCGCTGGCCACGCCGCCGACGATCCGGCCGACGGTCGAGGCTTTGCCATTGTCTACTCGATCCTCTTGTTGTTCATCGCGTGGCAGTGGTTCGACGTTCGTCGATTCGACACTCCTGAGTGGCGCAAAGTGGCAGGGCGCTACGTCGTCGGCATGGTGATCGTCGCAGCGATTGTTCTTCTCAGCGCGATCTCGAGTGATTCCGACACCCAGGTCCTGTTGTGGGCGATCGCTGTGGCCCTCACTCTGGTGGGCAATATCGTCATGACGCTTCTGCCCCGAAGCAGCGAAATGGCAGCAGCCATCCACCCGACAGAATCTTTGGTCGAACGGTTTGGTCTGTTCACCATCATCGTGCTGGGTGAGGTCGTCATCGGCGTGGTCAACGGTGTGTCCGCTGTCGACCACACCTTCGTCACCATCGCAACCGGGTTGCTCGCGCTACAAATCGGCTTCGGCTTCTGGTGGAACTACTTCGATTTCGTCGGTGGTCGCATCCCCAAAGCGGGCCACGCGCGACCGGCCTGGATCTTCACACACCTCCCACTCGCCATCAGCATCTCCGCCGCTGGCGCAGGAATGGAGGGGCTGGTCGAGCACGCAGGCGACGGTCGAACACCGGCGTCAGCAGCATGGTTGCTCGGCGGCGCAACCGCAGGCGTGGCGCTTTCGATCGCTCTGCTGACACTCACCATCAACTCCCACCCCGCCCGGCGAGCAGTTCCCTACACGCTGGTAGCTGCCGCCGCCGGCGCTCTGGTGATCGCAGCAGCCCGGCCCACTCCCTGGCTTCTCGCGCTACTGCTTTCCCAGTTGCTGGCAGCGGTCTGGTTAGAAGGATTCCTCCGCCACTCGAGGCACGGCGTCACCATCACCGATGGCGTCTAGCGCATCGTCGGGGTCAGCGGGCGTTGTTTGGCGGGGGAGCGGGGATGCCGGTGACCTTGGTTTCTGGGCCGAGCGTGGCGCCATTGAGCCCGAGGCGGTCGCCGCTCCAGAAGCTCCCCGGGTCATACCAGTTTGCGGGGCGACGTTTGTCGAGTAGACCCATGTTCTCATAGGTCACCGCCACGAGCTCTGCGCAGAAAATGTCTTCGAGCGGAACGCCCAGATTGATCCGGCCGAGCAACCATCGTCTGGCGAGCGAACCGGTACGGGGGAAGGCCCTGCCGTCGTAACGGTTGATCGTGGCGAGGATCTGGTCCTCCATGGCCCTCGTAACATCGATGTCGATCTGGCGGAACCACGCCGACTGGCCATATTTGTGCACCCAAACGCTCACCGCATGCTCGAGCCGGTGGAGCTGTGCTCCCCGCTGGCGTTGGCCGGTCCAACAGTCGGTCAGTGACATCCCCAGTTCTGCGTGCCACAACATCGGAGGAAAGCCATCGAGAGCGACCACCATGCCAACGTGGTTGACGGGACTGTTCGTGAACAGCCGGATCGCCTTGTCGGCGGGGCTCTTTCCCCGGAAGAGCCAAACGTCGCCTGTCCTGGTCTCCCGGGCGGCTTCGTCGAGGGAACGCGACGTCTTCATGGGTAATGGTTTAGCCTGCCTAAGCATGCAGTGGTGGAAGCTCGTGGGATTGGCCGGTGTTGCGGGGGTTGCGTCCGCCGTGGGAGCGGGAGCATTGCGCCGCCGTAGGGAATGGGCCGAGGCCGATCCGGACGAACTCCGAGAGGCACTCCGGACCCGCTTCTCTGAGTCGTCAACCCCTCCCGTGGACTAGGCCGTCTCGCAGTCCCGCTGTCTGCTGCCGGGTCTGGCCCTACGATCGAGGGATGAGAGTCTTCTTCACCGGTGGCAGTGGCAAAGCAGGTCGGCATGCGATTCCCTATCTGGTCGACCAAGGACATCGAGTGGTCAATGGCGACTTGGTGCCCCTCGGGCACCCCGGCGTCGCTGATCTGCGTATCGACCTCACCGATGCAGGACAGGTCTTCAACGCGTTGTCGGCCTACGCCGGCTTCGACGAGCTCGAGCCCGGGACCGGTGTCCCGTCCTACGACGCGGTCGTCCACTTCGCTGCCATCCCGGCCATCCTGGTCCGACCCGACAACGAGACATTCCGGATCAACGCAGTCAGCACGTACAACGTCATCGACGCAGCGGTGAAGTTGGGGATCCCCAAGGTGATCTTCGCCAGCTCCGAGACCACCTATGGCGTCTGTTTCGCCGACGGCGAGGTCAAGCCCGAGTACGTGCCGGTCGACGAAGATCACCCAACCATCCCGCCCGACAGCTATGCCATGTCCAAGGTCGTCAACGAGGTGACGGCGCGATCGTTTCAAGCCAGGTCGGGTATCGACATCTACGGCCTGCGTATCAACAACGTGATCGAGCCGCACGAGTACGAAGCCAACTTTCCCGCTTTCGTCGCCGATCCCGGACTACGGCGTCGCAACATCTTCGCCTACATCGACGCCCGAGACCTCGGCCATATGGTCGATCGCTGCCTCCATACCGACGGCCTCGGGTACGAGGTCTTCAACGTGTCCAACGACGACACTTCGGTGGCGATCAGTAGTGACGAGGTCTACCGGCGCTTCTACGACGGTGTCCCGCGCACCCGAGACATGGATGAATTCGAAACCTTCTATGCGAACGACAAAGCGAAACGGCTGGTCGGCTTCGCCCCGCGGCATTCGTGGCGTGACCTGCTCTCCTAGAGCGACCCGCAAGCGCGCAATAGTGGTGCCGGTGTCTAAGTGGAGTCTCGTTCGCTGAGGTCTCGGATCACGGCGACAACGGGTCGCGACGCGTTCGGTGTGGTCGGCGCGGGCCAGTCGATCTGGATCTCGATCCGAAACTCTGACCCGGTCTTGGTCCGACCGGTAGATACCAGGCGAACGTGCTGTTCAGGAGCCTCCCGCAGGGCTCCCAGTGCGCTGGCGACTGCGCCTACCCGCAACTCGGGAGCGATATCGCTCGGGGACATCGAGCCGATCAGTTCCGAGCGCCGATAGCCGAACATCTTTTCCGCTCCGCCATTGGCATGAAGCAGCCTGAAGCTGTTCTCATCGAAGACCAGGATCGCATCGGATGCCCCGTCGATACACCGATCGATGCGTTGGTGACACTCCTGGGCCCGAAGTCGTTCGGTGACATCACGAACCGCAGCGATGATGCGGGTCTTGCCTCCTACATCTTGAAGGCTCAGCCCGACCTCAACAGGGATCTCGCTTCTGTCGGAGCGGACAGCGCGAAGTTGCATGCTGCTCGACGGTTGTTCGCCGGGACGTCCCGGCAACAGCGAGTCGATCGGGCGTCCCAGCAGCACCGATCGGTCGTAACCGAACAAACGCTCCGCCGGTCTGTTGGCCCATTCGATCACGCCATGCTCGTTCGCCATGAGCACCGCGTCCGGGCACGCTTCGAGGATCTCGCGGGCCAGGATGTGGCTCTTGTCGGGGTCACCGATTCGCGGTTCAGGGATCTGTGTGAGCATCACGGTCGCGCCGATTGTGATCCCTTCAGCGTCGGTGCGGGACGATACGAACACATCGAACCAGCGCTTCTCCTGCGGCGAATGGCATGCGATCTGCACACGATGGGCGCTGGGTACGTCACCGGCCAGTGCCGCCCGAATGGCGACCGCTACTTCTGTAGCACCGGGGTCGTCTCCGGCCTTTCGACAGATATCGAGGTAATTCACTCCGATGCCGGTCAATGCCGGAATCCCGTCGTTCGCTTCGCAGAAATCACTCCAGGGGCCATTGATCGCAACGATCACACCTGAGGCGTCGAGGACGGCTACTTCAATGCCAATCGTGGTGCTTGGTTCGCCGATGACTTCGTTGTCAGGCTGGCGCACGACCGGTCCTTCCGTCTCGAGTGTTTCTGAAACAGAAACATACCAATTCCTCTCGGCGGAGGCGTCGATAAGTTGAGAGACGGGGCCGTCGTCGAGTTGGAGGATCCGTTCAGTGTCACGTTCGGACTTTCACCGTTTAGCTTGGCCGACCTCGGGTCAAAGGTCTGCGAAGCGGCCGAGAGCGATGATCG
Organism: uncultured Acidimicrobiales bacterium; assembly: GCA_963751955.1. Taxonomy (GTDB): domain Bacteria; phylum Actinomycetota; class Acidimicrobiia; order Acidimicrobiales; family SZUA-35; genus JABDIY01. The sequence goes on along the minus strand of CAVVWM010000015.1, from coordinate 38,330 downwards.
CAGCGGTGAGAGCGAGCATTGAATTGCCGATGAGCATCTGCGTTTCACCGCGGCGGCGATGGATGAGCATCACTTCCGCCAGGATGGCGATCACGCCGAGTGCAGAGAGGGGTGTGAGTATCGGGGCGACGTCGAAGGCCCAGGGGAGGATGAGCCCGAGGCCGACAGCCACTTCGAGCCCCCCGACAATGCGAATCATCGGATCGGAGAAATCCTCGACCCAGCTCATTGTGGGGTCAGCGAGAAGCTTGTCCTTACCTTGGGCCAATTTCATGGCACCGGCAATCAGCACTACCGCAGCCACGAATAACTGGAGTATCCAGTAGAAGATGTTCATGCGCTAATCCCTTTGTTGGGGTCGCTATGAGTCTAGGAGTTCTGCCCACATCGACACGCTCCAGGCTTCATCCTGGACGCCGTCACTGGGAGAGGGTTGTCGTGAGCCGCCGGTCGGTTCGGGTCGTGAGCCAACGGCGGACGGCGGGGATTCGTCCAATGAATCCGAGTGTGATGAGGATCGCGCCTGGACCGATGTCGCCGATGAGTACGACGTGGGCGAGAAGCGCGGCAGCGACCACGTAGGTGAGTTTGTGGAGTGTGCGCCACCGCTTCATTCCCATGGCTCGCTGTGAACGCCTGCTGCTGGTCAGGAAGAGCGGGGTGGCGAGCCCAAGTGCGATCGTTCCGGCGATGAGGAAGGGTGCTGACAGCGCGGCGGCGAGTCCTGTTTCGAGAGCGAACATGGTGGCGTTGCTGAGAGCGAGCAGGAAGAAGACAATGCCGAGGTACTTGCGGACACGAACCTGGGAACGTCCGGTAAGCCATTGGACCGGGGAGGCGACAAACATGGCGCCAAAGGTGATCATGCCCGGGTTCTCGCCGGCCGCCAGAGCGAACTGGACCATGGCCTCAGCGGAGATCACCCCGAGGAGAGCGAGGCCGATCGCTCCGGCGATGAGCAGCGGGGCAATCGTGGCGAGGGTGATAACGAGGAGTTGGAGCGGTGTGAACCTGTTCCAGAGTCGACGGCGGTGCCACGGCGGTTCTTGGTGCCGCGGCGCAGCGGTAGCGGTTCGGTCGAGGTCGGCGTGTTGGAGTAATGCGGTCATGGCTCCAGCGTCGATGAGCTCGCCATGGGGCGAATCCGCCGTAGAGAGGTTCGGTGTACTCCCGGGGGAGTAGCTGCCATCGCGGTGTTGCCTTCCTCAGGCCGATGTGCATCGGCAAGGTTTTCGCCACAACTGGAGTGGACGTGTGTGACGAGCCGATCGGTCACACTGGAAGGACAAGGATCCATCGCAATGACAAACCCCAACCAACTCAAGTTCACCAACTCAACTTCACCAACTCAATGGTCTTCGGTTAAGCCCAAGTAATGAACCTGCTTGCCGGACGCCCGAGGGTCCAGGACGCCACGCTGGCGTGTTTGGCGACGGCGTTTTCAGTCGTTGCGGTGGTGATCGACTTCAGCGAAGCCGGCAGTGATCCCACCCGATTGGCGTTTGTTCTGGTCGCCGTCGTCGGAGTTGGGTTGCTGGTCAGACGTAGGAACCCGGTAGCGGTCTTAGTAGTTGTGGTCGCCGCCCGCCTGATCATGACCTGGGACACAGGCAACGATGTAGCGTTGATCCCGGCGGCGGTGATAGCGCTCTACACCGTCACCCGCACCGGCGATCGGCGCTCGAGCCTCATTGCGGCGATTGGCGCTGCGGCCCTGATGATCGTTGCGGTGGCAGGCCTCAACACCGAAGAAGTTCTGCAAGAGCTGGCCAGCGAGACCGCGCTGATGCTGCTCCCGATCGCGGTCGGTGACGCGGCCCGCAGCCGGGCCGAGCGCATCCGGGACTTGATCGACACCGAGGCAGCGGCCCGAGTCCAGGCCGAACGTCTCAGAATCGCCCGCGACCTTCACGATGTTGTCGCTCACGGCTTGTCGACGATCGCCATCCAGTCAGGGGTAGCAGCGCATCTCCTGGACCGAGATCCCGGCCAGGCGAAGCAAGCATTGGAGACGATCAACATCACCGGCAAGGAGGCGCTCGAGGAACTCCGAGTCATGGTCGGTGTCCTCCGATCGACCGACGATGATGTTCCGCTGCGGCCCACGCCAAGCGACCCCAACGACCTGTCAGACATACTCACCAGCGCAGACAACGCCGGCCTCGATGTTGTGAACAACCGCGATGGTGATTTCCCCCCCAACGTCAGCGACGCTTGTGTTGTGGCGATGCACCGCATCATTCAAGAAGCGCTCACCAATGTGGCCCGCCACGCCGGATCTGTACCCGTCGAGCTGTCGATCCATCATGGCGCCGACGGCGTCCGTTTGCAGATCGTGAACCAGACCGGCAGAGCGCCTCGTGAGATCGACTCCCTCGACCGGCGTTGGCATCATCGGAATGAGGGAACGAGCCGAGGCACTCGGTGGCAGCCTCCGAGCTCAGGAGACCACTGATGGTGGTTTCGAGGTCGAGGCTACGATTCCCTACCACCACCGAACCTCCACGAGCGAGCAGTCATGACCGATGGCCGACAGATCCGGGTGCTCGTTGCCGACGACCAAGAACTGGTCCGCCGCGGGTTCTGCGCCCTCATCGCTGCCGAGGACGACCTCGAGATCGTCGGCGAAGCGGCGACCGGGTCAGAGGCGATCGACCAGGCTTTCGCTACTCGGCCCGACGTGATCCTGATGGACATCCGAATGCCCGAACTCGACGGCATCGCAGCCACCAAACGAATCGCCAGCGACGAACGCCTCGCTGGCGCAAGAGTTCTGATGCTCACAACTTTCGACCTCGATCAATACGTGTATGACGCGCTGCGCGCCGGCGCCTCCGGCTTCTTGCTCAAGGACACCGCACCTCAGCGACTCCTCGACGGAATCCGCATCATCGCCGCTGGCGACGCGCTGATTGCTCCTGGAATCACCCGCCGTCTGATCAGCGAGTTCGCTGCCCGGCCAAACGTGGCGAGCGACACCACCGTCCTGGCGGATCTGACCCCACGAGAACTCGACGTCCTTGCCGAAGTCGGATCCGGCCGAAACAATGCGGAGATCGCTGAACGGCTCTTCATCAGCCCCCTAACGGCAAAGACCCATGTCAGCCGGATCCTCACCAAGCTGGCCGCTCGAGACCGGGCCCAGCTTGTGGTAATCGCCTACGAAACCGGGCTCGTCATCCCAGGTAACGAACGAAGGGACTAATGGCACTGTTTCACAAATCGGCCACACGTTCGATGCACACTTCTGCGCTTTGGTCAGTCTGTCAGAACGCGATTGGGTGGCCGAAGGTCGATCGACCCATCCATAACCCCAACCGCGGCCGCGGGTGTGGTTTTTCGGCCGGGCGGGACTGCGATCCTCTTGGGGGTGGCCTGTTCGGGTGTGTCGCCTGATCCAGCGTACGTATTCACGTATTTCTGGCCCGAGAGCTTCGCTATTTCGAACATCAGTGCGTCGGTGACAACTCGCGCAATACGGGGGTCCTTGGGGTCACCGAAGTCCTCGACCCGGATCGGTGGGCCGAAACGAATCGACAACGGCAGTCGGATCTTCATCATGATCTGATCGGGGGGCTGGATAGCGAGCGTTCCCACGTGCCCCACCGGAATGATGGGCGCCGAAGTCTTGGCCGCCAACCGCGCCGCGCCGGTCCTGCCTTTGTGAAGGTTCCCCGAACGCGACCGTGTGCCCTCGGGGTAGATCATGAACAGGTGACCTCCGCCGAGCACCCGTGCGGCAGTGTCCAGCGCCTCTTGTGCCGCATCGCCGCCGGAACGGTCCACCGGGATCATGCCCATGGCTGGGAAGAGATGTTTGGTTTTCCAGTCGTCGAGGTATTCGCCTTTGCCTATCGCCCAGACCCGTCTCGGCAATGCGGCGGGGATGAACACAGAGTCACAGAACGAAAGGTGGTTGGGCGCAATGATCGCAGGGCCTGAGGTGGGGACGTTGTCCAAACCTTCGATGTCGAGATCCCACAGACGGTCGACCAGCTTGCGAACACCCGCCAACCCCACCCTGGCCACTCGGTCGGCGCCGGGTAAATGCGGGGCTCCCTCGAAGTGGAAGGGCCTGCTCATCGAAGCTCTCGGCGAATGATCTTGCCGCTCGAGGCGACCGGGAGTTCGTCGACGAACCGGTACTCGGTTGGGCATTTGTAGCGGCTCAGGTTGGCTCGGGCGTGTTCGGCCAACTCTTCGGCGGTGGCATCCCCAAGTATGTGGGCGATGACGGTCTCGCCGGTATCCACATCAGCGGCACCGGTGACCACGGCTCCTCGAACGGCGGGGTGTTCCATGAGGACGGTTTCAACCTCGGCCGGGTACACGTTGAAGCCTGAAACGATGATCAGGTCCTTGACCCGATCCACCAGATACAGGTAGCCGTCATCGTCGAAGACGCCTATATCGCCGGTCCAGAACCAGCCGTCGGGGGTCAACACCGAGTCGGTGAGGTCGGGGGAGTCGAGATAACCGATGAACACGCCTGGGCTTCGCACCACGACTTCACCGATGTCGTCCCGTTCGACTGGCGTACCATCGGGCTCCACGAGGATCACCTCGGCACCGTCGATCACCTTTCCGACCGACGTGGGCTTGATCGGGATATCACGACTCCACGTAACGATTGGTGATGTCTCGGTGAGGCCATACCCCTCGGCGACCTCGATCCCGAAGCGCTCATGGATTCCCTGAAACACCTCCATTGGCAGTGCTGCCGCGCCCGAAGCCGCGCGCCGAACCGTTGCCATCGAGTCGTCCGGTCCCTCTGCGTTCATCCAGCGCCGCCACATCGGCGGCGCGCCCGACAAGATTGTGACCCCATATTTGGCTACGAGCTTGAGGCTCTCGGCGGCGTCGAATTGACGTTGAATGACAATCGTTGCACCGGCGCGCAAACCGGCGAACAGAACAACATTGAGCCCGAAGATATGGGAAAACGGAAGCGCTCCCAGCAAGACGTCTTCGGCAAGTAGACCGGCTTCGCCTCCGGTCTGCACGGATTGTTGCATCCATGCGAGGTTGCCATGGCTCAACATCGCAACCTTCGCATCGCTGGTTACTCCGCTGGTATGCAACAGAAGTGCCAGATCGCCGTCGTCCACTTCCACCACGTCGGGTATGTCGATGGAAGGTTCACTGTGCAGATCGACCACTGGAACGCTCAGATCATCTTCGCCGATCCACGCTGCGGTTTCACCCAGCACCACCAGGTCTGGTCGGGCGGAGGCAAACTTCCGGTCGATCTCGGGGATCGGGCTGTTTGCCGGAAGCGGGATCACCTGACCGCCCAACCCGAGGCAGGCGAGGCTGGCGATAACGAAATCGGTCTCGTTGGAGGCGATGATTGCCAAGCGGCCGTTTCGGCCAAGACCCGCTCTTGCAAGGTTGGCCCGAGCAATCCCGACATGCCTTCGAAGGTCGGCGTAGGTCAGGATGCTCTCACCGTCGATGAGCGCCACGCTCTGCCCATCGTGGGAATCGACTATTGATGCGATGTTCGCGCTCATCTCGTCACTATGACACAGTGCATGAGAGGGGGACACAGTGCATGAGAGGGGCCGAACCGGTTTAGGTGTCCGAGCCCCCAAGCTGGCCGACGGCGTCGAGCGCATCGAGGATCAGGCTCATGTAGTCGAGTGTTCCGTCGCTGAAGGACCATTGCCGCGTCGCTATACGAATAGCCGACATCGAGGCGCCCGCTATGACCTCGGGTCGAGGGTCGTGCATCGGGTCGACATCGAGATGCCTCGCCAAGGCGGCGATTATTTCGCGTTCCCATCCCAGTTGAACAGTGGCGCGGCTGTAGGCAGACACCGATGGGTACGTGGCGGCGAGACGGGCTTGGAGGAGACGCCTGTCGCGGTTGCGTTCGAAGTTGTTCGCCAGTGAGCGGACTGCGCTGCGCACCACGGTGAGCGGCGCTTCGTCCGATGGCCTTGACCCGAGTGCAACCCGCAACTCGGCCAGCAGGTCATCCATGTCGCCATAGAGCACGGCTTCTTTGGTGGGGAAGTGTCGAAACAAGGTTCGCTGTGACACGTCGGCTCGTTCGGCGATGTCGGTGGTTGTGGTTTCGTCGAAGCCGCGGGTGGCGAACAGGTACACACCCGCCTCGGCCAGATCCGCCCTGGTCTGGGATTTCTTGCGCGACCGGCGACTGGTCGTTGGGCGGGGATCGATGGTCTGTGCAACGTTCATCGTGGGGATGAGAGTAGAACAGAATCCGTGAAAAGTCAGTGATTGACTAATGTCAGTCGCTGACATAGGTTGATGGCATGGCCCGTTCCAAGAAGTCCGCCGCAGTGTTCGATCTCGATCGAACACTCATCGCCGGGTCATCCACCACCATCATCACCAAACACCTGGTCGAACAGGGTGTTACCCACGAACGCCATATTCCGTTGGCGGGAACGTTGTCGGAGATCTACGAGCGATTCGGCGAGAACTGGCTGCTCATGCAGCCGGCCAAGCTGGCGGGTCGAGCGGCTGCTGGGTGGTCGGTGGACGCGGTCGCTGCGGCCTGTCAGATAGCCGCAGTTGAGGTTGTCGAGAATCTTCAACCGTTCGCGTCCCAGGTCTTCCAAGAGCACCGGGATGCAGGACGGCTCCTCGTGCTGGCTACCACCTCACCCGAACCCTTCGTTCGCCCGATCATGGAGGCGTTGGGCTTTGACGATGTGGTCTGCACCAAGTGGAAGAGTGACGGAGGAGTCTTCACCGGTTCGCTCGACGGGGAGTTTCTGTGGGGTGCGTCCAAGGCGCGAGCCGTCGGCGTCTGGGCCGAGGAGAACGGCGTCGACCTCTCCCGCAGCTACGCCTACAGCGATAGCTATTTCGACGCACCGCTGCTCGATGCGGTCGGGCATCCGGTGGCGGTCAATCCTGATCCGCAGTTGACGGCCACCGCAATCGTGAAAAGCTGGCCGATTCGGTACCTCGACAAGTCTGAAGGTGTGGTGAAGATCGCTGGCCGCGAGGTACAGGAGTGGACGAGGCCTTTCATTCGACCAGAACTACTCGCACCCTTGGTCCGGTTTGATTTTCATGGCATCGAGAACATTCCGACCGAGGGACCTGCGTTGCTGGTCTTCAATCATCGCTCCTACTTCGACCCCACGGTGTTGGGGCTCGTCGGAGCCAAGGCGGGTCGGAGCATTCGAGGCCTGGGTAAGAAGGAGGTCTTCGACACACCGATCGTCGGAAGAATCGCCGCCGCAGTGGGTGGAATCCGTGTGGAACGGGCAACCGGTTCAGATGAGCCACTCGAACAGGCCGCCAAGGCGTTGGAGGGTGGAGAGGTTGTCATGATGGCACCGGAAGGAACCATCCCGCGCGGGCCGGCGTTCTTCGACCCTGAGCTGAAGGGCCGCTGGGGTGCCGCCAAGCTGGCTGCGATGACCAACGCCCCCGTCATCCCGGTTGGACTCTGGGGCACCGAACAGGTATGGCCACGAAGCTCACGCGTTCCCAACGTCTCGATTCGAAATCGTCCCAAGGTGTCGGTCTCTGTTGGCGAGCCTGTGGACATCAAAGGCCGCAGCGCCAACGCCGACACCAAACGAATAATGACCGCGATCAGCAGGCAACTGCCTCCCGAGTCCCAAATCAAACACACACCCAGCGAGGCCGAACTGGCGAGAACCTATCCACCGGGCTACACCGGGGATCCCACCGCCGAAACCAACCGCCGGCCCGGAACGGACACCTGATGGCCAAACAGCGAGAGATCACCTTCACCGATCGAATGTCGGAACATGAGGCGTTGATGTGGAACATCGAGAAAGACCCTTGGCTGAATCCAAGCGGATCTGCTCTCACCATCCTGGATGGCCCGATCGACATCGAACGATTCCGCCGGCAGGTTCGTTATGGCGTAGCCAACGTCCCACGTCTCTATCAGCGGGTGGTTCAGGGCCTCGGTCGGATCTCTACACCGGCATGGGTTCCGGATCCCGAGTTCGATTTCGATTCCCACATCCTCCAGCTCGAACTTCCGGCTCCAGGGAGCGAACGGCAACTCTTCGATCTGGCCGCCAAGCTGGCAGCCGAACCCCTCGACCGAACCAGGCCGCTATGGCGTTTTGTGGTGATCGGCGGGGTGGAAGGTGGTCGCAGCGCCATCTGGTCGGTGTTTCATCACGTCATCAGCGACGGCGTTGGCCAGATGCGGATGGCTGAGCTTTATCAGCAGCTGTCGCGAGACGACCCGGGACATCCCGAGGTGGATCTCGAGGAGATCGTCCAGCAGGCCAGCCGTGACCACCGGGCCAAAGAGCACGGAGGCAACCAGGCGACCGGGCTGCTCGCAACCACTGCCGGATCACTTCGTCATCTGGGCCGACGTCAGGTTGGCCTCTCCAGGAGGATGCTGGGTGAGGTGATGCTTTGGCCTGCAGATTTCGAGCGTGTGAGTGCCAAGGCTGAGAACGTCCTGTCGGCCGCCAAAAACGCCGTGGATCAAGTCACCGGATCTTCCAACGAACGCCCCGGCGGGTCCGAACTCTGGAAGCGGCGGTCGAGGCATCGTCGTCTCGAGTGGGTGCGGGTGCCACTCGACGGCCTCAAATCTGCGGCCAAGGCGAGAGGGGTCAGCATCAACGATGCGTTCATGGCCGGACTGACCGAGGGGTCGATCGCATATCACGCCAAACGAGATGTTGAGGTGGATGCCTTCAATACGAGCCTCGTGGTGTCTACCCGGTCCGACAACAAGATCGGTGGAAACTCATTCACCCCTGTGATCGTGCAGGTTTCGGGAATGCCGATGTCGGTGCAGGACCGATTCAACGACCTCCACACTGCAACCGAGCATGCTCGGTCCGTAGCAGCCAGCGGTGGTGGAATGGGTGGGATTGCCGGGATCGCCAACCTCCTGCCCACCTCGGTCGTGACCAAAGCTGCACGCGACCGCGCCGCCCAGATCGACTTCGCAACGTCGAACCTTCGCGGCGCACCGTTCCCTCTTTACTGCGCGGGCGGCAAGGTGGAGGCGTCGATCTGTATGGGACCTGTGGCCGGTACCGCAGCGAACATCACAGCGATGTCCTACGACGGTCACTTCGACATGGGTTTCATGATCGACCCGGTTGCCATCGATGACGCCGAGGACTACCGCAACTGTGTCGCTGCCGCCTTCGACCGGCTTCTCACCGCCGACGAACCGGTGAAGTCCAAGAAGTCCAAACGGGGCAAGAAATGACGAGTGCACGCAATCTCCTTTCAACTGCCAAGCGGATAGGCGCATTCGACCCGGGTCGGGCACTGTCGATCGGCGCTGCGGTGTCGGCCTGGGGACCTACAACGGCTACCGCCTATGCCTCCGCAGCCCTTCGACATCCTCTCAGGACGGCCATCGTCGATGACCATGGGTCTCTTACCTATCTTCAACTCGACCTTCGAAGCAGCCGCGTTGCAGCCGGGCTACGACACGCCGGCCTCGCCTCGGGTCGATCGGTTGGCCTGCTGTGTCGGAACCATCGGGGTTTCGTCGAGGCCAATATTGCACTCGCAAAGCTGGGCGCACGGGTGGTCTACCTCAACCCCGGCCTACCAACCTCGCAGATGACCGCCGTGATCGAGCGCGAGGATCTTGCAGCGGTCATCGTCGACAGAGACCTTTACGGCAAAGTTCGCGAACTCGATCCCTCGATCCTGCCGCGTGGTCACAGCACCTGAAGACGAAGATGGGTGGTCGTTTCCTCGGCTCAGCCGATGGCGTCCGTTGATCCAACTACCGCGGCCGCTGGCCAAGGACGATCCTGTTGTACTCACCTCGGGCACCACGGGAGCCCCGAAAGGAACCATTCGGCGCACCGGCCTCGGAACGCTAACCGCCACCTTCGGTGTACTCGAGGCCCTGCCGTATTCCCAGGGTGACGTGATGGTCTTGCCCGCACCCCTGTTTCATGCGTGGGGTCTCAGCCAGTTGATCATCGCCGCATCACTGGGCCAGACGGTTGTGTTGCGACGAGCTTTCGACGCCGAGGCAACGCTCGACGACGTCGAGGCTCACGGAGCCGACATTCTCATCGTTGTCCCGGTGATGCTGCACCGAATGCTGGCGTCGGATCATGACGCCGACCTGAGCTCGCTTCGGATCGTGGCCAGCAGTGGTTCGGCGCTTCCCGGGAACCTCGCCACCCGATGGATCCAGCGGTTCGGGCTCAACCTCTACAGCCTGTATGGATCCACCGAGGTCGGCCAGGTGAGTGTGGCAACCCCGGCGCAGCTCAGGGATGATCCCGGCAGCGGTGGATCGCCATTGCGGGGAATAAACATCCGGATCGTCGATGACGACGGCGCCTCTGTTGAGGTTGGAAAGATCGGCCGCATCGTGGTCAGCGGCTCAATGCACTTTGATGGTTACACCGACGGCGGCTCCAAGGAGATGGTCGAAGACTTCATGTCGATCGGCGATCTCGGTTGGCTCGATGCCGATGGCGTTCTGCACGTGGCTGGTCGGGCTGACGACATGATCATTTCCGGCGGGGAAAATGTGTATCCCAACAACATCGAGCGGGCCCTGAGCGGGTGTGAAGCCGTCCTCGAAGCCGTCGTCGTGGGAGTATCCGATCCAGATCTTGGCCACAAGGTTCGAGCGGTGGTCGTGGTCGAGCCCGGGAGTGATGCCACCACCACGACTGCTCGCCTGAAGGAATCCCTCGCCGGTGATCTTGCACCCCACGAGATTCCACGACAGTTCGTCTACGTAGACGAACTACCTCGCAACGCCGCAGGCAAGGTTCTTCGGCGCGAACTCACCGGAGAAATCGACGACGTCGTATAGGTGTCGCCGAGGACGAGTACGGCATCGGGTTGTGCTTCGAGGAACACCGATTCGGACTTGGCGAGGATGTGCTTCAGAACGTCTGAGCTGATTACCCATTCCGCCGGGGCGCAGTCCATGCCCTACCATGAGGACGTGGCGTTCCGTGCACCCCCGATGTTGTACACCGCTCTCGAGAGCAGGGCGGGACTCGAGTTTCTCGCTTGGCGCGCCTCTCGAAGGTTGTTGACCTCGCTGCCCAAGGGCGATGGCCACCCTGTGTGGGTCCTGCCCGGGTTCACCGCTGCGGATGGTTCCACGTTCGAGATGCGAGCGTTGCTACGCCGGCTGGGGTATCGGACCTACGGATGGAAGTTGGGGACGAACATGGGCCCAACACCAGATGTTCTCGGTGGTCTCGAGGACCGCCTGATCTATATCGCTGCGCAGGAAAAACAACCGATCACCGTGATCGGATGGAGCCTGGGCGGGATCTATGCCCGGGATCTGGCCCGCCGTCACCCGAAGTTGGTCCGCCAGGTGATCACGTTGGGGAGCCCATTCCGGATGTTGCCCGGCGAAGCGAGCGCGGCGCAGCGGGTCTGGAAGTCCGTGGAGCCCTTTCATGACCCCGAGGCCATGGGCCGCATGGCAGGAGTGAACGAGGATCTACTTCCGGTCCCGTCCACCTCTATCTACACCAGGAGCGACGGGATCGTCCACTGGCGAACATGTCTCGAGACCAAGGGCCCTGTCAGCGAGAACGTTGAGGTGTTCGGTAGCCACTGCGGCCTGGGATTCAACCCTTCTGTTGCGATCGTGGTTGCGGACCGCCTTGCTCAAGACCCGAACGGCTGGAAGCGATTCCGTCCTCCGGTTTGGGCCCTCGCAGCTTTTCCGCGCCCGGCCAATTGGCGGCCACCGAGCAGCCGTCCGCAACGCTCAGTGGCACAAACCTAAGTGGCATAAACCTAGGTGGCATAAACATGGGACCCTGTGGGGTTGGGCCGACAATTGGCGGTCCTGCGTCAGCGGGTCACGTGGCTGGACAACCAGCTGATGATGTCGGCGGTCACCTCGTCGCGATTGGTTTCGTTGAGGATCTCATGGCGAGCATCCGGGAACACCTTCACCGTCACATCGGTCACGCCGGCGTCCAGGTAGCGCTGGCCGAGCAACTCGACGAGTTGGCCTCCACCTGCCAGGGGGTCGTCGCTGCCCGACGCGATCAGGAGAGGCAGGTCGCTCCGTATACCGCCGAGCACAGCGGGATCTGCAAGACGTCCCGCCTGGGCGAACAGTGCGGGGATCGTTTCATCGGGCGTGTCGAATCCACACCACGGATCCGCCACGTACTTGTCGACCTCGGCCTCGTCGCGAGAAAGCCATTCGAAGCCGGTGCGGTGTTCGAAACCGGCGTTGAACGCCTCGAGTCCGGCCGGACCCTCGGACTCGGCCAGGCCCGCAGCGAGCACGTCGAGGGCGGTTGATCCGGTGAGTACGACACCGGCGTAGGAATCGGAGTGGTCGGCGATGACCGACTGCGCTGCGAACGACCCCATCGAGTGGCCGAGCAAGAACACCGGCGAACCGCTGTGTTCCTCGGTGATTGCTGCGCCGTATTGGACGACGTCGGCGATCAGACCGTCGAAGCCGACGGTTCCGAAGTCGCCGAGCTGATCCTGGCCGGTTCGACCATGGCCACGATGATCGGTGGCGTAGACGAGGAAACCCGCCTGATTGAGGGCCGTAGCGAACCGGCCGTAACGGGCGGCGTGCTCGGCGAGTCCGTGGGCGATCTGAACCGCACCGCGTGGCTCACCGTCGACGTCGAGCCAGGCGTAGGTAGCGATTTCCGCTCCATCAGCGGAGGAAACGAAGGACGACTCTTGAATGCTCATCGGTCGATCATCACACATCCACCGCGGGTCCGCCATCTGGCCTGCCGCCGCCAGCAGGGCAAGCCCTATGAACCGGTTCGGCGGCGGTGATCGTTTACCGCAGCGTTGATGGTCGGGAACACCCGGTCTGACCCGAGACGGTTGATGAGCCCCGCTTTGGTGAGGAGACCGAGCACTTTCTGGTTTGCTCGGGCGAGGCCCACAATCATCCCAGCGTTCTCGAGCTCGTCGACAAGGTCAGCCAGGTGGTCCACGGCGGTGGTGTCGACCGATCCGATCCCTTCCATGTCGAGCACGACGCTGATTTCATCTCCCGGGTTGGCCTCGATTGCCGCCCGAACCCGCTCCAGGTAGTACTCGCCGTTGGCGAAGAAGAGCGGTCCATCGAATCGATACACCAGCAGTCCGCTCAGTGGTTGCGCACCCTCGTCATCCATGTCGATCCAGCCATCGAACCCGGGTCCGGCACCGAGGATGGCATCGTGAGGACGAGCGACCCGTCCGAGCGTGAGCAGCATCGACAGGCCCACGGCGACCAGCACACCGGTGAGAAGATCGACTCCGATCACCGCCAGGCATGTGACCCCTGCCAGCGCCGCCTCGGCTCGGCTGAGCACGGCGATCCTACGAAATCCCTCGATGTCGATAACTGCGAACGCGGCAGCAACGATGACCGCTGCAAGGCTGGCGCTGTGGGATCTCAGCGAGAACCGACCTGCCGACCAGTAGGAATCCAATCACCGCTGCGAGCGTGACCAGGCTGGAGAGTTGAGACTTGCTCCCGATGGTTGCTGGAACAACGGACCTCGAAGCGCTCGAAGAAACCGGAAACCCCCCCACCATCGAACCGGCAACGTTCATCGCTCCCAGGCCCAGCAGTTCGCGATCAGCGTCGACGACGTAGCCGTGCTTGGTAGAGATCGAGCGAGCGGTGAGGATGTTGTCGGTATAGCCAATCAGCGCCACTCCGGCAGCGGCCGGAAAGAGCGACGTGACATCGCTCCAACCGACGTCGGGTAGATCGGGTGTCGGGAACGCGGCATCGATGCTGCCCACCACCGCAGCATCCATGCCGAAGATCGCAACCGACAACATCGAGCCCCCGAGCCCGATGAGCGCCCCGGGCCACGTGGGTCGAATCCGGCGAAGCACGAGGATCACGACCAAGGTCGACAGCCCGATCCCGATGGTTGTGGCGTCGATCTGGTCGAGACGTGTGACGAACTGCCCAACCCTGGTGAAGGGGTGATCAGCGTCGATGGTGACCCCACTGATCGCACGCAGCTGACTGCTGAGCAGCGTCAGGCCGACGCCGGTTATGTAGCCGACGAGCACCGGTTTCGAGAGCAGATCGGCCACGAACCCCATTCGAAACAACCCTGCGACCAATGCGATCAATCCCACCAGCCCGGCGATCGTGGCCATCAAGGCTGCGTACCGAGCGGGATCACCATCGGAGAGTTGTACAGCAGCCGCGGCGGCAAGAATCGTGGTACCGGGTTCGGGTCCGACGCCAAGATGCCGGCTCGTGCCGATCAGAGCGTACAGAGGAAGTGCAACGAGTGCCGCCCGGAAGCCGGCCGAGGGCGGCAGCCCTCCGAGCTCGGCATAGGCCATCGCCTGAGGCACCATCATCGCAGCGACCGTCAAACCGGCGAGTATGTCTGGCCGAAGCCAGGACCTCTCATACTCTCGGCTCCGCACCAGCCCCACGAGCGACATTCCGGCCATCCGGTCAAGTCTCGCCGACGGACTCACCCAACCGGCACTCTCGGCGATTTTCGGTTGTGACGTTTGTCAGGAGTGTTTCGCACAAACTTTGCGACAACCCCTGAACGCGTGGCCTGCGGCGAACACCGGCAAAGGTCCGGGCCTACCGTCGGATTGGGATGCGAGTTACACGATCATGTCGTTGACTACTGAGACGTACGGGCGAGTTCAGCCTCGACCATGAGCCCTACGAGTTGTTCGAAGGTGACTTCTGGTTTCCAGCCGAGTTGTGCCGCCGCCTTCGATGCGTCGCCGTGAAGGTGATTGACCTCAGTCGGCCGGAAGTACCGCTCGTCTATTCGAACATGGCGCTCCCAATCGAGGTCCGCGTGTTGGAAGGCAACTTCACAGAACTCACGCACGGTATGGTCCTCGCCGGTCGCGATCACGTAGTCCTCTGGGCTGTCGGCCTGCAGCATCAACCACATGGCCCGCACGTAGTCGGGGGCATAGCCCCAATCACGCCTGGCGTCGAGATTCCCCAGCAGTAGATGCTCCTGGCGCCCTTCCGCAATCGCTGCAACCGCTTTGGCGATCTTCTGAGTCACAAAGGTCTCGCCACGTCGCTCGCCCTCGTGATTGAAGAGAATGCCTGAGCAGGCGAACAACCCATACGCCTCTCGATAGTTGATTGTGGCGTAATGGGCCATCGCCTTGGCCACGGCATATGGCGATCGTGGCTCGAAGGCCGTCGACTCGTTCTGCGGTGGGGGAGCGGACCCGAACATCTCCGACGAGGACGCCTGGTAGAACCGGGCATGTGGTGCTTCCTGCCGGACCGCTTCCAGAACTCGAAGAGCGCCGGTCCCCGTGATGTCGACGGTGTACTCAGGAACTTCGAACGACACCGCAACATGGCTCTGGGCGGCCAGGTTGTACACCTCATCAGGCTGGATCAGCTTGATGGCTCGGTGTAACGCCGGCCCATCGGAGAGGTCCCCGTAGTGAAGCTCGAAATGGCGATCCTGGATCTCGGGGCCCTCGTAGATCGGATCGAGCCGCCCGGTGTTGATCGTGGAGGAACGCCGCACCAACCCGTGTACCTCGTAGCCCTTGTCAAGGAGCAACTCAGCGAGGTGAGATCCGTCTTGCCCGGCCACACCGGTGATGAAAGCTGTCTTCGACATGTTCTACGGTCCTCGTTTTCTGTGAGAGTTCGTCCTGAATCGGCCGAATATGCCCACAAAGCAGGTCGGCAGTTGGGCGACAGGATAAAGCTAGGTTCGTTTTCGTCTGGGATTCAACCTGCGGGGTAGTGCAGGCGATCGCTGTTCATTCGGTCGCCGCAGCTGCCAAGACAGCATCCAACGGTCGAGGCATCCGGTCGAGAGGAAGCGCCAGGACAAGAGGACCGTTCGGTGCCGGTTGCCGCCACGGATCAGCGCAGGCTTACACGTAGGTCGAGCCCTTCGGGGCGCCAACATCCTTGCGCATCTCAACGTTCACCAGGGCCGGTTTGCCCGATGCGAAAGCGCGCTCGAGTGCGCCGGCGATGTCGTTCGGTTTGGTGACGTGCTCGCCGTGGCCGCCGAGCGCTTCGACCACCTTGTCATAGCGGGTGTAATTCAGTTCTGTCGCAACCAATCGATCCTCACCGAAGATCATCGCCTGGGGCCGCATCATCTGACCCCACGCCGCGTCGTTGCCAACGATCCCGACGATCGGAAGGCCGAAACGGACCGCAGTGTCGAACTCGAATCCGTTGAGGCCGAACGACCCGTCGCCGTAAACGATCAGAACACGCCGGTCGGGGTGCGACAGCTGGGCGGCGAGGCCGAACGGCATGCCCACGCCGAGCGTGCCAAGCGGCCCCGGATCCATCCATGTACCGTGCTCGGGGACTCGCAGGACCTTGGACGCCTGGGCCACAATGTCGCCGCCGTCACCGATCACGATCATGTCGTCGCTGGTATCGACGAAGTCGGCGATCTCGCGGCAGAGGCGCATCGGGTCGATCGGGACCTCATCGGAGTTCAGTTGCGAAGCCAGCGCAGCTGAAGCTTCGTCCTCCTTGGTTCGGAGTTCCGCGGACCAGGCCCAAGCATCGACGGTCCCTCCCAACGCATCGAGCAGGGCGTCCAGGTTGGAGCCGAGATTGCCGACCAGACCTACGTCAGCGGCCCGGTTCTGGCCGATCAGCGTTTCGTCCAGATCGAGCTGCACGATCGCAGCCTCGGCCGGGATCGAAGCGCCGTATTTCATGCGGAAGTCGAGTGGCGTGCCGGCCAGTACGACGACGTCGGCGGCAGCGAAAGCGTCTTTGCGGGTGCGATTGAAGAACTGGGGGTGATTCATGGGTATCTGACCACGGCCCATGCCGTTGGTGAAGACGGGAATGTGTGTCTCCTCGGCGAATCGTCTCAACGCAGGTCCGCCGCCCGACCATTTGAGCGCAGTGCCGGCCATGACCATTGGCCGCGCCGCTCCGGCGACCAGCTTTGATGCCTGTTGGATCAGCTCGGTGGGTGCGGTCGAGGCGACTCGGTAGTCTCGGAAACGAGGCATCGGAACCGAGTCGAGATCAACCGGTGCATGAAGCACGTCCATGGGGATCTCGAGGAATGCGGGGCCCGGAACTCCCGACAATGCATGCCGGATCGCAACCTCGGTGTACTCGCCGATTCTGTTGGTCTGGTAGCACGCGTCGGCCCACTTCGTGATTGGCTTCATCAGCGAGACATGGTCCATCTCCTGGAGCGAGCCTCGGCGCAGATTGTCGAACGGGCCCTGACCGCCGATGACCACGATGGGGGAGTTGGCCCGCCACGCGTTCGCAACCCCGGTCACGCCGTCGGTCACCCCGGGCCCTGCGGTCAGGATTGCAACCCCCACACAACCGGGGTTGCAGCCTTGCCCAGGCGTCGGCGGCATGGACTGCGGCCTGTTCGTGGCGGACGTCCACCACCCGAATGCCCTCGTCGATGCAGCCGTCGTAGATGCCCATCACGTGGCCCCCCGACAGGGTGAACACGCAGTCCACACCGGCCGCCTTCAATGCCCTCGCTACCAGGTGACCTCCGTGGCCCATCGTCTGTACTCCTTCGTCGTTGCGGTTGCTCCGCTTTTCTGCTCGCCTCAACAACAGCACACAACAGCCAGTTGCAACGAACGGGCTGCCGGGTCTCACCTCGAACGGCCCGGATCACCTCAACCGCTGCCAACCAGAAGGGGCGTTCGGCCCTTTCCGCCGTGAGCAGACCGAATGACAGTGAAGCGAAAACTCGCCAAAGACCGGACTGTGTGTGACACGGCCGACTCGGGGCGGGGAGCGTCGATCGACGGTATTGTCAGTACATGTCATCTCTGAACGTGACCCAGAACATCGCAGCAGACAGCGGTGTTGTCTGGTCCATCGTGGTCGGCATGGATCGATGGGTAGAGACAATCGAGGCGATCGAGATGGTTGAGCGTCTTGACGACGGTGCGGAGTTCGGGCTGGGAACGAAATGGCGTGAGACCCGAACCATGTTCGGCAAGAAGGCCACCGAAGAGATGGAGATCAGCGAGTTCGAAGCAGGGGTTCGGTATGCGACAGTCGCCGAGTCGCACGGCTCGAAGTACTACTCCGAGATGCGTGTCGACCCCACCGAAGCAGGATGTCGACTCTCGATGAATTTCCGTGGTGAACCCCAGACCCTGCTCACCAAAATCGCAGACGCCACCGTCGGACGCCTCTTCATGGGCGCCACCCGCAAGGCACTGGCCAAGGACTTGGCCGACATCGCTGCCGCCGCCGAACAGGCGAGCTGAGGAACCAGACGATGACTGACACCCACTCGGACTTCGACGTCGTCGTCATCGGCGCAGGCGTGATCGGCGCAGCCACCACGCTCGAGCTGGCCCGAGCCGGTCGGCGGGTGCTGTGCGTCGACAAGGCAGGCGCTGCCGGGAGCGGTTCGACGTCGAACTCGTGTGCGATCGTGCGGTTCAGTTACTCCACCCGTCCGGGTATCAATCTGGCCTGGGAGGGTTTGCACTACTGGCTCGACTGGGCCGACTACATCGGCGTCACCGACGAACGAGGACTGGCGGAGTTTCGTCAGTGTGGACAGCTCGTTCTGCTCGACGACGACACCGAACACTCCTACAAAGTTCGCGATCTGTGGCTCGAGCTTGGGATCCCGTTCGAGGAGTGGAGCATCGACGAGTTGCGGGAACACCTGCCGATCCTCGATACCGGAACCTATGGGCCTCCCAAGCTCCCCGATGACCCCAACTTCTGGAGCGAAGCCCACGGATCAATTCGGGGCGCACTCATGTCGCCCGACGCCGGCTATGTGAACGATCCACAGCTTTCGGCCTACAACCTTCAGCTGGCAGCCGAGGCAGCGAGTGCCGAATTCCGATTCGGTCGCACCGTCGTAGCAATTCCTGCCAACGACAATCGGGTCGCCGGCGTCGTGCTCGACGACGGAACCGAGATCAATGCGCCGGTCGTCGTGAACGTGGCGGGACCGCACTCCTATCTGCTCAACCAGATGGCGGGCGTGTACGACTCGATGCGGGTGAAAACTAGGGCGCTTCGTCATGAGGTGCACCATGTGCCATCGCCGGAAGGTTTCGACTTCGAAGCCAACGGGTTCACCTTGGCCGACGACGACAGCGGTGTCTACTACCGCCCCGAGGTGGGCAATCACATTCTCATCGGCAGTTCTGATCCGGCGTGCGACGAGAAACAGTGGGTGCATCCCGACGACTTCGACGCCACTATCTCCCAGGACCAATGGAACGCCCAGGTCTGGAGGGCGGCCCGCCGGTTCCCTGAACTCGGACAGCCGCATCGCAAGCGAGGGGTGGTCGACCTGTACGACGTCAGCGATGACTGGTTACCGATCTATGACCGAACCGACCTCGACGGCTTCTATGTCGCCATCGGAACCAGCGGCAATCAGTACAAGAACGCCGGTGTGGCAGGCCATCTCATGGCTCAACTCATCGATGCGGTCGAGCGGGGCCATGACCATGACCGAGATCCCCTCGTGGTCAAAGGCCGCTACACCGGGCTGCCGATCGAGGTCGGCTTCTTCAGTCGAAACCGTGAAGCCGCCGACACTTCCATGAGCGTGCACGGCTAACGCCGATCGAAGTTCATGAGTGCAAGAGCCGGTCGCCGTCGGGGTCGTGAGGCTCGGATGGTGGCACGGGCTCAGGCTCGACCGAGCGGGGGAGAGGTCCGACTTTTGCGCCGTCGAGTTCCCACCTACGAGCTGCTGAGTTCGGCCGACCTTGATCGGCTCGAGAACCACGCCGACTGGCTGCTCGATGAGATCGGCGTTGAGTTCCGCGGTGATACTGAGGCGCTTGAACTATTCGCCGGAGCCGGTGCGTCGGTCGATGGCGAACGGGTCCGGTTCCCTCCCGGCCTGGCCAAGGAACTCTGCGCAACCGCTCCAGCTGAATTTGCAATGTATGGCCGGGATGGCAGGCAAGTCTTGATCGGTGGCGATCACGTGGTGTTCCTGCCCGCCTATGGTCCACCGTTCGTTACTGATCTCGACCACGGTCGACGGTATGCAACCCTGGAAGACTTCGAGAATTTTGTGAAACTCGCCTGGACATCGCCGTGGCTGCACCACTCGGGCGGCACCATATGTGAGCCGGTCGAACTGCCTGTGAACAAGCGACACCTCGACATGGTCTACGCCCATCTCCGGTACTCGGCCAAACCGTTCATGGGGGCAGTGACTGCCCCGGAGCGGGCGGCTGATTCGATCGAGATGGCCCGCATCGCTTTCGGGTCCGACTATCTGGAACGCCACTGCGTCATCCAGGGCAACATCAACGTCAACTCACCGCTGGTGTGGGATGACGTTATGACGGGATCGATGAAGACCTACGCCCGGGCGAACCAGGGGTGTGTCATTTCACCGTTCATCATCGGTGGAGCCATGGGACCGGTCACCCAGCCTGGGCTCATCGCACAAGCCCACGCCGAGGCGATGACCGGAATCGCTCTCACACAGCTCATCCGGCCAGGGTCGCCCGTCGTCTACGGCAACTTCCTCACCACAATGGACTTGAAGTCCGGCGCCCCAACGTTCGGCACTGCAGAGTCAACATTGGCAACCTACGCCATCGGACAGCTCGCTCGACGACTGAATCTGCCTTTGCGGTGCGGGGGGCAGTACACCGCATCGAAGACCGCTGATGGACAAGCGATGCAGGAATCAGCCGATGCGATGACCGCGGGCATTCTCGCCGGAACCAACTATGTGATCCACGCGGCCGGTTGGCTTGAAGGAGGACTCACCACGGGATACGAGAAGTTCGTCATGGACCTGGACCGATGTGGAATGCTCCACCGGCAGTTGGCCGGACTGACGATCGACGACAACGAGTTGGCGGCCGAGGCTTACCGGGAAGCGGGCCCGGGCGGATCGTATCTGAGCACCGCCCACACCTTGGCAAACTTCGAGACCGCGAACTATGAGTCGACATTGTGCGACACATCCTCATTCGAGCAATGGACCGAAGAGGGTTCACTCGACATGCAGCAACGAGCCAACAAACGCTGGAAAGCGATGCTGGCCGACTACGAACCACCGCCGATGAATTCCACCGTGGAGCAGGAGCTCAAAGCATTCATGGATGAACGCAAGTCGTCGATGCCCGACGCCTGGTACTGATCGTCGCTGGCAGCGATGTGTGGCACCTGGGCCAGGATCAACCTCGGTCTACTACGCTCCGGAATCAGTGAGAGATGACTACCGACATCCGATTCGAGAAGTTGTTCGAACCCTCTGGTTCCTGCCAACGCTGTTCGTCTTCATTGCGCTTGTCGCTGGCCACCGCATTTCTCGGATTCGAGTGTCCGATGACAGCATCCTGGCCCCCATCCTGTTCAAGGGCGATGCCAACGCGGCTCGAGAACTTCTGACGGTCATCGCCGGAACGATGATCACCCTGACGGGACTCGTGTTCGTCTTGACAGTTGTTGCACTTCAGATCGCTTCCAGTCAGTTCTCTCCCCGTCTGCTTCGCACGTTCTTGGAAGACCCAGGAACGCGGGTCGTACTCGCCGTGTTCGTAGCTACGTTCGCTTACAGCCTCGGTGGGCTGTTCGAAGTCGGACAGGGGGATAGCCAGGGCGATGAGTTCCTTCCGCAGTTGGCGGTCACTGGTTCCCTGGTTCTGGCGCTGCTCAGCGTCGGGATGTTGGTGTTCTACATTCAGCACATAGCCAATTCGATCCGTATCGACTCGGTCATGTTGGCGGTACGAGAGTCGACCCTCGCCAGCATCATCGAGAACTATCCCCCGAGTGCGGGGCTCGAGGCACCGACCGCGTCGCCGCCCGAGCCTCCGAGGGATGCCGAGGTCATAGCGGTGAACCGGTCGGGCTACCTACAGGAGGTCGACCTGGACGGGGTTGTCGAACTGGCTCGCTCCATCAAGGGAACAATCGTCTTTCGGCGTCAGATCGGGCACCACGTTGTGGAGGGAAGCCCACTGGCCCTGGTCTGGGGCGATGATGGCCGTCTCGTGGACGCCGATCAGGTGTCGGTCGATCTGAACCGGACGCTGGCACTCACCGGCGAACGACGGGTCGAATCAGACCCTGCGTTCGGTGTCAGGCAGCTCATAGATGTTGCGCTCCGGGCCACCGCTCCTTCGGCCAACGATCCCTATACGGCGGTTCAGGCGGTCCAGCACCTCTCGATCATCATGGCTCGGCTTTCGACCCGGGCTACCGAGGACAAGCAGATCTTCGATGGGAACAAGCTCCGGGTGTATCTTCCCGTCCCCCGCTTCGCCCTTCTGCTTGCCACGGTCTGTATGAACCTTCGACGGAGCGCAGCCGACCGCCCCAGGGTGATGGAGGAGCTTCTACGGCTTCTCGAGACCTGTGCCTCGATCAGCTCTTGGCCCGAACGGCTCTCTGACATCGGACGCCAGGTGGACCTAGTCCTACATGATGCCGCACTGGCCATCACGCCTGCAGCCGATTTCCAGTCCGTGAAGGCTGTGGGCGAACTTGCTTCTGCGGCAGCGCAACCTCGCATGTAGGTGGCCCTGCGGCTGAGGTCTTCGGCGCTACTAAGTGTCAGACAGAACTTATGTCGCGTCGCTCGAACAGAGCGATGCCTGCCGAGCCGGTCACGATCGCAATCGCGCAGAGCACTGCGACCGATACCCAGCTCTGTTCCCCGCCGGGGAGGTGGGTAACATGGCGAATCGGGGACAGATTGAGGACCTGATCGGGCAGTCGGAGCAGTTCGCCGAACAAGAAGATGACCGCCATCCCTCCAAACGCGCCCCAGACACCCAAGGTGAACTGCCGCATCCAGCCATACAGCAGCAGGCCGATGCCGGCAACTGCCCAAAGCGCGGGAACCCTGATGAGGGCGGCGCCAATGGTTTGCTCAATGTCGGTGAACTGACCGACCACAAGGCCGTCGGTGATCGATAGCCCGAGACCGGCGGCAACCATGAAGACGGGCGCGGACAGCGCGGTCAACAACACATGCGATGCCAGCCATGCCCGTCGGGAGATCGCGGAGGCCAGCACCGGTTCGGCCCGGCCCGCCAACTCTTCGCCCCGAGGTCGGAGCAAGGACTGAATGACCCCCGCACTGGCGATCACGGCGATCATCGACAAGATGACGGTGATGAATCCATCTCGCAACGCATCGCCGCTCATCCCCATGCTCTCGAGCACCTCTCGCATCGCTTCGTTCTCTTCGATCAAGTCGTCGATGAGGTCCATCACCGAGCCGTAGATGGCACCAAGGAACGCCGTCCCCAAGGTCCACCAGAACAGGCTCGAACGCTGCAACCGCCAGGCAAACCCCACGGGTGTGCCCAGCGAGGGGTTGGCCGTCGCCGGCCCGGGCCGCTGTTCGATGAGGCCGGCCCCGACGTCTCGCCGCACCACCAATGCGATGGCGGTTCCTACGGCTGCAGCGACCGCCACCAGAGAAACGAAGAAGGGCCACAGCGCCACCTCACCGAATGGATTGACCGCTTGTACCCATCCCAGCGGTGAGACCATCGAGAGCCCGTTTTTCTAACGTCGCCGACAGCCCGGAGAGCGAAGGCGAGCGCCAGGACGGCGAGCGACATGCCGGTGGCGGCTCGGGCGTACTCGAACACCTGAACCCAGATCAGCGCTATGGCTGCGAACAACAAACCGCACACGGTCATGCTTGATCCGTAGAGGATTGATCGGCCGACTTCTTGTCCATCGATGATGAAGACTGCGCTCGTGGCAAAACCGAGGACAAAGTTGGTGGCCACGGCCACGATGCTTACTGCGGCCAGGGCGCTCCATGGTCCCACTGCTGCGGCCCGCACCAGCTCGGCCCGCCCGGATTCTTCCTCGGCCCTCGTGTGGCGACCGATCAACAAGATGTTCATCAGCGCAACGATGGCCAGGGTGAAGGCTCCGATTTCGAACGCGTAGCGGCCGCCGAAGGTGTCAAGGGCGTCTGGTGGTCCCTGCAAGGCGATCGAAGCGCCGTTGGTTTCGAGCAACTCTGCTTGCTGAGCGAGAACGAGCTCCGAGGACACCCCCTTGGTCTCAGCTTCGGCGTCGATGACGGCTCGCAGCGAATACGGGGTGATACCAACCAGGCTGATGAGGCCAACAAGCCAGAGGGTGAGTTTGATTCTGTCGAGCCGCAATATCAGCCGCACTAGCTTTGTGGTTCCGGCAAACCCGTGCTTGGTCATTGCCGCCCCAGTGAACCGTTTTGGTCAACTGCACCGTTCTTCTCAACTGCACCGTTCTTCTCAACTGCACCGTTCTTCTCAACTGCACCGTTCTTCTCAACTGCATAGTGCCGCATGAAGAGTTCCTCGAGCGTTGGGGGTTGGCTCTCGATCGCCACGATGCCCATGCCCGCGAGTTGTCTCATGACCTGGGCCAGTTGTGGATTCTCGACGCTGAAAGATCCATGGTGGTCGTCGTAGCAAACCAATCCCGACACGCCTTCGGCCGTGCTGATCGAAGCGATCGGCTCGGTAGTGGTCGCCTCGACCGTTGTTCTGGTCAGGTACCGAAGTTCGGCCAACGTTCCCGTTTCGACCGTCCGACCCTCACGAATGATCGTCACCCGGTCACACAGTGATTCGACTTCGGCCAGGATATGACTCGACAGCAGCACGGTCTTGCCGTCGGTCAAAATCTCACCGATCGTGTTCTGAAAGACCGTCTCCATCAACGGGTCGAGGCCGGCGGTCGGCTCGTCGAAGACGAATAGGTCAGCGCTTCCAGCGAGTGCAGCCACCAGCGCGACCTTTTGACGGTTGCCCTTTGAGTACGTACGTCCCTTCTTGGTTGGGTCAAGATCGAAACGCTCGATCATCTCGTCCCGCCGCTTCTTGTCGAGACCGGCCCCGAGCCGGCCGAACAGGTCGATGGTCTCGCCACCGGTGAGCCCGGGCCAAAGGTTCACGTCGCCGGGCACATAGGCGATGCGACGGTGGAGCTCCACAGCGTCATGCCACGGGTCCTGGCCAAGTACCTGAACGTGGCCGGCATCGTGGCGCAGCAGCCCCATGAGCACGCGAATTGTGGTGGACTTGCCAGACCCGTTTGGCCCGAGGAAACCCATGACCTGTCCCGGCTCCACCCGCAGGTCCAACTCGTCGAGGGCCTGAGTCGAACCAAACGCCTTCGAGAGTTTCTCCACGTTGATCGCTGCGGTCATGACTTCTCCGTTTCTTGGCGGTCGCGGCGCCCGGACCATCGGCAATAACGTCGCCTGCGGTCGAGATCGTAGTGTCCCGGCGATCCAACCGTGTCGAGCCGAGCCACGAGGGTGGCATCGGAGGGGAGTTTCGCTTGGCTGAGGGCGGTGGTGTGTACTGAGAGCATGGTGGCTGATTCAGCTCGCACAGATAGCTCTAAGGGGTCCGACACTGAACGACTCCGCTTCACCACGGGATTCCCCGCACCCACCATCGTGGCGGGGGAGGGGTGCGAACTGATCACGGCCGACGGGCGTCGAATACTCGACGCAGCCGGAGGGGCGGTTGTGAACAACATCGGTCATGGCCGCCGCGAGGTCGCCGCCGCGGTGGCCGCCTGCTTGGAAAGAACTGACTACGTGCTGCCGGTGTGGCCGACCCCAACCCGACTCGAGCTGATCGAATATTTGACTCAACAATGGCTGCCCCCAGGCTTCGAGCGGGTGTTCTTTGCCGGCGGAGGAAGTGAGGCCAACGACAGCGCGCTGCGCCTCGCTCGCAGCTACCACTTGGCTCGCGGCGATGAGCAACGGTACAAAGTGATCGGGCGTGTGCCCAGCTACCACGGTTCGACTCTGGCAACTCTGTCGATCGGCGGACACATGGCCCGACGCGATGGGTTTGACCCGCTGTTGCAGGAGCACCCCAAGGTTCGGTGGGACAACGCCGATGCGTTGGCGGCAACGATCGAGGCCGCCAACCCATCGACGGTGGCCGCCTTCATCGCAGAGCCGGTCATCGGAGCATCGGGCGCAGCGCTTCTTGCTCCGCTTGACTACTGGGCCACGGTTTCAGAAGTATGCCGTGAGTACGGCGTGCTCATGATCGCCGATGAGGTGATGACGGGATTCGGGCGCACCGGCCAACGGTGGGGTCACTACCACGACGACTGGGAGCCAGACATCATCGTTGCGGCCAAGGGCATCAGCGGTGGCTACCTGCCGCTGTCCATGGTGTCGGCTACCAACCACGTGGTCGACACAGTCGCAGCGGCCGAGCGAAACGTCATGTACTTCACCTACTCGGGCCACGATGCATGCTGCGCCGCCGCGCTCGACGGTGCTTCGCATTGTCGAAGACGAGGGCCTGATCGAGCGGGCGCGTCTGCAGGGTGCCCGAATGCTTGCAGCGCTGAGCGACGCCGTCGGCGGTCATCGAAACGTCGTGGAGGTGAGAGGTCGCGGGCTGATGTTGGGGGTCGAACTGCAGGACCTCGCGTCCGCCCCCGTGGTCGAGGAGGCGCTCAGTCGAGATGTATGGATCTATCCGGCTGGATCTGGGCCGTCGGTCAACGATGGGCTTCTCTTTGCCCCGCCGATGATCGTGACCGACGAGCAGATCGATCGAATAGCACACGTGACCGCTGAGGCGATCGACGCCGCGACGCCGTGAGACCTTACGTATCGACCGACTGAGGTCTACCGGTCGGACCGCTGCGATCGAGCCTCAGCCGATGGCGTCGTCGCTCTTGGTGTGCTTGCGGGTGAGGGTCTTCCAGATATCGTCGCCCTTGATTGCCAGGTGTTCGTGATGGAGGAGAGCGTGTATCACGTCTCGAAGACTTGTCTGTAGGTGCGCAGCTTGCGTGAGCGCCTCCGGATGGATCTCACCGGCGGTGTGGGACCGAGTGATCATGTCGACAACGTCGTCGGCTGTGGCCGCGAGGTGCTCAAGGTGTTCGGCCAGCGTGTCGTCCTCGGCAGCTTCGTCTTTGGTCACGGTTTTTCCTTCCGCCTCTGGCAGATGTTTGCTTCAGGGTAATCCGCAGTTTCCCGCTCTCCTGAATCAGTCAGTTTCTCCTCCGCTTCTCCTCGAGAGAAGGACGAATCCAAGCCTGCTAGTGCTCGACCAAGTGGCCGAGGTTAGGAGGTCGTAGGCTACCCAAATGACCCATGGCGCCATCGCATCGGGCTGTCCATACAGTGCTCAGGTCGGCTCCGATATTCTCGCTGCGGGCGGGAACGCAATCGACGCGGTCCTGGGAGCTGCGCTTGTCTGCTCCTTCACGCTGCCCACGATGACCGGGATGGGCGGTGGCGGTGTTCTCACCATGCGGATGGGCGACGAGCTGGCCACCTGCGACTTCTTTGCAGCACTGCCGGGCTTGGGCCATGTCGGAACCAAGATCGAGCCCGAGGTGATCGTGGTGCCCTTCGAGGGTGTCCGGCTGCCGTTCAAGGTCGGCACGGCAAGCGTTGCCGTCCCCGGTTACATCTCCGGGATCTGGGCCGTACATGAACGGTACGGTCGCATGCCTTTGGCCGAGGTGGCGGCCCCGGCGATCCACCTTGCCCGAACCGGGATCTCGGTCACAGAAGCCCAACATCGAACCTACTCATTGCTCGAGGCCACGTTCCGGCGCACACCGGAAACGTGGGCGCTCATCGGACACCGCGATCACGTCCTCGAGGAAGGGGACACGTTGAGGAATCCGCCGCTGGCGCAGTTCCTCGACGCGCTCATCGACGAAGGACCGGACCTGTTCTATCGCGGTGACGTGGCCAAACGGATCGAGGAGGTCACCGATGGTTATGTGACCGGACGCGACCTTGCCGAGTACGCACCCGCGTGGGATCGACCCCTCAGCCTTCGGTATCGGAGGTCGACCGTTCACACCCTCGGTCGGCCCAGCTTCAACGGTGCGCTGCTCTTGCGGGCGCTCGCTGAGCTCGAGAGCGCCGAGGTGCCCGCCTATGAAGAGGTCGAGTACTGGAGCCGAATCGCCGACGCGATGCGGAGCTCAGAAGTGCTTCGAACACCCGATTTCGAGAGCCAGGTCTTCGACGACGGCTTCCTCGGAGGCGTCGCGGCCAACTGCCCCGGTGGCAACACCCTGCACATCTCGGCCGTCGACGCCGATCACAACGCCGTTGGTCTCACAACGACCGTCGGCGAGGGCGCCGGGTTCGCCATCCCCGGAACGGGCATCGTCCTCAACAACTTCCTCGGTGAAGGTGACATCTTTCCTGATCATGTAACACACGTCCCCGGCCGCCGGATGATGACCGGCATGGCGCCGACCCTGGTCGAGGACGAGGCCGGCGGAATCCTCGCTCTGGGTTCGGCCGGCAGCGCCCGCATCCGTAGCGCCATCCTGCAGGTCATCGTGCACGTGATCGATAGCGGCCTCGACCTCGAGCCGGCGGTCCTGGCGCCGCGAGTTCATCCCGACGGCGACACGATCTACATCGAGTCCCATGGCCGTACCCCCGAACAGGTTGAAGCACTCCATGTGCTGGGGACCGAAGCGATCATGACCTACGAGGTGGGGTTCTTCTTCGGCGGTGTACAAGCGGCCCGATGGGACCCGGTTCACGGTTTCACCGCCGGGGCCGAGACCGAACGCCGCGGCGGTGCTGCCCTGGTCCTTCCCTGACCTGAGGTCTGCCCGCCCTAGGCCAGCTCGGAACCATCTCCAGAGTAGTGTTTCGAGGTAATGGAGAAGTCACGTTTCGACGCCCAGATCACCTTCGTGTATGTCAGCGAGCTCGATCGATCACAGGCCTTCTATGGCCACGTGCTCGACCTCGAACTGGTTCGGGATCAGGGCGCATGCCTCATCTTTCGCGTCGGAGAAGATGCATACCTCGGGATCTGTGATCATCGCGTCGCAGAGCCGGGCGGCATGATCATCACCCTCGTAACCGATGATGTGGATGGATGGGCCGACCGCCTGAGCGCGGCTGGCTACAGCGTCGAGGGTCCGAGCGTCAACGATCGGTTCGGGCTGTATCACTGCTTCGTTCACGATCCTGATGGACATCTGGTCGAAATCCAACGTTTCGACGAACCGCTCTAGTCGACCCGATCCAGGCCATTGTTCGGTCTGGGACAACTCGGTCTGGGTCAGGTGACGAGCCGCCCTGGTCAGGCCTCGGAGGACAAACCGGGCCGCTGGCCCAGTTCGTTGTCGATCATCAACAGGCCGTAGCCGTCGTCCTTCACCATTCGGAGTTTGGCGATGATGGCGCCGACAGACGCTTCTTCTTCAACCTGTTCGTTCACAAACCACTGGAGCAGATTGTAGGTCGCGTGGTCTTTCTCACTCAGGGCCAGGTCGCTGAGCTCGTTCAGCCGGGCGGTCATCTCCAGTTCATGGGCCAGTGATGCCTCGAAGACCTCGAGAATCGGGCCGAATTCGTTGGCCGGTTCGCCAATCTGGGCCAACTCGACGTGGACTCCCTGTTCGATCAAGTAGTCGTAGACCTTTGCGGCGTGGAACTGCTCCTCTTCGTGCTGAAGCTTGAACCAGCTCGCAGCGCCGTTGAAATCGGAAAAGCTGCAGTATGCCGACATCGCCAGGTACAGGTAGGCCGAACCAAACTCGTGATTGAGCTGCTCCATAAGCGCCTTTTGCATCCTTGTCGAAATCACGATTACAGCTCTTCTCCTGGTCGAAACGTAACGAATCGATAGTAGCTACTTGGGTTCGACTCGGGGCCGTTGGCACGCAGATTCGTTTGGTCACGTCGTCGGGATTCAACGACGGACCCGCACCAAAGGTCATGTTGAGGTCAATCAGCTGTTGTCGCCGACCCATCGGTAGGTCTCGATCGTGGTCGGATCGCACTGCGAACACCCGCCGCACGAGGTGGGGATCCGGCAGACTTTCCCCTTGCTGACCCAGTGATCGAGCATGCCCCGCACCGCATCGGGGTCGGCATCGACGTGTCGGGCGATGTCGGCCAGGCTGGCCGTTTTGTGCTCCGCCATGAAGCTCCTGATCGAACTCAACATCAGACACCGACCTCCACCTTGGGTTTGGGCCCGGCTTCGGGTTCGCGGTCGGCCCAGGCCCGCAGCGCGATCACTACGGCTACTGCGAGAGCGCTGAGCACACCGATCCATATGGTCGAGGAAAGAGGGTGTCTCGCAAACGTGGCAGCCTGGTAGAAGACCGACGCTACGTAGTAGGCAACTCCGGTTGTCCAGGCGGCGACGAACAGCGCCCACGGTCTGCCCGCTTCGCGAACGATGGCACCGATCGTGGCGACGCACGGGAAGTACAGAAGCACGAACAGAAGGTAGGCAAAGGCCCCGATCCTGCCGTCGAACCCGGCTGCCATGGCTCCGAACACGCCTTGCTGGACGTCCTGCTCGGCGGCTGCTGTCTCGATGCTGGAAACATCGCCGACGCTGACCCCCAGGGGATCGGTGATCGTCTCGGCCACGCCGGCGAGGTTGTCAGGAACGGTGGCAAGTGCATCACCGATGGCAGGCCAGAACTCGAAATCTCCAGCTGGGTCTGCGCCAGATTGCTGGGCGGCCAGATTGGTGTAGATGGAGTCGAGGGTGCCGACGACGACCTCTTTGGCGAGTACGCCGGAGAAGATGCCGACGGTCGCAGGCCAGTTGTCGCGTTCCACGCCGAGCGGGGAGAAGACCGGTGTGAGTCCTCGACCAACTTCGCTGAGGACCGATTGTTCGGTGTTCTCGTTCCCGTACGAGCCATCGGTTCCGAGCGAGTTCAGGAACGATAGAAGCAGAACCATCAGGATGATCACGCGGCCGGCTTCACGAATGAAGAGCTTGACTCGGTCCCAGGTTCGCAGGGCCATACCTCGCAGGGTTGGCCGGTGATATGAGGGCAGTTCCATCATGAAACCCTCGCTCTCGCCCGAGAGCAGGCTGCGCTTCATGATCATTCCAGTGCCGATGGCGGCCAGGATGCCGATCAGGTAGAGGGCGAACACGATGTTCTGTCCGTTGGTCGGGAAGAACGCAGCAGCGAACAGTGCGTATACCGGCAGCCGAGCACCGCATGACATGAACGGGTTCATCAGGATCGTGAGCTTTCGTTCTCGCTCGCTCTCCAGGGTGCGGGTGGCCATTACCGCAGGAACGTTGCAGCCAAACCCCACGATCATCGGCACGAACGCTTTGCCCGGCAGACCGATCGAGCGCATGAAGCGGTCCATCACGAACGCCGCCCTGGCCATGTAGCCGCTGTCCTCCAGTACGGAAAGAAACAGGTACAGGGCACCGACGATGGGGATGAACGTGGCGACCACCTGGATGCCGCCCCCGGCCCCATCGGCCAGAAGAACCCGTAGCCATGTAGGGAACCCCAGTGAGTCCAGCACCTGACCAAAACCGTCGACGAAGATGGCACCGGCAATGCCGTCGAAGAGGTCGATGAAGGCTCCACCGATGTTGATGGTGAACATGAACATTGCGTACATGACACCGAGGAAGAAGGGAACGCCCCATGTCCTGCTCAAGATCACTTGATCAATTCGGTCCGACAGTTTGGATCGCCCGGCCGCGGTCTGCCGAGTGGCCCGTTTTGCCAGGGCGTGAGCATGGCTGAAGCGGTTATCTGCGATCCGGATGTCGGTCTCATCCCCAATTCGACCCTCGATCGCCCTCTGGTGATTAGCGACGACGTCAAGAACCTCGGGTGAGACCAGGCTCCGGGCCATGGGGTCGTCCTCGAGGAGTTTGAGGCTCAGCCACCTCTGGTCGGCCTCCCCGGTGGCGGTTGCAACCAACGGCCTCAGCTCGACGATTGCCTCTTCAATCGGTTCGCCGTGGGCCAGGGAGAAGCCGCTCGGACCACTTGCGGGGCTGACAATCTCGTCGATCAGGCTGTGGATGCCTGCGCCTGTGACAGCAACGATAGGGATCACGGGACAGCCGAGCGATCGGGACAGCGTCTCGACATCGATCTCGATCCCATTTTTGGAAGCAACGTCAACCATGTTCAGCGCGATCAGCAGCGGAACCTGCATCTCGAGGAGCTGAACGGTCAGGTACAGATTGCGTTCCAGGTTCGAGGCATCAACGACGTTGACGAACAGGTCGGCCTCGTGGGAGAGCAGATAGTTGCGGCCTACTTGTTGATCAAGCGTCGTGGCGTCGAGGGAGTAGATGCCTGGCAGATCAACAACGTTGACCCTGCGGCCCGCAGAGTCGAACCGCCCTTCCTTCCGATCGACAGTCACACCGGGCCAGTTGCCGGTCCGCTGGCGAACTCCGGTGAGTGCGTTGAAGAGCGCCGTCTTGCCGCAGTTTGGGTTGCCAGCCAAAGCGATCGTGAGTTCGCTCACCGCTCTTCGCCGTTCATCCGCTCGACCAGCAGGCGGCCGGCCATTCCCTCACCCAGAGCCACCCTGGTATTGTCCGCACCGACCACAACACCGTGGCGCCGCGATTGGCTGATGGAGATCTCGGCTCCCGGACGCAATCCCAACGCCAAGCAGCGGCGCCTCATATCGAGTCCGCCTGAGATTCTTACGATCCGTGCACGTGCCCCGGGTTCGAGATCGGCCAACGGGATCAGTCCCGGTTCTTTGGCTGCCTCGCCGCTGACGTACACCATTGCCCCGACTGTATCGACCAATGTTAGGACGGCCTAACTTATTCTCCGGTGATCTTCCTCAGTACAAGAACATCGGCTTGCCGCCGACGTGGCGCACCGTGGGTCGGTACTCATTCGCGTCGTAGAGTTCGCCGATGTCGACCCGCTTTGAGCCTTCCCCTGTTACTGCGACGGGAACGTTGGTATAGATGCCCGACCGCAGAGCGACCATTCGTCCTGATGCACCTTCGAGCGCAAGGTCGGCGGCAAGAACGGCGTAATTGATCGCAACCATGAGGTCGAGGCTGTCCGGACGACCCGACCGCATGAGGTAGGCAAGCTCCTGGAGGATGATGCTCTCGCCGGTTATCTCCTTCAAGAGATCGCCGGTTGTCCTTCCGATTCCGCCCAGCTTCCTGTGCCCGTAGGCATCAGCCTCTCCCGACAGATGGACCTCTCCTCCGGCGAGAGTTGCACCTTCGGACACGGTGATCATCGCGTAGTTGGACGGATTGGCCTTTTTGTCTTTCATCACCAACCTGGCGAGTCTGTCGACATCAAAGGGCACCTCGGAGATCAGGGCTCGATCGACGCCCGCAAGATAGGCGGTGATGAGCGAAGTCTCACCGGAGTAGCGACCGAATAGCTCGACTACTGCGATCCGTTCGTGGGAGCCGGTGCTGGTCCTGAGGTTGTGGATGAACTCGACCCCTCTGGTGACCGCTGTGGAGAAGCCGATGCAGTAGTCGGTGCCGTGGACGTCATTGTCCATGGTCTTGGGAATGGCGATGACAGGCACACCCTCGTTGTGCATGCGCAACCCGTAGGAGAGGGTGTCATCGCCACCGATGGGCAACAATGCGTCGACTCCGAGAGCATCGAGCACGCGAATGACGTGGGGGGTGATGTCGTGGGGTCCATCGCCGGGATAGTCATCGCGCAGGAACTCGGGAAGGTTCGCGGACGAAACCTTGCTGGGGTTGGTGCGAGATGTATGAAGGAACGTGCCGCCGCTGCGATCCATCGTTCGAACGACGCTCGGATCCAGCTCCATTGTGTGGTCAGCCAGCGACTGCGGGTCGTCGGGGTTGGCGAAGGCCAGCCCTCCCCAGCCCTTGCGGATGCCGATCATCTCGGACC
This sequence comes from uncultured Acidimicrobiales bacterium, assembly GCA_963751955.1. GTDB lineage: Bacteria > Actinomycetota > Acidimicrobiia > Acidimicrobiales > SZUA-35 > JABDIY01. The sequence continues at coordinate 4,756 of CAVVWM010000015.1, read as the reverse complement.
CACCGGCAACGACCCGATTCACCGCAGCCTTGATGCATGGGTTCAGCCCTGGGACGTCACCCCCACCGGTCAAAACAGCAATTCTCATGGTGTGCTCCTTCTTCATGGCGAGCTCCCCGGTACGGGAACTGCGGGCATGGAATCCGGATACTAATCGCGTGTAACCCGTTCGCGGCCGAGTCCGGCAATTTAACAATGAGGAAACATTGGGACGGAGCCATCTTGGACATGTCGCCTTTTGTTTGGCTACAGAGTCATGAGCGTGTCCCGTTGCTGAGCAGCTCGAGTAGGAAATGCTCTGGGGTGTTGTACAACACCGCTGATGTGCAATTGTCCTGCTCGGCCTCGGGGACTCCGATTGCGAATGGAACCTCCGAGAAACCCATGTCCGGCAGTGAGAGCGGGTCGGTCAGAATCTCGATGCGATCGCCGGATTCGCACGAGAACCGCATCACCGAGCGAGCGCGAGCCATCACATCTCGGGGTACCGGGAGACTGATCACGTCAACGGGAAGTTCCCGCAGTCCCGGTTCGAGACTCCTGGCCTGCTTCACAACCAGACGGCTTGGCCAGGGTTCACCGTTGGTCAACGCTGGCCATCCCACCGCCATGGTCTTGAATTCGTAGTCGAGCGTGAGTGTCTCGACCTGCTGGTCCGGTGCCAGGGACGCATTGGCCCTGTTGCGCCAAAGCAGTGCCACCGATTCCAATTGGCCAACGATTTCCTCAACCGCACTATCGGAGAGCACCTCAGTGTCAGGGGACAGCGTTGACGTCGCCGTCCTCTCCAGCTGGTTGGCCCCACTTCGCCCGATTCGAACTGTGATGACCTCCGGCAGTTCGCCGTTCAGTGGGTCGGGGTTGGTCACGCTCTCCTCGCCCAGTTGCACATTGATCTCGGCGACCGCGTACTCGTTTGCGTTTCCCGGCAGCAACGTGAAGGTCGCCACCCCGTTGTTGATCTCTAGTGAGTCGTCGAAGCGAGCGTGAACCAGGACGCCCATTCCACCGCTCTCGTGATCCACACGTTCTCGCCGTCGCTCTTGGAATGCTTCGAAACTCCAGTACGAGGCCCAGGTCTTCTTGATCGCACGTTCGATGGATTTCTTGTGATCCTTTTCGTCGGGTTGCGCCGTCGGATTCAGGAAACCTGTGTTGGAGTCGTACAGTCCGGCTCCGCTGAAGCCTTCGATGTCTTCCACCGAACTCGACGAGCGAAAGCGGAGCCCCTGAGTCGGGGCGTACGAGCCGAACTGGGCCTCGAGAATCGAGGTGAGCTGGTCAAGAGTTGTTTCGTCCATTGGTGCGTCTCTGAAGTAGTCCACGAACCCGCCGGCAGCGAGAATGTCGCCGATCAGTGTTCCTGGTGGATGTTCCTCTGAGAACTCCTGTGCGAACTCGGCATCGCCCTCATGGGGGTAGTGGTCAGCGAAGTCCTCGAGCCCCTCCAGCAGCAGGAACCTTGTTCGAGCCGACGATACGAACGCTCGATTCGTCAGCATGGCCCCCAAGCCATCACGAACAGACTCCAAGTGTTCTTGATAGGGACCGACCGTGATCGCCAGTGGCGTCTCGGGAGTCGTTACTCCCTCGGCCGAAAGAAGGGCAAGGAAGCCGGCCGATTTCCCTCCGATCACCGGTCGCCATGCTTCCACCTGGGATTCGTTGCTGATTGCCGACGCAGCGGAATTGAGGAACACCACAAGTGGCGTGGTCGCCAGGTCAACCGGGGGAACCGAGATCGCCGATCTCGATTGCAGCGAGCGCCATTGGTCGTACTCATCTTCGGTGATCAGAACCACCTCGAGTTCGTTCGTTCCGGTTGCCCGGACGATGGCGGGCGCTCGAACCCGGGCTGACTGCCGAAGCCCCGGATCATCGAGCACCCCCGCCTGCGACACATTGGGAATGCCACGATTTCGGGCCAGCAAGTTCACGTGGGCGAGCGGTGTCTGCGGTGAAGACGTGATCAACGCACTTGCTGGAGGAAGCCAGTCGGGGACGTTCTCAATGATCACGATGTCGGTGTCTCGGGTGTCGGTGAGCCGCGCACCACCTTCCCCCACAAAAAGCAGCCGCCCGGCTGCGATTCCTTTGTGGTACACCGACACTTCGCCCTGAGGTACCAGCTCGCTGTAGCGAACAACCCGATCGCCATAGGGCAGCGACTCAGCAACCATCTGCTTGGCAATGTCTTCTTGATGCGGCGAACGAACGACCCACTCCAGGTCTGAAGCGATCTCCTCGGGCAACGTGGGAAGGAGCCGGTCGATGAACAGTTCGACATCGCTGGCCGAAACGTCGTCGCTGTATTCCAGTTCCATCAGCCACCGTTCGGTACGGCTCTTTTCGTTGGCACCGAACCGAATCAGGGATCCGACACCGAAAACCCGAGGTTCTGAGTGGAGCGCCAACTCATAGAAGAGCGGCGAGTACAGACGGCGCCTAAAACTTTGACTGTCCACGAATCTGAGATCTAGGGGCAGGTCTCCTGGCGACAGGCTGTCGGCCCATGCGTAGATCTCTTCGACGGTCTCGAAGCTGAGGTCCTCAACCGGTTGTGCTCCTGAGCCCGCGATCGGAACACCATTGAGAAGGTGAAACCAGTACCACTCGTCGTGTAGTTCGTAGAAGTTGCTGTCCATCCAGTGCACGACGGTGCTCTGGAGGACGTCGGGAATCGTGAACTTCACAACCGATTGATCGGAGACGCCGGAGCGGGCGAGAGCCATGAAGTGCCCGACCGACTCGAGGCGCGGCACTATGTGACCGTCGAACTCCTCGGGAACCGTTGACGTAGTTGATGAGGTGGAGGTCGGGGGCAATGTCCGGACCGATCCGGACGTGCAGGAGGCAAGCAGCAGAATCGCTGCAAACAGCGCCAACGTGATTCTTCGATCCATAGCCATCAAACCTGGGACGTGCGGGAACCTCCTTTGGTTCCGCACCCTGGCTGATGGTTCGACTCGAAGAAGCCACGACTGAAACTCCGTGCGGCGATTCTCGATTGATCGCCGATGTTTGGCCTCGAGCTGCCGACGACAGCGCCCGCGTGAGACACAAATCCTTGCCGTACCGATGAATTGGGACGTTGGTCCCTGTGAACGACGAAGATCCGGCGGCAGGCTCTCAACAATGGTTCTTTCGCTCGCCTGCTCGTGCGTTTCCACACTCGAGCAAACTTATGATGAGAGCCATGAACTCGAACCAGCCTGTGTGCTGGTAGGACCCCAACAAACGAAGCAATGGTGAATTCCATGGAGACCTGGCTGTACCGATACGACCAAATCGATGAGGCGCAAGCCTCAGAGGACGGCGACTGGGAGGCGACCCGTGGCCTGCTTGGCGGCAAGGGTGCAAACCTCGGTGATATGACCCGTCTGGGCGTTCCGGTGCCGCCCGGCTTCGTCATCACGACCCGGGCCTGCAACGCATTCAGCGATGCCGATGGGAAGTTCCCCGATGGACTCTGGGATCAGGTGCAGGATGCAATGACGAAGCTGGAGGCGCAGACAGGCAAAGGTTTCGGCGATGCCGGCAATCCTCTCCTCGTCGCCTGCCGGTCGGGTGCCAAATTCTCGATGCCGGGCATGATGGACACGGTCCTGGACATCGGGCTGAATGACGACGTGGTCGAAGGCATGATCGAGTCGACCCACGACGAGCGCTTCGTGCTCGACTCCTACCGGCGGCTCATTCAGATGTTTGGCGGTGTTGTCTTGGGCGTACCCGATGAGGCATTCGAGGCCGTTCTGCATGGGGCCCGCGACCGTCACGATGTGACCAGCGACGCCCACCTCACCGCCGACGCTCTTCGTGAGATCATCGACGCCTTCAAGACTGTCGTCAGGCGCCGAGGATCCGGCCCTTTCCCCGACGATCCCCAGGTTCAGCTTCGAATGGCGATCGAAGCTGTTTTCGAAAGCTGGCGGGGGAAGCGAGCACACGATTATCGCGTCGCCGCACACATCGCCTCATGATCTCGGCACTGCGGTGAACATCGTGACGATGGTCTTTGGCAACACCGGAGACGATTCTGCGACCGGTGTCGCAATGAGCCGGGACGCAACCACGGGCGAACCACACCTCGAAGGTGACTATCTCGTCAACGCTCAGGGTGAAGATGTTGTGGCCGGAATCCGGCCAACACTGCCCATCGCCCAGCTTGCCGATGACATGCCCGAGATCGCACAGCAGTTCGCCGATATCGCTGTTCAACTCGAGAACCACTACGGCGACATGCAGGACATGGAATTCACCGTTGAGCGGGGTCAACTGTGGCTCCTCCAGACCCGTGCCGGGAAACGTACTGCGCAAGCGGCCGTGCGAATCGCAGTCGACCAAGTCAACGAGGGACTTATCACTCGAGAGCAAGCAGTCCGCCGGGTCACGCCGGAGCAGGTTGACTTCTTCCTGCATCCTCAATTCTCACGAGAAGCGGTTCAACAGACCCCACTCACTTCGGGTCTCAACGTCTCACCCGGCGCCGCCGTTGGTATGGCGGCTTTCGATCCCGACCTTGCCGAACGTTGGGCCGCTGATGGTCGACCCGTTGTCTCTGGTGCGCCCTGAAACCAAGCCGGATGACGTCCACGGCATGTTGGCCGCCGCCGGGATTCTGACCTCGAGTGGTGGTCGTACCAGTCACGCTGCGCTAGTGGCCCGGCAATTCGGAAAACCGGCGGTGGTGGGTGCCACCGACATCTCGATCGACATGGTGGCTCGTTCGCTCGAGGTTGGCAACACCGAGATCCAC
>CAVVWM010000014.1:0-150504 GCA_963751955.1 uncultured Acidimicrobiales bacterium | reverse complement strand
CCCCTGTTTAGGGTTGGGGGTATGGAGTTCTCGGTGGAGATCGAAGATGCTGGCGGTGGCTTTCTGGTGGAGGAACGTCTGCGCCTGTTGGCGGTGTCGGAACGGTTGCGCGAGATCGCTACTACCGACAACTCCTCGCTCACGCGTGCGGAGATCGCTGATTTGATCACCGACCTTGTTGCCAGCACCGAACAAGCAGCAGTGGTAGCGGGACGGTTCGTCGCTTTTGGGGAACACAACACGTGTGCTCTCACCAAAGGCTCCAAATCCATGACCCCACTCCTCACTTCAACCTGCCGGGTCTCACGGGCCCGGGCCCGACAACTCCGACGGGCAGGGCTGGCATCAGAACGTTTCCCCCACTTCCATCGGGCCCTCATGGACGGCCAGATCACGATGGCACACATCGATGTGGTCCAACCCGTGTGGCGCACTGTGAACAGCCGCCAGTTCAATGCCGCCCAAGCAAGCCTCGCTCACCTCGCCACCATGTGCACCCCAGAAGAGTTCAAGGACTACCTCACCGAGTGGGAAGCCATGTCAGACCCTGATGAACACTTGGATGAGTTCATCAGAGCCCAAGCCCAACAACACCTGCTCCTCCAGTACGACCTCAACGGCAACCTCCACCTCACCGGAACCATCGGCCCGCTCCATGCAGAACCCTTCGCCCAAACCGTGTTGAACCGGGCAGAACCAATCAAAGCCGAAAACCCCGACCGGTACCGTAGCGCCACAGCCATGGACGCCCTCGTCGACCTCGTACTCAACCCCGATGGCAAATACCGGGCCCACCTCGAAATACTCGACCCCACCGGCGGCCAACCTCAACCCGACACCACACCCGATACCAGCGCCAACAGTGCACTCACCGACCAGCAGGAGCCCTCCGCCGAGCACGCGCTCTCCTCCGAGCAAGCCCGGGCCAGGGCCAACCGGATCAGGGTCCACCGGGACCCAGGTTTCGCTGCCCGCTACTACCCCCGCACCACCAAAGGCACCCTCATCCCACCCGCCATCACCCAACAACTGGCAGCGACGGCCCGAGTCCGACACCACCAACTCGACCCCAACGGCAACATCGCCACCGACACCCCCGCCGGCCGGCACTTCACAACCACCCAGAAACGATTGATACAACTCAGAGACCACCACTGCCAACACCCCGGCTGCCACACCCCCGCACAACTCTGCGACACCGACCACAAACACCCCTGGAACACAGGTGGCCCAACACTCATCAGCAACAGCCAACTCCTCTGCAGATTCCACCACCGCTACAAACACAGAGACAACACCACTCCCAACACCACCCAAACCCGCATCTTCAACAACACACCCCTGACCATCCAACTCGAATAGCGCAAAGATCAGACCCCTGCCAGGCACGGATAAGCCATCACACAAACACCAACTTCCTTGACCCCGCCCCGGTGCGGGGTGGCAGCGTGGAATCTCAGGTTGTTGATTCGTTTATTTACGTTTATATTCGCTTGTGGGTTCCGATTGTTCAGCGAGAATCAACAAGGTGGAGAAAACACGTGGATCAACTACTGCCCGAATGGGCCCAACCATTCGACAACGCCGACACGGCCAACGACTACTGGGATCTCGTCTGCGAGGTAGCCCACACCCGCTGGGGCGACGACATCAGCCTCAACTACCTCTGGGGCCGAGCCGAGCACACCGATGGCTGGGTTGCCCAGATTCACAACCTTGCCAAGGACGCTGTAGGGCTCGACTCACGCACCCAACGAACCGGCCTCTACAACTTCTTCTCGATGTTCGACGACATGAAGCGAGAGAACCAACTGTTCAAGGACTGGGAATGGGCAGCACCGCGGCTTCGACGTCGACTGCAGGCCAACTGGGAGTGTCCATGGCAGCTCCTTGACGACCCCATCGATCCCTACACCAACTGGGTTGTGGCGATCGCGACCGAAAGCGGCTGCGCTCCGGTCGCCAAGGCGTGGCTGGGCGACTGGGACGCAGACGAGTCAGAGGTCTGGGCACGGGCCACAAGGCAAAGCATGCTTCCTCCGAAGCTACGCCGGAGAAGAATCAACCAAGTAGCGAGTGTCAACGGGGATCCAGCCCTGCTCACCTTCGACAGGACACTTCACTGCTTCGAAGGGGACATGTACACCACGGGCCTTGCCGCCGACCTCACCGATCGTTTGCCCGGGCTGATCGGTGAGTTCGGCGCCCTCGTGGTCGCTCCTACCGCCCACCAGTTGTACGTGATGCCAGTCGCCGATCTCGCCGAGGTTCCACCCGTTGTCGTACCGCTCATGGTGATGTCGATCCTGCGCCAGCACACCGAGCCGAATCCGGTCAGCCGCAGCGTGTTGTGGTATCGAGGGCCGGGAAGGCTCGAACCGTGCATGACCTACTCCTCCGAGGGTCGGATCACCGTCTGTGCCGCTGAGCCATTGGCAACGATCCTAAATGACTACGAGAAGCAGATGGCTGCCTAACCAGGGCACACTACCCGCGTGCCAGTTCATGATCTGATCCTTCGTGCCGGTCGGGTGGTCGACGGACGTGGTGACGCGCCTAGAACCGCCGACATCGCCGTGCGGGATGGTGTGATCGCTGAGATCGGCAGGGTTCGAGATCGGGCCCATCGAGTCATCGATGCCGACGGCGCCCTGGTCCACGCCGGCCTTGTTGCCCTTCTACCGCCTGAGGGCGTGGCCGACTTCGACCGCAACCGTCAGCACCATCTGGCGCCGGGGGTGACAACCACAATCGAGCAACTCCCGCAAGCGGTTGACCCCGAAGAAGTGCCCCGCTTCCTCCAGAAGTCGGCGGGCAGCCAGTTTCTGGTGGATCGGGGTTTCCTTCTGCCCCACAACGGGATTCGCCAGTGCGTGATGGGAAACAAAGTTCGTGATCACTTGGCCCCCTCGGCCGGCGATCTCGAGCAGATGGCCAAGCTGCTGGCCGACGGGCTCATCGCTGGAGCGCTGGGTCTGGTTTGCACGCTGGCCGGGGAACCCGACGAACTTCGGCACCTGATCGATCAGGGCATCGAGCAGATAGACCTCCGCACGGAACTCGATGTGACGACCACCGTCTTCATCGACGCACCAGGGCTAGACCCCGGCGAACTCTTGGAGGCAGGTCGGTACCTGGCTAGGTCCGTGGGTGTTGGCGCAGTCGTCATCGCAACCGAAGAACCACTGGATGATGACCGAGTGATCTCGGCTGTTCGTCGCTCCAGTGGGGACGCTGCCGCTAATCGAGTTGCAGCAAGAGCCCACGGTCATCGCCGGACCTGGAATGAACCCGCTCTGCTTTGTTCACGAATTCGGTGAGATCGATCGAGGCTTCCAGCGAGTCGCCCTAGGTTGGGCGGCATCGGCCAGTTCTTTCGGACTTCACGACCGGGGGCTCATCGCAACCGACCGGCGCGCTGATCTCAACGTCCTCGATCTGGCTCACCTCAGCCAGGAACTGACCGACGGAGTCGTTTCAACGCTTGTAGCCGGCAACGAGATCGTGAGTTTCGACGAGCTCACAGGATCTTCACCCGGAAGAGTGGTTTTTCGATCGGCTACCGAACCCGATTAGATTGAGCCTGATGGAGATTCTCCGCACACCCGACGACCGGTTCGAGAATCTGCATGCCTTCCCGTTCGCGCCGAACTACATAAAGGTTCCCGCGGGTGACGGACAGGAGCTCCGGGTCCACTACGTCGACGAGGGCCCCGCTGACCAACCTCCTATTCTCTTGATGCACGGCGAACCGACCTGGGGCTATCTCTACCGCAAGATGATTCCGATTCTGGTGGACGCAGGACGGCGGGTGATCGCACCCGACCTCGTGGGCTTCGGGCGATCCGACAAGCCGGCACAGCAAAGCGACTACTCCTACAACCGGCTGGTCAGCTGGATGGAAGCTGCGCTCATCACCGAACTCGACCTGGATGACATCACACTGTTCTGCCAGGACTGGGGTGGACTGATCGGACTTCGGCTGGTCTCTGCCCATCCCCACCGCTTTGCCAGAGTCATCGCTGCCAACACCGGCATGCCAATTGGAAACAGCAGCCCGCCCCAAGCGTTCCTCGAGTGGCAGATGTTCAGCCAGGCTGTGCCTGAGTTTCCAACCAGCATCATCGTTCAGGGTGGGTGCGAGACTGAGCTTACCCCGGCCGAACTGGCCGCCTACGAAGCTCCATTCCCCGATGAAACCTACAAGTCCGGTGCTCGAATTCTGCCCACGCTGGTACCGATCACGCCTGAGGATCCGGCCCGCGAAGCCCAGATCGAGGCTTGGAAATCACTGGCAGAATTCGACCGCCCGTTCCTCACCGCCTTCAGCGACAAGGACGCCGTTACCGCCGGAGGTGAGGTCGTGTTCCAGAAAAAGGTTGCCGGGGCCCACGGCCAGAAGCATGTGACCATCGAGGGCGGCGGTCACTTCCTTCAGGAAGACGAGCCTCAACAGATCTGTGACCACTTGATCGCGCTCGATTCAAGCCGGGTGAGGATCGGACTCTAGCCGGCCCACGCAGGCTCGGGCGCTGGCTCCGGCTCACGGGCTTGGGTTACGGAATCCGCGGGCCGCAGCAGGCGCTTACCTCCGTGCAGCACGGCGTACCAGAAGATCATGACGGCGGCTGCCACGATCCCATCCATCCAATAGTGGTTGGCGGTAACCATGACCGCCCACATTGTCAGTACGGCGTGGGCAACCCCGAGCCATTTCAACCATGGAACCTTGGCAAACCGATAGGTGGCAGCACCGACAAACAGGGCCCAACCCACGTGGATCGAAGGCATCGCTTGCAGCTGGCCGATCTGGGACCGGCCAAGTGCTGAGTACACCGACTGGTTGTAGAAGATCCCCGTGTCGATCATTCCTGTGCTCTCGATGAAGCGAGGCGGTGCCACAGCTACCAGTTGAATGAGGAGAGATGTTCCGGTGAACAGCGCCATCTGGGTTCGATAGCTGGCGTAGTGGTCCCGGTTGCGCCACCACATCCACAGCAAAGACCAACCGAACACCGCAACGTGGGCGAAGGCGTAATAGATGTTGGCGGACTTCACGATCCACGCGTAGGGCAAGATCAGCTCCTGCAGCCAGGTTTCGCTCGGCAGGAATATCGCCCGTTGGAACTCCCATATTTGTTCGCCCCGCTCAAAGGCCTGATCGACCCCGAAGGCTCTAATACGACCGCCCAGATTCCATATCGCATAGAGGGCTGACACGATGCCGAACTCGCGGGCAAAGGAACGCAGCAACCCGGTGACAAAGGGCCACAAGGCAATCGCAAGGAGTGCGCCACCGAACCCCCATCTCCAGCTCAGCCATCCCATGCCTACATTGTGCCCTGACTTGAGGGTTCTGACCCACCGCTGGGAGGGGTCAGACCTCTTTGGTGGGCGGGGTTGTCGCCGACCTTCGCCTGCAGTCGAGCCAGCTCAGCTTCCAGATCCGACTGCACCGACCGGTACTCGGGCCGGTCGTACACGTTGGTGGTTTCGAGCGGATCGACTTCCAGATCGAACAGCTCCCACTCCACCGCATCGACGGGACCGTTGGCTCCCGCCTGTCCCAGCGGATCGTTGTAGTAGCAGATCAGCTTGTGGGTGAGGGTTCGAACGCCATAGTGCGCCGGCACGTTGTGGGCGCCATCCCGGTGCATCCAGTACCGGTAATACATCGAGGTTTGCCAATCGGCTGGGGTGTCGCCTCCAAGGACCGGAACGAAGCTGGTCCCCTGCATGTCGGCAGGCACCTCGATACCAGCCAGATCCAAGAACGTCGGGGCGAAATCGACGTTCAGAACCATCGCGTCCTGGATCGTGCCAGCGTCAATCATCTGCGGGAACCGAATAAGGAACGGCATCTGAAGTGACTCCTCGTACATCAGGCGCTTGTCGAACCAGCCGTGATCGCCAAGGAAGAAGCCCTGATCCGAGGTGTACACCACGATCGTGTTGTCGGCCTGGCCCGTTTCGTCGAGATAGTCGAGCATTCGACCAACGTTGTCGTCGATACTGGCGATGGTGCGCAGATAGTCCTTGATGTAGCGCTGGTATCGCCATCGGACCTCTTCATCCCGAGTAAGTCCGGGCGGCACCGGTGACTTGAGGTCGACGATCGGATCGAGATCCAAGAGGCGCATTTCCATGGCCTGCACCACTGCGGCCCGTGTTTCGTGATCGTCGAACATTGTCTCGGGTTCGGGGATCTCGACGTCCTCGTACAGCGTGAAGTGCTCTTTTGACGGCTCCCACGTTCGATGCGGTGCCTTGTGATGGGTGAGCAGCATCCAGGGCCTCGCCGGGTCGCGGCCTTCGAGCCAGGCAAGGCTGTCGTCGGTGATCAGGTCGGTCACGTAGCCGCCCCGCTCAACGATCTCGTGGCCGGGCCAGGCGTTGTGAACGTCGGTTCGCCGTTGGAGCATCACCGGGTTGTGATAGTGGCCTTGCCCGGGCAACACCCGCCAGAAATCAAATCCGGTCGGATCGTGTAACGGACCGTGACCCAGGTGCCACTTGCCCACGATGGCTGTCTGATAACCGGCCGCCTGGAACAGCTTGGGGAAGGTCTGGAGGCGATTGTCCAGGTGAGTGTCGAGGGTGGTCACCCGATTCACGTGGTTGTAGGTGCCGGTGAGCACTGCTGCTCGACTGGGCGTGCAGATGCTGTTGGTGCAGAAGCAATTGTTCAAAAGCATGCCACCGTCGGCGATCCGATCAAGATTGGGGGTCTGGTTGATCAGACTGCCGTAGGCACTGATGGCGTGGGCGGCGTGATCGTCGCTCATGATGAACAATAGGTTCGGTCGTTTCACGTGGCCAGCTCTTTCAAAAGGGCGCTGTGGTACGCGCGCGAGTACCAGCTGAACGCTCAACCGTAGTTCGGCCACGTCAAGTCGCCGGTCTGCGATGGCCGCTAACGCAAACGACCGGGCCCTGTGGCCCGGTCGTTGAGAATTCAGCGTGAGCTGTGGGCTACATCATGCCGCCCATGCCACCCATGCCGCCCATGTCGGGCATGCCGCCGCCAGCGCCCTCAGGCTCTGGCTTGTCGGCAATGAGGGCTTCGGTGGTGAGGAGAAGCGCTGCAATGGATGCCGCGTTCTGTAGCGCAGCACGGGTCACCTTGGCCGGGTCGGTGATGCCGCTCTTCATGAGGTCTTCCAGCTGGCCCTTGGCGGCGTTGAGGCCAATGTTCCCCTCGGCTTCTTCCACCCGGGTTACCCAGATAGCGCCTTCGAGGCCGGCGTTCTCAGCGATGAGGCGAGTCGGAGCTGCAAGCGCACGGAACACGCTCTCGGCGCCGGTTCTCTCATCACCCTTGAGCTTCTTGATGGCCTTCTCCACGGCGGGACGAGCCCGCAGGAGTGCGGTACCACCACCGGCAACAACGCCCTCTTCGAGAGCTGCGCGAGTTGCGGAAAGGGCATCCTCGATGCGGTGCTTCTTTTCCTTGAGCTCCACTTCGGTGGCTGCGCCGACCTGAACAACGGCGACGCCGCCAGCCAGCTTGGCCAGACGCTCCTGGAGCTTCTCACGGTCCCAGTCGCTGTCGGTGTTCTCGATCTCGGAACGGATCTGCGAAATACGACCATCAACGTCGGCCCTGTCGCCGCCGCCTTCAACGATGGTGGTGTTGTCCTTGGTGATCACGATCTTACGAGCGGTGCCCAGCAAGTCCATGGTTGCGCCATCGAGCTTGAGGCCAACTTCCTCGGCAATCACCTGACCACCGGTGAGAATGGCCATGTCCTGGAGCATTGCCTTGCGGCGCTCGCCAAAGCCCGGGGCCTTGACCGCGACCGAAGCGAAAGTGCCACGGATCTTGTTGACGACCAGGGTCGCAAGGGCTTCCCCGTCGACGTCCTCGGAGATGATGACCAGAGGTTTGCCGCTTTGCATCACCTTTTCGAGCACCGGGAGAAGATCCTGCACATTGCTGATCTTGCCCTGGTTGAACAGGATGTAGGGGTTCTCGAGAACCGCTTCCTGACGGTCGGCGTCGGTCACGAAATAGGGGCTGATGTACCCCTTGTCGAACTGCATGCCCTCGGTGAACTCGAGCTCGATTCCGAAGGTGTTCGACTCTTCGATCGTGACTACACCGTCCTTGCCCACCTTGTCGATGGCGTCGGCAAGAACCTTGCCGACGCTCTCATCGGCCGCAGAGATGGAGGCAACCTGAGCGATTTGCTTCTTGTCCTCGATCGCAACGGCGTTCTTGCCGATCTCATCGACAGCAGCAGAGACAGCAGCCTCGATGCCCCTCTTGAGCACCATCGGGTTGGCGCCAGCCGCTACATTCTTGAGGCCTTCCTTGATAATGGCCTGGGCAAGCACGGTGGCGGTGGTTGTTCCGTCGCCTGCCACGTCGTTGGTTTTGGTCGCGACCTCTTTGACGAGCTGGGCGCCCATGTTCTCAAAGGGTTCTTCAAGCTCGATCTCCCGAGCGATGGACACGCCATCATTGGTGATGGTCGGAGCACCGAACTTCTTGTCGAGCACCACGTTGCGGCCTTTGGGGCCCAGCGTCACCTTCACTGCGTCGGCCAGCTTGTTAACGCCAACCTCGAGCGAACGGCGCGCATCATCGTCAAACTTCAGCATCTTTGACATGTGATTAACCCTTAACCCATCTTCGCGAGGATGTCGCGAGCGTTGAGAATGAGAAGGTCTTCGCCTTCGATGGTGATTTCGGTGCCGCCGTACTTGCTGTACACCACGGTGTCGCCGACGGCGACGTCCATGGGGATGAGCTCACCGGCATCGCTGCGCCGACCGATTCCAACAGCGACGACCTCGCCCTGCTGGGGCTTTTCTTTGGCAGTGTCGGGAATCACCAGGCCGCTAGCGGTGGTGGACTCGGCTTCCTTGGCCCGGATGACAATCCGGTCTTCAAGTGGTTGAAGTTTCATTCGTGCGTGCCTCCATTGGCGATTAGCACTCTCATAGGACGAGTGCTGATTCTAGAAAAGCGCACACCTACAACCAACACCGAACCGCGACTTTTTGGCAATCTCCCCCCGAGAGTGCCAATTCCCTCAACTCAACCCGCCAAAATTCCTGCTGATAGACACATTTTGTGTGGCTATCAGCACGGCACAACGCCTGAACCTAGCTACGAACAGGGAATTTGCAGTAGATCCCGCCGGCTGCCGGGGCGTTCAGCCCATTTGGGTCGTATGTTCGGGCGTTACCACCATGACCACCCGTTCGTCGCCGGGCTGGTGGAAGGGGTACTCGTCGACACCCATGTACTTCTTAGCCATGCTGTTGATGAACGCATGATCGCCGTCGTCTTCGACCGCCGTTACCGTGCCCCGTAGTTCCAGATAGCGGTACGGATTGTCTGGGTCGGTGGCGCTCATGGCGATGGCAGGGTTGGTTTGGAGGTTGCGAAACTTCTGGCGGCCACGGGTGAGGGAGAACCTCATGTTTCCCTCCTGATCACTGCCAGCCCACACCGGAGTGCTCTGCGGGTCCCCGTCGGGACCGATCGTGGCCACGTGCCAGAAGGCAACCTTGGACAGCATGTCGTTGTACTCCGCGGGAATATCCATATCGCAGACTAACGGTTGAGACCTAGCCTCTGATCACGGCCGATCGTTCACTCAGAACCGTTCTGGCGTACCCAGTCGGCCTTCACCTTGTTCTGAAGTGCCCAATCCACCGAAACGGTGGAGTGTGCACGCAACTTCGGCGGTGAGGGTTAGAGGCGGAGGTTGGGGGTGGCACCGGTATCGAGGGCCGTCGGGCCGTCGGCCTCGAGGCGCCAGCTCGCTGCAGCAGCGATCATCGCGGCGTTGTCGGTGCAGAACTGCCGCGCCGGAACCAATCCATCGATGCCACGGGCGGCACATTCTGCGGCAAACCGCTCTCGTAGCGCCGAGTTGGCGGCCACGCCCCCACCCAGGCATGCCGTCTGCACCTCGAACTGGTCAACCGCCTGCATGCACTTTGTCACCAGCACATCAACAACCGCTTCCTGAAAGCCTGCGGCCAGAGCATCATTGGGGGCGTCGGGATTCTTGCGCACATAGTTGATGACGGCGGTCTTCATGCCACTGAAGCTGAAATCGAGACTGCCGTCCATCAGGCCCCGAGGGAAACGGATCGGGTCCCCTTCGAAAGCTTGGGCCATTCGGTCGATGACCGGTCCGCCGGGGTAGCCGAGCCCGAGGTAACGGGCCACCTTGTCGAACGCCTCGCCAGCGGCATCATCGATGGTTGATCCAACGACTGCGTAGTCCCCGCGGTCTTTGACGTGAACGATCGAGGTATGGCCTCCGCTCACGAGCATCGTAATCATCGGCGTCCTCAAGTCGGGTCGTTCGAGGAACGCCGCGAAGAGGTGCCCCTCCAGATGGTTCACCCCGACATACGGCTTGTCCCAGGCCAAGGCCAGTGTCTTGGCGGCTGTCACACCGATCAGTAACGCGCCGATAAGACCCGGCCCATTGGTGGCCGCGATAGCGGTCAACTCACCGGGGGCAACGCCAGCCTCGGCCAGGGCCTGGTTCAACACCGGTTCGAGAGTTTCGAGGTGAGCCCGGCTGGCAACCTCGGGAACCACCCCGCCGAACGGGGCATGGATGTCGATCTGACTGGAGACCACGTTTGAAAGCATCCGGGTTCCGCCTTCCACGATCGCAACACCGGTCTCATCGCAGCTCGTCTCAATCGCCAGAATCAGGTTGTCAGCCACGCGTCTCACCGGTCCGATCACCGAGTCGTTGGAGCAGGCCGCCGTACTCGGAACTGTCGATGTCATGTGCCCACAGAATGAGCGCATCCTCCCCATCGGGGTAGTAGCCGCCTCGAATACCAACCGGTCCCAGACCGAATCGGCGATACAGCGCAATCGCTGAGGCATTACCCGCCCGGACCTCCAGCGTGGCATTCCTGCCGCCGCTGGCCACGCTCCGCCGCAATAGTTCGGCCAGAAGGATCCGGGCAAGTCCCCGACGGCGCATAGCAGGATCGACGGCAACGTTCATGATGTGAACGTCGCCGCCAACGAGCATTGCACCTGCGAACCCGACGATGGGCCCGCCCAGAGACCCGACCAGCCACAAACGTTCGCTAGGGCTCATGCTCAGCTCGCCCTCAAAAAGCGTCCGAGACCACGGCGACTGATTGGCGGCTAGCTCGATTCGGGCAACATCATCGAGATCGGCGGTGGCCAATTCCCGCACTTGGAGTACAGCGGACTCGGTCATGACCTACCTGGACCCCCCGGTCGTGTCTTGATGTTGATCGCTGCATCAGGATCACGCAGGTACATCGGCTGGATCGCTGAGGCCGGAAGTGCCACGGTGTCAGGTCCGATCAGTGCAGCGGCAGCGACGCTGGGCACGACCCCCGGATGAACCGATGCAACTGACTCGAACTCCTCTCTATAGCGATCGGCTCCATCGCCCACACACAGCGCATCAGCAGGCAGCAGCGAAGCAAGTTCAGCTGGGCTGACCACGAGCGGGTCGCCGTTGGCGGACATGTCGGCGGCAAACACCTGATTGCGGCGAGCGTCGATGACTGCGAAGAGCGGACCGTCGTGGGAAGGGGCTGCTGCTGCCAACAGCTGAAGCGAGCTAACAGGGACAACGGGTATGTCGAGGGCGAACGCCAGTGACTTTGCGGTTGCGATCCCCACCCGCATTCCCGTGTAGCGACCGGGACCGATATCAACGACGATCCGATCGACATCCGACAACGAAACCTCAGCTTCGGCCAGGACCGATTGCAGCATCGGGGTGATCTCCTCGGCGTGCCGACGATCGGTGAGAACTGATCGCTCAGCCAGAAGATGACCATCGTCAGCGACCGCAACACCAACCAACGCAGTAGACGACGACAATCCGAGGGAGATCACCACTCGACCTCCGCCAACCGCGTCCGCCAATGATCGAGGACGACCGACTCCGCCTCGACGCTGATTATCCGCTGATCCTCGGCATCGGAGACCGAAAGCAGACGAACGACGAGACGTTCAACGGGCAGTACGTCCTCGATCGTGTCGCCCCACTCGATCACGGTGATGCCACTTTCGATCAACTCGGGCAAGTCAAGGTCGAGTGTCTCCGCCAGATCATCGAGTCGGTAGACATCCAGATGATGCAGGAGCTCTCGACCCTGGTATTGCTGATGAAGGGCGAACGTGGGGCTGGTCACTCGATCATCTACGCCGAGACCAAGCGCAACGCCCTTCGCAAACTGGGTCTTGCCCGCACCGAGATCACCGGTCAGAACGATCAGGTCACCCACCTCCAGCGACTCGGATAGGCGCGCCGCGATCGCCGCAGTGTGGTCGGGAGATTCCGATCGAAGCGAAGTGAGAACAACGTTGGACACGACCCCGTTAGTCTGCCTTGACAATGAGCACGCCCACCGAGACTTCTGACCCAGCTCGACCGATTCGGCCTTCCGATATCGAAGCGGCAGCTGGTGTGATCCAGCCCAGGCTTCGACGGACGCCGGTGCTGATAGACGACGAGATCGTCTACAAACTTGAGCTGCTGCAGCACAGCGGAACCTTCAAGGCCCGAGGCGCAACTCATGCACTGATGAAAGCGATCGAGGCCGATGAGCTAGGTGATGTGGGGGTGGTGGCCGCGTCGGGTGGCAACCACGGAGCCGCCGTGGCGTGGGCCGCCAGAGAACTGTGCGTTCGGGCCAACATCTTCGTGCCCACCATTTCCTCACCCACCAAGGTTGCCCGGCTGCGTTCCTACGGGGCCACCGTCCACCAGATCGGCGATGTATATGCCGAGTCCCTCGCTGCGAGCGAGAGGTTCATCGACGACAACGGGGGATTCAGCGTCCACGCCTACGAAGCCCCCAATGTCGTGATGGGAGCAGGCACTTGTGCAATGGAGATGGAGCAGGACGCTGGACCGCTCGACGTTGTGTTCGTGTCGTGCGGCGGCGGGGGCCTCGCAGCGGGCACTGCAGTTTGGTTCGATGGCCGAACCGAGCTGGTGATTTGTGAGACCGAGACCACCAACGCCTTCGCCGCTTCTGTTGCCGCCAACGAGCGGGTTGAGGTGGAAGTGTCTGGAATCGCAGCCGACGCCCTCGGTGCCACCAGCATCGGCGTACTGGCGTGGGACATTCTCAGCAACTCCCCCACCACGAGTGTGACCGTCTCCGACGAGGAAACGAGAATCGCCAGAGAATGGATGTGGGATGAGTTCCGGCTTCTGATCGAACATTCAGCTGCGGTGGCGATCGCCGCTCACCGCAGCGGCCGCTACGACACAACGGGCAAGCGAGTAGGCATCATCGTGTGCGGAGCGAATACGTCCTTTTGATTCCGCTCGCATCGTCGGCGTAGGGCGCCTCCTCCGGTCGCTCCAATCGCTTCGCTACCTGCGTCACACCCACAAGCTGCTCCGTCCCTCCGCAGCCACACCACCACCCCGCCCGCATCGTCGGCGTAGGGCGCCTCCTCCGGTCGCTCCAATCGCTTCGCTACCTGCGTCACACCCACAAGCTGCTCCGTCCCTCCGCAGCCACACCACCACCCCGCCCGCATCGTCGGCGTAGGGCGCCTCCTCCGGTCGCTCCAATCGCTTCGCTACCTGCGTCACACCCACAAGCTGCTCCGTCCCTCCGCAGCCACACCACCACCCCGCCCGCATCGTCGGCGTAGGGCGCCTTAAAGGAGCTCCACCAATAACTCGGCGACAGTATCGAAAGGCTCGGTGCTCATCTGGCTCCTGCTGAGGACGAATGCACCCTCGAGCGTGCACATGATCAGGCTCGACAATCTGGCGGAGCGGTCAGTGGTGTACCCGTTCAGTTCCAGGTACTGCCTCATGGACTCCTGCCAGCTCCGGAACGAAGCAGCACATGCGTCGGCCAGCTCTCCCGAACCGGGTTCGGTTTCGAGAGTGACGGTGGTGACCGGACAACCCTCCACGTATCCCGATCGTTCCAGCCAACCGGCGAACAGCGAAGCCAAAGCTCGAATCGCAGCCTCGGGAGACTCACTTCGACCGAGCGTGGTCTGGATCATGTGTTTCACATATCCATTGGCGGACTCGATCGCTTCGGTGGCGAGTTGTTCCTTGCCGCCTGGGAAGTGGAAGTAGAACGAACCCTTCGGAGCACCACTCAGCTCGAGCACCTCGGTGAGGCCGGTAGCGGCATAGCCCTGCCGACACAACAGTTTGGCGGTGGTCTGAATCGCCTTGTCTCGTGCGTCAGAACTCCGCGGCATACCGCATCGTACCTGACTGGGCTCGAAATATGGCGTTCGCCATAGTACCGGACTACGGTCAAACCATGACCGATCTCGCCGATCCCGAAGCCACGGTTGCTCCTCTCTCGCCTCACGATCCTGATGAGTGGCATCCCACCGCCTGCATTCTGTGTGAGAACAACTGCGGCATCGAAGTGAAGGTCAGTGATGAGGGGCGGTTCACACGGATCAGGGGTGACAAATCCCACCCCGAATCGAAGGGGTACACGTGTGAGAAGGCGCTGCGTCTCGACCACTACCAGAACGGTCGCCATCGCCTCACCACACCCATGAAACGCATGCCGGACCGAACCCACCAACCCATCGATTGGGACACCGCTATCGCTGAGATCGCCGACCGGCTTGGCATCGTTCGGGACACCCATGGCGGCGAATCGATCTTCTACTACGGGGGCGGCGGGCAAGGAAACCACCTGAACCCCCCGCACGGGATCGCGCTCCACCGTGCATTCGGCGGCCGCTATCGGAGCGGAGCACTGGCACAGGAGAAGACGGGCGAATTCTGGATCGATGGGCAGATGGTTGGTGGCCACACTGTCGGCGACTTCCATCACACCGAGGTTGCGATCTTCGTGGGTAAGAATCCATGGCAGTCGCACGGCATCCCCGAGGCCCGTCGGGTGCTGAAGGCCATAGCCGCCGATGAGAACCGTTCCATGGTGGTGATCGATCCGCGGGTGTCTGAAACCGCTGCCCTCGCTGATCACCACCTACAGGTGAAGCCGGGAACCGATGCATGGTGCCTGTTGGCATTGCTCGGCACGATCGTGCAGGAAGGCCTGGTCGACGACAGCTTCCTGCGGGACCACGTGGTTGGTGCCGATCAACCGCTGGCCCGGTTCTCGGTGGTCCCCGTCGCCGAGTACTCAGATGTCTGCGGTGTTTCAGAGGACAAGATCCGGGCCGCTCCGCGCCGAATTGCCACTGCATCCAGCGCCTGCGTGTACGAAGACCTCGGCATTCAAATGGGTGTGAACTCCACGCTGTGCTCCTACCTCAACAAAATGTTGTGGGTTCTCACAGGCAACTTCGCCCGGGAGGGTGGGCAGAACCGCCACACCCACCTGGTCGACATCACTGGCGGGGGTCGCCAGTCTGGGGTCAGTCCCGTCACCGGAGGGCGGATCATCGCCGGTTTGGTTCCCTGCAATGTGATCCCGGATGAGATTCTCACCGACCATCCCGATCGTTTCCGTGCGATGATCGTGGAGTCCTCCAACCCGGTGTCTTCCCTGGCCGACACCGAGCGGTGGATAAAGGCTCTCGAAGCGCTCGACACGGTGATCGTCATCGACGTCGCCATGACCGAGACAGCCCGCCACGCCGACTACGTCCTACCGGCCGCCTCCCAGTACGAAAAATGGGAGGCCACGTTCTTTACCGGCGAGTTCCCTGAGAACGCCTTCCAACTGAGGAGGCCACTTCTTCCTCCCGCCGAGGGGACCCTTCCCGAAGCCGAGATTCATGCCCGAATTCTCAAAGCAGCAGAGTTGATCCCCGAAGCCACGCTGGAGAAGCTTCGCTCTGCGGCCGCACGGGGGCGTGCGGAGTTTGCGGCCGCCTTTTTCGATGCGGCCGCAGCCGATGCGACGGTGGGCGCCGCAGCCCAGATCGTTCTCTACGACACGCTCGGTCCGACGCTTGAAAACGGGGCGCAATCAGCGGCTTTGCTCTGGGCGATCGCTCATCGGATCGCACCCAAGTTCGGTCCTGCGATCAACAGGGCCGGCATCGAAGGCGCCGGGCTGGAACTCGGTGAGAATCTGTTCGAGGCACTTCTGGGTTCGGAGCGCGGGGTGATCTTCAGCCGGGACGAATACGAACATGTGTGGGACTACGTGAGCACCCCAGACGGCAAGATTCATATCGGCATTCCAGAGATGCTCGAGCTGCTCGACGCTCTATCGACCGAGGGTCCGAGCATCACCAGCGAGGAGTTCCCTTTCGTCCTCGCAGCCGGCGAACGCCGCTCGTTCACAGCGAACGCGATCATGCGAGACCCCGACTGGCGAAAGAAGGACAGCGCAGGAGCACTGCGGATCAGCCCCGCCGACGCCTCCGAACTCGGCCTCGATGATGACAGCCGGGTGAAGATTGTCACCTCCAAAGGTGAAGCGATCTCCACTATTGAGATCACCGAGATGATGCAACCGGGCCACGTGTCAATCCCCAACGGGCTCGGACTCGACTACCCGGACGAATCGGGAGAACATCTGACCATTGGCGTCGCCGCAAATCGCTTGACCGACACCGACCACCGCGATGAATTCGCCGGCACCCCGTTCCACAAACACGTGGCTGCTCGACTCGAGCGCATCTAGCCCACGAACGGCGGCGGCTGGTCTCTGCCCGCTCATTCAAGAAACGCCGTCGGCAGGATTCAACTAGGTTCGTTTCAGGACGCACCGGCCCGGCTCCAAGAACGCCGGCGGGGGACGACTACTGGCTAGTCATCCCCAGTCCGCAGACGGTCGCTTCGACTAGGTTGAGCTCATGAGAACCGTGCACGTACACAAGACACTCGGCGCCCCTCAGTCCAGCGTTTGGGCGGTGCTGTACGACTTCCCCAATATCGCCGCGTGGAACTCCGGTGTCCAGACCTCGTTCGCCACCGGGCAGGCATTGGGTGTCGGTGCGCAACGGCACTGCGACCTCAAACCAACCGGCCAACTGGAGGAAACCCTGGTCGAACTGGAGGAGCCCAATCGGGCGGTCATAAGCATCGATTCTACGAAGCGACTGCCGATGAAACGGGCCCTGGTCGAGTTCCTACTTGCACCGGCGGGAACCGGCACCGACGTCACCATCAACTACAGCTATGAGCCCAAGGGCGGGCCACTTGCGGGTTTGATCGGTCGTGTTATGGACAGTCAACTGGAAAAGGGCTTCGGCGGCTTCCTCGATGACCTTGGGGCCGAGGCCGCACGGCGAGCCAGCGCGTCGAGCTAGGTCAGCTCGTCCGGCGGGACGTGGCGGTATACCAGGCCGGGATTTCCCAAGACCTCTTCGGATCGCTCCAGCCTTGCGCCCAACCTCTCTGCAACCGCAATCGACGGCGCATTCCGCTCGTTGATGAGGCTGATTGCCGTCTCCCAACCGAAGTCCTCGTACGCCGATTGAAGCGACCGTCGGGCTCCTTCGGTTGCAAAACCCCGGCCTACATGCTCGGGCAGGAGGGCCCAGGTGATCTCAGGTTCGGGCCAACCTTCCGGGGCCCACATGCCGGTCCATCCTACGAAGCTGCCGGTTGCGGTCTCCTCGAGGGCAAATGGCCCGAATCCCATGAGCACCCAGTGCCCAAGGTAGGCAGCAAGCTTGCGCCATGCTTCCCAACGTTCGCATAGACCTCCGTACATGCTGCTCGAGGGGTGCGCAAAGAACGCGGCGACAGCGTCGAAATCCGTTGCATCGAAGGCACGAAGGGTCAGGCGTTCGGTGTGAAGCGTGGGGATTCCGAGGTCCATCGGCGCCACCTTAGGCTGGAGTAATGGGCAACGCTGACGCGATTCGATCCGCACTCGATCCGCTCTGGACCGCCACGGGAAGCACACCCACCCCGCCTCTTGCTGCGACACCCCCGGCACAGGATCGGTCAGCCTTTCGCACCGGGCTGGCAGCCAGCGCGTCCTGTGCTGCTGTTGTCGCTGCGGTCGCAGAGTTGGCAGGAGAACCCGCGGCGACCATCGATCAATCGCTCGCTCTGGCCAGTTTCTCCACGCATGCTCTCGTCGATGGCCAACCGATGCCGAAGTGGGCGAGCCTCTCGGGTTTCTATCGAACCGCAGACGACCGGTTCGTGCAGCTGCACTGCAACTTCCCTCACCACGCAGCGGGGGCGGCTGCAAGGCTTGGAGTCGCAGAAAATCGGCAGGCCTTCGAGGATGCGATCGCCCAATGGAACGCCGCCGACCTGGAGGCGGCGCTCATCGCCGACGGAATGATTGGCGCCATGTACCGCACGATGGATGAATGGGCGGCGCACCCCCACGCCTTGGCCACCGCAGGATTGCCGCTCATCGAGATGAGCCCGTTGGCGTTGGGTGATCCCGAAACCGGACGTTCCGCCACCCAAGACAGTCCGCTTGCGGGGGTTCGCGTGCTGGACTGCTCGCGGGTGCTGGCCGGGCCGGTCGCCGGTCAGACGCTGGCCAACCTCGGTGCCGATGTGCTTCGGGTGGGGGCTGACCATCTCCCCCATGTGGAGACCTGTGTCATCGCCACCGGTACCGGCAAACGCAATGTCTCGCTGGATCTACGCTCAGCCGACGCCCGAGAGACCTTCGCGCACCTGATCCGCGACGCCGACGTGGTGGTTGATGCGTTCCGGCCCGGCGCCTTGGAACAGTTCGGGTTCGGTCCACACGAAATCGCAGCGATTTCGGCTCAAACCTCAGTGGTGCAGATCTGCGCCTTCGATTGGGTTGGACCGTGGGCGGGCCGACGAGGTTTTGACTCGATCGTGCAGTCGACTACCGGCATCGCGCTGGCCGGTTCGGAGATGAGCGGCAGCGAAACGCCCACTCACCTCCCCGTGCAGACACTCGACTATGCAACCGGGTTGTTCGCTGCCGCTGCGGCGATCCGAGCGATTCACCGAACACGAACCTTTGGCGGTTCGAGCAACGCCAAGCTGTCGCTCCTCCGCACCCGAAACTGGCTGGTCGACCTTGGCCCCCCTCGGCAATTCGAACCCGGCTCGATCGTGCCCAGCCACGATCAGACTCAGACAGCTGAGAGCGACTTCGGCCAGGTCGAGCTGGTCAGGCCCTTCATCGGCCGCTGGCAGCACGGACCGCAGCGGCTCGGTACCTCACTGGCGAACTGGCTGTGACCGCTGAACGGCCCCTCGCCCCAAATCACCGTGTCGGTAATCGTGACCTCCAACCCGGTGATTGGCCACCAATCGCTGAAATCAGCTCGTCATATTCCCCGATGCGGTTTCGCCAGTCGAACCGGGCAACATCAACAGCGCTTGCGGTCGACTCGAAGGATCCGACCGCTCGCTCGAGGGACGAACCGAACGATCCCGGTTCGTAAAGCTCTGCCGTACCGTCGACGAGTTCTGGATAGCTGAAATCGTTCGGCAAAACAGGTTGACACCCAGCTGCCAACGCCTCGACCACAGCAATCCCGAAGAACTCATGATCGGTGCAACTCACCACTATGTCGCTACGCATGACCCAGTAGCGGTACTGATCGATGTCAAAAGAACCAGAGGCAACAACATGATCGGCCAGATCCTTCAGCATCCTTTGGCGCACCTCGTTGGCCGGTTCCGAATCGATGCCAGCCAAAACCAACCCGAAATCGAGCGCCGCGCTTCTCAGTCGTCGCACTGCCCGATCGAACACCTGGGGGTTCTTGTCCTGCTCCCATCGGTGGGGCCAGATGATGACCGGAGGACCTTCCCTTCGATGCTTTGGTCCGACCCAACTCATGTCGACCCCGGGATACACGACACGACTCTTCTCTCGAACAAGCTTGCCGGTCACGACCCGCTGCTCTCTCGGCATAGCCGCTTGGAGTTGTTCGACTTGGGTGAGCGCACATTCTCGGTGGAATGCACTGTTGAACCACACCTCATCGACAGCGAGCATTGACTGCCAGTTCCGGGTGAGCGAATCCAGATCCCATTCCCCCGCATCGTTGGGGTAGGCACCCTGCGACTCGTGCATGTAGGCCACCATTGGAACCGCCGTTCCAGTCAATCCGCGAAGAGCCGAGGCGTCGATGAGGCTGCTCACGACTACTAGGTCCGGTTGGGCGACGTATTGAAGTTGCTCAGCAAACCATGGCGCCGAGGCTCGGAGTCGCCAGCGCCATGCTCGGTCTTGGAGCCCGATCACCTCGACGTCGTGCCTGCTGTGGTCGGCCAGCCCAGAAGCCCAGGCACCGTGTGATCCACCCAACCACGGCTCACACACGACCACCCTCACAATCGAAAGCGTACTGACCGAACAATTAGGCTCTGAAGATGCGCATTGGAGAAGTCGCCGAACTTTGTGGGGTCAGCACCAAGACAATTCGGTACTACGAGTCGATCGGGTTGCTCAGCGAGCCGGATCGAACAGAGAGCGGCTATCGGGACTACTCCGCCGACGCGGTCGAGCGACTGGGGTTCATTCGGGACGCCCAAGGCTCCGGATTGACCCTGGCCGAGATTGCGTCGGTCCTGGAACTCAAGCAGGCCGGCGAGCGATCCTGCGCCCACACAACATCTCTGCTGGAACGCCATCTCACCGAGATCGACGCCCAGATCGAGCGGTTGACCGCAGCCCGCAGCGCGTTGGACGAACTCACCACCCGAGCCCGAAACATGGACCCTGCCAGCTGCACTGATTCAAACCGCTGTCAGATCATCGCCAGCTAGGCGCCGACACCTTGACCTTACAGTCGGGTGGAAGGTTTAGACTGGGGTTGTGAAAACTGTTGAGCGCACCGACATCGTCGTGACGGGTATGACCTGCGCTGCGTGCGCCAACCGGGTTACCAAACAGCTGAACAAGGTTGATGGTGTTGCCGAAGCCTCGGTCAACTTCGCCACCGGCAAGGCCACGGTCCTTCATCATTCTGACGTGGATGCCTT
This sequence comes from uncultured Acidimicrobiales bacterium, assembly GCA_963751955.1. Lineage (GTDB taxonomy): Bacteria > Actinomycetota > Acidimicrobiia > Acidimicrobiales > SZUA-35 > JABDIY01. The sequence continues at coordinate 129,658 of CAVVWM010000014.1, read as the reverse complement.
GAATCGAGCCATCGAATCCATCGGATACGGGGTCGCCGCACCGGAGGTCTCGGTGCAGGAGATCGAGGCTGAACGGGAGGATGATCTGCGGCAGCGGCTGATCGTGGCTGCCGTGCTGGCCCTTCCCGCCATGTTGATCGGGATGATCCCGGCTCTGCGCTTTGAAGGGTGGGAGTGGGTTGTCGCCGCTCTGGCGACACCGGTGATCTTCTGGTCGGGCTGGACCTTTCACCGGGCTGCCCTTCTGAATCTTCGTCACCACTCCACCACGATGGACACGCTCGTATCGATGGGATCGACGGCTGCATGGCTGTGGTCCGCCGTTGTGCTGGTAGCTGGCATCGACGGAGGCCACATCTACTTCGAAACAGGCGCGGTGATCGTCACCTTGATCCTTCTGGGAAAGTGGTTCGAGAGCAAAGCCAAACGACGGACGGGCGATGCCATTCGAGCCCTCGCTGACCTGGGCGTCAGCACCGTTGTGCTCGAAGACGGGAGCGAGATCGATATCGAAGCCCTGGCAACCGGCGATCGTTTCCTGGTTCGGCCCGGTGAAAAGATCGCCACCGATGGTCTTGTTGTGGAGGGAACCAGCTCGGTCGACGAGTCCATGATCAGCGGTGAACCCGTTCCGGTCAACAAATCAATCGGGGATGAAGTCGTGGGCGCCACCGTCAACACCAATGGGTCGCTCACGGTCGAGGCCTCGAGAGTCGGCTCCGACACGCTGCTGGCCCAGATCATCCGCATGGTCGATGAGGCTCAGGGAGGAACCGCAGACGTGCAGCGACTTGCTGACCGGGTGGCATCGGTGTTCGTGCCGACGGCTATTGGCATTGCCTTTCTTACTCTGGTCGCATGGCTGATCACTGGATCCGACGCCGACGACGCCTTCACCGCAGCGGTGGCGGTGCTCATCATCGCCTGCCCGTGCGCACTCGGGCTCGCAACACCACTGGCAATCATGGTGGGCACCGGGCGGGGCGCACAGATGGGCGTTTTGATCAAGGGAGGCGAGGTCCTGGAAGACACCCGCACCATTGATGCAATCGTGCTCGACAAGACCGGGACAGTCACCGAAGGCCGGATGGAATTGTCCGAAGTTGTGGCGCCCGGCGGCGATCCCGACGAGCTACTCCAGTTGGCTGCTGCCCTGGAGTCGCGCTCCGAGCACCCCATCGCCGCTGCCATCGTGGCGGCCGCATCGTTGGACCGATCTGGCCTGCGAGCCGACGTCTTCCTCAATCACCCCGGAAAGGGAGTGTCGGGAACCGTGGGGGGCCAGCCCGTCCGGGTCGGACGCCGCTCGCTGTTCGACACTGTTCCCGAAAACATCGAAGCGGCAACGGACAACGCTGAAGCCTCCGGGGCCACCGCAGTCCTGGTTGGCAGACGAGGGGTAGCCGAAGCCGTTCTGGTTGTGCGTGACACCATTCGGCCAACCTCCGCAGACGCCATCAGCGCCTTTCATGATCAGGGGCTCGAAGTGACGCTGCTCACCGGTGACAACCGGCGAACCGCCGACTACGTCGGAGCGGCCGTGGCCGTAGATCACGTGATCGCCGAGGTACTTCCCGCCGACAAGGTGGCGGAAATCAAACGCCTTCAAGCCAACGGTCGGCGTGTGGCGATGGTCGGTGATGGGATCAACGATGCACCGGCACTTGCTCAGGCCGACCTTGGCATCGCGGTCGGAACAGGTACCGATGTGGCAATGGAAGCCTCAGATCTCACCATCGTTTCCGGCGACCTGCGGGCGGTGGCTGACGCCATCGCCCTCTCCCGGCGGACGTTGGGGACGATCAAAGGCAACTTGTTCTGGGCCTTCGCATACAACGCTGCGGCCATTCCCCTCGCAGCACTCGGCGTGTTGAATCCCATGATCGCAGCTGGGGCTATGGGGCTGAGCTCGATCTTCGTGGTCACCAACAGCCTTCGGCTGAGAGGTTTCACCGGCTACCGCCGAACCTAGTACGACGACGGTTCTCATTCCGAGAGCAGGTGGTTCAGATACGACGGACCCGGTTTCCGATGCCGCATGTAATCTCATAGTTGATTGTGCCCAGTGCATCGGCCCATTCTGTGGCCGAGATCTCTTCGTCGCCCTGCCGGCCGATCAGCACCGCCTCATCACCGGCCAGAACAGGACGATCTCCAACATCGACCATCATCTGGTCCATGGTCACGACGCCGGCGATCTTGCATCGGTCACCATGAATCAAAACCTCGCCCTTCTCCCACCAACGACGGACAACGCCATCGGCATAGCCGATTGGGATGGTGGCGATGTTGGCGTCGCGAGCGAGGATTGTGCGGAGCCCGTACGAGAGACGATCTCCCGCCCTCAGCCGTTTGACCAGGCTGACGGTTGACCATAACTTCATCGCAGGCTTGAGCTCGATAAAGCCAGCCACGGCATGGCTTGGCGACATTCCGTAGAGGGCGACGCCCGGTCGAACCACATCCCGGTGGGCGCGAGGAACGGCGATCGTGGCGGCCGAATTGGCCGCATGGGTGAGCGGAATCTCGATTCCCGCAGCTTTGATCGCCGAGAGCGCCTTGTCGAACACGTCGAGCTGCCTGTCGGTATAGGGATTTCCTGGCTCGTCGGCGACCGCAAGGTGGGTCCAGATCGACGAAAGCTCAAGGCCCGGTTGAGTGGTCAAATACGTCGCCGCCGAGACCGCGTTCTCAGCCTGGGCTCCTACCCGATTCATGCCGGTGTCGATCATGAGGTGAACCGGCAAGGCCGAACCTCGAGATGCTTGGACGGCGGCTTGAATGCCACGCTCTGTGTAGATCGGGGGTTCCAGGCCAAATCGTACGCAGTCGACGAATTCGCCGGGGTCGGGTTCGGAGAATAGCCATATCGGAACGTCGAAGCCGGCGTTCCGGAGTGCGATGCCCTCATCCACTTGTGCCACACCGAGACGAGTTGCGCCGCCGGCGAGCGCCGCGGCAGCTGCGGTCGTAGCGCCATGCCCGTAGCCGTTCGCCTTCACGACAGCGCACACCTCACTCGTGAGGGCACAGCCGACGAGACTCGCTGTGTTGAATGTGATCGCAGCTGCGGATATCTCGGCGAACGCTCGGGCCATCTAGGTCACATCCGCGGCAAGGCCGGGCGCAACGATGATCCGGTCGAGAAGCTGTCTCATCCGCCCCGGTTCGAGGTGAACACCGCCGATGAGCATGAACCCGTTGACAACGGCCTCCGAGCGGGCCCAAGCCAGCACCTGGCCCCGCTCATCATCGCGTCCTTCCCAGCCTGGATGAGAAGACCCATCGATGATGAAGTTGGCGAGGTGCTGGGCTCCTGGCCCGTCGAGCGAATCGAGCCAGGCCGAAAGCCACTTGACCATCGGCAGACCGAGATGGGTCAGGTTGCCGAGAACGTCGCCGACGTTGACGAATTCAGGTTCGGTCATCAGAGAGGTCAGCCACCATGCGTTGGCCCATGTGGTGATGGCCTGCACGGCGGGCATATCCCAGTCAAGCCAGCCGGCCTTACCGACCAAGTCAAATACCTCGTAGGCGTAGCGATCTCCAAGGGCATCGGTTGCAATAAGCTCGAAAAGCCGGACCAACGAAGCTTCGAGGTCTGTACCTGCGATGGCCAGGGCCGCATCGGCGGCGAGTTCGTCGACAAGGATGAGGTCGGTAGGGAACTCCTGGCTCAACACGACGAGCGCATCACTCAGCGGACGGGATAGCACCCCTCCCACATTAGGCCGAAAAATGAAGGTCTGAGCCCGTTGCGCCTCGTCCGGCTACTGGAGAAACCGCGACCGTTCTTCAGGCGTCGGCAGCCGACACGTATCTCGTTGGCCGAAGATGCGGTAGCGATTCTTGGCCACCAGGCGGTAGGCGAAGTCTCGAATGGCTCGGGGGATGATCATGAATCCGTACGCCAGTTTCCACGGCAATCCCAGTCGGCGGGCGATCCGCAGGACGGCAGTCGATCTGACATAGGTTTGACCGTCTTCCCACAGCACCAGGGTGTCGGCTTCGAACACATCAAGGCCGGCCTGACTGATGATCTGGTCCCCGGCCTCGCTCTGATTCGGAGCGAACTGGAACACGCCCTTATTGTCACGTTTGATGATGAAGTCGACCGAGGCATTGCAGAGGTTGCACACTCCGTCAAACACGATCACCGGCTGCTCCACGCACCCAGGTTACCCAATCCAGCGCGACGCCAAATCGGAGATGGGAGCGGTGAGAAGGTCAACCACCTGCACGTCGGCCAGGAGGTCGTCGCGGAAGGTTGGCTGGCGTTCTGTGACCACATCGACCAGGCCGCGATAGCGGTTGCGATAACCCTGGAGCACCGCGCGGGCAGCGTTCGCATCGAGCGAGGGGACAAGCTTGAGATGGCAGAGGGTTACGCCGGTTGCCTCGGAATCCTTCACTTCAGGAACCATCAAAACCACTCGGCCATCAGAGCCGACGCTAACCAGGACTTCGAGTTCGGCGGCTACTCGGTGCTTGTTGCCTCGCAGAACCGGATCTCGTTCAGCACGGCTCACAAGGCCGGCAGCGATGCCGCCCTTGTCGACAACATGGAGGCTGGCGGATTCTTCGGGGTCACCTTCGATTCGGTAGCGGGTGTGACCGACCACTTCGGCGATCGCGGGGTCGATGGACGAAAGCGTTCGCAGCACCCGGTAGGTGAGCCGGTCCCGGGGGCAACCGGTGTCGAGCACCGCTTTGACGAGGTCGGTCTGCAACAGGCTTTCGTCGCTTCTGCTGATTCCCACGGTGACCGTCTTGGCCTGGTGCTTGATGGCATCGATGGGACGGGTGAGTTCCTCAATAGCTTCGGTGAGGACTGAGGCCAGGTCATCGACGATCACGCCCGGGGTTCCCACTTTGCCGAATTCGAGCTGATAACTCTCAAACCGGTGCTGTCCCATGGCGAAACGAAGCATCGAGGCCACCTTCACGGCGGTTGACGCCTCGAGGTGGCCGTTGTACTGGTTCGTTCGAAGGCCGTCGAAGAAGTTCTGAGCATAGGGTTCGAGATCGTCGCCAAACTCGTCGAACCAGCTGTCACCGGCCGGGGTCACGTACTTCTCTATGAGCCCACGGGCTTCGCGCAATGGGCGGGCGGACCCGTCGATAGCCAGGGCAGCTTCGTAGCCGAACAGATGCCCCACAACAGTCGAGAGGACGAACGCAAGCTCGGGATGAGTTTCGGGAACCGAGATCACTTCCAAAGCGGCTTTGAACCGGTTTTCCCCTTCGGTGGCGACAACGATCGGAGCCGCTTCATGGGCACGAAATATCGCCACCTCTTTGGCCACATCGTCGGCATTGGAACCCTGAAGCCCGGCCGCGCAGACAAAAATGAGCGGTTCGGATGAAAGGTCGATGTGTTTCTTGTCCTCGGTGATGTCACATGCGATCGACTTGTAGCAAAGCTCACTGAGTTTGATGCGTACCTCGTGGGCGGCAACGAAGTTCGGACCGTTGCCAACCATCGCCCAGTATCGGCGGCTGAGCACGTGCCGACCGGCTGCTTCGGCAATCTCTTTCCGTTTGGCGATCGTCCGGACCATCGCATCGGGCATGGTCCGAAGTGATGACAGCAACAACTGAACCTCAGCGGTTGGAACAGCGGCGTTCGGGATCTGGTCACTCACGGCAACGGCGAGCAGGAAGCCCGCTGCGATTTGCGAGTAAAACGCTTTGGTGGAAGCAACGCTCATCTCGACATCGCGGCCATCGGAGGTGTAGAGAACCCCGTCGCTCTTGTCGACCAGGTCGCTGCCTCGCCGGTTGACGATTGCGACTACCCGGGCACCGCGCGCTCTGAGAATATCAACAGTGCGGTTGGTGTCAGTTGTTGTGCCGCTCTGGCTGATCGCAACGATCAAGCAATCACTCATGTCATCTTCGATCCCAAAGCCGGACAACTCGGTTGCAGTTGTTGCGATCACGGGGATGCCGGCACCGGCCAGGGTCCATTGGAATGCGCGAGCTACGGCTTGACCGGCGATAGCGGCAGTCCCTTGGCCTATAACGAAGACTCGATGAAACGTTCCGCTCCGAAGTTCTTCGAGGAGTGACGTGTCAAGGGTTTCCGAGGTCAGACCCACAGCCAGTCCAGCTTCGGTTTCGACGAGTCGCCCTCTCAGGGTCTTTCGAAACGACTCCGGTGACTCCATGATTTCCTTCAAGAGGAAGTGTGGTGCATCGCCACGATCAATGTCTCGTGTGGTGACTTCAGGAGCAACCCATTCCGAAGAATCGATTGGAAGGGGCGTCCCGTCATAGCTCACTCGGCTGAGCCCTTCGACCTGGCCAGCCAAGCCACCGCTCAAGCGAATGATCTGACCCTGGGAACCGGTGGGGTTGCTTGGATCCGACGGCGTCTCACCATCCATACGGATGTACGACGTCGCGTCTTCGACTACACCGTAGGGCTCTGATGCGACCACGAACATGTCGTCGGATCGACCGACAAAGACCCCCTGTCCAGAGCCGCGCAGGCACAAATGAAGGTCCGATGGAGCGTCGCTGGTACTCACGCCGATCGCAACCGAACCCTCAAACTGAGCCACCGCGGACCGAACCGCCTCGTCGAGGTGCTGTCCGGCAGCGAGGTTTCGACTGATCGTGGTGGGAATCACCTTTGCGTCGGTGGTGATCTCGGTCTGAATCTGCAGAGACTCAGCGGCGATGATGTCTGCGAAGTTGTCGACGTCGCCATTGAGCACCCCGAGGACGTAGGGGCCGTTGGTGTCGTCAAGCTCCTCGCTGTTCACCGGATGGGCATTGGGTTCGGAAATGATGCCGATGCTGGCCCAACGGGTGTGGCCCAGGATGGTTGCTTCGGCCCGCTCATCGGCAAGTGCCCTAGCAAGTAGCCGATCATTCTTGATCGCTTCTCGCATTGTTGCAGTGTTGTCGCCCAACTCGCCGATCTCGGCGGCTGCCTTGTAGACGAAGCTGATCAGCCCGTCGGGTGTGCGCACCGCATTGTGGGTGAACAGGGGCGAGGAATCGCGTCGCTCGGCCACCATCGAGGCGATTTCTGGATCGATGAAATCGAGGTGATGGTTACGCACCAGGACATGGAGGCCCGCCGAGTCTCGGCCCCGGACCTCCAGCCGATCGAGTGCGCTCAGCGCCTGTTGAATGCTCAGGTAGGCGGCGACTGCCGCTCCAGCGGCTTCAGGACCAACCAAAGCGGCAACCTCGCTCGCGGTTCGCAGACGGTCGCGCTCGATCGCCCACAACGCGTCACGAAGGAGGATTAGGCCTTGGTTTCGAGCCTCCAAGTGGTCGCCGATTCCGGCCTCGATGTCGGCCTCGATTTGATCGACCTGAGCTTTGGCACCGACGAGATGATTGGAAATCAGTGCCGGCAGGTCAGGATCGGCCAGCAGGGCTCGAACACCGGCCTCGCCCTTGAGTAGTTCATTGACTTCCCCATAGCGGCCAGCGCCAGCGGCAGCGTCAGGTAGAAGTTCTGAAGCTGATTGAAGCAGCGAGCGGATCTCTGACGCAGTCGGGATAGCCCGCCCCGTCCGACGTCTTGCGATGGCAATGATTCCACACACGGATGCTCACTTCTTCCTTTTCCGCCTCGCTGACCTTCCTCCAATCGGAAGAAACCCTCAAACCGTGAAGGATAGAGCAGCGGCTATCAATCTGTCAGCAGTGGCATCCGCCACAGCCTGGTCAGCGTGCTCAACCATTACGCGTAGGAGAGGCTCAGTCCCGGATAGTCGCACGAGAATCCGTCCCTCGTCGGCCATTTGTCGCTCTGCGGTCTCGATGGCGGGACCGAGTTTCTCGATGAGTTCGGGGTGTTGCTCGTCCATCCGGAGGTTCCTGAGGACCTGGGGGTAGTTCACCATGGCCTCTCTCGACAGTTCGGCCAGGGGACGGCCAGCCCGGGCCACGACGCTGAGCAACTGAAGGCCGGCGAGCATCCCGTCACCGGTCGAGGCGAGGTCGGCACAGATCACGTGGCCGCTCTGCTCCCCACCTAACACGTAGCCGCCCTCAGCCATAGCCTCGAGGACGTAGCGATCGCCGACCCCGGTGACAACTACATTGATATCGGCGGCCTGCATCGCTCGCCTGAAACCCAAGTTGCTCATCTGCGTAACGACGACGGTGTTGTGCCGAAGTTTCCCACGCTGCTTCCGATCGGCGGCGAGAAGAGCGAGGATTCGGTCGCCGTCGACGATTCCGCCGGTGTGGTCGACAGCGATCAACCGGTCGGCATCTCCGTCGAAGGCGAGACCAAGATCGGCGCGATGCTCGAGCACCGAGGCTACGAGGGCATCTGGATGAGTAGAACCCACACCGTCGTTGATATTGGTGCCGTTGGGCTTGTCCCCGATCACATGAACGGTTCCACAGACCTGTTCGAAGATCTGCCGAGCCCATGGAGAGGCTGCACCGTTGGCGCAGTCCAGCACAACAGTCATAGTTGAAAGGTCGGCGTCTGCGGCTTGGAGCACCGAACCAAGATGATCGATCGGGCTTGGCAACGAAATGGCCGAGCCGGGCCGAATCGGGCCGTCGGTAAGAACCGGTGAGGGTTCCGCGGGTAGCCGATTGAGGAACGCCATGTAGGCCTCCTCGATATCGGCCTCATCAGCATCGGTCAGCTTGCGCCCGCCTGGCCCAAACACCTTGATCCCATTGTCGTGGTAGGGATTGTGGCTGGCGGAGATCATGATGCCGACTGTGCCGTCGTCCCCGTTTGCGACTGCGGCCGCTACGGCCGGAGTGGGAACAACGCCCAGGAGGAGCACGTCAACTCCGCTCGACACGAATCCGGCCACTAGGGCGGCTTCGAGCATCGGGCCTGATTCGCGGGTGTCTCCGCCGATGTAGACACGCCGGGGTAGAAGGGTCAGGCTCACGCCCCGGGCCAACGCAGTGGCAACCTCGGGAGTGAGGTCGAAGTTGGCGAGGCCGTGGACCCCATCGGTGCCAAACCGGGGTGCTGGCATAATTTAGGAGATCCTCGGCCGGCTTTGAGTTCGCAAGCGACCTAGCGCTTGGAGTACTGGGGAGCCTTGCGGGCCTTCTTCAGGCCGTACTTCTTGGATTCCTTCTTCCGCGGGTCGCGGGTGAGAAGGCCAGCTGCTTTTACCCCGCCGCGGGCCTCAGGGTCGATTTCGATCAGCGCACGAGCGATGCCGAGACGAAAGGCTCCGGCCTGGCCCGAGAGGCCGCCACCGTGAAGGTTCACGATGATGTCATAGCTGTCTTCTGTCCCGGTGACCCGAAAGGGCTCGGTAATGAGGGTGCGATGGACCGCCGAGGGGAAATAGTCCTCGAATGACCGCCCGTTGGCAGTTACCTGACCGGTACCGGGCTCGAGGCGGACGTGGGCCACAGCCTGCTTACGGCGACCGGTTGCAATGGTGATAGACATTTGTTCGTTGTTCCTCAGCGGGTTCCGGGCTCCCGGCGAGCTCCGGGAATTTCGAGTGGTTTGGGCAACTGTGCAGCGTGGGGGTGTTCGGGGCCGGCGTAGACCTTGAGTTTGGTGGCCTGCTGGCGACCCAATCGATTCTTGGGGATCATGCCCACGATCGACTTGCGGACGGTGTCGGCTGGTTGGCGGTCCAATGACTCCTGGTAGGTACGGGTGGTGAGTCCGCCCGGGTACCCCGAGTGAGTGTGGATGAGCTGACGATCCGTTTTGTTGGAGGTCATGCGAACCTTGTCAGCGTTGACGACTATCACGTGATCGCCGGTGTCGATGTGCTGAGCGTAGGTGGGCTTGTGTTTCCCACGCAGAATGCGGGCAACCTCGGTTGCCATGCGCCCGACGGTCATGCCCTCGGCGTCCACAATCCACCAGTCGCGCTGAATTTCTGAAGCTTTGGGGCTGTAGGTCTTGACCTGCTGCTTGATAGTCATCTTCATTCCTCTTGTCTGGGCTCGACCGAGCCACAGCAGCCGCTGCCAGAGAGCAGAGCCGACCCAATACCGTATCGGCGCCGTAGGGGTTCCACTCCCCCGGGCCATCAGAGGGTCAGGCCCCTAAGCTCGTGAGATGGCTCGAGTCCGGCTATCCATCGCCTATGACGGCACCGGGTTTCGCGGACTAGCACCCAACCCCGACGTTCGCACCGTAGTTGGCGAGTTGCAGCCGGTCCTCGAAGCGATCCTCGGTGACATCGAGGAGATCCACATGTCGGGCCGCACTGACGCTGGCGTCCACGCTCGCCATCAAGTCCTGAGTTTCGACACCGAGTCAGAGGTCGATCCTGTTCGCGTGGTGAAGAGCATCAACTCGCGACTGGGTCCCGAAATTGCCGCGATCGAGATACAGGTCGCCGACGATCCTCGATTCCATGCTCGATTTTCGGCCAGGGGGCGCAGCTACCGGTATACCGTCTTGAACCATCCGCACCGGATCCCCTTCACGTCGCGAACCGAATGGTGGGTGAAGGACGCCCTGGATCTAGGAGCGATGCAAGCGGCCTGTGAACCGTTGCTGGGCGAGCATGACTTCTCGTCGTTTTGCCGCCGACCCAAACAGGGCGATCGGGACGACCCCCATTCCCTGGTGCGTCGGGTCGATACGGCCTTGTGGACCGAACAGGTCGACGACACTGGAGTGCGCCGCCTCCAGTTCGAGATCGCCGGCCCTGCGTTCTGTCACCAAATGGTGCGCAGCATCGTAGGAATGCACGCCTCGGTGGGTCTTGGTCGGTGCACACCAGCGAGTGTTGCGAACGTTCTCGCCGCCCGAGACCGCAAGGCCGCGCCCTCCCCAGCCCCACCCCACGGCCTCATTTTGTGGAGTGTCAGCTACGGCAGCAATCGTCCCAATCAGCCGCCAGTCCAGAGATCCTGAAGAGAGGCAGGCGAGGCAAGAGGCCCCCGGAGGGCTAAACCAGTTCGATCTTGGCCATTGGGGCGTTGTCGCCCTGGCGAGGGCCGAGTTTGATGATTCGCGTGTAGCCACCAGGACGGTCTGCGTAGCGCGGGCCGATCTCGTCGAACATCTTGGTGGTCATCTCAACATCGCCGAGGTAGCTAAGCACCTGGCGGAACTTGTGGAGATCCTTATTCTTTGACTTGGTGATCAGGCGTTCCGCGATTGGGCGCATCGCCTTTGCCTTGGCCTCGGTGGTCACAATTCCTTCCGCGGCAATCAAGGATGCGACGAGGTTGGCCATCATCAGCTTCTGGTGAGAAGCCGATCCGCCGAAACGGCGGGTCTTACGGGGTTTACCGGGCATGGATTGATCCTTCTTCTACGAAGATCGGTTGGTTACAGCCGACCGGTGCGCAGTGACAGGCCACGCTCTTCGAGCTTCTCAATAACTTCGTCGAGGGACTTCTGGCCGAAGTTCGTGATGGCCAGGAGGTCGTCTTCGGACTTGGTGAGCAATTCACCAACACTGTTGACTTGGGCACGCTTGAGGCAGTTGCGGGGACGCTCGGACAGCTCCAAGTCTTCGATCGGAAGATCGAGGTCCGGTGATCCGGTGGCTGCAGCGGGAGCCTCGCCGAGGGTCAGACCTTCGGGCTCTTCGCTCATCTCTTCTACCAGCTGGACCAGCGTTCGAAGGGTTGCGCCAGCCGAGGCCAACGAGTCACGAGGAGTCATGGCTCCGTCAGTCTCGATTTCGAGGATAAGCCGGTCGTAGTCGGTGCTCATCTCGACTCGGGTTGCCTCCACATTGATCGACACGCGACGAACCGGTGAGAAGATCGCATCGACAGGAATCACACCGATCGTGGTCGATGTGCCGGCTTTCATGCTGCTTTGCCAGCCGCGGCCCTTCTCGACTGTGAGGTCGATTGCCAAGCGACCCTTTGTATCAAGCTTGGCTAGGTGGGCGTCGCTGTTGAGAATCTCAACCTCGGGCGGGCAGGATATGTCTCCAGCCGTAACGTCGCCGGCGCCTTTGGCATCGAGACGTAGAGAAATCGGTTCATCCGACTCACTGGTCAGAACGATGTCTTTGATGTTCAGAATGACGTCGGTGACATCTTCGATGACGCCTTCGATTGTGTCGAACTCGTGAAGAGCTGCGTCGAACCGAACGCTGGTGACTGCCGCACCCGGAATCGAGGACAGCAACGTACGACGAAGCGAATTCCCAAGCGTATGGCCAAAGCCAGGCTCGAGCGGACCGATAGCGAAGCGACCGGTGGTCCCTTCGCCGTCATCGAGTTGTTCAACGGTGGGACGCTGAATAATGAGCATCGAGTCTGCTGTCCTTTAGTAAGTGGTTTTGGGAGGTGAAGGAATTACTTGCTGTACAGCTCGACGATGAGCTGCTCACGGATCGGAATGTCGATCTGCTCGCGGAGGGGTTCGCCGTACACCTTGATGGCGTAGGCATGATCGCCCTTCTCCAGCCATGCCGGCGGGGTTCGATCGAGCACGTCGACGTTCCACTGGAGAATGGCGTTTTCGCGCGACGCCTGCTTGACCTCTACGAGGTCACCCTTGCGGACACGGTAGGAGGGCACGTTGACACGTTTGCCATTGACCGTGACATGGCCGTGGCTGACGAACTGTCGCGCCTGGGGGCGTGTGGCGCAGATGCCGGCGCGGTAGATCACGTTGTCGAGACGAAGCTCGAGCAGCTGGAGCATGTTCTCACCGGTGACGCCTGTGCGACGGTTGGCTTCGTCGTAGACCGTCCGGAACTGCCTCTCGGTGAGGCCGTAAGAGAACCGGGCCTTCTGTTTCTCCTGGAGCTGAACGAGGTATTCAGAATTGGAGTTTGGACGGCGCCGGGTACGACCGTGAACTCCGGGAGGGTAGGGGCGCTTCTCGAGGGCGAGGGCTTCGCCGCGGGTGCCAAAAATATTTGTGCCGAGACGGCGGGACACTCGTGCGCGGGGACCTGTATAGCGACTCATAATGCTGTGACCTTCATGACGATGTAACTCCTCAGACCCGGCGACGCTTGGGCTGACGACAACCGTTGTGGGGAACGGGTGTTACGTCTTTGATGCCGGTTACTTCGATACCTGTGTTCTGAATCGAACGAATTGCGGTCTCACGACCCGAACCTGGGCCTTTCACCTGCACGTCGACCTTGCGGACGCCGTGCTCCATCGCCCGACGGGCAGCGGCTTCGGCTGCCATCTGGGCGGCGTAGGGGGTTGACTTGCGTGAGCCCTTGAACCCCACATTTCCTGAGGAGGCCCAGCTCAACACGTTGCCCTCCTGATCAGAGATGGCGATGATTGTGTTGTTGAAACTCGAAGAGATGTGAGCCATCCCATGAGTTACGTTCTTTCTTTCCCTGCGACGGGGCTTGCGCCCGCCCTTGCCCGGCTTAGCCATCCTTATTTCACTTTCTTCCTGCCAGCGACGGTGCGCTTGGGACCCTTTCGGGTGCGGGCGTTGGTTTGTGTGCGCTGGCCGTGAACAGGTAGGCCACGACGGTGGCGTATACCCTGATAGCAGCCGATCTCCATCTTGCGCTTGATGTCCTGATTGACTTCTCGCCGAAGGTCGCCTTCGGTTTTGGTGTTGGTGTCGATCCAGGCTCGGATACTGAGAATCTCAGCCTCGGTGAGGTCCTTCACCCGAGTCGCCGGGTTCACGTTGGTCGCCTCCACGATCTGGTTGGCCGTCGAACGACCGATACCAAACACATATGTGAGAGCTATATCGACCCGCTTCTCGCGGGGGATGTCTACACCGGCGATACGCGCCATGTTCTAGCCTTGCCTCTGCTTGTGGCGGGGGTTGGTGCACAGCACCATGACCCGACCGTTTCTCTTGATGACTTTGCAGTTGTCACACATCTTCTTGACGCTTGCCTTGACCTTCATGGCCTGAATCCTTCTTGGTGACCGAGAACACCCCTTACTAACGTAGGTTTGCTCGAGGTGCGATCGAATGAGAGCTACTTGTACCGATAGGTGATGCGGCCGCGGGTGAGGTCGTAGGGAGTGAGCTCCACCTGCACCTTGTCTCCGGGCAAGATGCGAATGTAGTGTCTCCGCATCTTTCCTGAAATGTGGCCGAGAACCTCGTGCCCGTTGTCCAGTTCAACCTTGAACATGGCGTTGGGCAACGACTCTTTCACTGTGCCTTCCAGCACGATTGCATCATCTTTGGACAGAACGCTCCTCCTACGCGAGACCGACCGACCATGCTAACGCTGCCCCTACACCATTCCGACGCCTTTTTCTTGATTCCGCTCGCCTTTGCTCGTTCCTCGCTCCAGGTCGCTCCAATCGCTCCGCTATCTGGACCACATCCACAAGCTGCTCCGTCCCTCCGCAACCCACAACAAACACCGCTCGCCTTTGCTCGTTCCTCGCTCCAGGTCGCTCCAATCGCTCCGCTATCTGGACCACATCCACAAGCTGCTCCGTCCCTCCCAACCCACAACAAACACCGCTCGCCTTTGCTCGTTCCTCGCTCCAGGTCGCTCCAATCGCTCCGCTATCTGGACCACATCCACAAGCTGCTCCGTCCCTCCCCAACCCACAACAAACACCGCTCGCCTTTGCTCGTTCCTCGCTCCAGGTCGCTCCAATCGCTCCGCTATCTGGACCACATCCACAAGCTGCTCCGTCCCTCCCCAACCCACAACAAACACCGCTCGCCTTTGCTCGTTAGACCACGGTGGCGCCGAGGAGTGAGCCAACGGCAAAAGTTGCAGCGCAGGCCGCAGCAGCCAGAATCATCTGGCGAGCGGCGGTGCGGAAGGCGGACCGCTTGGTGAAGGTCGCTAGCGCCACCCCAACTGCAGCGGATGCGCCCAGGCCCACCAGTACCGAGTAGATCGCGGCGTCGGTTCCGTCGGTGAAAAACCACGGAATCAGTGGAAGTATTGCACCGACTGCAAATGCGATGAAGGAACTGACCGCTGCACGTAGTGGATTGCCGATCTCCTCGGGATCAACACCCAGCTCCTCTCGAGCGTGAACTTCGAGGGCGATTTTGGGATCGGCCATCACGGCGGTTGCGATATCTCGGGCCTGATCAGGATCGACGCCTCGAGACTCATAGAGCTTGGCCAGTTCATGGGTTTCGGCTCGGGGGTTCTTCGCCAAAGACTCCCGTTCTCGGTCCAGCTCGCGCTCCACCAGTTCAGCCTGGGCCTTCATCGACACGTACTCGCCGGCCGCCATTGATGCCGCACCTGCCAGGAGGCCGCTCAGTCCGGCGATCAAAACGGCGCTTCCACCTTCTGCGGCAGCAGCCACGCCGAGGATCAGGGCAACGTTGGACACCAAGCCGTCACTGACCCCGAAGATTGCCGCCCGCTCCGCTCCGCCTTGCACGTCGCGATGAACGTGGACCATGTGGGAGTGCTCATGGACTGTCTGATCATGGTCCTGACCCATGCCCCAAGCCTACGCCTGAGGGCATGCGGCTGCGCTACGAGCCCAGCGAGGAGGGGGCGAGCACACACGCCCAACGCTGCGAAGGGACCAAGCAGCAAACCCAAATGAAACCCAGATAGCGAAGCGCTTGAAGCGACCGCCCGACGAGCCCTGCGAGGAGGGGCGAACACACACGCCCAACGCTGCGAAGGGACGAAGCAGCAGACCCAAATGAAACCCAGATAGCGAAGCGCTTGAAGCGACCGCCCGACGAGCCCTGCGAGGAGGGGCGAACACACACGCCCAACGCTGCGAAGGGACGAAGCAGCAGACCCAAATGAAACCCAGATAGCGAAGCGCTTGAAGCGACCGCCCGACGAGCCCTGCGAGGAGGGGGCGAGCGGAATCAGAATTATTGGTAAGACACCAAGGTCGGGTCGGGGTTGGCACGATCGAGGAGCTGACCGGGCGTCATCGTTGGCGAGTCTTCGTCATAGAAGATCTTGATTCCCTTTTCGAACCTGGGCGGCATCAGGTTGTCGTAGTCGGCGATCTTGGCGGCGGGTCCCCCCTCGCCGTCGGCGTGGAAGAGAATCCGTACCCCGGGAGGGCTCTCAATGAGATCGGTATTGGTCACCATCCCGGGCTTGAAGCGATGAATTATCAGGATCTTGGCAGGCAGCTCGTTGGCGAGGACCAGTTCGCTCAGAAATGCAGACACCCGATTGATGTCGGCCGCATCGAGAGTCCCGATCCGTCCTCTGGGCGTTTGATTCGGGCCTACCACCCACTCGGGATCCAACGCCAGTCCCACCTCGGGCTCGCGCAGGAGTGACTCAAAGGCTCGAGCTTCGTCGAGGACATCGGCTCGACCCGGCTGAATATCCAGAATCAGCCGTCCTTCCACTGTTCGGACAACGTCGAGATAACGGCGTAGCTCGGCCTCGGTTGCTCTGCTTCGGTAGAGCCGATCAGGGCCGGGACTTGCGGTGACGAGGGTTGAGATCAGTTCGAACGCCGGGACAATCGGTCGGCCAGTGACCTCATAGGGTGCAGCCTGGGCCAGTAGCCGTTGGAGGGCCTGTTCGGGGGTTCCCTCCCCCGCTACACCGAGCACTGCAGCCCGGGGATGTCCGTAAAACGCGACGATGAGCGGCCCTGTTGGATCGGCGACAATCGGTTCGCCGGGAGCCGCAGTGAACCCGAAATCGACCCGCTCGACCGTCAGCGCGCCAACGGTGTCGCGCGAAGTTGCCAACACTGTGACCACCACGTTCCCCGCTTCGGGCACCGATCCGAATGCGACAAACTCCAGAACGCTTGGATCGGCGGGATCACTGCTCACCGAGCCGTCGATCCGCACACCGTCGACGGCGACCAACACCGCACTGGCTTGGGCCACGATGTCCCTGTCGAGATCCACGCGAATCTGTCGCGGCGATCCCGCCCCATCGGTTGCAGGTTCAGACCCCTCCACCGAGAGTTCAGGTTGCAGCAAACCCTCCGACGACCTCAGGAACTCGTTCGCAACGGCTCGCCGGGAAACGCCGTCAGCCATCAGGGCCGACCAGTAGTCCCAGCCCGCGGGCTCGGGTGGCCGATTGAGGAGCGTGCGGTACAGGCTGGCCACAAAACCTCGATTCGTACCGCCGGCACTAAGAAAGAACTCTTCAGAGCTCAACATCTCCCGCCCTAGCGCACCAGCGGTGAACACGTCGATCAGGCCCCCAGACCAGTAATCAAGGCCGGCGGCGTCGGGTCCCCGACGGAGAATCCGCTGGTAGAGCGCAGCAACCACATGCCGCCGGTGTTCTGGCGAGTTGCCGATCTCCGCGAGGACGCGGCCTGGGGCAACCCCGTTCGCGATGAAGTCGGACCAGTAGGCCACCTCGAATACTCCTGCATCCCGACCGTGCAGTCCGACGTATGCGGCCGATACGAAATCCCCTCCATCCACAGCAGGTTCCTGGGCCGCCGCCGGCGTCATCGACATCGTCGCAACTAGCGCAACGATCAGGAATAGACCGACCAGACGGTGCATCGAACCATCGTTTCACGCCGCCACGTGTCGGCGACGGATCCCCGGCGCAGGAGAATTCGGACCTACAGGTGCTCGTTGATCGCGGAGATGAGGCGGGAGGAGACTTCTTCTTCGGTTCCTAGGCCGTCGACGGTTACTAGGAGCCCTTGTTCGTCGAAGTAGTCCAGGACCGGTCGCGTCTCTTGTTCGTACAGCGAGAGGCGACGCTCGATCGCTTCGTCGGTATCGTCCTCCCGGCCGCGGCTCTTCATGCGCTCAGTTACTTCATCGAGGGGCACATCGAGATTGATCACCGCGTCGAGTCCGTCGCCGCCCACCGAAGATAGCAGGGCCTCAGCCTGAGCAAGCGTACGGGGATATCCATCGAGCACGAAGCCGGGACCGGACGCATCGGGTTCCAGAATCCTGTCGGCCACGATGCCGTTGATGATGTCGTCGCCGACCAAACCGCCGGCGTCCATCACCTCTTTGGCTCGCAGCCCCATGTCGGTACCGGCTGAAACCGCAGCACGGAGCATGTCGCCGGTAGATATGTGTGCAACACCGTAGGTGTTGACGATGTTGACACATTGCGTGCCCTTGCCCGCACCCTGACGGCCGAAGATGACCAAACGAACTGTCACTTGAGAAATCCTTCGTAGTTGCGCTGCATGAGCTGGCTGTCGATCTGCTTGAGCAGTTCAAGGGATACACCCACCCCAATAAGGATGGAAATACCGCTGAAGCCGACAAGGCCGGCAGTGGCGGCACCCCCTAGGTACCACGCGAGCATGGCAGAAGGAATGAGGGCGACCAAACCGAGGAAGACTGCTCCGGGCAGGGTGATTCGGTTGAGGATCTTGGCCAGATGGGCTTCGGTCTGTGAGCCGGGGCGGATTCCGGGGATGAAACCGCCCTGCTTCTTGAGGTCATCAGCCCGGCGAATCGGGTCGAAAGCGATCGAGTTGTAGAAGTAGGCAAAGCCGATGATCAGCGCCCCGAAGAGGAGGATGTAACCCAGGTTCGTGGGATCGAAGAGGTTGTTGTTCACCCAGTTTCGAACCTCGTCACCCCAGGTCCAGTTCTCCCTGTTGGGATCTCCCGAGGTAGGCAGCACGTTGACCAACAACGTGGGTAACTGGAGCAGCGAGGACGCAAAGATGACCGGGATCACGCCAGCCTGATTGACCTTCAGCGGGATGTAAGTGTTGTTGCCGCCCATTACCCGGCGACCCACCTGGCGCTTGGGGAAGTTCACCGGGATCCGGCGCTGACCCTGTTCGACGAAGACAATTGCGACGACCAGCATGGTCAGCAGAATCAGAGCGATCGCAATGACGCCGTAACGGGTGAGCGAACTGGTCTCGCCTGCAGCCCAAAGCTGAATCGCGGTCGCGGGCAGCGCGGCCACGACAGATGCGAAGATGATGATCGACATGCCGTTGCCGATCCCCTTCTGGGTGATCAGTTCACCCATCCACATGACAACGGCCGTGCCGACCGTGATGCACAAGACGGCAAGCAGGATCCGACCGGCTCCGCCTACGGGAAAGATGTCGATGCCACTGCCCGTACCGAAGAACTGCTCCGGACTGCGGTTCACCAAAAAGACGATGCCGGTGGACTGCACGAGTGCCAGGACAACTGTGAGGTAACGGGTCCATTGGGTGATCTTGGCCTGCCCGATCGCCCCTTGGCTCTGCCATTCTTCGAGCTTGGGGATGGCGACGGTGAGGATCTGGATGATGATGCTGGCGGTGATATAGGGAAGTATGCCGAGGCTGAAGAAACTGAGATTGGCAATGCCGCCGCCTGAAAGGAGGTTCAGGTATCCGAAGATGCCACCGCTGCCCGAATCGCTGTTGTCACGGAGGAGTTGGAGCTGATCGAGGTCAACGCCCGGTGCTGGGATCTGGGCACCGAGACGGTAGATCGCAACGATGAAGATGGTGAAGACGATCTTGTTGCGAAGTTCAGGGGTACGCAGGACGTTGCGAATCGTTGCGAGCACCCGTTCAGGCTAGGCCCTCTTGCTGTACTTTTGATGGCACGTTCATCCACAATCAGGTGCATGTGAAGTGTCCCAGCATTCAACTTCGCTCAGGGACCAAAGCCCATTCCACCGCAGATGGTTTCACCCTAGGGTCGGAGTAAGCACAGCGAGTCGAACGTTCGGAGCCATCATGGGACATGCAACCGAGTCCAACGCCCCCGCTTTGGTGGGCGGCCGCACCCTTGAGGAAATAGTTCTACCGGTTTCGTTCACCCGTATCGATGATCGGATCATCGGGATCGGCGTGAGGCTTGCATTGGAATGGGCCATCCCGTTACATCTGGTCAATGTCTCTGAGTCAGTAGAGGCCACAGACCCGAAGCTTGAGGCATTTACCCAGGATCTGAAGACTCGGCAACCCCAGCTCGAGGTGCGACGAACCCATATATACGGCCACGACATCGCCACCGGTATCGCCGGCGCTGTGCAGGCCCATTCGCTGTTGCTGATGGCAACCGATAACGCCGATGAGTGGAAGGTCAAGGGCTCGGTAGCCGAACGGGTTCTGTTTCACGCCGGGGTCCCGGTGCTGTTCTTTGGACCCAACGCAAAAACGCTCGATCTCGAAGGAGACGTGGTCATCGGGCTCGACGGTTCAGTGTCGGCCGAGAGAGCGCTCCAGCCCGCCATCGGTCTGGCGAATGGGCTGAGTTCCCAACTATGGCTCGTACAGGTCGTCGACCACGTGGGCGCCGACGTCGACACCGATGTGGCCACCTACATTCAGGATCAGGCTGGCATGGTGGAAGGACCGGGCGTTCACGGCTGGGAACTGATTCACAGCAACGATCCGGTGACCGCACTAGAAGGTTTCGCCAAAGCCCGCAATGCTGGTTTTCTGGTTGCTGGAGCCAGGGGGCGTACCGATCCTCATCGCAAGACAATGGGCAGCATAACCATGGGGTTGGTTGCCACAGCTGAACGGCCGGTGCTCACGCTGGCCGTCTCCGACCCTACGTTTTCTGGGTCCTGAGTTCAGGCTCTTCACCTGCTTTGACGCGCTCAGGGTTGTCCGTCTCGCCAGTCGGGACGATCGGGAGCATCTTCTTCCCAGCTTCGGAGGAAGACCCGGATTGCCTTGATCTGTTCTGAGGTCAAAGGGCCCGCGTAGTCGAGTGAGTACGCACTCATCTGCGAGCCGGGGACACCCACGGCGATGATGGTTTCGATCTGGCTGTCCGAGGCGGCTTGCAGGAACTGCTTGGAGTTCAGCGCTGGACCGATTCCGCCCTCGCCGTTGAGGCCGTGACACGACGCGCAGTTGAAGCCCCAGAGGTTCTGTCCGCTGTCGGCCAGGGACGCCAAGTTGGCCTCCCGTGATTCTTCGCGGGAGCTCGGCTCGATCCATCGGTAGAGAGGAAAGATGGCGGCTAGGACGAACATCAGACCCGCCCCGATCATCATCACGCGGTTTGTGGACTGTTCAAGTTCCTCGTCGACTTCGTAGGGCATCAGCTATGGCTTTCCGTGGCGCAGGACGGACCCCGTGACGGCTCGTCGATCTCGAACGATCCTGGCGCAGGCCCGTCCATTCGTTCACCAGTATTGATGTAGAGCAAGCCGTCCTCCCCAACCTCGGTCGGGTAACGATCCATTCCTCGGGGAGAGGGGCCGGCCACGAAATCACCGGCCCGATTGAACACCGAACCATGGCAGGGGCATTCGAACTGGCCCGAAGATTCACAGAACGGCACGCGACAACCGAGGTGGGTGCATTTCTCCGAGATCGCAACGACCTCGCCGTTGATCTTGGTGAGGTAGGACCGGGCTGCTGGTACTTCGACCACACCAGCCTCGGGCACCGACTCTGGCGGGATAGTGCGGATGAGGCCTCCGAATCCGCTTGTTGCCAGGGGCTGTAATAGGTCCCACGACGTCCAGGCCGCTGCAGCGGCGATGAGACCGGCACCCCCCTGCCAGAGTCGTGTCAGAAACTGTCGGCGCTCGATTTCCTCACTGCTCATCTGTCGGTCTCCTCTGAACACACAACGTCTACGTACCGCATCAGAACTCTCCGTGCCATTCCTGCCACGGCCAGACCCATCCCCAGTTGGGCCCGCGGAAAGCGAAGCCGATGATGGTGAGTGCAATGAACAACACCATGAATGTGGTGAAGGTGGCGATCGCTACCCGGCGATGCTGAGGTTTGACGAACAGGCTTCGGTCCACGTACGGCAGAGCGATCAGCCCAAGAACGATTGCAGCAGGGATCAGCACGCCGGCGATCAACGGGTGGAAATGGGCCAGCAGTTCCTGGAGCCCTGCGAAGTACCAGGGCGCCTTCTCCGGGTTGGGAGTCACCGTCGGGTTGGCGACTTCCTTGAGCGGCGCATCGACGAACACGGCGATGACGAGAACCAAAACCGTGACCCCGAGCGCCGCAACCGCTTGACGCACCAGCAGATGGGGCCACACCATCACCATGTCGTCGTCGGCTGGATCCTTGCGAACACCGGCGGCCGGTTTGCCCGGCACCATGCCAAGCACCCGGCGGCCCTCCACCACCGTGGGCTTGTTGCCAAGTTCCGACCGGTGTCGACGTTGGTTCTGACGAGGGCAACATCCGATCAGTCATTGGGCTCCTCCCGATCGATCTCGAGCATCGTGTCCTTGCGCCAGCGCCACAGGTGGATCATGAGCAGGAACACGATCGCAGCGGGCAGAAGGGCGACGTGGAGGACGTAGAACCGCAGAAGAGTTGATGATCCGACGGTGTCGCCACCCATCAGCAGACCCTGAACCTGGCTGCCGACGAACGGTGAGTAGCCGGCCATCTCAGTTCCGACCGTGACCGCCCAGAACGCCAGCTGATCCCACGGCAGGAGATAGCCGGTGAACGACATCAGCAAGGTCATGACCAGGAGCATCACTCCGATCACCCAGTTGAACTCTCGCGGTGCCTTGTATGCGCCGCGGTAGAACATCTTTGCCATGTGGGCAGCGACGGCTGAACACCATGAGGTGGGCCGACCAGCGATGAACGTTGCGGATGTACTGGCCGAAGGCCACCTCGGTCTGGATGGTCTGGATGTTGGTGTAGGCCGAGGCGGGCGAGGGCACGTAGAAGAACATCAGGTAGATGCCCGACAAGATCAGCGATCCGAAGAGACACCGTGGAGATGACGCCCAGGTAGTAGGAGTATTTGAAGGCCAGATCCGATTTGCGGACCTTCACCGGGTAGATGTGCAGTACGAAGCTGGCCCAGTGGCTGGCGGCGCGGTCGCGAGGAGTGATCTTGCGGGGGGTACGGAAGATCGAACGCCCAATCTGGGTGTTGCGAGCCCGATCAACCACGCCAGTCCGACCGGTCTCCTGACCGGACCTAGCCGAGGTCTCCTTGGCCGGTGGTTCCTCAATAATCGGTCATGTCGGTACTCCCACTCCGGTCCAAACCCCCATCGATAGAGCAACGGGGGGACAACGTTCGATGCACAGCCCGCAGCGAATGCAGGCCGTTTCGTCCAAGAGCAGAGCAGTTCCACCGGTCACGGTCGGGATCGATCTCCTCGGACGGCACCAGCGAAATCACATCCACGGGGCAGACGTCGGAGCACAGCGCGCACAGCACGCACTTGTCGACGTCGAGAAGAATGTTGGCGAAGCAGCGAAGGCATCGATTGGCTTCGCAACGGGCCTGCTCAGGAGTGAATCCCAACTCGACCTCAGCCAGTCCCATACGACGACCGGTCTCGAGTGTGGGAACGTCGACTCGGTCGACTCGGTCATAGGTGTCATCGAGGCGGTGGAACTGTCGCAACTCCACCATTGTCCCGGATTTGGCGTCGGGGAGAACTCCGCCGAATGACTCGTGAATAGCGGCTGCAGAACGGCGGCCGTCAGCGATTGCGTCGATCAGAGTGCGAGGACCCTTCGCGGCATCGCCGCCGGACCACACATCGGACAGAGAGGTCGCTCCGGAATCCCAATCGATCTCGATGGTATTACGGGGGCTCGACGTCTGGGCCGGACCCGCCCAACGAATCGAGGTCGATGGCCTGACCGATGGCGAGGATGATCGTGTCGGCTTCGATGACCGACCGGTCGCTCCTCATCGAAGTCGGGTGCGAAACGACCCTCAGCGTCGAACACCGACCGCACACCGATTGTTTCGAGGCCGGTCACAGCACCGTTGCTGGTGATGATCTTGGCAGGCCCCCGACGGTGAACGAACTCGATCCCCTCGTGCTCGGCCTCTTCAACCTCGAAATCGTGGGCCGGCATCTCGTCGCGGTTTTCCAGCGACAGGATCGTGATCTCTTTGGCACCAGCTCGTTCGAGCGGTTCGGGCGGCGTCGAGGGCTTCGGTCATCTTCGAGCGGTCACCCGAATCATCTTCGGCTCTTTGACTCATAGTCAGCGGCTCGCAGCGCGGTGCGGGCCGCATCCATGGCCACGTCGCCACCGCCGATCACGATCACCCGTTCGCCGATCTCGACTTCGAAGCCGCGGTTCATGTTGATCAAGAACTCGATGGCCTTGAACACTCCGTCGGCGTCGGCGCCTTCGAGGTCGAGACCGCGGCCCAGCGTGGCTCCGATTCCGAGGAACACCGCATCGTGTTTGGATCGCAGCTCGTCGAGGGTGACGTCGGTGCCGAGTTTGGTGTTGTACACAACCTTCGACCCCGGTAGCGACGATGGCGTCGAGGTCGGCGTTGAGCACATCACGGTCGAGGCGGTACTCGGGAATACCGAGCCACATGGCGCCGCCGAGACGGTCGGTGGCCTCATACACGGCGACCTTGTAGCCGAAACGCCGGAGGTCGTGGGCACATGCCATGCCGGCGGGTCCTCCGCCGACGATGCCAATGCTCTGGGCCAGCTCCACCAGGGGCGGGGCTGATGTCTGCTTCCACAGGTCGTTCTCGTCCTGTTCGGGGCCGAACTGCTCGGTAAGATATCGCTTCAGCGCCCGGATCGCGATCGGCCGATCGATCTCGCCCCGACGACAGGCGTCTTCGCACGGGGCGGCGCACACACGCCCGCACACCGAGGCAAAGGGATTGGGCAGGCGCGCCGTGAGGTAGGCAGCCTCGTCGCTTCCATCGGCGATAGCAGCCACGTACATCCCTGCGTTGGTGTGCACAGGACAGGCGGCAAGGCAGGGGATGTTCTCGTCGTAGAACTCGAGCTCGAACATCAGATTCGAGATTCTCGGTGCGCGTACCACATACCGCCGATGACCAAAGCCATGCCGCCGCTCCACAGACTGACCCCGATGAAATCCTGGGCCGGGCGACTCAGCTTGGACACCGTCCCGGTCTTCAGGGCCCAGTCCGGAACGAACATTGTGAAGAAGATCACGCTGAGCACGATGACGCCGGTCTTGAGCCATGCGTCCAGCCACGGCACGGCCAGGCGACTGTTCTGACTCATCAGGCGTGGCGCCAGCACCATGGCTGCTACAGCAGCGGCAAGAAGGTAGGCCACCCATGCAGCCATGTTGGTGAGGGCCGGAAGTTCGGTTCCCGCGACCGGGCCGGTCGGCAGAGGCGCTGCGCTCTCATCCGGCGGCGCCTCGAAACCGTTTTGAATGTAGGCGATGACCGCTTGGGTTTCGGCATCGCTGAGAGTCGAAAAGGCTGGCATGACGCCGTCGTAGGTGACGCCATCAACCACGATCTCGCCGCGAAGTCCGTTGTTGATGACCTCGGCGACGTAGGCACCGTCGTCGCACGTTGGGATTGTTGATCAGCGGCGGGAACTGTCCGGAAAGGCCGGCACCACCTGGCTGGTGGCAGGAGGAACAGATCGCGGTGTATACCGCCGCACCTTCTCGGAGCTCAGCCGACACTGCTTGGTCAACCTCGGACTCTCCCTCCTCGACAGTCATGGTGGGCTCTTCGACGGTTTGTTCACCTGTTTCCGCAGCAAGGGCCGCTGAGCCGGTGGCAACGACAGCGAAAACGGCAAGCGCCAGCGCGACCCGCGCGGCAGTCTCGGGGTCGGGCCCGGCGAATCGGTCACGCCCGCGAATCTATGAGTGGATCTTTTCTCTCAATAGGGACGAAGGTCCCTATAAACGACAAGGCGCACGCGGGGAGACTCTGGACAGCCCCACGAGGGGTCACCACCGACGCGATGGGAGCCTCCGTGACCACCAATGAGCCCACTGAACTCGACCCAGTCGGCGCGGCCGAAGAGGAACACTTCAAGCCGATCGGCACGATGTTCATCCTCGCCATTTTCGTCGTGGCGCTCATCCTGCTGTGGGCGTCGGTCTATGTGATCCTGATCAGCCGTGGAGTCACGGTATGACCGACACTGCAGCCAGCGGCAGCGCAGGGAGTAACCCAGGGGCGGTACCCGTCGTCGATGAGAGCCAGTCTGTCCATGGGAATCGACCCGTACGAGCGCGGCTGGATGATTCTGTCGGTGGGCCTTCTGGTTGTGTTCCTTGGCACGGTGACGGTTGCCGGATTCTTCATGGGGTTTCAGGTCGAACGGCGCCGACGCCGAGGTTGATCCTCGAACTGTCCTCGATTCCGAACCGTGGTCGAACCCCGGCCTGCGCAAGATCAGCGACGGCAAATACGAGGCATGGGTCGTCGCCCAGACCTGGGCGTTCGTGCCCCGCGAACTCGAGATTCCGGTCGGCTCCGAGGTCGAGATCCACGTCACGAGCCCAGACCTCCAGCACGGCTTCAAGATCACCGACACCAACGTGAACATGATGGTCGTTCCCGGTCAGGTCTCGACGGTGACCTACACCTTCGACGAGGTCGGCGAGTTCCCCTACATCTGCCACGAGTACTGCGGTACCGGGCACGTCGCGATGTGGGGCGTCGTCAATGTAGTGCCTGCTAGTCAGGCTGACGATGCCGAGGAGGCTGGCCAATGACCGTTGTCGAAGAACCAATAGGCGGGTCTGGATCGGCCGACTCGTGTCGAACGGAACTTCGACACCGGTTACGAGCTGTCACGCGATGAGAAAAGCGTTTCATCGGCCAACACATGTTCGTCGCGATCGCCGCGCTCATCGTCGGCAGCCTCATGGGGCCGCTCCAATCCTTCCAGTTCGGCGGGCTCGACCTCTATCCGTATCTCGAGCCGGTCATCAAGTCCTACTACCAGGGCCTCACGCTCCACGGCGTGTCTGAACGCGCTGGTCTGGACCACGTTCTTCATCATCGGGTTCACCACCCTCACCACGATCAAGGGTCTGCGACGTCCGCTGCGCCATCCGAAGCTCAACAAGTTCGGATTCTGGATGATGGTGGTCGGTCTGCTGACCACCGCGGTTCCGATACTGACCAACTCAGCCACGGTGCTCTACACCTTCTACCCGCCGCTCAAGGCCAGCTGGGCGTTCTACCCGGGCTCACCCTGGTCGTCGTGGGCAGCTGGATCGAAGGGCTCGGCTTCTTCCTCACGCTGGCTGCGTGGCGCAAGGAGAACCGGGGCGTCCGTTCGCCGTTCATCGCCCTCGGCGGCGATCATCAACGCCGCCATGTGGCAGATCGCCACCCTCGGGTGTGCCGTGTCGATTCTCACGATGCTGCTGCCATGGTCGCTCGGGCTCATCGACAACACCGATCCCACCTTGGCTCGAACCTACTTCTGGTTCACCGGTCATCCCGCTCGTCTACTTCTGGCTGCTGCCGGCCTACGTCTCCTGGTACGGGATGCTGCCCAAACAGGTCGGCGGCAAGCTGTTCAGCGACTCGATGGCCCGGCTGGCCTTCTGGATGTTCCTGATCGTGTCGGTGCCGGTCGGCTTCCATCACCAGTTCACCGATCCGGGTGTCCCACAGACCTGGAAGTGGATCCACGCCATCCTCACCTATTCGGTCTTCTTCCCCTCGATGATCACCGCATTCACGGTGATCGCATCGCTCGAGTACGGCGCTCGCCGCAACGGCGGCACCGGCCTGGTCGGCTGGATTCGCAAGCTGCCGTGGAAGGATCCGTCGGTCGCCGCCCAGCTGCTGGCGGCGATCCTGTTCATGTTCGGCGGCATCGGCGGCCTGACCAACGCGTCGTACAACCTGAACCTGGTCATCCACAACACCGCCTGGGTGCCCGGCCACTTCCACCTCACCGTCGCCACCGCGGTCACGCTGTCGTTCATGGGCATCACGCTACTGGATGGTCCCTCACCTCACTCGGACAAGCAGTTGTGGAGCCCCAAGACCGCGCTGGTGCAGGCGTGGACCTGGTTCGTGGGCATGATCATCTTCTCCAACGCCATGCACGTGCTCGGCCTGCTTGGTGCGCCCCGCCGTTCACCGCTGGGTGACGCCGCCTACGCACCCGAGGAGTGGAACGGTCACCTGCTGCGGGTGTCGATCGGCGGGGCGATCCTGCTGGTCTCGGTTCTGCTGTACGCCTACGTCATGATCCGTACCGCAACCGGACCAGAAGGTCGAGGCGGCGCTGGTACCTCAGGTTCCGATCGCAGAGTCGATCCGGCATCCCCAGCTCACGCCGGTATGGCTCGATCGGTTCAAGCCATGGCTGATCGCAGCCGGGCTGCTGCTGGTGATCGCCTACGGTCCACAGCTGGTCGATCAGATCTTCAACATGAATCTCAACGCTCCGGGGCCTGACTTCGTCCCGTGGAAGTAGGCAGCCCCGGCTCTGGTGTCTCATCCGAGCGATCGGGTTCGCCACCGGCCAAATCGTCGGCTGTCGAACACGCCGCCCTTTGGATCGAGCGGCCGGTTCTTCGAATTGCCGGCTCGAATCGGCTGAATCCCCTTCCCCACGCCGGGACCATCAGCGTCTTCCTGCTCGGCGTGGTGGTGGTGAGCGGGCTGTACATCACACTGTTCTTCGAATTCGGCCACGTCGCTTCCTACGAGTCGGTTGCCAAAATGGAAGAACACGCCATCCAGAAGGTCGTGCGGGCGCTGCACCGCTACTCCTCTGCGGCGCTGGTGCTCACCACCGTGGTGCACGCATGGCGTATCTTCGCCGCCGGACGATTCCGGGGCGGTCCGCGGCCGTGGCGTTGGGCCACCGGTGTCGCCGCCCTGGTGCTGGTGTGGCTGGCCGGTGTGACCGGCTACTGGTTGGTCTGGGACGTGCGGGCTCAGGCGATCAACGAGGCAACACTCCGGCTCCTCCGCAGTGCCGGGGCCGGCGAGGAGTTCGCCCTTCAAGAGCTTTCCGGAGTCATTCCCGGCTCGGGGTCGGGGTTCCTGCTTGTCCTCTGGTTCGCCCACGTCCTGCTGACGATCGTTATCGGATGGTTTGCGTGGCGTCATCTTCGACGATCGAGGCTTCCCTGGTTCCCGCCGCGGATTTGGATGGGCTTGATGGGAGGTGCTCTGATCCTGGCGTCGATCGCCGTTCCGGTTGGGATGCTTGGCCCGGCTCAGGCTGATCTTCTCCCCTCGAACATGCCCCTCGATCCGTTCGTGATGTTCTTGCTGCCGCCGCTTCTCTCAGGCTTCAACTGGCTGATGGTTGGAGTGAGCCTGGTTGTGCTCGGGGTCGTGCTTGGAGTGCCACGGCTGCTGCGAGGTGAGCGCACCACTATCGTCAGCATCGAGCCATCCGCATGCACGGGCTGCGCCCTCTGCGTAGTCGACTGCCCCTACGACGCCCTGACCATGATCGGGCGCGGTCAAGACCAGCCAAAACTGGCAGTTCTCGAATCTTCCCGATGCGTGGGCTGTGGAATCTGTCTCGGTTCGTGCTCATTCGGGGCCATTACCCACCCGGATGTTTCGTCCAGTCCACTCCCACCGGTAGAAGGCAAACACGTCATCATCGCTTGTGACCGGCACTTGCGACACTCCGATCTTGAGGCAACGATCACCACAAACCTCGGGTTTGATCATGTCATCTCCGGTGTTCGATGTGCCGGTGCCTTCGATCCGTCGGCGGTTCGTCATCTCACCGAACAGGGTGCAGCCGATGTGCAGCTCGTGGGATGTCCTCCCGGTGATTGCGTCTACGGCGTGGGAAACCAGTTGGCGTCGGAGCGGATGACCGGCGCACGTGCACCCCACCCACCCCGCAAGTTCTACGCCAACATCGTGCAAGATTGGGTCTCACCCCTCGACCTGGCCTCGGCGATCGGTGAACCGGGCCAGCACGGCGAATCGAACACCGACACCCGACCTGAGGGCCGCCAAGCTGTGGTGGGAGCGGGCCTTCTTGTTGTGCTGTCTGTAGTGGGAATAGTGGCGGCCACCCGGGCTCCGTTTCGCACAGAGTCGTCGACGGCCGAGGTACGGATCGGGCTGGACCATACCGAGGGCCAACCACTCCTGATCGCTCCCGATCTGGGTTCCATCGGCGCCATCGACACCATCGAGGTTCGACGAAATTCCGAGCTGATCGGCAGAGAGACCGTCGTCGGATCTGAAGGGCGAACGATCGGCCTGTTCGACTGGGAGCTGCCGGTCGGACCGGCAACGCTGGGAATTACCGCCATTGCAGGAGGCACCGCCACGGTGGTCTTCGACAACGAGATCGAGCTGGAACCGGGTCGCCGCCAGATCGTGCTCCTGAACGATGTACCGCCGCCACCGGGAGCCGAAGAGGGCCTGCGTGTCTTC
Source organism: uncultured Acidimicrobiales bacterium (assembly GCA_963751955.1). GTDB lineage: Bacteria > Actinomycetota > Acidimicrobiia > Acidimicrobiales > SZUA-35 > JABDIY01. Next base: position 99,777 of record CAVVWM010000014.1, on the reverse strand, counting down.
AACTCACGGGGCATTGGCTGTCAGGTATGTCACTCCGCCGAACCTGGCGACAACGGGGTCGGGCCAACCTTGTACGGAGTGGCGTCCAGAGCCGGTGATCGGGTAGAAGGACTTACAGCCGAGCTCTACCTCCGACAGTCGATCCTGCTGCCCGATCAGTACATTGTGGATGGGTGGCCGAGCGGCCAGATGCTGCCGATCTACCTCGACCGCCTCAGCGAGCAGGAACTCGATGCCCTCGTGACCTACCTGCTGACCCTTACAGAGGAGGAGCGATGAGCGCCAATAGCGCCGGATCAGGCTTCGGGGAAGATCTCCTCGGTTCCGAACCCTTCGAGGCCGTCGACAGCCCGGGTTCCCAACATCGATCCGTCGGCTCGAATCTCATACGTCGCCCGTCCGCTGCCACTGACCACCGCAGCGGTGGTTTCCCACAGAACGGAGAGCTCGTCCCCCGATCGGGTTCCGACGCCGCTGACGATCGATCCGGTGATGATCCACTCGATAACGAAAGTGTCCACTCCGGTGCTGGTGATCACCACGGTTCCGGAGTATTCGCGACCGGTGGGATCGACACCGTTCACGGTATACGTACCGGCCAGACCGGTCTGATCGTCCCGGCCAACGGCGAGGTCGCCCGGGAGCGCAGTGAAGTAGAGAAAACCCAGGAAAACAGTCACACCAACCAGCCACCAGACTCGTTTCACGGTGACAATTCTACTACTGCCGAGCAGTTCAAATTCCCACGGTGGCTCAAGGCACTGTTCGCCGGAATGGCCGTTCTGATCATCGGCGCCATGTCGTTCGCAATCTTCGAACCGATACAGGTACTCCCCCGTCTCAGGCTGGCGCCCGGCTTTTCACTCGTTGACCAGAACGGCGATTTCTTCAACAGCGAGTCGGCTCGAGGATCTGTCACGCTCTACAACTTCGCCCCAACCTCCTGCGACCAACAGTGCCAGTCGATGAGCGCAACGATGCTCGACGTGCAGAAGCGGATCCGCACCGATGTCGATCTTGGGTCGGCGGACTTCACGATGGTGACTGTGGCGCTGGACCCCGCGAACCCCACACAACTCTCCCAGGCTGCGGCGAGCGTTGGAGCCGATGGCAACGAATGGCGATGGATCGGTTCTGATGATGACTCAAACCTGAGGCGAGCAGTGGGCGTTGGCTTCCAGAGATTCTACGAAACAACCGACGCCGGCGAGATCCGCTATGACCCGAGCTTCGTTCTGGTCGACGGGAACGGCGTTGTCCGCGGTGACTACCGGTACGGCACGCTGGCCGACGACGGAGAAAAGCTCGCCCGCCACGTCGGTATCTTGGCCGACGAGATTCGAAACGCAAACGGCGCCGCAGCCGTTGCCTATGAAGCAGCCCACCTGTTCCTTTGTTATCCGTGAGAAGGAATCCCTGATGACCGCACCAACCGCCCCGGCCACCGCTCCACATGACTACAACCCATCCAACGATCCCGCCCGGGTTCCATCCCGTCGTCGCCGCTGGCGCCGCCTAGGGGTGCCACTGGTGGCGGCGGTTGTCGGAGTCCTACTGGCTCTTCTGGCGCTGCAGGCTTTTCGGCCTCACCTCTATGCCGGCACGGTTCTTCAAGGAGATGTTCCCGCACCGAGCATGGACGGGTTGACACTGAGCAACGGCGAACCGGTAGATCTCGGCGCCTTCGAGGACGAGTTCCTGATGGTGTACTTCGGATACGCCAACTGTCCCGATATCTGCCCCACCACCCTCTCCACCGCAGCCAAAGCGGTCGAGTCGCTCAGTGAGGACAAACAAGAGCGCACTCAGCTACTGATGGTGTCTGTCGATCCGAACCGCGACAGTCTCGACTACCTCGGCACGTACACGAGCTTCTTTCATCCGAGTTTCCTGGGCGCAACCGGCACCCTCGAGGACCTTGACACCGTTGCAAGCCAGTACGGCATCTTCTACCAACTCGGTGATGGTGAGGACTACACGGTTGACCACACGGCGAGCCTGATGGGAATCGGAACAGATGGCGTCCTAAGGATCGTGTGGCCGCCCGAGATCACTTCGGAGCAGTTGGCAGCCGATATCGCTCAGCTGTTGAGATGAAGGTTCGAGGGGCACCGGTGGCCCTCGTTGCCGCTCTCCTCGGATTCGCGTGCTCAAGCGGGGGGAGCGTCGTCGATGCAAGTGGTCTGACTGTCATGGACCCATGGATCCGCACACCACCCCCTTTGCCAACACCGCTGCGTTGTACACAGTGATCAAAAACGACTCGTTGGCTGGCGACTCCCTGATCGCAATCGACTCGCCGAGTTGTCGGGAGTTCACACTACATCGGACCACCACCGATTCGGGGGTGGCATCGATGGCCGAGATTACCGGGGACGAGATGAAGGTCCCAGCGCAAGGGTCCCTGCTGCTCGCGCCGGGTGGGCTGCACGGAATGTGCCTGGGTCTCCTAGGTTCGCTGTCCGATGGCGATGAGGTTGCAGTTGAAATGACCTTCGCCACCGCTGGACCGGTGCAGCTGTTGGTTCCGGTTGAACGCCGCTGAAGGTACCGAACAGGGCCCCGTGTGGCCAGAAACGCACCGAGGCGCAGGACCTTTGTCCCTTCAAGATCCGGCTCTGAAAGGCCAGACTCAGGGACATGAATGCAGCTCACTCACCTTTGCGTGCCGACGCACCTGATGTCGGTCCTGTAATCGAGTCGCCGGTGGAAAAGCCCACGGGACTCAAACAGGTCCTCGATGTCATTCCGGCTCACTGCTATGAGCACTCGGCTCTCCGGGGACTCGCCCTCCTTGGCCGCGACACTCTGCTCTACCTCGTTGCGACTGCGGCACTGGTGGCCACCAACAATCCTGTACTCCTTATCCCTCTGTGGCTCCTCAGCGGCCTGGCGGTTTCGGGACTCTTTGTCTTGGGACACGACGCAGCCCACGATGCGTTCTTCAGCTCAAGACGGGCCAATGCCATCACGGCTCGGCTCACGATGCTCCCGTCGCTTCACGCCACCGAGATCTGGATCTTCGGACACAACCGGGTGCACCACGGGCACACCCTCAAACAGGGCATGGACTTCGTATGGCATCCTCTGACCACCGAGCAGTATCTTTCGCTGAGTCGTTTCGGCCGTCTGCTACATCGATTTGAGTGGGGTCCGGTTGGCTCCGGGCTCTATTACGGGCGAAACGTGTGGTGGAAGAAGATGGTTCGATTCACCCCACCACCGCGATGGGCCAAGGTGATGCGCCGAGATCAGCTACTGGTCGGTCTCTTCGTCCTCACCACGCTGTCTGGAGCTGTTGTGGCACAGGGTGGAATGGGGGTCTGGACCTGGATCAAGGTGGTCGTGATCCCATTCATGCTGTTCTGCCAGGTGATCGGCTGGGTCGTGCACGTGCACCACATCCACCCCGATATCCGGTGGTGGCCCCGTAGGGAATGGAATCGCTACCGCGGCCAAGTGGAAGGGACCACAGTGTTTCGCGGACCTCCGGGCTGGGAGCTTTTCTTCCACTGGATCATGGTTCACCTGCCCCATCACGTCGACATGCGGATCCCGTGCTACCGACTCGAGGAGGCCGCAGCGGCAATCGAAGAACACTTCCCCGAGGACGTCGAAGAGAAACGGATCAGCCTCTCGAACTATCTGGCATCGGTCCGAGCCTGCAAGCTCCACGATTTCGAAACCGGCACGTGGGTGCCGTACCCGACCTGAGCGCCGTTCTGGCGTGGAGCCGCAACCGTGGAGGTGGCGGGACGACGCTTTTTGGGCGGGATGTGGTGGCGTGACGCTATAACGGCTAGCGGTTCATGTGCTGGTTGCCCGAAGCGGGCGGACGCACGCTAAAGGGCAGGGGCACGATTTCGACGGTGCCACCAGCGTTGGTGATCGCTTCCTCGGCGCTCTTGGATACTGCGTGAGCCTTCACGGTGAGTGCCTTGTTGACAGGGGCACCTCGGCCCAGAATCTTCACCAGCGCACCCTTGTGAGTGAGACCAGCCTCGCGAAGACTCTCGGGAGAGACGTCGGTCAGCTTGTTTTCGATCAGCGTGTCGAGATTGATGCCTTGATACTCCACCCGGAACGGGTTCTTGAAGCCCCGCAGCTTCGGAAGACGAATCTGCAGCGGAAGTTGGCCACCCTCGAACCGAGCGGGAATTGTGCCGCGCGCCTTTTGGCCCTTGGTTCCGCGGCCGGCGGTCTTGCCGCCCTTGCCAGCAATACCGCGAGCTTTGCGCTTCTTGCGGTGAGTTGAGCCCTCGGAGGGCTTGAGATCGTGAACCTTCATGTCAAACCTCTTCGACTTTGACGAGGTGCTGAACCCGGGCGATTGCGCCGCGGGCAACAGGGTTGTCTTCAAGGGTGTTCGTTTTGCCGATCCCACGGAGACCCAACGCCCGCATTGTGCCACGGGTCTTGGGCTTGGATCCGATGATCGAACGAACCTGAGTTACCTTGATCTGAGCCATGTCAGTCTCCTAGCTCCCGGCCTCGGCCGAACTACGGCGGCGAGACTTCTCTGTTTCCTCATAGGCCTCGAGCATGCCCTTGGGCGTGAATTCTGAGGCATCGAGACCGCGCAGGCGAGCGATTTCATCAGGCCGTTTCAATGACTGAAGCGCATTGATAGTGGCACGAGCGACATTTATCTGGTTGGCCGAGCCGAGGCTCTTGCACAAGACGTCACGAATGCCAGCTTCTTCCAGGATGGAACGGGCGGCACCACCGGCGATCACACCGGTACCGGGAGCGGCAGGCTTCAGCAGTACTCTACCAGCACCCTGGGTTCCGATAACCGGATGAGTAATGGTTCCGCCTGCCATCGGCACGTCGAACTGAAGCTTCCTCGCCTCTTCGCTGCCCTTTTGAATCGCTAGGGGTACTTCCTTGGCCTTGCCGTAACCCAGGCCTACCCGGCCGTTTTGGTCGCCGAGCACCACGAGTGCGGTAAACGCAAAACGACGGCCGCCTTTGACCACTTTGGCCACGCGGTTGATGGTTATGACTCGTGACTCGCGGCCATCGCCGCGATCATTTCCACGAGGGTTGTTTCCTTGGGGCTGTGCCATTGCTAGAACTCCAGTCCTGCTTCTCGAGCAGCATCTGCGAGGGCGGCGACCCGCCCCTGGTAGCGGTTACCGCCACGATCGAACACGACAGAGCTGATGCCGGCCTTGGTGGCCCGCTCACCTACTGTGGCACCAACCGCTTTGGCTCCTTCGACGGTTCCCGATCCTGTGCGGAAATCGGCTTCATAGGTGGACGCTGCGACAAGCGTAGTGCCGCTCGAATCGTCGATGACCTGCACGCTGATGTGCTTGTTGGATCGAAACACCGCCAGTCGGGGACGGTCGGTGGTTCCGACAACCTTCTTACGCACCCGGGCCTGACGCCGCTTCTTTAGTTCCATCTTCGAGTTCGCCATCACGTACCTGCCCTTCCGGCGGGGATTCTGAAGCCTCCACGGCCTGAACGCGCTGAAATATGAGTGTTCAGCATTACTTACCGGCCTTTCCGGCCTTGCGAATGATCCGCTCGCCGGTGTACATAACACCCTTGCCCTTGTAGGGCTCGGGCTTGCGCAGGGAACGAATCTCTGCCGCAACCTGACCTACGGCTTGTTTGTCAACCCCGTTCACGACGATCGTGGTGTTGTCGGGGACGTCGAAGGTGATGCCCTCCGGAGCGTTCACATCGATCGTGTGGCTGTAACCCAGTGACATCTCCAGCTTCGATGGCCCCTTCGCCTGGGCTCGGTAGCCCACGCCGACGATCTTGAGTTCCTTCTTGAAACCGTTGCTAACGCCCTCGACCATATTGGCGACCAACGAACGCGAAAGACCATGTAGAGCGCGGCTCTGGCGCTCCTCATTGCTCCGGTCGAGAACGAGAACACTGTCATCCAGGCTGATACTGATGACCTCGGGAAGCGTGTGGGTCAGGGTTCCTCTTGAACCTTTGACCTCGACGTCGCGGCCGGAGATCTTCACCTCGACGCCACTAGGTAGCTTGATTGGGCTCTTGCCGATTCGGGACATGACGTGCTCCTACCAGACGTAGCAGAGAACCTCGCCGCCGACCTTGGCCCTGCGGGCCTCACGGTCGGTAACAAGTCCCTTGTTGGTGGACAGAACAGCTACACCGAGTCCTCCGTAGACCCGAGGGATCTCGGTTGAAGCGGTGTACACCCGGAGACCGGGTTTAGAGACCCGCTTGAGACCGGAGATGACTCGGGCCCGTTCGGGTGAGTATTTCATGTTGATGGTTAGGGTCTTGCCCGGTCCATCAGCGTTGTCGGCAGTTGTGAACGCACCGATGTAGCCCTCCTTGTAGAGGAGCCCAGCGAGCGCTTCTTTGAGTTTGGAGGCGGGCATCGACACTTCGTCGTGCATCGCGATATTGGCGTTTCTTATGCGGGTGAGCATGTCGGCGATCGGATCAGTCATTGTCATTGTGCAGTTCTCCTCACCAGCTCGCCTTGGTGACGCCGGGAATCTCCCCATTGTGTGCCATCTCTCGCAGGCAAATACGACATAAGCCGAACCGCTTGTACACGCTTTTTGGGCGACCACAATTCTTGCAGCGGGTATAGGCCCGCACCTTGAACTTGGGCTTCTTTTGCTGTTTCTCGATGAGTGCTTTCTTGGCCATTACTGGGCCTGCCCTTCGCGTCGGAACGGGAAGCTGAAGGCGTCAAGTAACGCCCTGCCGTGTTCATTGGTGTTTGCGGTGGTAACGATCGTGATATCCATCCCCCGGGTGACATCGATCGTGTCGTAATCGATCTCGGGGAACATCAGTTGTTCGTTGAGACCAAAGGTGAAGTTGCCTCGGCCGTCGAAGGACCTGGGGTTGAGCCCCCGAAAGTCACGGATGCGTGGGATCGCCAACGAGACAAGCCGATCGAAGAACTCCCACATCATGTCGCCGCGCAACGTGACTTTGGCGCCGATTGAGTTGCCTTGACGAAGTTTGAAGCTCGCTAGGGATTTCTTCGCCTTGGTAACCACCGGTTTTTGGCCCGTGATTATGCCGAGATCCTTGGTGGCGTTCTCGAGATTCTTGCTGTTCTGTAGTGCCTCGCCAACACCCATGTTGACCACGATCTTTTCGATCCTGGGAACCATCATGATGTTCGGCAGACCGAGATCGGTGAGCAGTTGGGCTCTGATCTCATCGTTGTACTTGGCCTTCATCCGGGGCACGGTGAGTTCGGGTGCGCTCATCAGACTTCTCCCTCGGGTATTTCCACGCCGGTGCGCCTGCAGACCCGGATCTTTGAACCGTCATCGTTCACCTTGTAACCAACACGAGTGGGCTTGGAGTCCTTGGGACTGAGCACTGCCACATTGGATACGTGGATCGGCATTTCCTTGTCGATGATGCCGCCGGGGTCTTCTTGGCTCCGCGGCTTGGTGTGGCGCTTGGCGACATTGACGCCCTCCACGATCACCTTGTCGCGATCGGGGAACGCCATGGTGACGACACCGTCACGCCCCTTGTCTTTGCCGGCAAGTACACGAACTTTGTCTCCCTTGCGGATCTTCATCAGATGACCTCCGGGGCGAGCGACACGATCCGCATGAACTTCTTGTCGCGAAGTTCACGACCAACCGGGCCGAAGATACGTGTCCCACGAGGCTGTTGCTGCTCATTGATCAGAACGGCGGCATTCTCGTCGAATCGGATATAGCTGCCGTCGGGGCGGCGGCGTTCTTTCTTGGTGCGGACGACGACGCACTTCACCACGTCACCTTTCTTCACCTGAGCACCCGGGATGGCGTCCTTCACCGTTGCAACGAAGATGTCGCCGATACCGGCGTATCGTCGCTTGGACCCACCCAGCACCTTGATGCAGAGCACCTCGCGAGCACCAGAGTTGTCGGCCACCCGTAGGCGGCTCTCTTGCTGAATCATCGGGCACGCTCCAGGATGTCAACGAGGCGCCAACGCTTGTTCTTGCTGAGCGGACGAGTCTCGGTGATACGCACCTTGTCGCCTACATTGAGGGTGTTCTCCTCATCGTGGACGTAATACCGGGCACGGCTTTGCACGGTCTTGGAGTACTGCGGATGCCTCGATCGGCGCGTGACTTCAACAATGACGGTCTTGTCCATTTCGTTGGAGAACACAACGCCCTCGCGAACTTTGCGATTGTTGCGCTCTGTAGTTGTTGTGGCCTCAGCGCCTGAGGCCTCGACACTTGTTGTTTCTTCGGCCATTACTCGGCTCCTGCTAATTCACGGCGACGCTGCTCGGTCTTGATCCGGGCCACGTCCTTCTTCACATCCCGAATTCGGGATGTGTTGGCGAGCTGACCAGTGGCCAACTGAAAACGAAGGTTGAAAAGTTCCTTCTTTGCATCGCCCAGACTCTCTAGGAGCTCGGCGTCGGACTGTTCAACAACTGCATCAGCCATCAAATCCATCCTCTCGGGTCACGATCTTTGCCTTGATTGGGAGCTTCTGAATGGCACGATTCAGGGCTCCTCGGGCGATCTCCTCATTCGGATATGAGAGTTCGAACAGCACCCGACCAGGCTTCACAACAGCAACCCAGTGCTCAGGATTCCCCTTGCCTGATCCCATACGTGTCTCTGCGGGCTTGGCGGTCACGGGCTTGTCCGGAAAGACGTTGATCCAGACCTTGCCGCCACGCTTCACGTGGCGCGTCATGGCGATACGGGCGGCTTCAATCTGTCGACTTGTGATCCACCCAGGCTCGAGGGCTTGGATACCGTACTCACCGAAGTTGACATGTGTGGCGCCTTTGGCGGCGCCTCGGGTACGGCCCCTGTGGTGTTTACGATGGGCCACTTTCTTTGGCATGAGCATGATCAGTCACCATCTCCGGGTCGAAACGACAGGTTCTCGGCGCTCTTGTCCTTGAGGGAAGCCTCAATGGCCTCTTCTTCGGCCAAGAGACGTTCGAACTCGGGGTCGGCCTCCCGCACCAGCGGTGCAGGCTCGGCAGCGGCGTCGGTCTCCTCGGTGCGAGCGGGACGGCGGCGAGACGACACGACCTTCTTCGGCGCGCCACCAGGACCCTCACCCAGCGCGGCCGCTGCGACAGCGGCTTCTTTTGCCTTATCGGTGACCGAGGACTTGTAGGGCAGGATGTCGCCCTTATACAGCCACACCTTCACGCCGATACGGCCATAGGTCGTGTGAGCCTCACGAAGACCGTAATCGACGTCGGCCCGAAGCGTATGCAGCGGAACCCGACCTTCGCGATACCACTCGGTACGACTCATCTCAGCGCCACCGAGGCGGCCTGAACACTGAATCCGAATGCCCTTGGCGCCGGCCTTCATGGCCTGCTGGACCGCTCGCTTCATCGCACGGCGGAACGCCATACGACCGGCAAGCTGATCGGCGACACCCTGAGCGATCAGCGCTGCGTCGAGCTCGGCGCTCTTGATCTCTATGATGTTCAGCTTCACTCGGGGGTTCCCCGTGAGCTTGCTGAGCCCCTGACGCAAACGATCCGCCTCGGAGCCCTTGCGTCCGATCACGATTCCTGGACGAGCTGTGTGGACATCGATCTGGAGTTTGTCACGGGTCCGCTCGACCTCGATGCGGCTGATCGCCGCATTCGGCAGTTCGGTCATGAGGTAACTGCGAATGTTGCGATCCTCGATGAGGTAGTCGCGGTACTGCTGGCGGTCGGCGATCCACCGGGACTTCCAATCTGTTGTGATTCCCAGCCGGAAGCCGTAAGGATTTACTTTCTGACCCATCTACTCTTCCTCTCCTTCGCTGCCACGCTGGCTCTTGGGTAGTTCGAAGCCAGCCGCTTCAGCGGCCTCGGCGTCGACAAACCAGACTTCAGCGTTGGTGCGTTCATAGAAGCTCGATCCGGGTACGTGGTACAGCTTGGAGCTCGCATTGCCTTTGATTTCGAAGCCCTCGGGCATCTTGTCGGGATCGCCATCGATGAGGGCACGGGAACCTTCGCCATAGGGCGACTCGTCCACCGCATTGACCTCACCGTCACCATCGCTATCCACGGTGGTGCTGGTCGCTTCGCTCTCCTCGACCTCAGCCGCCACATCATCGGTTTGACCCGCATCCACGGCGTCCTCGTCGATCTCATTTGCTTTGGGGTCAGACGCTACAGCGGTCTTGGCCTCGCCGGCATCAGTGGCTGTCTTGGACTTCTTCACCCGGGTTGCGCGATCGCCGCCAGACTTCTTCTTGGACCCGCCCTTGGACTCGAGGCTTTGGGCACGACGGTCGATTTCGTCATCGGTCATCCGGGCAACCTCCACGGTGATGTGGCAGGTGCGCTTGTTGATTCGTCCGGCGCGACCTCGAGCGCGAGGACGGAAACGTTTCAGCGTCGGTCCCTCATCGGCGTAGCACGCTGACACGAAGAGTTCCTCGGTAGGAATCTCTTCGTTGTGGTTGGCATTGGCTACCGCTGAGCGGAGGGCCTTTGCGATGTCTTGGGATGCCTTGCGCTGACTCAGAGCCAGAGTTTCGATGGCGTCGACCACATGATCGCCGCGGATCAAATCAAGAACGACACGCACTTTGGACGCCGACATGCGAACGAACTTGACCTCGGCCCGCGCATGGGGCCGGTCGTGAGTAGGTGCGATTGTCATCGGCGGCCTGTCTTTTCTTGGCCAGCGTGGAACTTGAAGGTGCGGGTGGGCGAGAACTCGCCCAATTTGTGTCCGACCATGGATTCGGTGACATATACCGGCACGTGTTTGCGGCCGTCGTGGACTGCAATTGTGTGACCAATCATGTCCGGGATAATGGTGGAACGACGCGACCAGGTCTTGATGACCCTCTTTTCGTTCTTCTCGTTGAGCGCATCAACCTTCTTGAGCAAGTGCTCGTCGATGAATGCACCTTTCTTCAAACTGCGTGGCATAACTACCTCCGTCCTCCACGGGTCCGCCTGCGGCGGATGATCTGATCATCTGACTCTTTGCCCTTTTGCGTGTGCGACCCTCGGGCTTACCCCATGGCGACACCGGATGCCGGCCGCCGGAGGTCTTGCCCTCGCCGCCGCCGTGAGGGTGGTCGACGGGGTTCATGGCCACGCCGCGGGTCTGGGGCCTCTTACCCTTCCAGCGGCTGCGACCGGCCTTTCCGACCTTGATGAGCTCGAATTCGGAATTCCCGACCTCGCCGATCGTTGCGACACAGTCGATGGAGACTCGGCGCATCTCGGTGGATGGCAGCCGCAACGTTGCGGTATCACCCTCTTTGGCGACAAGCTGAACGCTGGTCCCGGCCGAGCGGGCCATCTTGGCTCCGCCGCCGGGCTTCATTTCGACGGCGTGGAGCACTGTCCCCACAGGGATGTAACGCATCGGCATGGCGTTTCCGGGTCTGATATCGCTCCCGGAACCACTTCGGACCTTGTCGCCGACGGTGAGACCCTTGGGGCAGAGAATGTAGCGCTTTTCCCCATCGTGGTAGTGCACGAGGGCGATCCGGCAGTTTCGATTGGGGTCGTACTCGACGCTCGCGACTGTGCCATCGACGCCGTCCTTGTTGCGACGGAAGTCGATTACCCGATAGCGACGCTTGTGACCGCCACCGCGATGGCGGCTGGTCTTGCGTCCGTGGTTGTTGCGACCGCCGGTCCCGCTCTGTTTGACCAGCAGGCTCTTTTCCGGGGTCGACGTGGTGACATCACCAAAGTCGCTGCTGGTCTGGAACCGACGACCGGCACTGGTTGGTTTGCGCTTACGAATAGCCATTGTTCAGACCTCTCAGCTTCCGTACAGCTCGATCGAACCCTCGGAAAGGGTGACGATGGCTCGTTTGGTATCGGACCGCTTGGACGTGGTGTTCGCGGCGCGATTGCGGACGGTCTTGCCTTTGCGGACCATCGTGTTGACCTTCTTGACCTTCACGCCGTCGAAGATTGCTTCGACAGCGTCAGCAATCTCGGGTTTGGAGGCAGTTGGATGTACGACGAAGGTGTACGTGTCGAGCACCTCTGCCTGGTTGTAGGTCTTTTCCGAGATGATGGGCTTGATGATGACGTCGTGGGGATCACGCATGGTTCAGATCTCCTCTATCTTCCCCGCTCAAGAGGGCCGCTCGGGCCACGGCTGACCTTGGCGAAGTGTTCAGGTTCGTCGAGTTCTCATGCATCGGTCAGCCTCACTTGTCTTCCGAGGCGGCGCCGGAGTTGACCAGCGTCTCCTTGTCGAAGACCAGGTAGTCGGCGACGAGCACGTCGTAACTATTGAGCTGGTCCACGCTGATCACATGAACGTCGGTAAGGTTGCGGAAGCTCTTCCAGACTGAATCGGCGGCTCGGTCGACCACGACCAGTGCCTTGCCATCGATCTTGTTGGCCTCCAGAACGGCCCTGGCGGCTTTGGTGTTGGGCGAGTCGATCCCCCAGCTATCAACGACAACGACCTTGTTGTCACTGGCCCGGTCTGAAAGCGCACTGCGAAGAGCGAGCTTGACCATCTTCTTGGGGGTCTTCTGGCTGTAGTCGCGGGGCTTGGGCCCATGGGCCACACCGCCGCCGACCCAGTGGGGTGAACGGGTGGAGCCTTGACGGGCCCGTCCGGTGCCCTTCTGACGCCACGGCTTGGCGCCGCCACCCCGAACCTCGGCTCGGGTCTTGGTGCTATGGGTACCAGCTCGACGGGCGGCCAGCTGAGCGGTGACGACCTGGTGCATGACGGGGACGTTTGGTTCGATGCCGAAAAGGGACTCGTCGAGTTCGACCGTGCCAGCCTTGGATCCCTTGGCAGAGGTAACAGCTACAGCAACCATCAGGCGTTCACCTTCTTCTTCGCAGCATTGCGGACCGTGACGACACCGTTCTTGGCTCCGGGCACTGCGCCCTTCACCAGGATGGCGCCGTTCTCTGTGTCGACCTTCACGATGGTGAGGTTCTGCTGAGTGGTCTTCTCGTTTCCGTAGTGGCCAGCCATCTTCTTTCCCTTGAACACACGGGCGGGGGTGGCGCACTGGCCGATCGAGCCGGGCATGCGGTGCACCAGGTGGGCGCCGTGGGTGGCGCGCTCGACCGGCGAAGTTGTGGCGCTTCATGACGCCGGAGAAGCCCCTACCCTTACTGGTTCCGGTGACGTCCACGATGTCGCCGGCGGCAAAGGTGTCCAGAGCGATCTCCTGACCAACTTCATACTCACTCACATCGTCGAGTCGGAGTTCGAGCAGCTCGCGGCCGGCTTCCACGCCGGCTTTGTCGAAGTGGCCTTGCTCGGGCTTGTTGATCTTGCGGCGAGCGGGTCCGAACGTGACCTGAACTGCGTTGTATCCGTGGCTATCGACCGTCTTGATCTGGACCACCCGAACGGGTTGTACCTCGATCACAGTGACTGGCAGAAGACGGTTGTCTTCGCTCCACACTTGTGTCATGCCAGCCTTGCGGCCGACGATTGCTTTTACAGTCATCGGTTGCACTTTCGTCAGCGGGCTCAGGACGAACCCGGGCCGTGCACGTACTTGTTAAGTCTTTTGCCGAACGGTTCCCCACACGGGCATCGGAGCCAGGTGCGCAGGGCCTACTCAGACCGAACTTCTACACGCTATCGGGCACATCGATGTTGCCCACCTTGCAGACCTGTGACGAATTGCATGTCTCAAGATCCTTCGCTGCGCAGTCCCATTCCTTTGGCATCATCCTGCAGGTCGTGCTGTCCGCTTTGGGGGCGACATACCCGCTTCTGCTCTGAATGGTCCATGAGGAGTGTCCAATTTCGGGACCGCAAGCGGGCAGCTCAAGCGCGCAGCCTCCGAACGCGAAACACCCGCCCGCCTCGTTCTTCAACAAGGCGGGCGGGAGTTCAGACTTCTCTCGCCCCATGCGGAGCGAGACTGGGATCAGACCTGTTGGATTTTGATCTCGATATCGACGCCAGCAGGCAGCTCGAGACGCTGGAGGGAATCCACCGTTTTGGGGTTGGGCTCCAGAATGTCGATGAGCCGCTTGTGGATTCGCATCTCGAAGTGTTCCCGAGAGTCCTTGTACTTGTGAGGTGAGCGGATCACGCAGAAGCGATGCTTCTCGGTGGGAAGCGGGATCGGTCCACGAAACGCAGCGTTGGTGCGCTGCACCGTGTCGACAATTTGTTTGGTGCTCTTGTCGATGATGTCGTGATCGTAGGCCTTCAAGCGGATCCGGATTTTTTGTGAAGCAGCCATTATTTGAGGATTTTGGTGACTCGGCCGGCGCCTACGGTGCGTCCGCCTTCGCGGATTGCGAACCGGAGGCCTTCGTCCATGGCGATCGGGTTGATCAGTTCGACTGTCATTTCGGTGTTATCCCCGGGCATACACATTTCGGTGCCGGCTGGCAGTGTGACAGCACCGGTGATGTCGGTAGTCCGGAAATAGAACTGTGGCCTGTAGTTAGCAAAGAACGGCTTATGGCGGCCGCCCTCGTCCTTGGTCAACACATACACCTGTGCCTCGAACTCGGTATGAGGAGTGATCGAACCGGGGGCAGCCAGCACCTGGCCACGCTGCACCTGATCTTTTTCGATGCCACGCAACAGGGCACCAATGTTGTCCCCAGCCTGACCCTGATCCAACAGTTTACGGAACATCTCCACACCGGTACAGGTGGTCTTTTGAGTGTCCCGGATACCGATGATCTCCAACGAGTCACCGGTATTGACAATCCCTTGCTCGACCTTGCCGGTCACAACGGTGCCGCGACCAGTGATAGAGAACACATCCTCGATCGGCATCAAGAACGGCTTATCCAACTCACGCTCGGGCTCAGGAATATAGGTATCAACCTGATCCATCAACTCCATGATCTTTTCAGCAGCATCAGCGTCACCCTCCAACGCTTTCAACGCCGACACATGCACAACCGGCACATCATCACCAGGGAACTCGTACTCGGTCAACAACTCACGAGCCTCCAATTCCACCAGTTCCAGAAGCTCCTCGTCATCAACCATGTCCGCCTTGTTCAAAGCAACCACAATCGCGGGCACACCCACCTGACGAGCCAACAACACGTGCTCGCGGGTCTGGGGCATCGGACCATCAGCAGCAGACACAACCAGGATTGCCCCATCAACCTGAGCAGCACCAGTAATCATGTTCTTGATGTAATCAGCATGCCCAGGCATATCAACATGCGCGTAATGCCGTTTCTCGGTTTCGTACTCAACATGAGACACATTGATCGTGATCCCACGCTCACGCTCCTCAGGAGCCTTGTCGATGTTCGCGAACTCAGTCGCAGTGTTACCCGCAACACGCTCAGCCAACACCTTGGTAATCGCAGCCGTCAACGTGGTCTTCCCATGGTCTATATGACCCATAGTCCCCACATTCACATGCGGTTTCGTACGCTGAAATTTTTCCTTTGCCATTGGGGCTTGTTTCCTTTCTAAGATCCGGTTGAGGTCACTCGCCCCGGATGCGCTTCACGATTTCTTCCTGGACGTTCCCAGGAGTTTGTTGATAGTTGTTGAACTGCATGGTGTAGCTCGCTCGACCTTGGGTCTTGGAGCGTAGGTCGGTTGAGTACCCAAACATCTCCGAAAGTGGAACCTGTGCAGAGACAACCTGATTCTGGCCACGAGCTTCCATCTGGCCAACCCGGCCACGACGAGAATTGAGGTCGCCGATCACATCACCCATGTAGTCCTCAGGGGTGACGACCTCCACAGCCATGATCGGCTCGAGGAGAATAGGCTTCGCCTTACGGGCAACCTGCTTGAACGCTTGGATTCCGGCGAGTTTGAAGGCCATTTCGCTGGAGTCAACGTCGTGGTACTTGCCGTCGAGCAGCGTTACCCGCACGTCGACGGTGGGGAACCCGGCGAGCACACCGGTGGTCATGGCATCTCGAATGCCGTGATCGATCGAGGGGATGTATTCCTTGGGAATACGACCGCCCGAGATCTTGTCGACGAATTCATAGCCGCCGCCAGGGCCGGAGGGCTCCATGGCGATGGTGACTTCAGCAAACTGACCTGAACCACCGGTCTGCTTCTTGTGGGTGTAGGTGTCCTTCGCCACGGTTCCGGTGATGGTCTCTCGGTATGCCACCTGGGGCTTACCGACCGTTGCGTCCACTCGGAACTCCCGCAGCATGCGGTCGACCAGCACCTCGAGGTGCAGCTCGCCCATTCCGGCGATGATGGTCTGACCGGTGTCCTCGTCGGTGTGAACGGTGAAGGTGGGATCCTCTTCGCTCAGGCTCATGAGGGCCTTGGCCATCTTGTCCTGATCGACCTTGGTCTTGGGCTCGACGGCCACATGGATCACCGGGTCGGGGAACGTGAGATTCTCCAGCACGATCGCGTTGGACACATCGGTGAGGGTGTCGCCGGTGCGAACGTTCTTCATGCCGATTGCGGCCATGATGTCGCCGGTCATGGCGATGTCGCGGTCTTCCTGCTTGTTGGCGTGCATCTCCAGCAGGCGACCCATGCGCTCCTTGGAACCGGTTCGGGTGTTGAGCACCTGATCGCCCTTGGACAGGCTGCCGGAGTAGACCCGGAAGTAGGCCAACTTGCCGACCTGCGGGGCGCTCATGATCTTGAAGGCAAGCGCGCTGAACGGCTCTTCGTCTTCGGGCTTCCGGTTCATCTCGTCACCGCCCTTGAGAGCGACGCCCTCAACGGCAGGGAGATCGACCGGCGAGGGGAGGTAATCGATCACCGCATCGAGAAGCGGCTGGACACCCTTGTTCTTGAAGGCGGTTCCGCAGAGAATCGGGACGAGCTTGTTGTTGATCGTGGCTGTGCGCAAGGCATTGCGCAGTTCATCCCCGGTGATTTCCTCGTCTTCGAGGTACTTCAACATCAGGTCGTCGTCGGTCGCTGCGATCGCTTCGACGAGCAGCGCACGGTATTCATCGGCCTTGTCCTGATACTCAGCTGGGATCTCCACCTCTTCGTAGGTAGCGCCTAGATCCTTCTCATCGGTGGTGGGTGGCCACACGAGCGCCTTCATCTTGACCAGGTCGACAACGCCGACGAAGTCCATCTCGATACCGATGGGCAGCTGGATCACAGCCACGTCCTGGGTGAGCCGTTCCTTGATGGTGTCGAGACAGAAGTAGAAGTCGGCGCCGGTGCGGTCGAGCTTGTTGACGAAACACATGCGCGGCACGCCGTACTTGTCGGCCTGGCGCCAAACGGTCTCGGTCTGGGGCTCGACTCCGGCGACGCCATCGAAGACCGCAACGGCGCCGTCGAGCACACGGAGGGAACGCTCTACCTCAACGGTGAAGTCGACGTGGTCCGGGCGTGTCGATGATGTTGATTCGGTGATCATTCCAGAAACAGGTGGTTGCGGCAGAGGTGATCGTGATGCCACGCTCCTGCTCCTGCTCCATCCAGTCCATGGTTGCGCCGCCGTCATGGACCTCACCGATCTTGTAGTTCTTGCCGGTGTAGAACAGGATGCGTTCGGTGGTGGTGGTCTTGCCAGCATCAATGTGGGCCATGATGCCGATGTTTCGATACCGCTCGAGGGGTGTAGGGCGAGCTGCCGTTTCTCTCATCTGCGCCTTTGTCTCTGCTCTCTGGAACTAGTCGGGCGCTCGACTACCAGCGGTAGTGAGCGAATGCCTTGTTGGATTCGGCCATCTTGTGAAGATCTTCGCGACGTTTGGCGGAGGCTCCGATGCCGTTGGAAGCATCGAGGATCTCATTGGCGAGGCGCTCAGCCATCGAGCGCTCTCGACGCTGGCGAGCGAAGGTGACCATCCACCGAACGGCCAGGGTGGTGGCTCGGCGGGGCCGAACCTCGACGGGTACCTGGTAGGTAGCGCCACCGACGCGACGGCTGCGGACTTCGAGCTGTGGGCGGACGTTGTCGACAGCTCGCTTGAGTGTTGCGACAGGATCACCGCCGGTCTTTTCGCCAACGATCTCGAGGGCGTCGTACACGGCGCGTTCTGCCACGGTCTTCTTGCCCGAAAGCAGGACCTTGTTGACGAGTTGAGTGACGAGCACGCTCCGGTACACCGGGTCCGGTACGAGTTCTCGGCGAGGGGCTGGACCTTTACGAGGCATTCTTCTAGTCCTTCTTCACGCCGTAGCGGCTACGGGCCTGCTTGCGATCCCGAACACCGGCAGTGTCGAGGGTTCCACGAACGATCTTGTAGCGAACACCGGGAAGATCCTTCACACGACCGCCACGAACCAACACGATGCTGTGTTCCTGCAGGTTGTGGCCCTCACCGGGGATGTAGGCGGTGATCTCGATGCCACTGCTCAATCGCACACGGGCGACCTTACGAAGTGCCGAGTTGGGCTTCTTGGGGGTGGCGGTGTACACGCGAGTGCACACTCCACGACGCTGAGGGGAACCCTTCAGTGCTGGCGTGGTCGCCTTCTTGAACTTGCTCTGGCGGCCCTTTCGGACCAACTGCTGAATGGTAGGCATACGACTTTCGCACGTGCTCGTGTAGGGAATCGGTGAATCGGTGTGGGGGCAGGGCTCACCTACGGCCATGCCGACTGGACAGGCTACCGACGAGACGCTCCCTTTACACCGATTCTTTTTGACGTTCGCGCATCAGTGTCGAATATCCAGATCGAGGGTAGGAATCGTCCGCAGCCGACCCTCCGCCTGTCCTTCCCTGGCTGCCGTGTTCCAGCACGTCGCCCGTTGTTCCTGACCAGACGCCAAGCGATTCGGCGTCGCGTTGGGTTGGGGTCAGCCCTACTCCCGGCCGGCATTGGTTGCTTCCAGATTCATCGGCCGAGACGGCACCGGTGAGCTGGTCACAAGATTGGTGATCGTGTCACCCTCTTTCCACACGTCACGCAGAAGTTCTTCGATTCCGAAGGTGTTTCGCACTCGGGCACGAACCACGTGGGAGTCCGAACCTGTCACCCGATTGGCTTCGATCACCTGTGGTGTTGCGGCCAAGCGTGTAGTCGATATTCAACGTGCTTTGGCTCCCAACCTTCATCCTGATGATGCACAGCAGAGGAAACCCGAGCGCCTCGTAGTCGACAACGGCTCTGAACCCCTTCAGAACTCCGGCTTCTTCCAATTTGCGCATTCGCTCCGCAACTGCGGGCGGAGTGAGTCCCACCCGAGTGCCGAGGTCCTTGTAGGAGATTCGGCCATCGACCTGAAGGATGTCGAGCAGTTGCCGATTCGTGTCGTCCAAGATAGAACATGTCTGATACTACTGTTTCCAAAGTGAAGGACCGTCTCGACTTTTGATTATTCGCATATGTGACGCCTGTTACCATATTGAAGGGTCTTCCGACTCATCACAGGCCTTGGAATCAACAGTAGATTAGATACATGACTCGATTGAAGAACCTCACAAACCGCAAGGGTGCCCGTCGACGTCACCATGTACGCACGGGTCCCACACATTGAAGATGTCCGGCTCAAGCACCGGCGATGCTCGGCTCGACATGGCCCGATCACTCTGGCGCTGACCGGACTCAGCTACCACTCTCTACGCACGACTGGGGCAGGGCACACGCCCTGCCCCAGTCGAGTTTTGAACCGAACTCAGGTGGGATCGGTGGTCATTTCCCAATGTTCTGGGCTGCGGAACAGGGCCGATCGAATGAGATCTCGGATGGCTCGCATCTCACCCGGGAGCCGATCATGCAACCGGGTGAAGAGCTCTTCGTGCTGGAGCAATTCGGCGTTCCAGTCGTCACGATTGATCGACATCGCCTTGGTGAAATCGGCTTCGCTGAAATCTTCGAGGCCTTTCCACGTGATGTCCTGATGGCGCGGCATCCAACCCAACGGCGACTCGGTTGCATACGCCTCGCCCTTGGCTCGACGCACGATCCACTCGAGGATGCGCATGTTCTCGCCGAATCCTGGCCAGACGAACTTGCCGTCGTCGTCCTTGCGGAACCAGTTCACACCGAAGATTCGTGGTGGATTCGGGATGTTGCGTCCGAACGAAAGCCAGTGATTGAAGTAGTCACCCATGTGGTAGCCGGCAAAGGGCAACATGGCGAAGGGATCTCGACGAACCACACCTTGGGCACCGAAGGCCGCTGCCGTCGTCTCTGATCCCATCGTTGCCGCAAGGTAGACGCCGTACGTCCAGTTGAAGGCTTGCACCACAAGCGGCATCGTGCCGCTGCGACGGCCGCCGAAGATGAAGGCCGAGATCGGCACGCCCTTGGGGTCGTCCCACTGGGGGTCGATGACAGGGTTCTGGGACTGCGGGGGCGGTGAAGCGGGCGTTGGGGTGGGCAGCCTTGTCCTCTGAATCCGGGGTCCAGTCGTTTCCCCGCCAATCGATGGCGTGCGCTGGGGCGTCGACACCCATGTCCTCCCACCACACGTCGCCCTCGTCGGTGAGAGCCACGTTGGTGAAGATCGTGTTGGACTTGATGGTCTCCATCGCCGAGGGATTGGTTTCCATCGCGGTGCCGGGGGCGACACCGAAGTACCCGTACTCGGGGTTGATCGCGTACAGCTTGCCGTCCTCACCGGGCTTGATCCAGGCGATGTCGTCGCCGATCGTGGTGACTTTCCAGCCTTCGTCAGCGAATGCCTGCGGTGGGAGAATCATGGCGAAGTTGGTCTTGCCGCAGGCACTTGGGAACGCTGCAGCAACGTAGGTCTTGTCTCCACCGGGATCCGTGACACCCATGATCAGCATGTGCTCGGCCAGCCAGCCATCGTCTCGCGCCATCGTGGACGCGATACGAAGCGCTAGACATTTCTTTCCGAGAAGTGCGTTGCCGCCATATCCCGAGCCGTAACTCCAGATGGCACGTTCCTCGGGGAAGTGTACGATGTACTTTTCGTCGGGATTACACGGCCAGGTGGTCTGGTCGGTCTCGCCCGGAGCGAGCGGTGCACCGATCGAGTGCATGCACGGCACGAATTCCCCGTCGGTTCCGAGCACCTCGGCGGCCGCCCGTCCCATACGGGTCATCAGTTTCATGTTGACAGCCACATAGGCGCTGTCGCTGATCTCCACGCCCATCTGGGCGATCTCGGATCCGAGTGGCCCCATGCTGAACGGCATCACGTACATCGTTCGACCGGTCATACACCCCTCGAACAACCCGTTGAGGATCCCTTTCATCTCGTCGGGATCCATCCAGTTGTTGGTTGGTCCCGCATCGCCTTTTGTGCGCGCACAGATGAAGGTTCGACCCTCCACCCGAGCGACATCGCTGGGATCGGTTCGAGCCAGATAGCTCCCGGGACGGAGTTCTTCATTCAGTCTGGTGAACGTGCCGGCCTCAACCAGTTCCTGGCACAGCCGGTCGTACTCCTCGTCGGAGCCGTCACACCAGTAGATTGAGTCCGGTTTGCAGAGTTCAGCCATCTCTTGGACCCAGGCCTTCAGGCCCTCATGCTGTACATAGTCGGGTGCATCCATAGCCTCATGTGTAGACCGAAAGGACGTCCCTGGTAAATCCTGGTGACCGGGAATAGGACTTTGTACCCGTGAGAAATCGGTCACAGGCCGGTCTGAACTAACTCGGCTGTGCGCTCGTTGACCTGCTAACCCTCGAATTCAAAGGCTCCGATATCGGGTTTATCACCCAACTGACGAGTACGGCCGAAGAAGTCGCGATCGACAACATCGGCGAAGCGGCTCGTACCGGCATCGACCGCAGCCGAATCGGCCACGAGCTGAAAGAGTTCGGCCCGTACTGAGGCTGTGGGCTCTACCACGACCGTTGTGGACCGGTCCGTGATGACCTGATCACCTCGAGCCACACTGCCGTTGTAGTCGGCGCCACGGCTTGCAACGAAGAGGTTGTTCTCGAAACTGATGCCGGATGATTGGAACGTTCGAGCCGGGTGATGTCCACCGAGTGTGAAGACGAGGTTGTTCGCAAACGTCACGTCCTCGGACTCATAGGCTCCCAGATCGCCACCCCGGGCGGCGATCTCGGGACTTCGAGAGTTGCCGAACAATGTGTTGTTGACCACATCGACCTTGGAGGACTGATAGATCTGTACACCCCTGCCACCGTTGTCGACGCACAGGTTGTTGGCCACCAACGTCCGACCCTCGTAGTCGTTCAGGTTTGTTCGGTCCAAGATCACGCAGTTCCCGTCGGTGATCAGGCCATTTGCATCTCGAACCATATTTTCGGCGCCGTACACGATATTGCCAGTGACGTAGTTGCTGTATCCGTTCTCGTCGTCGCCAAAACCCAGATTGAATGGCTCGAGAATCGAGATTCCACTGTGCTGAAAGGGATCGGTGCTGGCCACGTCAAAGATCAAATTGTCCATGATTTCCACATGGCTCGTGCCAGTGACGGGGACGCCACCAGCTCCGTAGCCGCTGATCGTGTTGCCGATGATCCTGACGTGGTGGTTGCGCACCCCCTCGGTGTAGATCGCATCCACATTGATTCCAGCTCCCGAATAGTCCTCCCGGTTCGGCCGCAATTCGGGACTGATCTATCGAGCCAATGAATGTGAGACCGCGTACTTCCACGTAGCTGGCACCCTCGATCTTCATCCCATTTTTGTGATCGGTGCGAATGACCGGTTCAGCCCCGGGGAAGGCTGAGATTCGGATCCACTCTTCAGCGGTTCCAGAGCGGTCGACAACGATTCCGGAGTCTTTGCGTTCATTCTCGACGTACTCGCCGTCGAGCACCCAGAGCGTGTCGCCGGGATTGAGCTGCTTCACTGCCCGCGCAATGGAGCCGAACGCTTCCTCGGGCGAGGTTCCCGGGTTCGCATCGTCACCGGATGGCGAAACATAAAGGCCGGGAGGTGCTGATCGCGTCCGCCGTCACTTGAGCCGATTCCTCATCGGGGGTGTCGGTTGCCTCCAACGGCGGATCCGGTGAATCCTCGATTACATCGGATGGAGCTGAGGTCGTGGGCGGCTCGGTGGCCGTGCCGTCGCTGGTGCACCCAGCAACGAGCAGAACAAGCGTCGCCAGCGCGAGAAACCGAGAAATTCGCACGCTGCTCATGAAGGGTCCAGCCTGCCATGGGTTGGCATCGAGGCGACGTCGCCCCTCACCTTTACCTAAGTGATGGAAGGGGAATCAAGCGAGCTTTTCGGCGAACCAATCGAGGATGATCTCCGCCCGTTGAACCCGGTGGATCGGCGATCCGCTGCGGGAGAGCTCATGGCTCTCCCCTGGGAATCGGTAGAAATCGACGTCCTTGTTGAGCAGCCGGAGCGCTACCCACAACTCTTCCGCCTGGCCGATTGGGCAACGCCAGTCCTCTTCGCTGTGGATGATGAGCATGGGAGTACTGATGTTCTCTACCAACCGGATCGGGTGAACGTTCGGCGTAGTAGGCCGGATCGTCGAGATGACTGACGCCGTGCTCGAGGGTGAAGAGGGTGGCGATGTCGCTGTTCCATTCGAGCGATGTGAGGTTGCTCACGGCCCGCTCAGAACAGATGCCCTTGAAACGGTCGCTGTATTTTCCAGCCAGCCAGGTAGCCATGTAGCCGCCGTACGAGCCGCCCAACATCCCGACCCGGTCAGCTATCGCAAAACGAGTATCGATCAAGTGCTGCATCGAGCACCGACATGATGTCGTCGACATCGACCGTGCCCCACCCGGTTCCCTGGAAACGATGGTGCTTCGGCCCCAGAAGTGCCTGACCCCACTCGGTATCACGACCGCTTCCACCTCGGGGATTACACATCAGTACGGCGAAACCTGCCGCAGCCTGCATCTGCGCTTCATCGAAGAAATACTCCCCGTACTGGGTGAATGGCCCGCCATGAACGTTCAGTAGAACCGGGTAGCTCGATGAGGCGTCGAAATCGGCGGGGCGCATGATCCACGCGTCGATCTCGTTTGTCCCATCGGCGGTGGGCACCGTGAATCGCTCCCAGTCGGAGAGCCTCGCTGAGATGTGGGCACCCACCTTGGAGACTTGATCGTCAGCGATGAACAACTCACTGACCCGGTTCACGGTTGTCCGGGTCGTTGCCAACGTGCCACCTCGAGCGGACAAACCAGTGACCGAGAGTCTTCCCGAAGTAACCGGTTCGGGGGCCTTTGATCCATCGGCGGTCAGTTTGAACACATGGGTGTCGCCTCGATCCTCGGCCACCGCCAAGAGCTCGTGGTCACTGATCCACTGAGGGGTCGGCGTACCAACCGTGCAGGTGAAGCTGCGATCCAGTCCGGCGCTGGCCACAACAAGATCGGCGACCGTTTGGTCGATTCGATCGAGCGCCGCCGACGAGGACCTGATCATTCATCGGATAGGTGCGATTGTCGGTTGCTCCAACGAAGGCCACTAGAGTCACCGTCGGGCGAGACCGACGGGCTACCGAATCGTCCGTCCCCGGCGGTGATCGCGGTAATGGCGCCGTCAAGGGAGACTCTTGTAGATGTCTTCGGCCCAGTCGCGATCCCACGAATCGTGTCGTTGCGCGCTGGTGAGCACCGCCGAAGAGTCTGGCAACCAAGCAATACCCTGGTGCTGGAACTCATCGGGGGTGAGGTTTCTCGGAGTCCCGGTGCCGCCGGCCGCGACCACGTACACGTCAGACGGCCGATCGAAGATCCAGTCTTCACCGTTCATCCGGCTGACGAACCGTTCCACCTTTCGCGGCGACTGAAACGACACGTCCTCGGCGCTCGTATCGCTCGTTCCGAGTGCGACTGGTGAATGCAATCCACTCGCCATCGGGGGACCACGCGGGTGACGCAATCCCGTCGGGCATCGTGCAGATCGTGCGGGTCTCACCCGGAACTCCGACCGGAAGTCACACGCAGCGTCGACTCTCCCTTCTTCTCACTCCGCCGGGATGCGAATCCCAGATGCTTGCTGTCCGGGGACCAGAACGGGGAACCGTCGAAGTCACCTGCGGTGAGCGGCGCACCGTCGAGCCAGATCCGGCTGAACGTCTTGTTCTTCTTGTAGTCAGTGGTCGACACGACGTATGCGGTGTGGGCACCATCGGGTGAAACGGCCGGGCTGGACACCCAGGATGCGACCGTCGATCAGATCGAGTGCTATCCGGGCGTCGGGCGCTGGTCGTCATCCATGTCCCGAGGCTACTGCAGGGCAATCGATCATTTCCGTCAGATCCTGCCCCGGATCAGGAAGCCAGAACGGGCACGATCAGCACCACCGCCAGCGTGATCGGGAGGCCGAGCCGGAGGTAGTCGGTGAAGTGGTAACGGCCGGGTCCGTAGACCATTGTGTTGGTCTGATACCCGATGGGCGTGAGGAACGATGCACTCGCGGCGGTGACCGCTGCGAGTGCGAATGCCCGTGGGTCGGCGCCGATCTCCTGTGCGGATGCAACCGCGATGGGAACTGTGATCGCGACCGCCCCGGCGTTGGTGACGAGTTCGGTCAGCAGAAGAGCGGCCAGGGTCACGCCCATCGCAACTCCCCAGGCACCCGCTGGTTCGAACAACGTGATCAGCCCGCTCGCCAACCGATCGGCCAGTCCGGTTTCGACCGTGATGCGCCGAGCCCGATGGCCGCACCGATGAGCACCACGACGTTCAGGTCGACGGCATCGCGCGCTTGTCGAGGGGTCAGAACGCCACCGACGACGGTGAGTCCTGCACCGATCGACCGCGGCTCGAACGACATCGGCGAGGCCCGTAACCGTGAGGAGAACGACGATCGCCAGGATGCCGAGCGATAGCGCAGCCTTGTTCGACGCGGTCGGTGGCGGCTCACTGCGTCGTCGGATCAGAAGGAAGTCGCTGCGCTTGTTCCAACGCTGGGCAAAACCGAGGTCGGCTACGAGCAGCAGAGAGTCTCCCATCTGGATTCGTTCGTCTCCCAGCCTGCCAGCCACCGGGGATCCGGAGCGGTGGAGCGCTACAACGGCAGCCTGGTATCGACTTCGAAACTGGGCTTGCTTTATCGTGCTGCCCACCAACGGAGATCCGTTGCCGACCACCGCCTCGTACCAGGCGTGCTGAGCATCGGCCAGGGAGGAGAACTGATCGTTGGCAGAGAGCTCGAGCCCGGGTCGATTTTGGAGATCCACAACGCTCGTCACCGCGCCCGCGAACGACAGCATCGTTCCGGCATGTAGAACGTGGGATGGGGCCGACCGGAGCGGTCAGCTCGCCGTTCGCCGACTCCTGGGCCGCGACGAGAAACAAGCCCGGCAAGTCACGGAGTCCTGCACCCTCCACCGTCGCTCCGTCGTAGGGACCCTCGGGTACGACGGTGCAGACGACCGTGAAGGATTTCTCGGGCCGATGTTCGTCGGCTGGCGATCTTCGATCTGGCAAGAGACGGCTCCCCAGCCCGGCGGTCATGATCAGACCCACGACTGCGACGGGCAGCCCAAAGCGTGCGGGCTCGAAGAACGACAGTGGCTCCTGCCCAAGTTCGGTCGCAACGCCCGAACCAACCAGGTTGGTGGACGTGCCGATGAGCGTGGTCATGCCACCCAGGATCGTGGCGTAGGAAAGCGGGATCAGGAACTTGCTTGGCGCTGCGGCCGTGTTCGTCGGCCCAGCGGATCACCGGTCCGATCAAGATGGCGACCACCGGGTGTATTGGCGACGAACGCGCTGGCAAGTGCGGCGCCGGCGAGAACCCGGCTGAAGGCCCGTTCGCCAGCCAGGCGAATGACGACGAGAGCAACCGCGCCGGTTCGCTGAACTCCACCCGCGACCACATACAACGCCGCGATGGTGATCGGCGCAGAGTTGGAGAAGCCGCCGAAGGTGGTCTCGGCATCGCTGACACCGGCGACGAAGAGCGCCAACAGACACCCGACGACACCGAGCGTCGGCGAAAAGCGCCGGGTGGCCAACCCGACGGTCATGACCACAAGCGCGGCGGCAACGAGCAATTGTTCAGAACCCATTCGGAAGCTCCCGTCGGCACGTGAGGCTCCTGATGAACCCACGAGGAACCCAATTCCTGCGCGCGTTACGCCCGAGCACGTTCAGGGCCACCGAAACGAGGCGGTACGATACGCAGTTGTGGAGGCGCAGATCGATGTTGCGGATGCCTCACGGGTGACGGCCGGATCGACCGGCGAGGCGATCGCAGTTGCGTTCACACGGGCGCTGCGGGAGTCCGGGGTTTCGGTTCCCATCTCCGCCACACTCAATTTCGCAGCCGCTCTCCACGCTCGTCGGTGTCGGTGAACGATCCGCTCCCTACTGGGCCGGCCGCTCAACCCTCATCTCCCAACCCGAAGACATCGCTACCTACGACCGCATCTTTGCGGCCTTCTGGGAACAGAAGTACGGCGAGTGGATGAACGTCGAGGGTGAGCCTCCTTCGGCCACGCTGGCACTCGATACCGACGACGAAGGTGACGATGGGGCCGAACAAGATCGGGAGGAGAGCGACGACGACCTCCAGTCGGTTCGTTTCAGCCGGGCCGAGATTCTGATGGACAAGGACTTCGCCGAGTGCTCTGAGGCCGAGCTACGGGAACTCCAGCAGATGATGCTTCAGATGCGCTTCACGTCCCATGCCCAACGCAGTCGGCGCCAAGTCCCGACCAAGCGGAACGGCACCGCGCCAGACCTGCGTCGCACGATCCGATCCGCTCTGAAGCACCAGGGCGAACCGGTTCACCGCAAGTTCACAAGGAATTCGGTGAAACCCCGACGGCTCGTGATGATCCTCGATGTGTCCGGTTCGATGGAACCCTACGCCCGCGCCTTTCTCCGGTTCAGCCATGCTGCGCTGATCGCTCGCGGTCGGGTCGAGGCTTTTTCGATCGGGACCCGGCTCACCCGACTCACCCGTTTCCTCAGCAATCGCGACCCCGACGTTGCACTGCAAGCTGCGACACCCGAAGTCAAGGACTGGAGCGGAGGAACCAGGCTGGGCGACACGTTCGCTGAGTTCAACGATCTGTGGGCGATACGGGGTATGGCCCGAGGTGCCGTAGTCGTGGTCGTATCGGACGGCTGGGACCGCGGCGACGCCGAAGTGCTCGGAGAACAAATGGAACGGCTTCATCGGGTCACCCACCAGCTGATTTGGGTGAACCCGCTGAAGGCGTCGGAAGGGTACGCACCGGTAGCGGCAGGGATGGCGGCCGCTCTTCCCCACACCGATCTGTTCCTGTCCGGCCACTCGTACCGATCCCTCGAACACCTCGCCGGCATCGTGTCGCGATCCACGGCACGTTAGCGATTCTAGCGGTCGGCTACGCCCAGGGATCTGCTTGCCGAGCGGTTCGGTCCTGACCGACGGGGACCTCGAGGTCTGTAAAGGATCTCTTCGCACGCAGCATCTGCTTCCCAAGCGGTTCGGTGCTCACTGACGATCTAGCGGATCAATTGGCCAGATGGGTCGGTTTAGCATTCGGGGGTTGTGCCTTAGGACCTGAGGACCAATCCGGCGAGAAGATCTACGCCTCCGACTAGGGTTGCCCGTGGGGAAACCGGACGGAGGAAGCACGTGAACCGGCGAAACATCCTAGGCAGTTCGGCTCCTAACAGATGGCCAGTGGCGTGGGTAACCGTTGCCGCCCTCACGTTGTTTGCTGCGGTGCCGTTGGCAGCATCGCCGCAGTTCGGTGCAACCGGAAATATCTACGATCTCGACAACGACAGCTACAGGTTGGAGGCAACCTTTGTCGGTCGAACCGGTGTTCGGTACGCCCAAAGCCGGGCCCCGACCGGAACCATAAACGTCGATGATCGAAGCCCGTTCCAGTTCGGTCCGTTCGTGGGTTGTTTCCTCCGAGAACAGGACGAGGGACGGGTTGTGGCTTCGGGCGACAGCTGCGACATTGCTCTTGAGTTCACGAACACCTCCGGCCGGGATCTGTCTGAGGTCCAGCTCGACTTCTCCACCATCAATCCGGGCGTTGGTCCGGTTGCAGAGTGGACATCGGAACGATCCTTCGACCGGGTGGGGGCGGGCGAGTCCGTCGTGGTGCGCATGTCCCTGCGTTTCGATCAGCCGGTCGGGCCTTCAACCAACCAGGTCACCACCTCTGGCAGTTTCGTGGAGAACGGTGAGCCATTCACCGAGTCGGCCGAGCTCGCCTACGAAGTGAACCCGGCGCCACCCACAGTCCCTCGGTCGGTTTCGGTCACCAAGGCTCAGAGCTTCTTCGGGCTTTCCTGGCAACCGCCGATTTCCGACGGAGGTTCGAAAGTGACCGGCTATCTGACCCGCCTACGGATGGAACATCCCGATCGGTTGGCCGGGATCTCTGGCGCAACCCGGTGGAGCTACGACGAGATCGCCTGCGTCAGCTCAGCCGACACCAGGACCTGCGAAGTCCCGAATCAGCTACTCCACCCCATTCCGCCCGGCCCCAACTATCGATTTGCCGTGACCGTCCTCACCGAACTGTCACCCGATGGCGGCTATGAGTTCTACACCGAACCGTTTGAGATCACCAACCCAGACCGGAGCGTGAAAAGCTACGCCGACGCTCCGACGCTTGGAGCACTGGTCGAAGCGATCGACTTCGTCCCCAGCCTCGATGCCCCGATCCTCCGGTTCTATGTCGGCTACTTCGATCGTGTTCCCGACCTCGCAGGGGCCAAGTACTGGCTCGGTGTCCGACGTCAGGGATTCTCACTCGACGAGATCGCCGCATTCATGTCGGATTCGGATGAATTCAGAGACGAATATCAAGACATATCCAACGCCGCCTACATCGACCGAATCTACCGAAATCTTCTCGGCCGGGAGTATGACCGAGCCGGGTACGAGTACTGGTTGAGGCTGCTGGACGACAAAACCCTGAGCCGTTCCGAAGTGATCCGATGGATCACCGACGGGGAAGAGTTCATCGCAGACCATCCGTATATTCCCGCTGCTCTTGGCGGGTGAGCCCTGATCGATCCCCGGATCAGAAAAGTTCGATTCCTCGGTCTGGTTCTCCGCTGCGAAGCATGCACGCGTGAAGATAGAAGAAGGTCGGCCAGGAGAAGATCGCCGGTGTGCCGAGCTCTCGACCGACGACCTGATGAGACCGGAGCGGCAGGCCTTCGTTCCTCATTTCTTCGAGAAACGCCTCAGCTTTGGTGATATGTTCCTCGGCCATCGCCAAGACCTTCCATGCTCTGATCGACTGGGCCGGAACGTCGCAAACGCGAAGATTTGTCAGCCGGTCGAACACTCGCCTGGGTAGGGGCCCGTCGGTCGATGGGAACCACTGTGGGAACGATCCATCGGGATGCTGCACAGTGGCCAGCCACTCTGCGCCTCGACGCGCCGCGTCGGTGTACTTCTGATCCTCGAGCGCGACGCCGGCATAGAGGAGGCCTTCGAGGATGTAGCAGTGGGGATGAAGACGAGTTTTCCGGCTGTCGGCGTGGATTCTGAACCGTCCTTCCGGAAGCTGGAGCGTGAGGCTCCAATCGAGAAGTTCTCGACCCATCTGCACATACGCCTCGTTGCCGGTGGCGAGACCGCCCTTGATGAACGGGATTGCGTTCTTGCCCAGGTGGACACCCTGGGCCAGATGCCAGTCATAGGGTCCGACCTCTTCTGTGGGTGGCAACGGAACCGCCGGCGGGTAGCTGCCTCCTGAGTAGGCCGCATGGAGCCATTCCAGCCCGATCACGGCGTAGTGAGTCCAGCGTGCGGCCTGTTCGGGGTCGATGGAAGCCAAGGTGAGCAAGCCGTCGATCATGATGCCCGTGTCAAAGGTGTATTTTGTTTCCCCGTCGATTCCTGGCACGGCCGGGCTACCGATCTCGATCATGTACTCAGCTGCAGCCCGGGCCCGTTCGAGGAAGTCGATTCGGCCGGTTGCTTCGAAGAGCCGGGCGCCAACGGTGATCGCATAGGCCGTGATTTCGGGATAGACCGGGCCCTGTTCTTGGCCTCTGTAGAACTGCGCATAGGCGCCGCTACCAACATAGATCGGTGAGGTCAGAAACCAGTCCTGAAGCTCTTCGAGCCGAGCGTCGATCTCGGTGCACTGATTGCTAGCCATTGGCGTTACTCCTGCCCACTGGTGGCGAGTTGGGCGTCTTCGATCATCGAAGAGCCAATCAAGTAGTCGACAATCCTCATCGAGGCCCGCCCATCGCCGTAGGGGTTCTCTCGGGCCACAACTGCGTTGTACGCATCGGCGTCCTCCAGGAGATGGGCCACGGTTGAAACGATTCTCTCCGTGTCGGTTCCTACCAGAAACGCCGTACCTGCCTCAACCGCCTCGGGGCGCTCGGTCGTTTCCCTCAGAACCAGCACGGGTGTGCCGAGGCTCGGTGCTTCTTCTTGAATGCCGCCGCTATCTGTGAGGATCAGTTCGGCTCGTTTCATGAGCCAGACAAAGGGAACATATGACAGCGGGTCAATGAGCAGCACGTTTGGGAGGTGCCCGAGCCGCTCTCGCGCTGGGCCCTGCACATTGGGATTGGGATGCACGGGGTAGACGACCTGGGTGTTGGGCCGCTCGGCGATCTCTGTGATGGCATCGCAGATCTGTAGGAAGTTCGCCCCGTGGTTCTCCCGGCGGTGGGCCGTGACGAGAACCAGCTCCTTTCGGGGATCTATCAGCCTTCTCAGCTCGGAGATCATCGGGTCGGATGAGGTCTCGACGAATTCAGCTACGTCGAGAAGCGCATCGACGCCGGTGTTACCGGTCACGACGATCCGGTCATCAGGAATGTTCTCTGCAAGCAAGTTTTGTCTGGCACTCTCGGTCGGGGCGAAATAGTGATCGGCAATGCAGTCAGTGATCAACCGATTGACCTCTTCGGGAAACGGAGCACGTTTGTCGTGGGTCCGCAGTCCAGCCTCTACGTGACAAACCGTGGCGCCGTGGTAGAAGCTGGCAATGCTCGCCGCCATCGTCGTTGTGGTGTCGCCGTGAACGAGCACGTAGTCAGGCCGGGATGCCTCGAGCACGTTTCGAAACTCGACGATCAACTTCGCCGTTAGGTCGAAGAGGTTCTGACCGGGCTTCATGAGGTCCAGGTCATAGGTTGGAACGATTTTGAAGATGTCCAGAACCTGGTCGAGCATTTCGCGGTGTTGTGCTGACACGCAGACCTCGAGACGCAGCTGATCCCTGTGTCGTTCGATCCGATCGATGACAGGTGCCATCTTGATCGCTTCGGGTCGTGTGCCCATCACGACGAGAACCCTTTTACGATCGTCTTGGGAGTCCCGAACTTCGATCATCGTTGTAGCTCCATATCAGGATCATCAGGATCCGAGGCAATGGCGCGTCGGTCGGCGATTCGTTTGAGGGTCGTTCGAATTGCGGCCTCTTCGTAGCCCCAGTTGTATGTGGAGAGAACGGCCTCTCGGCCCCGTTCACCCATCTCGCGGAGTTCATCCAGCGAAAGCTCCGAGAGCCGCATGAGATCGGTCGCCATGTCATCGCGACTCCACGAAACGACAACGCCACAGTCGTGGGCCTCGATGACACGCCGGATGGGAGCGAGATCGGTTGCGAGCGCCGGAATTCCTGCTCCGAGATAGTCGAAGAGTTTGTTGGGGATCGTGGTTTGGCAGAGTTCGCAATTGACGTGGGGAATCACGCCGAAGTCTCCTTGGGCAAGGAAGCGGTACTTATCCTTGGAGTCGATCCAGCCTGTGAACTCGACGTCGGCGTCATCGCCCAGGTCGTACATCAGGGACTCGAGATCCGGCCGGGCTGGACCATCGCCGATCACCAGGAGCCGTATTCGTTTTGCGGCGCCACGTCGGTTGGCTTCAGCAGCTGCCTGAATGAGCACGTCCAGCCCACGGAGGGAGTCGACGATGCCGAGGAATACCAACGTGAGCCGCTGGTCAGGCGCCGTCTCACGCTCCGCTCGGAATCGAAAGAGATCGTCCATTGATTCCGCCGTCGGGACGTTGCTGACAACCGAGACTTTGTCGGGGGCTATGCCGACCTCATTGACGAGGCGATCTCTGTTCTCTTCGACTACGACCCACACATGATCGGCCAGGCGCGCCGTCCA
Organism: uncultured Acidimicrobiales bacterium; assembly: GCA_963751955.1. Lineage (GTDB taxonomy): Bacteria > Actinomycetota > Acidimicrobiia > Acidimicrobiales > SZUA-35 > JABDIY01. The sequence continues at coordinate 67,000 of CAVVWM010000014.1, read as the reverse complement.
CTTCTCAAAGAACGCTTCGACGGCCCGGGTTCGGGTGAAGACGTCTTGAGGTCGGTCTTTGCCTTCGATCGTGGCAAGCGCCGGGTAGTTTTCGCTCAGATCAGCAATCATCGACAACCCGAGAACTCGGGCTGCAAGGATCGCAGGCAGTCCCAGTCGGAGGTTGCGGACGATCAGGGTGTCCACGCCCAAAGCTCGGCACTTCAGCAGCAGCCAGATGAACCAGACCGGGTTGTAGGCGAGATGCAGCGTGAGCGCGGCGTTCAGCTTGGGAGCCCAGCGAGCAGGCGCGTTTCGATGGATTTCGATTCCGTCAAGACTCTCCAAGACGGGCAGCCCTGCTTCCCATTTGCAGAGCACGACCACGTCGTAGCCATCGTTCACGAGCGTCTGGCTGATCTTCTTCAGACGAATCTCATGACCGTGGGGATATACGAATTGGGAGACGAGCGCGATTTTCATCCTGCTACCGCCATGGTTCTCAACTTCCGCCAGTACGTAACCGGTACCGATCATTGTCAGCGACGGCAGTGCCCTGCGTCGTTGGGCAATCGCTCTCAGCCCATGAGCCAGCCGGCCCAGAGGGGTCGCCGAAGGCTTTCATCCAGTTCATCCAGTTCATCCAGTTCATCCAGCAGTTCGATCGGCTCGCAACTTCCTATACTTGAGCGGCGAACAAGCGGAATCGGACCACTTTCGACTGCAGCATTTCCGCCGAAGATAGAAATGACCCTTTCCTTCGTCTTGGCACCGAAAGCGAAGAGGCCTTCCACTAGGAGAAATTGTGAACTTCGAGGAAAACATGAACACCGAAGCGAATGCTGATCTTGCCGCAACCAAGATTGTCGTCGTTGGACAGGGCTATGTAGGACTTCCGCTCGCAGTGCGTGCGGTGGAGGTGGGATACACAGTCGTCGGTTACGACATCGACAAGAACCGTATCGGGCGACTCGTCAACGGTGACTCCTTCGTAGAAGACGTCCCGTCGGACCAACTCGCAGCCGCATTCGATACCGGACGCTTCGCTGTTTCCGACGAGCTGTCCTCAGTCGCCGGATTCGATATCGCGGTGATCACCGTTCCCACCCCTCCGCGACGGCGCGCCAGACCTGAGCTACATCGAGGCATCCGGTGCCGACCTCGCTCGCTTTCTCAGAGCCGGCGCAACTGTCGTGCTGGAATCGACGACCTACCCCGGAACCACTGAAGAACTCCTCGTTCCAATCCTCGAACGAGGCTCGGGGCTGAAGTGTGGCGTCGACTTCCATGTTGGGTACAGCCCTGAACGGATCGATCCCGGCAACTTGACCTACCGTTTCGAGAACACTCCCAAAGTCGTCTCAGGCACAACTCCTGAGGCGCTGGCAATCGTTGAGGAGTTCTACAACAACCTCGTCACCGAAGCGGTTCCGGTTCCTTCTACCAAGGAAGCCGAGCTCGCCAAGCTGCTCGAGAACACGTTCCGCCATGTGAACATTGCTCTCATCAACGAGCTCGCCATGTTTGCTGCAGAATTGGACATCGACATCTGGGCGGCAATCGATGCGGCCAACACCAAGCCGTTTGGATTCATGAAGTTCACTCCCGGCCCTGGCGTCGGAGGTCACTGCCTTCCGATCGACCCCAGCTATCTCAGCTGGCAGGTCAAGCAGTCGCTTGGCCACTCATTTCGGTTCGTCGATCTGGCCAACGACATCAACGAGCACATGCCCGACCACGTTGTTTCGAGAATTGCCCGGATTCTCAACGATCAAATGCGCTCGATCAAGGGTTCCAAACTTCTACTCCTGGGGCTGGCCTACAAACCCAACAGCGGTGACAGCCGGGAGACTCCAGTGATCCACATAGCCAATGCGCTAAACGACATGGGAGCCGAGGTGCAGTGCGCCGACGACTGGGTAGATCCATCCCAGTTCCCGATCTCGACACAACAGGTCACCCTCACTCCCGAAATCATTGCTTCGGCTGACTTGGTGATCATGCTGACGAATCATCGCGACTTCGATCTCGAGATGATTCAGGCAAACGCCAAGGCGATCTTCGACACTCGAAACACCATGAGCGGTCCCACAGTCACACGTCTGTAGGTACTGAGGCAAACGACGCAGCCCTCTGATTCGCCTGCGAAATCGCCTGGCCAGCGGTCGGCTCAGACGTTGAGTTCGTCGGACACATCGGCCAGGGCTTCGCGCCAGGGTCGAAGTCGAATGCCATACGCGCTTGCCAGTTTGGCCGAGTTCAATCGGCTGTTCGGTGGCCTTGTGGCCAGCGTTGGATATTGATCGGTAGTCAGCCTGTTCAGACGTGGGGAACGGCTCGGGCGCATCAGTGCGATCGTCTTGCTGGCGAGATCCCACCACGAGGCATCGTCGGGAGCAGCCACGTGAAAGATCCCACGATGTTCAGCCCCCGCTGCGACGATCGCCGAGACCGCCGAGGCGATGTCGGCCGCTGCGGTTGGGCAGCCGAACTGGTCCGCAACCACCCCGAGCTCCTCGCGGTCACACGCCAGGCGTCGTATGGTCATGACGAAGTTGGGCTGGAGAGCTCCGTACACCCACGAGGTACGAAGCACGATCGACTTGGGGGCGCTCAACGCTGCCATCTCGCCAGCGAGCTTGGTATGGCCGTACACACCCTGCGGTGATGGCTCGTCGTCTTCTACATACCACCCGTCTTTCAAGCCGTCGAACACGTAGTCGGTCGAAAGTTGGATGAGCGTTGCGTTGAGATCTTCTGCGATGGCGACCAGGTGGGCAACACCCTGGAAGTTCACCGCCTCTGCCCGGTCAGGTTCCTCCTCGGCTCGGTCAACGGCCGTATACGCCGCAGCGTTCACGATGACCTCGGGTCGCCACTCAGCTGCGACCGTGACCTGATCGAAGTCGGTGATGTCCAACTCAGCGCGATCTGCGAGCCTCAACTCGACGTCTCCGCGCCATCGGGTCCGACCGAGTTCGAGCCCAACCTGACCAGAGGCACCGGTGACCAGGACTCTCAAGAGAACAGTCCTGCGGTCGTTCCAAATTCGTGCAGCGTCGGAGCCGCCCTGTCCTTGGCCGACAGCAGCGCATCGGCAGAGTTGACAGGCCAATCGATTTCAAATGCGGGATCGTCCCATCGGACTCCCCGATCGGCATCGGGGTCGTAGTAGCAGGTAACCTTGTAGGCAATCATTGTGTTGGGTTCCAATGTGCAAAACCCGTGTGCAAACCCGGGTGGCACCCACAGTTGAGCGCCCTGATCGGGATCGAGGCGGATTGCGACATGATCTCCGAACGTGGGGGATCCGTCGCGGATATCGACTGCGACATCGAGGATGGCGCCTTTTTGGCAGCGGATCAGTTTGCCCTGCTCCGATGGGCTTACTTGGAAGTGCATCCCGCGTATGGTGCCCGTCTTTGCCGACAGGCTTTCGTTGTCCTGAACGAAGTCGACACTGAGTCCCAGGTCGGTCCAGACCCGCTTGCTGTACACCTCGGCGAAGTAGCCGCGGTCATCGCCAAATCGCTCGGGTGTGAACGCGATGACTCCCTCGATGCTGTCTCTTCGCATCCACCAATGATGCCCGCCCCGAACTCGATGAGCAGGGACGGGCGACCCATCCGGACAGATACCGGGTCGACCATCTGTCCTTCAGCGCCGGGCTGGCACCATTTCGCTTCGCTCGCTACTTGGCCTTGAAGAGGGCGTTCTTCACCATCTCGTGCACACCCTGTTGATGCAGTTTCGCCTGATCTTCACGGTATTTGAGCACTGTTCCCAAGGTGGCACTCACCGTGTCGTCGTCAAGTTCCATACGACCAAGAGCTGCAAGTGAAAGACTCCAGTCGATCGTCTCGGCAATCCCTGGCGGTTTGTACAACCCGAATCCTCGCATCGCCTCTGTCATCGCTGAAACCTGGCGGGCCAGTGCATCACTTACGCCCGGAGCTCTCATTTTGACGATCTCGACCTCTCGCTCGAACGTTGGATGCTCTACCCAGTGGTAGAGGCAGCGTCGTTTCAATGCGTCGTGCACATCACGGGTCCGATTGGAAGTGAGGATGACGATAGGCGGCCTCTCGGCGTGGATGGTTCCGATCTCGGGGATCGTGATCGTGTAGTCGCTGAGAGCTTCGAGCAGGAACGCTTCGAATTCGTCGTCGGCTCGATCGATCTCATCGATGAGTAGCACCGGGCGCGGACCTTCGGTGGGGCTCAGCGCTTCAAGCAGAGGTCGGCGGATCAGGAACCGTGGGTTGTACAGCTCGTTTTCCAGTTCTTCGACATCACCCGTCGCCGCCCGCCCCGTTGCTTCGGCCGTGCGGAGGTGTAGGAGTTGGCGTGCGTAATCCCATTCGTAAACCGCCTGAGAAGCGTCGATCCCGTCGTGGCACTGCAATCGGATGAGCCGACCACCGGTCCAGCGACTGAGCACCTTCGCCACCTCGGTCTTGCCCACCCCAGCCTCACCTTCAAGAAAGAGGGGACGTTCCAGGGTGAGCGCCAGATAGATGCTCGTAGCTAGTCCAATATCGGCCAAGTATTCGTGTTCAGCCAGCGCTCGCTCGACCTCTTCAACACTCTCCGCTAGCGGCATCGCACCAGCGTAATCGGCAGCGCTTCCCAGACCCGCACGGTGCGAGTTATCCCGGATCCAGTCCGTCTCGGGAGTAGCCGCCGGGCAATTGTTCCCTCCCTCAGAATCCGACATCCCGCTGAGGTTTTGAGGCAGTAGCTTCAGCTGTCGGCGCACAACTCACAAATCGAGGAATAATGAAGAAGACATCGGTGGCGATAGGGCTCGGACTGAGCATGATCTTGGGCGTGGTCGCCCCGGCAGCGGCGGTCGATCCGGTTCCGCTGTCGGCCAACCTCTATGAACTCGAGTTCGAAGGCTACAGCGGAGCGTCAGCCAATGGCGTTGGCTACCTCGCGGCGCCCACCTCGGGATCGGGTCCAACCCTCTCGGTGGAAATCAGTGGGTTAACGCCTAACACGGACTACAAGGTCCGTATCGCCGGACCCGAGGATGGAAACACCACGCCGACCACATGTTCGGGCAACCCGGCATCCCTTGCGCCCTTCACCGCCGACACCAGCGAGTTCCTGGTTGGCGGCAACACAATTCAGTTCCGGCGTCGAGGGCGTCCTGCGCTGGACCTATGACGAGATGGCCAGCTTCACCGGCGTTCGGGTCGCTGAAGTTAACAACGGCGAGCCGGCAATCGTGGTCACGACCATCGGTGGGCAGATTGTCGCCTGCGCCGAACTCGGTGGATCCGCCAACGCACTTCCCAACCCCACCAGCCGAAGCTTCCCGCTGGCCCGTGTTGGTGGTGCAAACCCACAGGTGATCAACGGCAGCGACGTACGGGTCTCTGGCCAGGTGAACCTGACCGGCTCCCTTCTCACCTATAACTTCACGCTTCGAGGCGAGGACCTGATCAGCGCTCCCGGCGGTGGCCTTCAGAACCACGTGATTCAACTGCGCAGCACTGACGCGTGCGATGGCACCATCGCCAACGCCCTTACCAACACAGTTGCCGCCTTCACCAACTTCGGCCGACCCACTGCGGCCGCTACCACACAAGTCGAGCTGGTAGAGGTGTACCCGCGGAGCCCTATCTCCGGCAGTGACAGCCTCAACGTCTCTGGATCACTCATCATCCCCGGCGTCGACCCGAACGCCGTCAAGGACTACGGCATCGTGGTCATGGGCCTCGAAGGCGGGCCAACCGACCGGGTCCCGGGCCAGCTCCAAACCCGGGAGATGACTCCTTCGGCCTGTCTCAGCCTGGTTGACAAGGCAAGCGAGGTCGAACCTGGTCCGGTGGCCGAGGCGACGACGCTCAGCCAGATCATCAACGCCGAGGACTACCGACCCGGTACCGACCCTGAGATTCTGCGACTGTACAACGCGTTCTTCAACCGTGTCCCCGACGTGGCCGGTGGCAAGTACTGGATCGGTGTGAGCAAAGGCGAGGTCGACGGCAAGACCTACCAGAACATCGAGATTGCGCGGTTCTTCACCACAAGTTCTGCGGAGTTCCAGAACTTCTACCAGAATGCGCCCAGCGACGAAGCGTTCCTCACCCGGGTCTACGAGAACGTCCTCGGCCGGGGGTCAGACCCCAGCGGATACGCCTACTGGCTCGACATCCTGAAGGGAACCAACGCCAGCGGGCTCAACCCCGACCTGGCCAAGGGTGACCGAGCCGATGTGGTCTTCTATGTGGCACTCGGCGCCGAGTTAGTCCGCTCCAACCCCTACCTGCCCAGCTGATCCCGGAGCCGAAACCAAACAACGTTTTGCGAGACCAAGGCCTCTACCCCACAAACAGCCCTTGCCGTACCTTGAATCATGGCACGGCTCGTAAGCACAATTCTTGCAGTGAGTCTGCTGGCCGCCTGTTCCGGCGGCAGCGGCCAGACCGTCGCGGCACCTGGCGTTGAGACGACAATCGAAATCGACTGCGAAACCGATGGATTGGTCGCCGCCGCAGAGGTTGAGGTCACCGGTCGGCGGGTCGATGCTGTCGCAGGGATCGTGCTTTCCACGAACCGGCTGACCCAAGATCAGCGAGAAGCAGTCGATTGGTCTCTGGCTCGTTTCGACGCAGCCGGTTTGAAGCTGCCCCCCAAGATCGAAGCGATCTTCGATGAAGCTCGGTCGATGTGCCACGGAGAGGTGGGGGAGTGTCGCCCGGACCAAGACATTCCAGCCCTCTATGTGTGCGGACCCGAGGAGATCGAAACTTCGGCTGCACTAGATGATCAGAAGCTGGTGATCCTTCACGAACTGGCCCATATCTGGCATTGGTCGCGGGGTGAGGGTACGACGTGGCCTGATTATTCCGCCATCGTGGGTGGCGTGTACGACAACGGCAACGTGCCTGCACATGACCGCCACGAGGAACGGGTAGCGATGATCATCACTTGGGGGCTTCTCGATCAGCTGGATCGGCCAGTCCTGGAGCACATGACATGCGAAGATCGCTACCTCATGTTCCAGAAACTGACCGGTCAACCACCGATCGGTCCGCTCCAATCTTCATGCATCCCCAGTTGATCACGACGACAACCACAACAGCTCGAGGCCCCTAGACGCGGTGGCTGGACGAGAAAACCGACAATCTGATCATGCACCTGAGAGATTAGAGCTGGATCCTTCCACTGTTCGACCAGTTCTGCATTGGGTGCGAGTTTGGCGATGCGGCGAGATGTCCACTGCGGGTGATAGTTGTCGTCACCCATGAAGATCAACATCGGCGTCAGCATGGCGGCGACGTCGTCGTCCGATGCGGTGAGAAGGAACTCGCCGCCCCACATGTTGTCCAGGTACGACTGCCAGGTTTGTGACGGCACGTCCGGGTGTGTCGATGCAGCGAGTCCCTGAACAAAGGCGTTGGAAATTTCATGAAAATCTCTCCGGTTGCCATCGTTGATTCCAACCGGTTGCAGTAGAACTGCGCTCGCTACACGCTCGGGGGCACGCTTCATGGCATTGGCGATGTAAGGCCCACCGATGCACATGCCCAGCATGTGACAACGTTCGATGCCAAGGTGATCGAGTAACCCCAATTGGTCGGCGAGATGATCGTTCCACCCCTGCTCAGGTCCGACAGGGGCGAAACTCCCACCGGAATTTCGCTGGTCCATGGCGACTACGGTGAACTGCGATTGCAGCCTTTCGACCGGGTGCCACGGCGAAATCGCCCACTTGGAGATGTTCGAGTCGAGACCGCCCGGCGCGATGAGCAAGACCGGCGGACCATTACCAGATACCTCATAGTTGATTCGAACCTCATCGGCTTCATAGACCGGCATCGTTGCTCCAAAACCAAGTGGGGTTTGATCCCCTCCCAGTCGAGAGGGGATCAAACCCGATGTTTCTTGTGGTGTACGTCAGGCCTTGCGGCCCGCAGCCTCGGTGAGGGCGCGCTCTACCAAAACCTTGGCGAGGTGAGTGCGGTATTCGGCATCGCCGTTCAAGTCCTCTGGCGGAGTGCCACCGTCGGCTGCTTTCTGAGCCGCATCCGAATGAGAGGCCCCGGAGTTCAGAGCGTCTTCCACTGCGGCGGCTCGCATCGGCGTAGCGCCCATGTTCACCAGAGAAACTCCGGGTGAACCGTTGAGGACGGCGGCGACACCGACGATTGCCCAGTCCTGGGCCCGACGGTTGAACTTCTGGTAACTCCAGCCGGCACCGGTTGCCTTCGGAACCCGAACCTCGGTGATCATCTCGTCATCAGCCAGCGAGTTCTCGAGGAAGCCCGTGAAGAGATCATCAGCCTTCACCTCTCGTTCGCCGTTTGGACCTCGGACAATCACCGAGCCGCCCAAAGCAAGGAGAGCTGCGGGAAGATCCGAGGCCGCATCGGCATGGGCCAAAGATCCACCGATCGTTCCTCGATGGCGCACCGATGGATCACCGACTTGAGCCGCAACATGAGCCAAGAGGGGAATGTCGGCTTTCAGCAGGTCGTTGGTCTCAACGGCCATATGACGGGTGAGAGCACCAATCGCCACATGATCGCCAGCGTCACGGATGTAGCTCAGATCCTGCACGTTGCCGATGTCGATAACGACCGTCGGGTTGGCAAGACGAAACTTCATCAGGGGGATCAGGCTGTGCCCGCCGGCCATGAGTTTGGCCTCATCGCCGTGTTGGGTGAGGGCCGCAATGGCGGCATCGGCGGAATCAACCGCTACGTAGTCGAAGCTCGAAGGAATCACTTTACTGACCTGCCTTTGCGTCTTGGATGGCTTTCCAGACCCTCATGGGACTGGCCGGCATCTTGATATCGGTGATGCCGTGAGGGCTGAGAGCATCGCAGATGCCGTTGATGACCGCCGCTGCGGACCCGATGGTGCCGGCCTCGCCGACTCCCTTCACACCCATGGGGTTCGAGGTGCTCGGTGTGTAGGTGTAGCCGGTCTGGATCGATGGCACCTCGGTGGGAGAAGGCACCAGATAATCAAGGAACGACGGGTTCTTGCATTGCCCATCTTCGTCATACACCGCACCCTCCCACAGCGCCTGGGCTACGCCCTGGACGATGCCTCCATGCACCTGTCCCTCAACGATGAGCGGGTTCACCTGATTTCCGCAGTCGTCAACCGCTATGTAGTCGATAAGTCTGGTTTCGCCGGTGGTTTCATCGACCTCGACAACCGCCACGTGGGTGCCGAACGGGAAGGCGAAGTTCGGCGGGTCGAACACCATCTGCTCGTTGATGTTCGGCTCCATGCCATCGGGGAGATTGTGGGCGGTGAAGGCCCCGTAGGCGACCTCCTGGATGAGGAGCCCCTTGTCGGGCGACCCCTTCACCCCGAATCGACCGTTCTCGAACTCGAGGTCGTCGGGGTTCGCTTCCAATTGGTGGGCTGCGATGAGTCGTGCCTTGTCGATCACCTTGTCACAGGCCATCGAGATCGCCACGCCACCCACGGCCAGCGAACGTGAGCCGTAGGTGTCAAGCCCCAGCGGACTGATCGCAGTGTCGGAGTGCAGGACCTCGACATCGTCGGGATCGACGCCCAGCTTGTCGGCCACGATCATCGACCATGAGGTTTCATGGCCTTGACCATGGGGGGTGGAGCCGGTGACGACCTCCACTTTGCCGGTGGGGAGCATGCGAACCGTGCCTGCCTCCCAGCCACCGGCGCCATAGGCAAGGCCGGCGAGCGCACGGCTGGGTGCCAGACCGCAGATTTCCACATAAGTGCAGAGGCCGATGCCGAGTTGTTTGGTCTCACCTGCATCGCGGCGGCGCTGCTGCTCGGCTCGGAGATCGCTGAGCTTGGCCATGTCGAGCGCCATATCGAGATTCGGGTTGTAGTTGCCGCTGTCGAACACCAGCGTGGACGCAACCTCGAGGTTCTCGAAGGCATCTCCCCCAGCGAGGTAGTTCCGGCGGCGAATCTCTTCGGGGGTGACCCCCACCTTCCCGGCGAGCATGTCCATCGCCCGCTCGATTGCGTAGGAAGCCTCGGGTCGGCCGGCTCCTCGATAGGCATCGGTGGGTGTGAGGTTGGTGAACCAACCGTCGCAGGTGAAGCCGAAGGCGGGAACGTCGTAGACCCCGGTGTACAGGAAGCTACCGAGCAGCGGCACACCTGGTGTGATCAGCATCATGTAGGCGCCCATGTCGGCGTCGAGGTGCACCCGGACACCGGTGATCTTGCCGTCGCCATCGGCGGCCACCTCGATCTTCTGTTGCTGGGCCCGACCCTGGTGGGTGGAAAAGCGGCCTCGGTCCGAGTTTCGGTCCAGCGAACCGGGCGGCCGAGTTTGTTGGCGAGCGTGAGCGCCAATGATTCATCGGGATTGACGTTGAGCTTGGCGCCGAAACCGCCACCAACTGCGGGAGCGATCACTCGGATCTTGGCCTCGCTGATCCCGGTTGTGGCCGCCATCATCACCTTGAGGATGTGGGGCACCTGGGTGGCGCTGTAGAGGGTGACCTCCCCGCCGGCGGGAGACGGGATCGCCAGTACACCTCGGGGTTCCATCGCACATGGGATCAGGCGCTGCTGAACGAATTCGCCGGTGACAGTGTGGGCTGCGTTGGCAAACGCTGCGTTGACTCCGTCGGGGTTGGGTTCCAGGGCCCATGCGAACGCCTTGTTGGTGGAGTGGTCACTGTGGGCGGTGGCAGCGTCGGCCATCGCCGCATTGATGCTTCCCACGGCGGTCAGTTCGTCGTAGTCGACTTCGACCTTCTCAACCGCGTCGACCGCCTGATAGCGGGTCTCGGCAAGTACGACAGCGACGATCTCACCCACGTGGTGAACCTCGCCGGTAGCGACCGGGTAGTGCTCGGGATTCACCATGTCTGGTGTCACAGGCCAGGCGCACGGAAGCGGGGCTACCCACAGGCCCATGTCCATGAGTTCGGCACCGGTGTAAACGGCGTGCACGCCGGGCATTGCCTTTGCCGCCTCGGTGTTGATGCCGTTCACCTTTGCGTGGGCGAACGGTGATCTCACCATGCCCATCCACAACTGACCGGTCACCTGGATGTCATCGACGAACTTGCCCTCACCGGTGAGGAGCTTTGGATCCTCTTTGCGGAGGCGGGGTGTTCCCATCACTGCTGTCATGGTCTTCTCCTATTGCGCGGCGGCCAGAACGGCCTTGACGATGTTGTGGTAGCCGGTGCAACGACAGAGGTTGCCCTCGAGCCCTTCTCGCACCTCGGCTTCGGATGGACTGGGATTCTCTTTGAGGAATGACACGCTGGCCATGACCATGCCCGGAGTGCAGTAGCCGCACTGAAGGCCGTGGTTCTCCATGAAGCTCTGCTGCATGGGGTGCATCTGGCCCCCTGAGGCGAGCCCCTCGATGGTTGTGAGCGATTGGCCATCGGCTTGCACCGCCAGCATCGTGCAGGATTTCACCGACTCACCGTTGACGTGAATCGTGCACGCCCCACACGAGGAGGTGTCGCAACCCACGTTGGTGCCGGTCAGGCCAAGATCTTCCCTCAGGAAGTGCACGAGCAGCGTGCGGGGTTCAACGTCGGCTGAACGATCGGCCCCGTTCACATTCATTTGGATCTGCATGATCCCCCTTCAAATTCGTCGGTGACATCCGTAACACGATGAGTCTTTCACAGCGATCGCCATATGACCAATGACACAATCAATTCCTTCGGGGGTCCTCCACCAATTCCCTCCGGGGGCCCTCCATGCTCACCACCACAGAGCGAGACCGTGCTTGATCTGACACGACCACGCCGCACTCCCCTACTCTTTACGCCAATGCCACGTCGGCCCTACCTTGCCGCTCGATTACAGGGCTTTGGAACCACCATCTTCTCGGAGATGTCGGCTCTTGCGGCGCGGACCGGCGCCCTCAACCTGGGACAGGGGTTTCCCGACTCCGACGGCCCCGACGAAGTGAAACAGGCCGCAATCGACGCGATCTTCGCAGGCGTCAACCAGTACCCGCCCGGGCCTGGAACTATGGACCTCCGCAAAGCCGTAGCCGAACACCAGAAGCGGTTCTACGACTTCGAACTCGATCCCAACGACGAGGTTCTGATCACCGCCGGCGCAACCGAAGCGCTCGCAGCGTCGTTTCTGGGACTGTGTGAGGTCGGCGACGAGGTCGTTGCTTTCGACCCGACATATGACAGCTACGGCGCTGGGATCGCCATGGCCGGGGCTGTGCTGAAAGCCGTACCGCTTGGACCTCTGGAGGACGGCACCTTCGGTTTCGACGACGACGAGTTGCGGCGTGCCTTTTCAGCGAAGACCCGCCTCTTGGTTCTCAATACGCCTCACAACCCGACCGGCAAGGTGTTCACCCCCTCCGAACTCCAGCTGCTGGCCGAGTTGTGTCAAGAACACAACGTGATCGCCATCGTCGACGAGGTATATGAACACATGGTGTTCTCCGGCGCCCACGTCCCCATCGCCAGCATCCCCGGCATGTTCGAGCGAACCATCACTATTGGATCGGCTGGTAAGACTTTCAGCTTCACTGGCTGGAAGGTGGGCTGGGCCACCGGCCCAGCACCCATTCTCGCTGCAATCCGCACGGCAAAACAGTTCCTCACCTACGTGAACGGTGCGCCGTTCCAGCCGGCAGTCGCGGTCGGCCTTCGGTTGGGGAACGACTATTTCGATTCGATCAGCATCGAAATGGAGGTCAAGAAGAACCTCCTGTGCGGCAAACTCGATCAGGCAGGCTTCAGAGTGCTCGAACCCGAAGGCACTTACTTCGTGACCGCCGATATCTCCCCGGTGACCACGAAGAAGAGTGTGGAGTTCTGTCTCGCACTTCCCGAGGAGGCCGGCGTCGTCGCCGTCCCCTGTTCAGTGTTCTACCAGGACGACCGCATGGGTGAAGACCACATCCGTTTCTGCTTCGCCAAGTCCGATGCGTTTCTGGCCGAAGCCGGCGACCGCCTGATCACCGCCTACGGCTAATTCCCTCCGGGGGCCCTCCACGCTCGCCTACGGGCCTTCCTGTTCGTCTTCTCACTCGGCGCTGGCGCGCCTCGCTTGACGAACCGGCCCTTCGGGTCGCCCGGGAGCGAGAGTGGTTTGCTCGTACCTCGCATGCCACTCATGGACTCAATTGGGTCGTTGTCCAAATCGGCCACGTTGCCGCCGCGCAGGCGAGTGGAAGCAATGGAGAAAGGCTTAGCCAATGCGGTCGGCGAAACCGGTTACGGATGCGCCCTCGACCTCGCGGTTCTTCTGGGCGAGGAAGTCGGATACGTCCTCCTCCCCACTGCTGTAGAACGCCATCGGCTGATGTTCCGGTGCCTCGATACCCACGTTGCGATGCCGCATGAGACCGGTACCGGCTGGGATCAACTTGCCGATGATGATGTTCTCTTTCAGCCCGATCATGGAGTCCGAACGTCCCTCGATGGCAGCTTCGGTGAGCACCCTTGTGGTCTCTTGGAACGACGCAGCTGACAGCCAGCTGTCGGTAGCAAGAGATGCCTTGGTGATTCCCATGATCTCGGGAATGCCCTGGGCAGGCTTGACGCCGTCGGCAACCATCTGCATGTTCACATCGCGGAAGTGCCACTGATCGACACGTTCACCGGGCAGGAAGTTGGTTTCCCCGGCGTCCTCGATGCCAACACGACGAGTCATCTGGCGAACGATGAGTTCGATGTGCTTGTCGTGGATGCTCACGCCCTGGTCGCGATATACCTTCTGAACCTCGCTCACCAGATACTGCTGGGTCTCCCGAATACCTCGGATCTTCAGCAGCTCCTTGGGATCGCGTGGACCGTCGACGATGGCGTCGCCGGCTTCGATCACGTCGCCATCACGCACTTCGAGTCGGGCTGCAAGAGGAACGGTGTAGAGATCCTCTTCGCCCTCGTCGGTGATGACCGTGATGTTGTTGCCCTGACCGTCTTCGTCGGAGATACGAACCGTGCCCGACCGGGTTGCCATCGTGGCGGCACCCTTGGGGGTCCGAGCCTCGAACAGCTCAACCACACGGGGCAGACCGCCGGCGATGTCGGCACCTCCGGCCACACCACCGGTGTGGAAGGTACGCATTGTGAGCTGGGTTCCAGGCTCACCAATCGACTGGGCTGCGATCACGCCGACCGCTTCGCCAACTTCGATCACCTTGCCGGTGGCCAGACTCATGCCATAGCTGGCCGCTGTGATACCGCGGGCGAATCGTCGGTCAGAGGCGAAAGCACACGTACCGAGGTGACCTCAGGATCGTCGCGAAGCGCAATCATGTGCTCCTCTTCGACCATGGTCCCTCGCGGAATGGTGCTGCCGTCGGACAGTTTCACATCGTCGGCGAGGACCCGGCTGTACAGCCGGTTCTCCAAGTAGGTACGCACCATACGAGCGTTCTCGTCGATCGGTGAACACTTCTCGCCGGTCTCCCGGTCGTAGTAGCCGTCCGCCTTGATGTCGTCGAGCACCAACGCACGAACACTCTTGCCATCGGCGAAAGGATCGGTGTCGTTGATGATCACTTCCTGAGCCACGTCGACCAGACGGCGCGTGAGGTAACCCGAGTCGGCGGTGCGCAGCGCAGTGTCGACCAGACCCTTGCGGGCACCGGGAGTGGAGATGAAGTACTCCAACATCGTGAGGCCTTCACGGAAGTTGCTCTTGATCGGACGAGGGATCATGTCGCCACGAGGGTTGGCGACCAACCCGCGCATCCCGGCGATCTGACGTACCTGCATGATGTTGCCTCGGGCGCCGGAAGTGACCATGACATCCACCGGGTTGAACTCTTTGGAGCGTAGATGGATCTCCATGGCGTCCTTCACCTTGTTGGTGGCGGTGGTCCACACCTCAACCTCACGCTGACGACGTTCACCGTCTGTGATTACACCCTTGCGGAACTGAGCCTCGATCTTCTCCGCTTCCTTTTCGTGCTCGTCGAGAATGGCGCGCTTCTGGGGAGGAGTCTGAACATCGTCGACCGAAACGGTAAGGCCGGAACGGGAAGCGAAATGGAACGTAAGATCCTTGATTGCATCCAGCGACCGAGCGACCTCGGCCTTGTTGTAGTTGGTTGCGAGCTCGTCAACGATGACGCCGATGTCTTTCTTGCGGATCGGCCTGTTGACGTACTCGAAGCCGACGGGAAGTGTCTCGTTGAAGAAGAGGCGACCTGCGGTGGTCTTGTGATATACCGCTGCAGCCCCATTGGCTGGCGTTGCCAGGAGCCGAGGGATCCGAACCTCGATGGGTTCGTGCAGCTTAATCACATCTGACTCGTACGCGCGACGCACCTGGTTGACGTTGCGGAAGACATGACGTGGGCCGTCTTCTGGGAACTTGCGCTCTTCGGTGAGGTAGAAGCACCCGATGACCATGTCTTGGGTGGGGGTGACCAGCGGCCGTCCGTGTGCGGGGCTCAACACGTTGTTGGCGCTGAGCATCAGGACCCGGGCCTCGGCCTGTGCCTCCGATGACAGCGGCAGGTGCACCGCCATCTGGTCGCCGTCGAAATCGGCGTTGAAGGCGGTGCACACCAAGGGATGGATCTGAATGGCCTTGCCTTCGACAAGCACCGGCTCGAAAGCCTGAATTCCCAAGCGGTGAAGGGTAGGTGCCCGGTTGAGCATCACCGGGTGTTCCTGGATGACCTCTTCGAGGACCTCCCACACCTGCGGACGGCGGCGTTCCACCATCCGCTTGGCGCTCTTGATGTTTTGCGCCAACTGCTCATCAACCAGACGCTTCATGACGAAGGGCTTGAACAGCTCCAGCGCCATGATCTTGGGTAGGCCACACTGGTGGAACTTCAGGGTAGGGCCGACCACAATGACAGAACGGCCCGAGTAGTCAACTCGCTTGCCGAGGAGGTTCTGACGGAAACGTCCCTGCTTGCCCTTGAGCATGTCGGAAAGTGACTTGAGCGGACGGTTACCGGGTCCGGTGACCGGACGGCCGCGCCGACCGTTGTCGAACAATGCGTCGACCGCCTCCTGGAGCATGCGCTTTTCGTTGTTCACGATGATCTCGGGAGCTCCGAGATCGAGCAGGCGCTTCAGGCGGTTGTTCCGGTTGATAACTCGGCGATACAGGTCGTTGAGGTCCGACGTGGCGAACCGGCCACCGTCGAGCTGCACCATGGGGCGCAGTTCAGGCGGGATAACGGGTACAACGTCGAGGATCATGGCCCGCGGGTCGTTTTGTCTCCGACCGTTTTCGTCGCGACGGTTGAACGCCGCAACGATCTTGAGGCGTTTGATGGCCTTCTGCTTGCGCTGAGCGCTCAGAGGCTTCTGACCCTCGGGCGGATCGATGTTGGTACGAAGCTTGATCTCTTCATCGTCGAAGTCGATCTTCTCCACGAGCTGGGCGATGGCGTCAGCACCCATGCCACCCTCGAAGTAGTCCTCCCAGCGGTCCTTCATCTCACGCCAAAGAGCTTCGTCTTCGATGATCTGACGAGCGAAGATGCCCTTGAATGTGTCCCAAGCCTGATCGAGCATGTCGAGCTCTTGTTCGTACTGATCCCGGACCGTGGCCAGTTCTTTGTCGAAGGCACGCTGGCGGGCTCGGATCTCGGAGTCCTTGGCCTTGCCCTTTTCCATCTCGGCCACCTCGGCCTCGAAGGTCTCGTGCTCCTTCGCGAGCTCGAGCTCCATTTCCTTCACGATGACCTCGCGATCACCGATCACCTCTGCTTCGAGGCTGGGAAGATCTTCGTCGCGCTTTTCCTCATCGACTCCGGTGACGAGGCTGGCGGCGAAGTAGATGACCTTCTCGAGCTGCTTGGCCTTCAATTCCTCGCGGGCGTAGTTCCCATGAGCAGGTACGCCAACCATGAGCGAGTTCCCCGCAGGTACCAGATGTGCACACAGGGCGCAGCCAGCTCGATGTGACCCATCCGCTCGCGGCGTACCTTCGAGCGTGTGACTTCTACGCCACAACGCTCGCAGATGATGCCCTTGAAACGGACACGCTTGTATTTGCCGCAGGCGCACTCCCAGTCCTTGGTGGGACCGAAGATCTTCTCGCAGAAGAGGCCGTCCTTCTCGGGCTTCAGGGTGCGGTAGTTGATGGTTTCGGGCTTCTTGACCTCACCGTTGGACCACATGCGGATCGAATCCGCAGTGGCGAGGCCGATCTTGAGCTGATCAAAGTCATTTACGTCGAGCATCTAGTTGAGTTCCCTCGGATTTGTGCTTCCTACTGTCATCGTCATTGTGCGAGCGCTTCCTTCCGCTCTTGGCTTCGCCGGGCCGCTCAGGCCACGGCTGCGCCTCGCTCAGGCGCGAGCCGCACGAGCGGCTGCGCGGGCTGCGTCTTCTTCGTCGGATCCCCGTTCGGGGCGGGAGAGGTCGATTCCGAGTTCTTCAGGAATTCTGAAGAGTTCGTCGTCGAGCTCTCGCATCTCGATCTCGCTGCCGTCCTTGGACAGGACCTCAACGTTGAGACACAGCGCTTGCATCTCTTTGATGAGCACCTTGAAGGACTCGGGAATGCCGGGCTCGGGAATGTTCTCGCCCTTCACAATGGCCTCGTAGACCTTGACCCGACCCAGCACGTCGTCGGACTTGACGGTGAGCAGCTCCTGCAGGCAGTAGGCAGCTCCGTAGGCCTCGAGGGCCCACACTTCCATCTCTCCGAAACGCTGACCACCAAACTGTGCCTTACCACCGAGCGGCTGCTGGGTGATCATTGAGTACGGGCCCGTGGAGCGGGCATGGATCTTGTCATCAACCAGGTGGCTGAGTTTCAGGATGTACATGATTCCGACGGTTATGGGATTGTCGAACACCTGACCGCTTCGACCATCAAAGAGAGTCGCTTTGCCATCGTTGCCGATGAGACGCTGCCCATTTGCCGCTTCGGGATTGAGGTTCTCGAAGATGCTCTGAATTGTCGGCTTATCGCCGCTCAGTTCGGTTTCGTCCCACTTGGCACCATCGAACACCGGGGTGGCAACGAGCGTGGAGGGAGTGGTGAAGGGGCGGGTCTTGTTGACATTGTTGCGCAGGGGCTCTTCGCCGACACGTTCTCCGCCGACGTTCCAACCCCAGCGGGCGGCGTAGCCGAGATGGGCTTCCAACACCTGACCGACGTTCATTCGAGAAGGAACGCCGAGGGGGTTGAGGATGATGTCCACCGGCGTGCCATCTGCCATGTATGGCATGTCTTCGGGGGGCAGGATCCGGGAGATGACACCTTTGTTGCCGTGACGTCCGGCGAGTTTGTCGCCGACGCTGATCTTGCGCTTCTGGCCCACGTAGACCCGGACCAGTTGGTTCACACCGGGCGGCAGTTCGTGGCTGTCATCGCGATGGAAGACCTTGACATCGATGACCTTGCCGGTCTCGCCGTGGGGGACCTTCAGGCTGGTATCACGAACCTCGCGTGCCTTCTCACCGAAGATGGCCCGCAGGAGGCGCTCTTCGGGGGTGAGTTCGGTTTCGCCCTTGGGGGTCACCTTGCCGACCAACACGTCGCCTGGGCCGACATCGGCTCCTACCCGGATGATTCCTCGCTCATCGAGATCAGCAAGGATGTCGTCGGACAGGTTGGGGATGTCCCGGGTGATTTCTTCGGGGCCCAGCTTGGTATCGCGAGCATCGATTTCGTGCTCGTGGATGTGGATGCTGGTGAGAACATCGTCCTTCACGAGGCGTTCGTTGAGAATGATGGCGTCTTCGAAGTTGTAGCCCTCCCACGGCATGAAAGCGACGACGAGGTTCTTGCCCAATGCAAGTTCACCGTTGTCAGTGGAGGGGCCATCGGAGAGAAGGTCACCCTTCTTGAAGCGGTCACCGGCGCTCACCCTCAGCTTCTGGTTGATGCAGCTGTCCTGATTCGAGCGACGGAACTTCATGAGACGATGCACAACCCGCCCCATGGTCTTGTATTCGAGCACCAGTTCGTTTCCATCAGCTTCGACCACCACGCCGTCTTCTTCGGCGGAGATGGTGTCGGCAGCGTCGATGGCGGCACGGCCTTCGATTCCGGTTCCGATGTAGGGGGCCTCTGGGGTGAGAAGCGGCACGGCCTGACGCTGCATGTTGGCGCCCATGAGCGCTCGGTTGGCATCGTCGTGCTCGAGGAAGGGGATGAGGCCCGTACCGATCGAAACGATCTGCTTCGGGGACACGTCCATGAGCTGGACATCAGCCGGTGGTACCGACGAGATCTCGGTTGTTGCGCCGAAGAAGATGTCGCGTTCGAGCTGAAGCTTGAGGTCATGCAGCGAAGCAGCCTGGGGTGAACGGCGCACTAGTACTCGGTCATCGAGGAATGTGCCGTCGGCGCTCACACGGGCGTTCGCCTGGGCAACGACGTATTCCTCCTCCTCGTCAGCGGTCATGTAGCGGATCTCGTTGGTCACTCGACCGTTGACGACTTCGCGATAGGGCGTCTCGAGGAACCCGAACTCGTTGACCCGGGCATAACTCGACAGATAGCCGATGAGGCCGATGTTCGGGCCTTCGGGGGTTTCGATCGGGCACATGCGGCCGTAATGACTGAAGTGAACGTCGCGAACTTCGAAGCCGGCGCGGTCACGGCTGAGCCCACCAGGGCCCAAGGCAGAAAGTCGCCGGCGGTGGGTGAGGCCCGAAAGTGGGTTCACCTGATCCATGAACTGGGACAGCTGGGATGTTCCGAAAAACTCCTTGATCGCGGCTACGACCGGGCGGATGTTGATGAGCGTCTGAGGGGTGATCGCTTCAACGTCCTGGGTGGTCATGCGCTCCCGAACCACTCGCTCCATACGGGACAGGCCGATGCGAACCTGGTTCTGAATGAGCTCGCCAACAGAGCGGACACGACGATTGGCGAAGTGATCCTGATCGTCGAGGCGGTAGCCAGGTTCGGCCTGCATGAGGTGCAGCAGGTAGGTGCAAGCCGCCACGATTTCCACCGGCGACAGAACCGCCTGATCCTCCTCGGGGCGTTCGATCAAACCGGCGATCATCGGGAAGATTTCGGTGAGCTTCTCGATTTCGGGTCCGAGCTTACGATTCAGCTTGTAACGACCTACCCGAGACAGGTCGTAGCGTCGGGTCTCGAAGAACGCATTGCGAAGATAGCTGCGGGCTGCCTCGGCGGTCTGGGGCTCACCGGGACGGGCTCGCTTGTATATCTCGATCAATGACTCTTCTTGGGTTGGAGCGTTTTCCGCTTCCTTTTCCCACTGGCCCTCGAGGAAGTCGAAGTGGTCCACGAATGCCTCGAGGAACCCTGGTGCGTTCTCCTCGTCGAGGCCGAGGGCACGGAGGATGGTGAACACAGGGATCCGGCGCTTGCGTGCGACCCGAACACCGGCTGTGGGGTGCTTGCCGGTCTTGTGCTCGACATCGAACTCGATCCATTCACCGCGATAGGGATGAATGGTGCCGGTGACCATCTGATGCTTGGCCAAGTTACGAAGACGGAAACGTTCACCCGGTTGGAAGATGACACCGGGGCTGCGCACCAACTGAGACACCACGACACGCTCAGTGCCGTTGATGATGAACGTGCCTTTCTCGGTCATCATCGGGAAGTCGCCCATGAAGACCGTCTGTTCCTTGATCTCGCCGGTGTTGGCGTTGATGAACCGTGCCCGAACGAAGATCGGTGCGGCGTAGGTCATGTCCTTTTCGCGGCACTCTTCCACCGAGTACTTCGGAATCGGCTTGAGGTCTTCGTCTTCTGGATCGAACTCGAGCTCCAGGTGGAGGGTCTCGGTGAAATCGCGAATCGGGGAAATATCCCGGAACGCGTTCGAGAGGCCTTCGGCTAGGAAGAACTTGAACGAATCACGCTGTATCGAAATTAGGTCTGGAAGAGGCAATGCCTCTTCCAGTTTTCCGAACGAATAACGGTCGCGAGCAACGGTACGTGCAGGCAAGGGTCACCACCTGGTGTAAGGCTTGAGTTTGTGGCCAAGGAGTCGGTCGAACGGACGCGACGAAGACGATGGAACGTTTTTTAGGCGGTTACGAGGGTCAACGAAGCGGGCACGACTGATACAAGGCTAGTGCCACCTGCGCGTACAACACAACGCACTAATCCCAGATTCACTCGGTTATGGCCGAGATTGAACCAACCAGGGCCACAAAAGTCAAGCGCCCTGCCTTTTGATTGCGCTCGGAGTCGCTCCAAACGCTTCGCTAGCTCCCACAGCCAAGCCTGAGGAACTAGCCGGCCGAAACGCCGATGATGCCGAGGATCACAATGGCGATACCGAACCATTGGTGGGTTCGGACCGAGTCGCCATAGACCAACAGCCCGACAAAAACGGTTACGGCTGGGAAGGTCGACGACGCGATTACCGTCGGCGTCGGATCAATCTCGAGCCCCGACAACAAGAATACGGTCGAGAGGCCTACCGCTATCCCCGCCAGAACTGCTGACAATCGGAGGTTGGGAGCGGGCCACACCGGAACCTTGATCTTGGCAGCCACGACCGCAAGGGCAAGGCAAGCCGTGGTGCGCTGCACAACTGCGGGCCACGTGCCGGCCTGATCAGCGACATCGATCAGGGCGATCAAGCCGGTCGCATATCCAAGCCCGGAGAGGGTCCCCCACCGCAGCGCAACCCAGTCAACCGCCACCGCGGACCGATTGATGGTGACCACCGCCAGGCCGATCACACAGACAGCGGCTCCACCGAGGGTGACGATCGAGGTCTCAGATCCGCGGAACACCGAGTAGGCGAAGGGCACGACGGCACTGAGCATGGCGACAGTCGGTGCGATGAGTGCCGACGACGCCCTGCTGAGGCCGGTGTAATAACACCCCAAGCCCACAGCAAACCCGAGACCGGACAGCAGGCCGAAAAGCTGTCGCGCAACGAGATGTCGCTCGACACGAACACCATCGTCACCGCCGCGGTGAGTATTCCGAAGAACTGCATCGGAACCGCAGCGGTGATAGGGCTCTGAGCATGCACGATCCGTCGACCGAAGAGGTCCGAAGTCCCGATCGCAAGGGCCGTCAACAGGCCGAACACCACACCCACCGTTATATGCCTCCGCTCGCCTGCGCTCGTTCCTCGCTCCAGGTCGCTCCGGTCTCGCTCCGCTCAATCAAACCCCAACGACCCCCCTGCTGCTCGGTCCCTCCGCAGCCTTACACACCCACACCCCCGCGCTCGTTCCTCGCTCCAGGTCGCTCCGGTCTCGCTCCGCTCAATCAAACCCCAACGACCCCCCTGCTGCTCGGTCCCTCCGCAGCCCTACACACCCACACCCCCGCGCTCGTTCCTCGCTCCAGGTCGCTCCGGTCTCGCTCCGCTCAATCAAACCCCAACGACCCCCTGCTGCTCGGTCCCTCCGCAGCCTTACACACCCACACCCCCGCGCTCGTTCCTCGCTCCAGGTCGCTCCGGTCTCGCTCCGCTCAATCAAACCCCAACGACCCCCCTGCTGCTCGGTCCCTCCGCAGCCTTGCGGTGTTCAAGCAACGCTACGGCGTCGGGACTGGCACGGGCCAGAGAGCACAAAAGGCCCGGTGCGAAGCACCGGGCCTTTTGTTGGAAGAAGCTGAACTACTTCAGTTCAACTGCACCACCAGCATCTTCGAGCTTGGCCTTTGCGGCTTCGGCGTCGTCTTTGTTGGCGCCTTCGAGAACGGCCTTGGGGGCGCTCTCCACCAGTTCCTTGGCTTCCTTGAGGCCCAGGCTGGTGAGCTCGCGGACGGCCTTGATCACCTGGATCTTCTTGTCGCCGGCGCCGGTGAGAACGACATCGAAATCGGTCTTCTCTTCGGCTTCAGCAGCTTCGCCGCCGCCGGCAGCGACCGCAGCAACTGCCACTGGAGCAGCGGCGGTAACACCAAACTTCTCTTCGAACTCGGTGAGGAGCTCTGATAGCTCCAGCACGCTCATGTTCGCGATGGCATCGAGGATTTCTTCTTTGGACATTTTGTTACTCACTCTCTTCGTTCTCGCCCTCGGCGTCTGCCTCGGGAGTGTTCTCTGGTGCAGCGTCTTCTGCGGGTGCAGCGTCCTCTGCGGCGGTTTCTTCAGCAGCGTCGGAGGCGGAAGCCTCTGATGCTGCGGGGGTGTCGTCGGCAGCTGGAGCGACCGCTTCTTCCTTGGCCGGTGCCGGTTCTGAAGCGGGAGCGCCCGGGGCGCCGCCTTCGTCGATAAGTGCCTTGAGCAGGCCGGCAAATTCCCGAGGGACCGCCTGGAGAAGACCAGCGAACTGCTGCATGGGGGCCGCCAAAAGGCCAGCCAGCTTGCTCAGCAGTACGTCGCGTGGTTCGATCTCTGCGAGTCGATTCACCTCGCTGACATCGATGAAGCGACCTTCGAAAAGGCCACCTTTGATCACCAGGTTCTCGTTTGCCTTTCCGAAGTCTTTCAGCGCCTTGGCGATGGAGACGACGTCGACATCGACGCCATCAATTTGATCGGAATAGGTCAGGGCTGTAGGGCCGACGAGTAGGTCGGTAAACAACTCGTCGAGCTCAGCCTGGGCTGCGGCCCGCCGAGCCAAGGTGTTCTTGTACACCCGGTGCCTGCCCCCAGCCTTACGTAGGCTGATCCGAAGATCTGCCAGGTCCGACACGGAGAGTCCACGGTATTCCGACACCAGAACGACCTCAGAATCGGTGAAACGACCCTGAATCTCGTTGACTGCCTCTATCTTTTCCGGCCTGGCCGGACGTCCTTCGCCTGTGGTTGTGCTTCCTGTGCTCATTGCACCTCCTTTCAATGGGTAGGTGATGCAGATTCGTCGCCGATCCGCATCACACCCGCACACACCGAAAGGAGGGTGAGGACATTCGCAAACCGCCTCGTTGGGCTCAACCGCCGAAACGGCTCGCTTCGTGTTGTCCGAAAGGACACAAACCCAAGGTCTAGGGCGAGAACTTCATCAGATTGTGAACCGGTGATGGTAGCGAACCATCATCGGCATTCCGCTGCCGGATGGCTAGGCGGGTTCGTCCTCGAGCCTGGTGGGGTCGAGTTTGATGCCGGGGCCCATGGTGGAGGACACCGACGCCTTCTTCATGTAACGGCCTTTTGCCGATGCAGGCCTGGCTCGGTTGAGTTCTTCCACCAGGGCTGCGAAGTTCTTGTGCAGCGACTCGGGCGTGAAGCTTTTCTTGCCGATTGACACATGCACGTTGGCGAAGCGATCGGTGCGGTACTCCACCGTCCCACCCTTGAACTGGGTCACCGCGTTGGCCACGTCGGGGGTGACGGTGCCGGTTTTGGGGTTCGGCATGAGGCCGCGAGGGCCCAGCACACGGCCTAGCTTTCCCACCTGAGCCATCATGTCGGGAGCTGCGATTGCGAGGTCGAAATCGAGCATTCCGCCCTCTACCTGGGCCACTAGGTCGTCGGCCCCCACGAGATCGGCGCCTGCTTCCTTTGCTGCGGTCGCGGCTTCACCCTTGGCGAAAACCGCAACTCGCACGGTCTTGCCCGTGCCCTCTGGCATGGAAACGGTTCCGCGAACGATCTGGTCGGCCTTTCGGGGATCAACACCGAGGCGGAACACAACATCGACGGACTCGTCGTACTTGGCCGATGGAAGACCTGCGAGGATTTCTAGTGCTTCAGCTGGTCCGAAGAGTTGGTCTCGGTCGTACTTCTTTGCGGCATCGGTGTAACGCTTGCCTTTTGCTGCCATTTCTGGCTCCTTCCGCCTTTCGGCTCCCTCGGAATTCACAGAGGCGGGGCGAGGTGAACCTTCCGCATGCGTGAGCTAGGTGCAGTAGCCGTTGAATCAGACGATCTCGACGCCCATCTGGCGTGCGGTACCAGCGATCTGCAGCTTGGCGGCCTGGATGTCGTAGGCGTTCAGATCGGGCATCTTCAGCTCGGCGATCTCGGTGAGCTGGGCATCAGTGATCGAGCCGGCAGAGTCGGTCTTGGGGTTCGATGCACCCTGGACGATGCCAGCCGCCTTCTTGATCAGGGCCGCCGCAGGGGGTGTCTTCAGAATGAAACTGAACGAACGATCCTCGAAGACCGAGATCTCGACCGGGACGATATTGCCGCGTTGGCTTTCGGTACGGGCGTTGTAGTCCTTGCAGAAATCCATGATGGCGACACCGTAGGGACCGAGTGCGGTACCCACAGGCGGGGCTGGCGACGCTTGGCCAGCGGGGATCTGGATCTTTACGACTGCAAGGACCTTTTTCTTGGCCATGGCGACTTCCTACAACTTCTAGTGTTAGAGCGACTGAATATCATACAGCCTTCTGCTCGCATTGCCTGCGCTCGCCTCCAGCGGTGCGTGGCGAATGCAGGCGTGCTGGGACCGTTGTCGGGGCTCAGTTCACAACGCCTCTGGTCGGGTCGCTCCGGCCACGTTGGCACGGAGCCGAGTAGGACCGTCGTGCTGCCTTGCTGGCGCGGCGGCACCTCACCGCGGCCGACCACAGCGCTCCCCATCTGAGCTGCTAGCCACCCGGTACGGGTCGAGATCCGGAGGGACCAGGAAGCGAGCGCCAGCGAGTGAGAACGTGGGCCCGCAGGAACGAGCGAAGTCAACGGAACCTCAAGCAACTCCAAAGGCCGTCAGGCCGACGAGTTGCCAGGAACGGGCCCGCTGCAGGCGAAATTACGGCTTGCGAACCTGGCCGAACTCGAGTTCGACTGGGGTCTCGCGCCCGAAGATGTTGACGAGCACTTTGAGTTTGAGCTGCTCGACGTTGATCTCTTCGATCTGTCCCTCGAAGTCGGCGAATGGGCCTTCCTTGACCTGCACAGTCTCTCCCACTTCGTACTCCATCTTGGGACGACCCTTGCGCACAGCATCGGTTGCCTCGTCGGCCTCGGACGAAAACAACTCGACATCTTTGCGAGGCAGCGGCGAAGGCTTGTTGCCCGCACCGACGAAGCCGGTGACCCCGGGGGTGTTGCGCACAACGAACCACGAGTCGTCGTCGAGACGCATCCGGCACAGAAGGTATCCGGGGAACATCTTCTTGGGAACTACCTTCTTCTCGCCGTTTTTGAACTCGACGACTTCTTCGGTTGGGATGACCACTTCGAAGATTCGATGCTCCATGTTCATCGATGACGTGCGGGCCTCGAGATTGGTTCTGACCTTCTTTTCGTACCCGGATTGGGTGTGAAGCACATACCATTTGCCGGGACGGTCATACGGTGAAACCTTGGGCTCGGGGACCTCCTCCTGGTCGGTCTCGTCGAGTTCTGGTTCGGCCTCATCAGCCCCAGCCGTATCGGACTCAGCCGGGGCTGGCGCAGGTCCCTCTGTGCTCTCGACATCACCGGTTGCTTCCTCAGGGTCAGATCCAACTGAGGATTTGCTCGCAGCAACACTCGCAGTTGGCTCGTCGGGAGCAGTTGGCTCGTCGGCACGAGTGGGCTCCTCGACGGGTGCGTCTTCAGCAGCTTCGGTGTTTGTCAGGTCAGTCATGGGTCTCAGTTCGCCAGTTTCAGGATCTGGATGATCCCCTCGCCAAATACAAAATCAAAACCGGAGACCATCACCATGAACAACAACAACGTCAGGAGAGTGACGAAGGAGTAGTTGATGACCTCTTGTCTCGTCGGCCAGTTTACGCGGCGAAGTTCGGTATTGACCTCTCGCATGTACTGGGCTGGTCCAACTCGCTCGCCGCGGGCGGGAGCGCGTGCTTCGTCGCGAGATCGGCCGCCACCGCTTACGGGGTTGCCTTCAGCATCGAGATGACCCTGCTTCTGCAGGAGCCGCCGTTGTTCGCGGTTCATCGCCATGAGTCGAGTTACTTTCGTGAGGTTTCAACGCGGCTGGTTCTGGTTGAACAAGCATTCCACAAGTTTGGCTGAGGTAGGCCGATAGCAGGGCACGAGGGACTTGAACCCCCAACACCCGGTTTTGGAGACCGGTGCTCTACCAATTGAGCTAGTGCCCTTGGGGAAGCTGAAGGATAGCAGCGCTCGCTGACGATCTGGCTTCGATATGGGCGTAGCGAGCGCTCTGAATCAGACACCGGGACGGCTATCCGGCTAGACGGTGACCCTTGGAGCTGAGTTTGGATACCAGCACGAGCGCTCCTGCTGCGCCTGCGGTTGCTGCGGCAGCGATGCCGCCGACATACGCTTTGCGGCGGCTCGGCCTCAGTTGTGTCACCGTTGCCGGTGGACGGACGCTATCGAGGACATCGACCAGTAGTCGATCGTCGGGCATCACGACGTCGTAGCGCAGCGTCTGAAGCTCTCGGTGCAGTCGACGGTACTGAGCCCGCTCCGCCTGACAGGACAGGCAAGTAGCGAGGTGATGTCGCACCGGCAACCGAAGGTAGTCATTCGACGCCTCATCGGGCGACTGTGCGAGGTGAAGGATTACGTCGTCACACTGCATGCGCCTCGGCCTCTTCAGAATCTTCGTGCGTACGGAGAATCTCGCGCAGGCGCTTGCGGGCCCGGTGGAGACGTACCTTGGCAGCAGATTCTGAGATACCGAGTTCGGCGGCAATGGCTTCGTGTGAGAAATCGTAGATATCTCGCAGAACCACAACCGCGCTGAGCTTGGGGGGAAGGCCCCTCAAGGCATCAGTGAGTTGGTTTCGCAGTACGCCGGTGTCTGCCCTTGCAGCTGGATCCAGCTCAGGGTTGTTGTCGGCGATTGGTGCATCTTCAGGCATCGGGTCGTGACGGTGCTTTGTGCGCCGTCCCAGAAGTGTGCTTGCGCAGTTCGCAGTGATTCGATGCAGCCAGGTCTTGAACTGCGAGTCACCACGGAATCGGCGCAGGCTCTTGTGCACCCTCAGGTACACCTCCTGCACCACATCGCGTGCATCTTCTGGATCCCCGGTCAACCGGAAGGCCAAGGTATACGTGTCGACATAGGTTTCTCGAACAAGTTGTTCAAAGGCGCGGTGGTCACCGTCTCTGGCCTTCTCTACAAGTTGGTCGATCTCTTTCGACACGACTGTTTGACCCC
Source organism: uncultured Acidimicrobiales bacterium (assembly GCA_963751955.1). Lineage (GTDB taxonomy): Bacteria > Actinomycetota > Acidimicrobiia > Acidimicrobiales > SZUA-35 > JABDIY01. Next base: position 39,182 of record CAVVWM010000014.1, on the reverse strand, counting down.
TCTGGTCCTGAATTGGTTACCGATCGGTCACAAGAACTTCACGGCTCAGACGATGGTGAGAGGGTAGCAGCCCAATTGGAGATGTTGCGAACATGTGACGGAGAGAGTTGGGCCAGCACTCATTGTTAGATCAGCACAGCTGGGTTAGATCAGCACAGCTGGGTTAGATCAGCACAGCTGGGTTAGATCAGCACAGCTGGGTTAGATCAGCACAGCTGGGTTAGATCAGCACAGCTGGGTTAGATCAGCACAGCTGGGTTAGATCAGCACAGCTGGGTTAGATCAGCACAGCTGGGTTAGATCAGCACAGCTGGGTTAGATCAGCACAGCTGGGTTAGATCAGCACAGCTGGGTTAGATCAGCACAGCTGGGTTAGATCAGCACAGCTGGGTTAGATCAGCACAGCTGGGTTAGATCAGCACAGCTGGGTTAGATCAGCACAGCTGGGTTAGATCGGCACAGCTGGGTTAGATCAGCACAGCTGGGTTAGATCAGCACAGCTGGGTTAGATCAGCACAGCTGGGTTAGATCAGCACAGCTGGGTTAGATCAGCACAGCTGGGTTAGATCAGCACAGCTGGGTTAGATCAGCACAGCTGGGTTAGATCAGCACAGCTGGGTTAGATCAGCGCCGCTGGCCCCTCGGCTTCAAGCTATTGCTATGAATCCGCACCCAGTCCTCTTCGGACAGAGGTTGAATCCGGCGATTCTCCAGCGAGCTCTGGCCGGCCGCATCGATTTCGTCCTGAACCTGGGAAAGTTGTCGCAGGGCCTCTCGCCAGGCTGCAGTCCGGGCAGCCAACAGATCCTGCAACTGCTCGATCTCGGCTTGGAGCGATTCGGCCTCGCGTTGGGCGTACCCGATACCCGAATCAGAAGACGGGGGGTTGAACTTGGGCTCCGGGTCCAGCGGACTCGACGCGCCTTCCTCCCAAGGAATGCGGAGACGCCGCTTCACCGAATGCCACCTTTCAACCGAACCCGACGGCACCGGAACTTCTGCGTTGTGCATGAACGCCTACAGTAATCCCCAACCCTACAAGGCGTCATTGTCGGCGCCCGACACGAGCGAGGATCAGGCGAATCCCGCCGGGGCCGGCGGCTCCGGTGATTTCGACGCCCCCAACATAGACCGCCATCGTGATCGCTCCAGCAATCGGCCACGGCAAGTAGCGATTGGTTACCCATCCGGTCGCTCCGGCTGCCGCCATGGCCGGCAAAACTCCACTGAGAAACCCGAGCTTGAGGGGCGTCAAATCCGGCAGCCGGAGCAGCTGAGCCCAGATGACGGCCACGACCAGGATGTTTGTCGCCACTGTGGCGACCGCCGCTCCTTCGAAGGAATAGAGCGGAATAAGCCAAAGGTTCAGTCCGACATTCACAACCAGACCGAGCAGGGCAGTGAGTGGATAAACCCGATTTCGAGACATGGCCACCAGCGCGCTGAACGCGAGCGTGGTGAAGAAGTCCAAAGTGGCGCCGAGCACCAGCAGTTTCGTGGCGGTACCGCCGACGCGAAACGTTGGCCCGTACAAGAGTTCGATCACATCGTCAGCGAAGAGGGTGAATTCCACCACAATTGCGCCTCCGAAGAAACCAAGAAACATGCAACCCTTGACCAAAGCAGATCGAAACTCCTTGATGCGGTCGGGCCATGCGCTCACAAACAACGTGAGAATCGGAACCGTCAAAGCGGATGCGACAAATCTCGCCAAATCAGCGAACTTGGCGGCGACCCCGTACACGCCAACCGAGGCGAAAGTATCCAACTGCGACAGCATCACTGCATCGACCCGGGTGTAAAGCGTGACCAGCGCTCCACCGATCGAGAGGGGGACGGCTTCCTTCATGAGAGCCAGCCAGACAGACAATCTGATCGCATACCGGAAGTCGATGAGTTTCGGGCGGGTCCTATCTTGATGGCCAGGATCACCACCTCTGCCACGACCGCGGGGACGACGAACCAGAGGAGCCCGCCACCTGCGACCGCTACTGCAACGGTAAGACCTAGCTGAGCGGCCTGGCCCGCCACCTGAGCAACCGCGACGAGCGGCATTCGCATGTGCGCCTGAAATGCGAGGTCGTACGCATTGGACGGGGTTGCAATCAGAACCATCACACCAGCCAGCGCCGTGGCTCTCACGACGGTCTCGGGATAACCCCCGATGACGACGAAAAGGACAGCGAGGGCATAGCCGACAACGCCGAGGAGTGTCCGCAAAACCACATAGGTCCCTGCGAAGGAACCTGCGTCGGCCTCGGGGGCGAGCACTCCACTGATCGCGACCCGTCCGAGCCCGAAATCGGTGACTATCGAGGCCATACCAAGAATGCTGAAGACGAGTGTGAAATAGCCGAATCCGGTCTCGGACAGCGTCCGAACGATGATGACCGTTCCCGCCCAGCCCATGACCGCAATAGCGAGACGACCTGAGAGCAGCGCAGAAGCATTCGTTAGCAAACCGACGGGTTTGTCGGTCACCGCTTCGACTCCGACCTGGACCCGATCGAGAACCGTGAGTGCTCGGTCCATCGGCCCCGTCGGTTCCGGGTGAGAAGCAGAAGTTCGGTGGCGCAAGCCGACACCGGAAGCTTGTTGGAAAGTTCGTCGATCTCGACCGGCGAAAGATCTCGAACCCCAAGTGTGAGATGGGGAACGATGTCGTCGAACTTGCCGCCGTAGGGCGGGTGGTCCGGCCAGATCTCAGAAGCTGTCTGGGTTAGCTCAACAAAGGGCTGGGAAGGATTTGGTGCCAGATATGCGTCACCGTTGAAGTCTCTGACCTTGTCGAGTTCGAAAGGGATTGGCGACTCCGCCGACCGTGCCAGCTCGGTCAGCTTTCGGACGTCGGGCGACTTGATTTGGCCGGGTTTCTTGAATGGGTAGAGCACGGTGATGTGGGGCGGCAAACCCGAGTCCTCGGCATCAAGGTCGGCCAACACAACCCCAACCTCGGGAACTGCGATGAGAAGGGCGCTCGCTGTTTGGAACCTGCCCAACAGCCGTTTCGAACCGTCGATGTATCGACGCGTTCTCGACAGATAGTTTGCAGGAAGCTCGAGACCGTAGGCCTCGCACAGCCGCACCATGTCGCGATGGTCCCGGGCCATTGGTTGGTACACCGAACGAGCTTCGAGATGGGCGGTGACGCTGAGCACAGGAAACCGGTGGCCATCGATCTCACCACTGGTTATATCGGTTTCGGTCAGGACTGGAATCGCCCAGCCCGTCAGTGGATCGGGCGGTGCGACGTCGACCTCCCGTTGCACCATCAGTAAATCAATGGCACGCCCGGCCCGATTACGCAGAATACAACGCACGGGAAGGTATCGGCCGCCCCGAGCGCGCGTTTCTACGAGCTGAAACCCGAGGCCGCCAAGTAGCCGAACGGCACGTTGCTCGCCGTCGTTGGCGACGTCGATGCAAATGTCGACATCCTCATGGGGGCGGGTTTGCGAGCCGAGGAGACCGTCGATACCCCAACCGCCGGCGAGCCACCAGCCAACACAGCCGCCGGTGAGCGAATCGGCGATCTCGACGACATCGTCGAGGCCAACCTGGAAGAGCACTCTTCGAATGCGCTCGACCGGCGCCGACGACAGGAACGGCCCGAGGTTTCGGCCGAGGAGCGTTGCTGTCGAAGCCCTGAGCACGGCGACAAAGTCGTCGGACGCCCGACCATCGTTCTGCGTGAGCCGCCGCCAAACTCGGATTGGAAGAGACTACCAACGTCCGTGGTTGCTGTAGGCAGCAAAATCTCCTCGGTTTCCGGTCGTGCTGGTCCTACTTCAGATCGCTTTTTGGGAAGGCCGCAATGGATCGAGGCCAAGATCTGGCTTGTGCCACGTCGGCTACTCGGGGTTCAGAATGCGCTTCCAGTCCACGGTCGACGCTCTCGAATCGTTCTCGGCCCGTAGGCGGGCCAGCTGAGCCTGAGCCTCATGTAGCTCTCCAAGTGCCGCCTGCAACTGGCCGGTGCGGGCCGCAAGCCCGGCCAGCAGCGAATCGCGTTCCTCCGTTAGGGCCTCGAAGTCGTTCCAAACGTGCTCGTCGGCAGGCTCAGTGTCCAAGTTCACATGATCTGCGGAACTCCCTCCTTGGTCACGCTTGGTAGTGATAAGTACCTCCTTGTTTTCTGAATACGTTCGGCATGCAATCCAGTCCGAGACCATGCAACCTCAAAGTCTCTGACGCCGCCGCCGAAGCCGGTCGTTTTGCTGGTGGCAGTCAGCGACCAACCATTGACCACATATAGTGATCGATGATGTGGCAGAGTTGCAAGGACCTCGTAGATTCTGAGGCGCAACTGCGATAGAAAAAGAACTCAAGTAAAAGCGGAATGGCGACTAATGGTTTTACTTCATAGAACCCGAGAGTGGGGGCGCGAGAACTCCAGCGATGACGAAACCCCACTTCGGGCGACGGCAACGCAACTCGACATGCGGAATCCCGAGATCGATGTTTTCGAATCCCGACGGCAAGTAGTCGCTCCCGGGACCGGTTCTACCAGCGTTGGGCGCAACCTGGCGAGCTTTGGCACACCGCCGTGGTTCATGATTGGCGAAATGACAGCGTTCGTCGTGACGTTGGCGCTGTTCGGCCAAAATCCGACCGGAATAGCTATAGCTGCCGTCTGCGTCTTGGCTCTCAATGGGTCCCGTGGACTGTACAGATCCCGCCTTGCGCCCAGCACGGTCGACGACGCCCCGGCACTGATCGGTGGCGTGCTGGTTGTGGGATCGTTCATCTACATGCTGAGCCAGAACGGAACGGCCACGATCCCTCAGCTGGGCGGTGAGTACGGCCGTAGCTGGTGGGTCGCCGTAGCGGCGGCCGCTGGGGCCATCGTGATTGTCCGAGCGGTTGGCTGCTGGCTCCTTCGGTTCGTGCGGCGGACCGGAATAGTCAGCCATCGAACCCTCATCGTCGGCGCCGGATTGGTCGGAGCCGAGATCGCGGAGACACTCTCGTCGTATCCCGAGTACGGATTGACACCCGTGGCATTCCATGATCCGGAGCCTCTCAGGGGTGTGAAGCGTCACCTGCCCGTGTTCTCCTCCACAAGTCTGGGCCGATCGATTCAGCAAACGGGTGCAACGGTCGTTGTGATCGGATACTCCTCACTTCCGGATTCCCAGCTCGTGGAATACCTACAGCGGTATCACCGAGAGCGGGCCGAGTTCTTCTTGGTGCCGAGGCTGTACGAACTCGACTGGGGAGCCCCAGCCGAGGTCGAGCGACTTCGATCGATTTCCCTGCGCAGACTTCGCCGTGCAGCACATCGAACCATTGCATGGAAGGTCAAGCTGATTCTGGATCGCCTCCTCGCCGCGATCCTACTGCTCGCCCTCAGCCCACTGCTGTTGGCGATTGCGATCGCCATACGTATCACGATGGGGGGACCGGTGATATTTCGCCAGGTACGTGTCAGCATCGACGGTCAAGAATTTCAGATGCTGAAGTTCCGTTCCTTGCCCAACGCATCGACCGAGACCGCCGACACCGAGTGGGCCGGCGAGTCCACCAGAGGACCTACGCGACTGGGAGCACTCCTGCGTGCTAGCTCATTGGATGAGCTGCCTCAGTTGGTCAATATCCTCCGGGGCGAGATGAGCTTCGTGGGGCCGCGCCCCGAACGTCCGCACTTCGTCGGAGAGTTCGCCACCCTCAACCGCCGCTATCACCACCGCCATCGAGTGCCATCAGGCCTCACCGGCCTCTCCCAAGTCAGTGGACTGCGGGGTGACACTTCGATAGCCGAGCGGGTGCGTTTCGACAACACCTATGTCGAGTCTTGGTCACTGATGGGAGATCTGCGGATCGTCATGCGAACCCTTCGCGAATTGCTCCCGCGATCAGTGAAATGACTGCGCCCTACGCCACAGTGAAGCCACCCGAAGCGGAGTTTGGCCGTCATGTCCGTGAGATGGCACGCCATTGGGTCCTGATCCTCCTCATCACCGCTGCGGCGGGTACCGCGATGTACCTGTGGAGCAACTCGGCGGAGCCGCGGTATGAGTCGACAGCGGTCGTGCGGGTCCAGTTGCCCGAGGACTTGTTTGACGACGGCTCCACAACCCGCTTCAGAACCCGATCGCTCGCCGAACTTGCCTTTTCCCCGCGGTCCTCGACGCAGCGAACGTGACAGCCGGAGACACCGGCCTCGACCCGTCCGACGTCGGCGATCGCGTCGTGGTAGAACAGCGCGAAACACCGGGCTTCCTCGAGATCACCGCGGCCGCGAGCACAGGCGAGCAGGCATCGAAGCTGGCCCAGGCGTTGGCCGACGAACTTGCCGCCGAAGGCACGTCGCCCGAAACCGGGGTGGTCGTCGCCGTAATATCCCCCGCAGACTCTCCAAACTCACCGGTCTCGCCCCGTCCGCTCGCGGATGCAGCGGTGGCAGCTGTGATCTGTGGCCTTCTGTCCGCGGAGGGGGTGGTGGTGTGGAGGAAGTTGAGGGGCCATATCAACCCGGTCGATCCCGCTCCGGTCCTCGAAGGTATTACAGGGATCCCCGTTGCCGACTTGCGTTCGGAACGATCCCAGAATCGTTCGCTTCTTCCGTTCTTTTCCAACCACCTCTCAGAACGACCGCTCATCACCATCGTGCAACGCGGCCCGGAGCCCTCTACCGAACCAGCCGCCCTACTGGCCAGGACCGCGGCCGGACTCAACAGCCGAGTGCTACTCATCGACGCCGACCTCGCCCAGCCGATCCTGCATCGACACTTCGGTCACCCGCGTACACCCGGTCTCGCCGAGGTCCTGACGGGAGGTGAGCCGCTGGGATCAGTCGTGCGCCGAGCGAGCGACTCCAACCCGGCCGCCGTGCTCAGTGCGGGCTCAACGCCAACGGACCTGTCGGCTTTCGACAGGGTACATGCAACCCATGAGCTCGTCAGTGCTTCGGGCGCCGACTGTGTCGTGCTCAGCACAACATCCAACTCATCGCTCGATGACACACTGCTTGTCACCCGCCACTTTGGTGACGCCACCGTGCTTGCGTTCGACCCAGTGCGTCTCAAGGAAGCCGAAGTTGTTGATTTGATCGATCGAATGCGGTCGGTCGGAGCTCGACTCGCCGGCATCGTGTTGTACAGCGACGGTGGATTCCGCATGGGGCGTCGATCGGCAGCGTGGCCCTCCACCGCGGTCGATCCAGCGTGAGTCCTGCAGTCACGATCGTCCATGAACGGTTCACCGAGATGGGTGGATCGGAGAAGGTCGTCGAGGCGCTAGCTCGTATCTGGCCACATTCAACGTTGCTGGCGCCGATTATCGACCGCAAGATCCTCGGCCCCGAACTCCAAGCCCTTGAAACCTCCACTTCTTGGTTGGAGCGTCTCTATCGAGGCGACAGCGAATACAGCCACCTTTTGCCACTGCTGCCCGCAGCGATGGCGAGCCTCGAGGTCCCCGCCGGTACCGACCTGGCGATCCTCAGCCACCATGCGTTCTCTCATCGCGTGCGGATCGGCAGCGACGTTCCCACGATGAGTTACGTTCACAGCCCGGCTCGCTGGATGTGGGATCCAATGCTTCGTTCCGCCGATGCGCCCGGACCGGTGTCCAATGCGGTGCTCTCGGCTTTCGCCGCCACGCTACGACGGGCAGATCGCTCGGCCGCCCAGAAGCCACATCTCCTCGTCGCCAACTCCAGCGAGGTTTCGAACCGCATCTCACGGTGGTGGGGCCGTTCGAGCATTGTGATTCCACCTCCGGTTGCCCTCGACGAAGACCCCGATCTCACCAAGAACACGGCCCGAGAGGACTTCTTCCTGCTCGCTGGCCGGCTGGTCCCATACAAGCGGACCGACATTGCGATTGAAGCCGCCACCCGTGCTGGTGTTCCGCTGGTGGTGGCCGGCGACGGGAGGTTCCGCGACCGATGCGAAACGATCGCAGGCCCAACTATTCGTTTCCTGGGTGTTGTCTCCGACGGTGAACTCCACGATCTGTATCGCCGGTGTCAGGCGCTGGTCTTTCCAGGCGTGGAGGATTTCGGAATCGTTCCTGTTGAAGCGATGGCCCATGGCGCTCCGGTGATCGGCGTGAATCGTGGCGGTCTCCTCGACACGGTGGTTGAGGGCTCCACCGGTGTTCTCTTGGAAGACAGCGGGCAACGGGAGGAATTGGTGGCTCGGTTTGCCCGAGCGCTCACAACGCCCGATCTACCGTTCGATCAGTCGCTGATCATCAAACATGCGTCGTCGTTCTCCGAAGAAGCGTTTGCACAACGGATGGTCGAAGAGACGGATCGGCTGCTGTCGAGGCCGCTGCGGACTCCGTGATCGATCAGTGGTCCCCTCAGCCGATCAACAGGCCATCATGAGCTCCGCGGAGATGCCTCAAACAGCCACTGTGAACACCGTCAGACCCGCCATCTCGAGCAACTCCTCGATAGCGATCAATGTGACCAGGGCCAATGTGCCGTCCTTCTGGGCCTCGGCCAGGGGACCCGCTGCAATCTCGAGTCCGACGGCTCCCAGCACAAACAACGCGCCTCCCACGACCATTCCGAATCTGGTGGCAGGCCGGACCGAGCGAAGCCAACCAAGATGCGCGACCAGGACACCAACGGTGAAAATCATGCCAGGTACAACCCAGACGTAATGCAGGTAGCCGCCACTCCCCACCACCTCCTCGAGAACGTTTCCGAAGCGCTCGTGAAGCGAGACCGCTTCGTCGATCGACAAGGCCACCATCACGACCGCCAGCGAATTCCATCCCAACCATCGACTGGGCCGTGGCTCTTGCCGTCCTGCAAGAAAGAGAGCCGCCGCGGCCAGAAGGAAGAGCAAGCTCCCGAACCACGTGCCGATACTCACCTCATCGCCCACGTCCAGGGTCGCGATCGACTCGGTGTCGGCTGCCATTGTTACCAGATGCATTGCGTAACTGACCACAGAGATGCCGACCGTGCTGCCGGCCCAGCAACCACGTACAGCGTTTGACGTTCAGCTCGAGTGGCTTTTCAGACTGAGCCGCCACTCCGTCCATAGCCGTTGAGTATGAAGGACAGGGGTCACGTGCAACAAGTCGAGGCCGATGCACCACCACTCAGAGTGCTCGCTCTCTCGCCAACATCGCTCGTGTCGGGAGCCGAGCGAGTTCTCATCGACTACGCGTCGGCAGGTGTGGCAAGGGGCGAACGATGGTCGCTCGGCTGCCCACCGGGACCATTGGCCCAACTCATTCACGAAACAGGCGTCTCGTGGATAGAGACGCCCGAGTTACGTCTGACCGGGGGCTCCAAGGCGCGGTCGGCATTCTCCCTGGCCCGCAAGAACATCGCAATGGCAAGATTGTTGCGGCGCCACTCACGCCAATTTCACGTGATCGTTGCCAATTCCGTCATGTCGCTTCCTGCACTGGTCCCGGCACGGGTCACACCGCCGGTGTGCTGGTTGGTTCACGATGTCATCACCCGGAAAGATCTCGAGCTCGTTGCACGGCTCGGAGCTCGGGCGGTCACGCTGGCGATCGGAGTTTCCGATGTATCGATGACACTACCCGAGAGACTCGGGATCCAATCCACCGTCGTGCGAAACGGTGTGAATTGGCCGGTCCCACCCGCCCGACCCGCTGAGGACCCGCCGATCATCGGTATCAATGCGATGCTCACAGAATGGAAGGGGCACCGCGTCTTCCTCGAAGCGATGTCCCGGATCGAGCACCCGTTTGCTGCCGAGATTCTCGGCGGAACCTTTCCCGGCGACGCACCCTATGAGGCCGAGCTTCGCGAAACTGTCCGTGCCCTGGGATTGCACGAACGGGTTCGGTTCCTTGGCCACTCCGCTACGCCACTCGAGGTGATGCGGCGGTGGTCAATTGCGGTGTCAGCCAGCATCGAGCCAGAAGCTGGGCCTCTGTCAGTTTTGGAAGCGATGAGCTTGGGCATACCGGTGGTGGTGAGCAACCATGGCGGAGCGCCGGAGGTTTTGGCCGCCGCCGGTGTCAACGTCATCCCTGGAGATGCTGAGGCGTTGGCACAGGCCATCTCGACGCTGCTCACCGATCCGCACCGTCGCAGCGAGCTGGGCCAGCGGGGTCGGCAGAAAGTCGAAGACAACTATTCGATCACCCGGTCAAGGGCTCACTTTGCTTCGGTGATCTCCAGCGCGGTGACCCGATGACCGATCAGTCAGTAGCCAGAATCCGAGTGCTGTTCGTCAACGAGAACATTGGCGGACATGCGACCGTACACAACCACCTGAGGGCTGGTCTTCGCGATCATCCACGTATCGACGCAACGTTCCTCGACGTTCCCGAGCCGGGCCTCTTGAGGCGCCTGATTGGTGCGCGGATTCCCGGGCTCGCTCGCCTCGATCTCGACCTCCAGCCGCTGCGTGCCCAGCTCGCTCTCAGCTACTGGGTGAGACGCGCCGTTCGCCATCGCCGCGGAACCTACGACGCTCTTCACGTATACACCCAGAACGCCGCTCTCCTCCTGACACCCGAGACACCGATGGTGATCAGCACGGATACCACCAATGTCCACAACGCCTATCGCATCCCTCAGCGAATGCCTACCCGATTCACGCGGCTAACCGTCGCCCTTACCAAAGCCGATCGAACGGCGAGCATTACACGCCAGCACAGTCGTCGTCGCCAACTCGAGCTGGGCGCGTGAATCGCTGTCGACCGAGTACGCAGTCGGACCCGACAAACTCAGGACAATTCCGTTTGGAATTTCGTGGAGCATTCCTTCTCCCACCACCGGTGTTGGCAGGACCGATGCACCAACGATCGGCTTCATCGGCCGTCAATTCAAGGCCAAGGGTGGCGAAGTGCTCCTCGAAGCGTTTTCGCAACTCTCGGGGCCGGCTCAGTTGCTCATCGTCACCACTGAACCCATGGACGCGGCAGAAAACATCTCGGTTGTCTCCGACCTCGAACAGGGCGACAACCGCCTATGGGACTTACTCGGACGTTGCTCGATATTCGCGTTTCCCTCCTCGATCGATCAAGCACCAAATGCCGTGCTCGAGGCGATGGCAGCCGGCTTGCCCGTGGTTGCAGTCAACACTGGCGCCGTCGGCGAGATGGTTGCGCACGGCGAGACCGGGTTTCTCATCGAAGCCAATGACAGCAAGGCGCTCCAAGCAGCCATTCAGACCCTCATGGACGACGAGAACCTGCGTCGCAGGATGGGGGCCGCAGCACGCCGTCGTTTCGAGGAACGGTACGATATGGCCGTGGCTATCGAGGCGCTCACCGACGTGTTCGAACAGGCCATTGCGGCACAAAACCACCGGGGAAATACGGCGATGAAATTCACCCCGAGGGGTGGGGTCATCCTCGCCTACCACAACGTGGTGGAAGACCACACGCCGCTGAAGCCCGGTATCGACGAGTTCACCGTGACCGAATCTCAACTTCGATCACACCTCCGCCTTGTCCGAGCACTCCGGCTGCGGGTCGTTGATGTTTCTTTCATGGCTCAGCTCGTCTCATCCGGGGAGGACCCCGGCGGACTTCTCGCTGTCACTTTTGACGACGCGCTGGCCGGGGTTTCCCGTGTGGGGCTCCCCGTCCTCAACGACGCCGGAATCTGCTCCACGATCTTCGTTCCCACCGACCACCCCGGAGAGCCGCCAGCCTTTTGGCCCGGTGCCGAGAGGACGATGACCTCGGAGGAACTGCGCTCGGCCGTAGCAGCCGGCCATTCTCTCGGCTCCCACACGGCCACCCACCGTTCTCTCGTAGCCCTCGAGAACTGCGAGGTTGACGATGAGCTGCGTCGCTCAAGACTCGCCCTGGAGGAGCTGACCGATCGCCGGGTCCAAGCCATGGCCTATCCCAGCGGGCACCACGATCCGTCGGTTCGCGCCGCAGTCGTAGACGCCGGATATACCTCAGCGTGCACGTTCCTGAATGGCCGTGCCACCGGCGGGGTCGACAATCTCCGCCTTCCTCGATTGACCATGGGTGCTCACTCGTCTCCGGCACGGTTCCTGTACCACCTTCTTCGTCCACAGCGATCCTGGCCCGATCACCAGCTGGCCACCGTTGGTGATTTGTCGTCGGGATGAAGCGCCTTCAGTTGATTGCCATCATCATCCTCTTGACAGTCATTGGCGTCCTTTCCCTGAACAGACCAGAAGTTCCACAGGCCCCAAAGAACCAAATGGAACTGGGCATGTCGCCCGGCTCGCGAATTCTGGATCTCGACCCAGAGACACTCGCCGATGACCTCGACCGAATGAGCGACCTGAATCTCACGCATCTTCGCCTGGACTTCGATTGGTCGAGGATTGAACGATCAGCGGGCGACTACGACTGGTCGGATCTCGATCGCATCGTGGAGGCCGCCGAGTCCCGCAATATCGCCGTCCACGCCCTCGTCGCGTATACGCCCAGGTGGGCACGACCGCCGGGCACAACCGACAAACATCCCCCCACCAACCCAACCGACTTCGGAGCATTTGTGGCCACTGCGGCCCAGAGATACAGCGACCGGGGGGTCAAATCCTGGGAGATATGGAACGAACCCAACGTGGCTTCGTTCTGGTCGGCATCCTCGGGTCCGAATCCACAGAAGTTCGCTGCGCTCGTGACCACGGCCTCCAGATCGATCAGAGGCATCGATCCCAGCGCTCAGATCATCAGCGGGGGCCTCGCGCCCGCAGTCGACGACTCGCGGGGAGGAGCTCTCACCCGAGACGTTCCTGGAGGGCTTTCTTGCCTCAATTGAGCCTGGAACAATTGATGCGATCGGCATACATCCCTACAGCTACCCGGCTTCGCCCGGTGACACGTCCAAGTCGTGGAATCTTTTTGGGCGTCTTCCCCAGATCCAAGCCTTCGCCACGGAGTCGACCGGCGAGTTCATGCCGCTCTGGATAACTGAGTACGGGGCACCGACCGGGACCGCATCTCGAGCGGTGTCGCAGCCTACGCAGGAGCGGCTGGTCTCAGACGCTCTGGGTTGCGCGAATCAGACCGATTGGATCGAGGTACTGTTCCTGTACAACCTTCGAGATCGAGTCGACGGCGACCCTGAGGACATCGAAGACAACTTTGGACTGTTCGCCTCTGACGGAGCACCAAAACTCGCGGCTACCGCTGTAGACGAGTTTCAGTCCAAGGCGCTCGGAGAACCCATCAATTGGCCGTGCGAAGATTGGTGATGGCTCGCCCAGCTCGTCGGATTGTCATCGCAACATCGGCAAACAAACGCTTGCCCTGATCGAACTTGGGGGAAACACCGGGACTCTTTGGGTCGAACCCAACTCTGCGCAGCAACGCATTGGTTCGGTACATCTTGGCCTCAGCCTCGAGTTCTGCAGTGGAGAAGACCACCGACAGAGCAGCGCAGGGCCCGGGACCGTTCTCTACGTAGTGGGCTGCTCGCGGTGGAATAAAAACGCCCTCACCAGATCCGATCTCGAACATTGTTCCCGAGGTAGGAATCGAGTCACATGTCCCGTACCCACCGCTGTGCATGGACTCGAGAGCCCGTTCACCCTCTTCGCTGGGTACGTCAGCTATGAAGACACGTTTGTGGCCTCTGACGACCAGGAGAAAGTTGTATTCGTGGTCAACGTGCACCGAAGTGGTGGCAGCGCCCCCGGTGAGAAAGACGTAGCCCTCGTGAGTTTTGATGTCGCTGTCGGCCATCCCCAGTTTGTGTGACACCTCACCGAGGATGCGACTGATGAGGTGGCCATACTCGGGGTCTTGCTCGACGTTGTACAGATATACCGAGGCGTTCTTGCCCGGGAGGGCGCGCACCGCCGGGCCGGCGTCGGTCATAGGACCGCGTATGTACCCCAGCCCTCCCTCGGCAACCAACCCACTCCGACCGGGCTCCGCACTTCCCGGCGGGAGCCGATCGGCCAGATCCTGTACCCCAGCGGGGTTCAGCAGTTCAAGCTCGGCCAACGTGTGCTGGACAGCGAAGCCGTTCTGGAAATCCGCAAGCGAACGGATGGTTGTGGGAAGGTGAATCAGGTCCGCCACGATGTAGCTCGCTCCTTCAGGTCGTAGGCAACCTCGGCCACCGATATTACCGGCCGAGCTGCCCTGGTTCGCGCCGGGTGCCCGGCCATGATGTTGAATGTGTCGTAGGTATCGGTCGACCAACGCAGCTTGTAAGGGTCGGCTCCAAGCTGCCAGTCGATCCGGCGGATGCCCTGGTCCACAGCCCACTGCACGCCGCGATCCATGAGCAGCAGCCCGGGTGAGAAGTCGGCACAGCGAGGGTCGTAGCGACCGAGAATCGCGTAGGCAACCGTACCGACGAGAACATACACGTCGAACGCGGCAGGTTCGCCGTTGATGTCGAGAGTTAGTACCGCCACCTGATCTCGATCAGCGAGGGCGCTGAGGGCGGCCCGGAAGAACTGCCTGTACGGAGCCTGATCGAGATGCAGCCGCGGGTTCAAGTCCTCGGCTCGATCGTAAAGAGGCCCGACACGGTCCATCGCCACCTGCACCTCGCCAGGATTCTGAACGACCGTGACTGTGACCTGCTCGGTCGCTGCGTTTCGACGAGCGTGGGCCAACTTCTTCCGCACACCAGACTTCAATGGATCCTTGAGCAGTACGTCGGTACCGGGGAACTCGGCGAGGTCGGTGATCGGGCACTCATCGCTCAGCTCGGCACGGAACGCCCAACGGTCCGAACGACGCAGCATGTCGAAGCCAGCGGCGTGGGACTGGTAGTCATTGAGCACCAGCGTCGATCGCTCGTCGCCGAGCACCGCCTCCCACAGCGCACCGTCCACATTGGCCCGACTCGGCACCGAAAGCAGGCTACCGATTGCCCCCAACCCGTATCCAAGAAAACGAGTCGTGCGAACGCCGACACGGGATCGTTCATACAGCGGCGCAAGTCCAACCAACCTACCGTCGCCATGCCGCACCGTGGCGATCCGAAGTTGTCCCTTCCCGAGGTGCTCCCACCACCGGAGAGCAAGCGCAGGCAACCCAAAGGGCTGGGCCTCGCACAACACCGCAAGAGCATTCCATTCCTGTTCCAGCCGGCGAGCGGCCGATGGCTCTGTGATGACATCGACCACCAAGTTCTTGCTGGCTTGCCCGGCTCCTCTAGCCATTGTTGCCTCCCTCGACCGTCGACGATGCAACTCCGGCGTAGACCTGCATGGTTTCGCTCGCCACCCGTTCCCAGCTGAGATGGCTCAGCGCATCTCGGCCGGCTGCGAGCATGGCCCCGCGGAGGATGTCATCGCCGACAACGTCGCCAAGCAGTTCCGCGAGGGCACCAGGGTCGCTGGCGGGAACCAACGGATAACCGTAGGAGCCAAGGACCTCGGGTAACGCCCCCACCGAAGTTGCGACGCTCACCGCTCCAACCTGAAGCGCTTCGAGAGGCGGCAAGCCGAAACCCTCATAGACCGACGGATAGCTCACCGCAGTAGAGGCGACCATCAGCGGGGCGAGATCCGCAGTGTCGACATAGCCGAGGAATCGAACGCCCTCTTCGTTTGGCACTGAGCTCATCCGACGACCCGCCACAACGAGCGGGATCCCGATCCGTCGGCATGCGTCGGCAAGTGCCGCAACATCCTTACGTGGTTCGACCGTGCCGACGAACAACACGAATCGATCCGGGAGCTGAAACCGGCTCCGAACTGAACCGACCTGGGCCTCGGTTGGTCCTACGACTTCGGTGGAGGGTGCGATGTGAACGACGGTGGATTCGAGTCCGAACCGGTCCATCAATCGCTCGGCGGTGAAGTTGCTCACAGAGATCAGCGCATCGGCGCGCTTCAGATGGAACGAGAGCAGAGCCCGCTCCCCCCGCGACCGAAGTCCGTCGAAGGTCCATGGGACATCGAACACGGAGAGATCATGAACGGTCGCAACCGTGGGCCTGGAGCGACCGAGTGGGAGATCAACATCGAGCCCATGCACAACCGTGTGATCGTGAGGAACGCTCCGCTCGATCGGCTTCAGGCCTTGTACGGCTCGCCGGACGCCGTCGCTGTTAGGCACCACGTGGCGTTGAACTCGTTGGGGAAGCAGGGTGACGCTCCGTTCCTGGACACGGGCGCTCATGTCAATGTCGGAGCCGGTTGCGAGAGCCGAGATGAGTTCCCGAGCATAGGTCTGGACTCCGCTTCCGGATGGGACGAGGGCAACAGCGTTGAAGTAGACGTGATCGATGGCAGGACTCCCAACAAAAGCCAGAAAAGTAGGTCAGACGGAAATATCTCCCAGTACGCGCTCACCAGTGCAGTAGCAATGGCAGCAATCGTTGCTGCTGTGATACCGGCGGCGAGGCTTGCATCGCGGCGGTCAACAGCCCAAATGCTCTTTGAGCGAGCTGCGATCACCGCCAATCCCATAGTGCTTACAAGTAGCCAGAGACCAATGGGCCCAAGCTCAATCAAGGTCTTCACGTAGTAGTTGTCGGGCTGATAGCGCTCTCCATCAGTTGGAGATGGGAACACAGTATCTGCCGCTGACAGATCGGACTCGAGCCGCTCGGCAACGGCGCCAACCGAACCGACACCTCTACCAAAGGGCTCGACACCCTCTTCCAAGAGTGCCTCAGTCCACCCTGTGGTCCGTTGCAGGAGGCTGGTGGAAGAGAACGTTGCCGCTGCAACACCTGCAGGCAGGAGCATGAGGGCGATTGCCACAGGAACAAGCACGTGTCCCACGAATCGATAACGGTGGGCGGCAAGCCACAAACCACCAAACCCGAGGCCGAGGAACGCCGCCCGCACGACTGCCGACGCCATACCAATCAGCAGAATCGGGACGAACGCCATGAAGATCACGTTGCGGCGGCGGCGGCGCTCATCAAGTGCGACGGGAATCCCGACAAGCAGAACGGTCATGACGAAGAACGCAAACGCAAACGGTTGGTTGAAGGTGGAGAACGACCGCAGGATCCCAGACGCGAACCGGACCGTTTCGTTGTACTCATACCCCAGCGACACCAGAGCTGGAGCACCAACGATCTGTTGGGCGATCCCAAGGAGCGCCACCACGGCGCCCACGCCCATGAGGACAGATACGAGTCGATCTCGTTCGACCGCATTGAATGGCACCCACCAAAGGGCCCACGGGACAAGCAAGTAGTAGAACCCGACCTTGAGGCCTAGGAGCGACCCGAACGACGGATCGGACAGTGACGATAGAACGGAGAAGCCGAGCAGCGTCATGGCAGGGACAAGCCAGCGCGGTAGAGGTGGCCGCTCGTAGCGGTCTCTCTGGAGGAAGGAGAGAAGGAAGACTCCGAGCACAAGTCCCTCTTTCCACCCGGCGATGAATCCGGGCAGATCGAACAGGACCAAAACACCGTCGAAGGGTGCCAACACAACCAACCAAAGGATCCCGAGCGGGGGCCGGTTGATCAGGAGCCTCGCCTGCCAGATAGCGATTCCAGCACCTGCGAGCGCGAGCAGCATGAGTGCGCCCGTCAGCACGTTCTCTTCCCAGCACTTGTCTCGACCAAGATCTCCACCTACCGCATCGCCTTCGACCGACAAGGGTACTTCACGCCGACAAGCACTTTCTTGGGACAGCTACCCCAGCATGGGTCAGCGATCCTGATCGTCGTAGAAACTCACAAATGTGTTGGGTGGGACTACACGATCCGATGACGTGCGCTGAAGCACACCTGAATCGAGCGCTGCAGCTGTCGTGTTCGAGCACCCACCGGCGGCCTCGGATTGATAGTTCACGCGTGCGGAGGTGACCCGGATGAGGTACCCCGACACGGTCTCAACAGTGGGTTCGCTCCACCGAACTGCTGTTGAGGGGGCACCGCAGTCCGCGAACACTTCGCTCCATACCATGGGGCTGCCAAGCGCTGATCCGCCCCCGTTGAGGTCGCGGAGCACAATCTCAGAGCTAGTCGAAAGATCGGTGATGCTCCCGCGCCAACCGTTGTCGGGCGAAGGCTCGATTCGGAGCCGGTAGCTAACGCCGGCGACCCACGGAAAGTCGCACGTGTTGGGATTGCTCAACGACGAGGACAGGAGCAATTGGCCGTCGAGTTCCTGCCCATCGCTGTCATAACCACCCCAGTTCGCCGCTGTTGACCCCGGGTAGCCCGGATGGTGTTGAAGTCCGAGATGCGCTGCGCCTTTGCGCCGATCAGCGTCCAGAAACGACGCCTGCAACGCCCAGAAATAGAGGTCCGGTGTGGCCGGAGGTTCGAGGACCGTCAGCGTGACGGCGACAGCTCGAAGTGGTTCCGGCGGAACATCCCAGAACAGATGAAAACTGGATGCGCCGTTGGACGAGGTCGGCTTTCCACTCACCCGCGCACGCTTACCCGGTGAGAAAAAGCGACCAAAGATCGTTGGAGCCATCGAAGAATCTACCCCGTTCCGACCACCGTCAATTCCTACGAAGAGCTGACCTCGCTCGAAATGATGATCAAGTACTCGCCCGGGATGCTCGCATCGAAGCCAAATCCGGCGGCCCCGGTCATGATTCGCAGACCACCGGCGCGGCCACCGCCGGGGTCGACCTCGGCACAGGCACGAGCCTGCAGGAGGGAACTATTTGAGGATTTTGGTGACTCGGCCGGCGCCTACGGTGCGTCCGCCTTCGCGGATTGCGAACCGGAGGCCTTCGTCCATGGCGATCGGGTTGATCAGTTCGACTGTCATTTCGGTGTTATCCCCGGGCATACACATTTCGGTGCCGGCTGGCAGTGTGACAGCACCGGTGATGTCGGTAGTCCGGAAATAGAACTGTGGCCTGTAGTTAGCAAAGAACGGCTTATGGCGGCCGCCCTCGTCCTTGGTCAACACATACACCTGTGCCTCGAACTCGGTATGAGGAGTGATCGAACCGGGGGCAGCCAGCACCTGGCCACGCTGCACCTGATCTTTTCCGATGCCACGCAACAGGGCACCAATGTTGTCCCCAGCCTGACCCTGATCCAACAGTTTACGGAACATCTCCACACCGGTACAGGTGGTCTTTTGAGTGTCCCGGATACCGATGATCTCCAACGAGTCACCGGTATTGACAATCCCTTGCTCGACCTTGCCGGTCACAACGGTGCCGCGACCAGTGATAGAGAACACATCCTCGATCGGCATCAAGAACGGCTTATCCAACTCACGCTCGGGCTCAGGAATATAGGTATCAACCTGATCCATCAACTCCATGATCTTTTCAGCAGCATCAGCGTCACCCTCCAACGCTTTCAACGCCGACACATGCACAACCGGCACATCATCACCAGGGAACTCGTACTCGGTCAACAACTCACGAGCCTCCAATTCCACCAGTTCCAGAAGCTCCTCGTCATCAACCATGTCCGCCTTGTTCAAAGCAACCACAATCGCGGGAACACCCACCTGACGAGCCAACAACACGTGCTCGCGGGTCTGGGGCATCGGACCATCAGCAGCAGACACAACCAGGATTGCCCCATCAACCTGAGCAGCACCAGTAATCATGTTCTTGATGTAATCAGCATGCCCAGGCATATCAACATGCGCGTAATGCCGTTTCTCGGTTTCGTACTCAACATGAGACACATTGATCGTGATCCCACGCTCACGCTCCTCAGGAGCCTTGTCGATGTTCGCGAACTCAGTCGCAGTGTTACCCGCAACACGCTCAGCCAACACCTTGGTAATCGCAGCCGTCAACGTGGTCTTCCCATGGTCTATATGACCCATAGTCCCCACATTCACATGCGGTTTCGTACGCTGAAATTTTTCCTTTGCCATTGGGGCGGGAGTCTCCTTGTTGAGATCCGTCGGTCGACGGGTTTCTGCGGGTTGCCACCACACCCCCAAAGGGGTGCGATGAGCAGTAGCGACGGTGGGACTCGAACCCACGACCTCTCGATTATGAGTCGAGCACTCTCACCAGCTGAGCTACGTCGCCAGGATTTGGTATCGCTCGGCGAGCCAGGCGACATTCTCGGCACTGGACCGAGGGACCAACTCAACGGGCCGAGGCCGGTGCCGAGTTGGTTAGTGGAGCCTCCTAACAGAATTGAACTGTTGACCTCTTCCTTACCATGGAAGCGCTCTACCGACTGAGCTAAGGAGGCAGCGACCGCGTTCAAGCACTCCGGCGTGTTTGCGGACCGGGATAGTTTGCCACGGCGAACGGGTCCGCCCAACCAATTCCTTGGACAATTGCGGCCGCCCCTATGGGGCCTCCACTCGCCGTAGTTGCCGTGTTCTCATGGCGGTCCCGAGAGCCCTCGCATCATGGCCCTTGCGCCCTCCGGTCGTTTCGGCCGATTGTGATGTTTCTGAGCGGATTATCGGATCTTCTCAGTGCTCATCGCTAGCGACGCGGCCCATGAGGACGAAGGCCGACAGGGCACCGAACGCCGATAGCGTCGCCGGCCCACGTATGCCCGTGGTTTCGTAGAGGAATCCGCTGGCGATCGACCCGACGCCCCGTGCCACAGTGCCAGCCGCCATGTTCACCGAAAGCACTCGGCCCCGAGCCGCTGGAAGAGCCTCCGACACCACCGAAAAAGACGTGACAATCGAATACTCGAATCCTCCGAAGAAGACCACCAGACCAACCGCTCCTACCAGCAGCGAGGATTGCGCGACAGCCATCACCGCAAGGCCACCGCAGAGCAGCAAGAGTGCAGCCCGGGTCGAGCGATTCTTCCCGAGCCGATCTGAGAAACGGGCCGAGCTGGACGAGGACATGAGCTCGACTGCCCCGAAACCCATCGCCACGGCCCCGATTCCACCGGTTGAGACCCCGAGACGGTCTTCCATCCAGGTCCCCGCGATCACGATCGTGGTGAGACCGGCCAGCGCAATTCCTGCCGATGCCCCAATGGCAAACCATGCGTTGGCATTCAGTCGAGCAGTTGGTTGGGTAGTGGGTCGAGTGGGTTGTACCAGAGCTGGATCTTCGGGCGTGCGGATCAGAAACACGCAGGCGATGAACGACATGATGCCAACCGCCACGAACGGTGCCCTCCATGAGATTCCCTGGATGAGCAGCGCCGCGAGGGGAGCGCCTACAAGCAGTCCAAGGGCCCAGGAGACCTCGAAGATCCCGATCGAACGCCCACGCCGAGCAAAGGACACATGGCGCGAGATGTATGAATGACCACCCACGGTGTAGAGGGACAAGCCGAGAATCAGCAGGAACTGACTCACTGCAAAGAGCATGAAAGTTCCGAGGATCGCGAGCATCGTCGAAAGGCCCACGAGTCCCATTCCCGCCGTCATGATGAGCCGTTCTCTCCCTCGATCAAGCTGACGCCCGGTCGCGGCGGTTAGAAGACCGGCCATTTCACCTAATCCCAGAACGGTCGTGAGGCCTGCGGTCGAAGCACCAAGGGCTCGCCCCAGGTTCGGGAGGAAGAATGGGATCCAGCGAATACCCATGTTGACCACGGTTTTCCTGCGGTTAGACCGACCAAACCGGCGGCCGACAGTTCCTTTGGTGTCGTTTTGAGTTCTGCGTCGGGCAAGCGCACAAGACTACCGAGAGGCTCGGGCACCTCATTGGGCCACAACGCCCCTCACGAGCCCGTGGAAGGTGCAGAGCCGTGGACCGACACCAACATATGGGTTGCGGAACTAGGTAATAGTTCCCAGGGACCACCAAAAATGGTGCAAACGACTCAAGTCGAGTGGGCCTTTTGGCCGAAGCACTAGGTCATGCGAATCGATCTTCTGAAGCTAGAGACATCGACCGAAAAGATGGAGATGCGTCTGCACCCTCGCATAACGCTTGTGTCCGGACTGGGCCAGCTGGAGCGCGACGCGCTGACGGCAGAAATCGCAACAGCGATGGGCGCCGGGCGCCCTGGTCTGAGCGCCGAATTGCTGGAAGATACGGGTCGGATCTTGTTGCTCGAACGCCCGATCGACGGACCAAACCGCGTTGTCGATGCCCTCAACGGAGATGACGTGAGTGAAAGCTTCCGGACAGAAGACGGCTCGATTTCGATTGCCGGGGGCCTCGGCGTTCGCCGGAAGGACCTTCCTTCCTTCATGCGGCTCGGAGTCGCAAGCATCCAAGCTGAAGCGCGCATCGACGACCTCATTCGCCGGTTGGGGCGCCTGAATCAAGACGAGCTGTGGTCCGCAGCGCTCACTCTGGCCGAGGTCGAGGTTGAAGTTGCCAACCAGTCCGGCGTGTCCGAGAATTCAGACAGCTACGAGACCTACGTCGATGCGATCGAGGACTGCCATCTCGCGGTCGAGCGAGCCAAAGAGCGAATGGAGAATTCGCGGGCTGCGCTGATGGCGAGCTCAGCCGCCTTAGCGCTACTGGCCTTCATCGGTATCCTCATCCTCCACCCGTTGGCCGCAATCCCTTTTCTTGCTCTCTCGATGGCGTGTGCAGGCGCCAGCTTCGTCAACTACCAGCAGCTCGAACAGGCCCGTGAGGCTGAGATTCTGATCCTCAACGAGGCTGGAGTGAAGAGCTACTTCAATCTTCAACTCATCCAGGTCGAAGCTCTCACTGCACGACCAGAGCACAGTTCCGGAATCATCAAGCTGCGCGAAATCCACCGCTTTGCGAAGGAGTGCTGGCAAGACCTCGTGGGTGTTGTGCCCCTCGAATGGGCCGTCACTCACCGCCGCGAGATCGAAGCTGCAGCACGTGGCCACTATCGGGTTGCCGCCCCGATTACCGACCCGGCCGAGATGGTGGAACGAATCCACCGCCATCTCGACCGGGCGGGATCACAGCTCGGCGAGTCACTCCCGGTAATCCTTGACGAACCGTTCACCATTCTCGATGACTTCGACGTTGCCGCAGCACTTTCTATCATTACCGACCACGCTCACACCGGTCAGATCATCATCATGACCGACGACGTCCGCGTGACTGGCTGGGCAGACCAGCTGGCGGAACGGTTTGCCGCATCGGTACTCAAGCTAGGAGACCGCAACGGCACAGCCATCAATTCACACGCCGCGACGCAGCCTCCGATTGCACCACAGAACGCTGCACACGCTCACACCTTGGGCTGAATCCGCTGCGGTCCTGGGCCGTGCGGGCATCAAGGCTCCAACGGTCATACCTGATCGTTGGAGCCTGCCTGAATGCGCTCAGTCAGCCTTGGCCAGATTCACTACTTCGGCACCGATCGTCGTCGACTGGCCATGGCCGGTGTTCACGACAGTGTCATACGGCAGGGTGAACAACCGGTTGGTAATGCTCTCCACGATTACCTCGTAGCTGCTGAAACTCCGACCGGTGGCGCCGGGGCCACCGTTGAACAGCGTGTCGCCGCTGAACACAACACCGTCGCCGGGCAGATGAAGACAACAACCACCGGGCGAATGGCCGGGGGTGTGCAGCACGTCCATCTCGTGATTGCCGATTTCAAGCTTGAGACTGTCCCGCAACGAGTCATCGAAGCGACGGTGGGGATACTCGACTTGCCACAACATCTCGTCGTCAGGATGCAGGAGAATTGGAGCGCCGGTTTCGTCCGAGAGAGCGCCGGCTGCATTGATGTGATCGTTGTGGCCGTGCGTGCAGACGATCGCTTTGACCTTTCGCCCTGCGATCCCCTCGAGGATCGGCTCGTGGTCATGGGCGGCATCGATGACGACGACCTCGTCGTCGTCGCCGACGAGCCAGACGTTGTTGTCCACGTTGAAGTCTTCGCCGTCCAAGCTGAAGATCCCGGAGGTGATGACGCGGTCGATTCGTGCGGTCATTACATCACCACCACGCTGCGCAGTACGCCGCCTTGTTCCATCTTGTGAAAAGCAGCTTCAACGTCTTCCAGCCCGATCGTCTCTGAAACGAACCCGTCAAGGTTAAGTCGCCCTTGGAGGTAGAGGTCGATCAACATCGGAAAATCTCGACTCGGGAGGCAGTCGCCATACCACGACGACTTGAGCGCTCCGCCTCGCCCGAAGATGTCAATGAAGGGGAGTTCGATCTTCATTTCGGGATTCGGTACTCCGACGAGAACCACAGTGCCAGCAAGATCGCGGGCATAGAAGGCTTGTTCATAGACCTGGGGCAACCCGATGGCCTCGATCACCACATCGGCTCCATTGCCGCCGGTGTACTCACGGATCTTCTCAACCGCATCTTCTTTGGTTGCATTGATCGTGTGGGTGGCCCCGAAGCCCTTTGCCCACTCGAGCTTGGTGTCATCCAGGTCGACAGCGATGATCGTCGACGCTCCCGCAACGCGAGAACCTTCGATTGCCGCATCGCCAACTCCGCCGCAACCGAACACTGCCACCGAATCCCCTCGGCCAACCTCGCCGGTGTTCATGGCTGCACCGAGACCTGCCATCACCCCACAGCCCAGCAGGCCGGCTACTTCTGGTTTGGCGGCGGGGTTTACCTTGGTGCATTGGCCACTGGCCACGAGCGTCTTGTCGCAGAACGCTCCAATTCCGAGCGCCGGTGAGAGTTCGGTCCCGTCTGTGAGGGTCATCTTCTGGGTGGCATTGTGGGTATTGAAGCAGTACTGGGGTTTGCCCTTCAGGCACGAGCGGCAGTTGCCGCACACCGCTCGCCAGTTGAGAATCACGTAGTCACCGGGCGAAACGTCGGTTACATCGGGACCAACCGACTCCACGATTCCGGCTGCCTCGTGACCCAACAGGAACGGAAATTCATCGTTGATCCCGCCCTCGCGGTAGTGGAGGTCGGTGTGGCAGACCCCGCAGGCCTGGATCTTCACCACCGCCTCGCCCGGGCCGGGATCGGGAACGACGATTGTTTCGATGGTGACCGGTTCGCCCTTCGCTCGGGCAATAACTCCACGTACTTCTTGTGCCATGGCGGCGACGGTAGTTCAGTACGGCTGGTTTCGTCTCCCTGAACCGATCCGAAAGCGGAACGTGTGCCACCAGCCCTAGATCTCACCGCCGACTCTTTCTCGTGGCAATTTCCTGGTGCTGAAAGCACCGTGTACGAAAGCGGATCTTCAGATTGTTCTTTATGCCCAGGATTTCTTTCCCTAGGGGGTGAGTTTGGGGAATTGGACCCTGGTCTGGAATTCTTCGCCGGCGGCGACCCATCGGACTACTGATCCTCGGTTGAGTTGGCCGTTCTGGAGTAGTGATAGCCAGTAGTTGAAACCGGCGGTGTCTGGTGGCCGGAGGAGCACGTTCTGGTAAAGAATGCGGAGGTACTCCTCGTTGTTTACTAACCCGTAGGTGTTCTGGAACTCTTGGCTGAGAGCGAACTCGGCTGCGATCACGTCGAGGTTGGCTCCGAGTCCTTCGTAGATGTCGACGATCCAATAGCGTGCACCGGCGGCGTCGGGTTGACGGTTGAAGAAAGCGGCATACAACCGAAGGATGTCTTCGTGCTCAGCCTGGTTGTAGTCGATCGAGCCTGCTGGACCTCCACAAGCGTCGTAGCATCGGCTATCCGGGGCTGGCCGGGGGAGTTTGTGGTACCCGGTGTTCCACCGACAGGAATCGACGAACGCCATGCCGAGGCCGAACCGGCGGCCGATGATGAGTCCTTGCGCTCCAGTGAGTACTGACCTTCGAGCGGCAAGGTCGGCCACGGCGCGACGGACTTGTAGTCCACGCTGTCCACGACAGCTCCGGAGGCAGTGGTGAGCTCCACCATTTCCCCGGCACTCTTCAGTCCGCCCGGATACTGGATCACGAGGTAGTCAGCCCCAGGGTTGTGGACGGAGCGGAACAGGGGCAGGTCATCGGTGAACACGATGTAGCCCTTGGGCTTGATGACCGTGCCACCTGGGATCGTGAGCCCGGTGCCGTCCAACTCCCAAAGTGAGAGGTCGATCCATTCATCGGTCGGGTTGAACAACTCCAGGAACTCGGGGAACCCATCGATCGGTTTGTACACCAGTTCGTTAATCACGATGTTCGGCACCAATGGTTGGGAGTCGGGCACCCGGCTGTCGGCTTCGAAGAGGTCCCGACGGGACTGCACGTTACCGAGGAAGTCCAGGTCGTTGCCAAACAACGGGTTATCACCCCACTCGAGGCGTTCTTCCTCGAAGTCAGCTTCCAAACCGGCACGGATGGCAGCGTTGAGGTTCTCGATCCGGGGCGGAGCGAGCGGGCCGTCAAGCAGGGACCGGATACGCCGGAAATACATCGTGCGGAACTCGGGGACATCCCAGAACGCGTCGTAGAGCGGATGACCCAGGCACGTGAGCGTCACCATCGACTGGCCCGCGCAGGGCGCGTTCCCCTCCGAGCCCCAGGTGTGATCGAGATCCCACGGCACGAGGCTCCACTGCCCGGTACCGAACTCGTCGAAGTAGATGTACTTGTTGTGGTGGTCCTGGTCTTGGTGACGGATCACCGCTGAAACGGCCCAGTAGTTCACGATGTTGGGCACGTCGAAGGTCTCCCACAGCGTGGCTGCGGATGGATTGCTCTTCACCAGATCCACGAGATCGTCGATGTCGGTGTAGTCGCCGTCGTCGGGGCTCTTCTTGTCGAAACCGCCGTTGTCGTCGTGGTATTTGAAACCACCCTCGGCTTTGAAGAACTGTCCGGTGTCGTATCCCTGTTCGGATCGCCAGGTCCCATCGAGCTTGTCCTTCACCCGATACTGGGCATGGAACACACCGTTCTTCTGGACCCGCACGTTGAAGGTGGTGTAATCAGCGAAACCGGCCTGATCGAACACATCCCAGGACACGATCCCCCGGGCCACGCTGAAGTCGTATTTGAGAGCGAACTCGTCGACGGGATAAGGGAACAGATCGGGGGCGTCGAAGTCGTGCCCTTTGGGGAACTCGACGGAGATCCCTTGTTTCGCATTGTTCTCCCGGGCCCAGCCGCCGCCACGGATCTTGACCTCCACCCCGGTATACACAACACCGTCATACGCAATGGTTGCCGGGAAGAACAGCTCGAGCGGACCAAGGCGGGACTCCGCCGAATTGAGAGCCGCATAGTCCTCGTCGGTGATGAACCACTCCAACGTCGGCAGATTCGTCGTCACCGGCTTCTTCACCACAAACCCGAGATCCGAGATGCTGTCATCAGCACTCGGCAACAGTGGCGCCCAGTACTGGTCTGGATTCGATATCGAACCAGTGAGCCCGCGGCCTGACCCGGAACCTGTAGCCGAAAACCTGGAACCCGACTTCGACATCGGAACCGAAACCTCAGAACCAAACATCACCCGATAAAACAACGTCGCGCTGCCGGTGTTCGGAATGTCGAGCGAGATTGTGGTTTGGACATTGGCCTCGGGCCATGCGGGGGCAACCGTGACGGGCCCGAACTGAACCGACGGTGCGTCACCATAGATACTGTTCTGAGCGCCCGGAGTCGGGGTCGTGGATGCGCCCCAACTGGCCGCAACGTCATTGTCGAACAAAGGGTTGATCAACTCCAGCGACGGACCATCCCCATCAGGTGACAACGGCCACGGAGGATCATCGGTATAGGTCACCGAATCAACAACAGTGACCCCATCCGCAGCAGTAAGGGTCACAGTCTCCCCACCGTTCCCGATCTTGCCGGTGTACTCCAGCACAGCCGCAACCCCATACACACTCTGACTCGTCGTCGACGACGGCGACACAATCACATACTCACCAGCACCAAGGGTGACATCCCCAAACGTGCCCTCGATACCCTCAGTGAAAGACATCCCGTTGAGCGAGACCGCCGTATCACCCGGATTATGAAGCTCCAAAAACTCGTGCCCATCGATATCGGACGCCGGGTTGTACATGATCTCATTGATCACCACCGAACCGGTCGCAGCCCCAACCGGTGCAGCCGTCGCAGCAAACACCGCAAGAACCACACCAAACACCACGAACTTTCGCATACCAAACCACCTCAAAGAAACCAGTTGACTAGCGAGTGTCACACCCAAACCAACCAACCGACTGAGCACAGCGGCCCCCGCCACATAAGGCAAGCAGCCCAACCACGAACCAAGACCCCCAAAACTGAACACGCAGGCCCCGGCAATGCTCGCGAACTCGTTCTCCTGGCAATTCCTCGACACTGGAAGCACCGTTCACGACAGCGGATCTGCAACCTGCTCGTAGCTCGAACCGAAGACAATTCGCTTCAGCTGCCACTATTGGAATTGGCAGCTGTAGTTCGGGATTCACCAGGCAAGGGCCGTTGGGCCACACACGGTCTGTTGTACCCCTGGCTGACGCTGGTCGTGGACAGTTCGACCAGCGTCCGGGTGTTGACAGTCTGTTGCTGCCTTGCCTGTTTCTGTTCCAGGGTCTGGCGCTCTAGGGGGTGAGTTTGGGGAATTGGACTCTGGTCTGGAATTCTTCGCCGGCGGCGACCCATCGGACTACTGATCCTCGGTTGAGTTGGCCGTTCTGGAGTAGTGATAGCCAGTAGTTGAAACCGGTGGTGTCTGGTGGCCGGAGGAGCACGTTCTGGTAAAGAATGCGGAGGTATTCCTCGTTGTTTACTGACCCGTAGGTGTTTTGGAACTCTTGGCTGAGAGCGAACTCGGCTGCGATCATGTCGAGGTTGGCTCCGAGTCCTTCGTAGATGTCGACGATCCAATAGCGTGCACCGGCGGCGTCGGGTTGACGGTTGAAGAAAGCGGCATACAACCGGAGGATGTCTTCGTGCTCAGCCTGGTTGTAGTCGATCGAAGCCATGATCTCGGCCAGCGTCGTAGCGTTTGCGATGGTGTTCTCTCCGGTATCCGGAGGGTCAACTGGATCTACTGGATCGACCGGGTCGACCGGGATCAACAGGATCAACCGGATCAACAGGATCAACCGGATCAACCGGATCAACAGGATCAACCGGATCAACCGGATCAACCGGATCAACCGGATCAACAGGATCAACAGGATCAACCGGATCAACCGGATCAACAGGATCAACAGGATCAACAGGATCAACAGGATCAACACGGATCAACCGGATCAACCGGATCAACCGGATCAACCGGATCAACAGGATCAACAGGATCAACAGGATCAACCGGATCAACCGGATCAACACGGATCAACAGGATCAACCGGATCAACCGGATCAACCGGATCAACAGGATCAACAGGATCAACCGGATCAACCGGATCAACCGGATCAACCGGATCAACCGGATCAACAGGATCAACCGGGTCTTCGATGGCGTTCATCTGACCGGGGGTGCCGCCCTCGGCCACCGAAGCACTCCAAGCCGACGGCAGGTGGTTGTCAATTGAGGGACCGGTCAGTTCAAGCGAGTAGACACCTGCGTCGGGCACAGGTGTCCAGGGATCGACGTCGTCGTATTCGACCGAGTCGATGACCGTGCCATCGGGGGTGCGCAACTCGATGAGTTCTCCTCCGCCTTTGAGACCGCCGGGATACTGGACCACGAGGTAGTCAGCCCCAGGGTTGTGGACGGAGCGGAACAGGGGCAGGTCATCGGTGAACACGATGTGACCGTTGGGTTCAACAATGGTGCCACCCGGGATCGTGAGCCCGGTGCCGTCCAACTCCCAAAGTGAAAGGTCGATCCATTCATCGGTGGTGTTGAACAACTCCAGGAACTCAGGGAACCCATCGATCGGGTTGTAATGAAGTTCATTGATCACAATGCCCGGTGCCGACTGGCTGTGAGCCGGGCACCCGACTATCGGCCTCGAAGAGGTCCCGACGATCCTGCACGTTACCAAGGAAGTCCAGATCATCGCCCCACAGCGGGTTCTCGCCCCACTCGAGGCGTTCTTCCTCGGCGTCAGCTTCCAAACCGGCACGGATGGCGGCGTTGAGGTTCTCGATCCGGGGCGGAGCGAGCGGGCCATCAAGCAGAGACCGGATACGCCGGAAATACATGGTCCGGAACTCCGGGACATCCCAGAACACATCGAACAACGGATTTTCCAGGCAGCTCAACGTGACCATCGACTGTCCACGGCATGGTTCGTTACCGTTGGAACCCCACGTGTGATCGAGATCCCAGGGCACAAGGCTCCACTCTCCGGTGCCGAACTCATCGAAGTAGATGTACCAATTGTGGTAATCCTGGTCTTGGTGGCGGATCACCGCTGACACAGCCCAGTAGTTAACGATGTTGGGCACATCAAAGGTCTCCCACAACACCGCTGCCGAAGGATTGTCCTTCACCAGATCCACGAGATCATCAATATCGGTGTAGTCGCCGTCGTCGGGGCTCTTCTTATCGAAACCGCCGTTGTCGCCGTATTCGTATTTGAAGCCGCCGTCGGCTTTGAAGAACTGTCCGGTGTCGTATCCCTGTTCGGATCGCCAGGTCCCATCGAGTTTGTCTTTCACCCGATACTGGGCATGGAACACACCGTTCTTCTGGACCCGCACCTTGAAGGTGGTGTAATCAGCGAAACCAGCCTGATCGAACACATCCCAGGACACAATCGCCCGAGACACACTGAAATCATGTTTGAGAGCGAACTCATCAACGGGATACGGGAACAGTTCAGGGGCCACAAAGTCGTGGCCGCTGGGAAACTCGACCGAGATCCCCTGTTTGGCGTTGTTGGCTCGAGCCCAACTACCGCCACGGATCTTGACCTGAACACCGGTATAGACAATACCGCCATAGGCCACAGTCGCCGGGAAGAACATTTCGACAGAGCCAACACGAGACTCCGCCGAATTAAGACCCGCATAGTCCTCGTCAGTGATGAACCACTCCAAGGTCGGCAGATTCGTCGTCACCGGCTTCTTCACCACAAACCCGAGATCCGAGATGCTGTCATCGTCACTCGGCAAAGTGGCGCCCGTGTTGGTCTCGATCCGATACCGGACCAGCGACCCAGCAGCCTGACCCGGAACCTGGGCAGAGAACATCGAACCCGACTTCGACATCGGAACCGAAACCTCAGAACCGAACATCACCCGATAAAACAACGTCGCACTGTCGGTATCGCTGATATCAACCGAAACCGTCGTAGCAGTATTCGCATCGGGCCACGCGGGAGCAACACTGACAGGACCGAACTGCACCGCCGGTGCATCACCATAGATACTGTTCTGAGCGCCCGGAGTCGGGGTCGTGGATGCGGCCCAACTGGCCGCAACGTCATTATCGAACAAAGGGTTGATCAACTCCAACGACGGACCATCCCCATCAGGTGACAACGGCCACGGAGGATCATCGGTATAGGTCACCGAATCAACAACAGTGACCCCATCCGCAGCAGTAAGGGTCACAGTCTCCCCACCGTTCCCGATCTTGCCGGTGTACTCCAGCACAGCCGCAACCCCATACACACTCTGACTCGTCGTCGACGACGGCGACACAATCACATACTCACCAGCACCAAGGGTGACATCCCCAAACGTGCCCCCAATACCCTCAGTGAAAGACATCCCGTTGAGCGAGACCGCCGTATCACCCGGATTATGAAGCTCCAAAAACTCGTGCCCATCAACATCGGACGCCGGGTTGTACATGATCTCATTGATCACCACCGAACCGGTCGCAGCCCCAACCGGTGCAGCCGTCACAGCAAACACCGCAAGAACCACACCAAACACCACGAACTTTCGCATACCAAACCACCTCAAAGAAACCAGTTGCCTAGCGAGTGTCACACCCAAACCAACCAACCGACTGAGCACAGCGGCCCCCGCCACATAAGGCAAGCAGCCCAACCACGAACCAAGACCCCCAAAACTGAACACGCAGGCCCCGGCAATGCTCGGAACCTGCGTGGAACGCTCCCCCTGAAAGGGGACCTAGAAGTGAGGGCCGTTGCTCAAGACCCCTCGCAAGTCGGTCGATGTTCGCGTATGGCCCGCCGTTTCCTTTCAACGCGCTGAGAGATTGCTCCGACCGCCCTGATCATCGTTGGTCTGGTCGCCGCGGTATTGCTCGTGGCTTCAGTGTCCCCGGATCCAGTGATTGTCGCGAGTGGACCTCTTCCGTTCATGGACGAGGAGGCCGCCGACACAGTCGCAGACTCCACTTCCGATCCAGCAGTATCCGTGCCCGAACGAGGATTTGGGTCGCCATCTCCCGCTGATGGTGTCTGGGGGTCTACTGGCAACGGGGGTGCCGGGACAACAAATCCGGTTGACACCCCGGCGACTTCCTCGGCGATCGTTGCTCCGACTGCCTCGACCACAGCGCGACTGCCGGCGACCACAGCGGCCGGCGTGGCCATCACGGAGAATTCGTCAACCTCCAACAACTCGACGACGTCACCTCCCGAGACTCGGGGAACAACTTCTTCTGCGGAAACAACGATCTTGAAGACAGCGCCTAGCTCGACCACTCCGGTGACATCGACCAGTACGACCAGCGCCCCTGCACAGACATCCACCACTGCCGCCGCACCAAGCACGACCTCGACCCCCACGTCGACCACGAACGGACAAGGCACAGCCACACGACTTCTTGCGACGGCCGACATTGGTCAATGCAATGACGATGCTGCTCAGCGAGTAGGAAACCTTGCTGAGACTCTTGAGGGTCAGCTCGTTGCGGTCGGCGACATTGCCTACCCCGATGGAACTCTCAGCGAGATTCAGGAGTGCTTTGGCGAACCGTTCCGAGCCGTGCTCGATCGTGTGATCCCGGTCTCGGGAAATCATGAGTACCATACGCCGGACGCGGCGGGCTGGAAACAATTCTTCGGGCGTACCGACACCTACTACACAACCCAACTCGGACCGTGGAAACTCATCGTGCTCGATACCGAATGCGATCTCATCGGCGGCTGCGGTGCCAACGATCCCCAACAACAATGGCTGCAGTCCCAACTGGCCACAGCGCCCCTGTGCACCGCGGTTGCCATGCACCGCCCCTATCGGGTGTCGTCCAACTACGACCGCCAGGGCCACGCCGAGGTTCTGCACCAGATAGTCGTCGACGCCGACGTGGATGTCCTCCTCACCGGCCATGAACACATCTATGAACACCTCAAGTTCGGCAACACACACCAATTCGTGGTGGGCACCGGCGGTGCAGGCCTGCGTTCAGCAGGAACACCGATGCCGGAATCGCAGAAGATCGTCGAAGGCCACCACGGTCTGTTGGCCCTAGATCTGGCTGCGGACTCGTTCTCCTGGCAATTCCTCGACACTGGAAGCACCGTTCACGACAGCGGATCTGCAACCTGCTCGTAGCTCGAACCGAAGACAATTCGCTTCAGCTGCCACTATTGGAATTGGCAGCTGTAGTTCGGGATTCACCAGGCAAGGGCCATTGGGCGCACACACGGTCTGTTGTCTTGCCTGTTTCTGTTCCAGGGTCTGGCGCTCTAGGGGGTGAGTTTGGGGAATTGGACTCTGCGTCTGGAATTCTTCGCCGGCGGCGACCCATCGGACTACTGATCCTCGGTTGAGTTGGCCGTTCTGGAGTAGTGATAGCCAGTAGTTGAAACCTGTGGTGTCTGGTGGCCGGAGGAGCACGTTCTGGTAAAGAATGCGGAGGTATTCCTCGTTGTTCACTGACCCGTAGGTGTTCTGGAACTCTTGGCTGAGAGCGAACTCGGCTGCGATCATGTCGAGGTTGGCTCCGAGTCCTTCATAGATGTCGACGATCCAATAGCGTGCACCAGCGGCGTCGGGTTGACGGTTGAAGAAAGCCGCATACAACCGAAGGACGTCTTCGTGCTCAGCCTGGTTGTAGTCGATCGAAGCCATGATCTCGGCCAGCGTCGTAGCGTTTGCGATGGTGTTCTCTCCGGTATCCGGAGGGTCAACTGGATCTACTGGTCGACCGATCAACCGGATCGACCGGGATCAACCGGATCAACCGGATCAACAGGGTCAACAGGATCAACCGGATCAACCGGATCAACCGGATCAACCGGATCAACAGGATCAACCGGATCAACAGGATCAACGGATCAACCGGATCAACCGGATCAACCGGATCAACATCAACGGATCAACCGGATCAACCGGATCAACCGGATCAACAGGATCAACCGGATCAACCGGATCAACCGGATCAACAGGATCAACCGGATCAACCGGATCAACAGGATCAACCGGATCAACCGGATCAACCGGATCAACCGGATCAACCGGATCAACCGGATCAACAGGATCAACAGGATCAACAGGATCAACCGGATCAACCGGATCAACCGGATCAACCGGATCAACCGGGTCTTCGATGGCGTTCATCTGACCGGGGGTGCCGCCCTCGGCCACCGAAGCACTCCAAGCCGACGGCAGGTGGTTGTCAATTGAGGGACCGGTCAGTTCAAGCGAGTAGACACCTGCGTCGGGCACAGGTGTCCAGGGATCGACGTCGTCGTATTCGACCGAGTCGATGACCGTGCCATCAGGGGTGCGCAACTCGATGAGTTCTCCCCCACCCTTCAAACCGCCGGGATACTGGACCACCAGGTAGTCAGCACCAGGGTTGTGGACGGAGCGGAACAGGGGCAGGTCATCGGTGAACACGATGTGACCGTTGGGTTCAACAATGGTGCCACCCGGGATTGTGAGGCCGACCCCATCGAGCTCCCACAGTGAAAGGTCGATCCATTCATCGGTGGTGTTGAACAACTCCAGGAACTCAGGGAACCCATCGATCGGGTTGTAATGAAGTTCATTGATCACAATGCCCGGTGCCGCTGGCTGTGAGCCGGGCACCCGACTATCGGCCTCGAAGAGGTCCCGACGATCCTGCACCTTACCAAGGAAGTCCAGATCGTCGACCCCACAACGGGTTATCGCCCCACTCGAGGCGTTCCTCCTCGGCGTCAGCTTCCAAACCGGCACGAATAACAGTGTTCATGTCCTCGATCCGGGGCGGAGCGAGCGGGCCATCAAGCAGAGACCGGATACGCCGGAAATACATGGTCCGGAACTCCGGGACATCCCAGAACACATCGAACAACGGATGGCCGAGGCACGACAGGGTCACCATGGATTTCCCGGTGCAGGGCGTGTTGCCGTTGGAACCCCACGTGTGATCGAGATCCCAGGGCACAAGGCTCCACTCTCCCGTGCCGAACTCATCGAAATAGACGTACTTGTTGTGGTTGTCCTGGTCCTGGTGACGGATCACCGCTGACACAGCCCAGTAGTTCACGATGTTGGGCACATCAAAGGTCTCCCACAGCGTGGCTGCGGATGGATTGTCCTTCACCAGATCAACAAGATCATCAATATCGGTGTAGTCACCATCATCAGGACTCTTCTTGTCGAACCCGCCGTTGTCGTCGTGGTATTTGAAGCCGCCGTCGGCTTTGAAGAACTGTCCGGTGTCGTATCCCGTTTTCGGAACGCCAGGTCCCATCGAGTTTCTCCCTCACCCGATACTGGGCATGGAACACACCGTTCTTCTGCACCCGCACGTTGAAGGTGGTGTAATCAGCGAAACCAGCCTGATCGAACACATCCCAGGACACAATCGGCCTGGCCACAGTGGAGTTGTATTTGAGAGCGAACTCATCAACGGGATACGGGAACAGTTCAGGGGTCACAAAGTCGTGGCCGCTGGGAAACTCGACCGAGATCCCCTGTTTCGCGTTGTTGGCTCGAGCCCAGCCGCCGCCACGGATCTTGACCTGAACACCGGTATACACAACACCGCCATAGGCCACAGTCGCCGGGAAGAACATTTCGACAGAGCCAACACGAGACTCCGCCGAATTAAGACCCGCATAGTCCTCGTCAGTGATGAACCACTCCAGCGTCGGCAGATTCGTCGTCACCGGCTTCTTCACCACAAACCCGAGATCCGAGATGCTGTCATCAGCACTCGGCAACATAGCGCCCAGTACTGGTCTCGATTCGATACCGGACCAGCGAGCCCAGCAGCCTGACCCGGAACCTGGGCAGAGAACATCGAACCCGACTTCGACATCGGAACCGAAACCTCAGAACCGAACATCACCCGATAAAACAACGTCGCACTGTCGGTATCGCTGATATCAACCGAAACCGTCGTAGCAGTATTCGCATCGGGCCACGCGGGAGCAACACTGACAGGACCGAACTGCACCGCCGGTGCATCACCATAGATACTGTTCTGAGCGCCCGGAGTCGGGGTCGTGGATGCGGCCCAACTGGCCGCAACGTCATTATCGAACAAAGGGTTGATCAACTCCAACGACGGACCATCCCCATCAGGTGACAACGGCCACGGAGGATCATCGGTATAGGTCACCGAATCAACAACAGTGACCCCATCCGCAGCAGTAAGGGTCACAGTCTCCCCACCGTTCCCGATCTTGCCGGTGTACTCCAGCACAGCGGCAACCCCATACACACTCTGACTCGTCGTCGACGACGGCGACACAATCACATACTCACCAGCACCAAGGGTGACATCCCCAAACGTGCCCCCAATACCCTCAGTGAAAGACATCCCGTTGAGCGAGACCGCCGTATCACCCGGATTATGAAGCTCCAAAAACTCGTGCCCATCGATATCGGACGCCGGGTTGTACATGATCTCATTGATCACCACCGAACCGGTCGCAGCCCCAACCGGTGCAGCCGTCGCAGCAAACACCGCAAGAACCACACCAAACACCACGAACTTTCGCATACCAAACCACCTCAAAGAAACGAGCTGACCACCGAGCGTGGCAAACAGCACCAACAACCGGCCAGAGGACAGCAACCCACAAACCCAAGCAAAACCCCCACACCAACCAGTCCAAACGACCACTGTCAACGGGTATTCGGCAACACACACCAATTCGTGGTGGGCACCGGCGGTGCAGGCCTGCGTTCAGCAGGAACACCGATGCCGGAATCGCAGAAGATCGTCGAAGGCCACCACGGTCTGTTGGCCCTAGATCTGGCTGCGGACTCGTTCTCCTGGCAATTCCTCGACACTGGAAGCACCGTTCACGACAGCGGATCTGCAACCTGCTCGTAGCTCGAACCGAAGACAATTCGCTTCAGCTGCCACTATTGGAATTGGCAGCTGTAGTTCGGGATTCACCAGGCAAGGGCCGTTGGGCCACACACGGTCTGTTGAACCCCTTGGCTGACGCTGGTCGTGGACAGTTCGACCAGCGTCCGGGGTGTCCTGACAGTCTGTTGCTGTCTTGCCTGTTTCTGTTCCAGGGTCTGGCGCTCTAGGGGGTGAGTTTGGGGAATTGGACTCTGGTCTGGAATTCTTCGCCGGCGGCGACCCATCGGACTACTGATCCTCGGTTGAGTTGGCCGTTCTGGAGTAGTGATAGCCAGTAGTTGAAACCTGTGGTGTCTGGTGGCCGGAGGAGCACGTTCTGGTAAAGAATGCGGAGGTATTCCTCGTTGTTTACTGACCCGTAAGTGTTTTGGAACTCTTGGCTGAGAGCGAACTCGGCTGCGATCATGTCGAGGTTGGCTCCGAGTCCTTCGTAGATGTCGACGATCCAATAGCGTGCACCGGCGGCGTCGGGTTGACGGTTGAAGAAAGCGGCATACAACCGAAGGATGTCTTCGTGCTCAGCCTGGTTGTAGTCGATCGAAGCCATGATCTCGGCCAGCGTCGTAGCGTTTGCGATGGTGTTCTCTCCGGTATCCGGAGGGTCAACTGGATCTACTGGATCAACTGGATCGACCGGGTCAACCGGGTCAACCGGATCAACAGGGTCAACAGGATCAACCGGATCAACCGGATCAACCGGATCAACCGGATCAACCGGATCAACCGGATCAACAGGATCAACCGGATCAACCGGATCAACCGGATCAACCGGATCAACCGGATCAACCGGATCAACAGGATCAACAGGATCAACAGGATCAACCGGATCAACCGGATCAACCGGATCAACCGGATCAACCGGATCAACCGGATCAACAGGATCAACCGGATCAACAGGATCAACAGGATCAACAGGATCAACCGGATCAACCGGATCAACCGGATCAACCGGATCAACCGGATCAACAGGATCAACCGGATCAACCGGATCAACAGGATCAACCGGATCAACAGGATCAACAGGATCAACCGGATCAACAGGATCAACAGGATCAACCGGGTCTTCGATGGCGTTCATCTGACCGGGGGTGCCGCCCTCGGCCACCGAAGCACTCCAAGCCGACGGCAGGTGGTTGTCAATTGAGGGACCGGTCAGTTCAAGCGAGTAGACACCTGCGTCGGGCACAGGTGTCCAGGGATCGACGTCGTCGTATTCGACCGAGTCGATGACCGTGCCATCGGGGGTGCGCAACTCGATGAGTTCTCCCCCACCCTTCAAACCGCCGGGATACTGGATCACGAGGTAGTCAGCCCCAGGGTTGTGGACGGAGCGGAACAGGGGCAGGTCATCGGTGAACACGATGTGACCGTTGGGTTCAACAATGGTGCCACCCGGGATTGTGAGGCCGACCCCATCGAGCTCCCACAGTGAAAGGTCGATCCATTCATCGGTGGTGTTGAACAACTCCAGGAACTCAGGGAACCCATCGATCGGGTTGTAATGAAGTTCATTGATCACAATGCCCGGTGCCATGGCTGTGAGCCGGGCACCCGACTATCGGCCTCGAAGAGGTCCCGACGATCCTGCACATTACCAAGGAAGTCCAGATTGTCGCCCCACAACGGGTTATCGCCCCACTCGAGGCGTTCCTCCTCGGCGTCAGCTTCCAAACCGGCACGAATAGCAGCGTTCATGTCCTCGATGCGGGGCGGAGCGAGCGGGCCATCAAGCAGAGACCGGATACGCCGGAAATACATGGTCCGGAACTCCGGGACATCCCAGAACACATCGAACAACGGATGGCCGAGGCACGACAGGGTCACCATCAACTCACCGGTGCAGGGCGGAAACTGCTCATTCGCACCCCACGTGAGATCGAGGTCCCAGGGCACAAGGCTCCACTCTCCGGTGCCGAACTCATCGAAATAGACGTACTTGTTGTGGTTGTCCTGGTCCTGGTGACGGATCACCGCTGACACAGCCCAGTAGTTAACGATGTTGGGCACATCAAAGGTCTCCCACAGCGTTGCTGCCGATGGATTGTCCTTCACCAGATCAACAAGATCATCAATATCGGTGTAGTCACCATCATCAGGACTCTTCTTGTCCCAACTACCGTATTTGAAGCCGCCTTCGGCTTTGAAGAACTGTCCGGTGTCGTACCCGTTTTCTGAACGCCAGGTCCCATCGAGTTTGTCCTTCACCCGATACTGGGCATGGAACACACCGTTCTTCTGGACCCGCACGTTGAAGGTGGTGTAATCAGCGAAACCAGCCTGATCGAACACATCCCAGGACACAATCGCCCGAGACACACTGAAATCATGTTTGAGAGCGAACTCATCAACCGGATACGGGAACAGTTCAGGGGCCACAAAGTCGTGGCCGCTGGGAAACTCGACCGAGATCCCCTGTTTGGCGTTGTTGGCTCGAGCCCAACTACCGCCACGGATCTTGA
>CAVVWM010000013.1:0-58407 GCA_963751955.1 uncultured Acidimicrobiales bacterium | reverse complement strand
CCTGCCGGGCCTGATCCTGCTGCGGGAAAATCTCATCGAGTACAACGAGAAACGAGAGGTTTGACACCCCGTCCCAGATCGGCAGGATGCGCATTTCTTCGTCTGTATCCAGGGTTGTTATCAGAAAATCGTAGGCCGACTGCAGGGTGGCGAACTCGCCGAGGCTGACGAGAACGGGGGTGATCCTGCTGGTGGCTGAATCGGGGAGGCGGGGGAAAAAAATCTTTGTATCCACTTTCAGCCTGGCCGGATCGTCGAGATACGGGTTTGCCCTGAGGACCTCGCTAAGGTTCTCTTCGGAAAAACTGCCATAGATCCGGGTGACCATCCTGCCAAGCGACATTCCCGGCAACACGGTCAGGTAGCCCAGTTCATCAGGGGCAGGAAGGACGGCGGTCTCCCTGGCTGGCACCGTGCCTGCCGTAAGCGCCGGTTCGGGACGCGTTCCAGATGTTTCTGCCGGGGACTCGGCGGCCTGTTCCTGCAGCGGCACGGTTGCTCCGTTTTCTTTGAAAGCTCCGCTGTAGGTCAACAGGAGCAGGCCGCAAACGAGAAAAACGGGTAAGCCGACGGCGAGGACGATCCTGCGAAGGGTCCTGTTCCGCCCGATCGAGGTCTCTGCAGCACTTTTCCATACCAGCCCCGGGGTCGCCGCTGTCTTCTCTTTTACCAGCATGGTCAGGAGAATTTTTGAACAGAGCATGATGATCTTGCGCGGATAGCCTCCGGTGAGCAGATAGATCAGCAGCAGCGACGGCAGCGGGAAAAGCTCGGGGCCGTCAGCCAGTCCCGACCGGCACTGGCTGACCCGGTAGCGGATCAGCTGCCGGGTTTCGGCAAATCCGAGCGGTCCGAGGGTGTGATAGGAGGTGATCCGGTCGTTGAAATTCGGCCTGCTTTTCAGGGTGTCGGTAAATTCCTGCTGGGCAAAAATGACAATTTCCAGCAGTTTGTTCCGGTTGGTTTCAAAGTTGAGAAACTCGCGCAGAATTTCAATACAGAAGCCCGGCAGTTTCTGCCCTTCGTCAATGATCAATGCCGTTATAACGTCGCGGTCAACACCCTGGTGGATCAGATAGTTCTTGATGGCCTCTTTCATCTGCCACTCTGAACTGCAGCTCTCCGTAATGCCGAATGTAGCAATAATGGATGTCAGAAACTCATCTGCGGAGCTGAAGTCGGGGTCAAGAATGAGATGGGCTTCAACGCTGCCGGTGCCATCGCCGAGTAGTTTGAGCAGGGCGCGGCACATGGTGCTTTTCCCGGTGCCGATCTGCCCCGATAACAACACTGAGTCCCCGGCGCAGGCGCAGCGCCAGCTCGAGCTTCTGGAGGCAGTCGTGGTGCTGGATCGAATAAAAAACAGATCCGGATCCGGTGAATTTGCAAACGGTTCTCTGGTTAACTGAAAGAGCTTGTAGTAATTCACGTCATAGAGGCGGTGTTAAGCGTTTCCTGATCGTCATGATACGTGCTCCGTGAGCGGAAGTTCCCTGGTAATTATTCTATTTCATGGACAACTCACCTGGCGTGCCGGTGTTGCTTGAGAAGCGGATAGCCCATTTCCTCGCGCTGGGCGACATAGGATTCGGCGACTTTTCTGGCGATGTTCCTGATGCGGCCGATATACCTGGTCCGTTCGGCAACGCTGATTGCCTTGCGGGCGTCGAGAAGGTTGAAGGTGTGGGAGCATTTCAGGCAATAGTCGTAGGCGGGCAGGATCAGGTTTTTCTCGACCAGCTTGAGCGCTTCCGATTCGTAGGTGTTGAAAAAATCGATCATCCTCTCGACGTTTGCCTCCTCAAAGTTAAAGGTCGAGAACTCGATTTCGGCCTGGTGAAAAATTTCCCCGTAGGTGACCTCGTCGTTCCATTTGATGTCGTAGACAGAGTTGACCCCCTGCAGATACATGGCGATGCGTTCAAGGCCATAGGTAATTTCGGCGGTCACCGGGTGCAGGTCGATCGAGCCGGCCTGCTGGAAATAGGTGAACTGGGTAATCTCCATGCCGTCCAGCCAGACCTCCCAGCCGAGCCCCCAGGCGCCGAGCGTCGGTGATTCCCAGTCGTCTTCGACAAACCTGATGTCATGTTCGAGCAGATCGAGGCCAAAGCGCTTGAGACTCTCAAGATACAGTTCCTGGACATCCGGAGGCGAGGGCTTGATGACAACCTGGTACTGGTAATAGTGCTGCAGACGATTCGGGTTGTCGCCATATCTGCCGTCGGTTGGCCTGCGGGACGGCTGCGGATAGGCCGATTTCCAGGGTTCGGGCCCGAGTGCTTTTAAAAGGGTCGCTGGATGAAAGGTGCCAGCCCCGACTTCCATGTCATAGGGCTGCTGGAGGACGCAGCCCTGCTCGGCCCAGTATTTGTTCAGTTCTAAGATGATATCTTGAAAATTCATTGCGGTGATCCTCTGTTATGTCATTCCGGCAAGCATGACTACTGATGTCTGCCGAGGCTGTCTAATAGATAGTGGTGCAGTTTGTAGAATTGTTACTCCTGTAAAAAAACCGGTTCATCCGGGGTATGCGTATTTTTTGCGTGGAGCGTGGAGAACCAGCGGAGGGCATCGCTTCCAGACGCTGCTCTTCGGCCTGATCTCCGTTGCACGACGGCTGACAGACAGGCCGTCCATGGCCTGCCGTCAGTTGCGGACGTCCTGTCCGCAACCCTCCGGGCCTGATGTCGCTCCACGGCGGGCCTCCGCGAGGCGTCTTCCAGCGATGCCCCCCGCTTCCTTGGTTATGCAGGCTTTATCCGGATGAGCCAAAAAACTGATGTAACGATGGCAACGAAGCAGATGAAGAGTTTTTACGACGCCATCATAATTGCAATCTTGACTTTTGTCCAGCCGATCAGCATTATATCCTGTTGGCACTATAAAATCAGCAGGAAAAGAGCGTTTTCAACTGTTTACAGGACTCATGGAACCACAGACATTGAGCATTCGCGGGGCGCGGATGCATAATCTGAAAAATATCGATGTCGATCTGCCGAGAAATGCACTGGTGGTTTTTACCGGGCTCTCCGGTTCGGGCAAATCGACATTGGCCTTTGACACCCTCTACGCCGAAGGGCAGCGCCGTTACGTCGAGTCGCTCTCCACCTATGCCCGCCAGTTTCTCGGCCAGATGAATAAACCCGATGTTGATTCCCTGGAGGGGCTCTCTCCGGCGGTGTCGATCGAGCAGAAAACCACCAGCAGGAATCCCCGTTCCACCGTCGGCACGGTCACCGAGATTTACGATCACCTGCGGCTGCTCTTTGCCCGCTGCGGCAGACCCTACTGCCCGGAGTGCGGTGAAGAAATACGCTCCCAGTCCGTCGAGGACATGGTCAACACGCTGCTGGCCAGACCCGAAGGAACCCGGGTCATCCTGCTTGCCCCGAGCCGGGTGACGACCCATGTGGTGGAGCAGAGCCGGTTGTCGGGGTTCATGCTGGCCCCGTTCAAGACCGGCTACCACCTTGCCCATCACGTGGACACCAGTGTTCCGTGGCGAAACCTCGACATTCTTCACGTAGAGCTCGAGACAGCTGGCTGGATCACACCGGGGATGACCCATCCCACGTACCGAGCCCTCTGGCACTTCCTCGCCACCGGTGTACGCAGCTGACTCGTTCGGCGACCACGCACTAGTGTGACCGAATGGAGATACAGCTTCGTCATCAACCAGGTTTCGGTGTGGCACGGGTTTCGTTGAGCCCGGGTGAGACCCTTCGGGCTGAGTCCGGTGCGATGATGGCCATGGCGGCCGACACCGACCTCGACGCCAAGATCGAAGGCGGTCTGATGAAGGGCCTCAGGCGCTCGGTGCTGGGTGGCGAGTCGCTCTTCATCACCCGAGCCACGGCCGGGCCACAGGGCGGTTGGATCGATCTGGCCCCCTCCTTGCCCGGCGACGTGACCGTCGTCGACATCACGCCGAGCGCTCCGCTGCTGATTCAGAAAGGTTCGTTCCTGTGCGCCGAAACCGGCGTCGAGATCGACACCAAGTGGGGAGGTTTGAAGAGCCTCGCCGGCGGTGAGGGTGCCTTCCTGCTCCATGCCACCGGCCAGGGCAAGGTGGTCGTCGCCTGCTACGGCGCTCTCGATCGGTTCACGCTGCAGCCGGGTCAGCAGGTCATCGTGGACACCAATCACATGGTGGCCTTCAGTGAGAGCGTGCAGATGGAACTGAAGCGGGCCAGCCAATCGATGATGAAGTCGGCCAAAAGCGGCGAAGGACTGGTGTTTCGTTTCACCGGCCCCGGAGAGCTGATGATGCAGTCTCGCAACCCCGACGAGATCGTGCAGTACATGTACAAGAACTGGCCCGGGCAACGGGGCTGAGGTATCGCCCTTCGGCCAAATCAATATCGGCCGATCGGCCAATGTGAAACGGTGAGTCTTGTGCCACCTTCGATTCATGACTCTTGGCGGATCGAAGACAAACCTGAAGCGGCTGCTGGCTCTGGCAGCGGGTGCTGCGCTTGTGGTCGGCTCGCTGGCCATATCCCGCGAGCCCTTGGCGGTCATCGCAGTGCTGTTCGTTCTCGTGGTGCCCTTCGAGAAATGGATGCCACGTCATCCACAGCAGAGGGTGCGCCGCAAGGACGTCGGCACCGATATCGCCCACGGAATCGTCGCCCCGCTGGTTGCGCCGGTCGGGATCTTCTTTGCAGCTCTGATCGGGGTGCTCAGTTTCGGGTGGCTACCCGGTCTGGCCATCCGACCGCTAGTGACGATGCTTCCTGGCTGGGGATCGATGCTGCTCGGCGTCTTGCTGTTCGACGTAGTGATCTACTGGACGCACCGCTTCAGCCACGAGGTGCCCTTCCTGTGGCGTTTCCATGCTGTGCATCACAGCACCGAGACCCTCGACTGGGTGTCCGGATTGCGACAGCACCCCTTCGACGGCATCATCCTCGCTCCGGCGTTTGCGTTCCTGCTCGGCGCCGGTTTCACCGGCCAATTCGCAGGAGCGCTAACCGTGATTCAGATCCTCACCGGCCTCTTCCTTCACGCCAACGTTCGGTGGCGCCTGCGCCCTCTGCATCGGCTCATCATCACTCCCGAGTTCCATCACTGGCACCACACCAACGAGCCCAAGGCCATCCATAGCAACTACTCGGTGTTCCTGCCGGTGTGGGATCTGCTATTCGGAACCTACTTCATGCCGTCGAACCGGCGACCGGAGACGTACGGGATTACCGAGTACATGCCGGCCGGTGTCGCCGCCCAGATGTTGTGGCCGCTGCGAGGAATGAACAACCCTTTCAAGGTTCTGTGGCGTGCGTTTCGCCACCCGATTCGATCGATCAAATGGATGGCGGCGTGGGTCCGTTATCTATGCGGACAGATGTGGGGCACCGCTCGCCGACCCACAGCCAATATCACGGGGGTGGTTCCCCACCCACCCAAGGCTCCGGCTAGCTTGTCGGCCAGGGATGACGCTGATCAATCGGCGTTGGTTGGAGTCTGACGATACGTC
This sequence comes from uncultured Acidimicrobiales bacterium, assembly GCA_963751955.1. Taxonomy (GTDB): domain Bacteria; phylum Actinomycetota; class Acidimicrobiia; order Acidimicrobiales; family SZUA-35; genus JABDIY01. The sequence continues at coordinate 52,928 of CAVVWM010000013.1, read as the reverse complement.
GACTGCACCATTCCGCCGGCAAAGCTCTGGGTGCTCAACTGTTCCCACCAAGTGGTTTGTGGCATCGGGCCGAACAACCGAATGCCTCCACCTAGAAGCACAGGGACCCATGAGATCGTCATCTCGTCAATCAGGCCTTCGCTGAGGAACGAGGTCACCAGCTTCCCGCCGTCGATGTAGAGATCGTTCAGTCCCCGCTCGGCGCACTGATCGACCACCTCGGATGGCGAGCCGGCGATCACTTCGACCTTCCCGTCGAGGTCATCGGCGACCGTGCTCAGAGTCGAGCTCACCACCAGGACCGGTTTGTCATAGTGCCAGGGACGGAAACCGGAGATTGCGTCGAAGGTGCCCCGGCCCATCACCACCGCTTCGATCGATGCCATGTGCTCGGCGAACCCGAAATCATCACCGTCGGGATTGGGAACCTGTTCGAGCCACTCGAGGTCGTGGTCGGGTCCGGCGATGAAACCGTCAAGGCTGGCGGCGATATAGACCTTGCGCATCCCGGTCAGCTCTGCGTCAACGGTGTCAGTTTTTCCAGAGCTTCCATCACCTCAGCCTCAGGACCCTGGGGAAGTGCGAAGATCGCACGTTTCACGCCCCGCTCGGCCAAGCGGTCCAGTTCATCGCGATCAGGTGGCGCCGCGAAGATGCCCAGCTCGATCGTGGCAGGGTCACGGTCGATCGACTCACAAGCGGCAACGATCTCTTGCCAACCCTTGTCGAGTGTTCGAGCGCCGATGGGCATCCAGCCATCACAGAACTCAGCAATATCAGCCGCAGTTTTCGGGCCAGCTGTGCCTCCCAGAATGATCGGCGGGTGGGGCGCTGAGATGGGTTTGGGCCATGCCCAGCTTGGCTCCAGGTTGATGAAGTCACCTTTGAACGAGGCTTCCTCCTGGGTCCACAGTGCCTTTATCGTGAGCGCACATTCGCGCAGGCGGGCTCTACGTTCGGTGTACTTCACCCCGTGGCTTTCAAGCTCTTCCTTGTTCCAGCCGTAGCCGACACCGAACAGCAGTCGGCCGCCGCTGAGGTGATCGAGGGTGGCGGCCTGTTTGGCTGTCCAAATCGGGTCCCGCTGTGCGAGAAGGGTGATTCCCGTAGCCAATTTGAGCGTTGAGGTGACCGAAGAGATCGCCGCCAGCGCAGTGAACTGTTCGTGGCTTCGCCAGTACTCCTCGGGTAGTGGCGGTGCACCGACTCGTCCGCCCCATGGCGTCTTTCGACTCGCTGGAATGTGGGAGTGTTCGGGGAACCAGAGGGATTCAAAGCCCCGAGTCTCAGCCTCCTTGCCCAGAGTTACCGGATCGATGGTGATGTCGGTCGGAAAGATCAGCAGGCCCAGTTCCACGGCAACCGAACCTAGCCAGGGACGTTGGGCCTGTCTATTCCGAGCGCATGCAGGCCCATTCCCAGCAATCGGCTACTGGCTCTGAAAGGCCATCGAATCCGGCGAATCGATCGTGGGGGTCTCAAGCAGCCAGGTGTCGGGTTGGCCGATCGAGTCCGGCACCGAATCCGAGCCGGCGAGGTGAGCGACAGCAGCTCCCGAAATCGAGGACATCACCAGAACGGCGAAGATGGTGACTGACCTGATTCGGGAAGACTGCGTTTGCTTGAAGGCGGCATCCTGGTTCACATGAGTTTTCTCGACCCGCCCGGCGCAGGACTTCATGTGTTGATCTACCCAGCATCGACTGGCGGACGACGGCTCACCCACCAAGCATCTGATTGAATTCTTCGCCATCGATCGCACCGGCCATGTAACCCAACGTGCCGTTGCCGAGGAGTTCGTGTACCGCTCGCCGGGTTTCGCCCAAGGCGACCCGGACCAGGGCCCCGCCAGTACTCACCCTGCGCACCCCTAGATCTGCCAGTTCCTTCACCGTTGGAGTAGCAGTTGAGATGAGCACATTGACCGGCGGTCCGATCGAGCACACTTCGGCGATTTGAGCGGCATCGGTGAGCCCGGGTGCATAGATACACGCGGCTCCAGCCTCAGCAAAAAGTCGAAGCCTCGTCAGGGTGTCGTCGAAGTCGGGGTTGGTTTCGTAGAGATGCCGTTCGGCTCGGGCCGTGAGGAGCATTCCCTGAGGGGCCGCCACCTCGGCAGCAGCGGCAACCCGTTCGACTGAGATTTCGATCGGGTCGATGGCGCCGGTGGAGGGGTCGAAGTCTTCGATGCTGCAGCCAGCAGCTCCGGTAGCGGCGAGCGCCCGCACGAACTCGGCCACTCCCTTCGGATCAGTCCCGTAGCAACGTTCGCTGTCGATGTTCACAGGGACGCCCGCGTTGGCCACCATCAACGACGAGTGGCGTAGGAGTTCATCCTGGGTCACCTCGTAGTCAGTCCGCCCCACTGTGGCCGCCAGGCCCGAGCTCGTGGTGGCTACAGCAACCGCTCCGGCTGAAGCCATCACTTTGGCTGAGGCCACATCCCATGCGTTCGGCATCACGAACAGTCCGGTCTGGTGGAGGGCGCGGAACTGAGATCGCGAAGTCTGTACCGACGGGTCTTGGTTGGACACGACGTGCCTCCAGTTGTTCAGGGATTGAGGATCTTTTTGATCTCGTCAGAAAGCGCAGAGTTTCCGGTTGCTGCGTAGTCGTCGTGGCGCTGTTCGATTCTGTCGGGTTCGTAGCGATAGTTCACCATCATCCCGAAACTCCTCGCCCACCCCTTGGCGGTGGGGTTCGCCCACCAGTTGATCCGGTCCAATTGCGCACCGTTGGACAGGTGGAAATGGGCCACAGAATCGACCGCCCGTTCACGGGGAAACGTGGGATTGGTCGATGTCCGACGTTCATTGGCGATGAACTCTGCAGCCAAGCGACGTAGCTCGGGTCCCAAGTCGTCGACATCGGATGGGTCGGCTGGTAGCTCGACTGGAACCAACGCCCGGATATGGCTGGCGTTGGCCTCGAACCACTCACGAAAGTCGGGAATCGGACTCAACGTGACCAAGTTCTCGAGGTTAGGGAACTCCCTTTTGAGTTCATCGACGACACTCTTGATCAGCAGATCACCCAGGGGAACGCCGGCGAGACCGTAATGACAATTCGAGATCGAATAGAAGGTTGCGGTGTCTGCAGCAAAAGGGTCGGTTTTGTCGAGAGAGTGATCAAGAAGCGGTTGGAGAGCACCGGGAATGCCATTGGTGAACGCGACTTCCACGAAGATCAAGGGGTCGTCTGCCATGGCGGGATGGAAGAAGGCATAACAACGGCGGCCGGTGTCGAGCCGACCGCGCAGATCGTCCCACCCGTCGATTTCGTGGACTGCCTCGTACTCGATGAGCTTCTCCAACACGACCGCAGGAGACTCCCAAGTGAGGCGCTCCAATCGCAACAATCCGACGTCGAAGAACCGGGTCAGGACGACCCGCATGTCGTTGTCGAGGGCTTGGAGTTCGGGTGTTTCGGTTCGGATGAGAAGGAGCTCTTCTCGCAGGTCGACCAAAAGGAAAGTCCACCTTCGAGGCCAACGAAGCGGCGGAAGAGTCGATCTCGTTTAGGTCGCAGCGCGTTGCTCAGCTCGTTCTCGGCGACGGCCCGCTCGGCAGGGTTGGAAGCGGCGAGGACTCCTCCGATAGCCTCATCGATCTCAGTGGAATCGGAGTCGTAGTCGTTGGCCAATGTCTCAAAGAACCGACGCCGACCGGCGGGGTCGAGAGCAAGGAAACACGCACCGACCTCGGTAGCCCTGCGACGGGCAGCCATTTCACCGCCCCGTCCCTCGATGGTTGCATCCACCAGCAAGCGGAGCCGGCGGGCGTCTCGGTCGGGCAGATGGGGCTGAAGGTGAAGATCGTCGATGTCGCCGCCCCGCCAGGAGCGGATCTGGCCCCACATACGTTCCAGCCGAGTCTGCACAGTTCGAGCCTAGGACACCCTCACGGCTCAACCCCAGCGCGGTGGGGAGCCCTTCCCCACTTCGGTGGATTCGGCCCGGCGGCCCGTCGGCCGATTTCGAACGATCAGAATCTCAGCCCGCCGTCGATGCCTCTTGGGTCTCGGGGTCGGTCGAGATCACAGTAGGATCGGGAAGTTGAACGATCTCTCCGAGCAATTGGCTGACTGGGCGTCCGGTAGCGCCGGAACCGAAGCTGCGGTGGAGTTGTTGATCGAAACCGACTACTGGCTCCAGCGGGTTGAGTTCAGAGACAAAGCCCTAACGGTTGTCGGCGATGAGGCGCAGATCGATTGGCAGGCGGCGGCCGAGTTGGCCGAGCACCTGGTTTGCTCGAGAGGCGAGCGGTTCATTCTGCAGCTGGCGTGCTCTCTGGCCGATCCATCCCAAACCGTCGCCATGGCCGAGATCGGTTCGGTTGACGGTCGCAACCTTGTCAGGGTTCAAGAAGCGCTCCGAACCGCCAAGTTCGGTTGGAGCTAGTCGGCGGGAAGAGAGTTCCGCGCTACTGGTTCGAGGGGTCGGTCCCCGGAGGTGGTGGAAGCGAGGTTGGCGGCTGCAAGGGAGGCGGCTGCTGGCGCCAGTCGCCCGGTAGGGATTGGGGCTGGATCGGGGGGTCTGGGCGGGGTGCCAAAACCTGTTCCAGTGACGGAGCCGGCGGACGAGAGCTCTTCCTCGATCCGCTTCCCAGGCCCAACTGAGCGAAGTTGACATATGCCATGTACCCAAAGATGAACAGCGCAAAGACCGAACTCCACGCCAGGAAGAAGTAGCCACCTATGGCGAGCGCCCCGATCAAGGAGATCCAGTTCACCGCTCGTCGTTGGCTCTCTCCGGTGAGGAGTAGGAGTCCGTCGTCGATGATGTGGCCACCGTCGAGAGGAAAAACCGGAGCCAGATTGATCGCCGCCCAGACCACGTTGACGAAGAAGATCGCATTCACGATCGTCCGGTTGTCGCCGGTCAGGTCCAGGCTCTGAAGCGCCAGCCAGGCCGGGCCACCCAGGAGGGCCATCGTGGTCGTCGATCCTGCCGCGGACACCACGATCCTTTGCTTTGGCGACAGGTGACCACTGTTGTGACCCATGGTCAGCCCGCCCAAGCCGTACAGCGATATCGAGGGTGATGCACCGTAGTGGCGATACGCAACGGCGTGACCCAGCTCATGGATGAGCACCGAGGCCGTGATGATGAGGATCCACGCGGTGGTGAGGAACAGGTCATCCTGACCCTGGAAGGCGATGAAGCCCACGAGCAGGAAGAAGACTGGCTCGATTCTGATCGGAAAGCCGAACAGTTTGAAATGAGCCCGCTTCATACCTCCAGCATGCCTGGCTCAGCCTCACCATTGTCGTCGTGAGGGCCAGCAATCCTCTGACCGGTAGCTCAGACCGTCGCCGCAGCGGATTGGCCTTCTCTCACAGGTTGAGCGAAGCTCTAGCCGCTATGAGTAGGCGCATGTGAATCGCCGAGTCACGCTTGCGACGGTCTTCCTGGTGGCGGCGCTGATAGGTGCCAACTTCAGCATTCTGAAGTTCGCACTTGATTACAGCACCCCGTTCTTGGTTGCGGCGATGCGGACGGTGATAGCGAGCACGGTTTTGCTCACCTATGCGTTGCTTCGGGGTGAACGCCTCCCGGGCCGGAGGGATGATCTGGTCAACATCTTCGTAGTCGGTTTGAGCATCACGACCATCTCGAGTGCACTGCTGGTGTTCGGCATTGACCGAGTGTCAGCGGGGCTTGGTTCGTTGATGTCGAGCACCATGCCACTCTTCACGGCGGCTCTGTCACTGCTGCTGCTGAAAGTGGAACTGCCCCGCCGAGCCCTCGTGGGACTCGGCATCGGTTTCTTCGGTGCAGTGGTGCTCGCCACTCCCAGCCTCGGAGGGTCAAGCCAGCTGGTCGGGATATTGTCGCTTCTTGTCTCAGCCCTTGCCTGGGCGTTCGGCAATGTCTACATGAAGTGGCGAGACTTCTCCCGGGTCAGTCCTGTGATGCTGGTTGCCGTTCAACTTGTCTTTTCGGCCATGATGCTCACGCCGTTTGCGTTGGTGGTCGAAGGGACAGCTGAGACCGAATGGGGTTGGGGCCTCTTTGTACCGCTGTTCTATGCGTCGGTTCCGTCCAATGCCATCACGTTTGCGTTGCTCGCGACAGTGGTTCGGAGCGCAACCCCGACCGTGGCGGCTTCCACGGCGTACCTGATCCCATTGTTTGGAGTCCTGTTCGGATTCATGATCAGGGGGGAGTCGCTCGGCCTTGTGGAAGCAATCGGTGGAACGCTGGTGGTGGCTGGTGTCACCGTGGTGGTTCGAGCGACCACTCGCGACAGATGATCAGCAGTTCGTCGTTGGTGGTTGTGGCTCCAACGGTCTGGTTACGGTAGTGCCATGCCACTAGAAGGTGAATACGAACCGAGTACAACCGAATGGGTGCGCAAACAGGTTGAGGAGTACGTGTCCTCGGGGGGAACTCGTGCGAACACAATGGGGGACAGTGGCCTTCCAATCGTGCTGGTGATCATGAAAGGTGTGAAGAGCGGTAAAATCCGAAAGGTTCCACTCATGAAGGTGCAGCACGGCAGCGAGTATGCGCTGGTGGCCTCGGTAGGGGGAGCCCCGAACCACCCCGCCTGGTATCACAACCTGGTGGCCGATCCCCACGTGATGCTTCAGGATGGACCAGAGCCATGGGACGCCACCGCCGAAGTCGTTTCCGGGGAGGAGCGAGACCTCTGGTGGGAACGGGCCGTTACTGCGTTTCCCCGCTACGCCGAGTACGCCGTCAAGACCGAACGGGAGATTCCGGTCTTTGTAGCTCGTCCGGCATGAGTGGATCGGTGGTGTGGAACTCATCGGAGCGGGAACACCTGGGTGATCCACCTGGAGATTCATTGGATCTCGGAGAGCCTTCTCTCGATCAAAGCAGCGAGGGCTCTCAGACCCTCGGTGGTTGGGTGCACGCCGTCGGATCCCATCCATTCAGGGTGCCCTGCGACCGCAGTATGCCAGTCGATCAAATTCGTATTGCTGTTCTCCTCTGAGACCTGAGCGAGTGCGTCGTTGGCAGCGGCTTCCCACGGGCGGGCCACTTCGGTGTTCACGATCAGGACTTGCTTCGGTGCCAGCGCAGTGAGCTGCTCATCGAACATATCGAGGTACTCGGGTTGCCAGCCGTTGGTTCCGAGATGGATCACGACGACGTCGGCGGCCTCCAGCGAACCATCTTGTGACGCCTGATCGACAAGCTGGGGTAGTGTGCTCGCCTGACGGCCCTCCTCGGTCCTGAATGCGAGGTTTGCAGAACCGATCGGAATCCTGCGGAGCTTGATCCCGTGGAAGATCGAGTCGCCGATCATGAGAATCGATCTTGGCTGCACCGCCTTTTGTGTGCGAGCGAATTCGGGGCTTTGAGCGAAGCCGTTGAGGATCGTCCCCGGGCTGTAGTCCTGATCCAGAAGGCCAACCCAGTAGTTGAGGCCGGCGGCGTCGGGTGAGCGGCCCAGGACGTTGGAATAGACGAGCGTGACGAAGCCAGCATTGTCCAGCTTCCCATAGGTGGCTTGGAACTCATCTGACTGGACGAAGTAGTCAGCGATGGTCTCGAGGCCCACGCCCTGGTCAAGAACCGAGCCCCAGTAGACCAGTCCCGCCGTATCAGGGGACCGGTCAAATGTTGCGACGTAGAGCCTTCCGATGTCGTCTTGTTCAGATTCAGCGATCGCTGCGGTCGGCGGAGGAGTGGTAATCGCGTTGGCGACTAGCACGGCAACGATGGTAAGGGCGACGAGAAGCTGTTTCGGTGCCGGCAAAGACATTGAGGATCTGTCTATCAGGGCGGATGCGGTTGGCGGTAGGTAGCTTGCCCTACGATTTTCCGAGAGAGGCAAGGTTGGGGCAGGCTTTGTCATGACTGTTGATCTCGGGCCCGACCTTCTGACCGCGTCGAAATCGTTGGATGTCGACACCGTTGAACTTCGCCGAGCGATCCACCATGACCCCGAGCTGGGCCTACAGCTGCCCAACACTCAACAGAAGATCCTGGATTCGATTGCCGGGCTCGGGATGGAGATCACGCTCGGTCGGGAGACGACCTCGGTAACCGCTGACCTCGATTCAGGGAAGGCCGGACCGACCATTCTGCTGAGAGGCGACATGGACGCGCTGCCGCTTCAAGAAGACAACGACATCCCCTTCAAGTCCAAGCATGACGGACGAATGCATGCATGTGGTCACGACGCCCATGTGGCGATGCTCGTGAGCGCCGCAAAACTCCTCGCGGATAACAAGGACTCCTTCAACGGCAAGATCCGCTTCATGTTTCAGCCGGGCGAAGAAGGTCACCATGGCGCCAAGTTCATGATCGACGAAGGAGTGCTCGATGGAGTGGACAAAGCGTTTGCCATCCACGTGTTCAGCCGCCTACCCGATGGTTTGATCACCACTCGTGGCGGGTCGCTGATGGCGTCGGCGGATCGATTTGAGATCACCGTTCACGGCCGCGGTGGTCACGCATCAGCTCCCCACCACTGTGTTGATCCCATCCCCGCCGCTGCTGCCACTGTGACCGGATTGCACACGCTCGTGAGTCGAGGTGTCGATCCAGTGCAAGCCGGACTGATCACCGTTGCCCATATCGAGGCCGGCACTACGAACAACGTGATTCCTCCAAATGCGTTCATGGAGGGAACCATCCGGACTCTGGACGAGGAGACTCGCGATCAGCTTCACATGGGTCTGGAACGGGTGGCTCAGCACACCGCCCAAGCTCACGGGTGCAGCTGTACCTCGGCCATCATTCCCGGGTATCCGGTGACCATTAACCACCAGGCCGAAGCCGATCTTGTTGGTGAACTTGCCTCATCGGTGGTCGGCGAGGATCACTATTCCGAGATGCCCCGTCCGCTCCTGGGGGCCGAAGACTTCAGCTATGTCCTTCAGCACGTGCCGGGTGCGATGGCGTTCCTCGGGGTCTGCACCCCTGGCGTCGATCACAACCACGCAGCTCCAAACCACAGCAACTTGATGCAGATCAGCGAAGAGCACCTGTCTCACGGCGTGGCGCTCTACGTCGCGATGGGTATGCACCGCGAACTGACGGTGCACAGGCTCTCCCTATCGACGAAGAGCATTCCACCAGATGACCATGCAGATGGCTAGCGTCTCACCATGACTCTCAAGCCCTGCCCTTCGTCTCCAAACTGCATTTCCTCGCAGGCCGACGGGGCGGATTCAGTGCACTACATGGCACCGGTTGAGATGTCTGCACCTGCCCAAGACGTTCTCGACGCAGTTCAAGCTGTGCTCGATGAGTCACCCGCTGCCAGGATCACAGGTCGCTCCGGAAACCAGATTGATTCGGTTTTCACCACTAGAGTCTTTCGCTTCAAGGACGATGTTTCGTTCGCTTTCGAGGATGGGAAACTTCATTTCCGATCCGCATCCCGGGTGGGCCATAGCGACCTGGGTGCCAACCGCAAACGAATGACGGCGCTCATCCCTAAGATCAAAGCGAAGTTGTAGTCCGTTGACTGCAGCACCGCCGCCTTCACTCGATCCGCTTGAGAAAGGCGGACGGGCCTTCATGCCGAGCCGCAGGTGGCAGACGGGCATTCAGTCCTTTGTCGGCGGTGACAACGGTTGTCGCTGACCGATCGGTGAGCGCCTCTTCAACGATCATGTGATCTGCGGCGTTGGGGCTGTTGTGGCCGGCAAACCTCACCGAGAGGTTGCCGCCTGACAAGGCAACAACGTCGTCGATGGTCCTGCCGTCAAAAACAACCAGCACCGAATCGTCATGGGTCCAACACCATTCGGCGATCTCTTGGGTCAGTCGTTGCATTGCCGCCGGCCGATCATTCCACCAACGGTCGGGTCGGCTGCCCATCACGTTGTTGCCGTCGACAATCCATCGCACTGTCTGAGTATGCAGAGAATCCCAAATCATCGGGCATCATGGGCCCATGGCAGATCTACTGGGAGCTTTGGAAGCGGGCGGAACCAAGTTCAGGGCAGCGGTAATGGATGGCGAAACCCTTGAGGTGGGTGAACAGGTGTGGATCCCTACCACCAGCCCAACTGAGACCCTTGACGCCGTTGTCAAATTCTTTGAAAGGCGCCACGTGGCCGCTCTCGGGATCGCCTCCTTCGGTCCGCTTATCGTGGATCGATCCTCCGATGTCTTCGGGTCGGTTGGCCCCACCCCCAAGCCGGGTTGGACCGGGGCACCATTGCTGGCCGAGCTTGTGAACACCCTTCTGGTACCAGCCGATATCCAGACCGATGTAGAGGCGGCAGCGGTCGCCGAAGCTCTGTATGGCGCCGGTCGGGGACACCGTCGGGTCGGCTATGTGACTGTCGGAACCGGGATCGGCGGAGCGGTGGCCATCGACGGCGCTCCCTACCGCGGAAGCGATCCCACCGAGATCGGGCATGTGCCGGTGCGGCGGGTTGATGGGGATGATTTGCCGGATGTTGTCCGTTCCACGGCGACTGCCTGGAGGGCATGGCCTGTGGTCCGGCCATCGCCGACCGCTGGCACGCAGATCCTGCCACGTTGGATGATCGGGACGAGGTATGGGACCTGGAGGCGAAGTACCTCGCTCAACTTGTCAGGGTCTATGTGTATTCCTTCGCGCCCGACATCGTGCTGTTCGGCGGGGGAGTGGGCACTCGCCCGGACATGGCGTTTCGAATTCAAAAGGCGACGCTCGAGGATCTCGGCGGCTACTCGGTGAGTCACGCCCAGAACGACTCGCTGGTTGCTACGGCCGGCTTGGGGGCCGATGCCGGGCTCATCGGTGCCGGACTCTTGGCCAAGTCACTCCTCCTGGGTCTCGGTCAATGACAATCGGTACCGATCGAAACGCACCCCAGGAAGAAAGTGCAGACAGGCCGTGGCGACACTGAGGTCTGTTCATTCCGGTACACCTGTGCGAGATTGCGTGCTATCAAGGCTTGTGTCAGTTGTGATGCCCAGCTTTTGCAACCTCGTGGGTTGCTGGAAGATTCCGTAGATGATCCGCAGCCCGATGTAATGCGGACTTTCTGAGGAGAATGTCGTGAGACTTCCAATTCAGGGGCTCGTAGCAGCCCTTTTGGCACTGTTGCTGTTTTCGTTCGGCGGAATCATCTGGACCAACCGGTCTACCGCCAACGCAGAGATCATCTCGGGGATGGAATCGATTCTTTCGAATGTGTCGGCAAGCACGACGGCACGTTCTGAGGACTTCCTCGCTGATGCTCGGGCCAGTGCTGAAATCGCAGCGGTGACGCTGACCGGGGGTGCTCTGGAAACACCAGCGGAGCTTGAGCGCTACTTCGGAGCCCTGCTCGAATCCAATCTCAGCGCCAACGGCGCCTTCTACGGCACTGTTGAGGGAGAGTTCGTTTACGTGTCGCGCTCTGAGTCCGGGAGCTCTGATGGCTTCCGGACCAAGTTGATCAGCATGGCCGAGGGGTCTCGGATAGTCGAGCTCGTTTACCGCGATAGCCAGTTCGCGGTGACTGGCACCGAGCTCGATCCAGACGATCAGTATGATCCACGAGAGCGTCCATGGTTTCAGTCCGCCACGGAGGAGTCCCGAACGATCCTCACCGATCCGTATGTGTTCTTCACGAGTCAGCGCCCAGGGATAACTGCGGCCGCGCCGGTTTTCGGGTCCGATCGCTCTATCTCGGGAGTTGTCGGAGTGGATATCGAATTGAGCGAGCTGTCTGCGTTTCTTGGTGACCTGAGCCTTGGCGAGAACGGTTCGGCCTTTGTGTTCAACCCCCAAGGCGAAGTCATTGCTCTCGAGGATCTGGATCGTATTCGACAGCCCGATGGTCAGGGGTTCCGGCTTGCGTCGGTAACTGACGTGGGCAGCCCTGTGCTCGAAGCCTCGTTCGAGGCCATTTCTGATCTGGGCTCAGAATCCGAAACGTTCAATGTTGACGATGGGGGGTCCACCCTCCATGCATTCGTTGCTCCAATCGACCAAACGGATTGGATTCTTGGTGTTGCGCTTGACGAACAAGACTTCCTCGGTGACGTTCAGAGCGAACAACAACGCAGCAACCTCATCGCTCTGGCGCTGGGACTAATCGGCATTGCGGTCGGTTGGCGATTGATGCAGAACGTGACAGTTCCACTAACCGAACTCCGAAATCGAGCAAGAGATATCGAAGCTGGAAAGCTGATTGAGACCGAACCCTCGCATGCGGTTATCAACGAGCTCAGGGCGACGTCGGACGCGTTTGATCACATGGTGAAGGGACTTCTCGACCAGCGGCAGCACGATTCGGATCGCGCCACTGCTGCAGGCTCGGTTGAAGAGCACACCATCGATCTAGATGATGAGGACACCACAGGGGCCACGGCAGAAGCGAAAGATTCGCATCGGTAGCGCTGTCAGTGGGAGCGTCGACACCAGTTGCAACGAACATGCGAGGTCAGCAGGGAACCTTCGCCATAAAAGCAGGGCCATGGCTCCCGGGCGGTCGTGGGTTTCGGCGTTTGAACTCTCGGCCATCGTGAGCCCCTTCCGCTGCAACGGCGCCAGACGGTGCGCTCCCGAATCATCGCCTCTCCGAACCCATTGAGCACCTAGAAGAACAGAGACCTTGGTCACGGTCTACACAGGGAGGCGGGTGAGGGTTGCTCGAGAAGCCGCTTGGAACAAACTATCGCGATATATCGTTAAGTACTACGTCGGCAAAGTGTGCCGGCGTACAAACACATGGAGAATGCGAATTGAAACCGCACCAAACACATGAGAACACCCAGGAATTCGACATGCGTGAATTCCCCTACGGCGATGGCGACGGGCGATCCCGTCGCGGTCGCAGAATGAGAGGTCATATGAATCACCACAAAGGAGCCCACCACGGTCCCCATCGGGCCAGGCGGGGCGCAATCGTGCACGCCACCCTTCTGCTCCTGAACGAGGAGCCGAGGCACGGCTACCAGATCATCGCCGAACTGGAGGAACGCAGCGGCGGCTCCTGGCGTCCCAGTCCCGGATCCATCTACCCGGCGTTGAAACGACTGGCCATGAAGGGCCTGGTCGAAGCCGACGAAGATGACGAAGGCAAGCGTGTCTTCTCGATCACTGATGCCGGCCGCGAGCGTCTCGTCGATATGGATGCGACGCACCCTGCCCCCTGGAACCGGTTCACCGAATCGGGGCCAGGACTTCGACCGGTTGTTCAGGAGCTGATGTCGCTGGCTCGCCAGGTCGGTCGCTTCGGCACCGACGAACAGCGTGACAAGGCCATGGCGATCCTCAGCAAGGCCAAGTCCGAGTTGTACTCGTTGATGGCCGGGAGTGACACCGGTGGCAAGAGCGAAGGCGAGGACCGGTGACCGTTCAGCGCCACCGACGGGCGAGCGCGATCGCCCGTCGGAGATGGCGTTCGGAGAGATCGAACCATTCGCCGTTCATGCGGTGGCGCTCGAAGTAGATGTGAAGGTCCCGCTCAACCACCCGTGCGTCAGCCGCAGTGCGGCAGGGAATCGCCTTGACCAGATAAAGCGCCTCGGGATGGCCGGTCTGAAGCGTGGCTAGACGTTCGCGAAGATCCCCGGAGATTCCGATCTTGGTGGCGGCCTGCTGATCCTGAAGGAAATAGACATAGGTTCGACCCGGGCCCGGTGAGGGCAGCGGCAACCGTTCGACCGCACGAATCAGCTCGGCGCCCGTATGGGACCAGCGAGGCGATCCCGTGATCGCCAACACCGCGACCCCCATCAACCCGACGGCGAGCCCGGCCGCGAACAACCCGACGGCGATCGGCGCAATCAACGCCAGCCAGAACAGACGTAGCATCCAAATCACAACGCTGTAACCATCGGCATCGCGCCCAGAAATTCAAGAGCCGCCCCGAGATTCAGGGGGACAGGGCGGCCGAGGTGCTGATGCGGGGTTCGGTGGCGGCGTGGGCGATGCCGTCGACGAGGTCGATCATGTGGGCGTGACCCACGTTCACCGGGCGATGCTCAACCGTTTGGCCCCGAGCCTCGAGCCCTGCGATCCACTCCACAGGAGCACCAGGTTCCAGGATCACGTTGGGAGCGTCGGGTTCGTTCCAGGTGTCGAAGCCATTCGAATCGGGTGGTTCCAAAATCCATCGGGGGGCAGCCAGAACCTCGCCGGGTGACTGGCCGTGATGCAGCAAGCGGGCCAACATCTGGAGCACTATCTGAGGTTGGGCGTCTCCCCCTTGGGTGCCCAAAACCGTGCGGAGCGAACCGTCGGCGTGGGTGACCAATGCCGGCGCCAGGGTGTGGGGCGCCCGCTTGCCCGGCTGGTACTCAGCCGGGTGGCCCGGTGTCAGGTTGAAGCCCGAACCGCGATTCTGGAGGAAGATGCCGGTTCCCGGGACGACGAGGTTGGCGCCGAATCCGGCGGCGTTGCTGTTGATCAGCGAGACGCCGCCCCCGTTGGCATCGGTGGTGACCATGTGGATCGTTCCACCGCCGGCGTAGGTGTCGCCGAGGGAGCCGGTGCGGTCCGGCGAGATGTTGGCCCGGCGTTGCGCCAGTCGATCGTGAGCGATCAGGGCGAAGCCGTCGGCGCCGTCGTAGAGCGCGTCGATGCGGTCAAAAGCTGCGTGGCGAGCCGACTCGACCAGCAGGTGAACCCACAGGTCGTCGTCCACCGTGGGCAGATCGAGTCCATCGGCGATTCCGGCTGCCGCGAGCGTGAGGTAACCCTGGGAATTGGGCGGCACGGTCCACAGACGGTGACCCCAGGCGTCGAGGAACAGGGGAGTGACCCATTCGGCGTGGTGATGAACGAGATCCTCCTGGCTGTACTCGCCGTCCCCCAGCTCCAGGAGCGACTGTCCGAACCGGCCCAGATAGAAGCCGTCTCGACCGCCCGAGCGAATGTCGCCCAGAACAGCGGCGGTCGCTGACCGTTGGAGCGTCTCCCCCTCCACCAGGTTCTGGTAGTTGTCGGCACCGTCGACGCCGGCAACCCGCACCGACGACCGCACCAGGTGATCGGGAATCTCGAACCCGTCCTCCGCAATCTGTTGAGCGGGCTCGAGGAGTCGATCGAGCGGCATCGTTCCGAATCGTTCAGACAGCGCCACCCATCCATCGACACAACCTGGAATCGGTACGGATCGAATGTCGCCCTTGAAAGGCATACGGGTGTGGCCCTCTGATCGGAGACGTTCCGGGTCGGCTCCGGCCCCAGCCCATCCCGAAGCGTTCAGGCACGCCGGATCCCCCTCACCCAAGTGGACCAGGGCGAAGAGGTCGCCGCCCATTCCGCACATGTGCTGGCTCACGACCGTGAGCACTGCATCGGCGGCAATTGCAGCATCCACTGCGTTGCCGCCCTCGTTGAGCACCTCGACACCGGCGTGGCTTGCGCGGTAGTCGACCGTGCACACTGCACCCTTGGAACTCTGCGCTGTCAGTTGCTGCATGGCGCTGACCATATGCCAGCTCAGCCGGAGGTTCGCGGCTCGCCGTAGCCGTGCCCTACCCTGAAACCGCAATGGATGTGATCGGACAATCGTGAAAGAACCCCGCAAGCTGATCGAGGGCCAACCGGTTCTGGTCGTCGTTGACATACAAGGCGGCGAATCTCAAGGTGATGAGCCGTCGGCCATCCCGTTCATGGCCGATTACCAGGAGCGTATGGACCGGGCACCGGCTCTCATCGAAAAGGCCCGCTCGTGCAACGTGCCGGTCGTCTTTTTCCAGGAGGCCCACCGCCGCAACCTGGTGGACTTCGGCCGTGAGCTCGACGGCGCTGAGGACGTGCACTTATTGGAGGGCGATTCCGGCACCGAGGTGGCAGAAGCAGTTGGCATGGGTCCCGATGACTACTTCATTCGCAAGCGTCGTTATTCGTGTTTCTTCGGAACCGAATTCGAGATCCTGCTCAAGGGCTTGAAAGCCGACACCCTTGTCCTCATCGGCGGGCACACCGACGTGTGTGTCCACTACACATACGTGGATGGCCATCAGCATGACTACTTCTGCAGAGTTGTCGAGGACTGCGTGGCCGGTTCCACCACCGAGGCTCATGACGGGGCCCTCCGAGCGATGGAATACCTCCAGACCGGAGCCGTACGCACATCCGAAGAGATCATGACCGGCTTCGATCAATGGGCTGCCGCCCGGTCCTCGGCGGTCAGCTGAAGAAGAGGTTCAGCCCGCAAGAGGATCTTCTGGCCAGGAGTGTTTGGGATAACGACCTCTGAGGTCTGAGCGGACCGCGGCATAGGAGCCGCGCCAGAAGCCAGGCAGATCGTTTGTGGTCTGCGCCGGACGGTTGGCAGGGGTCAACAACTCGATGGTGACCGGGGTGCGGTTCGGCCCAAGTGTGGGGTGAGAATCGAGCCCGAAAAGCCATTGCAGCCTTACCGACCACACCGGCCGGCCGCCGCTGTAGTCGATCGGGCGATCTGAGCCGTGGGGTGTCGCCAGCTTGTCTGGCGCCAATGAATCCAGGGATGCTCGCTGCTCCCAATCGAGCAGGTTCAGCAGACCCTTGCCGGCCGCAACCTCCGCTGGCCTTTGGGAGTTTCGAATCTCCACCCATTCCTCTAGTCGCTTGAGGAGCTGCTCTTCGGACACCTCGGGCCAGTCCTGCGGGGCTTCGGCAAACAGCCAGCGCAGTCGATCCCGTATCGACCGACCGGCCTCATTCCATCGCAAACACGATGTTCCCTGCCGCCGGATGGCAGCCAGCAGGGCACTCTCGATGGCAGCGCGGTCAGGGTTGGGGTGTGGGTCGCGATGCAACACGATCGCTCCCAGCCGGGTCTCGATCGCCGAGACCACCTTGCCTGACTGCTCGTCCCACTCGGTAACGGCCTCCCTTGTGATGCGATCGGCGAGCAGGTCGACAACCTGGGACCGCGTGACCTCGACCGCGCCCCGCACCTTGATGTCGGGTGCCGTGCCGGCCGCTGCTGCAACCACGATGAACTCCGCCCCCGCCATCGGGTCGTTGTCGGCCATCGTGACCTCTGTCCCCGTGGCTAGAAGGAACCGGCCTGTTCGTCCCGACCTGCGTTTGGCTATGCGATCCGGCCATGCCAGCAGAAGAACCTCGGCGAACGATCGATCCTCCGGGAACGCCTCCACCGCACCGGCTGCCCGACCGAGCGCCTTGGACAGTTGCTTCGCCGTTCGCTCCGCAGGCCGAAGTTCCCACAGTGACGCGGCCTCGAGGTCGACGCCGGTCAACCGAAGACCATCCTCCACCGCGGCGAGGGCTTTGACCAACCTGGAGCCGTCCTTGGTGCGCTGGCCCTTGATCAGCGCTACGCCGATCCGCGGGTGGGCCGGGAGCAGAGAAGCTGCACGCCCGAGTTCGGTGAGCTGGCTGTTCGAATCGACCATCGCCAACGCCTCCAGCGCGCTGTGCCCGACCCTCAGGCGATGAGTCCCCGGATGGTCCAACAACGGAATGTCTCGCGCCATCGGATCACCCCAGCGACTCAGCGTGAGAGAGAGTGGCAATGGATCTCCGGTCGTGATCTCGGGAGCGAAGGCATCGTCGAGGTGGCGCTGGTCTTCCACCGACCACATCCGATGACAGACGCCGGGTTCGATCCGGCCGGCTCGACCCCGACGCTGATCGGCACCGAACCTCGGCACGAACACCGTTTCGAGGGCCCCGAGACCCGATGACGGATCGACCACGGGACGTCGAGCGAGGCCGCCGTCGACCACTATGGTGACTCCCGGCACGGTCACGGAGGTCTCGGCGATCGCTGTTGCCACGATGACTCGCCGCCGCCCGCCACCCTGGAGTATCCGCTGCTGTTCTTCCGATGGCGTGCCGCCGTGCAGGCCGAATACCTCGGCCCCACAACCCTCGAGTTGGCGACGTACCTGAGCGACTTCGCCGCGGCCGGGGACGAACACCAACGCGTCACCTTCCCGTTCGGCGATGGCTCGCCGGGTCACGTCGGCGGTTGCCCGCGCCCACGATCGGCGGTCTGGGCGGTGGTGGTGCACCGTGTCCACCGGAAAGGTGCGACCCTCGAGGTTGACCACCGGCGCATCGCCCATCAAGCCTGCGACCGGTCCGGTGTCGATGGTCGCCGACATCACCACAACACCCAGATCGGGGCGCACCAACGTCCGAGCTTCCAGTGCCATTCCAAGCCCCAGGTCAGCGTTGATACTCCGCTCGTGGAACTCGTCGAAGATGACCACGCCCACTCCGGGCAGTTCAACATCGCGGAGCAGTCGATTGGTGAGAACTGCCTCGGTGACCACCTCGACTCGGCACTTGGATGAAACACTGCGTTCTCCCCGAATTGTCAGGCCGACCGTCTGTCCCACGGACTCCCCGAGCAGGCTCGCTAGCCGCTGCGCGGTGGCTCGCGCCGCCAGACGACGTGGCTGTAGAAGGACAATTCGGCCTGGGAGTTGGTCGGCGACAATCAGCGGAACCAGCGACGATTTACCGGCTCCCGGCTCGGCGGTGAGAACCAGGAGCCCATCATGCTTTGACAACGCTGAACGAACCGAGTCTGCCGCCTGCTCGACCGGCAGACCGGTGGGAGTCCAACGTAGTTTCGCCAAGAAGTCATTCTAGGAGCTTGTGCCGCGCTGGCCGGCGGGTTCAGATTCGGAGCTGGGATTCGAAGAACTCAAGCACCTGATGAACAGCTGCATGAGTCGGGTGGCCCGGCACGTCGATCAGGTCTTCTGTCAGGACCGAGTGAGCTGATCGATTGATGCTGATTGCTCGGTCCGGGCTCTTGATCTCGATAGCGGTGAACTTGGGGCCCAGCGCTTTCTTCAACGCTGTGAACCGATCCTCTGGCACCGCATGATCACCGGTGAAGCGCAGCCCGAGCACCTGACAACCTTTCTCGATCACGGTGTCGAGATCATCGTTGGACACGTGAGCCGACCGACGTCGATCCGCCCCTAGCGGCATCGGGCCGGCCGGCTGGGAAAGGACCGGGCACCAAACAACCGGGTCTGCCGCCATCGCCAGGGCGAATCCGCCACTGAAACACATTCCGAGCGCACCAACCTTTCGACCGCCGAGCTCAACGCTCAACTCTCGGGCCAGTGCCCGGAGCCACCGGGTGATTGGTGGTGATTCATTGGAGGCCCAGTAGGCGAACTCTTTGGCGACGCACACTTTGGCAAAACTCTGAACAATGTATGCAGCAGATCGGTCTTGCCCCGGGGTGCCGACCAGCGATGGCATCCAAACGGTGGCGCCGCGGTCTACAAGCTTGTCGGCGAAGTTGACAACCTGCGGTGTGATACCGGGAACCTCGTGAATCACAACAACGCCGCGCTGGGAATCGCCAGCGGGCGAACCCTTGAAAACCCTGCGGGTGACCCCGTCGTGTTCGAACGAGGACTCGATGTAGTTGGAGAGCGGCACGTTGATGACTCTATTCGTTGGGGTCAGCTCGGCTCGACCAAAGGATGCGCTCGCTCGTCGCACGGTTACGATCGTCGGCCGTGAAGCCGTTCCTACTGCTGTCGTCCCGTCCGGAGGACGAAGCGGCCTTCGACGAATACGACGGATTCCGGATAGCTGCGGGTTTGGCGTCAGAACAACTGGGAATGATCCGCATAGCCGAAGCACCGCTGCCCGCTCTCGATCTCGACTCCTATTCCGGGATCATCGTTGGCGGCAGCCCGTTCAACGCCAGTGATCCCAGTGATGAGAAGTCCGAGGTCCAGCACCGTGTGGAGGCTGAACTCCAGGTGCTACTCGACGAGATTGTGGACCATGACTTTCCGTTCATGGGGGCGTGTTATGGGATCGGCACCCTCGGTGTTCACCAGGGCGGTGTGATCGACCGAACCTTTGGGGAGCCGGTCGGATCGACGTCGATCAGTCTCACCGAGGAAGGTGTACGTGACCCGTTGCTCGCCGGAATCCCACCCACGTTCGAGGCATTCATCGGTCACAAAGAGGCGTGCAGTGTGCTGCCACCGTCGGCGGTTCTCTTGGCGTCATCGTCTCAGTGTCCGGTGCACATGTTTCGAGTTCGTTCGAATGTGTACGCCACGCAGTTCCACCCCGAACTGAGCCGGGCCAGCATCATCAAGCGAATCCGGATCTACCGGCACGCTGGCTATTTTCCCCCCGAGGAGATGGACGACCTCATCGATCGAGTAAGTGTCGTGGACGTGAGGTTCCCACCCAAGGTTCTGCGAAACTTCGTGGAGCGCTACGCCCGTTAGTGTCACACCCCTTCGTCATACTTGAGTCATGGCTTCCTCGGCGGGAAACTCGGTTCTGGTTCCGGGCTCCTTGCCGAGGAGCTGGCGGTGCTGGGAGAGATCGGTGCACTGGTTGATCGGGTGGCGTCAACGGATCTGTCGGGTGTGACCCGGGAGGAGTTGGCGGAGATTGTGTCTGATATGGCGGCGGAGTCGGAGCGGTTGTCGGCGGTGGCGGGCCGGTTCATGGAACTGGGGGAGCGGTCGGCGTGTTCCTACACCAAGGGGGAGCGCACCATGATCGGTTTGGTCAACGCCAGGGGCCGGGTGTCCCGGGCACGGGCCGCATCGATGCGTCGTGCCGGCCGGGCGGTGTACCGGTTCCCGAACTTTCATGCGGCGTTGTTGGCCCGCAAGATCACGTTGGCTCACATCGATCTGATGTCGAAGTGGGCTCGGAAGGCCAACTCTGATCAGGTGCGGGATGCTGAGTCGGCGTTGGCAGCGGTGGCGGTGCTTTCGACTCCCGAGGAGTTCGAGGATGCGCTGCGGACCTGGGTGGCGATGGCTGACCCGGATGAGCATTTCGATGCGTATTTGCAGTTCCAGGCTCGCAGGCATCTCCACCTTCAACCCGATCTGTTCTCCAATGTCCATGTGACCGGTGTGTTGGATCCGTTGCTGGGTGAGCAGGTGATGAACACGGTGTTCGACAACGCGAAGCGCCTACAGACTGATGATCGGGATCTGTCGATCGCCCAAGCCAACCACGATGCGCTTGTGTGGCTGGTTCTCGACCCCAGCGGCGAGGGCACAGTTCGTCCTCATCTTGAGATCCTGGTGCCTGACCACGATCACGATGTCGAGTCTGAACCTGACACCGCTTTTGCGGTGCCGGTGCCCGGTGATAGAGGTTTCTCTGCGGTCCGGTATCCCCGCACCGCTGGGGGGAATCTGGTCCCACCATCTGTGGTTCGAGGGCTCATCCCACACGGTCGGGTGCGGCGTCACCGGGTAACCAGCGGCGGATGCCTGGCCGACGACAAGCCTGCCGGCCGTCACTTCACCACACTCCAACAACGAATGATCCGGCTACGAGACACCCGCTGCCGGCATCCCGGGTGTCGAAGACCATCGAGGGTCTGTGAGTACGACCACATCACCCCATGGTCAGCCAGAGGACCAACCCTGGTCACCAACGGACAACTCCTCTGCCCGTTCCACCACCGCTGGAAACACCGCAACGACCCTGGTGGAACCCGTACGAAACTCTTCGAAGACTCACCCTGAAATAACCAAACGGGTCAGACCACGACAAAGCACCAACCACCCGACCCCGCCCAGTCAACAAGGTGCGCCTCGTCGGGTTCGCCAACCCACTGAGCGTGGACGTCGTCTAGATCCAGCTCAGGGTCGGTTTCGAGGCAGACCAACAGCTCGGCTGCAAGTTCGGCACATGCGCCGCTGGGCAGCGCCAAGACTGCTTCGCGAAGGTCCTTCGCTAGAGAGCGTCGAGCGCAGAACGGACGAAGATCTCGGTTGCGGTGGTTGCGACTTCCAGTGTCAGGTCGGCGCGGCCGACGTCGTTCCATGCTGACGTGCCGATTGGTCCCGGCAGCAGGCCGATGGCTGTGGCGAGATCCCACCATCGGCTGTAGGGCTCGCTGTCGTTCAGGTTGAGGTAACGGGTGAGGAAGACGTCTGCTGCTGTGGTGTTGACGAGCACGCTGAGGTTCCAGCGGCAGTGGCCCGGCTCGGCGTGTGGGTGACCGACGCAGGCGTTGACCCAGTCAACGAGCCCGGCCACTTCAGACCCCGACCACAACACGTTCAGTGGATGTAGGTCTCGGTGCAACAACACGAGGGTCTCAGGTGCGGGCGGGTGCTCTGTGACGTAGGCAGAGATGCATTCGGCCCATAGTCCGTCGTCGCCCCACGGCGGCGGGGTTGGGTCTGGCGGCGCCCAGGATCTCCACTTCGGAAGGCCGTGGTCATCGGGCAGCTCGACAGACGCAACGATTGCGGCGAGATCGGCTAGCGCCTCGGTTCTCGATTGGAGCTCTGGTGACGCTTGGTGGGCGGCGCCGGGCAGCATGGTCATAGCGAGTCGTCCGGCTCCGGCGTCTGAAGCAACGAGCCTTGGCGCCGGCACTAGTGATCCGACGAGAAGCTCGAGGGCACGTGCCTCGCGCCCGATGAGGTCGGGCTCCCGTTCGAGCCACTCACGATCGGTGATGTGGCGCACTACGATGGTCGATCCGTCCGTGAGTGTGCAGCAACGCATCACGCAGCTCGTGCCACCGAGAAGCACCTCGGACGCCACCACTCGAGCGCCGAGTGCGGACTCGACCCAGCGGATCGTCTCGCGATCCTGGTCGTCCACAATCCCACCCTATGTGCTGAACGGGGACATGCTCAGGACAAGAGTTGCCGGCACAGGTGGCAATACGGAAACCACCCAACCGACTGCTCGTCGGTCATCGAGCGGCTGTGCAACGTAGACCGATCCCGATTGGCCAGAGCCTGAACCGGCCCGAGCCCGGACGTACCTGTCAGGCAAGTGCCGCCTCGAGATCGGCCCAGAGATCCTCGACATTCTCGATGCCAACGCTCATCCGCACCAACCCTGGCGGTAGGTGTTCCTGACCGGGGATCGACGCCCGCCGCTCGATGGTCGATTCCACTGCGCCGAAGCTGGTTGCGTTGGTCAGCAACCGCAGCCGCTTGAGCATCTGTTCAGCCGGCTCGACTCCGCCGGCGACGTCGAAGGTCACGATCGTGCCGAACCCGTCGAGTTGTTCGCCGGCCAGACCGTGTTGTGGATGGCTGGGCAACCCCGGGTAACGGACCAGCTCGACGTTGGGATGGTCCTGCAACCGTTCGGCCAGGATCTGTGCCGATGCTTCGGCGGCCCGCAAACGAAGCGCCATCGTGCGCGAACCCCGGCGTGGCGAGGAACGCCTCGAGGTTGCCTGGAATGGCGCCGTTCAGCAGTCGAGCCCGGAACAGCCCTTCCTGGAGGTCGCTCTTGTTGCAGACGGTCACGCCACACAGCAGGTCGGAATGACCGCCGATGTACTTGGTGGCCGAGGTGACCGACACATCGGCACCCCGTTCCAGCGGGCGCTGGTTGAGCGGGGTTGCCACGGTGTTGTCGACAGCCAGGATCGATCCGGGTTGGCGAGGTGCACCACCGATGGTCGTGATGTCGGCAATAGCGAGAAGCGGGTTCGACGGTGATTCGAGCCAGATGAGGTCGGCGTCAGCGGCCCGCTCGATCCATCGGGGAGTATCGTCGACCGCGATCCGTTCGCTGCTCCATCGTCCGAGCGATTCGCCGGTTTCGACGACGCCGGCCACCCCTTGGTAACAGTCGTCGGGCCAGATGATGTGGGACCCGACCGGCAGTTGATCGAAGATCGCGGCGATCGCAGCCATGCCTGATCCGAACGCCAGGGCCTGGCCGCCTTCGAGGTTGCCCATGATTGTCTCGAGAGCCACCCAGGTGGGTGTTCCGTCGCCACGGGCATAACTGAACTCGCCGCCCGTCCACGAAGGTGGATGCGGCAACCAGCGGAGTGTTCAGTGGATCACCCGGGAACTCCGGGCGGGCTCCTCCGACCAACCAGGTCTCTTTGGACCACTCGTTTGCACTCACGCCATCAAGGTATCGGCGGGGCGGTGGTCAGACCTCGGTGAGCCCGGCGGTGAACGGCGGGTGAAAGAGGGCGTGGTAGCCACCGGTATGCCAGAACACCACCGGTCCTGTCAGCTGCCCGGATCGGACGAGGTCGACGAAACCGGCGAATCCCTTTCCCGAGTACACCGGATCCAACAAGAACGCTTCGGTACGAGCCAGGAGGAGAATGGCATCGTTTCCCGCTTCGGACGGGACAGCGTAGCCATCACCCAACTGGTCGGTTGTGATCTCCACGTCGGACTGACCGAGCTCGAGCTCGGCATGGATGAGATCGGCGGATTGTCGGGCGAGGTCGAGCAGGGACCGGGCGGGGTCGGCGTGGATTTCGCCGACGTCCACACCGATGATGCGGGTTTCTCGTCGGGATAGGTGGCGGCCGACCAGGAGTCCAGCGTGAGTTCCACCCGAGGTGGAGGTATGCACAATCGCAGTCGGATCCACGCCGCTGTCGGCCAACTGCTGATCCAGTTCGAGAAACGCCTTGGCGAACCCCAGAGAACCCAGTGGTGACGAGCATCCAACCGGTGCTGCGAACGGCTTGTATTCCTTGCGGTGAAATTCGCTCACGATGTCGCTGACTCCCGCATTGAGGTAGTCCCATCCAACGTTGCCGGCGTACCGGATTTCGGCACCGACGAGCCGATCGATCAGCAGGTTGGCGGTGAGCTCGGCCGGAGCTTCCCCTGTGAGCAGCAGGACCGACCGCATGCCGACCGCCGCCGCTGCCGCTGCTCCAGTGCGGGCCGAGTTCGACTGAGAGGCACCGGTAGTGACCAGAAGGTCCTTTCCGTTGGCGATCGCTTCGCCGATCACGAGGTCGAACTTGCGGAGCTTATTGCCTGCCAGCGCAGCACCTTGTACATCATCCCGTTTGATCCAGATGTCGGTCTCGAGTGCGTCGCTGAGTCGGTTGAGTCGGTGTAGCGGTGTCGGCCAGTGTCCCAGACCGGCCGACGGTAGTTCGTCGAGTATTCGTTTGGGGTCCACGGGGATTGACGATAGTCAGACCCCCCGCCCTCCACTTCGAGGGCCGTCCCAGCGAGGCTCCTCGGGCACACCGCCGTCGTTCATGGCCTTCAGTACCCGGGCGCAGGTGTGGTCGATCTCGGCCAAAGGCGGATCACTGGAGCCAGCGGCTGCCCATGTAGCGAGTCTGTCGGCTAGCTCGTCCATTTGAAGGGCCAACCTCACCAACTGCACCGACGCTTGCTCGGCATCGTTCAGTTCGATCCTCTCGCGGTAGGCGGCGAGTACATCGGAGTCGGAAACGACATCGACCAACCGAGTGTCGGAGATGTTCTGGGCTCCGCCAGGAATAGAGCGCTGACTGGTGACGCCGTGTTGTTGGAGTGATCTAACCATGGGCTTGATCGCAGCATCGAGTCGTCGCACCAGTTGGAGCACCGCTTCGCTCCGCAACGGATGAGGTTGAGCGAGCCGTACCAGAGCGGATCGCAGTGTCCAGTCCTTTTCGCGTGGAGCCTCGGCGTAGTTGAGGATCGAGTTCTCTTCGTCTACGTCCTCCGGCTTGGCATGTGCAGCGGTGAGTTCGACGGCGCGCTCCTCGGGCGTCATGGCTCAGGTGATCCCCTGAAATCGCCCAGCGATCGAGCGGTGCGTGGCAAGTTTCTCCTCAACGCCGCTGGCGACCAATGCTCCTGCCTCAACCACCAGCTCACCGTTGACGATCGTGTGCCATGCCGCGGTGGGACCGCATCTCAGCCAACCTTCGATCGGATCATCCACAACGCCGGCGAAGACGGGGCCATCAAGCTTCCAAACGGCTACGTCGGCGACAGCTCCTACGGAAAGTTCGCCCAACTCCCCGTCTCGGCCCAGACATCCGGCCCCGCCTCTGGTGGCAACCTCCAGAGCGTCACGTGCGGTCATCGCGCCGGCGCCGCTCACCAGCTTTCCCTGGAGCATCGAAAGCCTGGCTTCTTGCCACAACGAGCCCGAGTCGGCCGACGAGGAACCATCACATCCCAGACCCACCGGGGAGCCGGCCCGCCGCAACGCCACCACCGGAGCAATGCCCGACGAGAGGATCATGTTGGAGCTCGGACAGTGGGCGACCCCGACACCGGCCGCGCCGAGTCTTTGCACCTCGGTTTCGTTGGGACGAACAACATGGGCTCCCCACGAGCGATCGGACATCCATCCGACGTCCTCGTAGAGATCCACCGGACGCATCCCGAAAGTTGCGAGTGCGAATTCGT
Organism: uncultured Acidimicrobiales bacterium; assembly: GCA_963751955.1. Taxonomy (GTDB): domain Bacteria; phylum Actinomycetota; class Acidimicrobiia; order Acidimicrobiales; family SZUA-35; genus JABDIY01. Next base: position 26,932 of record CAVVWM010000013.1, on the reverse strand, counting down.
CGTCCTCGGAATTCTCTGCGAGGTGAGTATGCAGCCGCACATCGAGGCGTTCGGCGAGTTCGGCCGTACGACGCATGAGATCGGGGGTCACGCTGAAGGGTGAGCACGGGGCGAGTGCAATCTGCACCATCGATCCGTGGGTTGGATCGTGCCACCGTTCGACGTGACGCTGGGACTCGGCCAAGATGTCGTCTTCCTCTCGGACGGCATCGTCGGGTGGAAGGCCGCCGTCTTTCACCGACAGGCTCATCGATCCATAGGTCGGGTGGAATCGCATGCCGAGGTCCTGCGCGGCCTTGATCTCGGCGGAGAGCAAATCACCCGCCCGGGGTGGATGGAGGTAGTGGTGGTCACTCGAGGTGGTGCACCCCGACAGCGCCAGCTCGGCCAAGCCAATCCAGGCAGCGTGATACTCGGCCTCCTCGTCGAGGTTTGCGGTCCACAGTGGATACAGCTTCTGAAGCCACCCGAACAGCGGTAGGTCGGTCATCGGGGAATAGGCGCGAGTCAGGTTCTGGTAGAGATGATGATGGGTATTGATGAGGCCCGGCGTTACCAGGCAACCGCTGGCGTCAATTGTCCGCTCAGCTGCAGGGGGTCGATCGGCTGACCCGCCTACCCCGGTAATGAGCCCGTTATCGATAGCAACCCAACCATTGCGGAGTTCTCGATGATCGGAGTCGACGGTCGCCACCAGATCGGCGTTCAGGATGAGCAGATCAGCCACGATCGAAGTGTGCCACCTTCAGGCCGGCTCGGCATCACACCGCCTCGACGGGAGCCTCGTTCAGATCGGTCAGGTAAGCGTGTTGATGTAGTTGTAGATCGTGATTCTCGAGACACCCAAGATCTCGGCGATGTCGTCAACCGCGCCCCGGAGCAGGAACGCACCACGCTCGTGGAGCATGCGGACCGCAGCCTGCTTCTGAACTCGATCCCAGTCGCCGGTGTCTGTTCCGAGCTCGCGCTCAGCGGCTCGAACCATGTCGGAAAGCGCGTTCTTCAACGATCCGACACCGTCCAGATCGCTGTGATCGGCACCCACATGGATGCGAATGGCGCTCGCTCCGGCGTTCATCGATGATCGAATCATCTCTGCGACAGCTTCGGCGATGGCCTCAATCGATCCCGATGACGAGGAGGAAAACGGGCCGAGATCGACCGGGAGTCCTTGTTGTTCGAAGGCAGCCACGGCCGCAGCGACGTGAGGCCCGGGCCTGCCCTCCTCGAAGGGTTCTACGAGAAATTCGACGTGTGGGTGGTTTGACATGCTGTAGATATCTGGCGAGGCTTCCTGAAGCGTTCATCGAATAGTGACACTGATTCGAGCGTCCGAGGGGAGAAATCGGAGAACGATGCTGAGAACTCGAATCATCCGATCGCTCGCGGGGCTCACCAAGGTACCTCGAGATCAAGCCAACCCTCAGGCTATTGGGCTCCTGATGTCGGGAGTGACCGCATGAGCCCGAGCAGTGCGATGACCAGGTGGAACGTCCGCCGCTTTACAAATCGTAAAATTCTCCTACGCTGGTAAAGTGACTACGTTCCGAGCGGACCTCGCTATCGACATCGATCGATTGCTTGGGCGCTTGGCCGATCTTGGCGCCGTCGGAGCGATCGAAGGAACCGAGGGATGTGCTCGGTTGGCCCTCACCGATGAGGACCGCCAAGGCCGTGATCTCGTGGTCGCACAGATGCGCGATCTCGGTCTCGACATTTCCATCGATGGCATCGGCAACGTTGTGGCGGTGATGGCGGGCGAAACCGAAGGCCCACCGGTGATGACCGGCAGCCACATCGACACCGTTCGCACCGGCGGACGCTACGACGGCAACCTCGGAGTGCTGGCCGGCCTCGAAGTCATCGAGGTCCTGAAGACCGCCGGCATTACCCCCCTGCGGCCGATCGCAGTTGGGTTCTTCACCGATGAGGAAGGCGCCCGGTTTCCTCCTGACATGCTGGGAAGCCTGGTCTATGTGGGTGGAATGCCACTGGAACAAGCGTTGGAAATCCCCGCGATCGATGGTCCGACGGTTGGAGAGGAGCTCACTCGGATCGGCTACGACGGCTCCGCGCCGCTACCCGCACCGGCTCCTCATGCCTTCGTGGAACTCCACATCGAGCAGGGTCCCGTGTTGGAAGCCGAGGGCGTGACCATAGGAGCGGTTACAGGCGTTCAGGGCATCAGCTGGCAAGAGGTCACGGTGACCGGTCAAAGCAACCACGCTGGCACCACTCCGATGCACCATCGCAAGGATCCCGGGCTCGTCGCTGCCGAGTGTGCCAGCTTTGTTCGCGAGCTGGCGATGGACATCGGTCACCCCCAGGTAGGCACGGTCGGACGGATCGAATTCCGCCCCAACCTCGTTAACGTTGTGCCCGCCAGTGCCTCCTTCACCGTGGACCTACGCAACACCGACGAAACTGCCCTCCGCCACTCCGAACGCCGATTTGTCGAGTTCTTGGAATCGGCTGCAGAGGTGGAGGGGTGCACCGTCGAAACCCGAGAGCTCGCCCGGTTCGAGCCGGTGGTATTTGATCCTGACGTCGTGGCGTTGGTGGAAGCGACCGCCAAGGAACTCGGTCACAGCGTGATGCAGATGCCGTCGGGGGCTGGTCACGATGCACAGATGCTCGCTCGGCTGTGCCCAACCGCCATGGTTTTCACCCAAAGCCGCGGTGGGCTCAGTCACAACCCCAACGAGTACACCGCTCCTGATCACCTCGAAGCGGGCGCCAACGTGCTGTTGCACACACTCCTTGCCCTGGCGATGACACCCACACCGGAGACAGACTCATGACGCAGAATTCACTCACCACTTCACACCCTGGCTTCCAGCCTCACGGGAACACGGCCCCGCTGACCCCGATGTCATTGGGTCACCTCCTGGGACGTATCGATCACGAGTGGCACAGCCGCAAGCGGATCTTCGATTTGCCAACCGCCCGTTTCTGGCAGCCCGACGCAGACGTTGATTTGAGCTTTGAGTTTCTGGGGCGTCGGTGTGCAACCCCGATCGGACCAGCAGCAGGGCCACACAGTCAGTTGGCTGAAAATATCGTTCTCAGCTGGCTCGGGGGCGCCCGCCTGTTCGAGCTGAAAACGGTCCAGATTCTCGACGACCTGGAGATCAAGCGACCATGCATTGATATGCAGACGATCGGATACAACATCGAGTGGAGCCAGGAGCTCACCGTTCCTCAGAGCCTCACCGAATACGTGAAGGCTTCGATGCTGCTGCGAGTGTTGCGCGAATGGGAGCCGATACAGGAGTACGTCGGGTCAGACCCCGGTCCCCACGTCTTCGATATGAGCGTGGGCTACGACCTCGCCGGCATATCCGACCCCAAGGTTGCTTCGTTCATCCGAGGCATGCGCAGTGCGTCATCTGAAATCGATGCCATGCGGGCCGAACTAACCGGACCGTGGCAACGTTTTGCCGATCTGGATTTCGAAACAGACCTTGCCGACACGCTCACGCTGAGCACGTTTCATGGCTGCCCGCCCGACGAGATCGAAGGAATCACCAAGCACCTGATCGATGAGCATGACCTCGACGTGATCGTGAAGCTGAACCCGACACTGCTCGGGTACGAGGCGGTTCGAACGATCGTGAACGACGAACTGGGCTATCACGACGTGCAGGTGAAAGAGGAAGCGTTCGCCGCAGACCTCCAGTTCGACCGTGGCATCGAGCTGATCGCCGAGCTGAACCAATATGCCGCCGACCGAGGTCGCCGGTTCGGGATCAAACTCACGAACACGCTCGTGGTCAATAATGCGAAAGCCTGGATGCCTGAGGACACGATGTACCTCAGCGGGCCGCCGCTGCACGTGATTGCCATGACCCTTCTCGACCGGTTGACCCCGCATCTCCCCGACGAGGTGATGGTCAGCTTCAGCGCCGGCATTACCAAAGACAACCTGGCCGACTCGCTGGCAGTCGGTGTCAACCCGGCCACGATCTGTTCGGATCTACTGAAGCCCGGCGGCTACGGCCGGCTGGCCCCGATGCTCAAGGCACTCACCAAGGAGATCACCGAGAGCGGCTGTTCATCTCTGGTGGAGTGGAAAGCGCAACACGCCCTGACCGCCGGTGCGTATTCCGAGCGGATCAGAACCAACGGTGAGTACCACTTCACGGTGAATGAGAAACTTCCTCGCGAGGTGGACCATACGCTCGAGATGTTCGGCTGCGTCGCCTGCAACTTCTGCATCACCGTGTGTCCCAACGACGCTTTCTTCAACATCGCGAGCCCCCAGGACGAGATCGAAGGCCGACAGCAATACCTGTTGCTCCCCGAGCTCTGCAACGAGTGCGGAAACTGTATGACGTTCTGCCCTGAGGACGGCGATCCGGCGCAGGTGAAACCCAAGCTGTACACCGATCCTGCGGTGTTTGCCGCCCGGTCCGACCAAGGTTTTCTGATAAGCGATGGCCAGGTGATCGACGCCCGCGCCGACGCCGAGACCGTTGCCGTTGTGCAAGATCTTCTCAACTCCGGTAGCCCGCTGTCATGAAACCCACGGTGGGATCTGACCCCGACGCCAAGAGGGGTCCGACCCCCTGCCAGCCCGAGGTGCCTGCGTGACCGCTCGAACGGTGATCGTCGGGGCAGCACAGATGGGGCCGATCAGCAGGGACGAGCCTCGTTCCAGCGTTATCGCCAGAATGATCGACCTACTCAACCAAGCCTCCGTTGTCGGTTGTGAGCTGGTCGTGTTCCCCGAGCTTGCACTCACGACCTTCTTTCCACGGTGGTACACCGAGGACATCAGCGGCCACGATCAGTATTACGAAACATCGATGCCCGGTCCCCAAACTCAGCTGCTGTTCGACACTGCAAAGGACCTCGGCATCGGCTTTGCCGTAGGTTATGCCGAACTCACAGAACCTGATTCCACCGGGTTCGTGCACCGCTACAACACCACAATCCTGGTCGAGCGAGACGGTTCGATCGTCGGTCGGTTCCGAAAGGTGCACATCCCCGGGCACGACACCGATGAACCGTGGCGTAGCTTTCAGCACCTGGAGCGGCGCTACTTCGAGGAGTCCTCCGAGGGATTCCCTGTGTTCAAGGCGTTCAACGGGATCGTCGGGATGGCCACCTGCAATGACCGGCGCTGGCCCGAGACGTACCGAGAGATGGGGTTGCAGGGCGTCGAGATGGTCTTGATCGGCTACAACACGCCCCTCCACTACGCCCCCGACCCCAGTCAGACAGCTCTGCAGGGATTCCACAACCATTTGGTGATGCAGGCCGGTGCCTATCAAAACGGCACCTGGGTTGTGGGCGTGGCCAAGGGCGGCACCGAAGAAGGCGTCGAAAGCCTTGCACAGAGCTGCATCATTGCACCGAGCGGTCAGATCGTGGCCCAAGCGATCAGTGTCGAGGACGAGCTCATCAGCGCAGCGGCGGACCTCGACTGGTGCTGGAAATACAAGAAGACCCTGTTTGATTTCGAGCTCTACCGGCGTCCTGAGATGTACGGGCGAATTACCAGACCAAAAGGCGTTTCATATGTCGACTGAATTCCTTCTGAATGGTTCGCCGGTCTCGGCCAGTAGCGAACACGAGCATCTCCTCACCGCATTACGAGACGAACTGAACGTGTTGTCGCCCAAGGACGGTTGTTCGCCGTCGGGTCAGTGCGGCGCGTGCACGGTGTTGGTCGACGGCAAAGCACGGGTTGCCTGTCAAACCAGCATGGAGAAGACCGCTGGTTCCCAAGTGCTCACCCTCGAGGGACTCAGCGATGCCGAGAGAAAGCAGTTTGGGGAGACCTTTGCCGCATACGGGGCGTTGCAGTGCGGGTTCTGCACGCCGGGCATCGTGATGCGCGTCAAGTCGATTCTCGACAAGAAGCGGAATGAGGATGGCACCAGCGATGTCACCCACGACGGGGCGGCTCGATTGATGGGCGGGAATCTGTGCCGATGCACCGGTTACACCAAGATTCTCGATGCGGTTGAAGCGCTGGCCAGGAATGAGGTTCCGGTGGCGCTCCCACCAAAGGGGGTTGGGTCGCGAGGCATCAAGTACGAGGCCGAGCCACTGGCTCTCGGCAGCCGCCCCTTCATCGATGATCTTCGGCCAGAGGGTCTTCTGCATGGTGCTGTTCATCTCACCGATCACGCCCGTGCCGACATCGTGGCGATCGACACCTCTGCGGCCGAAAGCGTAGCCGGCGTCGTTCGGGTCTTCACCGGTGCCGACGTTCCCGGCGAGCTACGTGGCGGCATTATCTACAAGGACTGGCCGATCTTTATTCCGGTAGGCGGCCGGACGAGTTACATGGGCGATGTGTTGGCGCTGGTGGTCGCGGAAACCCGAGCGATCGCTCGTCATGCCGCCACGCTGATAGAGGTGAGCTACGACGTGCACCCACCGATGACCAACGCCGCAGAAGCCGTCGCATCATCGGAAGACGCTGTCTGGGAGCTCGATGGCAACGTTCTTTCCACCTCAACATATGCTCGCGGCGACGTGGAGGCTGCGCTGGGCCAGGCGGCCCACAGGCTCACCGAGACGTTCCAGACCCAGCGGATCGATCACGCATTCATCGAGCCCGAGTCCACGCTTGCTGTCCCCGTTCCCGCCGGCACCGAACCTCCGCTTACCGCCGGGGCCCGCATTCCGGCCGCCTTCGATCGCATGCTCGTGTACAGCGGTGGCCAAGGGATCTGGGACGATCGCGACGACATCGCTCGCATTCTGGACGTCTCGAACGAGACGGTACTCACCGAGCTGGTGAGCAACGGTGGCGCCTTCGGTGGCAAGGAAGACATGAGCAACCAGGGTCAGACGGCTCTCGCCTGCTGGCTTCTTCAGAAGCCGGTACGAACGACGTTCAGCCGCGAAGAGAGCTTCTTGGTTCACACCAAACGCCATGCCATCCGCATGACCTATGAGCTGGGCTGTGATTCCGAAGGAACGCTCACCGGCTTACGGGCGCGGATGCTCGGCGACTCGGGCCCATATGCCTCGGTAGGTATGAAGGTGCTCGAACGAGCAGCCGGGCACGCATCCGGCCCTTATGTGATCCCGAACATCGACGTCGAGGCCGTTGCCGCTCGAACCAACAACAGTGTCTGCGGAGCCTTCCGAGGCTTTGGAGCCAATCAAGCCCAGTTCGCCATGGAGGGGATGCTCGATCGACTGGCAGAAAAGGTTGGGATCTCCGGCTGGGAAATCCGCAAACGCAATGTTGTGACTCCCGGGGTTGTTTGGGGACCTGGGCAGCGCCTTGATGACGGCTGCCTGGGTGCCCAAGCGTGTCTCGACGCCGTAAAGCCTGCCTACGACGCAGCGAGGGCCTCCGGCAAGAACATCGGACTTGGCCTTGGTCTTAAGAACAGTGGCCTTGGCAACGGATTCAAGGAGGTCGCCAGGGCGGTTGTCCGCTTCCGTGAAGACGGCAAGGTAGAGGTACGCCATTGCTGGACCGAAATGGGCCAGGGCGTCCATACAGTCGCCCAGCAGGTCGCCACCGAAGAACTCGGTGTTGCCGCCGAACAGATCGAAGTGATAGTCGACTCCACCCGCGAGCTCGGTGCCGGTCAAACCACCGGCAGCCGTGGAACCCTCATGGGTGCTGGGTCGGTTGCCGACGCCTGCCGGAAGGCGATGGCAGATGGATGCAAGGTCGGCGTTGACTACGAAGGGGAATACCGGGTCGACTGGACAAACTCGTTGTCCGAAGGACTGGAGAACCCGATCATTCACAGCAACTTCGGTTACGCCGCCCAGCTCGTGATCATGAACGACCAACAAGTGGTCGAGAAGGTGGTGGCCGCTCACGACGTTGGCAGGGCTGTCAACCCGCTGCTCTGTGAAGGGCAAGTTGAGGGGGCAGTGCACATGGGTCTCGGTTATGCGATGACCGAGGGCTTCCCTGTCGACGAGGACGGACTACCGCTGAACACAACCCTTCGCTCGCTCGACATCTTGCGACCCAAGGACATGCCCGAGGTGGAAACGATTCTGGTGGAGTCCCCAGACCCTGGCAGTCCCTACGGCATCAAGGGTGTGGGGGAGATCGGGCTGGTGCCAACCGCCGGCGCCGTGGCCGCGGCCATGCACGACGCCGACGGCATCTGGCGCAACGAGCTGCCCATGGTCAACGAGTCCAACCGAGAACGGAGCTCCGCATGGGAGTAACGCCCGGCCTCGTGTGCTCGCATCACCACCTGTACTCAGCGCTCGCTCGCGGCATGCCGGCACCGCCCCGCACCCCGACCGAGTTCTTGGAGATTCTCGAGCTTGTCTGGTGGCGCTTGGACTGCGCTCTCGATGACGACGTGATCTACTGGTCGGCCAAACTTGGTGCGCTCGAGGCGCTACAGCGGGGCTGTACTGCAATCGTTGACCACCACGAGTCGCCGAATGCGATCGACGGTTCGCTTTCGATCATCGCTGACGCATGCGCCGAAGTTGGGGTGAGGGTGAACTGTGCCTATGGCGTCACCGACCGCCACGGGCCCGAGGGAGCTGCCAAGGGTCTCGCCGAGAACGACCGCTACCTGTCCTCCGGTGGGCGGGGCATGGTCGGAATCCATGCGGCATTCACCTGCGAACCCGACACGCTTGCGGGCGCAGCCGAGCTGGCGAAGAACCACGGTGTGGGGGTTCACGTGCATGTGGCTGAGGGACCTTCCGATACATGGCAGGATCTCCTACCCCACAGCGCCGATGACTGGTGGCTGATACATGGTGTGCACCTCCCCGATGATCACGGTTTGAGCGGGACGATCGTGCACAACCCACGATCGAACATGAACAATGCAGTCGGCTACGGAGCACCCGTACGGTTCACCAACCCGATCGCCCTGGGAACCGACGGGATCGGAGCCGACATGCTGGATGAGTTTCGCGTGGCTTTCGTACGTGCCCGTGAACACGATGTGACCACCACCCCAGACACCATCTGGGGATGGCTCCAGCACGGTTACACCTTGTTCCCCGAAGCGCAGGATGACGTCGTCGTATGGGACTATGAACCGATGGACCCGTGGCGTCTCGCCTACAGCCCCGGCGTCTCCCCTGTCAGTGTTGAGATCGAGGGCCGGACGGTCTTCGAAGATGGGTCGACCACCCTGGTGGACGGACAGGAAATCAAAGTCAAGGCGGCCGAAGCCGCCCAGAAGTTATTTACCAGGTTGTAGGAGTGGAGCAATGATGCAGACCCGGCCGTTGGCCATCTTTGGAGAGTTCGCCGAAGGTGGTGAGGAGGCATATGCCAATGCGAAACAACGGTTCAAGGAGCAGAACATCGTGCTCCCTACCTTCGCTCAGCTCCGAGATCCGTCAACCATTCCCGTCGACATCATCGAAAAGCTGAAGGGTGTCGAAAAGGATGCTGCCGATCCTCTGAATCTGTTTCGGGTCCATTGGTTCAATGAGCACGCTGATGAGGATGGCGACAATTTCCCCGGCCTTGTCGATGTGCCGACCCATGTCGAGCTGCCGCGGGAACTCACCGGGGTCGACGCGCGGATTGTGCTTGCTTTCGGAAATCGCTTTCCCATGATCCGCGCTCACAAGGTGCTGGCTGCCTACAGCTGCCTAGCGGCTCGAGTGGTGACCGGTCGCTTCGACCCAACCACCCAGCGGGCTATCTGGCCCTCAACCGGAAACTACGCGCGGGGCGGAATCGCTATCAGCCGGCTCATGAACTGTCGCGGGGTTGCGATCCTGCCTGAAGGCATGAGTAAGGCTCGGTTCGATTGGCTGAACAAGTGGACACTCAATCCTGAGGAGGACGTGATCAAGACCTTCGGTACCGAAAGCAACGTCAAAGAGATCTACGACGAATGCAATCGACTCGAACAAGATCCACACAACATCATCCTGAACCAGTTTTCCGAATTCAGTAATCACATGGGCCACTACGCAGTTACCGGTCCGGCGTTGGAGAAGGTGTTCCATCACGTCACCAAAGATCGGCCCGGGACTCTTGCCGCCTTCATCAGCGCCACCGGTTCGGCCGGCACGATCGGGGCCGGTGACTATCTCAAAGACGTGTTCGGCTCTCGCATCGTGGCCCTTGAAGCCCTCGAATGCCCCACCATGCTCTACAACGGCTTTGGCGAGCACAACATTCAGGGCATCGGCGACAAGCACATTCCGCTGATTCACAACGTCATGAACACGGACCTCGTGGTCGGGATCAGCGACCGCAGTACTGATGGGCTTGACCTCCTGTTCAATTCCCCAGCAGGCCGACGGCTGTTGGGGGAGCGGGGGATCGCCCCAGAGCTGATCGACGCACTTGTGGACTTCGGGTACTCGTCCATTGCCAACACCCTCGGAGCAATAATTGCAGCGAAGAAGTGGGGCCTCACTGGCGACGACGTTGTGGTGTCCGTCGCAACCGATGGATCAGACCTCTACGACGCCGAGCGGGAAGAGTTCGTTGTCCGCACCTACCCGGGAGGCTTCGACGATGTCGAGGCCGAAAAAGTGTTCATCGACCACCTCGAAAGCGTTGACACCGAACACACCCTCGACATGGACGAGACCAATCGCAATCGCGTGTTCAACCTCGGGTACTACACCTGGGTCGAGCAGCAGGGCATCGACATACCGGATTTCGAACGACGACGCAGCCAGGACTTCTGGAACAGCTTGCGGCCACTCACCGACACCTGGGATGAGATGATCAACGAGTTCAATGCGTGAGTTGTGACAGCAGGAGGTGATCCCATGAATCCGTTCTTGAAATTCCGAACCCGCCTCGACTCATATGCCCTGGCGATCGAGGGCGGACTCTCCGACAAATGGTTTGTCGAGCAGGTCGAGGCGCTCGACGCTGCGGTGGCTTTGGTCGAGGGACATGGATTCGAAGAGACACCCATTGTTGATGGTTCCCAACTCGCCAAGGCAGCCGACCTCGACCTTGAGTTGTTCATCAAGGCCGAACCACACAACGTCGGTGGGTCACACAAGGCTCGACACCTTTCGGTGTGGCGCTACATCTGCTGACCAACGAAGCCCTCGGAGCAGCGCCACAGGAGAATCTCGCTATCGCATCCTGCGGCAATGCTGCATTGGGCGCAGCGGTGGTGGCCGCTGCGATGAAGCGGAACCTGGAAGTTTTCGTTCCGGTGTGGGCCGACGAATCGGTTATTCGAAGGCTGGACGAATTGGGTGCATCAATCAACCGATGCGAACGGCAATCGGGAGAGTCGGGAGATCCTTGCTACAACCGCTTCAGCGAGGCGGTAGCTGCGGGCGCGGGAGCGTTCAGTGTGCAAGGAACCGACACTCCCTCGACCTTCGACGGCGGCAGAACCTTGGGCTGGGAACTCGCGGAACAAGTTCCTGACCTAGACGCCATCTATATACAAGTAGGCGGGGGAGCGTTGGCGACGGCGGTTTCGATGGCCCTTCCCGGCGTTCGACTTCATCCGGTTCAGGCCGCGGGCTCCGCCCCACTCCGCCGAGCTTGGGACGCGCTCGTCTCCCGGGTTCGACTTCGACAAAGCCGCAGCAAACCCCGATGACTACATGACGCCGTGGGAGGATCCCAAGAGTTTCGCCACCGGCATCCTCGACGACATCACCTACGACTGGATCCCATTGCTCAAGCAGACCCGGGCCACCGGCGGTGAACCTATCGTTGCGCCCGAGGAACTCATCGTGAGGGCCTATGAACTGGCTCATCTACATACCGCTGTGCCGGTCTGTGCCACTGGAACTGCCGGTTTGGCCGGCTTACTCCATCGGCCACCGGATCACCGAGAGCGGGTGGCGCTTCTCTTCACAGGATTGGACCGACCTCAATGAGCCTTACCGAGTATTCCGTCGCCGGCCACGCCGGCGCTATCCACGTTCGCCGATGGGAACCGAACGAATCTCCCACGGCGATCATCATGATCCTCCACGGCTACGCCGAGTACGGCGGCAGATATTCCCACGTTGCCGAACACTTCGTTTCAAGAGGTTGGGCCGTGATCGCCTCGGACCATGTCGGACACGGTCTCAGCGAGGGTGAGCGAGCGCTCATCACCGACTTCGGGCTGGTCGTGGACGACCTCGGAGCCGTCGCCGACTCGGCTGATGCGCATTTCGGCAGGCTGCCGATGATCATGATGGGACATAGCATGGGCGGTCTTCTCACGGCCCGTTTCGTACAGCGCTGGCCTCAGCGACTGGCGGGCGCAGCGTTCCTGGGCGCGGTCCTCGGCGATTGGAAATGGGCGCGGGGGGTTCTGTCCTTACCCGAGCTCCCCGAGGAGGACAGCGATCCCATGGGGATGTCGCGTGACGAAGAGGTGTGTCGGAACTATGACGCAGACCCGCTGGTATACCGGGGCCTCTACAAGCGACCACTGTTGGAGTCAGAGGTGCTCGCACTCGATCAGTTCAGAGCCGAGATCGATCGAATCGTCATCCCGGTGGCCTTCTTCCACGGCGATGCCGACCCCTTTGTCCCCTACGCCGACTCGCTCCAAGCAGTCCTCGATATGCCCTCACTCGACAAACGGATCAAGCTCTATCCCGGAGCCAAGCACGAGCTGGTGAACGAGACCAATCGGGAAGAAGTGCTCGCCGACCTGAGCCATTGGGTGGAAGGTGTGCTGCACTAGTTCCCATGGCAGCAACGTTTGAAACCCATGCGGTGCAGCTGGTCGGGCGCTCGGTGGAAACGATCCATCGTCCCTCATCAGTCGAGGACGCACTGAAGCTGTTGGCCGCGGACAATTCACGAAGGCCGCTGGCCGGTGGAACCGACATTCTGCTCGATCTTCACCGTGGCGGCCCCGGTGCCTCTGTTCAACTCATCGACCTCACCGCCATCGAGGGATTCGATCGTGTGCACGGCGATGAAGAGATGCTCATCCTCGGTGGCGGTGTGCGTCACGGCCAAGTGGTCGCAGATCCGCGATTCATCGAACGTGCTACCCCTCTGGCCCAGGCGTGTCTCGAGATTGGGTCTCCCCAGCTTCGCAATCGAGCCACGATTGCGGGGAATCTTGCTACGGCGAGTCCGGCCAATGATTCGATCTCGGCACTAATGGCACTTGGTGCGGGGGTCGAGTTGTCTCGCTGGGATGGCAAGAACGTTGTCTCTCGCCGAGTTGACGTCGACAGCTTCTTCACCGGATTCAGGACCACCGTCATGGGAGAGGACGAGCTGATCACCTCGATCACGGTGCCGACCTTGACCGACGGTATGCGAGGCCTTTGGGTCAAGTTGGGAAATCGAAGGGCCCAGGCCATTTCGGTGATTCATGCCGCCTTCGTTCTTCGGTTTGACGGAGATCAAGTTCGGCACGGCCGGATGGCGTTCGGGAGTGTGGCTCCTGTCGTGAAGCTGGCTGAGGAGAGTAATGCTCTGCTCGCTGGTGCTGTCCTTGACCAGACATCAATCGCCGACATCGCCAATTCTGTGACCCGAGAATTCTCCCCCATAGACGATGTTCGGGCTACGGCGGACTACCGCCGCCACATGCTCGGAACCGTCGTAGTCCGCTCGCTGGAGGCGCTTCGAGACGGCGCCCAGCGAGACCGGTGGCCAGGATCTTCGCCCAGTCTGTCCTCGTCGAATTCAACCGGCTCTACGAGCGTCAAGGCTGCAATCGACGATTCGACCAGTATTTCTGTGACGGTCAATGGAACCGAACTTTCCGCCAGCGGTGCGGCTTCGGCATCATTGCTCGATTGGCTTCGCGATCGAGCCCCTGGCTCGCTCGACGGCACGAAGGAGGGATGCGCAGAAGGTGAGTGTGGTGCCTGCACGGTGCAGATGAACGGTTCGGCGGTCATGAGCTGCATCGTGCAGGCGGGCCAGGCCGACGGTGCACAGATCACGACCGTCGAAGGTCTAGCTGAAAGCGAACGGCTTCACCCGATTCAGCAGGCGTTCATCGATGAGTTCGCAGTGCAGTGCGGGTTCTGTATTCCCGGGTTCTTGGTTGCGGGCGCAGCCCTGCTTGATGAAATCGATGATCCGACTGACGAGCAGATCAAGCTCGGACTCAGCGGGAACCTATGTCGTTGCACCGGCTACTACCCGATGGTTTCTGCGGTCAAGATTGCTGCGGCTGACAAGGCAGACCGGGCATGAGCGCTTCGCACATCAACGGGGTGGGCTTCGACGGCCCTCGGTTCGATGCCGAGGCCAAGGTCACCGGTGAAGCCAGTTATCCAGCTGACGCTGTGCCCGCCGACGCCCTGCATGCCGTGACCGTGTTCAGCAACGAACCCCACGCTCGAATGATCTCGATGTCCACCGCACGGGCCGAGGCTGTCGAGGGCGTCCTGGCCGTCATGACGGCCAAGGACGTACCGGTTAACGAATATGGCCTGACAAAGCTCGATCAACCAGTCCTAGTTGGGCTCAACGACACCGGCCGCTCGGCTGTGCCCGGCGATGTCAGCCGATGGGAGGCCGACCATGTGGCGGTGATCGTCGCCGAAACAGTCGCCGCCGCTCGTGCGGCCGCAGCCCTGCTCGATATCGAGTGGGAGCGGCTGCCTCTGGTTGACAGTATCGATGCGGCCCGAACCGACCAGGTCCTTCTTCACCCCGAAGGAGGCTCCAACGTCTACAACCCTCTACGAGTTCGCAAAGGCGATATCGATGTCGGGTGGGCTGAAGCCGATGTGGTGATCGAGGGAACCTACGAGTTACCTCATCAGGAGCACGCATTCCTCCAGGTGGAGTCGGCAACAGCATGGATCGACGAGCAAGGGCGCGTGACGGTTCGCACCAGCGGGCAGTGGGTCCATGAGGATCGCGAGCAGATCGCCCACGCCTTGGACCTTCCTGAAGAAGAGGTTCGGGTCATTTATGCGGCGATGGGTGGTGCGTTCGGTGGCAAAGAAGACATGAGCCTTCAGATCGTGATGGCCCTCGCCGCACAGAAGGTGGCTTCGATGGGTGTCGACCGGCCGGTCCATTGTCGATGGAGCCGGGAAGAGTCGATAATTGGCCACCACAAGCGGCATCGAGCCACCATTCACGCCAAGCTCGGCGCCACACGCGATGGGCAGATAACGGCGGTCGAAGCTGATGTTTGGCTCGACGCCGGTGCGTACAACTACACCTCGAACAAGGTGCTGGGTAACGCCCATCTCAGCGTGGCCGGAGCCTACGAGGTGCCGAACGCGCGGATCGACAGTCGCTGCGTCTATACCAACAGCGTTCCCGGGGGAGCGTTTCGAGGCTTTGGTGGGCCGCAGGGATCGTTCGTTGCTGAGACCCAGATGAACAAACTGGCCGCCGCCCTCGGGATGGATCCGGTCGAGCTGCGCCGCAAGAACATGTTGAAAGAGGGCAGCAAAGGGATCACCCAGGCGGTGATGCCTGCGGGTGTGACACTTCCCGAGGTCATCGACGCATGCGCCCGCGCTGCACTGGAACCGGAGGATCCCGAGCCGTTCGCATCGATCGCCAGCCTGCGGCCGGCCACCAGCGACCTTCGACGGGGACGAGGTTTTGCCTCCGGATTCAAGAATGTGGGATTCAGTTTTGGGTTTCCGGAGCGGTGCGTGGCTGAGATCCGCCTCCACGGCGACGAGGGCGATAGTTCACCATCGTCGGCTGAGCTGTTTCATTCCGGGGCTGAGGTTGGGCAGGGCTCGCATCAAGCCTTTCGGCAAATGGCAGCCGAGGCAACCGGAGTGCCCCTGGAGAACGTACGGGGCACCTTCTCCGACACCGCCAAGACCGGCGACTCGGGGTCAGCATCTGCCTCGCGACTCACGTGGATGGCCGGGAACTCAATCCTCGGTGCCGCCGAGGAGGCTGAAAAGGCGTGGCGTGATGGAGAACGGCCCGCGATCGGCGTGTTTCGCTTCACCCCACCGCCGACCGAGGTTCTCGACGAAGACACCGGCGCCGGTCAGCCCAACTTCGCCTATGGCTACATGGCGCAGGCCGTTGACGTGACGGTAGATACCGGGACCGGGATCGTTCGTGTCGATCGTGTCATTTCCGCCCACGACGTGGGGAGGGCGATCAATCCCAACCTTGTGAAGGGTCAGATCGAGGGAGCGGTTGTGCAGGCTCACGGGTATGTGCTGAGCGAGGATCTTCAGCTTCAAGACGGGAAGATCACAAATCCCCGTCTGTCGAGTTATCTCATTCCCGGAATTGGTGACGTTCCCGAGATCGTAGAGAGCGTGATACTCGAACTTGCCGATCCTCTGGGCCCCTGGGGGGCGAGAGGCATGGCCGAGATGCCCTACATCACCTACGCACCCGCAGTGATCGCTGCGGTCTTCGATGCGACCGGCGTGTGGTTCAACGAGTTCCCACTCACTCCGAGCAGGGTTCTCGCCGGTCTCACCCGCCACTGACAGGTTTGGCCACGGTCGAATCGACCGTGGCCAAACCACTTACTCAGGCTTGGCTGGTGTGGACCTCGTGGGTCTCCACAGCCTTGTGCTCGGAGGAACCTGTGTTGATCACTACCTTGCGGGCCTTGGCCCGTTCGGCCACCGGGATCCGAACGGTGAGCACGCCGTCGTGGTAGTCGGCCTCGATGTTGTCGATGTCAACATCTTGGCCGAGGGTGACTTGGCGGCGGTATGTGCCCTGGCGACGCTCGGCGAAATACACGTGGTCATCCTCGGTGGGAAGCCACTTACGTTCGGCGCTCACGGTGAGGACGTTGCGCTCGACATCGATGTCGAGACTGTCGGTTGCCACGCCGGGGAGATCGAAATGGAGCCATACGTCTTCGCCTCGGCGGTAAGCGTCTACGGCGACATTGCCACCGGTGGTGCGGACCGTTCCGAACTGGTCCAGGAGGCTGTCGATCAGACGGAATGGATCATTCTGGGTCTGCATGAGTTCTACCTTTCGGGTGAATCAAGTTGATGGTTGGGCGGTCGGTTTGACCGCTCACTCACTTAACGTCACGTATACTGAAACTGTTTCAGAAATGCTGAAAATCTTCGAAAGATTTGCGGAACGGGAATCATGGCCAGAAACCGGATTGACCTGGACGCCCTTCTAGCGGTTGCTCTCGATATTCTCGACCACGAGGACGGCCCGTCCGACCTGACCCTTTCCAATGTTGCATCCGGGCTCGGTGTTCGACCTTCAGCCCTCTACACCCACGTTGACGGCGTCGATGGTTTGCATGACGTTGTGGCGGTCAAAGCCCGGTCGAATCTCACCAAGTCGGTGCAGACCTCGGCTATCGGAGTCGCCGGTGCCGATGCGGTCCATGCAATTGCATGGGCATACCGAGACTTCGCCCAGCAGTATCCGGGCCAGTATCGAGTCACGATCACCAACGCCTTCTCACATCCGAGCGCCACCGCCGGCATACACGACGTCTTCGAGGCCGTCTTCGCGGCCGGGGGGTTGTCCGATTCCGACGCCGAGGCGGCAGCGACCAGCGCCCATGCGTCGTTGCACGGCTTTGTTTCGATGGAGGCCAACGGGGCCGTCTCCGACGATGATCATTTCACCCACCTCGTTCAACTCCTCGTCCGACTCTGCTAACGATCGATCAACTTGACGGTGAACGGCTTGCGTGGTGGGGTTTACCCGTGACCGATGCAGATGCCTTTCTGGCCGCCCGAGACTTCCTTCAGGAACACCGCGCCGACTACAGCGCCGCCTTTGACGGGTTTGTCTGGCCTGGTCTCACCGATTTCAACTGGGGCTTCGACTATTTCGATCGAATCGCGGGTGGCAACGACCAACTGGCGCTTCACATCGTCGAGGAGTCCGGTGAGACCTCGAAGCTCACCTACGCGGAGCTGAGCATCCGATCGAACCAGGTGGCGAACTTCCTGGTGCGACACGGAGCCAAACGTGGTGATCGGATCCTGGTGATGCTGGGCAACCAGATCGAACTATGGGAGTCAATGCTCGCTGCCATGAAGATCGGTGCCGTTGTGATTCCCGCCACCACCCTTCTCGCTGGGGCCGACCTTGGCGATCGCATGGAGCGTGGCAACGCCACGATGGTGATCACCAACGCCACTGGGGCGGCCTCGTTCGAGGGTGTTGATGTCGGGCTTCTGAAGGGCGTAGCGATGATCGGCGTCGGTCTCACCGATGCCGACTGGGTCGACTACGCCAACTCCCACAACGAGAACCTCAGCTTCACCCCGGCGAAGAAGACCGAGGTCACGGACCCACTGCTCGAATATTTCACATCGGGAACCACAGCCCGGCCAAAGCTGGTGCAGCACACTCAGATCAGCTACCCGGTAGGTCACCTGTCCACCATGTACTGGCTCGGTCTTCAAAAAGGTGACGTCCATTGGACGATCAGCAGCCCCGGGTGGGCCAAACATGCATGGAGCTGCTTTTTCGCGCCGTTCATCGCCCAGGCAACGGTCTTTCTGTACAACTACACCCGGTTCGATGGGGACACCGTTCTGAAGGTGCTGGTCGACAACAAAGTGAACACTCTGTGTGCGCCTCCCACTGTCTGGCGATTCCTGATCCAGGAGGATCTGGGTGCGTACGACGTCGCTCTTCGCGAGCTGATCTCTGCGGGCGAACCCTTGAACCCTGAGGTGATTGAACAGGTTCGGGCCGCCTGGGGAATCACCATTCGCGACGGCTATGGCCAGACCGAAACCACGGCTCAGATTGGTAACAGCACGGGCCAGGAACTCAAGCCGGGATCGATGGGTCGACCGATGCCTGGTTATGTGATCGAGCTCCTCGACCCTGATGGGTCACCGGCCGACGAAGGCGAAATCTGTATCGAACTCGGCGACTCTCGGCCCGTCGGGCTCATGGTCGGCTACGTCGACGATGATCAGAAAACCACCGAGGTGACCAGGGACGGCTACTACCACACCGGCGATATCGGACAACGTGACGACGACGGCTACATCACCTATGTGGGCCGTGCTGACGACGTCTTCAAGGCGTCCGGCTATCGCATCAGCCCGTTCGAGTTGGAAAGTGTGCTGATCGAACATCCTGGGGTCGCTGAGGCGGCCGTTGTCCCTTCGCCTGATGAGCTTCGGGGATTCGTCCCGAAGGCATATGTGATTCTGGCGCCCGGGTACGAGCCGACCGACGAGACGGCCCAGTCGATCTTTGCGTTCATGCGAGACAAGGTGAGCGGCTACAAACTCGTGCGCCGGCTGGAGTTCAGCGATCTCCCCAAAACGATCAGCGGCAAGATACGGCGCGTCGACTTGCGGGGTCAAGAGGATGACCGACCGGGAACGGAATCTCGGTCTTCGACCGAGTTCACCGAATCCAAGTAGCTTCCCTTCCCCGCTCAGCTGCGGCGGAAGTCCTCCATGCGACGACGATCGCGTTTGGTCGGGCGTCCCGTACCGCGATCGCGGGTTGGGGCCACAGCCTCCAACGGGTCCCCGGTACCAGCTTCGAGCGGCGGGCTGTGATCGACGACGGCATCGGCTGCCAACGCCGCACCCACCCTTTTCTCGAGAAGTTGGGCAACTTCATAGATGAGGACTCGATCCCTACGTCTGGCCTCCACCCGATCGCCGACCTTCACCTTCGTGGCCGGCTTGCAGACTTCTTCGTTGACCCGCACCCGACCCTTTGTGCAGGCGTCATTCGCCTGGGCTCGAGTCTTGAAGGCCCGGACGGCCCACAGCCAGCGGTCGACGCGCACCGGATCAGCCATCAGACCAGCCTAGATTCCATGCCGGGAACTCTTTCACCGATCCCGTGCGTTAGGTAGGGACAATGCAAAACGGAGTCAAAACCGCAGTTCTACTCGGAGGCATGGCCGGCCTCATCATGCTGGCCGGACAACTCTTTGCCGGGTCCAGCGGCCTCACCATCGCCTTTGTGATCGCTCTTGTCACCGTGGGCGGTAGCTACTGGTTCAGTGACAAACTCGCCATCCGCTCGGCCAAGGCGGTCGAGGTGTCCCAACAGGAGATTCCCGAGTACTTCCAGATCATGCAGGAGCTCACCAGCGCTGCGGGTATGCCGATGCCCAAGCTCTATGTGTCACCTGAGCAGCAACCAAACGCCTTTGCCACCGGACGAAATCCGAAGAACGCTGCGGTCTGTGTTACCTCGGGCCTTCTCCAAGCGTTGGAGTGGCGCGAGATTCGGGGGGTTCTCGCTCACGAATTGGCTCATGTGAAGAATCGGGACATCCTCACCGGTTCGGTCGCTGCCGGCATCGCCACGGTCATCTCCTACGCGGCAAACATGACGCTGTGGATGGGAGCCTTCGGAGGCAACCGGCGGGACAACAACAACGGAAATCCGATCATTGCAATCGCTTTCGCCCTACTGGCGCCCATGGCTGCAGGAATACTCCAGATGGCTATCAGTAGAAGCCGCGAATTCGAAGCAGACCGCACCGCAGCCAAATTGCTGAACGATGGCAACCCACTGGCCGATGCGCTGACCAAGCTCCACGGCTACAGCCTGACGATTCCAAGCGATATACCCCCGCCTCAGGCCTCCCACTACATCATCAACCCCCTGAACAACCGCAGGGTGTCGTTCTCCAATCTCTTCACCACCCACCCGCCCGCCGAGGAACGGATCCGCCGCCTCCGCAGCAACGAGTGGATGTAGGACAGTGAACCTCACGGAGTGATCTGCGACGCACCGCCCAAATTCCGTTCCAGCAACACATCCCACCCAAAGTCCGTTCAGGGAACACACTAGATGTGTTCTTCGAACGGAAAAACGGTGAAATGTGCTCTCTGAACGGGATTTGGCCCGGGCGAGCGTGGAGCGCCCCGGAAGAAATCAAAGCAACTTCTGCATGACGGCGACGTCGAGCCAGCGGTTGAACTTGCGGCCCACTTCCTTTTCGATTCCGACAAGCTCGAAACCGACCGCCTCGTGTAGTCCAACACTTGCGGGGTGAGCGTCTGCGATTCGAGCCATCATGGCGTGGTAGCCGTGATCGGTGGCCACGTCGATCAGACGAGCCATCAACGTGCGCCCGACGCCCATGCGTTCTGAGCCCGGAGCCACATACACGCTGTTTTCAACCGAGGTTCTGTACGCCGGTCGCGGCTTGTATGGACTGAGACTGGCGAACCCCACCACGGAGTCGCTCTCGTCGACGGCCACGATCACGGCGAGTGCTCCCGACCGCTCCGACAGCCATGCCTCTTGCTCCTCGATCGAGCGCGGAACCATGTCGAAGGTCACCGTCGTCTTGGTGACGTAGTGGTTGTAGATGGAGCGGATCGCCTCAGCGTCGTTGAGCTGGGCGAGCCGAGTGTCGATCATCGAACCCGAAGCGTCTCAGTCGCGAAAGTTGTTGAACTGCAGGGGCAGATCGAGATCGGCTTCCTTGAGACCGGCGATGACGTCCTGGAGAGCGTCCCTCTTCTTACCGGTGACTCGCACCTGATCACCCTGGGTCGAGCTCTGCACTCCCTTGAGCTTCATCTCCTTGATGCGGCCGTTGATCTTCTTGGCCATGTCGGATGAGATACCGGCCTTGAGATTGATCCGCTGGCGGGCTCTTCCGCCCGAGGCGGCCTCGACATCGTCGTAGTCGACCGATTTCAGTGAAACGCTGCGTTTCACAAACTTCTCTTCGAGAACCTGCCGCAGTGCGGCGAGGCGATCATCGCTGGCCGATTCGATTGTGATCAAATTGTCCTTGTCATTCAGATCGATCGATGAGTCGGTTCCCTTGAAGTCGAAACGGTTGTTGATTTCACGGCTGGCCTGATCCACGGCATTGCGGACTTCCTGCATGTCGATTTCAGAGACCACATCAAAACTCGGCATGGAGACACCGTAGCGATCGGCTACCCTCGTCGTTCGCACTCGCAGCGAGTGTGACAGCATTGGGTCGGTGCCCGAGTGGCCAAAGGGAGCGGACTGTAAATCCGCCGGCTTCGCCTACGGAGGTTCGAATCCTCCTCGGCCCACACTTCTATGTCCCTTTCAGGGGGAGCGTTCCACGCAGGTTCCGAGCATTGCCGGGGCCTGCGTGTTTCATGTTCTCACTCGCTGGCGCTCGTTTCATGAATCACTTTGTTCCCGTCGTGCTTCGGGATGGCTCGTGTGTTGCTGTGGTCCAACCGTTGGGCTGCTTGCCTTATGTGGCCGGGGCCGCTGTGCTCAGTCGGTTGGTTGGTTTGGGTGTGACACTCGCTAGTCAACTCGTTTCTTTGAGGTGGTTTGGTATGCGAAAGTTCGTGGTGTTTGGTGTGGTTCTTGCGGTGTTTGCTGCGACGGCTGCACCGGTTGGGGCTGCGACCGGTTCGGTGGTGATCAATGAGATCATGTACAACCCGGCGTCCGATGTTGATGGGCACGAGTTTTTGGAGCTTCATAATCCGGGTGATACGGCGGTCTCGCTGAACGGGATGTCTTTCACTGAGGGTATTGGGGGCACGTTTGGGGATGTCACCCTTGGTGCTGGTGAGTATGTGATTGTGTCGCCGTCGTCGACGACGAGTCAGAGTGTGTATGGGGTTGCCGCTGTGCTGGAGTACACCGGCAAGATCGGGAACGGTGGGGAGACTGTGACCCTTACTGCTGCGGATGGGGTCACTGTTGTTGATTCGGTGACCTATACCGATGATCCTCCGTGGCCGTTGTCACCTGATGGGGATGGTCCGTCGTTGGAGTTGATCAACCCTTTGTTCGATAATGACGTTGCGGCGAGTTGGGCCGCTTCTACGACCCCGACTCCGGGCGCTCAGAACAGTATCTATGGTGATGCACCGGCGGTGCCCGGCCCAGAACCGGCAGATCCGAGCATGGTGATCAATGAGCTTCATTACAACCCGGTTGATGGGTTCCCCGAGTTCCTCGAACTGTTCAACGCCACCGATGAAGCGATCGACCTGTCACTGTGGGAGCTCGACGGGGTCGGTTCTACGATCCCGGACTGCACCATTGTTGAACCCAACGGTTACATCGTGTTCACCGATGACCTGGCCCTGTTCCTTTCACTGAATGATCCTGGCAGTGACTACCTTGTTATCGAGTATCTCGGCGGCCTCAAAGGCGGCGGCGAACTAATCGAGTTGCGCACCCCTGATGGCACCGTGATCGATTCGG
The DNA here is from genome assembly GCA_963751955.1 of uncultured Acidimicrobiales bacterium. GTDB lineage: Bacteria > Actinomycetota > Acidimicrobiia > Acidimicrobiales > SZUA-35 > JABDIY01. The sequence continues at coordinate 3,963 of CAVVWM010000013.1, read as the reverse complement.
TCGACTACGACGACTCCAGCCCGTGGGAACCGCGGCCCCATTTCGGTATCTACTTTCTGGAGTTGGACAACCTCGCCCTCATAACAGCCTGGCCGAATCGTGGCATGCCTCGATCCCTGAACAGGGCACACCGGGTGCAGCCAACAGTGATGGTCAGGAACCGACCTTCACTGGCATAATGGCCGATGCAACGACGCTGGAGGAGATCCAGCAGGCCACCGACTACAACCAGGCCGAACACGAGGACATCCTGCGGTTGTATGCGGCGTTCTTCAACCGGCCACCTGATGCTGCTGGTGCACGGTATTGGATCGTGGACATCTATGAAGGGCTCGGAGCCAACCTTGACCAGATCGTGGCAGAGTTCGCTCTCAGCCAGGAGTTCGGTAACACCTATGGGTCGGTGAACAACAGCGAGTACCTCCAGATCCTTTATCAACGTGCCGCTACGGCCACCAGACATCGCTGGTTTCAACTACTGGCTGTCACTACTCGACAACGGGCTCCTCAACCAAGGGTCAGTCGTCCGCTGGGTCGCCGCCGGAATCGAATTCGAGACCAGAGTCCAATTCCCCGACCTGACTCCCTAGTACCGACAACCACCACGGCTCACGCTGGCTCAAGCTAGTTTCGACCAGCGTCAGCCCAACCAGATCAACACTCAGCCCAACCAGATGGCAACATGGGAGCCCAACCAGATCAACACTCAGCCCAACCAGATCAACACTCAGCCTGAGGTTCCCCGGGTTTGGCGGACGGGTTGGTTGTGGTGATCATGCTCGTGGTGGCGGCTTCTAGTCGATTGGGCTGAGGGAGTTGCAGTAGGAGTGGCGGCGCCTCGGGTTGTACCAGGTTTCGATCCATTCGAGATCTTCCCGGTTGCGGGGTTGGGTGTTCGGCGACGTCCATACACCACAACCGGTTCGGTTCGGCCGGGGTCAAACGCCCGACCAGATCGGGGTTCTGGGTTGCCTTGGGGTCTGGTTTGGTGCAGCCCCAGCCTGCGTCGGTAGATCCCCTGTATCTGCGCGGCCCGCATGAGGCGTTCAACCCGTTGGCGGCCACAACGCTGTTGACGGCCCGACACCAGTTCGGCGTGAACCCTCGGTGCGCCATAGGCGTATCGGGAGTCGATCCAGATCTGGCGGATCGTCTCGGTCATTGCAGCGTCATCAGCCTCCCTAGCAGTCACAGGCACAGCAGCGTGTTGATAGAACCCCGAGGTCGATCGATCACCCGGCACGCCACCGCTACCTGCATGTCCGAGCATCGCTCACGCATGAACGTGGCCAGCAATCATTTCGGGAGGACGTTCTCCCGAGCGAGACGCCGATGCCCGTTTCAGGATCTCGACTTCCATTTCAAGGACCTTGTTCCGGCGACGCAACTCGGTCAGCTCGGCTCGCTCGGGCAGTGGTCACACCCTCGCGTTTGCCGGTCTCGATCTCGTGCTGACGGATCCAGTTCCGCAGACACGAATCGGCGATCCCAGATCCTCTTCTTGGCTAGCTGGGGCTATTGGGTCCACCTGCTTACCGTTCTCGTTGAGCTGGTTCGCCAACTCCACAGCTCGACGACGGAACTCCGGCGGATGAGCTTTGGGCATCAGGACTCCTTTCCAAGCCGGCCATCCGACTCAGGCTAGATGTCCGTCAAACCAAAGGAACCTCAATGACACAGACCCGAAGAAAGCCGAAGCCGCCTTCAAAATGTCGTTGGACCGTTCAAGCTGACGGTTGCGTTGCTTCTTGTTTCGATCCGGGCCTTGTCTTCAGCAGTCGATGAACCTGCATGCACGCCCTGATCGATCTCGGCCTGAGCGACAGCCTTACGAAGCGTCTCAACGCCCATGCCAAGCTGTTCAGCGACACGCCGCACCGTCCCATAGGACTCGCCAGTTCTTTCACGGACAGCAAACACCATCCGCACCGCCCGATCCTTCATCTCTTTCGAGTAACGCTTTGCGTTAGGCGACACGCCATTCTTTGTAGTCGTAGCCATTGCTCTCATCCTCATTCAAAAGTCGAGAGCCTCCAAGGATCCCAGAGGGGTTCACTAGTCAGGTGCATTGGTTCCCGGAGTCTGGGGAGGTGACGTCGTCGAGTTGTCGGAGTCCTCCACCAACTGCAGTCGTGGCCACGCCGGCGGCTGTGGCCGCGGCAGCTCCGCCGTGGTCGAGCCATGCGGAGCAACGATCGTCGAAGACGTCGTTGTCCCGATCATCACTGGATCGGGGGACATCGAAGCCACGAGCAATCCCGTGGCTCCGATACCAGCGATGATCTGGGCGGTCGGAGCTACGTCTGGGGGCGTGCTGGAAGGAAGGGCGGTCGTGGCTGTGGCTGGGGGCTGCTTGGTTTGTGGGGTTGTGTTTGGGTGGTTCATCTCAGGGAGGCTGGGGCGCTGTGCTCAGTCGGGTGGTTGGTTGGGCTGTGACACTCGTTGGTCTACTCCTGGAAGGTGGTTGGTAATGAAGAGGTTCGTTGTTCTTGGTGTGGTTCTTGTGGTGTTTGCTGCGACTGCGGCGCCGGTTGGGGCTGCGGCGGGGTCGGTGGTGATCAATGAGATCATGTACAACCCGGCGTCTGATGTTGATGGGCACGGCTTCGGAGTTGGCATAATCCGGGGTGATACGGCGGTGTCCTAGCGGGATGTCTTTCACTGAGGGTATTGGTGGCGCGTTTGGGGATGTTTCTTTGGGTGGCGGTGAGTATTTGATTGTGTCGCCGTCGTCGACGACGAGTCAGAGCGTGTATGGGGTTTCTGCGGTGTTGGAGTACACCGGCAAGATCGGGAACGGTGGGGAGACTGTGACCCTACTGCTGCGGATGGGGTGACTGTTGTTGATTCGGTGACCTATGACGATGCTGCTCCGTGGCCGTTGTCACCTGATGGGGATGGTCCGTCGTTGGAGTTGGTCAATCCTTTGTTCGATAATGATGTTGCGGCGAGTTGGGGTGCGTCCACGGTCCCGACTCCGGGTGCCCGGAACAGTGTTTTCGGTGACGCACCGGCGGTTCAGTTCGGGCCGGTCAGCGTCAGCCCTTCGTGGCCTGATGCGAATGTTCAAACCACGGTTTCTGTTGATATTTCCGATACCAGTAGTGCGACCCTGTTTTATCGGGTGATGTTTGGTTCTGAGGTGTCGGTTCCGATGTCCAGGTCGGGGTCTGTGTTTCGGCCGAGGTTCCGGGTCAGGCTGCTGGTTCGTTGGTCCGGTATCGGATCGAGACAGGCAGCGGTGCCTCGTTGCCGAGTGCTGATGACAGTGTTGATGATCTCGGGTTTGTGGTGAAGAAGCCGGTGACGACGAATCTGCCGACGCTGGAGTGGTTCATCACCGATGAGGATTTCAAGGGGCTGTATTCGGAGGAGTCTCGTGTTGGCCCGGACGGAGCTGTTTTTCCCGGCGACGGTGGCCTATGACGGTGTTGTTTACACCGGTGTTCAGGTGAAGATCCGTGGCGGCGGTTGGGCTCGTGGCCAACAACGCAAGGAGGGGATCTCGGTCGAGTTCCCGAGCGGCCACGATTTTGTTGCCCCTGATCTGTTTCCGTATCCGGTTGACTAGTTCGCTCTCAAACATGATTTCAGTGTGTCTCGGGCGACGGTGTCCTGGGATGTGTTCGATCAGGCCGGTTTCGCTGATTACACCACCTTCAACGTGCGGGTGCAGAAGAACGGTGTGTTCCATGCCCAGTATCGGGTGAAAGACAAAGCTCGATGGAACCTGGCGATCCGAACAGGGATACGACACCGGACAGTTCCTTCAAAGCCGAAGGCGGCTTCAAATACGGGATTTGGGACAAGAAGAGTCCTGATGATGGTGATTACACCGATATTGATGATCTTGTTGATCTGGTGAAGGACAATCCGTCGGCGGCGGTGTTGTGGGTAGGTTCCGACGTGCCCAATATTGTGAACTACTGGGCTGTGTCTGCGGTGATCCGCCACCAGGACCAG
>CAVVWM010000012.1:0-74530 GCA_963751955.1 uncultured Acidimicrobiales bacterium | reverse complement strand
AGACCAGCTGATGACCGAGGCCCAACAGGACATCGACGACCGATGGCATCTCTATGAACAGATGGTCAACGTCGAACGAACGGCCCGTTGGGGAATCCTGGACGACGACGATTCTGAAGGGCATACCAATGACTGATCTAACCACTGAATTCCTTGGGCTCACATTGCCCCATCCCATCGTCGCCTCGGCGTCTCCGCTCACCGGGTCGCTCGACACGCTTCTGGAATTGCAGGCGGCCGGGGCTGCCGCTGTAGTTCTGCCGTCGTTGTTCGAAGAGCAGGTCGAGCACGATTCATTGGCCGTTGACCATTCGCTCGATTTTGGTGCCGCCGCGAGTCCTGAGGCTCTTGGCGGCTTTTTCCCCGAACTGGACGACTACAACACCGGACCAGGTGAGTATCTCGACCTTTTGATCCAGGCTAAACGTGAGCTGTCGATTCCGGTCATCGCCAGCCTCAACGGAGCATCCGATGGCGGCTGGGTCGACTACGCCAAGGCACTGGAAGCAGAGGGAGCCGACGCGATTGAACTCAACATCTATTTGGTAGCGGCCGACCCTGATGCGAGCGGCGCAGAGGTCGAGGACCGCTATCTCCAGCTCGTGTCCCACGTCCGGTCCTCGATCGATCTACCGCTGGCTATCAAGATCGGGCCTGCCTTCTCTTCGCCGGCCAATATGGCAAGGCGATTGGCTGACGCGGGGGCCGACGCCATTGTCGTATTCAACCGCTTCTACCAACCCGACATGGACTTGGAGACACTCGACGTCAAGCCTGATCTCGAGCTGAGCACACCGAGCGAGATGCGGCTGGTGCTGCGATGGGTGGCGATCATGGCTGGACGGATCGGTGCCCAGTTGGGAGCCACAACCGGGGTGCACGATGCCGACGGCGTGGTGAAACTGCTTCTTGCGGGTGCCGATGTCACGATGATGACTTCAGCCCTGCTGCAACGTGGTGTCAGCCACCTGGCCATCGTGCTGGCCGAGACCCAAAGCTGGTTCGACGAGCGTGGATACGAGTCCGTTTCACAAGCTCGTGGCAGCGTCAGCCAGCAGTCGGTCCCTGACCCAGTTGCATTCGAGCGGGCCAACTATATGAAGACCCTGATCTCCTACGGCTGAGGCGATCTCCTACGGCCGAGGCGTGCAATGAAACCGCCGCACCAACGGATATCGGTGCAGACAGGGGTATGAATCGCGGGCCATCAAAGCGTGCCCTGCGCATACGCGCTCGGGAAACGCGCCATGAACGCGATAGCCAAGCGCAGTTCCCGCTTGTCGACGCACTCGCCGATCTTGTGGGTGTTCTGTTCGATCCCGGCTCCGATTCCGAACATGGCAGGGTGTTTGAAGCCACCCTCGAAGATCCACTCCTTCGTCGCAGGAATGTCGATTGAGGTGTCGTCTTCAGGAATCGGGAAGCCGACACCGTCGGTCGAGAAGATCCATCGGTCAACTCGCGCCGCCTTGCGTAGGCCGCCGTCATCGGTGGATGTTTCCTCAACGTTTGGTGCGACCACCGAGTTGTACACCCAGGTAGCGGTCTCGATCGCAGGATGAACCTCGGGCGTTGACCAACCCATGTAGATCTGCTCGTTGCCCAACCGGTACCCGTTCCAGGTCACCTCGTCATACACCGGGACGATGATGTCGACGGTGAGTCCTGCCTCTCTGGCCGCCGCCACTGAGTCGAGAGACTCGATGTCGGCCAGTGCCGTATCCGGCATCTCGCCGACGGTGAGGCGACGGTCAAATCGAAATGTGAACCGATCGGGCACCGCACAATCGCTGGGTGTTTCCAGCTGTGACCATGACGCAGTGCGTGTGCCGTGACCCAGGAAGGGATCGTCCAGGAATCCGTCGCGAGCGTCATAGCGACGCGCCGCCTCCGCAATGATCGCACCCCCGTACTCCAGCGGGTTCAGGCCCTCCCATGGCATCGAACCGTGGCAGGAACGGCCGGTGACCGTGACCTCGATCTGCATCCGACCCCGTTGCCCTCGATAGATACCCAACGCACCCTTGTGGGCATCTCCGGTCCCCTCGGTGAGGATCACCACGTCGGGGATCAAGTCGGCGGTGGCGCCGGGGAGGACTTCCTTCATCAGGAACATCGGGCCGCCACCATCATTGTCTTCTTCGCACACCGATCCGTAGGCCCGAATGATCACGCTCTTGAGTGCACCTTCGGGTGCGAGTTCGAGAGCGATCTTGGTGGCGATGATCTGGGAAATCACACCGCTCAGCTGGTCGGCGGAGCCGCGCCCAAAGATGAGGTTGTCCCATTCGTCGTCTGGTGGAACGTGGCCTAGTTCGGAGCGCAGAAACTCACGATCAACCGCATCGATGTCCACAAGCCCGTCATAGGCGTCGATGCCCCCGAGTTTTTCTCGCCATGCCGGGCGCAACGCCTGGACAGTGTCGGTGTGGCCGTCAAAGTAGACAACCTTCTTGTCGTCTGGGAGGACGCCGTCCTCGGGGTCGGTGACGAACCAGACCAGATTGCCGTAGTCGTCGAACCCGACATCCTCGGGGAACCGCACCGCGCCGATGTCGATGATGGTCCGCTTCAGGAATTCCAACCGCGGCCGCTCATGGTTGCTCAAACCACACGCCGGATCTCCGCCCTGGTCACGAGGGAGGTCGACGTAGTCGGCGGGAATCCGGATTGCTTCACGCAAGATCGCACCGGCGAGATCGAGATAAAGCTCGCTCAGTTCGGCCACACGGGCGCTGAGGTGGGAGTCATCGTGACGCCCCAGGTCGGTCTTCGCAGAGTCTTCTGTTGTGCTTGTCATTTGGTTTCCTTCTGATCAAGTGATGCCAGTACCGAAGCCAGATCTGGGACCTTTGCCCCGGCCAGCAGTGCCATCACCACGTACATTTTCCAATTGGCTTCCCGGGCCACATTCACTTTGTGGCGTTCCATCACACCCGGGCTCACTTCAGACCCGATGTCAGCCGGCAGACAGTGCATGTAGAGCGCATCGCCGCCCCGGGTGGATCCCATTCTGGGTTCATCACAGATCCAGTCGGTGAAATTGGCGTTGCGTTCCAATGCCCGCCCTTCGATGGCGGCGAGTTCGTCCTTGTCGCCGTGGGCGTTGGCGTCCACCCGTTCCAGCATCAGGTCGTAAGCCCCCCAGCTTTTCGGATAGACGATGTCGGCATCAACGAACGCTTCGTCCATGCTGTCGACAGCCCGGAACGATCCGCCGTTGGATGAGTTGCTGTGCGCAGCCGACATCGTTTCCTCGGTGAGTTGGTACCCGGGCGGGTGGGCGAGCGTCACGTTGGCGCCGAAGCGGGTGAGAAGTGTGATGAGGCCCTGAGGGACCGACAGCGGTTTGGCATACGAGGGGGAGTACGCCCAACTCACCGTGATGTTTCGGTCGGCCAGATCACCGAAGTTGTCCTCCAACCACATCAGATCGGCCATCGTCTGGGTGGGGTGATCCACATCGCACTGCAGATTCACGATCGGAACCTGACGGGGATCCTGGGTGGCCGAGAGGTAGTCGTCGATGCCGGTCTTCACCGCACGAATGAACGTGTTGCCCTCGCCCAGGATCAGATCGTGGCGAATGCCCATGGCGTGGGCATTCATGCCGAGCATGGCACCGGTTTCCACGGCGGTCTCTCCGTGTGAGACCTGGGTTGAGGAACCGTCCACGATCACAGGTTGCATTCCAAGTCGCGCAGCCGCTCCGGCCCACGCACTCTTGGTTCGGGTCGACTGGTCGAAGAACACCGCCCACGCCAGTTCATTGGGGCACAGCGGCGTTTTGATCCCTCGCCGGTCAAGATCGGCCAATGTGCGGGCGATGTTGCGCACCGCGGCAAGCTCGCCGATCGTCCATTCCTGCGTTGTCAACAGGCTTCGGCCCAAGACAGCGTCAAGGCTGTCTTGATCCAAAGGTAGTGGTGGGTGGACAGTGCTCATCGAGTCCTCCGTATGTGAGTTCCGGCCTGACCGTCGACAGCTTCGACGAGGTCCTCGGGTTGGCAGATGATTGTCTCGCCGTCGATTGCAGCAAGATACCTTATGGCGGCTTCGACCTTGGGGCCCATGCTGCCTTCTGCAAAGTGGCCCTCGGCAGCGAGCGCTTCAGCCTCGGCAGCGGTGAGCTCGGGACGGGCTTTGGGAGCATCGGAATAGAAGTCTTCGTAGACGTAGTCGACGCTTGTGGTGATGATGAGTGTCGGGGATCCGAGGCGCACGGCAAGCAACATGCTGACCCTGTCCTTGTCGATTACCGCTTCGTGACCAACGATCTGACCGTCAGCGGTTTTGCTGACCGGTATACCGCCGCCGCCGCAGCAGATGACCGTTATGCCCAGATCGCACAGCTGCTCGATCGTTTGCAGTTGGACGATGCGGAGCGGCTGGGGAGACGGCACAACCCGTCGTGTACCCCGCTTGGGGTCTGTCATCATCTTCCAGCCGCGTTCCCTGGCCAGTCCTTCGGCCTCAGAGCGATCATAGAAACGGCCGATTGGTTTGTTGGGTGCGTCGAAGGCAGGGTCATCAGGATCCACCTCGACCTCGGTCACGATCGTGACAACCTGGGTCGGGTTGCCGCGCCGACGGAGCTCGGCTCGCAGAGCCCGTTCGATCATGTACCCCATTGCTCCTTGGCTGTCGGCGACCAGCGAATCCAGCGGAACCTCGGGAACGGTGTCTCGTGCGAGCTCTGACCGCAGTTGCATGAACCCGACCTGGGGGCCGTTGCCATGAGTCAAGACCAGATGTTCGCCCCGCTCGATCAGGTCGGCGATCGGCTTTATCGCGTCGCGGGTGACCGCGAACTGGTTGGCGACCGTTGGTGCAAGCTCAGGTGCGAGCAGCGAGTGTCCGCCGATGGCGATGACCAAAGGTGCCGTCACCTCAGTCATTGCACCCTCTGTCCTGACACAGTTCCTCCAGCGCGCCGAGCCGTCGACGCTAATGCGCTCGTGCTCTGATCCTCGCCAAGAGAGTGGCTACCTAGAAGGGCACTAAGTCCCACGGCCGACTCGATCCGACCCGGTCCACAACCACCGACGGAGTCTGGCTTAGCCTGGCGTGTTGATGGTCTCTACAGAAGAGGGCGAGAGATGGCCGGTGGTCTAGTTGGATTGCTCGATGACATCGCAGCGCTGGCAAAGCTTGCTGCGGCGTCGATCGATGACGTAGGCGCCGCAGCGGGCAAAGCCAGCGCCAAGGCGGCCGGCGTGGTGGTCGACGACACCGCCGTAACGCCTGCCTACGTGCAGGGTCTCGCCGCAGACCGCGAGCTCCCGATCATCAGGAAGATCGCCACGGGTTCGCTCCGGAACAAGCTGATCTTCATACTCCCCGCCGCCCTCGTTTTGAGCGAGTTCGTTCCGATCCTCGTTGAGATCATCCTGATGGCGGGAGGAACCTTCCTCTGTTACGAGGGTGCTGAGAAGATCTACCACAAGCTCAAAGGCGACGACCACGACCACGACGTTCCTGTCGCCATGCTGGGTCCCGAGGCAGAGGCGAAGACCATCTCTGGTGCGATCCGAACCGACCTGATCCTGTCAGCTGAGATCATGGTCATCGCACTCAAAGAGGTGATCGACGAAGGGTTCGTTTCACGAGCGATCATCATGGTCATAGTGGCTTTGTTGATCACCTTGATCGTTTATGGAGTCGTGGCCCTGATTGTGAAAATGGACGATATCGGTCTGACGCTTGCCGGCCGGAGCTCGGAGTCATCCCAGCGCATAGGTCGCCTGATGGTTTCTGGCATGCCGGTGGTCTTGACCTGGCTGTCCGTCATCGGCACCGCAGCCATGCTGTGGGTGGGTGGCCACATCCTGATCGTCGGAGCTCACGAGCTGGGCTGGGACGGCCCCTACGATCTGGTGCACGACCTAGAGGAATCGGTCAGCGATATCGGTGGTCTTGGCGGTGTGTTCGCATGGCTCGTCAACACGGCGCTTTCTGCGATAACCGGCCTTTTTGTCGGAGCGGTGGTCGTGGCGGTCATGTCGTGGCTGCCGCTCGGCTCCCGAGATCGGGACCCTGTCGCCAGCCACTGAGGCATGTCCGTCTGAAGTTCCCTGGTTGATGCGGTCCTGAATCAGACCGCTATGTCTCGGCGGTCGAAAGCCCATGTCCCCGTCGCAACGAGCGTTGCGATGAGCACGGACATGATCAGACTGTCGGTGACTTGGATGCCATTCCGAAGAGGATCGCCGCCTACGAGCCAGTGGAACGGCGACAGGTTCCTGACCCACTCCAAGCTCTTGATTTGGGGTAGCAGTCCATTTGCCAGAAAGCCCACCACCGCAACTCCCGCTGCGACACCGATTGCGATCGCTCGACGACCCGTGGCAGCTCCAACGGAGAAGGACAATGCACCGAAGAGCCCGGCGAACAGGGCAAGCTGGAAATGCATCGCGACGAAACCTGTGATCGAGATGTCATCGAGCTGAGCTGGCGAGCGCAATACCAGCATGACCAGCCAAAGCCCTGCGGTGATGATGAGCAGGCTCACGAGAATCGCAGAGAATCGCTGTAGGGCCAACCGCGCCCGGCTCAGCGGATGAGCAGCAATCAGTTCGAGCGTGCCCGATTCTTCGTCGCCGGCGATCGCTCTGGCGCCGGCCCCTATGGCGTAGACCAAAAAAGCAGTGCGGCGAGCAACCCGTACACGCTGGAGGTGAGGTACCCCGCCGGTGTGGTGATGTCGTCGTAGTTGAGCGCCTCGAGGAGCCCCTCGGGATAGCTGTCGAGAAGCGCCTGCATATCGGGATTGTTGATCGATGGCCACAAGGCGGCATACATGCCGCCGACGGCGGAGACGGCCGCTACCCATACCGCCAACGAACGGCGAGTATCCCAAAGCCATTTGGTGAAAGCGTTAGTCAGCATTGGCGCCGCCTTGAGATCGTTCGTAGTACTTGAAGAAGAGATCTTCGAGATCTGGTTCCTCAACCGAGAGAGTGATCACCGTGTGTCGGGCTGCCGCTTTGACCAAGGCGTCGGCCCGCCCGTCCAACCGACATGTCAGTTCGTTTCCTTCCACTCTCAGGTCGTAGATCCCCGGCACCGTGCTGAAGTCGCCGATCTCGATCGGCCCCTCGAAGATGATCGACACCTGTCGAGTGGACCGCTCGATGAGAGCCTCTACCCGCTCAACAGTGACCATTCTTCCCTCTCGGATGATCCCGACCTGGTCAGCGATCTGTTGCACCTCACCCATCACGTGGGACGACACAAACGCAGTGTGCCCATTGTCGGCCGCCTCACGGAGAATGGCAGCGAACTCGTGTTGGAGAAACGGGTCGAGCCCAGATGTTGGCTCGTCCAGGATCAGCAGCTCCGGATCGTGCATGACCGCCTGAACCAATCCGACCTTCTGCCGGTTGCCCCTCGAGAGAGTCTTGATCTGTCGACTCGTATCGAGGTCTAAGCGATCTGCCAACACCGCCACCCGCTTCGGATTCACACCGCCTCGGAGGTTTCCGAGATAGGTCAGCAATTCTGCACCGGTCTGACGTCCATCGACGACGAAGTCGCCAGACAGATAACCGGTCCTGCGGCGTAGCGCGACGGCATCGGAGCGTGGGTCGAGTCCGAGCACGACAGCTGACCCGGCGGTTGGACGAATCAGGTCGAGGAGAAGCTTGATGGTGGTGGATTTGCCAGCGCCGTTGGGACCGAGGAATCCGTATACCTCACCGGCAGGCACCTCCATGTCGAGCCCGGCCAACGCCCGCGTGTCGCCGTAGTGCTTTGTCAGACCTTCAGTTCTGATCGCATAGTCAACCACGCAGTACCCTCCGCTGCCCTATTCGATCAATTCTACGCACGCTGCCAGAACCCAGCCCCGGTGTGCAGCTCACTGGGCCATGTGGCGTTCGTAACCGGCGACCAGATCTGATGATCCAATCACGATTGGTGTCGTGTGATGCAGCGACGTCGGAACGACATCGAGGATCGGTTTGGTGCCGGTGCTTGCGGCACCTCCCGCCTGTTCGGCGATGAAGGCCAAAGGAGAGGCCTCGTAGAGAGTACGTAGCTTGCCGGTTGGGAAGTCGGCATCGGGCGGGTACATGAACGCGCCGCCATCGGTGAGGCAACGGTGGAGGTCGGCAACTGGCGCCCCGCTGTACCGCACGGCAGGTCCATCGGGTTGATTCGTGACCTCGTCGACGAATGTGCGAACCCGTTTGTCCCACTGCGGGTAGCGGCTCGTGTTGGCGGCCAGCACCGTTGCTTTGGGAGGGCACGCCATGTTGGGATGGGTCAGCAGGAACTCGCCGACCTGTCGGTCGAGGGTGAATCCGTGCACTCCCTCACCCACCGAATAGACAAGCATCGTTGAAGGCCCGTACAGCAGATAGCCCGCAGCAACCATTTCCCTACCCGCCCTCAGGAACTCCACCTCGGCCAAGGGAACTTGGGTGTCGGCTCTTCTGTAGATGCCAAAGATCGTTCCCAGCTGAGCATTCACACCCGCATTGGCTGATCCATCGATCGGGTCGAGGCAAAGAAGATAATGGGCCTCGCTCGAAACGGGGAGAGCGGTCGGCGCCTGGCGTTCCTCCGAGGCGATCCCGGCAACCAACTGTGACCGGGCGAAGGCGTCTCGCATGATCTCGTCGGCGATGAGATCTAGCCGCTTCTGAACGTCGCCGGTCGGACCCAGCTCGCCTACTGAATCGGCGATGCCATCGATCCCTGCGCGCCCAATCGCATGGGCCAGAACACGACCGGCGAAGGAAATCTGCTGCAGGAGAATTGAAAACTCACCGGTGGCATGCGGATGCTGGTGCTCCTCCTCGATGATGTGTCGGCTCAAGGTTGTGCTTCGTGCGGTCACGCTTACCTTCAGGGGTTGGAGCTTCCGATGTGATGCGCTGTGGCATGGGACGACCGGTTGTCGAAGAGACTACTGTTTCACAATGGCCGAAAGTTCAGGGTCTGGATGCCTGTTAGCTCTCGCCGGTGGGATCGGCTCGGGCAAGTCGACTATCGCTGAGGCGGTCTCCCAGCGACTGGCCATTCCGGTCCACTCGATCGACGATGACAAACGGTTCGTCGGAGGCTCGCACCCGGAGTTTGATCGTTGGGTGGCGGACGGCGTCCCATTTCCCGACGATTTCCGGCGCGACGTGTATGACATCTCTTTGGCTCGCCTCACAGAGCTGGCCAAAGCCCACCCTGTGGTCATCGTCGAGGAGACCTTTCACCGCGAGAGACTTCGCCAGCCCTTCTTCGAATCCGCAGCGAAATTGTTTGGGCGGGTGTGTCTGGTTGAAGTTGTTGTTGAACCCGATGTATCAATTGCCCATCTCGAGAAGCGAGCCCGCAGCGAGTCTGGCCATATGGCGGGTCGGACCATGTTCGAGGCCTTCTCCGCAGTTGCCGATCCGTTTCTAGCCGCTGATCTGGTTGTGGAGAACAACCGAGACCTCGAGTCCGCCGTGGAAGCGGTATGTCAGTACGTTCGAGAGGAAATCCTGCATTCGACATGATCGACCCTGCAGAAGCGGAGGCGCGCTAACGCGCTCAGGTGTCGCCGCTCTGGGATCTCACTTCAGCCCGAAGATCGGCTCGTGGTGGAGGGGCTGGAATTCCTGAGCCAAGAGCTCTCCTGCGTTCTCCCATACCTTGGGCTCGGGAGCCGTTGGCCCGACGTCCTCGTTGCGCAGTCGCCTGGAACGTAGACCAGCCCATCGAGTACGTCCGAATTCTGCATTTCCATCGCTCACCATGTTGGTATGACGATCGGCTGTCTGTTTCGTCGCGAAATCCTTGCCGGCGGTGCTGAGAGGATCCTGAATTCAGATCACTGGTTCACATCCCACTTGATGTTCAAGAGGTCCTCGCTCAATGGCGTTGGCGCGCCGCAGGTGCAGAGCCGCTTCGTAGCCGATTCCGGAATTGGCGCCGGTTATGAGATATGTCTTGCCCGAGAGGTCGTCGAGTTGCGAGACCTTCCAATCGGTGATCGGCTTCGAGGTTGCCATGGGTGCACTCCTTGTTCTTTGGTTCAACCTAGGGCTCTCCACTCGGTTCCCGACGAACCGGGGTGCTCAGGTGGGCTTCGCTTCCAATGGCTCGGTTTTGTGGGTACACAGAGGCATGGCCAACACCAAGACGACAACGGTCCACCATCTGGTCGGAAAACGATTCGTCGGTATCACGCCCGACGGGATGCAGGTACTGATCGACGGTGAGCAGGGGGTCAAGACCGGTATGAACCCGATGGAGCTTCTGCTCAACGCGTTGGGCGCATGCGCAGCCTTCGACGTGGTGGAGATGATCCGCAAACGTCGCTTGGATTTGCTGGACTATCGGGTTGAGATCGAGGGCGACCGAGCTGATGGCATTCCCGCTCGTTACACCGAAATCCGGGCCCACCACGTCATCAATGCTCCAGGGTTGAAACAAGAAATGGCCGAACGTTTCGTGGATCTCGCCATGAACAAGTACTGCTCAGTCGCCAGCAGCCTCAACGCAAACATCACCTTCGAGGTTCAGCTGGTCCACGACACGGTCTCGGGTTAGCCGACGTTTGCCCGACGGGGCGTTCTCGAGCGCGCCAGCAGGTGATCGGCTGGTGGCGACTCGGACGCCAAATTCGTCAAGGACTTCGGATCGTTGCCAAGTTGGTCTGCGGCGTGGAAGTGTGAAGCATGGCTGAAGACTTTCTCGGACGTGTCTACGACCTGGCATCGCAGCACGAAACCGACTCCTTCTACTCCAAATGGGCTTCTAGCTACGATCACGAGCTCACCACCAACGGGTACCGGTCTCCGCAACGCTGCGCCGAGGCGCTGGCCACCTTCGTGCCCCTCGATCGTCCGATCCTCGACATTGGATGCGGCACCGGGTTATCGGGAGTGGCCTTGTCCGCCGCCGGATTCAGCGACATCTCCGGTCAGGACGTCAACCCCGAGATGGTACATATCGCCCGCACCCTCGATCTGTATCGAGAGTTGCGAGTTGTCGAACCGAACAACGCCTTTCCCTTTGACCCCGGTACCTACTACGCACTTGCTGCGGTTGGTGTGATCGGAGTGGGGGCGGCTCCCGCTTCGCTTCTTACCGAGGCGCTTCGAGCGTTGGCCGTCGGCGGCTATCTGGTGTTTTCCTTCAACGATCACGTGCTCGAGGATCCCAACTACATGGGAGTTCTCGACAGCGAGCTGACAGCCGGCGTTGCCGAACAGGTCTTCTGTGAGCACGGTCCCCACATCGAGAAACTTGGGTCGGGTTCCAACGTGTATGTTCTTCGTCGCACCTAGCGATCGAGAATGTTGACGAGGAGAAGGGCTTTTGGCCATGACTGATGGGCACAACGCGGCAACGAGCCGGCTGGGTGCTACTGCCTCCAACAGCGGAACCCGGTTCGTTGTCTGGGCCCCCTACGCCGAGCAGGTCGATGTCTCGCTCGAGGATCGAGACATTGGAATGTCGGCATGTGCAGATGGCTATCACGAGGTCACGGTCCACGATGTGGGGCCAGGAGATCGTTACGGCTTTCGCCTCGACCGAGGACCGGTCGTGCCCGATCCTGCGAGCAGAAGTCAACCTGAGGGGGTGCATGAACGGTCCGAAGTGGTCCACTCCGGCCCGGCGATTCTTCCCCCCGACTGGTCCGGAGTTTCGATCGAGGAGCTGGTGCTCTATGAGTTGCACGTTGGAACATTCACCGAAGAGGGAACCTTCGACGCTGCTATCGGTCAACTAGATCGGCTCGCGGCACTCGGCGTCTCTGCGATCGAGATAATGCCCGTCGCCCAGTTCGCCGGGGGCCGCAATTGGGGGTACGACGGGGTCTACGCTTTCGCCGCCCAGAGCACCTATGGCGGCAGAGAAGGTCTGATTCGTTTGGTCCAAGCCGCTCATGATGTTGGAATCGCCGTAGTTCTCGATGTGGTCCACAACCACATCGGCCCCGAGGGTAACTACCTCGATTCGTTTGGTCCCTACTTCACCGACCGGTTCAGCACGGTCTGGGGACCCGCCATCAATATGACCGAACCGGGTAGTGACGGCGTTCGCCGGTACTTCATCGACTCCGCGGTTGAGTGGATCGCAGACGTCGGCATCGATGGCCTACGGCTCGATGCTGTTCACGCAATCATCGATCAAACGGCCAAGCCCTTTCTCGAACAGTTGACCGAGGCGGTGGGCCGCGCCGCTGCCGCGCAAGGTCGACAAGCTCTGGTCATAGCAGAGTCCTCGGACAACGATCCTCGCTTCATCAACCCCCGCAACTCTGGAGGGCTGGGATGTGATGCAGTCTGGAACGATGATCTTCACCACGGAATACGTGTGGCGCTGACGGGTGAGCGCCCGGGCTACTACGCCGACTACACCGGCGTCGAGGACATCGTTCGATGTTTCGAACATGGCTGGGTCTTCACCGGTCAACATTCGATCGCTCGCGGTCGACGGCATGGCCGATCCCTCGACGGCAGGGTCGGTCTACCCGACGGTGTGATTCCGTTCAACCGGTTGGTGGTCTGCGATCAGAACCATGACCAGATCGGCAACCGCGCCGCTGGTGACCGGTTGGATACCAACGTCAGCGTGGACCAGCGAAGGCTGGCAGCTGCAACCACGGTGCTCGGGCCGTTCACCCCGATGCTCTTCATGGGGGAGGAGTACGCTGAATCGGCCCCCTTCCCCTATTTCGTGAGCCACACCGACCCTGACCTCATCGAAGTGGTGCGCTCGGGTCGGGCCAGCGAGTTCCCGGACAACGATCAGGCGTCAGTTCCCGATCCGGCATCGCTGGAGACATTCAAATCAGCCACACTGAATCCCGAACTCGCCAACGGGCCGGGCGGGGTACACATGGTTTCGCTCTACACGGAGATGCTCCGGGTCCGCCGCTGTAACAGCGTGCTCACGTCGGTCGACGCAGAGCAACGAGTTGTGGAAGAGCGTGGTGTGATCACCGTCGACCGTCGGCTCGATGACGCCCTCTCTCGACTCGTGCTGAACTACTCAGCATCGCCGGCAACGATCGCGGTCGAGAATGGATGGAGCGTCGCTGTGCATACGAATCCCGAGGGCGAGGCAGCCGAAATCGACGCCGACTTCATAGTTGCACCCTGGTCGGCTGCGCTCTTGCTCTCAACTGCACCGAGAGTCAGCAAATGAGCCCGCCGACGTGCGCCTATCGCTTTCAGTTCACCCCTCACGACGACTTCGAGGTTGCGGCAGAAATCGTCCCATATCTCAAGTCCATCGGGGTCTCGCATCTCTACCTCTCACCCATCGGCGAAGCCGAACCGGGCAGTACGCATGGGTACGACATCGTCGACCCGAGCCGCATCCGAGCCGAATTGGGTGGAGAGGACGGCTTCGCCAATCTCATTCGAGCTCTGGAACGTCACCACATGGGATGGATTCTCGACATCGTTCCCAACCACCTCTCGAGCGCCACTCCCGAAGCGAACCCGTGGTTCTGGGATGTACTTCGAAACGGCCAAGAGAGCGTTCACGCTCGATCATTCGACATCGACTGGACCGCAGGAGAGGGGAAAGTCCTTATGCCGGTGCTGGACCGACCGCTCGAAGAGGCGCTGAGCGGCGGCATCTCGGTTGTTCCAGGGGCCGACGGCAGCCCAGCACTACAGGTGCCATCAGGCCTTCGTCTGCCGCTTCGTCCCGATTGTGAGCCGGCCAGTACTCCGCTTGCGGTACTCATTGGGGAACAGCACTACCGCCTGGCGCCGTGGCGGTCCACACACCGCAACGTTCGACGGTTTTTCGAGATCGACTCGCTGGTGGCTGTGGCTGTTGAGAACCCCGAGGTGCGTGACCGTCGGCATGAACTCCTGCTGCGACTGCTGGAGGACTATCCGTCCATGTCGGGGGTCCGGGTTGATCACGTCGATGGGCTCGCCGATCCCGATGGTTATCTGCGTTGGCTGCGAAACCTCATCGGACCGGATCGGCTCCTGCTGGTAGAGAAGATCTTGCTCGGTGCCGAGCAGTTGCCACCTCGATGGCCAGTCGATGGAACGACCGGATACGAGTTTGCCCGTCTCGTGGATCGGCTGTTGCTCAACGCGGGCGGATTCGAAAGCGTGGTCACGCACTATGTCGAACTGACCGACGATCGGCGGGATTTCGAAGAGATCGAAGCACACGCCATCGACCAAGTGCTGCGAGACCGATTGGCGCCCGATGTTGCCCGTGTTGCCCGCAGGGTGTCGGTTTACCCGGCGCTTCAGGGCGACCGCGGCGTTCAGGCGGTTGTTCGACTCGCTGGGTCGTTTCGTCGCTATCGCACGTATCTGCCCGAAGGAGCTGAATCTGATCGCCAAGTGCTCGCCGACGCAAGTACTCGAGCCGCGCTCGGTCGATCAAGCGGTGAGGTTGAGAGCATCGAGGCTCTGACAGCCGTTCTGGCCGCGCCTACCTCTGAGGAAGAGCGGAAGGCGTTGGCCCTGTTTCAGCAACTGACTGGACCGGCTCTTGCGAAAGGAATCGAAGACCGAGCCGTCTATCGGTATCTCCCGCTTGCCGCACTCAACGAGGTCGGTGGAAGCGCCACAGGTCCGCCAGCTTCGGCAGCCGAGTTCCATCGGTGGGCAACGACCGCGGCCGAACATTCTCCGAGGGCCATGCTCACAACGTCCACCCACGACACCAAACGATCTGGTGACCTCCGAGCCCGACTGCTGACTCTCAGCGACCGGCCCGACCTCTGGCGATCCTTCTGCGATCGGTGGATCGATTTCGGCGCCGATCGGCTGGCCGTGCATCGGATCGATCGATATCTCGTTCTCCAACACACGGTTGGTGCGTGGCCGATCTCGAGCGATCGGCTCGTCGAATATGCGAGAAAAGCGCTTCGAGAAGCGGCCGAGCGCACCTCGTGGATCCACGTCGACGAGGCCTACGAGTCCGCGGTCGAAGGCCTCATCGGATCCCTCCTGGCCAACGACGACTTCTGCCGCTCGGTCGAGAGGTTCGTTCAGCATCTCGCCCCGGCTTCCCTGGCCCGGTCTCTCACCCAGGTACTTTTGCGTTTGACCTCGCCTGGGTTCGGGGACCTTTACCGCGGTGATGAGGTATTGGATCTTGCCCTGGTCGACCCGGACAACCGACGACATATCGGATGGGGTGCATTGGCCGATCTCGTCGTGAGGGCCCGGTCGGTGGATGTAGCAGAAGCGATCGAGGTTTCTCCGAGCCTGGCCAAGATGTCGCTCATTGTTCGAACCCTTCGAGCGCGATCCGGTGCCGCAAACGGATCGGACTACGAACCTCTTGGCCTCACCGGTCTGCCACTCGATGGCGACGCGTTGGCGTTCCGGCGTGGAAATCTCGTTGCTGTCGTGGCCCATCGCGTACCCGAAGACCGGTGGCACAGCGTCGAGTTGGTCCTGCCACCGGGGGAGTGGATCGATGTGCTCGTGGATCGCCGAGCGCCGCTCATCGGAACCGTCTCGCTCGATCAGATCGTCGATGCTCGCCTCCCACTCAGGTTGTTCGGTCGTCGGTGACGTTCTCCTCTGGCGTCGATGCCGACTCGGCCTGAAGATCACTGCATGTGGAAACGGTCGCAGCCCGAGGTTTCCCACGGTTCGGTTTCGGTCGTGGATCTTCCAGAACGCCACCTCGGGGCCTACTTGGTATGCCTGGAGGAATGGTCACCGGAGATGCAAGAGGCCGGGGATCACAAAGCCACCTGGTACAAGAAGGCCCGAGAGGAAGGCCTGCGGGTCAAACTGGCGCTCGATGAGAACGACCAGCCGCTGGGGATGATTCAATACGTCCCGGCAGAACTGTCGCCGGTCGTCGGCGAGGGTGTGTTCATGATCTTGTGCATCTGGGTTCACGGCTACAAAAAGGGTGTCGGGAACGTACAGGGCAGCGGCATCGGGTCAGCGCTTCTGGTTGCGGCAGAAGAAGATGCCCAGCAGTTGGGGGCAACCGGGATGGCCGCATGGGGCCTGCGAATGCCGGTGTGGATGAAGTCGTCATGGTTCAAGAAACACGGCTACCGCAGTGTTGACCGCACTGGGATCCGGGAGCTCGTGTGGAAATCGTTCATCGACACAGCGCAGCCACCTCGGTGGATCGAGGGGCAGCCGGTTGCGATCGGTAGGTCAGGAAAGGTCGATGTCACTGCGTTCAGGTCGGGATGGTGCCCGGCTGCGAATCTGGTGTACGAGCGGGCGCCGCCGCGCCACGGAGGAGTTGGGACCTGAGGTTGAATTCTCCACGATCGATACCTCAGATCGCGAGACGATGCTCGGCTGCGGTCGTTCCGACGAAGTGCTTGTGAACGGCAGACCACTTCAACGAGGTGCTCCGCCGTCGTACAAGGCGGTTCGGCGCAAGATCGCCAAACAGCTCGGCCGGTAAACGCAGCGCGGAGGCCAGGGTGAGCGGCAATACTCATCTGTGTGGACTCTCCAGTGTTTCGCCTCGATGGCCAGGTAGCTGTTGTCACCGGAGCCGGCCGGGGAATTGGCAGAGGCGTGGCGGTGCTCCTGGCGCGGGCCGGCGCTTCGGTTGTGGTTGCAGGCCGTGATCTCGGTGTTCTACAGACGCTCGTCGCCGAAATCACCGGCGAGGGTGGTGTTGCCTGGCCCCAGTACCTCGATGTAACCGACCTTGAGAACATCGGATCTGCGATGAATTCAGCCCGGGAACAGTTTGGAGCATTGGACATCTTGGTCAATAACGCTGGGCTCGGAGCGAACCACCGTGCCGAGGATGTTACCGAGGCCGACTGGGACACCATGATGGATGTGAACCTCAAGGGACTCTTCTTCTGTTGCCAAGCAGCGGGGCGAATCATGCTTGACCAAGGCCGGGGTCGGATCGTGAACCTCAGCTCTCAGGCTGGTGTGGTTGGCATCCGAGATCACGCGGTCTACTCCGCAAGCAAAGGCGGCGTGAACATGCTGACCAAAGTACTGGCGCTGGAGTGGTCGGCTCGTGGAGTGAACGTCAACGCTGTGGCCCCGACGTTCATCCATACGCCCGGCACTGCGGAAAGGCTCGATCAGCCCGAGTACCTCGAGGGCGTGTTGGCCCGCATTCCAGCGAGCCGGGTTGGCACAATTACCGACGTGGCCGGTGCCGTGATTTACCTGGCCTCTGCGGCCTCGAACATGGTCACAGGACACATACTGTTGGTCGATGGCGGCTGGACCGCCCAGTAGCTGCTCGGTCAGGTGCGGTCGCTGGTCGGTTCGAGCTTGAGCTGCTCGTTCTGCACCATCCCTCGAGCGAACCAACCTTCCGAGCGCGTCTCATCCAAGTCCTCGATCGGCTTGCCGTGGCCTCTCAGCCCATCGAACAGACCGTCTCGCACTCCTTTGGCGATTCGACGCTCGACGATTTCGTCGATGATGTTCACTCCACCAGTATCGCAGTCGGTGTCGCGATCCTTTGAACCGGGAGTGGTTGAGGTAGGTTCGAAGTCGTGAGACTCGAGGTGACTCGCAGAAGCGACCTAGTCGTGCGATCCCTGGGGTCCTCGCTCGGAGTGATCTTCACATGATGGGGCCTGCGCTGGTCGACGCGATGCCGGCGTTTCTGGCACAGGTGATGACTCCACTCGTTGCGGAGTTCGACAATCCCTAAGCCACCTCAGGCGATCGGCCAAACGATCTTGGTCTGCCACTTGGACTGATCGGGTTCGACCGCCGGATCGGTGAGATAACACTCCCACATCCCGGATGCCGGTTGGAGGCCCTCTTGGGCCATCCAGACTTGCAGCGCGGCGTAGGTCTTCTCCATCGCCTCGAATGGCCCGATGTGCACCACCACCACTGCCCGTCCGCCGGGCAAGACCGAGGGATGAACGTCTCCCGATGCCTCCATCGGCGATGACACGGGGAAACCCGCCTCTACCACAACGGTCTCGGTCGGCATCTCCGGGTAGAAGCCAAACGGAGGGCCAACGATGTCGACCCCGGCCTCGGCGGCCGCCTTGAATGACGCGATGAATGCTCTCTGAAAGAATTCGGGCATGTCGGATATGGCAACGGCGCCTCGGACCACGATGGCATCTTGGGGATCGAGATCAACGATCTCGGGGTCGATCTCAGTCATGCTCTGAGCCTCGTTCTGGTGCCGCCGCATGGCCAGAGACCAATGACCCATCGAAGGCCAAGGGTTGGGGAGCCGTCATTTCGCCCGGGGTCGCCCTTGCGCTCTAGGTTGGGGCCGATGTCCCACAACAGCGCCGAGAACGAACCGTCAAGTGAGCCCACCCCGGTCGAGAGCGCACTCTCGGGTCTGGCACTGCGAAGTATCGGCCCTGCATTCATGGGTGGGCGGATCGCCGACATCGCCATCCATCCGAGCGATCCCACGACCTGGTTTGTGGCGGTCGGCTCGGGTGGTGTCTGGCGCACGACCAACGCCGGAACAACATGGAAGCCGTTGTTCGACCAGCAGAAGTCCTACTCGATCGGATGTGTCCGTATCGACCCGAACCGTCCACACGTGATCTGGGTCGGCACGGGCGAGGCGGTCAGCGGGCGTCACGTGGCATGGGGCGACGGCGTCTATCGGAGCGACGATGGGGGCGAGAGCTGGCAGTGCATGGGTTTGAAACGATCCGAGCACATCAGCGACATCCTGATAGATCCTCGCAACAGCGATGTTGTGTACGTCGCCGCCGAAGGGCCGTTGTGGTCCTCTGGCGGCCAACGAGGTCTCTTCAAGACAACCGATGGTGGAACGTCGTGGGATCCGGTCCTCACTGTCGACGACGACACCGGCGTAACCAGCGCCGTCTTCGCCCCCGACGATCCCGACGTCATCCACGCAGCGACCTACCAGCGCCGGCGACGAGTGTGGTCATTCCTGGGCGGCGGTTCCGGGTCTGGAATCCACTGTTCCACCGATGGCGGCGTCACATGGACTCGCAGTGTCGATGGTTTACCCAAGAGCGACATGGGAAGAATCGGGCTCGGGGTGACACCGGCTGCGCCGGATCTTGTCTACGCCACCGTCGAAGCAGCCGAGGAATCCGAACGCGGCTTCTACCGGTCGACCAACCGAGGGCGGTCATGGGAACGCCGCAATGAGTACCTGTCGGGTGGAACCGGTCCGCACTATTACCAAGAGATCTTCGTGTCACCCACCGACGCAGACCGTGTGTACCAGGCCGACGTCTACGTCCATGTCACGCGCGACGGCGGCAAGACATTCCAGAACTTGGAGGATGGCAAGCAAAAACACAGCGACAACCACGTCGTCTGGATCGATCCCGCCAATGCTCGGCACCTCATCGTGGGTAGCGATGCCGGGCTCTATGAGACCTTCGACGAGGGGACTTCGTTCCGGCATGTATCGAATCTGCCCATCTCGCAGTTCTATCGGGTGGCTGTTGACAACTCGGTCCCGTTCTACAACGTCATCGGTGGCGCCCAGGACCTCGGCACGCTGTTCGGTCCTTCGCGAACGATGCACATCGACGGTGTGAGAAGCCAGGACTGGTGGGTTCCGCTCGGCGCTGACGGCTACCACGTCGCCTTCGATCCTGCGGACAACAAGATCAGCTACTTGGAGTGGCAGGTCGGCAACGTGATGCGCCACGATCAGCGCACGATGGAGCTGCGGGACATACAACCCCAGGCCGGCCCGGGCGATCCACCCGAACGGTGGAACTGGGATACCCCCATCGTTGTGAGTCCCCACCGATCCCGCCGCATCTATGTGGGTTCCCAGCGTCTGTGGCGCAGTGAGGACCGTGGCGACTCATGGAATCCGATAAGCCCCGATCTCACCACAGACCGGAATCGGTACGAACTGGCGACGGTCGATCGCGTCGTCAGCGTCGATTCCTCGTACGACCACGATGCCATGTCGCTGTACGGCACGATCACCGCCATCGCGGAGTCTCCGGTCACTGAGGACCTGCTGTACGTCGGCACCGACGATGGCTTGATTCAGGTCAGCGAGAACGGCGGCGAGACGTGGCGTCTCGCCAGCGTTCCGCCAGGCCTGCCAACGATGGCGTTCATCAACGACATCGAAGCTTCTTCCCATGACAGCAACACCGTGATGGTTGTGGCCGACGACCACAAGAGCGGCGACTACACGCCCTATCTGTTCGAGAGCGTTGATCGAGGGCGGACCTGGCGTTCGATTCGAGGTGATCTACCCGATGCCACGATCGTCTGGTCGATCGAGCAAGACCATATGAAAGCCGATCTGCTCTTCTTGGGAGCCGAGCACGGCATGCATGTCAGCCTCGATGGTGGTCTGCACTGGCACAAGCTCACCAAGGATGTGCCAACCATCGCGTTTCGAGATCTGGCCATCCAGCGTCGTGATAGCGACATAGTTGGCGCCACTTTCGGCCGAGGCTTCTACGTTCTCGACGACTACAGCCCCTTGCGAGAGCTGACCGAGGATGCCTTGGCACAGCCAGCAACGTTGTTCTCGGTACGAGACGCATGGTGGTACGTGCCGTATCGGCCGATGCAGGCCAAGGGTCAGCCGACGTTGGGTTCGACGGCGTTCCGGTCTCCCAATCCGCCGTTCGGCGCCACCTTCACCTATCACCTCAGTGCTGAGATTCGCAGTCTCAAGTCCGATCGCCGTGCAAACGAGAAATCCCTCGACGATGCCAAGGTCGACGTTGGGTTTCCTGGATGGGAGCGGCTCGCCGAGGAACATCTCGACTCAGGCCCGATCGTTCTGCTCGTAGTGAGGAACGAATTGGGTGAACCAGTTCGGACCATCGGGGCTGAATGCACCGCAGGTCTGCACCGCACCACGTGGGACCTTCGTTATCCACCTCCGGATCCGGTAAGCATAGAGAAACCGACGTTTCAGCCTCCGTGGATGAGTGAACCACAGGGCACTCTCGCTTCGCCCGGCGAGTACACGGTCGAACTTGTTCACATTGCGTCGAACCAAACCAAGGTTCTCGCCGGGCCGCAACGGTTCAAGGTGATTCCCACAGCGCCCGTGAGCGGCAACGCCGATGCCGAGCCGACCCACGCCTTTCGGGTGAGAACCTCTGATCTCGCTCGGAGAGTTGCAGGAGCAGTGAAACAGATCGAGGCAACCCGCAATCGAATCCTGCATCTGCGGGCCGGAATGATCGCCACGCCGGCGGCCTCGGGATTGTTGGCGAAGCTCGATGAAGTTCATCGGCGACTCGAAGCGCTCAACGTCGGGATCAATGGTGATCCGGTGCGCGAACGGCTGGCCGAGCCTGGGCACCTGTCGGTTCGCGAGCTGGTAGATCGGGTCGCAGTCCATCTCGTCTCGACAACGGGCGCACCCACCCAAACCCAGCAGTCCAGCATCGAGCGAGCAGCTGCAGAGTTCGATCCATTGCGAGCCGAGCTGTCGGCCCTGGTTGAGGAAGACCTAGCCCGGTTGGTCGCAGACTTTGACGACGCCGGCGGTCCGTGGACCCCCCGCTAGCAAGCACGTCTCACAACAAATCTGAGCACAAGTGAAATCCTTGATGGCGGTCCGCGTTGTGAGTGTTGGAAACGGGAGTGGCGATGCACCGCTCAGAAAGATCCAACACAATGAAACTATCCCTACGAATTGCCGCTATCGGCGTAGCCGCCGTCTCGGTGCTTGCCACGCCGGGCCTGTCGGGTGCCCAAACACAACGCGACGAATCTCGAAGTGTCGACCGTGTGTCGGCCCATCCACAACCGGCGAAGGAAGAACTTCGCCTCCGCTGCGCCGGCCGTTCCACCGACAATGGTCGATCAGCAGTGGCGTGCAACTGGACACGCACTGAACGACGCGATGCGGCCGGCTATTCACTGGTTCGCACCAATGGAGACGTTCGAACCGTCGTGTTCGCCACCCGTGACCTCAGCCAAACAAGGGCAATCGACACCGAGATTCGACTCGACGTCAAGTACACCTACCTCGTTCAGGTTCACAACGAAGCCGGCCGCACTATCGGATCCGGCGGTCCGGTGAGCGCAGGCGTACGGTCTCCTCAGCACAAGAAGGAGGTCCTCCAGATCGAGTGTGCCCAGCTGGAGCCTTCGGCAGCGGTGAAGTGCGCCTGGCGTCCAGCGACCCATCCGGATGCAGTCGGCTATCAACTATGGAGGGTTGTAGACCGTGGACAGCGTGAAGGGATCTGGCGAGGTGACCTCACTACCACTGCCCACACCAGCCGCGTGCCGATGAACGCCCAAGTTGCACGTTATGCGGTTCTTTCCGTTGACAAGAGCGGCACAATTGTTGGTCAGTCCCGTCCGTTCACCGTCCGTATCAGGAACACCCCGACGATCGACGTCCGGCCTTCAATCGACCGAGAGCCAAGGAGTGGAAACATCCGCTTCTTCTGATGAGATGTCCACCCTCGTCGCCCCCCGCAGCGCCAAACTCCACACTGTGACCAGCGCTTCGCTCGATCCTCTGCCAGATGAGCGTGCTCTGGTGGAGCGGTCGAGGGTGGACCTCAATGCCTTCGCCCTGATCTACCGTCACTACCTGCCTCGAATCCACAGTTACGCGTGGCGACGGACCTCGAGCCATCAAATAGCGGAGGACATCTGTTCGGCTACGTTCGAGTCCGCCCTTCGCAACCTTCAACGGTTTGAATGGCGGTCCGGTGGGATCGGTCCGTGGCTCTTCCGCATCGCTTCGAACGAAGTGATTGCCCACTATCGACGGGAAGGTCGGCCGAGCGGATCCCGTGGTCAGGTGGCGATGGCTCGACTGCACAACCCGGTCGCCATTGACGATCACGACCGAATTCTCGACACTGGCGACGAGCAGCTTCGCACCGCTCTCAACCAACTCAGCGGCCGCTACCAGACAGCGATAGCGCTCCGCTTTGTTGCTGAACTCGATCCCAGCGATGCAGCAGCCGCCATGGGACTCGCCAAACCCGCGTACACGGTGGTGTTGTCCAGGGCGCTGAAGGCGCTCAGAAAGAAGATGGCTGCGCTTGAGCACAACGGAGATTCACATGAATGAAGAGGAACTCCTGCGACGTCTCGAGTCGTTCGCTTCGTCACCGGCCCCGGAGGTCAACGAAGGATTCGCCGATCGCCTCGAATCGCATCTTCGGGTCACCGGTGCCGAGCTTCAACGAGAACACCTGCGACGGATTCCCTGGCGACCTCTCACCGGAGTCTTGGCCGCTGTGCTGGTTGTAATTGCCGGACTGGGTGTCTTGAGGGAGAACAGCTCCGATCCCCTGGTGATCGTTATGTCCGCCGCCCAAGGCACCGACGTGGTGCTTCCCTCCGGCGCGGTGATCGAGGGCGCCGAGGGCCTAGTTCTGTCAGAAGGGGCACAGATTCGGGTGGGCGAGGATGGCCGGGCGGTGGTTGAGGGAATCGTGTTGACCGATGGGCAGATCGCCGTGGTTGCCAACGGTCGACTCGAGATACTCGATTCGGTGGAGAGGACCACAACCACAGCAACCCCATCGATACCAAGCAGCACGACTCCTCCATCCACAAGGCCGACCACTAGTTCTCCGCCCACAAGCATGGCGTCCACGATTGGTTCGACCACGCCAACCCGGCCCCCTACCTCGATCGTCGATCGCGCCGTAGCGATCACACTTCGCAGCGGCGTTCCCACCCGTTCAGGAGTGGAGCTCAGTTGGACGTTTTCGAAAGACGAACAGATTGCTGGCTGGGAAGTAATCGCTGCACGCGGTGACAGTCAGCGGACGATCGTCGTGCTCAGAGACCCATCGGCGAATTCGGTGACCGTCGCTGCCGCTGATCCAGGCAGCGTGACGTACTGGGTTGTGGCGAGAAATGCCGACGGCGAGGAGTTGGGTCGGAGCAATCGGGTAACACCGTGAGTTCGATCAACCGACTTCGATCCACTTCGTCAGGGTCGACTGGCTTCTATCCATTCGTCAACCAGGGCCCATTGGTTGTAGAGCCATGATGTCAGCTCCGCTCGATCGGTTGGGATCTCGTGTTCGGCGATTGACCAATAGCTGGCACGAACCGTGCGCCGGAGTGGGATGTTGCGCCAGATTTGGCTGAGCGAATACAGGTCGTCGAGGCCCTCATGAGCAACGAACACGACCGTCATATCGTCGCGTGCGTCCAATGCAGCGGCGACCGCGGCCGATCGCGGCGGGAGCACATGGGTCATCCTCGCCGCCCGTGTGGCTCGCTCTCGCTCGCCAAGTGTTTCGAGTGTTTCGATCGACTGCTTCCAGCGGCTGGGCGTCCAGTTGCCACCCTCGGGGAAGATGATCACCACACTGTCATCGCCCATGGTTGCGCACATTTTGGTGATCTCGGCCGACTGGTCTCGGCCGCGCCTGGGTTTCTGTTCCAGGAACACGTTTGGCAGCCGTAGCATCATGTGGTTCATGAAGGGATCCCACAACAGCCTGTGTGTGCCAAGCATCCGTAATTGGCGTTTGTAATCCCTGATCACTGTGCGAGCCAGAAGGAATGCATCGCCAGGGCCCGCATGACGGGCAAAGGTGAGAATCGGACCGTCGATTCGTTCGGTCATGGGAACCAAGAACTCGAAGCCCAGGTAGAACCGAAGCGCCCTCGTCACCAGTTCCAACCACCACCCGAAAACCCTGTTGTGAGCTCGTTGAAACCGTGGCGAACCGATACGCCACCCGAATCCCGACCCGACCCACAGAACAAAACAGGCAACGAGGCCGAAGAACTCGGTGACGCAAAGGGCGATGCCAAGGCCGCCCATCCGGGTGAACCGCCAGTCCTTCCGATCCACGATGTCGATGAAGGCCAAGACCACATGAAGAAGTGGTGAAGCGACTGTCACCAGCGCTGTGGCGATGAAAACGATCGGGGTGATTACCATCACCCGAATCCAGCGCGGGGGAACCCAGATAGTTGAAGGCTTGGTCACCGGATCCCCCTCTCTTGGTCGATCGACCCGATCGGCACGTGAGCAACTGTATTTCACCCCGCTTCGCCCGGCGCGTGGGTAGCCTCGCATCATGGTGGATCACACCGAAACCCGCGGCGGCGAGAAGACCGCCTTCGTCCTGGGCGGCGGCGGCCTCCGAGGCGCAGCCGAGGTCGGGATGATCAAGGCGCTCGCCGAAGCGGGCATCCGCCCTGACGTGGTTGTCGGTACGTCCATCGGTGCCATCAACGGTGCTGTCATTTCATCTGGCCCTTTGGAAGAAATGGCCGAGCGCCTCGAAGGTATGTGGGAAGAACTGACCGCCCGAGGCGTTCTTCGCGAGGGGCTGTTCAGCCGGATCGCCAACATCGCACGTCACCGCACCCACCTCCACACCAACGACGCAATGCGCAAACTTCTGTTGGACTGGTTGCCGGTTGAGAACTTCGAGGACCTGACAGTTCCATTCCAGTGTTCCGCAGCCTGTGTTGAGCTGTCGGCCGAGTGTTGGTTCGAATCGGGTCCCCTGATTGAAGCGGTCCTGAGTTCCTGTGCGGTTCCCGGTTTGCTGCCACCGGTCGAGGTCAACGGCAAGCACTACATCGACGGCGGTGTGGTCAATTCGATTCCCATCTCGCGGGCGCTTGAATTGGGCGCATCAACGATCTATGTGTTGCATGTCGGCAACATCGACGCACCCCTACGAGTGCCCCGAAACGCATGGGATGTTGCCTTCGTCGCATTCGAGATTTCTCGTCGACACCGGTTTCACTCCGACATGGACAACCTTCCCGAGGGTGTAGATATCCATATCCTTCCAACAGGGCTCGACCCCCGGGCGAAATTCAACGACCCATCGAAGCTTCGCTACAACCACGGCGCCTCTATCAGAGCCGGAATCGATCGGGCGTACAACGAAACGGCCGACTACCTGTCCCAGGTCCTCCAGCACAACCGTTGATGTTGGGCCCTCAGCCGGTGTCGCCGCCGAACTGGAGGTCTGTGATTCTGAGTCCAGCGTCGGTGCTCTCGTATGTTGAGTTGAATATGAGGCCAAAACCTTCAGGGGGTGCGTACACGAACTCACACATGGTTACGCCGGCTCCCGGTACGAAACAGGTCTCCAGGATCACATCGATATTTTCGGGCGTGATGTTCACGAACCCGTTGGCGTCCCGCCATTCCTTGGCAACCTCTACAACGTTGGAGTTGGCGAATGAGCCCATCTTTTCCCAGTCGGCGTCGTCCCACGTCTGGGCCAGCGTGAGCAGTAGCTCTGAGGGATCGGTGATGCCGGCCTCGATCGGTTGTGTTGGGGCCGCAGTCGTTGGGGCCGTAGTCGTTGGGGCCGCAGTCGTCGTGGTGGCTTCGGCCTCGGAATCCTCGGTTGATGAACAGGCTGCTGCGAGGACAGCTGCGGTGAGAACGAGTGACAGGCCGGCGATGCGGCGCTTGGTGAACATTGACATTCCTTGGATGATTCAGCAGCACAGCTGCCGAGTTCTGGGTTGAATTGGATCCGGTTGCGATAACCACGGGAGCATCTCTTACGAGGTGGATGTCTGGGCTTCGCTTCGGGGTATGACCAATGATACTGAAGACCAGGCTTGGCGTGGGCTGCCCCTGGGTAGGCAAAACACCGCCGCCGTGCGGGCTAGCCGCTGAAGTACTTCTGAATAGCCGGTGCGATGAGCGAGGCCAACGAGTCGGTGTCCAACGAAGTCAGCTGCTCGACGCGAAGCAGTTCTCTCGTGAACAGGACTCCGACCATGTGGCTCCCAATCAGCGCTATTCGAAGTTCGGGATCAGACCCCGAAACGAGATCTTCTGCATGTGAGATCAGCGTGGAGTTGATGAACTCCCGCATCATTCGGGCTGCGTCGTCGTTGGTGGCCGCAGCACCGAGCATGGAAAGCGCCGGCGAACCGGGCTGGCTGAACATGTCCAGGTAGATCCTTGCGAAGGCCTCGCCTCGTTTGGACAAAGGAACAGCAGCAATCGAGGCAACGAAGGCTGCGGGGTCTATGGGCAACTCGTGAGCATGGACGAACAGCTGTTGTTTGTTGCCGAAGTGGTGAATGATCAGCGCAGGGTCGACGTCGGCGGTTTCGGCGATCTTTCGAATCGTCGCCCGGTCGAAGCCGACCGCACCGAAGTGTTTTCTGCAGCGGTGAGGATGGCCAGTTTTGTCTCGTCAGGATCGCCCGGGCGCCTGCCGATCGGCCGCGGGGGAGTGGTCTCGGTGTTCACGGATTCATCTCGACCAAGCTTTCGTCGAGCGTTGCTGGCACCAGCTCGACGCTGGCGTTGATGCCGGCGCGCCGAAGTTCGTCTGCAACAGTCTCGATTCTGGTGGAGAGAACCCGCACGTTCCGCCCGGCCAAGGCCAGCCGTCGACCGTCATGGTCGAGTGCGTTCAGGGCACTTGACCATTCGTCGCTTGCGACTTCGACCGTTTGCCGTCCGTTGATCACAGCTGTAACCGATCCTTCGGCCACAACGTGACCGTTCGACATCACGACGAGACGGTCCGCCTGCTCCGCTTCATCCATGTAGTGGGTAGACACCAGCACGGCAGCGCCGGCTTCGGCCCTCGAGCGGATCAGGTCCCATAGGTCGCTCCGGGCCAGCGGCGAAACCCCCGAGGTTGGTTCGTCGAGCACGAGCAGCTCGGGTCGGTGCTGAGTGGCGGCTGCAAACGCTGCTCGGCGTTGCATTCCCAGCGACATTGAACGGATCAGCCCATCGTCGATATCGCCGAGCGCCGCCGGGTCGACACCGAAGACATCGGCCCGAAACTCCAAATTCTCCGCTGCCGTCAGGTCGGTGTAGAGGCCCAGATTCTGGGGTACATATCCGATGCGCCGCCGCTGCTCTCTGGTCTGGACCTGTCCGAACAGTCTGATCCGTCCGGCTGTCGGGCGAAGCAGACCTAGCAGCATCTTGATCAGCGTTGTTTTGCCGGCACCGTTTGCACCCAACAGACCAACAACTTCACCGGCCTCCACCGAGATCGACACATCGTCAACGGCGGTGAAGGCGCCGAATGTTCGGACCACGTTCGTTGCGTCGAGGGGAGTCATCGGGTAGTCCGCATCTCAGTGAGCTCCAGCACGATCGCAGCGTCTTCCAAAGTGACAGCGCCGGAGGTGCGATTCCCATCTGGGTCCCACTGCCGCCATCGGTTACCCCGCCGCCAGGCAAGGGACCGATTGAGGGGCGTTGCACAATCGAGGATCGAGCCCGGGACTGACGAGGCGATCGACGCAGGCGACCCGGTGGCAAGAACTCGACCCTCGTGGAGTAGGAGCACCGATTCGGCTCGTTCCGCTTCATCCAGGTAGCTCGTGGATGCGACGACAGCGGCGCCCTCGGCAGCGGCTCCAGCGATGAGTCGCCAGAGCTCCATTCGGCTGACAGGGTCGATGCCGGTGGTCAGCTCATCCAGTACGAGCAGATCGGGCTGGTGCAGGAGCGCCATGACCCCGGCCAGCTTGCGGCGCTGGCCTCCGGACAACCGGGCGGATATTCGATCGCCGAACTGAGCAATCGCGGCGCGCTCCAGCAACATGTCGGCTCGTTCTCGCCAGTTTTTGACGCCGTGAACATCTGCTACGAACTCGACGTTCTCCGAGACACTCAGGTCGCCAAAGACACCTCCGGAGGACGGAACGAAACCGATTCTGGCTGGCGGCGGAAGTCGAACTGAGCCGCGCTCGCCAACGTCGAGTCCTGCCAGCACTTTCAGCAATGTGGTCTTTCCGGCTCCGTCGCCACCGATCACGGAGTGGATAACGCCGGGCTCGATGGTCATGACCACCCGGTCCAGCGCTCGGTGAGATCCGAAGTTGACGGTGACATCTCGAGCGATCCAGGTCATGACGTCAAACCTGCGTCGGCAAACTCGGGGTCATCGGATTGTTTGGGTGCGAGATCACGTCGGAAGCGGACCACGGCAATGCTGAAAACGACTATCGCCATCAACATGAGAATCCCCAATGGCACGAGCAGCGCCGCCGGTTCGGTTCCTTTGAGCAGAAGCCCACGGGATCCGATCACGAACCAGGTGAGCGGTAGGAGATAGCCGATCCACCGGACCCCACCGGCCATCGATTCGAGAGGGAAGATCATTCCCGAGAGCATGATCTGGGGCAACATCAACATGATCGCCAGCTGTATCGCCTCGCCTTGTGACTGCGACACGGTGGAGATCGCTACGCCTATACCCAACACCACGAACGTGAACGTGAGGCCGAAGAGCGCAAACATGATGAAGGAGCCCTCGAAGGGAACATCGAACAGATAGAGCCCGGCAAGCGTCACGACCACCATGTCAATCGTTGCTACCAAGAAGTACGGCGCGATCTTCCCGACAGTCACGTCGATTGGACTGAGAGGCATAACAGCGAGCTGCTCCAGGGTTCCCTGCTCCCGCTCACGCACGACGCCAAGACTCGTAATCACTGTGCCAACGAACAGCAGAACCAAGCCGATGAGGGCGGGGACCATCACCTTGGCGGTATCGAGGTTCGGGTTGAAGAGGATTTCCGGGAACACTCCGGGAGGTACGCGCCGCAAGGCTGACTGGGCCACGAAGAGTTCTGATCCGTCGACCATCATCACGGCACCTTCACCCATAGTCACGAACGCAACGCCTACCTCTGAATCACGCAATAACTCGGTGGCGTCGGTGCGGTCCCCGGCCGGATCGATCTCGTTGATGGCGAAGACTTCTGGGAGCTGGGCGGCGAGCTCTGGTGCTCCAGGGCCGAGCACCGCAGTGTCGATTTCCTTGATGTCGAATCTTGCTGCGTAGCCGAAGATGATGAGCATCATCAGCGGGAGGCCGACCATCAGCGCCAACGTCCGCCGGTCGCGCCGCATCTGCCGGAATTCCTTCAGGATCATCGCACGCATCGAGGCAACCTCTTCAAATTCAACGGACGTTTAATAGTTACTCTACGCTTGTTGAGTTTCGTGTCAAGCACTTTCGATCCCGGAACTCTCCGCCGATGAGCGACCTATCCTGCGTCGGTGACACGGCTCTCGCCCAATGCCCAAGGGTCGCTGTACATGGTGATCGGTTCGACGGGATACGTCGTGAACGATGGGCTCGTCCGCAAAGCGACCGAGAACGATCTCGGGGTCTATCAGGTCCTGTGTCTGAGAAGCCTCTGCCTGGCATGTGTTCTGGGAACTTTGGCACGGCTGCGTGGCGAGCAGACCACCCGCGCTCACCTGGGACGTCCGTTGGTCGTTCGAGTTGTGGCTGAGGTTCTCGCTGCCGCACTCTTCTTCGCCGCGCTCGTTCGGATCGAGTTCGCCAATGCGCAGGCAATCGTTCAGATCGTTCCGTTCGCCGTAACGCTCGCTGCTGCGTGGCTGCTTCATGAGCGTGTGAGTGGGCGTCAGTACCTCACAGTTCTCGTGGGCTTCGTTGGCGTTGTTGTGATCGTGCGCCCCGCAACCGATGGATTCTCCGTCTGGTCGGTGGTGGTCCTGGCAAGCGCCCTGCTGCTCGTAGTGCGCGAGCTGGCCACTCGTCGGATCGAATCGGATGTTCCCGCGCTCTCAATTGCGTTCGCTACCGCGGTGGGTCTCGCTCTGCTCACCGGCGCTCTCTCGCTCGGTTCAGGCTGGGATCGAGTCGGTTTGGACAGCGCCTTACTGATCCTTCTCGCAAGCGGGTTCTTGGTGGTGGGATACCTGTTCACGATCCAGACCGTTCGGGTCGGAGACCTGAGCGTGTCCGCACCGTTTCGATATTCGGTTCTCATCGGCGCGGTTGCGGTGGGGATTGTTCTGTTCGATGAGATGCCCGACGCACTCACCTTGCTCGGCATGGTCGTGCTCGTCGTCAGCGGAATCTACGCGGTGTTTCTCGAGCGTCGGCGCTCGGCCGTCATTGCGGGGGCATAGCTTGATGTCGAATTGGCGGATGCTGCTCGTAGACATGTTGAGTGTGTGAACCGTTCCCACCCAAAAGGAGAAACATGAGCCAGTACCTGCTATCCGTCCATGCGGTGGAGGGCCAAGCCCCACCCCCCATGACGCCTGAGGAAATGGAAGCTTCCATGGAGTCGGTAATGTCCCTCGAGGCGGAGATGAAGCAAGCCGGCTCGTTCGTGTTCGGAGGCAAGCTCACCGACGCCGACGTTGCCACGGTCGTGCGCATGGCCGCCGGAGCGCTTTCGATGACCGATGGGCCATTTGCAGAGGCCAAAGAACACATAGCTGGTTTCTACATCGTCAACGCCGACGACCTCGACGAGGCGCTGTCGTGGGCCGGTCGTGTCACCGCTCTCATCGGCCAGCCGATCGAGGTTCGGCCGTTCTTCGAGATGCCCGGTTCTTAGCCGCCGAGTTCTGCGAGCCGCGTCTCCAGATGGCGAACTTCGGACGCATTCGATGTCAGGGCGAGCGCCCGCTGAAGTGCTTGGGTCGCCTCCCGGTGCCGACCAGTGCGGTCGAGCGCTTCGGCCTTGGCCGCGTGGTAGAGGTGATAGTTGGGGAGGTCGATCCGTTCGAACAATTCGAGGGCGGCCTCGGGGCCGCGGAGTTCCATCACCGCGATCGCCCGGTTGAGAGCCACGATCGCCGTCGGGCGCAACTCGATCAGGCGGTCATAGGAAGCCACGATCTGCGCCCAATCGGTCGTTGACGCCGTTTCGGCATCAGCATGGACAGCTGCTATCGCTCCTTGCAGTTGGTAGGGGCCGGGTTTGTTGCGGCGCAGACACCACCGAACAAGATCGTGGCCCTCCTCGATCATCTCTCGGTCCCAACGTGTGCGGTCTTGATCGGCAAGTCTGACGATCTCGCCCTCCGGCCCGGTACGAGCCCGAGAACGAGCCTGGGTGAGTAGCAGGAGTGCGAGCAACCCGACCGCTTCGAGCTCCTCCGGGAGCAGATCGACGAGCGTACGTGCCATCCGAACTGCCTCCAGCAGTGAGTGGGGGCCGTTCCAGCTCCTCTCCGGCTGTGGCCGTGTGGCCCTCTGTGAATATCAGGTAGATCGTGGCCAGAACTGGATCGAGCCGGGCTGTGAGTTCATCGGGGTCCGGCAATCGGTAGGCCATCCTGGCGAGCCGAATCTTGCGCTTCGCCCGTGTCAACCGCTGGGCCATCGTTGCTTCGGGCACCAAGAACGCTCGAGCGATCTCCTTGGTTGTCAGCCCGGCCAGCAGTCGAAGGGTGAGAGCCACCTGTACGTCGGGTGCAAGGGCTGGGTGGCAGCAAAGAAACAGCAGTCGAAGCTGGTCGTCGGGTACGACGGACACCTCGCCGAGGTCGATCGATGGCTCCGGATCCCAGTTGTGAATCTCGACCGACTCACGTTCGTGGGCGTTTCGAGTGGACTCCCGACGCAATCGATCGATCGCCCGATTGCGGGCTGTTGTTGTGATCCAGCCGCCAGGGTTGGGTGGTAACCCATCCCTGGCCCAGCGATCCGCAGCTCGTTCGAACGCATCGGCAACTGCGTCTTCTGCTAGGTCGACATCGCCCAGCACTCGGACCAGAGTTGCCGTGCACCGCCCTACCTCCCGGCGATAGATGTCGGTGAAGGCGACTTGATCGAGAGTCACGTCGCTGAGGCCATGCGGGTGGACTAGCCGTGCGGGTGGACTAGACGTCGAAACCGACGGCTGCGATGGGGGTGCCGGGGGACATCTGGGGTGGCCCGGCCATCAGTGGCCCGAAGTTCTGCATGGCAGCCTGCATCGCCTCGCTCTGGCCGTGACCCTGCATTGCTTCCTGGCTGGCCATGAGTGCAAAAAACGAGAACGTGTCGTCGTCGTGTCGGGAATAACTGTAGATCTCCACCCCTGGCTCCTCACGGGCCGCCTCAACCATGGAAGCCAACACCTCAGCCATCTCGTCGGCCTTGCCTTCCTGGCAGGTGATCGTTCCCGTCATTGAAACCTTGGACATCTCGGACTCCTTCATATCGATGCCGACGTTGTTGCCGGTCACTAAGACAACGAACGGACCTGTCGGAATCGACAGCTCGTTCCAAAACAAACCTACGAGCCGAATGGTACGACGTGCTCTTCTTTGTGATCTTCGTCGATTGGCTTGTTGCATTCGGCATGAGCACTCACACTTGAGCGATGGAGTCCGCAGCGGTTGGCTTTGAACGAAAGAAGGGGTTCGATCCCGAACCATTCGACGTACCGCCGTTGTTTCAGTCGCCCTCGCGGCCTCTCGCAATGGTCAGCTGGTTCATCACCAAGTTCATGTGGCCCCAGTCGCTCGCATGGATTGCGTTGGCAGCCGCGAGCTACCACTACTTCACCCCGTCCATTGGTCGGTTTGCTGACCTCGGGCCTGATGATGTGGCCGTTCTTTGGCTGCGCAACATCGTATTGATGGTCGTCGTGATCGGCGGGCAACACTGGTGGCTTCATATTCGGAAAGCCCAGGGCACCGAGTTCAAATACAACCCCAACTGGCTCGCCACCAACCGACGATCGTTCTTGTTCAACAACCAGACCAGAGACAACATGTTCTGGACCTTGGTCAGCGGTGGTGGAATCGCTGCGATCTACGAGGCATCGATGTTCTGGTTCTACGCCAACGATTCGGTGGCTCGGCTGTCGTCGTTGTGGGCGATCTGTGCAATGACAGTGGCGGTCTTTTGGATCGAGGGGCTCCACTTCTACCTCAACCACCGACTCCTTCACCTCGAGCCGATCTATGGCTGGGCCCACGCACTTCACCACCGCAACGTGAACACCGGCCCATGGTCGGGCATCTCGATGCACCCATTCGAACACATTCTGTATTTCTCATTGCCTCTCGTGTTCCTTGTCGTGCCTGGATCACCGTTCATCATCACGTTTTGTGTGGTGTACCTCATGATCTCACCCTCGCCGTCCCACTCCGGATTCGATCGATTCAGAATTGGTTCGACGAATCTCCACGGAGGTGACTACTTCCACAACCTCCATCATCGATACTTCGAATGCAACTATGGAATGCTGCTTCTTCCGCTGGACAAATGGTTCGGTACGTTCCATGACGGGAGCCCCGAGGCCCATGCACAAATGAGAGAGCGTCGTCGCACGCGATGACCGAGACGCCGGCACCTCGCTCGATCACCGAACCTGCCCGACAGATCGATGTCATCCACGAAACCGACGTTCTGGTCGTGGGATCCGGCCCAGCCGGGTTGGCCGCAGCGCTCGCCGCAGCGAGGGTGGGAGGAGTCGACGTCACATTGGTCGAGCGGTTCGGCTGTTTCGGCGGGAACATCACGGCCGTCGGCGTTGAGGGAATGGCCTGGTATCGGCACAAAAAAACGGTGGAGGCAAACGGAATCGGACGTGAGTTCGAAAATCGGGCCTACGAAATGGGTGCCGCCACGCCGGAGAGCCAGTCGGAGTCCTTCGAGATCGACGCCGAAGGATTCAAGGTTGTCGCCGACGGTCTGGTCGAGGAAGCAGGCGTTCGGCCGATGCTTCACCGGATGTTCGTCGCTCCGATCATGGAAGGGGATCGAGTAGTCGGAATCATCACCGAGTCCAAGGCTGGAAGGGAAGCGATCCTGGCCAAGCGGGTCATCGACGCCACGGGTGACGCCGATATTGCTCATCGGGCGGGCGCTCACACCCACCGGACACCCAGGGAACTGATGATGGCCACTTCGGTGATGTTTCACATCGCGGGAGTCGACAAACGCAAGTTCGCCGAAGGTGTCGCAGCCGACCCTCAGACCTATGCCGACTGGGCTGGCAACGGCGAATGGGACATCGAGACCGATGGAAAAGAAGATGCCATGTACTCACCCTTCCTTCACAAGCCTTTTGCTCGCGCCGTGGCCGATGGGCTGATCCCCGACAACCTCAGCACGCTGGCCGGCACATGGGGTGCCGTACACGATTCGGGAGAAATGACATACATGAACGTCGTCCATCTGCCAGATCTCGATGGCACTGACCCTGACGATCTCACCCGCGGTGAGATCGAGGGCCGTCGACATGCGATGCACGCGATCGAGGCGCTGCGGACCTACACCCCGGGCTGTGCAGACGCGCGGTTGCGGAACTTCGGGATGACGCTGGGAGTTCGCGACACCCGCAAGATCGATGCTCGCTACAACATGACCGAAGCCGACGTGCGTGAGCAGGGCACGTTCGAGGACTCGATCGGGATCTTTCCCGAGTTCATCGATGGGTACGGGATCCTGGTCCTGCCGACAACGGGTCGATACTTTCAGCTGCCGTACCGAAATTTGATTCCGACCGGCATCAGCAACCTTCTCGTCGCGGGGCGCAGTTCTGGCGGCGATCGCGTGTCGCACGCCGCAACACGGAACATGGGTTGTTGCGCAGTGCTTGGTCAGGGCGCTGGTATCGGTGCGGCGCTGTCGCTGAAAGGCGGTAGTGAGGTCGACGAAGTGACCACGGGTGCACTCCACACCGAGCTGGACAAACAAGGTGTGCGCTACCGCTAGAAGCCGACTCCTCAAACGTCACAGAGCCTCACTCCTATGTGACCGAACTGTGAACAGAATTCGTCTCATGGGTACAGGATGTGACGAACGACTACTGTCTCGATGATGGAAGGTCAGATACAGAGTTGGGTCCAGTGATGGCTACGGGTGAACCCGTTCTCGAGGTCAAGGATCTCACCACCCAGTTCAAAACCCAGGATGGCACTGTCCATGCAGTGAACGGGGTCGGATTCGAACTAGGGGAGGGAGAGTTCCTCGGCGTCGTCGGCGAAAGCGGCTCGGGCAAGAGCGTCTCGATGATGTCGCTGCTCAAGCTGATCCCGATGCCGCCCGGTGAGGTGGTAGCCGGCGAGGTGAATTTCGAAAACCAGGATCTCTTGCAGATCTCGCTTGATGATCTTCGCAAAGTTCGTGGTGGTCGGATCGGTTTCATCTTCCAAGATCCGATGACCTCGCTCAACCCGGTCATCACGATCGGCAAACAGATCACCGAGTCGCTGCACCTTCATACCGACCTCTCGAAAAACGACGCCAACAACCGGGCGTTGGAACTGCTCGAACTGGTGGGCCTTCCTGATGCGGGGCAACGATTGAAGTCGTACCCGCACCAACTCTCCGGCGGCATGCGACAGCGCGTCATGATCGCCATGGCGCTGGCCTGTTCGCCCAAGGTGATCATCGCCGATGAGCCAACAACCGCTCTCGACGTAACCATCCAGGCGCAGATCATCGAGATCGTCCGTGATCTGCGCTCCAAGCTGGGAACCGCCCTCATCTGGATCACCCACGATCTCGGTGTCGTGGCTGGCCTCGCCGATCGGGTGCTGGTCATGTACGGCGGTCGCATCGCTGAGGAAGCCCCTGTCAAGGAGCTTTACGCCAACCCCCAGCATCCCTACACGGTGGGATTGCTGGAGTCGGTGCCACGGCTGGACCAGAAGGGCCAGGATCTGTACAGCATCGAAGGCCAACCGCCTGGCATGTACAAGAAGCCCACGAGCTGTAGTTTCGCCCCGCGCTGCCCGCACGCGTTCGAAAGATGCCACAACGAGCTTCCAGAACTCCGGCTGATCAGTCCGGGTCACAAAGCAGCATGTTTCTTCGACCTTCGAACCGGGGAGCCCCACAATGACTGATACCGCAGTGAACCCGCCGAGTGCGCCGAGCGACGAGCGGTGACGTGATAGTCACGGTTCAGGGCCTCAAGAAGCACTTCCCGATCATGAAGCGGTGTTTTCAAGCGACAGGTAGGCGCCGTTCGGGCTGTGGACGGGGTCACATTCGACATCTATCGGGGTGAAACGCTTGGTCTGGTGGGAGAAAGTGGCTCGGGCAAGTCCACCACCGGTCGAGTCACTGCTCCAGCTCGACCATGCAACCGACGGTTCGATGACGATCAACGGCGAAGAACTCACAACCGTCAGCGATTCTCGCCTCCGCGAACTGCGCAAGCAGATGCAAATGATCTTCCAGGATCCGCACGCGTCGCTCAATCCGCGGATGACCGTCGGTTCGATCATCGGTGAACCACTGGTAGAGAATTCCAAAATGAGCAAGCAGGAGCGTCGAACACGAATCGATGAACTGCTGAAGGTGGTCGGACTCGATCCGATACACGCCAACCGTTATCCGCATGAGTTCTCCGGCGGCCAGCGCCAACGCATTGGCATCGCCCGAGCGATCGCCCTCAATCCCGAGTTCATCGTGTGCGACGAGCCCATCGCGGCACTCGACGTGTCGATCCAGGCGCAAGTCGTGAACCTCCTCAAACAACTGCAGGACGAACTCGACCTCACCTACCTGTTCATCTCCCACGACCTCAGCATGGTGCGTCACATCGCTGACCGCGTGGCCGTGATGTACCTGGGAAACATCGTCGAACTGGCTGATGTCGATGACCTCTACGACAATCCCAAGCACCCCTATACCCAGGCCCTGCAAAGTGCCGTACCGCTCCCGGATCCGATAGCGGAATGCAACCCGAGTACGGGTCATTCTCGAAGGGGACATACCCAGCCCGGCCAATCCACCACCCGGTTGTGTGTTCAACACTCGATGCCCGATCGCCAAGGAGAATTGTTCGGTGGATGTTCCCGAATGGCGCAATACCGGAAACGGCCACTGGGTGGCATGCCACTACGCATGAGACCGCGCCAAGAACGTTGCAGAACGTGTCGGATCCCAGAGAATCGAGCCACGTGAACCAAAACAGCCGGTGTGCACAATTGCTAACAGAGTGTGACAATGCGGTTGAACGCCTTCGGAGGGCCCGTATCTCTGGTGGTACAGTTTCGAAATCGCTAAGTGTCGGCATCCGCCGACCACGAAGAGGAGAGAAAATATGAAGAAGCTCATTGCGTTGCTAGCAGCGCTTGCGCTGTTGGCAGCCGCTTGTGGCGGGTCCGACGAAGCTTCCGATGATGGGGCTTCCGACGATTCT
Source organism: uncultured Acidimicrobiales bacterium (assembly GCA_963751955.1). GTDB lineage: Bacteria > Actinomycetota > Acidimicrobiia > Acidimicrobiales > SZUA-35 > JABDIY01. Next base: position 36,815 of record CAVVWM010000012.1, on the reverse strand, counting down.
GTTTCTACCGATGACGGTACGAGCAGCGACGACGACGGCGAAACCACGACAACCGCAGCTCCGGCTCCTGAAGTCGAAGCTGGCCAGGGCGGAGACATTCAGCTCCTACAGTGGCAAGCACCTTCACAGGCCAACTCGCTGCTGTCGAGTGGTACCAAGGACCTGCTTGCGGGTTCCCTCGTGCTCGAGCCGCTCGCCGAAACCGCTCCCGACGGATCGATCGTGCTGGGGCTGGCTGCCGAACTCCCCACCATCGGCAACGGTGGCATCTCTGAGGATCTGACCCAGATCACTTGGAAGCTGCAGGAGGGCGTCCTTTGGTCCGACGGTACTCCATTCACGTCCGAGGACGTGGTGTTCACCTATGAGTACTGCACGAACGAGGCCACAGGGTGCTCGAACGAGTCCTTCACCGGAGTCACCAGTGTGGTCGCCGACGACGAGCTCACTGTGACGATCACATTCGACGAACCAGCGCCGTTCCCGTTCAAGCCGTTCACCGGATACACCAGCCCCGTCATTCAGAAGGCCCAATTCGCCGAGTGCATCGGCGAGGCTGCGAAATCCTGCTCCGAGCAGAACTTCAAGCCGATCGGCACCGGTCCGTACATGGTGACCGAGCTGCGGCCCGAAGACACCGTGACGTATGTATTCAACCCCAACTACCGTCTCGTGTCTGAAGGCAAGCCGTTCTTCGGCACCGTGACCATCAAGGGTGGTGGCGACGCCGAGGCGGCCGCACGGTCGGTCCTCGAGGTCGGCGAAGCCGATTACGGGTGGAACCTGCAGGTTGCTCCGGAGATTCTGGCCGGGATGGAGGCAGCCGGCAACGGACGTCTCGTTTCGGGCTTCGCATCGAACGTGGAGCACATCCACCTCAACCAGACCGACCCCTTCGCCGATCCGCCATCGGAGGGAACCCCCAATCCTCTGTTCGTCGACAATCCCGACCTCCACCGAGCATTGTCGATTGCGATCAATCGGGATGCGCTGGTGACCGTGGGTTATGGCCCGACAGGTAGGCCCACGTGCAACATGTGGCCGGTCGGCAAGGAAAACTCCTCCAACCTTGACTATTGCTTGACCCAGGACACCGACGGGGCCAACGCCCTGCTCGACGGTCTGGGATACCTCGACACCGACGGTGACGGCGTGCGTGAAGCGGACGGCTACGGCCCGCTCGAGTTCGACTTTGTGACCTCCACCAATGCGGTGCGACAGAGTAACCAAGAGCTCATCAAGTCCGACTGGGACAAGATCGGCGTGAAAGCCAACATGAAGAACGAAGACGCCAGTCTGTTCTTCGATGGCACTTGCGCCAGCGACGCCTGCATCTGGAAGGCCCGTACACCCATGCAGATGTTCACCAACGGAAACTCGGTTCCCGACGGTGTCCAATACATGGGAGGATTCATCAGCTCGCAGATCCCCACGTCAGCAACCAGCTGGGGCGGCGAGAACATTGTGCGCCTCAACAGCCCAGAGTACGACGCTCTGCACGAAGAGGCGAAAGCACTGGCGCTGGACGATCCGGCCCGTGCCGAGAAGATCATCGAGATGAGCGACTACGTTTCATCCCAGGCGATCATCCCGCTCGTCTACCGTGCGAGCGCCTCGGCCTTCGCCAACAGCATCCAGGGAGTTGGCGATCTCAACGGCTGGGACAGCGAGTACTGGAACGTTGAGGACTGGTTCCGTAGCGAGTAATTTCCAGTAAGTGTTTCTCTGGTGGTGAGGGTGCGGCTGCACCCTCACCACCAGCTAATTTCAAAGGGGCAAAGGGGTACAAATGGGTCGATACGTCATCCGAAGGGTGTTGCTGGCGATACCCACGCTTGTCATCATCAGCCTGGTCCTTTTCACCCTTCTCGACTTTGCCCCCGGCGATCCGACCGGGCAGCTACCCCTCACCGTCCCAGCCGAAATCCGCGCTCAGATACGCGAGTCGCTGGGACTCAACGACCCGTTCTTCGGCCGCTGGCTGAAGTGGAACCAGCTGATGCTGAACGAGCCGGTGTACCTGTTCGAGCAAGCTACCAACACGTGCTTCGGTGACTGCTTGGAAAGTCAGGATCGGATTATTTCCTGGTCGTCACGATCACCTGCCATGGACACGGTGTACGAACGCCTCCCTCAGACCGCATGGGTGCTGGGTCTGGGCCTCATTTTCGGCGTGATGATCGCAATCCCGATCGGCACGCTGCAGGCCTACAAGCAGTACTCCTGGTTCGACAACGTAGGCACGTTCGTGACGATGCTCGGTTTCTCGGTTCCGGTCTTCGTGATCGGCCCACTCTTCATCTGGGTCTTCTCGGTCAAGTTGGGATGGTTACCCACCTTCTACACGACAACCCACGAAGTGAAACTGAACGACTGGGGCAGTATTTGGTTCCAGATCAAACAGCTGTTGATGCCGGTAGGAGTGCTCACACTGTTCAACGCGGCATCGTTCGGACGATTCGCCCGAGCCTCGGTGCTGGAGAATCTCAACGAAGGGTATGTTCGAACGGCCCGCTCCAAGGGCCTAGCCGAGCGCCCGGTCATCATGCGGCACGTACTCCGAAACAGCCTGATTCCCGTGGTCACGCTCCTGGCACTTTCCATACCGGGCATCTTCGGTGGAGCGATCATCACCGAGAACATCTTCAGGGTGAACGGGCTCGGCCAGTTGCTCCTGGTGTCGATTGGCCAGAACGACATTCCAATGGTTCAGGCGCTCGTCTTCATCTTCGCCGTCCTCACTGTCGTCTTCAACATCGTCGCCGACCTCATGTACGGCTTCCTTGACCCGCGGATTCGTTATGACTGAGAGCCCAAGATGAAATTCCCCAGCTTTGGTAGAGACGAGGAGTCAATACTGTCGGATCACGATCCGCATCTGGATCCGCACAGACCCATCGCCGGAGTCAACGAGCTAACGGCGGCAATACCGATTGCGGGCGCCCATCTCGGGGCGGTCGAAGCGGCAAATGAACTCGGGGAGTTTCGCTCACTTCGGGCCGATGTCTGGCGTCAGTTCCGGAGGCACAAAGGTGCGTTGGTGGGGATCGTCACCCTCACGATCATCACCCTCCTGTGTTTCCTGGGTCCAATCATCTTGACGTTCGACACTGCCACCCCTGATGTCGCCAACGCCAACCGGAATGCGGGCTGGCCCCACATCTGGGGCACCGACAACCTGGGCCGCGACGCCTTCGCCAGGGCGCTCATCGGAGGGCGTATCTCCCTGGCCGTGGGTTTTGTAGCCATGACCGTGTCGATCCTTGTGGGCGTCTTGGTCGGAGTGGCGGCAGGATTCTTCCGCCGCATGGACGGTCCGCTGATGCGGTTTACCGACCTCTTCCTGTCGCTTCCGTTGTTGCCGGTCCTGCTCGTGGTGATCGTGTTGTTCCGCGATCCGGTGCAGGATTCGCTCGGTGACGGAATGGGGATCTTCCTGCTGATGGTGCTGATCATCGGTGGGACCAGTTGGATGCAGACCGCCCGCATCGTACGCGGCGAGGTTCTCGCCATCAAGGAACAGGAATTCATCCTCGCCAGCCGCAGTATTGGTACCCGCCCGAGACGAATCATCAGCCAGCATGTGATTCCCAATGTGCTGAGCCCTGTCATCGTGGCCGCATCGCTGGGCATTGCGGTTGCGATCCTCACCGAGTCGGCCGTGTCGTTCCTCGGCCTCGGCTTCCCGCTCGAGCTGCCCACATGGGGTCGCCTGCTCAACGAAGCCAAGGACCGCATCAGCCTCAACGTCTGGCTTGTTGCCGGGCCTGGCCTACTGCTCTCGCTGACCGTGATGAGCGTCAACTTCATTGGTGACGGCCTGCGCGATGCGCTCGACCCCCAAGGCCGCAGCAGCGGCTGATATTCCGCCTGCAGCGTGCCCGTCCCTGGCAACTCGTCGGCCTGGCGGCCTTTGGAGTTGCTTGAGGTTCCGTTGTCGTCGCTCGTTCCTCCGGGCCCACGTTCTCACTCGCTGACGCTCGCTTCGTGGTCCCTCCGAAACTCGTCTCGCACCGGCGCACGTAGCTCCTCCCGGAGGGATGAGGGCGTTGCTGCGTGAAACAGTGAGGGAAACCGAGCGGCTATTGGAGCGCCCGGAGGCTCGGCCTCCGTGGCCAAGAACGGCCGCCGGAGGCGACAAGCACAGGTCCTGCTTGATGAGGCGCAATCGGTTTACCCAAGAGCCTGGGTGCCGCAGAGAAACCTTCTATCGCGCCATGGAGTAGAACTCGTCGTTGGGGCGCATTGATGTGAGGTTGGCCAAGCGGTTCGACATGGCGAAGAACGCTGCGATGGCACCAATATCCCAGACCTCGTCGGTGCTGAAGCCCTTGGCCTTCATATCGTCAAGGTCGGCGTTGGAGATCGTGGCCGAATCGCCGGCCACCCGCAGCGAGAAGTCGATCATTGCTCGTTCTCGTTCGCTCAGGTCGGCCTTCCACGGATTGTTGGCCAGTTGATCTGCGATCAGCGGATTCTTGGCACGAATTCGGAGAATCGCCCCATGGGCGACAACACAATACAAACACTGATTTGTGGCGCTGGTTGCAACCACGATCATCTCACGTTCGGCCTTGCTGAGCCCTTCGCTCTTGTCCATCAGGGCATCGTGCATTGCGAAGAATGCCCGGAACTCATCTGGCCGATTGGCAAGCGCCAGGAATACGTTCGGCACGAAGCCGGACTTCTCCTGAACTGAATCGATCAGCTCGCGAATGTCGTCGGGCATGTCGCTGAGTTCGGGCACGGGAAAGCGGGAGATGGGGTGGTCGGCCATGACTAAATGATGGCCGGGACCGCGTCGGTCTCCAAGCTGACGGCTGACCCAATGGTGTGGTTATGGTGGGCCAATGCAGTCATCCCAGGTGGTTCTTCCCTGCGACGAGCTTCAAACGACCATCGACTGGTTCCTTGCCACTACCGATTTCCGGATGGAGCTGATCCGGCCGGCCGATGATCCCTCAATCGCTGTTCTTGAGGGTCATGGTCTTTCCATACGACTCGATCGCGCGGCACCCAAAGGTCCATCGTCTCTCAGGTTGGCCGTCGAAACGCTGCCGGCGGATCCGGTGATCACTGGTCCCAACGGGACGATCGTCGAGTACGTGTTGTCCGATCCGCCGCTGGAGTTGCCGCCCAACAAACCGACCTTCGTGCTGAGCCGGTTCGCCGACGCCGACTTCGGAACCGGCCGAGCGGGAATGGGGTACCGGGATCTCATACCCGAACGACAGGGCGGTCGATTCATCGCCAGCCACATCCGAATACCCGAGGGAGGACCCGTTCCGGACTACGTCCACCATCACCACATCCGGTTTCAGATGATATTTTGCCATGCCGGCTGGGCCGACCTGGTGTACGAGGATCAGGGCCCACCGTTTCGATTCGAGGCCGGAGACTGCGTGCTCCAACCACCCCACATTCGCCATCGAGTGCTCGCAACGTCCGACGCCTTCGAGGTTTTGGAGATCGGTTGTCCTGCCGTGCACGACACCCTTGGTGACAACCGGATGGACCTTCCGACCGCGGTGATCGACCACAACCGCGATTTCGGGGGCCAACAATTCGTGTGGCACCGCGCCGCTGCGGAGGAGCGCTTGCCATGGCGGCTGCCGGGTTTCGCCTTCACCGACTTCGAGATCGATACCGCCACCGGCGGGCTTGCGACCGTCGGAATCGTCCATGCCGAAGAGAATCCAGACCCTCTGTCGTTCGGCAACGACGGAGAGTTCCTCTTCTGGTTCGTTCGGGAAGGCTCGGCCACGCTCAGCCGCAACGGCGATGAGTTCGAGATTGGTCCCCGCGATGCCATCACTTTCGGCCCCGACGACCAGTACGGGCTGGCCCACACCAGATCCGACTTCCAGATGCTTGAAGTCCAGCTCTAGCGTCGGCGGAAACAACGATCGGTTCCGACAAGAGTCGTGATCTCAGAGGGCTTCGGGCGAACCTCGTCTCGGGGACGGGACCTGGATTCCGGGCTTGGGGAGGCTCAATCGAGGAGTGAGATTAACGCGGGTTGTTGACCCCGGGGGTTGGCCGGGGTCGTTACCAACCTCTGTTGTTCTGTGGTGTGTGCGCTGTGGTTCTAGGGGGGTTGCTGGGGGTAGAGGGGCGAGTCGATGAGCCGGTTGTTGTGGTGTTGGGTGGGTTTTGGGTTGTGTCGGTGTTTCCAGCGGTGGTGGAATGGGCAGAGCAGCTGCCGCGTTTGCTATCAGGGTTGGGCCGTTGTCGGTGTACGGGGTGATGTGGTCGTACTGGCAATACCGTGCCGGGCGGCGGCAGCCGGGGTGGTGACAGTGGTTGTCGCGGAGCCGGATCATTCGTTTCTGGCGGATGGTGAAGTGCCGGCCGGCAGCCTTGTCGTTGATGAGGGTGCCGTCGGGGTTGATCGGGTTGACCGTGACCCGCGCTCTTGGCTTGATGGCGTTGAGGATGGCTGGGGGGATGGGGGTTCCTCTTCCGGTGCGGGGGTAGTTGATCCCGGCGAACCCGAGATCCCGAAATGCGGGGATGGCTGCGAGTGCCCGGGCTGAGGAGCGGTGTTGGTATCGGAGCCGTGCCTGGGTGTGCTCGTTCCACAACCCAGAACCCTGATCGGTGCGGTCGGCGGAGTGGTCGTTATCGCATCGGCACTGCTCGTTGGAGGTGTCTGGTGCGATGTATTCGATGACGGGGCGGGGCCTATCGTGGCCGTCGGGGTTGAGGATCAGGTCGACCAGTGCGTCGTGGCGGGCTTGACGCACGGTGAGTTCGGGGTTCTTGTCCCGTAGCTGGCGGGCTCGGGCTTCGACGGTTGCTTCGACATGTTCACCGTCGGTGGGGGTGAGGGTTCCATCGAGGTAGGCGGTGCCGAACAGGTCGTACTGGAAACCAACGCCACGCCGTGAGTGCCGCTTCAAGTATTCATCCAGGTGCTCGTTCGCATCCGCGGCCGCTTGCCACATCGCCAAAGCGGAAGCGAACTCTTCAGGGGTGCACAACACCGCCAGGGCGGCCAGGCTCTTCTCCGCTGCCCTGAGCTGGCGGGTGTCGGATCGTTTCCACTGACGCCACATCAAATCGATGTGCCCCAACGTGATCTTGCCGGCCATCAACACAGAATGGAAATGAGGGAACGTGTGGACCGTGGTCCCGGCCCGGCTCATCTCTTTGCTGCGACGCCACGACAGATGCCCCTGAGCGTTGACGAGGCGGATCATTGATGACTCACCCAACACCAGGCTGGCTGAGGTGTCCTCGCCCAGTTCCATGAACCGGCCAGCCACAGCGGTGACCAGTTCAGAATCCACAGCCAGGCCAACAACCCGCTCCGCGAACTCGGCCCGAGACAACGAACCAAGATCAAGATCGGCGAGCTCGAGACAACGGCGGCCGACCTCGGCCAACACCGCCTGCTCATCCCTCAACCGGTCTGACGAACCAACCCAACCCAACAACTCCATACCACTATTCTCCCCGAGGGGTGTGACAAAGATGGACCCGACTCGAGGTGCGAGTTGAGTCTCGGAGGACCACGAAAGCGAGCGCCAGCGAGTGAGGTCGTAGGTGACGAGGCCGCCAGGCGACTACAGCTGCGCGTACCAGTCGTAGCCGCGTTCGCCCCAGTAGTCGTCGGGTTGTTCGTTGGTGAACTGGATCCGGCCGATGCGTTTGAGCTGTTTGATGCCGTATTTGTTGGGAGTGGTGAGCCGTAATGGAGCGCCGTGAAGCGAGCTGAGCGGTTCGCCCTGGAGCTCGTAGGTGAGCATCGTCTGGGAGTGCAACATCGATTCGATGTCCATGCCCACGTAGTAATCCCCATTTGGTGTCTCGAGACTGACGAACCGGGGAAGTTCGCCGAGTTGATCCATATAGGGAGCAGCGAACGCGCTGAACCGGGCTCCACCCCATGTGACAACGTGACTCCAGCCCTCCACGCATTTGTGCTCCACGGTCATTTCAACCTTCGGCAATGCGGTGATATCGGAGAGCACGTGAGTCCCGAGAAGGGCTCCATCGGGGCCCTCCACCGTCATTTCCCACGTGTCGAGATCGACCTCTTCTCTGATTCCATGCCTGCCGTTCACACGAAGCTCAGATGATGTGCTCGGATCGAATGTTGGCGCCATCGCACCATCGCGACTCAACCGCCGCCACAGGGCTTCGTTGAATTCGTGGCCCCTGCGCAGCACGCTGTTGGCCCGGTTGTCGTCTGGCCGGTTGAGCAGCCAGCGGTAGGATCCGGCAGCTGCGAGGGCTGCAATCCCACCGGTGAGGATGGCTCGCCGACTTTGAGTGCGATAGGCGGCAGCATCGAGCACAGGGGCCTCGGCCTCCAGGGCTGCATACCGTCGTGCCCTCTCAATGTCGGTTTCTGGCTTTCCCTCACGCATCGGTGAGCTCCTTTTCCTCCACATTGACCCCACGGCGTTCGACGACCTCGTAGCCGGTGACCATGCTCATGAAGTTTCGCCAACCGGCTCTGGCCACCTGCATCAGATGGACAAAGAAGAAGGCGATGAACACGATCGTCACCGTGAAGTGGATCGTTCGCGCCGACTCGTAGCCACCGAAGAGAGAAGTGAGGATATTGAGTTGGGTCGGCTTGTAGATCGCAAGACCCGTGAGCGTTGCCACGCCGCCCAGGGCGATGATGAGTGTGTAGGACCATCTCTGGGCGCCGTTGTAACGGCCTTGGGGCGGAAGCGGCTTGTTCCGGATGAACAGGTCGTGCTTGAGGACCTGGACTGAGTCTCGAGCCGAATACCGATCCGGAAGGAGATGGCGCCACTCGCCGCTGCGCCACGTGTAAAGCGCGTAGGCGACGCCGTTGAGAACGAACAACCAGCCAAAGGTGAAGTGGAACGCCATGCCCTTTGCCAGCTTGCGCTCAATGTTCAGGTTCTCGTTCAGGTAGTCGGGCAGGAAGTTGAACCAGTGCCATCCCACCAGCCCTACGCCGAATCCAACTGGATCACGTACGTCGGCCCAATAGATGCGGAGTCCGCTGTAGATCATGATCGTTAGGAGTGGAAAGTTGATCCAGTGCATCCAGCGGCTGGCCCGCCGATGTTTGAGCACCGCCACCTTCGCTGTCGCTGGTTGGGCGTCGGTATCCTCTTGCACTTTGATCTCTCTTGCTCCTCGGCTGGCTCCAAGTAAAGCCCGCCGGGGGTAAAGAACACGTGAAAGCGGGTGGGGAAGTACTCCGCTGCTAGCTTCCCCCGCATGACGATCGAATCGATGGGCAGGTTGTTGCCCTGCCCTGACTGGCTTGTGAATGTGTCGGCAATCGTTTTCGACAAGGACGGAACCCTGACAGATCTGAACGCCCGGTGGGCACCGTTCTTCCGAAGCGCTTTCACCAACGTTGCCGATGGCGACACACGGCTCTTGGCAGAATTCGAACAGGCCCTAGGAGTGGACGGTGACCGACTTGTCCCAAATGGAGCTGCTGCCGTTTCCACGCCTGCTGAAATCATGCTCCGGGCAGAGGAGGTCCTTGAACGAGCGGGCTGGCCGATTGATTCACGAAGCGATGCACTGGCCCGCGGCATCGCTGCCGCGGACATGGGTGCGCTCAGCCCCATGGGTGATGTTGCCGGTGCCATGGCAGCGCTGGTTGCTCAGGGAGTGAAAGTGGCGGTTGCGACCTCAGATGGTCGAGCCAACACAACGGCGGAGATTCTGGAACTCGAGATCGGGGAGTTTGTTTCGGCTCTCGCTTGCGGCGACGACGAGGTTGTCAAACCGAATCCTGAGGTGCTGCTCAGACTCGCGGTAGAGCTCGACACAGATCCGGATCAGATGGTGTTTGTGGGCGACAGCGAGCAGGATCGACGTACGGCCGAGTCGGCAGGGATTCGATTCATCGAGGTGCGGGCGTCCGGCGAAGATGGCATCGCAGCTGAGTTCTGGGTTCGATCGATCAGCGAGATCGCCTCCGCACTCTGCTCTGATCACTAGGCCCGCATGCGGGCGCCTGATGGGTCGAATGGAACCTTCAGAAGAATCTCGGCCGGGCGCCGCTGACCCACAATTTCGATCTCGAACCCATCCCGCTCCGCCGAAATTCCGATGGGGACATAACCCAACGCCAAGGAGAGACCGGAATGATGGGCGTACCCACCCGAGGTCACCCACCCGACCACCGCACCGTTGTGCCAGATCGGTTCATCTCCGATGCAGTCAGCAACGCCGTCGCCAGAACCGACCTCGATCGAGAAGAGAACGAGCTTTCGGCTAGGTCCAGCCTCCGCAATCGCCGAGGCCGCTTCTCGACCGATGAAATCCTTGTCGAGCTTCACCATCCAGTCCATATTCGCCTCGTAGGGGTTGTAGATCGGGCGGTACTCGGTAGCCCACGAACCCCAGCCCTTTTCAAGGCGCATCGAATCGAGGGCTCGGATACCGAACAGCTTCAGATCGAATTGTTCGCCGTGCTCGGTGAGGGTGTCGAACAGCTGCTGTTGGTAACTGGCGGCGCACCAGATCTCATAACCAAGGTCGCCGGTGAAGGTGAGCCGACCGAGCATCACGGGAACCGAACCGACCCAGGTTTCGGTGAAGTCCCGAAACCCGAAATCGTTGAGGTCGAAATCGACCAGTTGCTGTAGAAGCTCTTGCGCTTTCGGTCCGGCCAGCGACAAACCGGTGAGCTCGTACCCGCAGGTGCGAAATGAGACCGAACGGTCGGCGGGAAGATGGGCGTGGAACCAGCGTTCGTGATAGCGCTCGGCCACCCCCGAGCCGAAGATCATGAACCGATCACCTGGCAGCGCGGCAACGGTGAAGTCGCCGATGAGTCTTCCGAGCTCATTCAGCATCGGGGTCAGCACCATCCGGCCAACCTTGGGCATTCGGTTGGGGAGCAACGACTCCAGCCAGCCCCTGGCGCCAGGCCCTTCCGCCTCGTACTTGGCGTACACGGTGGTGTCGAGCATGCCTACCCCGGTGCGGACAGCTGCCACCTCCTCAGCAACCCGATCAAAGGCGTTGGACCGATGGAATGTCACCTCTTCTTCTGGTTCCAGACCCTCGGATTGGAACCACAATGGATATTCCATTCCGTAGGCAGCGCCGAACACGGCGTTGCGGACTGCCATCCGACCATGGACCGGTGTGGTCTGGTGATTGCGAGCAGCAGGTAGTTCCTCGTTGGGGAAGGCAATCCGGAAGCGTCGGCCGTAGTTCTCGACCACTTTGGCGCTGGTGTAGCGAGGGCTGGCCCAATCGCCGAACCGAGCATTGTCCATGGCCCACACGTCGAAGCCCGGATCACCGTCGGTCATCCAGTTGGCCATTGCCAACCCAACTCCACCGCCCTGGCTGAGCCCGGCCATCACTCCGCACGCCAACCAGTGGCCGGGTTGGCGATGAACCGGCCCCATCAGCGGGTTGCCGTCGGGGGCGAAGGTGAAAGGACCATTGATTGTCTGTTTGATCCCGATTTCATTGAAGATCGGGAAGTGTTGAAAGCCGACCTCGAGGTTCTTAGCGATGCGGTCCAGATCTGGCGTCAGCAACTGGGCGCCAAAATCCCAGGGTGTTGTGTGGGGTGACCAAGGAACCCCGTTTGGTTCATAGGTTCCCAGGAGCAGCCCGTCGCCCTCCTCCCGCATGTAGATCTCGCCACCGAGGTCCATCACGTGAAAGCCCGGGAGGCTGCTGGTTTCACGCCATTGGGCCAGCTCGGGTACGGCCTCGGTGAGCAGGTACATGTGTTCCATCGCGAGAATCGGCAATTCGATGCCGGTCATCCGGCCAACCTCGCGGGCCCACAGGCCGCCGGCGTTGACAAAGTGTTCACAGCGAATCGAGCCGAGGTCTTGGTCGTTCTGGGTGTCGTGAACGTGGATGTCCCATCCGCCATCGACGACGGGTGTGATGGCGTGAGCCCACGTGTTCTTGTACACCTCGGCTCCAGCCAACTGAGCGGCCTTGGCGTAGGCGTAGGTGACCCCGGAGGGGTCGACGTGACCCTCATGCGCGTCGTACATCGCCCCCACGAAATACTTCGGTTCGAGAAACGGGACCATCTCGTGAGCCTCTGCGGCCGAGAGCAGATGGGATTCCATGTTCAGATAGCGGGCACGGGCGTTGGCCATGCGCAGGAAATCCATTCGTTCTTCGGAATCGGCGAGCACGAGCCCGCCGGTGAGGTGAACCCCGCAGTTCTGGCCGGAGATCTCTTCGATCTCCCGATAGAGCTCAACGGTGTATTTCTGAAGTGCGGCAACGTTTGGGTCGCCGTTGAGAGTGTGCATGCCACCGGCGGAATGCCAGGTGGAGCCGTGGGTGAGTTCCCTCCGCTCCACCATCACCACGTCGGTCCAACCCGCCTTGGTGAGGTGGTAGAGCACCGACGCCCCCACCACGCCTCCGCCGATGACAACTACCTGTGCTTGGGTCTTCACTATCTCGTGCTCCTGTGATTAGAAGTCGGTCTTCACGCCGCCTTCGGCGATCCGGCGGTCGACGAAGTCTCTCAGTTCGGCTTCGATCGCTTGATCGATTGCTGGCTTGTCGTAGTTCTCCAATATCTCGCGGGCGAGCTTGTTGGCCCGTTGCTCGGCCCGCGGCGACCCGCCCTCGGTCCAGGTTTCCCAGTTGCGCCAATCCGACACCAGCGGTGAGTAGAAGGCGGTGGTGTAGCGCGACTGGGTGTGTTCCTCGCCGAAGAAATGGCCGGCCGGACCCACACCGGCGATGGCATCGACGGCCAAGGCATCGTCACTGGTGTCGAGCGGCTCGAGGAATACGCTCACCATGTTCAGCAGATCGGCATCGATGACCATCTTCTCGTATGACGCATGGAGGCCGCCCTCCATCCAGCCGGCTCCGTGCATGAGGAAGTTCACGCCCCCCTCTACCGCTCCCCACAGCGCCATCATGCTCTCGTAGCCGGCCTGGGCGTCGACGGCGTTTGATGCCGAGACGTTGGAAGACCGGTACGGCAGGTTGTAGCGACGTGCCAGTTGGCCACCCACGATGGCCGCCTTTGCATATTCGGGCGTCCCGAACGCCGGCGACCCCGATCGCATGTCCACATTGGATGTGAATCCGCCGTACATCACCGGGGATCCCTTTCGCACCAGCTGTGTGAACGCAATACCGGCCAATGCTTCGGCGTTCTGCTGAACCAGGGCACCCGCGATGGTGATGGGCGCCATAGCGCCCGCCAGTGTGAATGGGGTGATCACGACAATCTGGTTGCGGGCCGACATCTGGACTACGCCTTCGAGCATCGGATGGTCGTACTTCAGCGGTGACGAAGCGTTGATCACCGTCATGAGGCTCGGCTCTCGCTCCAACGTTTCGTGGTCGATACCCCGGGCGATCCGAGCCATCTCGATTCCGTCCAGATTTCGTTTTGACCGAGGGAGTACACATGGAACGGCTTGTCGGTGAGCGTGTGAACGTCGAAGGCGCACTCGAGATGTCGAATGGATGCGTGCAGGTCCACGGGCTCCACGGGGTAGCCGCCGAAGACGTGCACCGGGTTGAGTACCTGCCCCAGGCGGAGGAAGTCTTGGAAGCCAGCTCGATCACCGGTTCGGCGGTCGCCGTCGAGGCTCACATAGTTGGGTGCACTGGCCACCGCTGAGTAGGCCAGCCAATCACCTCCGATGTTCAGATCACGATGAGGCTCACGACCATGAAAAGTGAATTCGGCTGGCGCATGAGAGATCAGTTCGGTGATCAGGTCGGGATCGAACCGAACCCGTTCGCCCTCTACCGCACAGCCCGCATCGGCCCACATGGCGGTTGCCACCGGGTGGAGGAAGTCCATCCCCGTTTCGGACAACACTCGCAGCGATGCCTGATGAATCCGCTCGATCTGTTCTTCGTCGAGAAGGTCACGAGGGGGAGTGGTGCGGCGAGGTTGTGCGGCGGACCGCTGCTCGTCCATGACATTGCGAGTACGTTTGGCCCCACGGCTACGGCGACGAGTCATGGCTGCTCACAGTAGATCAAGGGTGCGTCTCGCTTCAGTGCCGATGCACGGGAATCGCTCACGCTCGTGGTGAAGAGCGTGCCCGACGGCTTCGGCGGGATGTCGGGGTGCTTTCGCCTGCGGTCTTGAACCGGAGCACGTACAGAGTTCGTAGGACGGTGGGATCCATAGTCGTGAGGACCGGTCCCGAGTGCAGTTGGCCGAATTGAGGAAAGATCACGATTCGCCCCGGTTCGCTCTCTTCGCTGGGGTGATGACCTTCGTCGAACCTGTCCTGGGTCTCGCCCGGGAGGGAGATCGGGGCGCCGGCCGGTACCGCCGCCACATCAATCGGAAGGGTTGTGCAGCGGGTTCCTGCGTGGTTGGCCGCGATCGCAACCACGCTGACTCCATCAGTGGGGGTGTACTGATCGTCGTCAAAGTGAGGCTCGTGACTCACCCGATCCAGCGGCAGGGCCGACGCCGTCAGGTACCCGGGCTCCACGAGTTCGATCTCGAAGCTAGTGCAGGCCGTCATCACCTCGTTGGCCATCAACTGGGCCGAGGGCTGCCACAGATCGATCAGATCTTGATTCTCTCCGGTCGGGACGATCGGACCGGCGGCGGAAACGACGAACGTTTCTATGGCCGGCTCACCGTTGGTCAGTTCAAACGGAGTGACTGGCACCTCAAATGGTCCGCCGACGTAGGCCGCCCCCGCCTGGCGAATGGCAAGACCCACTTGCGTGGAGGTCACGAACCCAGCTCTGGGCTCCTTCAGAATTTCAGCGAAGGCATCGTCGAGGGGTTGGATCACGTCGCTCGGCGTTCTGTCGATTCGTTCACTGGTGACAGTGTCTCAGAGATCGATCAATTCGGCACTCCGAGTTTCGCACGGCAGAATGTAGTGCAGTTCGACAATCTCCAGGAGAAACCCAAATGATCGATCGCCGCCAGTTCTACATCAACGGAGAGTGGGTTGATCCCGCCGTTCCCAACGACTTCGATGTCATCAACCCCTCCACCGAAGAGGTATGTGCGGTGATCTCGCTGGGAAGCCAGGCCGACACCGACGCCGCTGTGGCCGCCGCAAAGGCAGCTTTCCCCGCGTGGAGCATGACCGAAAAGGACGAACGCATCGCGCTGCTCGAGAACCTGCAGAAGATCTACCTAGATCGAAACCAGGAACTGGGGGAGGCCATTTCGATGGAGATGGGTGCCCCCATCAACTACGCATGCGGCGCTCAGACCGGGGCGGGCTCGTGGCACATCGACAACATGATCCAGGCGTTGAAAGAGTTCGAGTTCGAGCGGCCTTTGGGCGATCACTCACCTGACAATGCAATTCTCTATGAGCCGGTCGGTGTGACTGCGCTGATCACACCCTGGAACTGGCCTATGAACCAGGTGACGTTGAAGGTGATTCCTGCCATCGGCGTGGGATGCACAATGGTCCTCAAGCCCTCCGAGATCGCTCCGCTCAGCTCTGCGCTTTTCGCCGAGATGATCGACGAGGCCGGATTCCCTGCCGGCGTGTTCAACATGGTGCAGGGCGACGGCCTCGGGGTTGGCACCCAGCTTTCGGGCCACCCCGATGTCGACATGGTGTCCTTCACCGGATCGACCCGGGCCGGAGTTGCCATCACCAAAAATGCAGCTGATTCGGTGAAACGAGTAGCGCTTGAACTCGGTGGCAAGGGCGCCAACATCGTGTTCGCTGACGCTGACGAAAAGGCGGTCACCCGCGGCGTACGCCACTGCTTCAACAACTCCGGTCAGTCCTGCAACGCTCCCACCCGCATGCTCGTGGAACGGTCCATCTACGACCAAGCCGTCGAAACAGCCAAAGCGGTGGCAGCCAAAACCTCAGTCGACAACGCCGCCAACCAAGGGCGCCACATCGGTCCGGTGGTCAGCGAGGCCCAGTGGAACAAGATCCAGGGTCTGATCGCCAAGGGCGAAGAGGAAGGTGCCCGGCTGATCGCAGGTGGCCAGGGTCGACCTGATGGTTTCGAATCCGGCTACTACGTGAAGCCCACCGTGTTCGCCGATGTAACCCCCGACATGACCATCGCCAACGAGGAAATTTTCGGACCGGTTCTGTCGATGATGCCCTTCGACACCGAGGACGAAGCGGTACAGATCGCCAACGACACCCCTTATGGCCTCACCAACTATGTGCAGACCACCGACAACCAGAAGGCTCGCCGGATCGCCAGGCAACTTCGGTCGGGAATGGTGCAGATGAATGGTTTGTCCCAGGGCGCCAACGCACCCTTCGGCGGTTATGGCCAGTCCGGCAACGGCCGTGAGGGCGGCGAATGGGGTATCGAAGAGTTCTGCGAAGTGAAGTCGGTTTCGGGCTGGAACGGGTAACCAGCAATGACCGTTCGAATCGAGAAGGACGGTCCGGTCTGGACCGTCATCCACTCCCGGTTTGAGGCGCGCAACGCCATGGACGCAAAAAGCGCCGGGGAGTTGTTCGATGCGTTCATCCAATTCGACAACGATCCGGAGGCCGCCGTTGCGGTGTTCTGGGGCGAAGGTGGCGCATTCTGTGCCGGTTGGGACCTCAAGGCAGCAGCGTCGCTGGCTGATGACGACGACGGCGTGAATCAGTTGCCCTTCGATCGAACCACCGATGACGGCCACTCCCGTGGGCCGATGGGACCCAGTCGCCTCGACCTGTCCAAGCCTGTTATCGCAGCGATCGCTGGACCAGCTGTCGCCGGTGGGATGGAGTTGGCGATGTGGGCCGACTTGCGGGTGATGGAAGTATCCGCATACATGGGTGTGTATTGCCGCCGCTGGGGCGTACCGCTGATCGATGGAGGGACGGTTCGACTTCCCCGGCTCGTCGGGCAGGGCCGCGCCATGGACCTGATCCTCACCGGTCGCCAAGTTATGGCCGACGAGTGTGAACGGATCGGCCTGTGCGAATATGTCGTGCCTGACGGCGCGGCCCGCTCCCGAGCCGAGGCCATTGCCCACGACATCGCCCGGTTCCCTCAACAATGCCTGCGAACCGACATGCGCTCGGTGAAAGGTCAGCACGGCCTGTCGGTTCGCGATGCCATGGCCAACGAGTTCGAGAACGGAAAGGTGATGGTTGTTGCTGAAGGAATTGCCGGCGCCCGCCGCTTCGCCGACGGAGCCGGGAGGGGCGGCGACTTCACCGAGATCTAGCCTTCCTTCACGGCTCCCACAGGGGCGAGGCGGAGATCGGAATCACTCCATCAGCGGTTACCTGGACCATCTGTTCGAGCTTCACGCCCTCGGAGCCTCCTTCGGCTCCCACGTAACTCTCCACCGAGAGGACGGTGCCGTCTTCGAGCTCCCCGTCGTAGCCGGTCCAGTGCCAGTCCTGGGGGTAGGGGATCTTCGGGAACTCGTCGCTCATACCCACCCCATGGAACACACACGCGTAGCGGTTGGCCACGAACTCTTCGGGCTGGCGATAGCTGTTCTCGGACAACTCTCGAAGGCTGGCGCCGACCTTCAATAACTCGGTGTTGTGTTCGATCTCCTCTCGGGCTCTTTTGTACAGATCTTGCTGAGCCGAGGTTGGAGCGTCGCCGCACACCCATGTTCTCGAGATGTCGGCGCAGTACCCGTTGGGTCCGATCATGTCGGTATCGAACGCCACCATTTCGCCGTCGCCGATTCGTCGACCGCTTGCTTCCTGGTACCAGGGATTGGTGCGAGGGCCTGAGCACAACATGCGCCCGTCGATCCAGTCACCATCGTGGGCGATGTTCGTTTGGTGAAGAATAGCGAACAATTGGTTCTCGGTGATTCCAGGCTCGAGTGCGTCTCGCAACCGCTCGATTCCCAGCTCGGCGACAGCCACGGCATACGCGATGGCTTTGAATTCGTCTGGCAACTTCCGACTGCGGGTCAGCTCGATGACTCCCTCGGCGTCGGCGATTCGCATCTCGCTTCCGTGGAGCACTTTGAACCCCATCGGGGTGAGACGTTCTACGCCAACGATCGATGTGGATGAGAGCTCGGAGTCGTGGAGCGAGCGCTCGATGTCGTGGGTGAACCGCATGGCGGCGTCTCCGGTCAACAGACCGGCGTCGAAGGCGGTGACCGAGTGGGCGTTCTCGCATCGATCGATGGTCGACAACTCATCTGTGTAGGCACCGTGGAGCACGACCGGGCCCTCGGCCGGAACGAGCAAGTATTGGGAGGGTATGTGTGCTTGGAAAGCTGCGTATCCCCGATAGCCGGTGGCGTAACGAATCGACACCGGG
Organism: uncultured Acidimicrobiales bacterium; assembly: GCA_963751955.1. Lineage (GTDB taxonomy): Bacteria > Actinomycetota > Acidimicrobiia > Acidimicrobiales > SZUA-35 > JABDIY01. The sequence goes on along the minus strand of CAVVWM010000012.1, from coordinate 18,641 downwards.
TTGGTGAGCACACAAAGGTCGAGACCGGCATCGATCATGTGAGTGCGCAGATGGGCGAGCCGCCTAGTGGCCAGAGCCTCCTCATCGATCGGATTGACGGACAGATCGGTCACAGCTCGTAGTGTGGTGCAATGTCGATCACCCGTCTAGAAACCACCGCTCGAGCCAGCAAGATCGTCATCCACAACGGAATCGTCTACGTGTCGGGCCAGGTGGCAGAAGATCCGCAGGCTTCGATTGAAGAGCAGACCAGGTCGACGCTGGGACGGGTAGACGCAGCGCTCGCCGAAGCCGGCACTGACAACTCACATCTCCTCTCAGCCACGATCTACCTCCGGGACATCGACAACCACTTCGGCCGCTTGAACGAGGTCTGGAACGCGTGGGTACCAGAGGGTCACGCTCCCGCCCGGGCGTGCGTCGAAGCGCATATGGCCCGTCCGGGCCTTCTGGTTGAGGTGTGTGTTGTCGCGGCACTTCCCGCGACGACAAACTGATTGCCGGTTCGTTAGCTCAGGAGTAGTGTCCGGTTTAGACGCCGCGTGAACCGATTCTGAAGGGACGAACCATGGCCAGCACCTATACCGTCGAACGCACAACGAAGATCAATGCTTCGCCCGAAGTGATCTTCGATCGAATTTCCAACTTCCGCCGATGGCCTGACTGGTCGCCATGGGAAGAGCTCGATCCCGACATGACCAAGACCTACACAGGTGCCGACGGCGAGGTCGGTTCACACTACGCATGGAACGGGAACCGGCGGGCCGGCGCTGGTTCGATGACGATCACCGGTCTGGATGGTCCCCGCAGCATGACTTCGGACCTCAACTTCACGCGGCCCTTCAAATCGGCAAGCACGATGGGGCTGGCGTTGACCCCCCAAGGCCAGTCCACCGTCGTCGACTGGACGATGACCGCTCCGCACAACCTCATCACCCGGGTCATGAACGTGTTCGGCCTGATGGACAAGCAGATCGGCAAGGACTTCGAGAAAGGCCTGGCCAAGCTCAAGTCACTCTCGGAGAACTGAGACCTGCTAGAGCCGGCTGCGACCCCCGGCCTCAGCCCAGTCCATGTGGTTCCTGACGTACATATTGGCCACGTCGGCGACTGGCGCGAAGTCCCAGCTGGTCAGCGGCCCGTGGCTCATGGCATCGTGAAGCGTGCGGCGAGCCTTTTGTGACTGAAGTACCCGGTCTCTGATAGTCGGAGAATCCCAACGCTTCGCCACCTCGGCCCCAAACCCAGCAGCGGTCTTGGCATGCTCGGAATCGGCTGCCAGGTTGTTCCGCTCCAGCGGGTCATCGTCGACGTTGAACAACAGCGGCGGATCGCTATCGCAGTGGATGTATTTGAACTCGCCACGGCGGATCATGAATATCGGATGGGAGGTCATCTCCCCGCAGTACTCACCGAACGTTTCGTCCAGCTCGTCGCTGCCGCCACTGGCGGACTCCCACAGGCTGCGCCCATCGAGCTCGACTCCGAGCTCGGGCGATCTACCGCCGTTCCTGGCGATATCGAGCAGGGTGGGAAGCAGGTCGAGATGGGAGCAGGCGTTGGACACGGACCCCGGCTCGACTCCCGGCCCTGCCATGATCAGCGGGACGCGGGCGGACCGTTCGTGGAATGACATCTTGAACCAGACACCGCGGTCACCCAGCATGTCGCCGTGGTCACTGGTCACGATCACCACCGTGTTGTCGAGCTGGCCTGTCTCCTCGAGCGTGCGAACCAGCCTGCCTACCCAATTGTCGAAGTAACTGGTGTTGGCGTAGTAGCCGTGGCGGGCGTTGCGGGTCTGCTCGGAAGTGAAGCCGACGGTGTCGGCCTCGATCCCTTGGTGAATCCGCGCGGTGTGGGGATCCATCTCGGCTGGATCCAGCAGGTCGGGCATGTCGATCCCGTCGTTGTCATACAACTCCCACCACTCGGGTCGGGCCACGTAGGGATCGTGGGGATGGATGAACGACGCCACCATGAAGAACGGCCGCTGGTCAGTATCGCGGGCCATGTCGAGAAGATGCCGGCGGGCAGCAAACCCCACCTCTTCGTCATAGTCGATCTGGTATGTGGTGACCGCCTGACCGGCCTCCCGTAGAGCATCCATGTTGTGGTACCACTTGTCGATTCGTTCATCGGCATGTTCCCAATCGGGTGTCCAGGCGAAGTCGGCGGGGTAGATGTCGGTGGTGAGGCGCTGGTTGAATCCGTGGAGCTGATCGGGACCGACGAAATGCATCTTGCCGGACAACGCGGTTCGATAGCCTGCCAGATTCATGTAGTGAGCCATGGTTGGAACGGCGGCGGAGAACTCCGAGGCGTTGTCCCACGCCCCGATTCGAGAAATGGCTTGGCCGCTCATCATTGAGAACCGCGCCGGTGCGCATAGCGGCGAGTGGCAGTAGGCGTTGTCGAAGCGCACTCCCCGTCCGGCCAGGGCGTCGATGTTCGGAGTCTTCACCAGCGGGTGGCCGTATGTGCCTGTGAAGTGTGGAGCCAGCTGATCGGCCATAACGATCAGTACGTTCGGAGAGACCATGGGCGTGACCGTACTCATCACTGGACGATCGTTCAATCGCTGTACATGAAGCAGCGGTCTAGGGGTCACCCAAAGCGATGGCTTCGCAGCGAGTGAGTCCCCGCTCGAGATCAGCCTTGTTCTGGTAGCGGGCCCAGTTGAGCCACAGGCCATTCTGCGTGACAATCACATCGGTTGCTCGGTTGTCGGCTTCTCGTCTACTGACCGATGGTCGGGCAGCGCGAACGAGGGAGGCCAGCTGATTGGTGTAGCGCCGTTCATGTTTCGCCTCCGCCTCGGCGATCAGTGGATCGGTTCGAGAGATCGCCCAGAGGGCCAGCCTCATAGCAAGGTAGTCGGGTGTCAGGAACTCCTCGGTGAAGGCATTGCGGATGTAGGCCCGCACTCGATCCTCGGGGTTTTCCAGTCCCTCCAGCGTCTCTAGCGACGCGGCAAACAGTCGGTCGGTGATCAGTTGGAACGCAGCCACGATGAGGGTGCGTTTGTCATCGAAGTGATAACTCAGCAGTCCCAGCGACACGTCGGCCTCTCGCGCAACTCGGCGCATGCTGGCTCCCTCGACCCCGTCGCGGACGATGCAGTACATCGCCGCATCGAGAATCTGCTCCTGTGTCTCGCTCAGCGCCACGGAACCTGTGTATCCGAAATACTGGACGAACGTCCAGTCGCGGTTTACTTTGGTGGCTACACGCTTGGAAAGGGGGCCCGCATGCCCACCGCATTCGCCGCAATCGAAACCGATCTGAGCGAGATGATCGATCTCGCAAGATTCCCGATTCACGAGTTGTCGAACCCCGATCGGGCCGAGCTGGTGGCCGAAGCTCGCGAGCAGATGCGACAGTTCGGATGTTTTCCGGATTTCAAACTTCGTGCGACCCGAGACAGTGGCCATCATGCAAGCCGAAGCCACCGCACTGCACGATCAGACCAACTTTGTCACCGACTCGAACAACCCGTATTTCTCCGCTGACGATGAGTCGCAACCCGAAGACCATCCGGTCCGTCGCTTCCAGACTCGCCACAGCGGCTTCATCTGCGCTGACCTTCTGTGGCCCAACTCACCGATGCGTCAGCTCTACGACAGCGATGTAATGCTTCACTTCATCTGGGAGTGCATCGGAGTCGACCGACCGATCTATCGATGGGCCGACCCGCTAGGGCGCAACCCCTACGGAGTGATGGACACCGATCATGTGCTGCCATGGCACTTCGACGGCAACGAGTTCACGGTCAGCATCCTGGCCCAGAAAGCTGATGAGGGTGGCGTCTTCGAGTACGTCCCCAACATCCGCCAACCCGACGCCAACAACTACGAACAAATCCAAAGCATTCTCGACGGCGGCCGGGAAGGGGTGCGGACCCTCGATCTTCAACCGGGCGATCTGCAGCTCTTTGCCGGCCGGTTTTCGATGCATCGGGTCACGCCGATAGTCGGCCCGACCACCCGCTACATCGGGCTGCCCTGTTACGTGCACGATCCGTACCGCATGAACCGACCGTTCCACTCCGAAGCGGTGTACGGCCGGGTCACACCCCATCACATCGAACGGGCCAAGGTCGTCGTAGATGGCCTGGTCGACTAGAGGCTGCTGGGTCTATGCGAATCGGTTTCATCGGCCTTGGCAACATGGGTGGCCCCATGGCCGTCAACCTTGTGAACGCCGGATTCGACGTCGCGGTCTACGACGTGGACGATGCCAAGATGGTGCCGCTGGTGGAGCGGGGTGCGCTCCAGGTCGATTCGGTTGCGGCCGCAGCCAGCGGTGCCGCGGTAGTGATGACATCGTTGCCCGGTCCGATGCAGATCCGAGCGGTGGCTGCGGAGTTGATTCCTTCAATGGATGCCGATGCCGTGTGGGTAGAGCTGAGCACCAACGATCTCGACTGTGCCCGAGAGATCGAGAGCGCGGCCGAGGCCGGCGGGGTTCACATTCTCGATGCTCCGGTCAGTGGCGGCTGGGAAGGGGCCGAGGCCGGCACGTTGACGGTGTTGGTGGGAGGGTCCGACGGTGCGTTCGTCGCAGCCCGCCCTGCCCTCGAAGTGATCGGTGAGAGGATCGAACACCTCGGGCCCCATGGAGCGGGTTATGTCGCCAAGATCTCCCAAGTGATGCTCTGCTACCTGAACTCGGTTTGCCTCACCGAGGCACTGATGCTCGGCGTGAAAGGTGGAGTTGATCCCGCCAAGATGCTCGACATCATTCAGAACAGCACCGGGCGAAGCTACGTGAGCGACCGCTACGGCCCCGAGATCCTCAATGGCGGCTACGACGACACATTCGACCTCGGCCTCGCCGTGAAAGACCTCCGCTTGGGCATGAGTCTGGCCGGGAGTGTCGGTGCCCAGTTGCCGTTCACCGATCAAGTCACCAAGCTGTACGGACAAGCCGAAGAGCAGTTCGGATTCGCCGCCCCGCACCTGATCGCCATGCAAATGATCGAGAACGCCAACAACCTCATCCTCCACCAACAGGAAGGGTCCTCATGACCGCCACCGAACCGCGTGAAGTTACCGCCGCAGACTTCGCCCCAGCCAACGCCACGAGCTTCACCGGCGACGAGTGGCAGGCACGGGTCGATCTCGCAGCCATGTACCGGCTGGCTGCCCACTTCGGCTACGACGATCTGATCTGGAACCACATCACCATGCGGGTGCCAGGATCGGACCACAACTTCTTCCTGAACAAGTTCGGGCTGCTCTACAACGAGGTCACTGCGTCCAATCTGATCAAGATCGATAGCGGTGGCACCGTGCTGGAAGGTCCGGCCGATGTGAATACCGCAGGCTTCGTGATTCACAGCGCCATTCACAACGACTTCCCCAAGTGGAAGGTGGTATTCCACGCCCACGTCCCCGACGCGCTAGCTGTGACGGCACTCAAAAACGGCTTTGAGCATCTCGTGCAGGACACGTCGATGCTCTACGGCGAGATCGGCTATCACGATTGGGAAGGTCTTTCGCTCACTCTGGAAGAACGGGAACGGCTTGGGGCGAACATGGAGGGCAACCGGGCTCTCATAATGCGCAACCACGGGTTCCTCACCGTGGGGGAGACTGCCGGCGAAGCGTTCATGGTGATGCATTACCTGATTCGGGGCTGCCGCACGCTGTTGCGAGCCCACGGCAGCGGGCTTGACATAGACCCGGGCCCCACCGACATCTGGGAGCTGTCCAAGCGTCAGTACGACCATTTCCCGCTTGGCAAATACGAATGGCCAGCCCTGTTGCGGCTGATGGACCAACAGGATCCGAGCTACCGGCAATAATATGATTCCGCTCGCCCACGCACAGCGAATGCTGCGAATCACGTCCTCGCTCCGGGTCGCTCCATGAAGGTTGAGTCGGTCACCACCACGTTGGTCGAGGTGCCGTTGCCCAAGCCGATCGGCACCGCCATTCACTCGATCCAGTCGGTCGGGTGCGTGCTGGTGGAAGCGTGTTCGACCGATGGCGTCGTGGGCCAGTCATACGTTTTCACGATCAACGGGGATCGGCTGAAGGCTTTCGACGAGATGATTGTGGGGCTGTCGAGATTCGTGCTCGGACACGAGGCACACGGGACTGAGGGTTTGTGGCACCGGTTGTGGACCGAGATCAACCCCACCGGCCACAAGGGTGTGACGATCTCGGCGATGTCGGCTCTCGACGTTGCTTGCTGGGACATTGTCGGCCGAACCCTTGACATGCCGCTCCACCATCTGTGGGGATCCTGTCGTTCCGAGGTGCCCACGTATGCCAGTTCGGGTCTGTGGTTGTCCCAATCGGTCGGCGAGCTCGAGGCTGAGGCGCAGTCATTCCTCGATCAGGGTTTCACTGCGATGAAGGTCCGGCTCGGCAGCGACCGCATCGCCGACGATGTGGAGCGGGTCCGTGCGGTTCGTGAGGTAGTCGGAAGCGACGTTGACGTGCTGGTGGACGCCAATCAGAAATTCACTCCCAAACACGCCATCCGCCTGGGGCGAGCGTTGGAGGAGTTCGAGCCCGGCTGGTTCGAGGAGCCGGTGGCCGCATACGATCTCGCCGGTCACGCTCGGGTCCGTGACGCTCTTGACGTTCCGATCGCGTCGGGCGAGACCGAATACACACGTTTGGGCATTCAGGCAATGCTCGACGCCGGAGCGGCCGATGTTCTGATGCCCGACCTTCAGCGGATCGGGGGCTATAGCGAGTTCCGTAAGGCTTCTGCGATCGCGTCGGGCCACAACATCCCGGTGTCATCGCACTTCTTCACCGAGCTCAGCCTGTGCTTGGCCGGCTCCCTGGAGAACTGCATTTCGGTGGAGCACGTCGACTGGTTTGCACCGCTGTTCAAAGAGGCGATCGAGCTGCGCGACGGCAAGCTGGTCGTACCGGACCGACCCGGCCACGGCTTCACATTCGCTCCCGACGCATTCGAGCGGTTCGGCATCTAGCCCGGTGCAGTTTGGGTTGAACTCACCGGGCGCGTCTATGGCCCCGGCATGCGGGGGTTGTTTGATGAGTCGGCGTCTTTTGGGTTGGCTGGGTCCTGCCCTATTCGAGTTGGACGGGGGAGTCATCGAACAACCGTGATCCCATCGGGTCACCGCGATGTTTCCACCGGTGGTGGAAGGGGCACAGGAGTTGTCCGTTGGCGGTGAGGGTTGGCCCGCGGTCTGACCATGGTTGGATGTGGTCGTAGTGGCATCGTTTGTGGAGTGTGCGGCAGCCGGGATGTTGGCAGTGGTTGTCTCGTAGTCGGATCATTCTCCGCTGAGTGATGGTGAAGGGTCGGCCCGCTGGCAGGTCGTCGGCCAGGTTGTGATGGGCGTCGAGTCGGTGCTGCCGCACCCGTACGGCATGTTGGGCCACGATTGCGGGCGGTACCAGGGTGGCACCGGCGGTGCGGGGATAGCGGATCGACCCGAAGCCGGTGTCTCGATAGACCGGGACCGCAGGCGCCGTGATGTTGGTGCTGGTTCGGAGTCCTGTGATGTAGCAGAAAGAGTCGATTTCGGCTTCGACCCGTTCGACAAGGTTCCGCTCAGTTTCCACAATCAACAGATCGAACTCGGTCGCTTCCGGTACCTCGCAGTCAGGTGCAGGCGCCCGGAGCTGGGTGTGGGTTCTAGTCAGGGTGGGGTTGTTGCCGGTCTCGGGGTAGATGACCTCGACATGAACCCCGCGGCCGCTCTCACCAAGGATCAGATCGATGAGTGCATCGTGGTTTGCAGCCACGCCCCGCAGCTGGTCGTCGGCGGCTTTGAGTTCTTTGCAGCGTTGTTCGATGGCTTCGACGACTTGTTCCCCAGCGAGCGGTTCGAGCGTGCCGGCGATATGGAAGCTTCCGAATAGGTCTTTGGCCCAAGAGAAGTTGCGCGATGCCTGAGCCCGCAGGAACTCATCCAAGTGTTCGGTGGGGTCTGCGGCTGCTTCCCACTCCCGGAGTTTGTCCCGGAACTCTTCCGGGGTGCACAACACCGCCAAAGCAGCCAACGCCTTCTCCGAATCAGACAACTGCCGGGTGTTGACCCGTCTGGCGAGTTCAACGATCAGATCGGTATGCCCGCTGGTAATCCGTCCCTCCAACATGGCCTGATGGAAGTGGGGGAACCGATGTTTCACCCTCCCCGCCCGCAACAACTGGGCGGCACGGGACCGGCTGATATGAGTGCTGGCAGAAACGAGTGCGACCATTGATTTCTGGCCCTTGGTGAGCGACGCTGCAGTTTGTTCGCCGAGATCCATGTAGCGGCCCGCCATCAAAGCGATCTGTTCGCTCAGCTCACACAACGAAGCAACGGTGTCGGCGAGTTGTTCTCTCGACATCGACCCGGGGTCTTTGCCGGCTCCGAGCCGTGCCAGCCGTGCCCCGCCGATTGCTATCACCGCCCGCTCAGCACCGAGCAGACCCTCACCGACCGGGACACCGATTTCCACTGCCGAAACCATGATTTGAGTATGAACCTGCCCTGTGACAGAGATCGCCCCGAATCCGTGCGTGGCCGGAAGAAATCTCGAGAAGTCTCCAGAAAGTTGCGAGATCTCTGGCTGGGATCGACCCAACCACAGAACGCCTTGGGCGGTGACTTCTAGGTTCGGGGAACCTTGAACACCGAGACCAAAGTGCAACCGGTTTCAGTGGAGAACTGATCGTGGGTCGTGCCTGGCTCTACGGCGTAGGCGTGACCCGGGTACATCATGACACCTTGAGAATTGAGAGACCCCTCGAGGATGTATGTGAACTCAGCCTGTTCATGCTCATGAACACCGCCGACGTACCCCGGCTGGAACTGAAAGCTGGCGATCATGGTGCCGTCGGCAACGCCTAGCACCTTCATTGCGACGCCCTCACCTCGCTGCTGCCAGGGCATCGACCCCGAGTCCGAGAAGCTCCAACCTTCGGGTGCGGTCGATTCGCTCATCGGCTCACGCTACATGTACCGCTCAATTGGGACCAGCGTGGAGTAGATCATCTTCACCTGGGTGTAGTGCTCGATAGCGTTGGCACCGTTCTCTCGTCCGACGCCGCTGTGTTTGTAGCCGCCGAAGGGAACCGATGCCGGCAGATAGTTGTAGTCGTTGATCCACACCGAGCCGGCTTCGATGGCGTTGGCCACCCGGTTGGCCCGAGCGAAATCTGTTGTGAAAACCGCCCCGGAGAGTCCGTAGTCGGTGGCGTTGGCTCGTTCGAGCACTTCCTCTTCGGTGTCGAAGGGCAGGATCGCCATCAGTGGGCCGAACACCTCATCGGTCACGAAGACCATTTCGTCGGTGGCGTCGGCGAACACTGCCGGCGTGACGTAGTTGCCGCCAGCGAGCGCCGGGTCGTCTGGGACTTCGCCGCCGCAGATGTGTCGGGCTCCGGAGTCGAGCGCCAGCTTCATGTAGCGCATCACCTTGTCGTGGTGCTCGGCGCTGACCAGCGGCCCGATCAGAGTGTTGGTATCGAAGGGGTCGCCGACGGGAATGGCGTTCACCCGTTCGGCAATTCCGTCGAGGAACTCCTCGTAAACGCCTCGTTGTACGAACACGCGGGTCCCGTTGGAGCACACCTGACCGGTGCTGTAGAAGTTGTTGGTGAGTGCGGCGTTTCGGGCGCTCTCGAGGTCAGCGTCGTCGAAGATGATGATGGGAGACTTGCCGCCCAGCTCCAGCGTGACCTTCTTGAGCGTCTTTGCCGCATCGGACATCACGATCTTGCCGGTGGATGCCTCGCCGGTGATCGACACCTTGGCCACCCCGGGATGCGCTACCAGTGCCTGGCCAACGCGGGCGTCGCCTTGGAGAACGTTGAACACGCCATCGGGTACGCCCGCTTCGCTGTAGATCTCGGCCAGTTTCAGCGCCGACAGGGGAGTGACCTCGGCTGGCTTGAAGATCATGGCATTGCCGCATGAAAGTGCCAGGGCGCTCTTCCACATGGCGATTTGCATGGGGTAATTCCATGCGCCGATTCCCACGCACACTCCCAACGGTTCTCGTCGCATGCGGGCGAAGCCGTGGCCAGGGAAGTCGATCGTTTCGCCGTGCAGCTTGTCGGCCAGACCGGCGTAGAACTCGATCACGTCGGCTCCGGTGACGATGTCTTCCACAGTGGTCTCGGCCACGGGTTTGCCGGTGTCGAGTGTGTCGAGACGGGCCAGTTCGTCGTTTCGTTCCCGCAGGATTGCAACGGCCTTCATGAGGATGCGACCCCGATTGGTGGCGCTCATCATCGACCACTCGGCGAAGCCCTGTTTCGCACTGGCAACTGCGGCCTCGATCTCGGCCTCGCCGGCCTGCTCGATCTCACAGATCAGGCGGTTCGTGCCCGGATACCGATCTTCGAACGTCTCGCCAGACGTCGAGTCCACGTAGCGGCCATGAATGTAGGAGCGCTGGGTTTCCAGCACGGTCTCAGCGTTCACCAGAGTCATGGCCCAATCGTACGCCCTCGGGTGTTCCCCCGTTCTGAAACTAGCGATCGAAGTGCCCGTGAGGCGGGCGTTTTGATCGCCAGTTTGTGTGGGTGTCGGTGAGGTACGCAATTTGGGGTGGGGTGCGTACGCTTCTCTCATGGCTGAGGTTGGGTACGACTACGTGATCGTTGGTGGTGGATCTGCTGGTTGTGCCCTGGCCAATCGACTGAGTGCCGATCCGTCCAACCAGGTCCTCGTGCTCGAAGCCGGCCGCACCGACTGGAAATGGGATGTGTTCATCCACATGCCTGCTGCGCTGGCCTATCCGATCGGCAGCCGGTTCTATGACTGGAAGTATGAGAGTGAACCCGAGCCTCACATGAACGGTCGTCGGGTCTACCACGCCCGCGGCAAGGTGCTGGGCGGCAGTTCCAGCATCAACGGCATGATCTTCCAGCGTGGCAACCCGGCCGACTTCGAGAAATGGGCCCAACAGCCGGGAATGGAGGACTGGGACTACGCCCACTGTCTTCCCTACTTCAAACGGATGGAGACCTGCTTGGCGGGCGGCGATGAATGGCGCGGCGACGATGGCCCCCTGATTCTCGAGCGGGGTCCTGCCACCAACCCGTTGTTTCAAGCCTGGCTCGAAGCCGGGCCACAAGCCGGCTACCGGCGTACCGACGACGTTAATGGGTTCCGTCAGGAAGGCTTCGCTGCCTTCGACAAGAACCTGCACCGGGGACGCCGACTGTCCGCCGCCCGGGCCTACCTCCATCCGGTGATGGACCGACCCAACCTCACCGTGCTCACCCGTGCCCGTGTCAACAAACTGCTGTTCGAAGGCAACAAGTGTGTTGGCGTTGAATACCGCCGGAACTTCCGTACACACGAGGTTCGCTCCAAAGAAGTGATCTCGTGCGGTGGTGCATTCAACACCCCCCAGCTCCTCCAGCTCTCCGGAATTGGAGACGCAAAGCATCTGGAGAGCCTCGGCATCGATGTTGTGGCCGACCTTCCCGGCGTGGGCGAGAACATGCAGGACCACCTGGAGGTCTACATCCAGTACGCCTGCAAGGAACCGGTGTCGATGCAGCCCCACCTCGCCAAGTGGCGGGCGCCGTGGATCGGTTTTCGGTGGCTGTTCTTTCGCAAGGGCCCTGCCGCCACCAACCACTTCGAGGCCGGGGCGTTCGTGAAATCGAATCCGTCCGAGCCATACCCCAACCTGATGTTCCACTTCCTCCCGATTGCCATTCGGTACGACGGAACAGCACCAACCGAGGACCACGGTTACCAGGTGCACGTTGGTCCGATGTACTCCGAATCCAAGGGTTCGGTGAAGATCACCTCGAAAAACCCAGGCAAGAAACCATCGATCATCTTCAACTACCTGTCGACCAAGAAGGACCGCCGGGAGTGGATCGAGGCAGTCCGAATAGCCCGGCGGATTCTCACTCAGCCGGCCTTCGATCGGTTCAACGGCGGCGAAATCTCACCCGGGCCGTCGGTGGAAACCGACCAAGAGATCATGGACTGGGTAGCCCACGACTCCGAGACCGCTCTTCATCCCAGCTGCACAGCGAAGATGGGCCTCGATCCCATGGCCGTGATCGACCCCAGGAGCATGCGGGTCCATGGAACACGGGGCCTTCGAGTCGTCGATGCATCGGTGCTGCCGATCGTCACCAACGGCAACCTTTACGCCCCCACCATGATGATCGCCGAGAAAGCGGCCGACATCATCGCCGGCAACGAACCACTACCGCCTGATCCAGCTGAGTACTACCTCCCAACAACCACAGACTAGCCAGCCGGTACCAAATTAAAAACGGTGGTACCTCCCACCTAGGATTCGGCAATGGATTTCGACATGCCACCCGACGACGATCCCCGTCGCCTCGAGGTTCGGCAGTGGATCGCAGCACATCCCAACCCCACGAACCAACAACTCGCCGAGGCCGGATACGTGGTACCTCACTGGCCCGAGCCGTGGGGTCGCAATGCCGATCCGATGACTCAGCTGATCATCTCTGAAGAGATGACAGCGGCTGATGTCACGATGCCCCACAATGCCATCGGTATCGGGTGGGCCGCACCGGTGATATGGATCGCCGGCTCCGAAGAACAGAAACAGCGCTACCTTCCCACGATCTTCAACGACCAGGAACGCTGGTGTCAGTTGTTCAGCGAACCCGACAGCGGTTCAGATCTGGCCAGCCTCTCCACTCGGGCGGTGCGAGACGGCGACGAGTATGTGATCAATGGGTCCAAGATCTGGAGCAGCGGAGCCCACAGCAGCCAGCTCGGCATTCTGCTGGCCCGCACCAACCCGGACGTGCCAAAACACAAGGGCATCTCCTACTTCATCTTCCCGATGGACGCCCCCGGTGTCACGCTCTCGCCAGTGGTCGACATGACTACCGCTCACTCGTTCAACCAGGTGTTCTTCGACGACGTGCGCATCCCGGCCACCCTGCGGTTGGGCGAAGAAGGGGACGGCTGGCGCCTGGCCAAGGCAACCCTGGCCAATGAACGGGTGGGGTTATCCGAGGGCGGGGCCCTCTGGGGGTCCGGTCCGAGCGCGTTCGACTTTCTCGACATGGTGCGGTCCGCCGGTGCTGCGGGACATCCGATCGTTCGAGACCGCCTGGCTCAACTCCACATCAACGCCACCGTGCTGAAGCTCAATCAGCTGCGCACGCTCAGCGCCAAACTCGCCGGTGACACGCCAGGGCCTGAGGCGTCGATCCAGAAGATCATGGCCGACGAACTGGGCCAGGAGGTCATGTCTCTGGCCAAGGATCTGGCCCGAACAAACGGAATGCTCGAGGGATCCGGAATCCTGGGCGACATCCCGAGTTCACGGCGATGGGGTCCCACAGAGATCAATTTCAGCAGAGGACAGGACAGCCAGTTTCCCGAGGTCGACCCGATCTGGCATTACGGCTATCTGTTCTCACCAGCGCTGACATTGGGCGGCGGCACCTTCGCGATCCAGCGCAACATCGTTGCTGAGCAAGTGCTGGGTCTGCCCAGAGAACCAAACCTGGAACAGGGCAAGACCTGGGCCGAAACGGTTCGGGGCTCCTGAGGTTCAGACAACATTGAGCTTGTCGAGAGCTCGCCGAGCCGCTCGGTAGCCGCACATTCCGTGGGCGCCGGCACCCGGGGGAGTAGCTGCCGAACACAGGTAGACCCCGTCGATCCCGGTGTCGTAGGGCTTGGAGGTGCGACGGGGTCGGAAGATCAGCTGGTCGAAAGTGTTTGCTCCGGTCAAGATGTCGCCACCCACATAGTTGGCGTTGTACCTGCTCATGTCAGTGGTGGAGCGAACATGCGTGGCCAGGATGCGATCCCGGAAACCGGGAGCGAATCGTTCGATCTGGGCGATGATCGCCTCGGTAGCGTCGCCGGTCCAGCCCGCCGGCACGTGGGCGTAGCTGTAGATCGGATGGACATTCCCGTTCGAGCGCCCCGGGTCGGCCAGGTATTGCTGGCCCAGCAGCACGAATGGTTTGTTGGGCATCACGCCTCTGCAGACCTTGGCTTCAGCATCCGCCACTTCGCCGTAACTTCCGCAAACGTGAACGGTTCCCGCCTGCCGGGACGGCTCGTGCAACCACGGAACTCCGTCCTCTACGGCGAATTCAACCTTGAATGCTCCCGGGCCGTGTTCGTACGAGCGATACGCCCTGGCGATGCGGCTCGGCATCGCGTCGCCGCAGATATCAGCAGCCGCTGCCGGCGCGGTGTCGAGCAACACCACATCGGGTTGACCAAGTTCTTCCAGCGAAGCGATTCGCCTGTCGGTTTCGATGGTCCCACCATTGGCCAGGATCATCCCAGCCATGGCATCGATGATCGAGTGCGTCCCTCCCTCGGCGACGGGCCATCCATAGGCGTGAGCCGCCGTTCCCAACGCAATACCGATCGCCGCGGAGAACGGCGAGGAGAAAGGCCGGAACGCATGCGCAGCGGTCCCGGCCCACAGAGCCTTGCCAGCGTCGGTTCGTAGTGCTCGAGCCAGCGCCGAAATGGGAAGTGCCGCACGGGTGCCAAAGTTCACCAGATGCAGCGGATGGCTGGGGACCGAAATGACCGGTCCCAGGAAGTCAGCGGTCACCGCGCCGAAGTTCTCGGTGACCGAACCGAACACCGCTTGCCAGCGAGGGTCGCCCAACCCCTCGGCGGTCTCTTGGGGAGAGCGGACTGCTGCACCACCGTTTCCCTGCCCGTCGATGGGGTGGCTGTACTGCACCTCTGGCCACAGATAGCGCAGACCGTGGGCTCCCAAGTCAACCGCTCGGGTGAATTCGGTGTCCAAACCCAAGGGATGAAACCCGGAACATTCGTCGTGGACCAGTCCGGGAAGCGTCAACTCGGCCGATCGTGCCCCTCCGCCGATTCGCTTGTTCGCTTCGATCACCTGCACCGTCGCTCCGAGCTGGGCCAGGTATGCGCCGGCGGCCAGACCGTTCGGACCGCTGCCCACGACGACCACATCGATCCCCGAGGCCGGCTTGGAGACTGCCGGAGCGGTGCTACCCAACGTCGTAGCCAGCGTCCTCGATGGCGGCCACGATCTTCTCTCGGTCGCCACCGACAACGCTCACCATCTTGTTCGCGAGATCTACGCTCACGCTCTCGACTCCTGGAAGCGGTCCGACAGATCCGGTGATTGCTTTCACGCAGTGTTCGCAGCTCACGTCGGGAACGGCGAGGTCATGTCGTTTGGTCATTCCTCCACCCTAGAACGAAGCTGAACGCCGCCCGAGGTGTGATCGGCCATCAAAGCAGCCAGGCTCTCGAGATCGTCGGCACGTTCGATTGCCGGCTTGGCCAGCCTCCACGCCCAGCAATGATGGCTTGCGTCGGTCATCTCACCCGAGACCCTCTGTAGCAAGGATTTCGCCTCAGTCTCACTCGAAACAGAACTCGCGGTCACGATGAAACGCGACCCTTTCACCGGACTGCCTTCGTGTCGCACCTGAGCGACGAGTGTCTTCACGAACCGGCGAAGTCCCGAACGTCGAGCCGCGAACCGTTCTCGATGTCGATACCGGAGAAGGTTTGACCGGCATCCACCTGGGCAAGGGCGAGCAACGTGGCCGCCACATCGTCGGCACTGGCGAGTCCACCGCCCGAATGAAGTTCGTGGAAGCGCTCGCTGCTGGGGAAGCCGTCTTCTGGAGCCTCACGGATCGCACCCTGCATTTCGGTGTCAACCACGCCCGGCGCAATCGACAGCACCGTGATTCGGTTCCCTCGCAGCTCTTGTTCTGAGCCAGCGGTTGCTGCCCACATGTCGGCAGCGGCTTTGCCAGCGCAGTAGCTCGACCAGCCCTGAATCGGACTCTTGCTGGCACCGGAGCTGATGAGCATCAGCTGGGCCGGGCACACAAGCTTGGAAACCGCGGCGATGAATCGAGACCCCAGCACTTGAGGTGCAGCCGAGTTCAGAATGATGTTGGCCGTAGCATCCCCGATGTTCACTTCACCGGCGAACCCGATCGGCTCGATCACGCCTGCATTGTGCACGAACACCACTCGATCCCAGGGTTGGGCGTTGATCATCCCCTCGATCCAATCACCCACGCCGGTCCATGCCTTGGGGTCTGAGAGGTCAGCGGCCAGATGTTGACCGGGTCCTGGCCGCCTGCTGATCGAGGCCACGGAATGGCCGGCATCGGCCGCCTGCGTGGCGATGGCCGCTCCAATCCCGCTGGAGGCTCCGGAGATGATCATCAGCTGCATGTGCCCAGTCTGACCGGGACGAGCCGTGAATCAACATTCGGGACCATCGGCACTCCCCAGGAAAGCACTGCGCTCCTACCATCTGCACCATAGGAACAATCCCACGGGCCGATGTGGAGGAAGCAGTGCCATGATCTATGAAGAAGTAGTTCTCTTGAAGCAGCCCTTCGAGGAAGTGGTGACCGATGTTCGAGCGGCACTGGCCGAGCAGGGCTTCGGCGTCCTTACCGAGATCGACTTGCAAGCGACACTAAAAGCAAAGGTTGGTACCGAGATCGAACGTCACCTGATCCTGGGAGCATGTAATCCGCAACTGGCCAGCCGAGCCGTGCAGGTGATGCCCGAGATCGGGGCACTCTTACCGTGCAACGTCGTGGTCCGTGAGACCGAATCCGGAGTGGTCGTGGAAGCACTGGACCCCGGCCTGATGGCCACCATTTCCGACAGCGAGGCGATGGTACCAATCGCCGAGGAAGCCCGAACCTTGATCGGCAACGCTCTCAGCGCCCTGATGGCCTGAGTCAGCGGTCGGAAGGATCAACAGATGGCCGCTATTCACAATCCGAACCTGAAGATAATCCCGGTGGAGGGTCATCCAGGCCGGCGCATCCTGCGAGTGGGGTACGACCTGGTCGCAGCCCCCGGCGATGGCCTGGTTGGCGTCGAGGTCGACGAGAGTATCCAGGTCCACGGTGTGGATCTGCACGACGCGCTCGTGCCGCCAAATTCGTCTCCGATCGCCACTCACCACGCTACGTACACCGTTGGTGAGGGAACTCGTCCTCGGGTTCTGGAACTCGCCGTACATCGGACCTCGCTCGATGTCGAACAGGACTGGTGGAACACTGGTCTGGGCGGTGAGACCCAACCCCTGGCTGAGTGGATCGACCATCTGGTAGCCGAAATCGAATTGAACGTCGACGGTGAAGGAATTGACCAGGCAACCACTCCTGTCGTCACCGGTTCATGGGGCGCACTCGGCACCGACTAGCGATGTTCTTGGCGATCGGTCCTCAGCGTCAGGGGACGAACTGCTCCTCGACATCGGTGATCTGTCCGTTCTCGATGGTGAGCCAGACTCCCGGTGGGAACAGGCGTCCGGGCTGCTCCGCCAGCCAACTGTCATAGGTGAGCACTGCGAGGGTTGTCGGGTCTCCCGGGTTCGGTAGCCACGCCACTCGTGCTGTCGGATCTACCGCGAGAGTTCGCGCTCGGTCGCTCTGGTTGCGCACGTAGTAGTCATTGGGCGGCGGACTCTCCTCGCCGTCTTCGCTGGCCGCGGCCGCAGCCGAAGTGCCGGTGAACCAGCAGGCGAGATCAAAGTCGAGCTCTGCGGACTGCGAATCGTCCACGTAGCCAAACCAACGCCCATCGGGCAAACCATCACCGGTGGGCGGGGTGCAGCCAGAGCCTTCCGCCTGTTCGTTGGTCGGCAGAGCGATCTGTCTCCCGTCCCGGAGCATCTCGAAGCACTCACGCTGTAACCAGTTCGAGAAAAGCGCACAGCTCCCGTCAACCTTGTAACGAACCCGATCGACCTCCGGGAATTGGAACGCCGTGTTGTTCAGTTGGGACAGCAAGGCCTCGCTGCCACAACTAGTCGATGCGTTGTTGAGCAGTGAACGAACGTCGTTGAAGTCGACGTTCAACAGTCCATCGTCCACCGCCACCGACGAAACGGCATCGGCCGTCGCCGACGAAAAGAACGACCCGGCACCGGCATCGGATTCTTCGGTCGTGGGACCAGCAACCAACTGATCAAAGGTCGCCCGGAAGGGATCAGCCCCATCGGCGATCGTACGGTCCAAGGCTGCCACTTGAGAGCAGTCGGATCCGTCACCGGCACTGAAGAACACCTGGACGGTGACGCCTGAGGGTGCTGTGGTCGGCGCTGCTGTCACACCGGTAGTAGACGTGGTTGTCGCCGTTGCGGCAGTGGCCGTTGTTGTCGACTCGGAGGTTGATGTTTTTGCGGTGTCCTCGCCATTGCTTCCACAGCCAGCAAGGACGAAACCGAGAACCACAGCTACGGCACAGAAGGCTCGAATTCGGTTCATGTTCCAATATCACCACCGGAGCCGAAGCTAGGTACGGGCACCCCGCTAGTCAGATCTACCCAGACCTATGTTGATGGTGTCTGCTCGATCGCAGGCCCGGCCTCATCCACCGAAGTTTCAACGAGATCAGGTGTGCCCGGTGAGTCGGTGAGGGGTGCGGGTTCGTCGAGCACAATGTCGGGAACCGTCGCCTCAGGGGCCGACGGTAGTGGGCCGGCCATCGGCTTCGGGTCAAGGATTGCCCAGAGAAGCAGGTAGGCAATGACGCCGCCCCCGCCAAATACCGAGAGGGCAATGAAAGCGACGCGGGCGAGATTGGTGTCTACGTCGAAGTACTGGGCGAGGCCGCTGCAGACACCGCCGAGCATCTTGTCGGATTCGTCGCGGTAGAGGGTCTGGTCACGTCGAGCCATGTTTTGTCTCCG
>CAVVWM010000011.1:0-789000 GCA_963751955.1 uncultured Acidimicrobiales bacterium | reverse complement strand
AGTACCTTCAGCACTATTACGTTGTGAACAATCCCAACCACCCGGTCAGAGGGCTGGTTTGGATGAGGCATCGGACGGATCGTTCTACAGCCGTGTGCAATGCACGATTTCATCCGAGTTTCAGGAATTATGCGGAACGATTCGGCTATCACGACATCTTCATCATCGAACCCGGCGACAGCCGCATCGTGTATTCGGTCAAGAAGGAAGTCGACTATGGAACCAGTCTTTCGTCGGGCCCATGGCAGGAGTTCGCTCGCCGACCTCGTAAAGGAAGTGGAGCGCAATCCATCCCCTGGTGCGGTCACCTTCGTGGACTACGACTTCACGCCTTTCTCCCATGAACCGGCTGCGTTCGTAGCGGCCCCCATCTTCAACCCGGTGGATCAGCGGCTGCTGGGGATCTTGGCGTTCCACCTTCCGATGGACGAAATCAGCAACGTGATGACCGTGAGCCAGGGTTGGGCCCAGGCCGGATTTGGTGACACGGGTGAGGCATATCTCGTGGGTCGCGACGAAGCGATGCGCTCAACTTCGCGTTTGTTGAGCGAGAACCCCGAGGAGTATCGCCGAAGAGTGATTGTCGCGGGGACGTCGGCCACCACCGCCGACGCCGTTGTTGCCGCGGGACAGTGTGCTGCGGCAGCGCATCGAGACTGTTGCAGCCCAAGACGCCTTGAGAGGTCGGTCCGGGACTGAGGTGATCACCTCCTATCACGGAGCCGTGTCGCTCAGTAGCTATGGCCCGTTGGAGCTGCCCCCCGGCCTCGACTGGGCCATCGTCGCCGAAAGAGCCTTGAGTGAGGCCGAGGACCCCGTGAGTTCACTTCAACAATCGCTGTTTTAGCCGTGGGTGCCATCATCCTCGTACTCACGGCCCTTGCGATGATCCTCAGCGCCCAGTTCGTCAAGCCGATCAACGCATTGATCGCATGGACGCGTAGCGCCAGCGACGAGACATCTGATCGCCCCGTGCCCGTCGGCGGCAGTGACGAGATCGGGCAACTGGCATCTGCGGTGGATCACATGGTGGGCGACATGCGGTCTCAACGCCAGACGATCGAGCAGCAACGATCCGAGACTCAGTCGTTGATCCTCAACCTCATGCCGGCCAAGATCGCCGTTCGAGTCAGCGCAGGCGAGTCTGAGGTCGCAGACTCCTACCCCAACGTCACGATCATCGCCGCGAATCTGGCCGGCTTCAGTCGATTTGCTCGAAGTGCATCGCCGGGCGATGGAAAACACGTGCTCGACGAGATCATCGGCACCTTCGATTCGCTGGCAGCCGAGGTTGGTGTCGAGAAGATCCGAGGCGGAAGTTTGGGGTACCTGGCTGCTTGCGGGATGATGGAGCCACGACTGGACCAGCGGCAACGGGCGATCGAATTTGCGGTCGCGATCGATCGAAAGATCGAGTCCCTGAGCAACCTCAACAACTGGGATCTCGATCTACGGGTGGGGGTCGCTTCGGGTGACGCAGAAGCGGGCATCGTCGGGGACACCCAGTTTTCGTTCGAAGTATGGGGTGATCCGGTAAGTTACGTGCTGGCCCTGGCGGATCGAGCCGAACACGGATCTGTGCTGGTTGCTGCTGACATAGCTGAAGCGGTCAGTGAGCGTTACCCGTTCGAACGTGTCGACGATGTCGTCGTGGACGGCAAGTCGATTCCCGCCTTCCGATGGGTTGAGGACCACTGATGCTGGGGCGCAGCATCTGGCCGAGAGCTGGTTTCAGTGGGGAGCTGCGCTGGTGGTGGGATTTCCCATCGCTGTTCTCTGTACTCGGAGAACTCCTCACTCGATTGGAGCGCCGCAAGAGCCTACTTGTGGCTCCAGTGCGGTTGCTTCGCAACGTGTTCATTCCGTTGCTGGTTGTCGTGCTGTTCCTCCAGCGAGTTGCCGGGATAGAGAACGACCCCGATGAACCGAACACGGTGTTCCAGGTGTCCGCCACGATCATCTCGGTCGTCGGCTTGGCAATCCTGCTTTCGATCATCCGCGGGCTGATCACCTCCCAGACGTCGTCGGAATCGTGGCGAGGGCGAGCGCCCCGACTGTTGATCGACATCGTCCCGATTTGTCCTGCTCGGCATCGGAACGTTGCTCGTCCTGTCAAACGTTTGGGGCCTGAGCATTACGGGTACGTTTGCCGCCCTCGGTGTTGGCGGGATCGTGATCGGGCTGGCTCTCCAGGACACCTTGGCCAGCCTGATCGGCGGCATGGCAATCCTCAGCGAGAAGCCGTTCGCGGAGGGGACTGGATCGAGCTGGACGGGACCGAGGGCAAAGTGACCGACATCAACTGGCGGACTGTGCGTCTGCGCAATCGCCAGAAGGATCTGATCGTGGTGCCGAATATCGTGTTCGGGAACCAGGTCATCATCAACAACTCTCAGCCCGAGATCGAACACGTCGAGACGATCACACTTGGATTCAGCTACGACGATCCGCCGAATGCAGTGAAGGCGATGCTCACCGAGGTGGTGAATGGAACTCCCAACCTTGGTGGTTCGCGTGGTCGACATCCGCTGTGTTGGCTACGACGATTTTTCGGTGCGGTACGAGGTATGGCTCGATGTGCAGAGCTACGACGTCATGCCCCAGGTGAGGGATCATTTCATGACCCGGATCTGGTATGCCGCCAAACGCCACGGCATCACGATTCCGTTTCCCATTCGGACCCTGCATCACTACGACGGAGGCGAGCTGCCCCAACTGGAAACGCCGGAAATGGTGCAGCGGCGGGTACGCGGGCTCTCCGCCGGGGCAATCAATGAGAAGGTTGCCGACCAGCTCCATCGGTCGGCAACAGAAAGCCACGAAGCCGGTGGGCTGAGTGCAGACAACCACCTCCTCTCATTTGCTGCCGGTGAGATCCTTCAGGTAGAGGGCGGCGGCAGTCGTGGGCTGGGACTCATCCTCAGTGGTACCGCTGTCGGTCTCAGCCGCGAAACGAGGTGATAACTCTCACCGAAGGTGACGTGTTCGGTGAACAAGGCATGTTGGGTTCGCGGACCAATCTTCTGACGATCCGAGCGCTGACCGACGTCGAGGCTGTGGTGGTCAGTGGTCGAGCCGCCGACTCGATCGCCCAGTCGAACATGGGTTTCGCCGAGGAGATCCAGGCCATCGTCTTGGCCCGCCGGGCTGCAGTAGTCCGATCCGGCTCCATCGATCTGACCGACGAAGGGTCACGGCCGTGACGCCAGTTCGCTCAGCATGGCGAGTTCTCACTGCAGCCATTTCGGTTGGCCTCGCACTGTCAGCTTGTTCGACCGATATCGCCGTCTACGATCCCACAATCCAGCGGGGGGAGCTCCTGGACGACGGACAGTCTTTCGGTTCCGGCACGGTCGTCCTGGAAGGTGGCAACACGAATCGCATCGCCGAGGACGAACCTGTTCTACGAAACCGGATTCCTGGTTTCGACGCACCAGGTTTCGATCCCGAGCTGGCGGCGCTTCCCCAGCTTGGTACCAGACAAGGGGGCGAGGTCACGATGCTCGGCCCCGAGACTGGAGCGCGGCCGAGAGCATCCAATTCGCTCTCACGGCGTTCACCAACGCCACGGGCACCAGAGTGGACTACATCGGCGCACCTGATGCCGATCTCCTTCTGGACCAACTGATCGATGATGGATCTCCTCCCGACATTGCAATCCTCGAGCAGCCGAGCCGGATCACAACACTCGCCCAGCAAGGGCTCTTGACCCCGCTTCCACAGGTCATTCAGGCCCAGGTCGAAGCCGGTTACGATAGCTTCTGGCGTCAATTGGCCACCGTTGAAGACCGGCTGTTCGCCGTCCCCCAGGCTGGAAGTGTGAAGAGCCTCGTTTGGTACAGCCCACAGGTGTTCTCAGAAAACGGGTACGCGCCACCGACAACCTTCGACGAACTCGAACGTCTGGTGGGCCGGATTCGATCCGACGGGCTGATTCCCTGGTGCGTTGGCGTCGGGTCCGGCGTCTCCTCTGGCTGGCCGTTGACCGATTGGATCGAGGACTACATGCTCCGGTTCGAAGGGCCCGACTTCTACGACCGATGGGTAGCGAACGAGGTTCCCTTCAACGACCCCGAGGTCGTAGCGGTGGTCGAACGGGTCACGTCGACCTGGTTCGAGCCGGGAAACGTGTTTGGCGGCCGAAGTGCGATCGCCTCGACGAGCTGGATCGATGCTGCCATCGACCATTTGAACGGGGAATGTGTCCTCCACAAACAGGCCAGTTTCGTCGTGAGCACCTATCGCGATGCCGGGGCCGAGGTCGGAGCTCGACGCGACATCAACGCCTTCTACCTGCCAACGGTTAACGACGATTTCGGACGAGTGGTGCTTGGTGCCGGCAATTTCGCCGCTGCCTTGAGCGACAACCAGGAGACCTTGTCATTGATGGCCTACATCGCAGCACCGGACTACACCGAAGCGCGAATCCTGTCCCGGCGCGGTGGCTACCTGAGCGCGCACCGCCTACATAACACCGGTCTCTACCGGGACCAAATAGATCGCGATCTCGCCGCAATCCTCGTTTCGGCCGACCCTTTTCGTTTCGATGGTTCAGATCTGATGCCTGCGGCTGTCGGATCAGCGCTGTCGCGTGGCGGCACCGTTCTCGTCGGAGGTACAACCAACGTGCTCGACTTGGTCGATGAAGTCGAGGCATCGTGGGGATGAAGCACTGCTACGATCTATCGACCCTGCCCTCGTAGCTCAGGGGATAGAGCATCGGCCTCCGGAGCCGTGTGCGGAGGTTCGAATCCTCCCGAGGGCGCCCTAGACGTCTGTTATTGCTTCGGTCGCTCAACAGTCACCGCCTAAAGTTGACCGGCTACCTATGGTTCGCTCCACGATCGTCGACGCTGTGCATGAGGCGCTTTCTGCCTTGAGTATTGACCCTGTACCTTCCTCGGTCACGGTCGAGCGGCCGGCCAACCTCGATCACGGCGATTGGAGCACGAACGCCGCGCTGGTCTGTGCCAAGATCGCGCAGAAGAACCCCCGCCAATTGGGTGAGGAACTGCTGGCCGAACTCCAAAAGGCGAACATTCCACATGTCGAACGGCTCGAGATTGCGGGGCCGGGCTTCATCAACTTCGGGCTGGCCCCAACTTGGCTTCATGCTGAGCTACGACAGGTGGTGGCAAAGGGCATCGATAGATATGCAAGGCCCGAGATCGGCGCTGGCATCGAGATCAATCTCGAGTTCGTGAGCTCCAATCCGACCGGTCCGCTCCACGCCGGTGGTGGCCGGTGGGGCGCCTTCGGCGACAGTCTCGCCTGCATATTGGGGCGCTGCGGTTTTCCAGCCTCATCGAGAGTTCTACATCAACGATCGCGGCACCCAGACGACACCTTTTCGGTCAGAGCCTCTCTGCCCGAAAGGGTGGCCACGATGTTCCCGAGGGCGGCTACCAGGGTGACTACGTCGCCGACTGGGCCACGGAAATGCCTGAGGGAGCCGATCCTGTCGAGTGGGGCATCCAGCGGGCCCTTCAGCAAGTCCAGGTGTCGCTGGCCTCGATGCACGTGCACTTCGATACCTGGAGTAGCGAGAAGGCACTCGTGGAGAGTGGCGCGGTGGAGGCTGCACTCGAGCAGTTGCGGGTGAGTGGTCACGTGTACGACAAGGACGGCGCCACATGGCTGGCCACCTCTGAACTCGGGGATGACAAGGACCGAGTGTTGATCAAGGCTGATGGTGAATACACATACCTCCTACCCGACATCGCCTATCACCACGACAAGTACAACCGTGGCGACATCATCATCGACGTCTTGGGCGCGGATCACCACGGCTATGTACCCAGGATGCGTGCTGCCCTCATCTTCATGGGTCACGAGCCCAACGAGTACGAGGCGATCATCGGGCAGAACGTGAAGCTGGTGCGCGGCGGCGAAGAAGTGAAACTCAGCAAGCGATTCGGAACGATGATCGCCGTAGACGAACTCATCGATGAACTCGGCCCCGACGTCACCCGTTTCGCATATCTGCTTCAGAGTATCGACACCACCCAGACCATCGACATCGATGTGTGGAAGGCCGAGGCCAGCGAAAACCCGGTGTATTACGTGCAATACGCCCACGCCCGTATCCACGCCATCGGACGCGAAGCCGAAAAGCGCGGCATCGATCGGGCCCCGATCGAATCGGTGGATCTCAGCGGTCTTGTCGACCCCAACGAGTTGGCTGTGTTGCGCCATCTGCTTGAACTGGAAGAGGTGTTGCTCGTTGCTGCGCGGGATCGAGCACCTCATCGAGTTACCACCTGGGTTCGAGAATTGGCAGCAGCGTTTCACAGTTTCTATTCGCACTGCCCGGTGCTTCGCAGCGACGTCGATCCCCAACTCCAGCAGGCGCGCCTGTGGCTGGTCGATGCCAGCCGCGTCGGCCTGGCGATCGGTTTGGATCTTCTCGGTGTCGAGGCGCCCGAGGAGATGTAGAGATCTTCTCCCGCATTCGCTTCTAGCATGCTGGGGTGAAACCGCTGCCCTGGGGCCTGCTTCCCGACACGTCTGAACTCGGTGAATCGGGGTCGCTGATGATCGGAGGCTGTGATGTGCTCGATCTTGCCAGCGAGTTCGGAACCCCGGTCTTCATCTACGACGAAGAACACCTGCGCAATCGTTGCCGCGAGGCCGTTGCCCTCTTCGGGCGCCGTGCAACCTATGCCACCAAGGCATTCCTGTGTCTGGCTATGGCCAAGCTGGCCCACGAGGAGGGCATGTCACTCGACGTGGCGACGGGAGGCGAACTCCACATTGCGTTGAGCGCCGGCGTGCCCCCCGCCGATCTTGTCTTTCACGGCAACAACAAGAGCGTAGAAGAATTGCGTTCGGCAATCGAAGGCGGTGTTGGGCGCATTGTCGTCGACAGCTTCGATGAGCTCGACCGCATCGACGCTCTCGATCTAGACACCGCTCCCGATGTCTTGTTGCGGGTGACGCCCGGCGTAGAGGCTCACACCCATGAGTTCATCACCACCGGTCAGGATGACAGCAAATTCGGCTTCACGGTCAGTACGGGTCTTGCGGCCAAGGCCGTCGCTCGAGCGAGGGCCTCGGACCGGGTGAATCTCATCGGTATCCACGCCCACATCGGATCCCAGGTGTTCCGGGTCGAAAGCTTCGGCCGCTCACTGGATGTCCTCGCTGAGTTCGCCGAACCACTGGAGTTGCCAGAACTGGTGGTGGGTGGGGGCTTGGGGGTGCCCTATGTGACGGGGGAAGAAGCGCCGACGATAGGCCAGTGGGGCAAGATCCTGAAAGATCGAGCGGCCGCCGCAGGTATCACCGCAGCCTTGGGTATCGAACCAGGTCGCTCGATCACCGCGGGGGCTGCGATCACCGCTTACACGGTCGGAACGATCAAACAGCTCGAGGGAATCCGCACCTACATCGCAGTCGACGGCGGTATGAGCGACAATCCTCGGCCCGTGCTCTACGGCAGCGGTTATGAGACCTTTCTGCCAAGGGCTCCAACCGCCGAGAGGCCAATGGAGGCTCGGATAGTTGGCAAACACTGCGAAAGCGGTGACATCCTGGTGCGTGAAGCGAAGTTGCCGGCCGGCACAGCGGTCGGAGACATCCTGGCCACCCCGGTCACCGGCGCTTACGGCCACAGTATGGGGAGCAACTACAACAAGGTTCTCCGCCCGCCGGTTCTCTTCTGTGCAAACGGGGATGCGCGTCAGGTCGTGCGACGGGAACGACTCGCCGACTTGCTGGTCACCGACCTGGGGTGAGCCCGCTACATCGGACCTGGCCCTCGCGAACTTCTTCCCGAGGGTGTGGAACGATGAGGGGGTGCGTCGTGTGGTTATTGCCGTTGTGGTCATCGCTGGTTTGTTGGGATTGGCAGTGCCGGCCCATGCCCAGACTGCGCCTGTCGACTCGCTGGCATCGTCACGGATTCGGACCACCACCAAGCTGGTCGGACTAGCCGCTGATGTGGACGGGGGTCGGACCGACCTGTCCGCCAACGGCCAGTTCGTGATTTTGACCGTCCAGGCGCCGGGATAGGGCTGTATGACTCGGTACGCAATCAAACGGTGGTCCTCGGCGATGAGACCGCTCGCCCGTTCGCAGTGTCCGACAACGGCGGGGTGGCGCTCTACACCAGTATGGGTCAGCCCTACCGGTGGGAGCGGGCGACCGTGGAGAGTCTGGCGTTGCCATGGTCGGGGGGACTCATCACCGACATGGCCCTCAACCAGAACGGCGATGTCGTCGCCTATACCGAACGGAGCTCAGGAGCAAGTGGAACGATGCGTGTCTGGACAGCCGACCGGGTCCGTCCGTTCGGTGCCATTGTGACGCAGAGTCCGGGCCGTTCTGACCGCGATGTGTTCCTCACCGCAAACGGTCGGCAGGCGTTTTTCCGGTCGGGCAGTGGCATTCGGAGCGTTGACACAGCGACTGGCAGCCCCAGCTTCAGCGTCCTCACCAATCTCACCGGACTGAGCCGAGCGGGCGATCTGCAGGTAACTGGGGGAGATGGGGATCCGGTTCGGTTCAGAATCGGAGGCACGTCCACCACCGATCGAACCGAGGTGAACTTGCCGGCGCCGAGCAACTCTCAGCTCAGTGGTGTGGCCATCTCCGGCGCCGGAACCGCTGTTGTGTTCCATAGCCAGGATGAGCTCTATCGCTGGAAGACCACAGGTGAGTTGCACTATCTGCAGGCCCAAACCTCGGCGGCACTTGGCGATCCTCGCGATGCGTCGATCACAGGTCGTTTCGTCTTGACATCTCGCCCCGGGGCATCGAACGGAATCCTGGAGATCGTGGACATCAGCGGTCCCGAGATCCCGATCGTTGCTGGGGCGAGCTTGCAGGGTCCCCAGCTGGGCGACCAGATCAGGCGCCTTTATCTGGCCTATTTCGACCGTCAACCCGACAGTGCGGGATTCTCTGCTTGGAAGGTCGTACGGGCCAAGGGCGCCTCACTCGAAGCGGTATCGGCAGAGTTCGCTGTTTCGACCGAGTTCCAGAACACCTATGGCGCACTCGACAACGGAGGATTCGTGGACCTGGTCTACAACAACGTGCTGGGCCGCGATCCTGATCCGGCGGGCAGGTCGTTCTGGATTGGCAAGCTCGAATCAGGAGCTACCCGCGGATCGGTGATGACCGGGTTTTCCGAGGGAGCGGAATTCAGGATTCGAACAGGAACCGTGGCAGCGGCGAATGCGCCCTTGGCCCACCAAATCGAACGCCTTTATCGTGCCTACTTCAACCGGTCCGCCGATCAGGGCGGGCTCGACTTCTGGTTGGAACAATTCGTCGGCGGTGCCGATCTTGGGGTCTTGAGCCAAGAGTTCGCCGGTTCGACAGAGTTTCAGAACACCTATGGCGCCCTCGACAACGCCGGGTTCGTCGATCTTGTGTATCTCAACGTGCTCCGCCGTCTTCCCGACACAGCAGGTCGATCGTTCTGGCTGGACCGGCTTGATAGTGGCACCAACACCAGGGGCGAAGTGATGATCGGCTTCAGCGAGTCTCCCGAGTTCATCATCGCCAGTGACACGATCCCTGTAAGCGGCTAGCCGAATACCGAAACCTGGGACGAACGTTTCTGGCCGCGAATAGGCTGGCCAAGTGACCCTCGGAATCGGATTACTCGGATGCGGAACGGTCGGCGGGGCGCTTGTCGATCTGATCAGCAATCAACCAGGACTAGAGATCCGCCAGGTGGCAGTGCGCAGCACCACCAAGGCCCGATCGGCCGGCATAGATCCGGGGCTCTTGACCACCGACGCCGAAGCGGTCGTCGGTCGCCCCGACGTTGACATCGTCGTAGAAGTTATCGGCGGAATCGAGCCAGCCCGGTCGCTGATTACGGCAGCGCTGAAGGCGGGCAAGCCGGTGGTTACTGCCAACAAGGAATTGATCGCAAACTGTGGCGCTGAACTCCTCGCCGTTGCTGAAGAGGCCGGGGTCGACCTGCAATTCGAGGCCGCGGTGGCGGGCGCCATTCCAATCATCCGTGCCCTGCGTGCGAGCCTTGGCGGGGAGCGGATCCTCCGGATCGTTGGGATCGTGAACGGCACGACGAATTACATCCTCACAAAGATGACCGAGGAAGGTGCACCCTACGGAGAGGCGCTCTCCGAAGCCCAGCGATTGGGGTACGCCGAACGCGATCCCACCGCCGATGTCGAGGGGTTCGACGCCGGAGCGAAGGCAGCGATCATGGCATCCATCGCCTTCAACGCCAACGTTGTCGCCGGCGATGTATTCCACGAAGGCATCAGTGCCGTCACCAGCGCCGACATCGACTTTGCAAATCGTCTGGGCTACCAGATCAAGCTGCTCGCAATCGCCGAGCAGTTCGAAGGCGGCGAGGTCGACCAGAAGTCGATCGGCGTCCGAGTGCATCCTGCGATGGTGCCCGATAGCCATCCACTGGCCAGCGTTCGCGATAGCTTCAACGCCGTATTCGTGGACGGCGAGGCGTCGGGAGAACTGATGTTCTATGGCCGAGGGGCCGGCGGCAATCCAACCGCATCCGCAGTGCTCGGCGATGTGCTGGAAGCCGCCGCAGCACTGAAGCTCGGCGGGCACCGTCCGATGCCTCTGGCCGAACGGCTTCCCATCAAACCGATCGATGACCTACCCAGCGCATTCTGTGTGAACCTTCTCGTGGCCGATGAGCCCGGGGTCCTCGCTCAGGTCGCCGGGGCCCTCGGCGAGAACGGTGTCTCGATTCGTGTCATGGAACAGCACGACATCACCGGCGAGGAAGTGGGCACTGCTCGTCTGATCTTCATCACCCACGTGGCCCCGGAACGGCAACTTCGCCGCACTCTCGCTGCCTTCGACCAGCTTGGGGTTGTGAAGGCGATCGACAGCGTGCTCCGAGTTCTCGGCGAGTAGCAGTTGTGATCACGTATCGGTCAACGAGGGGCACGGCCCCTGAGCTTGGATTCAGCGACGTGATGCTTGCGGGTTTGGCTTCGGACGGAGGCCTCTATGTTCCCGCCCAGATACCGCGACTCGATCCAGCGATCCGGCCCGACGATTCCTACGCAGAGATCGCCACGGCCGTCATGTGGCCTTTTGTGGACGGGTCGATCGACCGGAGTGATTTCGTGACGATGGTCGACGACACCTATTCGGTCTTCTCCCATCCCGACATCGCACCCCTTTGCGAACTGAACCCGGGGGAGTGGCTTTGTGACCTTTCATTCGGTCCGACCTTGGCGTTCAAGGACTTCGCACTTCAGTTGCTTGGTCGTCTCCTCGACTACGAGCTGAACAAGCGGAATCAACAGGTCACGGTGATCGGTGCAACGTCAGGCGATACGGGTTCGGCGGCAATACATGCGCTCGCCAATCGGGAGCGAATCACTGTGGTGATCCTTCATCCCGAGGGTCGCGTCAGCGATGTACAACGTCGGCAGATGACCACCGTCGATGCCCCCAACGTCACCAACCTCGCCGTCCAGGGCACCTTCGACGACTGTCAGGACTTGGTCAAGGCAGCATTCGGGGACCAAACGCTTCGTCACCGAGCCGGCTTGGCCGCAGTCAACAGCATCAACTGGGCCCGGGTGATGGCCCAGTCGGCGTACTACGTGAGTGCTGCGATGAGGGTCGCGCCGGGCGAGCCCGTGAGCTTCAGCGTCCCTACCGGTAACTTTGGCAACGTCCTTTCGGCTTGGTACGCCAAACGCATGGGTTTGCCTATCGATCAGTTGATCGTCGCATCGAATCGAAACGACGTTCTTACCCGGGTTCTGGAAACCGGGGCCCTCAGCGCCGCGGAGGTGATCCCGTCCCTGAGCCCGAGTATGGACATCCAGGTGTCGAGCAACTTCGAACGCCTTTTGTTCGAGGCGAGCGACGGTGACTCGACCGGTGTGATGAAGTTACTGTCGGAGTTCAGGGCGGAAGGCCACGCGGTCATTGATCCACAGTGGATGGCGCAAATCCGTGCCGAGTTCGATGCCGGCCGACTGGACGACTCCGGAACACTGGCCGAGATGCGGCGTGTGTACACCGAGCATCAGATGCTGATCGATCCCCATACCGCGGTCGGGTTGGCGGTGGGTCGAAAACTGCGCAATCAAGATGATGTTCCTCTGATCGTGATGGAAACCGCTGATGCGGCCAAGTTCGGAGCAGCGGTCAAGGAGGCGACCGGTCAGGTCGCCCAGCTCCCAGAACGAGCAGGCGATCTCATGTCCCGACCCGAACGCCTCGAGGTTATTCCCAACGACCTCGACGCTGTTCGGCCCTTTCTGCCGCTACAGTCCGAGACTGGCGACAACGACTGAGGGCGCACCTCGAGCGCTCCCAACTTCGTTCGTCGCACACTCGAACAATGCTTCCAAGCACGACACACCGGAGAGTTCCACAGTGAGTGACGCCACACCCGGCCGCGCCGATCTTCAGAAGAAGGATCGGGGTGAACTGCAAACGATCATCACCGCCTTGGGCGGAAAGCCCTCAAGCCGCGCCAAGAAGGATGATCTCATCTCGATGGTTCTTGAACTCACAGGAGGGGATTCGGACACCGGTGGTTCCGACAACACCGCACACGAGCCCTCCACCGCAGAACAGAGTCAGGCCGATGACGCTGGCGCCCAGAACGACCATGAAGGTGAGACCGCCGAAGATTCGGTGGAGAAGCCGGCGGCGATTCAATCTGGCCGGGGTCGCAGTGGTTCCAACGAGAACCGCAACCGTCAAGGACGCCCGAGCAGTGGCTCGGGCACCGTCCGCCAGACGAGCCCTCAAGCGGAGGAAGAGTCCAAGGGCGAGGACCCCAACCGCGTCGAGCCCCAGAAAGACGACGGCAATGTGAAGGCAGACCAAGGGTCTGAAGACGACGACCAGGGCAACCGTCGCCGTCGTCGGCGCGGCCGCGGTCGTGATCGTGATGAAGAGCAAATCAATGTGGAGCCTCAGGCCATCGGCGGAAACCTGGACCTCCGCGACGAGGGGTATGGGTTCCTTCGTGTCGATGGCGCACTGCCGTCTCCCGAAGATGTATATGTTCCGCTCAAGACCGTTCGCATGTATGGGCTTCGCAAGGGTGATCACGTTGCCGGAACGGCCCGCCCGGCCTCACGCAATGAACGAAATGCCGCGCTGCATTCGCTTGATCTGATCAATGACAAGGACCCCGGCCTCGCCAAGGACCGACCGCGATTCGACAAGCAGACCCCGGTGTTTCCGACCGAAGCGATGCCTCTGGAGGTGGCGGGTTCCAACACAGGCCGATTGCTTGATCTACTCGTTCCACTGGGTAAGGGTCAGCGCAGCCTGATCGTGGCGCCTCCCGAGACCGGTGCGTCCACCCTTCTCAGCGACATTGCAGTTTCGATCGAGACCAACCACGCCGATGTCCGGCTCATCGTCATGCTCCTCGACGAGCGCCCCGAGGAGATCACCGCAGTGTCGCGGCGACTCGATGGTGGCGAGGTGATCGCTTCGGCGTTCGACCGTCCGCCCGAAGAACAGGTGGCAGTTGCAGAAATGGCGGTTGAACGAGCCAAGCGCATGGTCGAGGAGGGTGAGGATGTCGTGATCCTCGTCGATGGCCTCACCGCTCTGGTTCGGGCATTCAATCTCACTGCGCCGGCCGGGGGTCGCCTGTTGGGCGGCGGGGTCGACGCCTCTGCGATCTATCCTTCAAAGCGCTTTTTCGGCGCTGCCCGTGCGTTGGAGGAAGGCGGATCCCTCACGATGATCGCCACGGTCACTGCAGAGACGGGATCGCCGGTTGATGAGCTGATCATGGAGGAGTTTCGAGGAACAGCCACTGCAGAAATCCGCCTGTCGCGGCATCTCGCCGACCGCGGTGTGTATCCGGCCATCGACCCCCAGAGCTCCTTTACCCGGGCCAAAGATCAGCTCTTCGACCCCGAGGAAGCTGCGATGGTCAATAGGTTCCTCGACTCGGTGACCGGTGAGGACAACCTTGCAACTATGCAAAACCTGCTAGCCCGGCTCGAAAGCACTCCGTCGACCGCTTCCCTCCTTGGTTCGGCCTAAGGCTAGAATCGCCGACATGGAGAGGAGTCCACAGGTGGTTGAACGGCTCGTGGCCCCGCTATCCTTGCCGGTCTTATGAAGTCTGGAATCCACCCCGAGTACCGGCCCGTAGTCTTCCAGGACTCCTCGGCCGATCAGTACAGCTTTCTCACTCGGTCAACCATCGAAACCGACGAGACGATCGAGTGGACTGACGGAAACACTTACCCGCTGTACAAGGTGGAGATCTCATCTGCGAGTCACCCGTTCTTCACCGGGACGATGAAGATCGTTGACACCGCGGGCCGGGTTGAGCGCTTCGAGCGCCGCTTCGGCTCTCGCAAGAAGAGCTGAGCTCCCCAACCCCACCCCCGGACCTCGCTGCCAAGGTTCTGGCAGCGGTTGTTCGCAACCGTTTCGGGTCCTCTCCACAGCCGCTCGCATGTGGTTTTGCGGCTGCCGTTTCTGATTCGGAACGGGTGGCGATCCTGCTTCCCGAACGCAGCGACGATGACGGGTCCGATGTTCGCGACTTCGGTCTCGGCAGCGTTCTGCTGTGGGGCCGTTCGCAATCTCTGCCCATTGAGGTGATCGCACCGGCTCACCGGGCACCGGAGCTGGCTCGACGCGCAGCCGGTTTTGATCGCATTGCCGTTTGGACCTTGGATGGCACCTCAATCGTTGAGGCGCAGCCGCTTCCCCTGCCCGAGGTGCCAGGACTTAGCGCTGCGACCCTCCAACACACCGAACTCTTTCAGTCGGTCGGTGCGTTGGCAGTCGACGACTTTGGAAGGTTGATCGCCGAGGTCGAGGGCCTCGAGATCGCCCGCGTCGATAGCAGTGGTGACCTGTCGATTGGCGTCGGTGCCGCTGATCGAGAGTTGCACGGATACGTACATGGGCATCAGGACGTGGCGGTCTCATTGAACAAGGCGGCCGTTGCCGTCAGATCGATTCGCCGGCAGGGCCCGGCAGGACATCCACTCAATCGCAGGGCCCGGCAGAGGTGGCTGCGATGGAGCGCCTACGCCGACCCCTCAGCTCTCGATGCAGGTTCGCTGGAGATGCTGCCGCCGTTAGGGGAGCGGCTTCTTCAGCTCGGACCCGAGCCGTGTGCTGCCATCGACCCAGAGACAGACACCGTGTATGTCTTCTCATCTGGAATCGATCCCGACGTAGTCCCTGTCGCAACCGATTATCGCCTTCGACACAGCCCGGGTCACACGGTGATCGTCACCAGCGTCGCCGATGTCTTCCACGCAACTGCCGAGATAGCGTTGATGGTAGGCATCGAAACGACAACCATCCCGGCCCCGTACTAGTCGCCTGCAGCGGGCCACCTGCGTATGGTTTGCTTGTTCTCTACCCGATATAGCCGATGCGGAGTGGGCCATGAAGCGAGCTCGACGAGGTACGAGGAGGGCGAAGTGAGGACATGGATTGCGGAGCGAGGCGCCCCGCGCAACGTGAGAAGTTTGCGAGTGTGAGGATGGAGGCCACCGGCTAGGTGCCTGCGTGGCGATGGAACGGGCCCGCTGCAGGCGATAGCTGTACCCGACATAGCCGATGCGGAGTGGGCCATGAAGCGAGCTCGACGAGGTACGAGGAGGGCGAAGTGAGGACATGGATTGCGGAGCGAGGCGCCCCGCGCAACGTGAGAAGTTTGCGAGTGTGAGGATGGAGGCCACCGGCTAGGTGCCTGCGTGGCGATGGAACGGGCCCGCTGCAGGCGATAGCTGTACCCGACATAGCCGATGCGGAGTGGGCCATGAAGCGAGCTCGACGAGGTACGAGGAGGGCGAAGTGAGGACATGGATTGCGGAGCGAGGCGCCCCGCGCAACGTGAGAAGTTTGCGAGTGTGAGGATGGAGGCCACCGGCTAGGTGCCTGCGTGGCGATGGAACGGGCCCGCTGCAGGCGATAGCTGTACCCGATATAGCCGATGCGGAGTGGGCCATGAAGCGAGCTCGACGAGGTACGAGGAGGGCGAAGTGAGGACATGGATTGCGGAGCGAGGCGCCCCGCGTAACGTGAGAAGTTTGCGAGTGTGAGGATGGAGGCCACCGGCTAGGATGCCTGCGTGGCGATGGAACGGGCCCGCTGCAGGCGAAAGGCAGGGAGGAACGACCGGAGGCGAGCGGAATAATGAATAAGCGTTGGTTGGGCTGCGGAGGGACGGAGCGGCTTGGATGCTTGTGAGCCGCTGACCGAGCGACAGCGAGCTTGAAGCGACCTGTAGGGAGGAACGACCGGAGGCGAGCGGAATAATGAACATTGTGCTTGAACGCCTGGATTCGCTGCTGTCTGAACACTCCGAGGTCGAAGCACGCCTCGCCGATCCCACAGTTGTTTCGGACCAGAAGCGTTTCGTCGAAATGTCGCGCCGCTACTCCGAGCTCAGCAAGGTGGTTGAGGTGGGACTCGCTCTTCGAAGCCGCGGCGAAGACCTCGAAGTTGCCCAGGAGATGTTCAATGAGTCAGAAGGCGACGACCGAGAGGAGCTTCGGACTGAGATCAACGAGGCGATGGCCGACATCGAGCGGCTCGAGCACGAATTTCGGTTGTTACTGTTGCCACCTGATCCCAACGCCGGCCGGAATGTGATCATGGAAATCCGCGGGGCCGAGGGTGGCGAGGAAGCCAATCTGTTCGCACGCGATCTGTTCGAGATGTATCAAACGTTCGCCGGCAATAAGGGCTGGAAGATGGAGATTCTGAACAGTCAGGCATCCGACATGGGTGGTTTCAGCGACATCACGTTCCGCTTGGCTGGCGACGAGGTGTGGCCCCGGATGAAGTTCGAGGCCGGCGTACACAGGGTGCAGCGGGTCCCGGTCACCGAGTCCCAGGGTCGGGTTCATACGTCCTCAGCGACCCTCACGGTCCTGCCCGAGGCCGATGAGGTAGACGTCGACATCGACCCCGGCGACATCCAGGTGGACACCTTTCGGGCCAGCGGCGCAGGCGGCCAGCATGTCAACAAGACAGAGTCCGCTATTCGGATCACCCATCGCCCCTCGGGCTTGGTCGTTTCGATGCAAGACGAGAAGAGCCAGCTCCAGAACCGACTGCGAGCTATGGCCGTACTGCGGTCTCGGTTGCTGCAACTCGAACACGATAAGGCGGACGCTGAGGCTTCAGCTCAGCGCAAAGACCAAACCGGCTCCGGTGGACGTAGCGAGAAGATCCGAACCTACAACTTCAAAGAGAACCGGGTCACAGACCACCGCATCGGCCTCACCCTGCACCAACTGGACAAGGTGTTGGCCGGAGACCTCGGTGCGGTCAGCAATGCGCTCATCTTGGACGAACGGGCAAGGCAGTTGGCTGAGGCCGAATAGTGATGGACGGAACGGTCGCCTGGGTTCAGCTCCTTCACGAAACCACCGCTCGATTGGCGGACGCGGGAATCGAAGACGCAGCTATCTCGGCTCGCAGAATGATCGAGGAGGCTTCTGGCTGGGATGGTGCGGAGATGAGCGTCCACCTCCACGATCCCGCCGCGAAACGTGGATTGGCGCACCTCGACGCAATGGTTGCTCGGCGCCTGTCGGGCGAGCCTCTTCAGTACGTGGTTGGCCGCTGGTCGTTCAGGAAGCTGGATCTCATGGTCGACCAACGTGCTCTCATTCCCCGACCCGAAACTGAAGAAGTTGCTGGTTGGGCTATCGAGGAAGCTCTCCGTTTCGAGGATCCCGTCGTTGTCGATCTCGGAACGGGCTCCGGCGCTATCGGGCTGAGCGTCGTTACTGAGGTTCCTAGTTCAACTGTTTATCTCACCGATATCTCCCATGATGCGCTATCGGTCGCGCGGGCGAACCTCGCCGGTGTTGGCTTGGTTGGATCTCGGGTATTGGTCTTCAGCGGCTCATGGTTCGAGGCGCTACCCAGCGAAGTCAAGGGCGGCGTCGACGTGATCGTCTCCAACCCCCCCTATGTGCCAGAGAAGGAAGATCTTCCTGCGGTAGTTCGGGATTGGGAGCCTGAGCTCGCACTTCGGGCCGGCCCGAACGGCCTTCGAGACCTCCTGCCCGTGGTTGAACAATCGATCGAATGGCTGAGGCCCACGGGTGTTCTGGTTCTCGAAATGGCTCCCGATCAGACCGACACCATCGCCGGCCATTGCCTCAGCTGCGGGTTTGCCGAAGCCGATATCCGCGTGGACCTCAGCGATCGGCCCCGCTCCGTCGTTGCCCGCAAAGGGGTCTGACCTCTTCGGCACGAGTCCGGGCCTAGAACATCTTTGCTGGCTCGGCCCCGGCCCGTAGTGTGAGCACCGAAGCGATGCTTTTCTGGAGCGGTCGATAGCCCAGCCGCTCGTAGATCCCGAACGCGCCCGTGGGATTGTCCGAGTCGACGCCCAGCATCGAGCTGTTGAGACCGGCCGCTTCGAACGCGAGAAGTGAATGGACGATGAGGCTGCTGGCTATCCCTCGGCTCCGATGGCTGGCGAGCGTACAGATTGAGTCGATCCAGCCGTCTCGTCGGCCGGTCAGCTCCTCATCGTCGGGGTAATGGCCGTTGAGGCAATAGGCCACCATGTCATCGCCCTCGAATGCGACGAAGCTCAGGTCCAAACGCCGTCCGTAGGTGTCGATGACATCATTCATCCACGCCTCGTGCGATCGGGGCGTGGTTCCCCAGTGATCGAGAAACGCCGAGTTGTAGACGAGCCGTGTGGCTTCGTGGTGCTCCGCTTTCCAGGGCACGATCGTGATGCCGTCGGGCGGGCGGAGCGGCGGAAGGTCGTCGAGATCTCTTTGAAGTTCGTCGAACCATCGAAGGTCCGCGAAGCCAGCCGAGCCAAAGAGTGCTGCCTTGTCCTCTTGCCAGAGATATCGGTCGGCGATGGCGATCGCCTCCAACGTTGCGGGTGTGCCCTGTAACCGTTCGCTGGCTCGATCGACCTGCCAGGCAAGCATCTGAGCACCGAAACCACAGCGCCGTTGGTCGGGATGAATACCACCGTGAAGTAACGCCCGCTCCAATTTGACCCCCGAAGGTGAGTGAATGACGTGACCCCACCCGATGAGGTGTTCGCCGGACCACAGCAATCGCAAATTGGCTTCAGCTGGGTTACCCGGATCGTGGAGCAACTCCTCAACCTCGCCCTTGCTGGTCAAGAACGGCTGGTTGTCGGCCAGTTCCACGGCACGGATCAGTGCGTGAAAGGCCTCGGTTTGCTGCTGACGTGCTGGCCGAAGGATCCCGGGTGCAAGTCTCATGCCCAAACCCTATTCGGGTGCTTCAACAACGTCAGCCGAGTTTGGCAACCCGTGCACTATGCCGGCCGCCCTCGAACTCAGCAGCGAGAAACGTGTCGACACAATCCAGCACGACCTGCTCACCCAGGAAACGTTCGCCAACGCACATCACGTTGGCGTCGTTGTGCTGGCGACTGAGTCGCGCACTCGTGACGTCGTGAACGGTCCCGGCCCGTATGCCCGGCACTTTGTTGGCTGCGATACAGATGCCGATGCCGCTTCCGCATACTGCTATTCCGAACGTGGCGTCGCCGGCCGCCACTGCCTCACCGAGTGCTTTGCCGAAGTCGGGATAGTCCACGCGGTCGGTACTGGTGGTGCCGAGATCGAGCACCGCGTATCCGCAGTCCTCCAGATGTTGGGCGATCATCGATTTGTAGGCGAACCCCGCATGGTCCGACGCGACAGCAACGGTTGTTTCGGCCATGGGGCGATCCTAGAGCGACGATCCGGAATTGCTGCGGCGGCTAAAGATCAGGGTAGGGAGTGAAACTGCTGCAGAGCTGGCGCACTTCTTCCCTGATTTCTGCGACCGCTGCAGCGTCACTCCTGTTGCGTAACGTGCGGGCCATCAAGGTGGCGATCTGCTGCATCTCACCTTCCTTCATTCCCTGTGTCGTGACAGCCGGGGTACCGATCCGAATGCCGGAGGTGACGAAGGGAGAGCGAGAGTCGTCGGGGATCGTGTTGCGGTTGAGTGTGATGCCCGCTTCGTCGAGCACGATTTGAGCCTCTTTGCCGGTGAGATCCTCGTCGAAGGAGCGAAGATCGACCAACAGCAGGTGATTGTCGGTACCCCCGCTCACGAGACGGAAGCCTTCCTCAACCAGCTTCTTCGCCATGGCTTGGGCATTGGCCACGATCTGGGCAGAGTATGTCTTGAATTCGCGGGTCTGAGCCTCGGCGAACGCAACCGCCTTGGCGGCGATGCTGTGCTCTTGAGGGCCACCCTGTTGGCCGGGGAAGACCGCGGAGTTGATGGCCTTGGCGTGTTCGTTTGTGGACAGGATGCATCCTCCACGCGGCCCACGCAGTGTCTTGTGCGTGGTGAAGGTGACGATGTCGGAAACGTCCACCGGATTGGGGTACACGCCGCCGGCTATGAGGCCTGCCACGTGTGCGGCGTCGAACATCAGGTACGCGCCGATGCGGTCGGCGATCTCCCGGAACGGCCGTGCGTCGATGTTGCGGGGATACGCAGTGGCTCCCGTGACGATCATCTTCGGTTTGTGTTGCTCGGCCAGTCGAGCGACATCGTCCATGTCGATCCGCTCGTCGCTTTTGGTGAGCCCATATCCGACAAAGTCGTACAGGATGCCCGAGGCATTTACCGCAGAGCCATGGGTGAGGTGCCCGCCGTGATCAAGGCTCAGACCCAGAATGGTGTCGCCGGGTTTGAGCAGCGCCTGATACACCGCCATGTTGGCGTTGGCTCCAGAGTGCGGTTGGACGTTGGCGTGCTCGGCACCGAACAGCTCCTTGACGCGATCGATGGCCAACTGTTCGGATCGATCGACGATGGCGTTGCCGCCGTAGTAGCGCTTGCCGGGATAACCCTCGGAGTACTTGTTGGTGAAGACCGAGCCGGTCGCCTTCATAACAGCGGGCGAGGCGAAGTTCTCTGATGCGATCAACTGCAGGCCGGTGTTCTGCCGCTCGATTTCCGCCCTCTCGATTTCGTTATAGATGGTGTCGTCGACAATGGGCCAAGGCATTCGATGAGGATAGTGGGGGTTTCGAACGATGGACCGGGTGCGCTGGCTCCTCTGATGGTCTGGGCCACAGCCAAGTTGCCGTATCGGAGGGCCCGATGGGAAACTGCCGCCATGCAGAATGACATCACCGAGCTGTTTGGCATCGAGTTCCCCATCTTTGCCTTCAGCCACTGTAGAGACGTGGTAGCGGCGGTGTCGAAGGCCGGTGGTTTGGGCGTGCTCGGTGCGGTGGCTCACACCGACGAACAACTTGAGATCGATCTCAATTGGATCGAAGCCGAAATCGGAGACTTGCCCTATGGCGTCGATCTGATCATTCCGGCGAAATACCTCGGCGACGACGAGGGCGGCTACTCCTCAGAACAGATCCAGGAGCTCATTCCGGCCGAACATCGGGCCTTCCTCGATGACATCCTGAGGCGCTACGAGGTACCTGAGTCTCCTGGCGACGACGGCGGTCTGATGACCCAAACCGGAGACGCAACCTTCTCCGCCAATCGGGCTGCCCCACAGCTCGAGATTGCACTGGCCCACAAAGCTCGATTCCTGGTGAATGCACTCGGCCCCCCTCCAAAACAAATGGTGGACCGGGTCAAGGAAGAAGGCAGAGTGGTCGGCGCACTCGCCGGAAAGGCACAGCATGCCGAGCGCCACGTGAACGCCGGTGTCGATGTGATCATCGCTCAGGGTTCCGAGGCTGGCGGACACACCGGTGAGATCGGAACAATGGTGCTGATTCCCGAGGTTGTGGACGCGGTTGATGTTCCCGTTCTCGCCGCCGGCGGTATCGGGCGCGGGCGGCAGATGGCGGCTGCCATGGCGTTGGGTGCCCAAGGTGTCTGGTGCGGCTCGGTGTGGCTTGGCACCGAGGAAGCGGAGACTCATCCGGCGGTGAAGGAGAAGTTCCTGAAAGCCACCAGCTCCGACACGATCCGTTCGAGGTCTCGCACGGGAAAACATGCCCGAATGCTCAAATCGGCGTGGACCGAGGAATGGGAGAACCCGGACAACCCGGCCCCGTTGGGGATGCCGATGCAGCCGATGTTGATCGATGATGCCATCCGACGCATCGACCGCGCCGCCCACACCCCGGGCACTGGTGCGGAGAAGCTGGCCAACTATTTCGTTGGTCAGATCGTGGGCGACATGAACAAAACCAAACCCGCTCGTCAGGTTGTTCTGGACATCGTCGACGAGTTCATCGACGCCACTCAGGCGTTGACAGCACAACTCGAGCCATAGTCATACCGAAGCCCCGGTGCGGCGTCAACAGCCCGAGACAATAGTGGTCAAACCAGTAGGCTCGCACCGATGCAGGTCGACCTCATTTCCTATCTTGTGGTCGGTCTGGTCGCGGCGATCGCCACGGCGCTCACCGTTCCCGTGTTTCGGATGATCGCCGTGGCTCGAGGAGTCCAGGTGCTCCCCAATGAGCGGGCTGTTCACGCCGAGCCAACACCGACCCTCGGCGGAGGCGGGATGTTCGTGGGGTTTCTCACAGCCATGGCGGTCGCCGCAGCAACAGGTTGGTTCCCTGACGCCTTCTCGGGAACCAGCGAGCCATGGGCAATTCTCGGGTGTGGGATCATCGCCTACGGCGTAGGGGTGCTGGATGATCTGAGGGAGATCTCCGCGCCGGCCAAGACTGCTGGCATTGTCCTCGCTGGCAGCATGCTCTACCTCTTTGGCGTAAGCATCATCTACTTTCGGATCCCGTTCCTCGACCCGATCGTGGTGGACCCGGGATTGGCCTACCTCCTCACCGTGCTCTGGGTGATGGGAATGGCCAATGCGGTGAACTTCATCGACGGGCTCGATGGACTTGCGGCAGGGATCGTGGGAATTGGGGCTGTCGCCTTTTTCTTCTATGCGCTTCAGCTACTCGAGGTAGGTTTGCTGATCTCGACCATGGGTCCACTGCTGCTCATCATCGTCTTTGGCATTTGCATCGGTTTCCTTCCCTACAACGTTCATCCCGCCCAGATCTTCATGGGGGATGGAGGTGCGATTCTG
The DNA here is from genome assembly GCA_963751955.1 of uncultured Acidimicrobiales bacterium. Classification (GTDB taxonomy): domain Bacteria; phylum Actinomycetota; class Acidimicrobiia; order Acidimicrobiales; family SZUA-35; genus JABDIY01. The sequence continues at coordinate 766,034 of CAVVWM010000011.1, read as the reverse complement.
CTGGGTTCGCTGATGGCGGCCAGCACCATGGCCGTGGGCGGCCGTACTCCCGATCCCTTCAGCGGGCAGACCTTCTTCTTCTACGCACCGTTGGTGATTCCATTGGTCATCCTGGGCGTTCCTGTCGTCGACACGATCTTTGCGATCATTCGCCGAGCCACCCGCCGGCAGAGCTTGGCCACAGCTGACAAAGACCACATGCACCATCGCTTGATGCGGCTCGGCCATGGACACGCCCGCAGCGTCTTCATTCTCTGGGCCTGGACGGCCCTGCTGTCGGGCTTTGTGTTGTGGCCGGTCTACAACGAAGGCTCCGGAGACGCCATAGTGCCCGTCGGAGTAGGGGCGCTCGGTCTGATCCTGTTCACGCTCTTTGCGCCAGGCTTCCGACGGCCGCGCACCACTTGAGGCGGGTTCACCAAACGAAGTAGTTCGAGTACCTTGAAGAACATGAAGGTACTGCTACATCCCGGCGGCGCATTGTTCGTTATGGCGGGAATTGCGTTTCTCCTGCGCCGCTTCGTTCCGATCGATCGCGTCCCGCTGATCGGTGGTGCAATGATGACCGTTGCCTTCTTTGCAATGATCTTCGGACTGCTCGGCGGAATCTTCCTCACCATCATGGTTCGCAAGGGCGAGGCATCCGCCTGATGGCGGACGACACGCCAAAGAAAAAGCCGGCCAGGAAGAAGGCGGCCAAGAGGGCTGTCAAAAAGAAAGCGGTCGCGAAGCGGACAACGAAGCCGAAACGGGCTGCGTTCCCGGAGATTTCTCCCGCCTCCTGGGAGCACACCACCGACCGCGCTTCGTTGCATGCGTTGAGTTCCATTCCTGGCTTCGACGTCGTTATTCGCAAAGTAATCGGCGCCATCGGAGAACGGAACGTGAAGCTGATCTTCACGGCCCAAGCGCTCGAAGTTGGGCCAGAACAGTATCCCGACCTCCATCAGATGTTGGTCGAGGTCTGCGCCACTCTCGATTGGCCGGTCCCTCGGCTCTACGTTTCGCAAACCGCTCTGGCCAACGCCGGTGCAGTCGGCGTCGACAACCCGTTCATTGTTCTCAACAGCTCTCTCATCGAACTGTCCAGCCCCGAAGAGATCCGTTTCGTGCTCGGTCACGAGGTCGGGCACATCATGAGCGAACATGCGCTGTACCGAACATTGCTCTTCCTGCTGCTGCAATTCTCTGGTGCCGTGCTGCCCCTCGTTGGACGGGCGGTCGCACCGATCACGCTGGCACTTCTGGAATGGAATCGGAAAGCCGAAATCTCATGCGACCGAGCTGGATTGATCGCGGTGCAAGACCTCGATCTTGCCGTGGGTGCACTCGGTGTGATGGCCGGTGGCGTCCGCGGGAGGGAAGGGACGATCAACGTCGACGCTCTGCGGGAGCAGAGCCGTGACTACAGCGACAGTCAGGGCCTCGACACCTTCTTCAAGTTCATGGCGACAGCGGGTCGCACCCACCCCTTCCCGGTGATCAGGGTTCGGGAGATGGACCGATTTGCAGAGGAGGGCACCTACACCAACATTCTCAAAGGTGAGTATGTCCGGCGGGGTGACGAGTCGCCGCTCATCGACGACATGTCGACCGCGGGGGCAGGATTCAGCGACTCGGCTCAGACAGTGTTCACCAACGCCGATGAGTATGTCAGCAAAGCTCTCAGCAGCTTTGCCTCAGCCCTTCGCCGACGAGCCAACGAGTAGCCGAGCGGGGACGCGGTCTCAGCCCGGGCTGTGGGGGAACGAAGGTAAACGCCACGGGTCGCCAAGTCAGGTGCCGGATGTGGTCAACGGCTACTTGGCGGCCGTAGAAGCAGGGTCGGCGTGGCGGCCTTGTACTCCTGATAGGCAGGCTCATCGCCCCACCTTTTGTCGCTTCGGGCCTCGAGCATGGGGACGCCGCTGATCCGGGTCAACAATATGAAGACAAAGACCGGGGAGATGAGCATCACCCAACCCCAGCCGGACAGTACCGGCAGTGCGATGACGGCGATGCCGGTCCACAACACGATCTCCCCGAAGTAGTTGGGGTGCCGCGACCAAGCCCACAAGCCGACGTCGATGAAGCGGCCCTGGTTCACGGGGTCCGCCCGGAACAACTTCTTCTGGTTGTCGGCGATCACCTCGATAGCGAAGCCGACAAGCCACACGGCTAGACCGAGCGCCGCAAACACTCCGAACTGCTCCCGTTCGGCGCTCGTGATGATCGCCAGCGCACAGGCTGCGGTGAGGAAGACCCAGAGGCCTTGGATCGACCACATCATGAAGAACCGCAGCGGATCGTGCTTGATCTTGTCGAACCGGCCGTCGCCGCCATCACGCCTCACCCGGCGAAATAGGAACGTCCCCAGTCGGCTGGCCCAAACTACGACGAGGGCTGCGGTCATGACGGCGCGAGCGTCGAGATCGTCCGAGGCCACTACGGCGATGGCGATAGTGGTCAGGTAGGTCGCGCTGCCGGTCAGGTCGTAGTAGTGCTCGGTGCGGGCCAGATAGGACGGCACGAACACAACGAACTGAATCGCGAAGGCGATGATGCCGCACAGCGCGAACACGGGAAGGCCGCGCACCTCTGAACTACCCTGGCCCCCGGCGAGTGCGATGAGCAACCCGATGCCAACGCTGAGCGCGATACCGATGATCGAGGTTCGCTTGCGTCGAGTCACCGTGGTCCTCTCTGTGAGCGGAGCTCACGACTGGGCCGCAATGATACCGGAGGGGCCGCAGTCGTCGAGGCCAATTTCGCACTCGCCAGCTGCAATCGTCGAGCTGGTCGCTATGCAAGTGTTCCATGGCTTCCCGGGCCGGTTCTGCGATCTCACCGAGCTCTACTCGAGGTCGCTGCCGCATCGACCGACCGCATGCTTGGGCTGATCGACGCACTGGTGCGAGCCGTCTAGGGAGAGGCCCCCGGGAGTCGTTAGGAGGCCTCGGCTTTGTTCACCATGAATGTCAGGAAGACCCCACCCACGATTCCGAAGGTCATGGTTAGGAAAGCAGCGAACTTGATGAACCCGCCGAGTATGGGCAACGACGGCGCCACGAGCCAGACGAGGAGAGCGAGCGCAGCGAGCCCGAACAGCGCTATGCCAGGGTGCATCAACAGTTTCACATCGATGTTCTTCGTCACTTCGATTCCGCAACTGAAGCAGCGAGGAACTTTCATATGCGGCGATGGTCGGTCAGGGCATACCTCGAGGCTGTTTAGAATGTGTCTCGGTGCTGATGGGGCGCTAGGCTCTGCCCCGTCCGGTCAGCCCTCCGGACATTCTTCATGCCCATGAACAGCCGTCCCACACCACTCACCGAAACGGTGATGCACAGCACCGGAGCGTATGAGCTCGTGTTTTCCGCCTTGTTGGTCGGTTTCTTCGGATATGGACTGGATCAGTGGTTGGGTACCGGCCCCTATCTCGTGATTCTGTTCAGCATGTTGGGGTTCATCGGTGCATCAGCGTCGCTCTACTATCGCTACAAGAATCTCATCCAGGTGATGGCAGAGGAGGCGTCGTGACCGGCGCAGCCATCAACGAGCACACCGATCGCCTGGAAGGGCCGTCACCGGCAACTGAGGTCGCCATCGACATGGCAAAGCGGTCGGTGTTTCTCATACCGATCGTCATTCTGTTCGGTGCGCTTCTCGGCGGAACCGACGGTGTCTTATCGGTTGGTTATGCCGTGGCCATCGTCGTGGTCAACTTCGTGCTCGCCGCGTTCATGATCGGAAAAGCGGCTCAGATCAATTTCGCACTTGTTTTCGGAGCCGCTCTGGGCGGTTTCGCAGTCCGCCTCGGGTTGATCTTCCTAGCGATCCTCGCTGTTGCTGGTCAAGAATGGGTCCGAATCGTTCCCATGGGAATTACCCTCATCGTCACCCACCTCGGGTTGCTGGTGTGGGAACTTCGTTACGTGTCCGCCTCCATCGCCTATCCAGGCCTGAAGCCCAAGGAGCATCGTCAAGGTGTCCGTGAACCTGTTCGCAGCTGAAGCCGAGGGTGGGGGACTTCAGTTCCCTCCAATTGAGAATCTCGTCGAATGGCCGGCGTACCTTTTCGAGGGTACGTTCGCCGAGTTCAACAAGATCGCCCTCATTTCGGTGCTGTCGATGGCAATTCCTACGATCATGTTCCTGGCTGCGGGTCGCGACAAGATCCCCTCAGGACTTCAGAACCTGGTCGAAGGTTCGGTGGACTTCATCGACAATCAGGTCATCCTTCCCGCCATCGGGCCCGACGGCTTCAAGTTTCGGCCGCTCCTGCTGAGCATCTTCTTCTTCGTGTTCATCGGGAACATGTTCGAGGTGATTCCTACCTTTCAGATGCCCCTCAACGCTCGAATGGCGGTGCCGTTGATACTGGCGCTGCTGGTGTTGGTCATCTTCGTAGCGGTCGGCATCAAGGCTCAGGGTCTGGGCGGCTACCTGAAGAGTTCGTTGTTTCCTCCCGGTGTTCCGGTTGCGGTCATGCCTCTGATGTTCTTGATCGAACTTCTTTCGACGTTCCTCATCCGACCCTTCAGCCTGGCGGTTCGTCTTTTCGCCAACATGTTGGCCGGTCACATCCTGCTCGTCACCTTCGGTGTGTTGTGTATTGCCCTGTGGCAAGCCAGTGTGCTGGTGGTCGTTCTTCCGTTCAGTTTCGGCATGCTCGTCGCCCTCACGGGCTTCGAGATCATGGTGTCGTTCCTCCAAGGGTTCGTGTTTGCCCTGCTCACCGCGGTTTATATCGGTGGCGCATTGCACCCACATCACTAGAGACTTCTGAACAACTCGCCCTCGGGCGTGCAACCAGCTCGGCGTTCCTTACCAAGGGGCAACGAAAAGCGAATCTCAGCAAGATTCATCAATAACTAGGAGACAACCGTCAAATGAGTGCCATCGCAAGTGCAGCCAGCCAGGCCATCGAGCTGGCAGTTGAAGCTACCGCCGACGACCAAAAGGCCAGCGCCGCAGCCAGCAGTGCCGGCTTCGCCTACGGCCTCGCCGCCATCGGGCCCGGAATCGGCATCGGCTACCTCGTCGGTCAGGCCGTCCAGGCCATGGCCCGTCAGCCCGAAGCCGCAGGTCAGGTTCAGACCACAATGTTTCTCGGTATCGCGTTTACCGAGGCGCTCGCCCTCATCGGCTTCGTGGTGTTCATTCTGCTCAAGTTCGCGTAAGGGCAGGTCACCACGTGCTGACACTGCTCGCCGCCGAGGCCGGAGAAGTAACCAACCCGATCCTCCCAGTCATCCCCGAGATGTTCTGGGGCGGATTGATGTTTGCGCTTTTCTACGTGTTGATGCGGTATGTCCTTCTTCCCCCGGTTCAGCGGACCATGGAGGAGCGAGACCAAGCGCTTCGCTCCGACTGGGACGCAGCCAAGGCCGCTGAGGCCAAAGTTGCAAACGCTGACGCCGAAGTTGCCGACGCCTGCTCGCTCCTGCGCGGGCCGAAGCAACCGCCGTTATTGAAGCTGCGCGTGCCGAGGCCGAGGCCGAGCGCCAGCAGATCATCAGCGGAGTCCAGGCCGAGATCGATGCGATGCGCCAGATGGCAACCTCGCAGATCGACGCCGCACGCGCCGAAGCCATGGGCGGTATCGGGTCTCAAGTGGCCGAGCTCACCGCCCAGGCCGCATCCAAGGTCATCGACCGACCGGTCACCGCCACCGACGCTCAGGGCGTGGTCAACCGAATCATGTCTGAACGGAGTTAGGAACTCTCAATGTTGCTCCCGATACTCGCCGCCGAAGGACCCAACGGTCCGCAGCTGGCATCCGATATCAACGAGGTCTACTGGGGTTCACTGGCGTTCTTCGTCATCCTCGGTGTTCTCATCTGGAAGGCCGGGCCGGCCGTCATGAAGGCACTCAACGGCCGCACCGACCGAATCCAGCGGGAGTTCGATGAGGCCCAGGCCGCCCGCTCAGAAGCTGAAAAGGCCCTTTCGGCCAGTTCGGCTGATGCGCCCGACATCGGTACCGAAGCGGCCCGGATCAAGAAAGAGGCCCAGGAAACCGCAACCCGCCTGCAGGTCGACACCGCTGCCAGAGCCAAGGCGGAAGGCGAGGCGATGCGTGAGCGGGCCGCCAACGAGATTCAGAACCAGACCAGCCAGGCTCTAGGCGATCTGCGCGAAGAGATTGCATCGCTGACCCGGGCCTCCACGGAGGAACTGGTGGGCGAGAAACTCGACGCGGGTTCCCACGCAAACCTGATCGACTCCTACATCTCGTCTCTGGAAAGGTCATAGACCATGAGTGTGATCTCTTCCTACGCCGACGCCATTCACGCCATCGCTTCGGCCGAGGGCGACATTGTCAACACCAGATCTGAGCTCCTGGCTTTCTCCCGAGCCGTCCAGGAGAACACAGAACTGCGGTCCACGCTGGCGAACGTATTACTTCCCGCTGATACCCGGAATGGGATCGTGGACCAACTCCTCAGTGGCAGGGCATCCGATGTCACCCGTTCGGTAGTGGGGCTAATTGTCAATGCCGGCCGCGGTGGTGAGTTGTCAGAGATCGTGGACGAGTTCGTGTCGCGGGCAGCTACCGCTTCGGGTAATCGGCTGGCGGTGGTTCGCTCGGCCGTACCCCTTTCGGCCGATCAGCAGGCCCGGCTGGCAGCAGCGTTGGCGATACAAGCCGGCGGACCGGTTGAACTCCAAACCGAAATCGACCCCTCCGTCGTCGGAGGCGTTGTCACCACCCTGGGTGACACCGTGATCGACGGCACCGTTCGTAGCCGAATCAACAAGATGCGAGAGGCGCTGTAATGGCCCTGACCTTTGATCCCAACGAGATCGCAAGTGCGCTCAAGAAGAACCTTGAGTCCTTCAGCACCGATGTCTCCTCCTCCACGGTCGGCAAGGTCGTTCAAGTGGGCGACGGAATTGCCCGGGTGGGTGGCTTGCCCAACGTGGCTGTCAATGAGATGCTCAAGTTCGAGGACGGCACGATCGGCCTCGCCCTGAACCTTGATGAACACAGCATCGGTGCAGTGGTGCTCGGAAACGTCGACCACATCGAAGAAGGCCAGAACGTCGAGGCGACCGGTGACATTCTGTCAGTTCCCGTGGGTGACGGGCTGCTCGGTCGGGTCGTGAACACCCTCGGTGAACCAATCGATGGCAAAGGCCCACTCACCAACATCGAGCTTCGGCGCATGGAAGTTCAGGCTCCGGGTATCACTGGTCGTCAGCCGGTGCACGAGCCGGTTCAGACCGGTATCAAAGCGATCGATAGCCTGATCCCGATCGGTCGCGGCCAGCGTGAGCTGATCATCGGCGACCGTAAGACCGGTAAGACAACCATTGCCATCGACGCGATCCTGGCTCAGAAGGGCACTGGCATCAAATGTGTCTACGTGGCCATCGGGCAGAAGGCCTCAACCGTTGCCCAAACCGTAGCCAACCTCGAGACAGCTGGAGCTATGGAATACACCGTGGTCGTGGTGGCCCCAGCGTCCGATCCGGCTCCATTCAAGTTCCTCGCACCATACGCCGGATGCGCCATGGGCCAGCACTGGATGGACAACGGCGGCCATGCGCTCGCCATCTACGACGACCTGTCCAAACAAGCAGAGGCGTATCGCCAGGTGTCGCTGCTGCTGCGCCGTCCCCCAGGCCGTGAAGCGTTCCCCGGCGATGTGTTCTACCTCCACTCCCGCCTCCTCGAACGGGCCGCCAAGTTGTCCGATGATCTGGGTGCTGGGTCCCTCACGGCGCTGCCCGTGATCGAGACCAAGGCAGGCGACGTGTCGGCGTTCATCCCCACGAACGTGATCTCCATCACCGACGGTCAGATCTATCTACAGGACGATCTCTTCAAGTCCGGTGTCCGCCCCGCCGTCGACGTCGGTATCTCGGTATCTCGAGTCGGCTCTGCCGCTCAGATCAAGGCCATGAAGAGCGCAGTGGGCACGCTGAAGTCTGATCTCCAGCAGTTCCGTGAGCTTGAAGCCTTTGCAGCGTTCGGTTCCGACCTCGACGCCGTGTCCCAGTCACAGCTCGATCGGGGTTACCGCCTCACCGAACTTCTCAAGCAGGGCATCAACGCTCCTGTGCCGGTGCAGGAACAGGTTGTACTGCTCTACGCAGGCACCCGTGGTTACCTCGACGGTGTCGACGTGACCGACGTGAAGAAGTACGAACACGAAATCCTCGAGTGGTTCAACAGCCGCCATGGCGACATGATGACGGCCATCGTCGATACCGGAAAGGTTCCCGACGAAGAGGCGCTCGAGGCAGCGATCGGTGCGTTCACCGATCAGTTCCAAGGAACGGTCGCCCCTCCCCATGCACCCGACGCCGAGGCCCAAGCAGCAGCGGCTGAGGCCATGGTGGACGCGCCCAACATCTTGCCCGAAGCCGAAATTTCACGGGCGGAGGCCTAACCGATGCCCGGTGGTGCAGAACGAGTCCTACGCCGACGAATCGGCAGCGTGAAGAACACCAAGAAGATTACTCGCGCCATGGAACTCATCGCTGCAACCCGGGTAGCTCGAGCTCAGCAACGAGCCAACGCGGCCCGACCCTACGCCGAGCAGCTGACCAGCGTCATCGAAAACTTGGCCGCCGGCGGAGCCGAGGTAGACCATCCCTTGCTCAGGCATGTCGAGAACCCTCAGCGGATCGCATTCGTGGTATGCGCGGGCGACCGCGGACTTGCCGGACCCTACAACAGCGCTGTCATCCGAATCGCTGAGCGTGAAATCCAGGCACACCGGGCCGATGGTGGCCAGTACAGCATCATCTCGGTCGGCCGTAAGCCCAAGGACTACTTCACGTTCCGGGGCTTCGAGATCCACTCATCATTCGCAGGTTTCACCGACAATCCCACCTTTGCCGATGCCCGTAAGATCGCCCGTACGGTCCGTGAGCTGTTCGAAGGTGGCCAGGTTGATCAGGTAGAGCTGATCTACACCGAGTTCGTGTCGCTCGGCACTCAACGACCAGTAGTTCGTCGCTTCCTGCCATTGGAGTCCACCGCTGTGATGGCTCAAGCAGGGGGTGGTAGCGCCGCAGCGATTGCCGGCTTCACCTTCGAACCATCGCCTGAGGGTGTGTTGGGAGACTTGCTCCCCCAGTACGTGGAAGCTCGACTTTTCGCAGCGCTTCTCGATGCGGCCGCGTCCGAGCACGCCAACCGCCAGCGAGCGATGAAGGCCGCCACCGAAAACGCAGAAGATCTGATTACCAAACTGGCCCGGGAAATGAACCGGGCCCGCCAGGCCAGCATCACTACCGAGATCATGGAGATCGTCGGTGGCGCCGCTGCGCTAGAAGAAGACGACGAAGTCGCTGCCTAACAGGAGCCAACCAAGAATGACTATGACCGAATCCTCCACCAACCTCGCTCCGGGCCGAATCGTCGCCATCGCCGGCCCTGTGGTCGACGTCGAGTTTCCTCGCGGCGAGCTTCCTGAGATCAACTTCGCAGTCGAGTTCGATGTGGAGATCGATGGCAAAACCACAGTGGTCATGGCCGAGGTCGCCCAGCACCTCGGCGGCGGTCGGGTCCGAGCCGTCGCGCTCAAGCCGACCGATGGCCTTCGCCGCGGCCAGGTTGTTCGCAACCGTGGTACCGGCATCACCGTGCCGGTCGGCGATGTGACCCTGGGCCATATATGGAACGTGATTGGTGAACCGCTCGACGTTCCCGCCGACAGCCTCGAGATCACCGAGAGGTGGCCAATCCATCGCGATGCCTCCAGCGTTTCACACCCTTGAACCCACCAAGCAGGTCCTGGAGACCGGCATCAAGGTGATCGACCTGCTCACCCCGTATCTGCAGGGTGGCAAGATCGGCCTCTTCGGTGGTGCAGGCGTGGGCAAGACCGTGCTCATCCAGGAGATGATCACCCGTGTGGCTACCAACCACGGTGGTGTGTCAGTCTTCGCAGGCGTGGGGGAGCGGACCCGTGAGGGCACCGACCTGTTCCTCGAGATGGGCGAGACCATGATGGGTGACGGCGTCTCACCTGTGCTCTCAAAGGCTGCTCTCTGTTTCGGTCAGATGGACGAGCCGCCAGGCGTGCGTCTTCGGGTAGCTCTGTCGGCCCTCACGATGGCCGAGTATTTCCGTGACGCGCAGGGCCAGGACGTGCTCCTGTTCGTCGACAACGTCTTCCGCTTCGTGCAGGCCGGTTCAGAGGTTTCCACCCTCCTGGGTCGTATGCCTTCTGCCGTCGGGTACCAGCCCACCTTGGCCGACGAGATGGGAACGCTTCAGGAGCGCATTACCTCCACCGGTGGTCACTCGATCACTTCACTCCAAGCGGTCTATGTTCCGGCAGACGATTACACCGACCCGGCTCCCTTCACCACGTTCACCCACTTGGATGCCACCACCGAGTTGTCCCGCGACATCGCCGCTCTGGGTATCTACCCCGCCGTGGATCCGCTGTCGTCGAGCTCCACCATCCTCGCTCCCGAGGTCGTTGGCGAACGTCATTACCGGGTCGCGACCCGGGTGCAGGAGATCCTCCAGCGTTACAAGGAACTGCAGGACATCATCGCCATCCTGGGCCTCGACGAACTTTCCGAAGAGGACAGGATTACGGTCAACCGAGCCCGGAAGGTGCAGCGTTTCCTGTCCCAGCCCATGTTTGTGGCCCAGGTCTTCACCGGTCTGCCCGGTATCTTCACCCCGGTCGACGAAACCATCGACAGCTTCGAACAGCTGGTCAACGGTGATCTCGATGACCTACCCGAGCAGGCCTTCCTCAACGTTGGTGGCGCCGACAGCGCCCGCGAAAAGGCCGAGACCCTTCGCAAGAGCGTGAGCTAAACATGGCATTTGCGATCGAGTTCGTTTCGCCGGAGAGCATTCTGTACTCCGGTGAAGGCACGATGGTCACGGCCCGTACCCGTGGCGGTGGCGACATCGCATTCCTGGAGGGCCACGAGCCTTTCGTCGGCACGTTGGAGACCGGTGAGGTGAAGGTCACCGAGGCAGGGGGCGACATGAAGCGCTGGGCGGTGCGCAGTGGCTTCGTGAGCGTCACCCGGGACAAGGTCGCGGTGCTTTCCGATATTGCGCTTCCTATTGAATCGATCGACGTCGCAGCGGCACGGGCCGATCTTGCCGAGGCCGATTCCAGACTCGCAACCGATCCGCTCGACGGGTTCGCGCTGAACGACAAGAAGTGGGCCGAACTCCAGCTCACCATGTCAGGCGCCGACCTCTAGGCGCAGCCAAGGCCTCCCGCCGGTTCCGTGGCTGATGGGGGGGTCTCGGGAAACGAGATCTGGCCTGACCGGCGGGAATTCTACGTGGTGCCGGTGTTCAGCTCTGGCGCCGGTGAAACAGCCCTGCCGCTGGGCGGGCTGGCCGTCCTTGTGTTGGCGTGGGCCTCGGCCCATCGCCCATGCGAACCCACGCCGGGTTGGTCGCCGGTGCCGAGGTTTGGAGGCTTTGGCCCAGGTCAGACGGCCGAGTACTCTCTATGGACATGAGCGAAGCGCGAATGGCCCCAGAACGTAACCTGGCACTTGAGTTGGTCCGGACTACCGAGGCAGCCGCGATGGCCGGGGCTCGCCTAGTGGGTCGCGGTGACAAGATTGCCGCTGATCAGGCCGCGGTTGACGCGATGCGGCATGTCCTCGACGGAGTCGAGATGAACGGCACCGTGGTTATTGGTGAGGGCGAAAAGGACGAAGCTCCGATGCTCTACAACGGCGAGGTCGTCGGCAACGGCGAACCCCCTCATTGCGACATCGCCGTCGACCCTGTTGATGGCACCACACTCACCGCTGAAGGGCGTGCCGGGGCAATCGCTGTGATCGCTGCGTCCGATGCCGGCACGATGTACAACCCCGGATCGGCGGTGTACATGGAGAAGTTGGCTGTGGGTCCAAGCGGTGCTGGCATTGTCGATATCCGCTTGCCGGTGAAGCGCAATATCACCGCTCTGGCCAAGGCCAAAGGGGTGGAGGTTTCCAACATCACGGCAGTTGTCCTCGACCGCCCCCGCCATGCAGAACTGATTGCGGAGATCCGTGACGCAGGTGCCCGTATCCGTCTCATCTCCGACGGCGACGTGGCCGGTGCCATGGCCTGCGCAATGCCCAACACCGGTGTCGACATCTTGTTCGGGATCGGGGGAACCCCTGAAGGTGTTATCACAGCAGCTGCCCTCAAGTGCATGGGAGGCGACCTCCAGGGCCGTTTGTGGGCCCGAAGCGACGAGGAACGGGAATTGATCGTTGCCGAGGGTAAAGATCCAGATCAGATTCTCGGCCTCGACGACCTGATCACCACCGAAAACTGCTATTTCTCGGCGACTGGTATCACTACCGGCGATCTCCTGCGGGGTGTTACCTACACGCCTGGGGGCATCACGACCCACAGCATGGTAATGCGGGGCCGAACCGGCACTGTCCGGATGGTGGAGGCCCATCATCGCAGCGCCAAGCTCAAGAAGATCGCGGGCATCGGCTACACCTAGTCGACCGGGGCGTCACGCCCACTTCGGGCGTAGCGCACTCGCCGCTCAATCGCCGGTGGCGCCGATGCCGCCCCTGCTGCGCAGGAAAGTTGCAAGGCCGACCACGGCGACGATGCCAGCCCCAACCAGGATCCAGAACAGAGCTTCCTTGTCCTGATCGCCTCGTTCGAGAACGACGGCAATCACAAAGACGACGGCTATCAGAACGTTGACCCTCACCTGACCAGTATGGCCTCGAGCGGCGCGATCGCTGGTCTGTGTCGGATACGCAGAACTCGTTGCGCTCGGGATCCAGGAGCGTGGTCCAGTTCGTGCCCACTCGTCCTTGTCATGAACATGGGTGGCACCGAGAGCCTGCAGCCGCTTCACCTGACATTGCCTCTGCTGACATGGCATCGTCGAGCTCATGACCATTCTCGGCTCTTAGGCTTGTTCCATGGCAACCGTCCCCCTGTCAGTTCTCGACCTCGCGATGGTTAGGGACGACGCAACCACGGGAGAAGCTCTGGCCGAGACAACCAAAGTGGCCAAGTCGGCGGATCGACTCGGATATCACCGCTTCTGGGTGGCTGAGCATCACAACATGCCCACGGTTGCCAGTACCAGTCCAGCGGTGTTGATCGCTCACTTGGCCTCGGCCACCGATCGGATGCGTATCGGTTCGGGCGGCGTGATGTTGCCCAATCACAGCCCGCTCGTCATTGCCGAGCAGTTCGCCATGCTTGAAGCGCTGTATCCGGGCCGGATCGACCTGGGTATCGGCAGGGCACCGGGAACTGATCGGGCCACGATGGCTGCGCTTCGGCGCAACTCACCGGGTACCGAGGAGGAGGAGTTCCCACGGAACGTGCTCCATGTGATGAGCATGTTGGGTGACCATCGATCCGAACACGACCCTCCCGTTGACCTGATGGCTACGCCCAGGGCCGGCTCGTCACCGTCGATATGTCTGCTCGGCTCCAGCGGATTCAGCGCCCAGTTGGCCGGAATTCTCGGGCTGCGGTTCGGTTTCGCACACCACTTCCAGATGGGTGGCACACTGCAGGCTGCGGAGATCTATCACAATTCGTTCGCACCCTCGCCGGTCCTCGAGGAGCCTCATCTCATCGTCACCGCAACAGCGGTGGTTGGCCCCAGTGAGGAGAAGGCCGAGTGGTTGGCGAGCCCCAGTCGTCTCCGGCGGGCCGGTCTGCGGCGTGGCCGATTGCTGCCGCTGCTGCCACCCGATGATGCGCTCGGACATCCCGAATTTCCCGGTACCGACGAGCCGGCAGGCCTCGTTGGAACGGTGCATTCTGTGGTGGAGGGAATGTCGAGCCTGGTTGCCGCAACCGGCGCGGCGGAATTGATGTTGTACCCGGTTGCCTACGACGTCGTCGATCGCATAGGCACCTTGGAGGAGATCGCCGGCGTTTGGGGACTCGCCGGTAATGCGTCGTCATCTGTGAGCCGCTAGACAGTTGCCATGACTCTGGTGAAGATCAATGCGCTAGAAATCCCGCCCCAGGCGGGTGAGGAGATCGTGACGCGCTTCGCAGCCCGAATGGAAGGGCTCAAAGACGTTGATGGATTTGAGGGCTTCGAGCTGCTCCGCCCCACCGGTGACATCGAGACACGCTGGTTCGTGTACACCCGTTGGGCTGACCAGGACTCCTACGATGCTTGGCGAGACGGTGACGGAGCCCGGAACGCACACGCCCAGCCCAGCGAGGGCCAACAAGCGCCCCGGCCCATGAGTATGGGCTCCACTCTGCTGGAGTTTGACGTCGAACTCAAGATGTAGCGGTCCCGCTGGCACTTCATGGCGGGAGGTCGTCGCGGGGGTGGATCGTGCGCCACTACGGTGGCCTGCATGTTCGATATTGAGAAGCTGCGGGTGGACGGCAAAGTCAAGTTCGATGAGATCGATCCTCAGGAAACGATCGAGTGGGACGGCGATCGGGCTGAGGCCGAGGCCCGAACCGCGGAGCTGAACACACGGCTGGAGGAACTGCAGGAGCTTCTGTATGCCGAAGGCAAACACAAAGTGCTGTTTGTGCTCCAGGCCATGGATGCCGGCGGCAAGGACGGGACGATACGGCACGTCCTCGACGGGGTGAATCCCGCCGGTGTCCGAGTCGCTTCCTTCAAGGCACCGTCGAAGCAGGAACTCGCTCACGACTACCTCTGGCGAATCCACGCCCAGGCGCCCAGCAAGGGGGAGATGGTCGTGTTCAACCGCAGCCACTACGAAGATGTGTTGATCGTGAGGGTGATGGATCTTGCACCAAAATCCGTCTGGTCGAGGCGCTATGACCACATCGCCAATTTCGAACAGATGCTAGCCGACGAGGGTACGACGATCATCAAGGTGATGCTGCACATAAGCAAGGACGAACAGCGCGAACGTTTGCAGGACCGGTTGGACAAGCCCCACAAGAACTGGAAATTCGACAGCGGCGATCTAATTCATCGTGAGAAGTGGAACGACTACTTGGAGGCGTTCGAGGACGCCCTGATGAAGACCAGCACCAACGATGCGCCTTGGTACGTAGTGCCGGCGAACCGCAAGTGGTACCGAAATCTCGCCATCTCCGAGATCCTGGTGCAGACGCTCGAGAGACTGGACATGGAGTACCCGCCGGCTCCGCCCGACATCACCGAGATGGTCATCCCCGACTGATGGCGATCAAGGGACTGATCCTGTTCCACGGTGCAGGGGGAGATCGAGAGCACCCGCTGTTCCTGGCGTTGGAGGAACGCCTGGACATTTCGGTGGACAGGGTCAATTTCCGTATCGCCAGAAAGGACCAGGTCGACGACCGCCCGATCGGATGCCCAAACTGATCGTCGCCGTGAACGCGGCCGTGGCTTCTGCGGTTTCGAAGTGGGACGTCGAGGTCGATGAGATCGCAGTCGGTGGCCGCAGCATGGGTGGCAGGGCGGCCAGCATTGCGATCGCGGAAGGGCTCGAGGTTGGCGGTCTCGTGCTCCTGAGCTACCCGCTCCACCCGCCAGGCAAGCCCGACAAGCTGCCGCGTGGAACACCTCAGAGATTTAGACCTGCCGGTACTACTGATTCAGGGTGACCGCGACCCGTTCGGCAAACCCGATGAGTTCGCTCCCCACCTCGCAACGATCCCTGGAGATGTCACCGAGGTCTGGTTGACCGGCCCTCGCTCGGGGCATGACCCCAAGGCAAGAGAAGACGAGATCGTCCCAGCGGTCAGCGAATGGCTCAAAGGGATCTGAGGTCTCCACCTTCGGTGCCTTCGGGAAGGGTCAGACCCCTCTAGCGCAGGGCTGCAGGCGACTACAGCAGAATGTCGCGGGCTTGCCCGAGTTCAGCGATGCGTGCTGCCGCCTTCATTTCTTCAGCGCCATGGTCGGGGTGGGCATCACGGAGTAGTACTCGGTATCGCTTCAGCACGCTGCGGCGATTCCACCCGGGCTCCAGTCCCAGCGTTTCCAGGGCCCAGCTCACCGGGTCATTCCATGCTCGTAGATCATGTAGCGAACTCGCCCGCCCGCCCATTATCGATGAGATGAATCGTTCATCGACCGGCTGGCCCCACACCAGCGCTGTGCGAAGGGACTCAAAGACGGGGTCCTTTACAGCAGCTGGAAGCTGTCCGGCTGCGTACACCGCTCCCAGGGCATGCTGCACCGGAAGTCCGCGCTCGCCTTCGAACTCGAAAGCTCAGTCCGCCAGGCAGTGCGACCAGCCGATGACTGCTGCGCAGCAGGCCGACGGTGTCGACCTGGAAGCGGTGACGCACTCGAGGTTGGGGGATTCGTCGGCCTGCAGCGAGGTCTTCGAGCAGGAGGTACAGGTGTTCTCGCAGGTCAGGCGGCACCTCGGATGCCATTTCGCCAACGATTCCAGCGAGCAGAAGGCCTCCGGCCCCCGGGGCGGGGTCGACGGGGAGGTTGCGCTGACCCAGCGCAACCCGTCGCGTTGGTGCGATGGGCCGCGAGTGGTAGATCTCCAATTCGGCGACGATCACCGCGTCGACGGTACAACCCGTGCATTCACTGTGTGACACCGGGTTCGGGTTCGGGCGCGCTCGCTGCATCGGAAAGCAAGGGGTCGGTTGGATTCAACTCCTCCAATTCGACCCCAGCCGTAGGAGGCAACAGAAACGGAATCAGCAGTGCAACAAGCAGAGGCAGCGGCAGCAGATACAGCAGCGCCTCGCCAATCGGTCTGTCACCTTTGATCAGCTGCCCGGCAATCAGCAACCCGATCGCCGATCCAGCCACGCTGAGGAGATCGAGCCAGCCTCCAACCAAGGCTCGCGATCGTGTCGGGAAGAGCTCGGTTTGATAGGCACGGATGACTGGGAATGCGGCGCCCCCGAGCCAAGCGGAGACACCGGCTGTCATCCACAGGGCGACTCCTTCCACCCTGAAGAACACCGCTGCCATGACCGATCCGATCGCCAAACTCACGGCGGCGATCGTGCGGCGACCGCGTCGGTCAGCGACCCAGCCCGCTAGCAGGATGACAAATCCGGCGGGAGTGGTAATCAGGATCCGGAAAAGACTGATGTCACCACCGCTGAATCCGAGGTCGTCTCGCAAATATTCGTTCTGGAGTTGACCGGCCGGCGCTCCGAACACGCTGACCGCTGAGTAGATGAACACGATCAAAACAAACCACCGCAGGTTGACCGAGGAGAACCCGGGGGAATGGACCAGGTCGGCTGCGGTGAAGCGTCGAGTTTCGGGCATCACCCGCCAGATCCACACGATCACCGGGAGGAACAGGAGTGGTATCAGGTAGACGAGCCGCCAGCCTCGTTCGTTGATGTCGGCGAGGGGAAGGAACCACAGCACCGCACCAGCACCCAAAGCTCCGCAGAGGGTGAGGATCGACAGTATGAACGCCCGCATCGTGCGGGGGATCTCTTCGGTGGCAGCCAGTGTTACCAAGGTGAGGAGACCGGTGGCAAAACCACGGGCGATGGCCTGGGTCACTGTGAGGAAAAGGAGAGACGTTGAGAACGCGCCGGCGACCGTGAAGACGGTGGCGCCCAAGGCGAAAGCCACCAGCAGCGGTTTTCGGCCGATCCGATCTGCTCGCCAAATGATCAGGGTGGTGATGATCACACCGACTCTTGTGGCTGCCAGTGCATTTGCTTGCTCGGTGTCGGTAGATCCGAATTCTTGGCTTGCGAAGGTGATCGTTTGGCCAATGTTCACACCGATGTAGGCACCGATCATCCCTAGGAGGGAGAGCAGAGAGATGATCGTGGTGGTGTGGGAGGTGACGATCTGATCGGGCCACCACCATCGGTGGCGGGAGGAGCGGTCGAGGTCCCGTACGGCCGTCCGCATGAGGAGGTCCACGGCGCGACCCCAGAACGCGATCGCAGTTCGGTACGAGGTGGTTTCGTAGTAGGTGACCGAACCGTCGCCGTTGGGAACCAGACTCGCTTCGCGTCTGTACGATTTGAACGGACCGGCGTGCTGAACGTATTCAACAGCGGTCTGATTGAGCTGTGCTTTGGCCGAAATCTCCACGAGGATGTCGGTCCGGGGTCGCAGGAGCTGCTCAGCTTGGGCCAGCGGGAGCTCGAGTTTCAGTTTGCTTGTGGGCACGAGCTGTCGATCACTGCGAATCTGGTGTTGGCTCGGCTGACGCTGTGTCTGTTTGGGTTTCCAATTCCGCCAGCCGCTTCTTGAGTCGTCGGTTGGCGAGTTGGAGCAAACCGCCGATGATCACCAGCGGGCCAACCACGAGGAGGGCCTCATCCCAGCCTCCTTCATGAGCAAAAAGCGTAACGCTCGACACCACACGTCTCAGCGTAGGTCGGTACCTTGGAACATGACTGACCACCCCGGCGTTATGTGGGGCGAGCCCCTAGCGGAGAATCCTGTCATGCCCGGAGTAAAGACCTCACCTGTCCCAGCCAGTGCGAGCGAAACCTCAGAAGGTGGCGTCGCTACCATTGACCGCGAGGCGGTTCTGACGGTTGTCGACATCATGCGGCCGGCAATCCAGGCCGACGAACGTGACATATTCTCGAGAGATGCTGATCTCGAGACCGGGATCGTGTCGGTGGAGCTCACCGGGGCGTGCGTCACCTGCCCTGCGTCGACAGCGACCCTGAAGGATGGGATCGAGCGAGTCCTCCAAAAGCGGGTCGAGCGTGTTACGGCGGTTCAGCACGTCGGTGACTCTCTCTCCCCAGCTCAAGAAGGCACGATCGTCAGCCTGTAGTGGTCGGACTATTCACAACCAGATCTTGTACGCACAACCAGATCTTGTACGCACAACGGCCCCGCTTTGGCGGGGCCGCGTGCGCACACAAATTTTGGCCCTCCGATGGAGGGTGCGCGGTGTTAACTCTTCAGTCCATCCCGGATCTCTGTGAGGAGATCGATCTCGGAAGGACCGGCCGCTTCGGGCTCGGCGGTAGCACGGTTGTAAAGCTTGACCATCATGAACAACACGAATCCGATGATCACGAAGCTGACGATCGTGTTGATGAACATGCCGTAGTTGATCGCCGCTTCCTGAACGGTCCCGTCCTCGAGGGTTTCCTCGACTCCGAGCCCGATCTTGAGGCCGCTGAAGTCCGGTTGTCCGAAGATCGCTCCGACGATCGGCATGATCACGTCTGCTACGAGGCTGTCGACCACTGGTTTGAAGGCCAGCGCCATGATCAGGCCGACCGCAGCTTCGAACACGCCACCCTTGTTGATGAAGTCCTTGAATTCTTGAATCATTATTTGCTCCTAGAAGCTGGTTGTCGCCCGCAGCCCACGGTCTGTCTACCACGACGTGGCCCAAATCGGCGGTTTTACAGCCAGCCAGTCAAAGGAAAGGTCACTCACAGTGATTGATGAAACCACTTGCTGCTACCGTCATCCGGATCGACCGGCGTCCACTGGATGCCAGCGATGCGGCCGTCCCATCTGCACCGAAGACATGCGTTCAGCGTCGGTGGGATTCCACTGTCCGGTGTGTGTGGCAGAAGCCGGGCAGCAGGTCCACACCCCCAGCGACCTCCAGTTCCAACCGCAGGCGACCCTGACGCTCATCGCCCTCAACGTTGTCACCTTCTTCGTTCAACAGAGCTCAACGATCACCGATCGCGGTTACGTCTCGGGGTTCACCGTTGCCCAGGGTGAGTGGTGGCGGCTCGTGACATCCGGCTTCCTTCACACCAGCCTGTTTCATATCGGTTTCAACATGTATTTGCTGTGGATCCTCGGCCCGCAACTGGAGAAGGCTTTCGGCAAGGTCAAATTCCTACTCATCTACTTCGGCAGCATGCTCGGCGGTTCGGCTGCAGTCACGTTCTTCAATTGGCCTTCCGGTGCCATTGGTGCCTCCGGAGCGGTTCTGGGACTCGCCGGCGCGATGGGAGCGATCTACCGCATCCGGGGCTTCGATGTTCGCCAGAGCCCGGTGTTCGGACTAGTAGTCCTCAACCTCGCACTTCCGATCCTCACCTCGGTGGTGGATCTAGGTTTTGGCCGAATCTCTTTCTGGGGGCATCTCGGCGGGATGCTTGGCGGAGCGCTCATGGCTGTTGTGCTCGTCTGGCTTCCCGAGAGGGGAACCCTTCCCAAGAACATGGCCGACCCCGTCGCCTTTGCCGCGGTTGCGGTATTTGGGGTGCTCGGTGTCGTCGGAGCTGAGCTCATGCTCTCTCCGATCCTCTAGCGCAGGGACACTAGCGGTAGACCGAGACATGAGTTTCGCTGGATCCGTCGAAAGGGGTTTCTTTCCAATCGGCGAAACGCTCGACCAGTTCTAGCCCCGCCGCCGTCGCCATCGCATCAAGTTCGGCCGGTGTACTCCACCTGAGATACCAGGGTCGCAACGTGATCCCAGCCTCGGTGATGTCCACGTGCTGGCCAGTGATCGTCTGTGCCTTGTGATCCACCACCGTGGCGGCAAGCACCACTGAATCCGCTTCGATCCGTGAAATACCGACCGACTGGCTATCGGCCTCAGCGAGGGCTGCGCCGGTTACTGCTTCGAGGACCAGGGGTCCATCGATAACTGAGGCAGCTTGGATCAGCACCTCCTGCTGGAGCTCCGCGGTCGGAAGGTTGAAGAGCGTGTTGAAGGCACAGAGTGCCCCACCGATGCCAGCTCGTTCCCGAACCGGGAGAGCTGAGATGTCCCCTGCGATCAGCGCAGCGTTGGCGGCAACGGCGCCCAGCATTTCGGTGGAACTGTCAACGCCGATCACGGTGAGCCCGGCGGCTCGCAATGCATCGACGAGTCGCCCGGTCCCAACCCCCAGCTCCAGAACGCTGGGACTCGGACACCGGGCTGCCATGAAACGGGCGGTGGCTTCTGCATCAGTGATGCCGGAATACCAGCGGTCGTACACCTGAGCAAAGCTCGCGCCGTAGGTTGAGGGGCCGAACCCGAACGGAAACCGGCTTGACTGTGCTGTCACAACTGCAAACGGTAACAAGGCTCCGCCACTGACGATGTTCCAGCGGCGACACTGGAGCAGTGGAAGCGGAGCGGCAGGCCGTGGCAGTTACGGATCGTCCGCTCCGAGTGATCGATCTCATCGACGGCGCGTTTGCTGCGCTTCGTTATCGACCCCGAGTCATATTCATCAGTCTGTTGTGGATTGTGATTCCGATGTCAATCTTGGAAGGTTGGAACGCCAGAGGAGTCCTTGGTGGGGGAGGCCTGCTAGGTGCCTTGAACGATCCCGATCTATTCCAAGAAGCCGCAAACCAGGGGACGAGTTTCACGACGACGTTCTTCACCTACATGGTCGACTGGCTCAGGATTTCCCTGATCGGGGTAAGCGTCGCCTTCTTGGTGAACAGCTGGGCTGATGGGCGTGACCCCACGATTTCAGAGGTGATGCGATTCACTGTCCGAGCGCTCCCCGTGTGGGTTGTCACCTTCGTGCTGGCCAAGTTGGCGATCGGCTTTGGTCTCCTCCTCGTAGTCCCAGGCGTGGCCTTGGCACTGGCATTCACCATGGTGAGCCCCATCATTGCGATCGAACAAACCGGACCGATCACCACACTGAAGCGGGCCTGGAGTCTCATGCGAAAGCGGACCGCTCCACTTCTGGGTCTCTACGTTGCGTGCGCAGTTGTCGGTGGGGTTGTGTCGAGCGCACTTACCTCGATTCCTTCGGGCATAGCGCTCCTGGTAGGTACCGATGTTGCCTGGCCGCTGATTTCGGTGGCCTCCATCGTGTCAACGTCGTTACTGGCTCCGTTCAACGGCGCAGCGATGACCTTGATGTATCACGACATTCGATTCCGGACCGAAGGCCTGGACCTGAACCGGGCCGCCGAAACGGTGTTCCCAGCCAGCTCGAGCCCGCACGTTGTTTCGGCGATTTCGACACCCAACCGATCTCTGTCGAGGATGGCGGATCGTGGCTGAAGAGCTCCCCGAAGATCTCCGCCGGCGCGCCGACGAGGTGCTGTCTCAGGACAAGTTCGGGGCTGATGAACCAGGTTTGCTCGACCGGGCGTGGAACCGCGTGACCGAACTGATCGATGACCTTCTGTCGATCGTCACCGACAACACCGTCTTTGGCGGGGTTGCAATTGGATGGATCCTTCTCGCTGTGATGATCGGACTGATCGTCCTGTTCCTCGTGCGCTACTTGCCGCGGTTCGGACCAGCTCGTCGCCCCCCGACACAAGCGACCATCACAACCCACCAGAACAGGCTGTCTCGGGCCGAATGGCTGGCCAGGGCCGAGGAATCGGACCGGGTCGGACTGTACAGAGAGGCCGTTCAAGCCCGATATCGAGCAACGGTGGCTGGTCTCATCGACGACGAAGAGTTGCCGGACTCACCGGGTGCAACACCGACAGAGCTCCGGGGCTCCTTCCGTGCCGATCCCGCCCGAACCGATCCCTTTGCCAGCTCGACCGCAGCCTTTTCTGACGTCTGGTACGGAGGCGATGACGCTGACCGCAACGACTCCGAACAGCTCGATCTCTGGGATCACCAAGTCCTCAACAAGGGCTCGTGATGAACCGGCGCTCAACGCTTCAGGTCGTAGTCGGATTCGGTGCGCTGCTGATCGTCGCGTTCATCCTCGGTCGGCCCGATTCCGATGGCCCGCCTTTGGACCCCGAGTCCGTAGGGGATCTCGGCACGCTTGGCCTGATCGAGTTTCTCGAACGCAGCGGGGCGGACATCGAGCGTGGGATACCCGAGATGGAAAGCGAGATCGATGTGGCCCTTGTCCTTCGTGATCGGTTGGGGGGCGAAAGCCGCGAACGGCTTCTCGATTGGATTCAGGATGGAGGTAGCGCGGTTGTCGCCGATTCCACCAGTCCGCTTCTGGCCACTGGTCTGAGTGGATCCTCGGCTGGAGAAGATCTTCCCCGTGGCATGTGCGAGATCCAAGGACTGGACGGGGTGAACGAACTCTCCGGATCGGCCCTGCCGCTGCTGGTGCCGGTTCCCAGCAGCAAGACCTGCTTTGGCGATGACTTCGGGGCCTACGTCATACAGTTTCCCGATGGGAGAGGGCAGGTGACGGGTTTGGGTGGAGCGGTTCCCTTTGTCAATGCGCAACTCGATCAGGCCGATAATGCGGTGCTTGCCGGCCGGTTGCTCCTCACCTCTGCTGACCCCACCGTTGCGGTGATCTATTCGCCACTTCCCGAGGCGGTCGGTCAGCGGTCACCCTTGGATCTCATCGGCCGGAATGTTCGATGGTTCGGGTGGCAAATGGTTGCTGCAACCCTCGTCGGGCTTCTCTGGGCGATTCGCCGATTCGGCCGGGTTGTTGCCGAACCAGCCGTCGTGGAACTACCCGGGTCTCTGGTCATCCGGGCTACCGCAGAACTCCACCGGCGGTCCGGCACCCCCGATCGCTCGTTGGATGCCATACGACGCGAACTGTTCGGTCGGCTCCGGCACGAGTACCGCATTCCCCTCGAAGCCGATGCCGTCTACGCGGCCCGGTTAGTTGCTGACCACAGCGGAATTCCAATGGAGGACGCCGCCGTCCTCACCGGAGCGTCGGGTTCGGCCGAGACCACTCCACTCGATCGCGCCAAGGAGGTCGACCGAATCGGGCGTCGGGTCTTCGGTGAACCGACCCCGATCGCTCGTTCTGCTCCCAGCGCAGTCGCCATCCTTCCCTATCTCATCGAAAGCCCAGAAATCGAGGAACCCAGCAATGTCTGATGTCCCACCCAGCGTCCCCCTTCCCCAACCCGAACCCTCGATCCCACAACCCGATCCTGCGACCTCTCCCGCAGTGGCTGAGCCAGAACCGAATCCGACGTCGAACGCTGCGGAGTCGAGGGCATCGGCGGCGCTTTCCCCCGAGCGAGTTCGGATGGGGGCTATCCGCGATGAGGTCAACAAGGTGATCGTTGGCCAGGGAGGCGTGCTTTCAGGCTTGTTGTGCGCATTCCTGGCCGGTGGCCACGTTCTGCTCGAGGGCGTACCCGGGACAGCCAAGACCGCTCTGGTGAAGTCGATGGCCGCGGCTGTATCGCTGGAAGCGACGCGCGTCCAGTTCACACCCGATCTCATGCCGTCCGACGTCCTGGGTCAAATGATCTTCGAGAACGGCAGATTCCGATTCCGCGAGGGCCCGGTTTTCACGAACCTTTTGTTGGCCGATGAAATCAACCGGACCCCACCCAAAACCCAGGCGGCATTGCTCGAGGCCATGGAGGAACGTCAGGTGTCAATCGACGGCGTGACCCATCCCTTGCCGAGGCCGTTCATGGTGATTGCCACCCAGAACCCGGTTGAATACGAGGGGACCTACCCGTTGCCTGAGGCTCAGCTCGATCGTTTCCTGCTGAAACTGTTGGTCGATTACCCCTCCGAAAAGGACGAACTCGAGATCTTGGTTCGCCACCACGGAGGTCTCGATCCTCACGACCCGAAAGGCAGCGGCATCCAGGCGGTTGCGAACGCCGGTAGCTTCGAAGCCGCCAGAGCCGAGGCCCAAGCCATGGTCGTGGAGGAGCCGGTGCTTCGCTACATGGTGTCACTGGTGCGAGCCACCCGTAACTCGCCCTCCATCCAGCTCGGCGTCTCGCCCCGTGGAGCGACAGCTCTGCTAGCTGTCAGCAAAGCTTGGGCATGGCTCATCGGCAGGCCCTATCTGACCCCCGACGAGGTGAAGGCGATGGCCAAGCCCACACTACGTCACCGAATCCAACTTCGACCCGAACTCGAAATCGAAGGCGTCACCGCTGATCAGGTCCTCGATGGGCTGTTGGCTCGAGTTGTGGTCCCATGAGCTGGCCGGTTGTGACCGGCAGGGCTCCCGTCGTGGCCCTGATCCTCGGAGCTGCCATTCTGTTCCTTCCCGACATCGGCGGGCTCGAGCTGTTCGGCATCGGGTTCGATGGCCGGTTCGTGATGGTCAACACGGTCTTGCTTGCTCTGCTGATGGTCGATTTCTTGTTGGCACCATCGCCTGCGGCCTTCAAGATTCGCCGGATCCACCCCAGCTCGGTCACCCTCGGATCGAAGGCATCGATTTCCTGGCAGCTGGAACGAGGATCGGGCCGGCGCAAGGTGCGCGTGAGTGTTGCCGATGAAGTGGCGCCTTCTCTGGGAGCAGAGGCCCGCCGCTTCTCGGTATGGGTTCCACCCAATAGCACCCTCACGAACACATTTCAGATGGTCCCCACCCGGAGGGGTCGCTTCAATCTCTCCCGAATTGTGGTTCGGTCCAGTGGACCGCTTGGGTTATTGCAGAAGCAGCGGTCATTCGAGGTCGGGACCGTACTCCGGGTGCTGCCACCGTTCCGCAGTGCGGACCAGGCCGAACTGAGCTTGAAGAAGGCTCGGCTTCTCGAGGTTGGCATCCGCGCCGCCCGAGCTCGGGGGAGTGGAACCGATTTCGACTCGTTGAGGGAGATGGGTCCCGATGATGAGAGTCGGCGAATCGATTGGGCGGCGACCGCACGCACCGGTAAGCCGATCGTTCGCGTATTTCGGACCGAGCGGAACCAGACCGTGACCGTGCTGCTTGACACCGGCCGGATCATGGCGGGACGAATCGACGACGTGCCCCGCATCGAACATGCGATGGACGGCGCCATGATGCTGGCCGAACTAACCACCGGACTGGGCGACAAGATGGGCTTGGTGGCCTTCGACCAATCGGTACACACCACCATTCCCGCCACGAACCGTCGGCGACAGCGTTCCATCATTGCCGAGGAACTCTTCGACCTCCAACCGGCCTTGGTCACCGCCAACTATCAGGCGATGGTTACCAAGGTCCTGGCACAGCAGCGGCGTCGGGCCCTGATCGTGTTGATGACCGATCTCGAGGAACAGGCAGTTCGCGAATACCTGTTGCCGGCACTGCCGCTGCTTGTGCGAACCCATCTGGTTGTTGTCGCGTCGGTCGCGGACCCCGACGTGCACTATTGGACCACTCAACCAATTGTCGACGAGGAAACGATGTATCTGCGTGCAGCCGCCATCGAGGAAACCCAGCGTCGCATAAGGGTTGCTGCCGACATCGCCGCATTGGGGGTGCGGGTGATCGATGAACCGCCGGCCAGCTTCGCCCAGGCGCTGGGAGATATGTACCTCGATGTCAAGTCGATAGGCCGGCTGTAAGCGGCTAGGACACGCTGGCGGCGGCCCGTTCTTCTGTCTCGGCGATGAGTCCGGTGAACCCCCCCAGTTCAGCTCGGCGGCCGAACACAACGATGTACACCACGAACGCAGCCCACACGCTGGCTCCAACTGAGATCCGCGGCCAGAGTGGCAAACCGGGGGTCACGAAACCCTCGAGGAGGCCGGCCACGATGAAGGCCAGGATCAGACCGAGGATCACCGAGACCGAACGTTTTCCTTCTTCACCGAAGGCTCTTGAACGCAACCGGTCTCCGGGATGGATCAAGGCCCAGCCCATTGAGAGGCCGGCGGCCCCAGCGATCACCACCGCGGACAATTCGAGCAGTCCATGGGGGATGATCAAACCGAAGAAGGTGCCCTGAGCCCCGGCGGCGATGAAGACACCATGGCTGGCGCCGACGTTGAAGCCGTTGAACGCCAGGATGTACAACGTCCCAACACCGAAGGTGATGCCCAGGGCGTAGGCCAGGAATGACACCTGGATATTGTTCACCAACACTCGAACAGCGAATTCTTCCGCTGCAGCTGAGGAGTAGTAGTTCTCGAAATCTCGTTCCACCAGCGCATTGCGGGTCGGTTCGTCAATCGCCAGGTTCAGGGCCTCGTCGCTAGTACCCAGCCATATCGCTACCACCAGCCACGGAAGGAACAGCGCCAGGGCGGAGACTCCCACGGCCCGCCTGATGTGCCAGACCGCCCCCGGAAATGAGATGGAAAAGAAACGTCGAACTGAGCTTCGTCTCGATGAGGTCCGCCGGTACAGGACTGAATTCGACCCGGCTACGAGGCCGTTGAGTTCAGCGACAAGTCCGGGGTCGGCGTAGAAACCACGCACGAAGCTGAGTTGTGCTGAGACTCGATGATGCAGCGCAATGAACTCGTTCTGCTCATCCCTCGGGACGAATTTGGGCGACGTTCGAACCGACTTGGTGAGTGTTCGCAGCCGATCCCAGTCGCCGCGATGCAGAGTGACATATCTATCGAGGTCCATGACCGCCCGATCGGGGCACAGTGAACCCTTGTGGTGTCTGCAGGCGCTGCTCAGCCGAGTCCGGCACGTCCATTACGCTACTTGAGTGCGCGGACCGACAGTTGCCAACCCCACTGTGGAACGGTCGAACGCGGTAACTGCTGTTGTCACGCCCCAGGCCGTGTTGCTCGAGTTTCGAACTGCTGGAATCGGTTCTCGAGTCCTGGCCAAGCTGATTGACCTCGCAGTTCAGCTTGGTTTGCTCCTTGTCGTGGCCATCCTGAGTGGATCAACGTCCGGAAGTGCGTCGTTCATCATCGGCGCCATCGGCATCTTCGTGGTGATCTTCGTCTACCCCGCAACCGAGGCAGTGATGGACGGTCAAACTCTGGGCAAGCGGGCTCTCTCGATCCGTGTGATCACTGCCGATGGCGGTCCGGTCCGGTTTCGCCACGCTGCGGTTCGCAGTCTGATCGGCTTCATCGAACTTTTCGTCCTACTTCCTGGCGGGCCAGTCGCTTTGGTGAGCGCGCTGCTCACGAAGCGGAGCCAACGGGTCGGCGACCTGGTGGCCGAGACACTGGTGATACGCGACAAGCTCGACCCCACTCATCCTGTCTTCTTCAACCCGCCCGTCGGGGGCGAACAGCTCGCCTTGAACCTCGACACGACTCGGCTCACCCATCCCCAATACGGAGTGCTACGGCAGTTC
Organism: uncultured Acidimicrobiales bacterium; assembly: GCA_963751955.1. GTDB lineage: Bacteria > Actinomycetota > Acidimicrobiia > Acidimicrobiales > SZUA-35 > JABDIY01. The sequence continues at coordinate 738,342 of CAVVWM010000011.1, read as the reverse complement.
GTCTTGAGAAGTGGGGAATTCGACCCCGAAGCTCGCATCGAACTCGCTCATGACCTGTGCCAGAAGCTGGCACAAGTCGGGATCGTGCTGCCTGTCAACTTGGACCCATCCCTGTTGATCTCAGCCGTGGTGTTCGCCCATCAGCGGCGCTTTGCAGCCATGAATCCTGCCTCGCTTTTGATGGCCCCACCCACCGTTGCGCCGGTTTCCATGCCCGCCCCACCTCCGGGTGCGGTTGGTGCGGCGCTGCCGCCCCCTGTTCGTCGGTAGCGAAAGCGGCTGCGAGGAGCTGGTAGCCGCTCGGTAGCCTGGAGCGATGGTTTTCTATCTCGATCACGCTGCCAGCACTCCGGTGCACCCTGCTGCGGTGGCAGCGATGATGGAGGCTCTCGCAACGACGTACGCAAACCCGTCCGGTTCGCACCGGCTGGCTCGAGAAGCCAACCGAAAACTCGATGAAGCCCGGGCAACTCTGGCCGACATCTTCGGACTGGCGCCCGGCAACATCGTCTTCACCAGCGGCGGGACCGAGGCCGATTCGCTTGCGATCAACGGAGCGCTCCGCCGTTCAGCTCCCAACGGCCGACGCAGCGTTGCGGTGTGTTCGGCCATCGAACATCATGCCGTACTCGAACCGGTCGAAGAGTCCGGTGGGTGGACGGTTGCGGTGGATCAGGATGGGGTTCTTGACCTGGTTGATCTCCGTCGGGTTCTCCAGGACCTGGCCCAACGGGACATCGACGTTGCCGTTGTGTCGGTGATGGCAGCCAACAACGAAACCGGGGTCGTCCAACCGGTGACCGAAGCTGCCGCGATCGTGAGGGAGCTCGCCCCAGGTGCTCTGGTCCACACCGATGCGGTCCAATTCGCTGCATGGCACGACACCGCAGAGATCGCCGAGTCTGTTGACCTGATGTCGGTCAGTGGCCACAAGTTCGGGGGCCCGAAGGGCGCCGGGTTCTTGTCGGTGCGTACCGGTGTGGATCTGCCGTCGATCCAGCTCGGTGGTGGCCAGGAACGAGGGCGCCGGGGCGGTACCCAAAACGTGGCCGGCATCGTCGGCCTTGCGGCCGCTGCGGCTGCAATGGACAGCGACCGCGCGTTCTTTCTTCCCGGGGTGTGGGGACTTCGTGACCGGTTGGCTCAGGAGATCCTCCGTGGTGTCCCCGATGCCCACCAGACAGGCGAGGCCGTCGAACGACTTCCCAACATCGCCCACTTCTGCCTTCCGGGCATCGAGTCCGAGCCGTTGCTTTTCCTGATGGAGAAGGACGATGTCATGGCGTCGGCTGCGGCTTCCTGTTCGAGTGGAGCCCAACAGGCCAGCCACGTGCTGGCCGCGATGGGCGTCCCTGCATCTTCGGGAGCTTTGCGGCTGAGCCTTGGCCCTCGCTCCACCCCCGACGATGTCGATGCGGTGGTTGCGTCAGTAATTCATGCTTGTGAGAGGATCCGGTCCCATGGCTGATGTCCTCGTGGCGATGTCCGGCGGGGTCGACTCGTCGGTGGCGGCGGCGCTGCTCGTGGATGCAGGTCACAACGTGACCGGTGTGACGTTGAAGCTGTGGGGCGGGGAGAGCGACAGTGGCTGCTGCTCGGTCAGCGATGTGGATGATGCTCGCTGGGTGGCCACTGCGCTCGGCATCGATCATCACGTTTTCAACCTCGGGAACGAATTCGACGAGTTTGTGGTCGACCGGTATGTCGCCGACTACGCAGCAGGTTTGAACCCGAATCCGTGTATCGAATGCAATCGGCACATCAAGTTCGAGAAGCTGCTCGATAGAGCAGATCTGTTGGGCTTCGATCTCATCGCCACCGGTCATCATGCCGCAATCACCGATGTCGACGATCAGTCTTTCTTGATCCGCGGCGCCGACGCCGCCAAGGATCAGAGCTACGTGCTTCACATGCTCGGTCAACACCAGCTCCGGCGGCTTCTGCTTCCCGTGGGGTCGATGACCAAGAAACACGTTCGAGCCATCGCCGAAGACCGAGGGTTGGTCACCGCCGGCAAACCGGATTCCCAGGACGTGTGTTTCATTCACTCCAAAGGCGGCCGTCAGGTGTTCCTAGGTGATCGGATTCCCCTGACGCCTGCAAAGGTGGTCAACGAGACCGGTGCCGAAGTCGGATCGGTGTCGGCGGTCGAGCTTGTCACCGTAGGGCAACGCCGGGGGCTGGATGTCGGGGGCAATCCTGGAAGAAAGTACGTCACAGCGATCGACCGCACCACCAACACCGTGACGCTGGGCGATCGAGTCGGAAGTCTTCGTGATTCGGTGGAGCTGGGCCGGTTGGCTTGGGCGATCGGTCCGGTTGAAGGCCCGGTAGAGGCCCAGTACTCGGCCCATGGCCACACGGCCGCCGGTGTGCTCACGATCGAGGGAGACGGTGGAACTCTTCGCTGGGATGAGCCTCAGACTGCGGTCGCCCCCGGCCAATCCGTAGTGTTCTATGACGACGATCGGGTGCTCGGTGGCGGAATCGCCCGTTAGTACCGAACTGCTCTCCACGACCGACGCCGGAATCGCCCGGGCTGTGGCGGTCCTTGCCGAGGGAGGATTGCTCGGCCTTCCCACCGAAACCGTCTACGGCCTCGCGGCCGATGCAGAGAACGACCGTGCCGTCCGCAGGATCTTCACTGCGAAGGGTCGACCGGCGGATCAGCCGCTCATCGTGCACGTCTTGCCCGGCTGGGCCGATCGGTATGCGTCGGTGTGGTCGATCACCGCCGCCCGTCTGGCCGAAGCCTTCTGGCCCGGCCCATTCACGATGGTGGTCCCCAAGTCCGAGGCACTGCCGCTCGTGGTCACCGGTGGTCTTCTCACTGTGGGTCTTCGCAGTCCCGACCATCCGGTCGCCGCTGAGATTCTGCACCGTTTCGGTAGGGGCGTTGCGGCCCCGTCAGCCAATCGCTACGGGCACGTGAGCCCGACGAGTGCTCGGCATGTACTCGATGATCTCGACGGACTCATCGAGGCCGTGCTCGACGCCGGACCCAGCAGCGTTGGGGTTGAGAGCACCATCGTCGAGGTTGACGAAGATGGCTCGGTCGGGCTGCTTCGGCGGGGAGCGATCACCGACGACCAGATCGCCACCGCTTCGGGAGCCACGGTCACCGATCGAACCACAGGGCCGGTCCTGGCTCCGGGAATGGTCCTCAGTCATTACGCTCCCGATGCACCGGTCGAGATTCTCACCGAAGCCGACTTGAATCGGCGCATACGGGCACTCGATTCATCTGTGCTGGTCATATCGTGCCGACCGGTGACGCACGGAAGATCGGTTGTGCTGGAGGGGGACCGAGCGTTCGCTGCCGGCCTCTACGACGCCCTTCGGCTCGCCGATGATTCAGCGGTCGTGTCGGTGATCGTGGTTCCGCCGACAACGGGTGAGCTTGCCCCTGCGATCATGGATCGACTCATTCGCGCTGCGTATCGCGAATAGCCAGCGCCAGCCCGACTATCACGAGCGGTGTGCCTATCACGGCCAGGGCTGGGGGAACCTCATCGAAGATCAGCCACATGAGCGCCGACGCGACAATCGCCTCGCTCAGCAGAGCAAGGCTGACCAGAACGCTCCCGATCCGGCCGAGCAGCAGGTTCAAAACTGTGTGGCCGCCAAGCTGGGGGCCAACGATCATGCCGCCGATCGCCAGCCACGTGGTGGTGTCGAAACCCGATAAGGATCGACCACCGATCAGGGCGATGGGCAACACCGTTGCTGCGGCAACCGCGTACACGACTGGTGCATAGATCACAGTGGGGAGCTCGGAACGAAGGCGATCCCCGATCAGCAGATATGCAGCCATGCACGCGGCGCCGACCAATGCCAGTCCGTCGCCGTCGACGCCGTCGAACAGGTCAGTGTTCGCGAGGTCGCCTGCAGTAAGTACCGCAACACCTCCGACAGCCAGGACTACACCGAGCGCAGTGGTAGAGCCTGGCGGGCTGCCGGTGAGCCAGTGCCAACCGACCACGAATATAGGTGCGGTGGACACGATCGTCACCGACGCTGCGGTAGAAGTCATTTCCAGAGACGCCAGCCATGTGGCGAAATGAAGTCCGAGCGCAATGCCGGCCGCCACCAACCAGTACCAGACCCTCTTCACGCTGGCTAGGAACGCTGGTTCAGCCGCTGCCCGGGGAGCGAGAATGACGGCCCCGCCCAGGCATCGCCAGAAGGCAAGCGCGACTGCTGGCGCAAGCGCATACTCCACCAGAACCGCCGACGAAGCGATGGACACCACGGCGACCACGAGTAGGCCGGACTCGACCGGTCCAACGGACCGTTCGGGGCGGTGGTGGGAGAGACCTTCGATGAGCCGAGCCTAGTGAGCTGCCGACCAGCGAAGAGAAGAGACCGATGACCCAGTTGATCGGTGGTGGAAGGCCTGTTGTTGACCTGCGAAGGGTTCTACCATGAAGGCGTGACCTCGGATTCTTCTGGCCCTCAACTCGTGATCATGGCCGCTGGCCTCGGGAGCCGCTTCGGTGGCGTCAAGCAGCTCGCTCGGGTGGGATCCAAGGGTGAGGCCTTTCTCGACTTCAGCATCAACGATGCGATCGCCGCCGGGTTCGGTGAGATAATCCTGATCGTTCGAACCGAGATCGAAGTTGACGTCCGAGCTCACATGGCTGAACAACACCCCGACCTGGAGATCGTGTACGTGTGCCAGGACCACCTCGGGCCTCCACGCGACAAACCGTGGGGGACCACCCATGCGGTGCTCAGCGCCGCTGTGGCTATCAACAGCCCTTTCTCGGTGATCAATGCTGACGACTATTACGGTGAGCAGACGTTCCATCTGGCCTTCGATGAACTGGCCAAGAGCACAGCCGGTCGTGCCGCCAATGTCGCATTCGAGATCGGCAAGACCGTGCCTCCCCGTGGCGCCGTAACGCGGGCAGTTGTGCAGATCGAGGGTGATGTCTTCACCGGCTTGGTCGAGACCGAGGGGTGCGAGCGGCTCGACGACGGGTCTCTGGTGGCCGGCGATCAGTCGGTGAACGAAGACACTCCGGTTTCGATGAATTTTTGGTGCTTTGATCCGTCGATACTCGACCAATTCCAGTCCGAGTGGGAACAGTTCCTCACCGCCAACCGAGACGAACCCAAAGCCGAAGCGCAGCTGCCCACCATGGTGAACGATCTCATCAACAGGGGTGAGCTGACCGTTGCTGTGGTGCGATCACCGGAGAAGTGGATTGGGATCACCAACCCCGAGGATCTCGATCTGGCCATCGCAGCGTTGGCCTCTCGCTAGAAATCAACGCATACAGTCGGGTCCCATGCTCCACCGGGTCGGCGATGCCAATGCAACATTTTCCGCGGCCCTTGTCGATCAGTGGATTCGATGCGGCCTAGGTGCTGCGTTCGTGGCGCCCGGTTCTCGCTCCACACCGTTGGCCTTGGCGCTGGCCACCCGAAGCGAGATCCGGCTCGAGGTCTTCCACGACGAACGGTCGGCCAGTTTTGCGGCGTTGGGATGGGGTCTGTCCACCGGAGGCCCGGCGGTGGTGCTTTGCACATCAGGGACGGCCGCGACTCACTTCCATGGAGCGGTCGCCGAAGCAGGCCTGAGCTGTGTCCCCATGCTGGTCTGTACCGCCAATCGCCCCCCCGAGCTCTGGGGAGTGGGCGCCCCCCAAACCATCGATCAAACCGACCTCTACCGCCAGAGTGTCCGAGACTTCCTGCGTCCGGGCCCGCCCGATGGCTCCGAACCGGGCGCAGCTCGCAATCTTGCCAATCGAGCGTGGGCGGCTGCGGCCACTCCCAAGAATCCGGGACCGGTTCAGATCGACCTGAGTTTCCGGGAGCCGCTGGTGGGAAGCGCGGGAGACTTGGGTGAACCGCTACCTCCACCCGTTGTCGGCATACCGCTCGTCGCCTCCGCGGAGGAGATTTCGACTGTGGTCGACCGGATATTGGATACCGGCCAACCACGACCGGGCGTCATCGTGGCAGGGCGCGGGGAGAGCTCAGCCACAGCCCTTGCCGGTCTGGCCGAGATCCTCGGATGGCCGGTGATCGCTGACCATCGCAGCGGCCTGCGCAACGGGACCGCGATCCGTTTTCACGATCCGCTACTGCGTCACCCCAGCGATCTCGAGAACGAATCCGAGCGGCTGCTCCGCTTCGGTGAGCCGTTGTCCAGCAAGGTGCTCACACGCTGGATCGCGGCCCTTGCTGATCATCCGGACGCAGTCACCGGTTTCGAGCCGTGGACCAGAACGATCAACCCTGAGCTGGTTGTCCACAACCGCCTTCCCGAGTCGGGTTCCGCCGATGCTCTCATCGGAGAATTGCAGCGTCGAGGAGTAGATCCCCTCTGTGGCTGGCGGGAGCGTTGGTCCAACGCCGACGCGAAGCTTCTGGGGCGATTGCGAGACCAACTCGCCGATCCCACAACCGAACCGGGAGCCGCTGGGGCTGCGATCGATGCAGTTCCGATAGGTGGAGCACTGGTCGTTTCGTCTTCCATGCCGGTTCGGGATGTGGAATGGTATGGACCGGATCGAGCCGACATCGCCGTGTACAGCAACCGTGGGGCCAACGGGATCGACGGCGTCATCGCGACCGCCGTTGGTGTTGCTGCCACTGGTGTACCAACTGTCTGCCTCATCGGCGATGTTGCCTTCCTCCACGATCAATCGAGCCTCACGGCCTTGCGCCGTCGAGCGATCAACCTCACGATCGTGGTCATCGACAACGACGGAGGTGGGATCTTCGGCATGCTGCCTCAGCACGATCTACTCGACCGTGACACCTATGAACTGCTGTACGGAACGCCTCATGGCACCGATATCGCTGCTCTGGCGGCCGCTCACGGGATCCCGGTCATCGCTGGTGCCGGTAGGTCCGATCTCAAGCCTGATGGTGTTCGCATTGCGATCGTGAGCACCGATCGCGGGAGAACTCTTGTTTTGAGGAACTCGCTGAGCGGCTGAGGCGCAGGCGTTGCCCTAAGGTCGCAAAAGGGCGCTGAGCATGGCCTGAAACTTGGCTCGCGTTTCGCTCAGTTCGGCGACGGGGTCGGAATCTGCGACCACTCCCACCCCTGCCCACAGCCTGGCCTCGGTGCCGTTCATCTGTGCGCTGCGAATTCCGACCGCGAACTCGCCGTTCCCCTGGCTGTCGAGCCAACCGACCGGCCCGGCGTACCGACCCCGTTCCATGCGCTCCATTGCCATGATCAGCTCGAGCGCCCGTTCCTGGGGTTGGCCTCCGACCGCAGGGGTGGGGTGAAGCGCACCTACCAGTTCCAGGGCGCTGGCCGGCGGAGACGACAGACGCCCTTCCACCCTGGTGCCGAGGTGATGGACATTGGCCAGGGTGACGATGGTCGGTTCCGGCTCGGCGTCGACGAAGCTGCAAAAAGGCAGCAGAGTGTTGAGCAACCACTCGATCGTGATGCGATGCTCCCAACGGTCCTTGTCGCTGGCCAACAACCGGGCCGAGCTGCGTTGGTCGTGGCCGGGATCGGAGGAGCGGGGCGCAGTTCCAGCCAGAGGATGGGCTCGTACGATCGAGTTGATACGGGACACCAGAAGCTCTGGTGAAGCCCCTATGAACCCGTCGACGCTGAACAAGATGGCGTTCTGGTAGCTCCGGTAGAGACGATCGAGTGCGTATGCGGGGTCGATGGGATGATCGGTCCGAAGGACCAGCTCTCGAGCCAGAACCGCTTTGTCCAGATCGCCGGCGGCGATACGAGACCGTGCGAATCCAACCACCTCATCGCGCCATATCTCGGGCGAGAGGGTGGAGACGAGGTCAAAGCTGGTGGGCTCTGGACCCTCGGGCACCGGACGGGATCCGGCTGCGCAGATGCGCTGCAACGAAGCTTCAGGATCGACCGGATCTCCCTCGGCGGCTGTCACCGTGATCCACCGGCGGCCATCGGGAGCGATCCCCAGAACGATCTCAGGTACGACGAGCCACCCCGCCGCCTGTCGATCAAAAGGTAGTGCGCCGAAGGCGACAGCTCCGGTGCCGTACCCCGATGCGGTAGATGCGTCATCGATCTTTATGTTGGCCAGCTGCTGAATCGCATCGCTGGTGTTGTCGAGGCCAGCAACGTCGATTCGAACCGCCTCACCGAGTCCGGCGAACTGCACCCCATCCCGGCTCCACAGGATTCCCGTTCTCGACCCGATGGCGATGAGATCTGGAATCGTGTCGAGCGTCAGTGAGGTGGCGATCACCCAACCACCGTAATACTCCTGGATCGTTGCCTCTCAGCCGGGAGGTTGGTGCCTTTGCCAGGACACGATCGGATCTGCGCCACACTGGAGGCGTGGACAAGTCGATCGAAGCCGTCGTCCGGGCGGAAACCCGCAGTGTGCAACGGGTGTTGTGCGAATTGACGACTTACCAGCACTGGCTCGATCTCGTCGACCATGTTGAGACGGCTCCACCAGTTGATGGCGACTCGGGGCCAGCCTATTCCGTCACCCTGATCGCAAAGATCGGGCCGTTCGCCCGACGAAAGCGCTTACGAATGGTGCGCGCCGACTCTGGCGAGGACGGGGCCACGTTCGAGCGACGCGAAACCGACGATCGCAATCACTCCTCGTGGGTGCTGGGAGCGCACGCTCGAGTTGGAGATCCCACGATCGTCACGATGCGCTTGGCCTATGGCGGCGGTCTTTGGTCCGAGGTGCTCGAGGGAGTGTTGGAGAGTCAAATCGCCGGCGCAGCCGACGAGCTCGCCGTCTACGCCGAGCGGTACGCCGAAACGGTTCTTAGCGGGTTCTCATGGCAGGTGTAACCGCGCTGGCGATGCCCGCCAACTCCTTGTTCGTAGCTGCGTTGCTCTCAGAGTGGGATCGGGGATGTGCGGTCGCCCCGATCGATCACCGCCTTGATGGCTCTGAGCTTCACAACGTGCTCGACACACTCGCACCCACCGCCGTCATCGGTCCCGACGGTGAACGGACCCAGCGGCGATCGGGACGATCCACCGAAGACGGCGATGCGTTGATCGTTGCCACCAGCGGCTCTAGCGGCCACCCCAAGGGGGTCATACTGAGCCATGAGGCGGTGCGTGCTTCGGCTGATCTCACTTCCCGACGGCTCGACATCGATTCATCGGATAGGTGGTTGTGCTGCCTGCCCGTGGCCCACATCGGCGGGTTATCGGTGATCACTCGCGCCCTGCTCAGAAGTACTGCATTGACGGTCCACGATCACTTCGACCCCGAGGCTGTGATCGAGGCAGTTCGAAGAGAGGGCGTCACTCGGATTTCGTTGGTGACCAGGACGCTTAGGCAGGTGGATCCTGCCGCTTTTCGCACCATTCTGCTGGGCGGAGCTGCACCGCCTCAGGGCAGAGCGCCCAACGTCATCGCCACCTACGGCAGCACCGAGACCGGGTCCGGGGTGGTCTATGACCAGAAGGCGCTTGATGGCGTCGAGCTGCGCACCGATACCGACGGTCAGCTTTGGGTGAAGTCTCCGACCCTTTTGCGCTGTTATCGCGACGGTGCCGATCCCAAGGACACCGAGGGCTGGTATCCGACTGGCGACGGTGGAGAGATTGTTGACGGGGTCTTGAGTGTTTCGGGCCGCATGGCCGATGTGGTCGTGACGGGCGGTGAAAAGTGTGGCCGGCACGTATTGAACCGGTCATCCGGTCGCTGCCTTCGGTCGGTGAGGTTGTGGTGGTCGGCAGAGCGCATCCCGAGTGGGGTCATGAGGTGACCGCGGTTGTCGAACCGGTTGACCTGGCGGTTCCTCCCACCCTGGAAGAAATCAGGAGGGCAGTGCGAGCCGAACTTCCGGCATGGTGGGCTCCCCGCGGCTCGAGCTTGTCGAGAGCTTCCCTCGCACATCGCTGGGCAAGATCCGCAGGGCCCAGATTTAGGCCTGGACAGGCTGGGGTCGGGCCCGAAGTCGTAGGATCCGATGATGGTTTCTGAGATCTTCGCCAGCGAGTCGTGGACCGAGGTTGCGGGCTTCGACTTCACCGACATCACCTATCACCGAGCCAACGATGTGGGAGCGGTACGGATCGCGTTCAACCGACCGGAGGTCAGGAATGCGTTTCGGCCCCACACTGTCGACGAGCTCTATAGGGCGCTCGATCACGCCCGAATGAGCAGTGATGTGGGATGTGTGTTGCTCACCGGCAACGGACCCAGTCCCAGAGATGGTGGTTGGGCGTTCTGCTCAGGCGGAGATCAACGAATACGGGGACGGGACGGCTACAAGTACACAACCGATGCCGGCGAGACCGCTGACGAGATCGATCCGGCTCGCGCCGGACGGCTTCACATCCTCGAATGCCAGCGGTTGATTCGCATGATGCCCAAGGTGGTCATTGCGGTCGTGCCCGGCTGGGCGGCCGGAGGTGGACACTCCCTCCACGTTGTTGCAGACTTGACCCTGGCCAGCCAGGAGCACGCACGGTTCAAACAAACCGACACCGATGTCGCCAGCTTCGATGGAGGATTCGGAAGCGCTTACTTGGCTCGGCAGGTTGGGCAGAAGGTTGCTCGCGAAATCTTCTTCCTGGGTCGCACTTACAGCGCCGCGGAGGCGCACGCGCAAGGAGCGGTGAATTCGGTGGTCGCCCACGCGGATTTGGAGGTGACTGCCCTCGAATGGGCAAGAGAGATTTGTTCGAAGTCCCCAACCGCACAGCGCATGGCGAAGTTCGCTTTCAACCTGATCGATGACGGACTCGTGGGTCAACAGGTGTTTGCGGGAGAAGCAACCCGTCTCGCCTACGGCACCGACGAAGCGCAGGAAGGTCGGGATGCGTTTCTCGAAAAGCGCGCTCCGGACTGGACCGGCTATCCCTACGCATTCTAAGGCAGATCAGAATCGAACCGCCATCGGAGAATCGCATCGGCGGTTTCCACCGGACGTTGCAGATGGCAGGCATGGCCGGACTTCTCCACCCAGGCAAAGGATCCGTTGCTCCCGATTCCATGGGCGAGGGAGCGTCCGATTTCGGCGAACTTGGTGTCCCGATCACCGGCTAGAGCCAGGGTTGGTACGTCGATCTCGGGAAGTCGGTTCCATAGCGGCTCCATGTTCCCGGTACCCCGATGCTCGAGGGTTTCTGGTATCCCGGTTCCCCAGTGGGCCAATCTCTGAGCCCGGAACTGTTGGGCGTCGCTGAGGTTGTCGAAGAGCGGCAGCCGCAGCCAGAAATCGAGGAACCGCTCCGCACCATCGGAACGGATTCGTTCGGCGAGTTCGCGGTCGGCGACCCGGCGTTGGTGACGGTCGTTGGGATCGGCCAGTCCGGCGGTCGCTCCGAGAACTACCAGCGAGCTGAATACCGACCGACGATCGAGGGCCAGACGCAACCCCATCCGCCCACCCATCGAGTAGCCGATCAGGGTGTCAATCGGTCCATCGACAGAGTCGAGAGCGTCGCCGACGAGTTCGGATGCTTCCTCGAAGTTGACCTCGTTTGCTCCGCTATCCCCGTGGCCGGGCAGATCTACGCCCAGCACAGTGAATCGCTTGCCGAGCGCGTCGGCGAAGGGACCCCAACAGTGCCGGTTCTGGGTGAACCCGTGAAGTAGCACTGCGACCGGGTCCTTGTCGCCCAGCACCGGGCCCGAGACATGGCCGATCGTGAGTCGGTTGTCGCTCATGATGGCTCGCCAACCACCCGCTGGTCGGATGCGATCGTATAGCGGTCCAATAGCGCGACCTCGGGAAGGGCAGCCACTCCTGCTGTGGTCGGCACGGTGATCCGACCGTCCCTCATCTCAAGGTCGTCCCAGGGATCTGCCGCCAACCATCGTTGAGCCGGTGATACATCACCAGTGATCGTGCACGCCTCGTGCGCAGCAACAACGGCGAGAGCTGAGCGACCCAGACCCGATTCCTGCATGCCGCCGGCGGCGACAGCAACGCCATTCTCCAGACACCAACCCATGAGTTCGAACGCAGGGAACAGCCCGCCGAGCCTGGATGACTTCACAACTACACCGGTGCACGCTCGCCGTTCGACCAGCTCCTGCACTGCATCGAGGCTGGTGGCGGACTCATCGGCAATGATCGGAAGGCCCCGAGCGACCAGCTCGGCCGCAAGGTCTGAATCGTGGGCCGCGAACGGTTGTTCAACCGCAGAGGCGCCGGCCGCAACCATTCCTTCCAGCTCCGAGACTGAATCAGCATCGAAACTTCCGTTGGCATCGACGTGTACCTCCAGGTGCGCGAACTGGGTCGCGACAGCAGCGACCACGGCTACAGGGTCGATGCCCGACCAGGTTTTGGGCACGACCTTGAGTTTGACTCGATTGACCCCATCCCGATCTGCTTGGTGTGCCTGGGCGATCGTTTCGTCCACTGTTGATTGCGAGATGACGGCTCCCGCTGGAACGGTCGTTCTTTCTACACCGAGGTAGGACGCCAACGAAATACCGCGTGAGCGCAAACGAAGGTCGAATTCTGCCATCTCCAGGGCGGCCATCGCCATCGGTGCCTCCGCCAGGACCACATCACCCCCTCCGTGGGTGGCGAGTCGCGGATCGGATGTGAGCAGTTCATATGCAGTCCGGGCGCTTTCGGGTGAGTAGCCGACGTGATTCAGGGCTGAACACTCACCCCAGCCGACGTGGCCATCATCGGTTTCCAGCCGCACGACCGTGAGAAGCCGCACTGGTTCCGGGATCGGATCGTGGGCCGCAATAAGCGCCGATCGAAGTGGCAGCCCAAGCAGTCTGACCTCAACTCCCATGGTGGCCATGAAGTGACGGTATCGCCCTCTCGGGAGCCCCGTAGGCATGGGCGTTTTTGCTGGTCAAGCCGACCACGCAAGATGCCGATCTTCGAGGTGATGACAGGCGAAGATTCGCAGAACTCCACGGCAGCACAGTGGCAGGGTCGGCCCGTGCTGGGTCGAGTTCTCCAGATCACGCTGTTCGTTTTCCCGTTCGTGCTCGCGGTGTTCGTGTCGTATGCACTCTCCAAGGGAATGTCCACTCCTGAGGACCGGGCGGGTCAGATCCTCCGGATTGCGCTGCTCATGGTGGTCTCGTTCGTGGTGATGATGGCAACCGATCGCGTGGCCCGACTTGCCGCCCCGGTGACTCTACTCCTGCGAATGACGATGGTCTTTCCCGACAAAGCACCGAGCCGAATCAGGGTTGCCATGCGCAGCTCCTCCGACGACGAACTACGTCGAACCATGGCCGAGGTGCAAAACGAGGGCCTCGGCCAAACGGCAAGCGAGGCAGCCGAGACCCTGATGGTCTTGGTTACAGCTCTCAATCGTCATGATCGCAATACCAGAGGCCACAGCGAACGTACCCGGGCCTACGCCGATGTGATTGCCGGAGAAATGGGACTCACGACAGAAGAGCGGTCCAAACTTCGTTGGGCGGCCCTGCTGCATGACGTCGGGAAGATGCAGATCCCCAGCGAGATCCTGAACAAGCCGGGCCGTCTGACCGACACCGAGTACGAAATCGTCAAGCAACACGCCACCATCGGTGCCGAGCTCGTGGAACCGCTTCGGGAGTTCCTGGGTCCCTTTGTCAATGCGGTTGCCCAACATCATGAATGGTGGGACGGCGGAGGGTACCCCTACGGCCTGGAGGCTCACGAGATCTGTATCGGCGCCAGGATTATCGCTGTCGCCGACACCTTCGATGTCATCACGTCGCTTCGGTCCTACAAGAAGCCAGCCCCGGCTGGCGATGCGCGTCGGGAGATCGCTCGATGCGCAGGAACCCAGTTTGATCCTGAAGTAGTGAAGGCTTTCCTGGCCGTCAGCCTGGGCCGTTTTCGGTGGGGACTTGCTCCGCTCTCGATTCTCACTCAGATCCCCCAGCTCGTGGCTTTCGCATCGCCTGTTGCCGGATCGATGACCACCGTTGCGACTGCCGCTCCGGTCGTCCTGGCCGGTGCGATAACGATGGGTGCGGCGGCGGTGGCAGCAGAAGCTGTACCGGTGGATGTGCTTGCTTGGGGTGAAGACGTTTCACTACTCGAGCCGTCCACGCCAGGCTCTACAGTGGTCCTCACCGAACCCCGAGACCGACCGACGTCAACTGTGTTGGAAGTCGTGGTCGGGACCCAAACCGAGAGACAGACTGTTCCGACGTCGGCAGCGCCTCCCATCACCGCCCGCGTGACCTCGGTTCCCACGACCGTCGGAGCCACAGTTGTGACGGTGACGACTCGGCCTCCGACGACTATCCGATCCACAGTCGCCACGGTGACCACCACACCGTCGACGATCTCCCGCCGACACCTCGTCCGACAACGACTACTTCTCCGACAACCACTTCGCCTCCCGGCAACCCTCCCAATGGGGTGTTGCCACCCGTCGTCGCAGATTGCCTCGGCGAACGGCGGGTCACAGCTCGAGACCTACGCAACCGGGGACGAGTCGACTTCTACGGCTGTGACCTGGGTTCGGACGGGCCGCTCGATCTTTCCGGGTTCAACCTGTTCGGTGCACATTTCCGCGGTGGCGACTGGGACGGAACGATTTTCAACGGTGCAGACCTGTCCGAGGCTGAATTCGAGGATCTCTCCATGGACAACGCCCGCTTTGTCGGCGCTGATCTTCAAGATTTCGTGGCCAAGGACTTCTCGATGGCAGGAAGTACCTTCCGCAACGCCGTCCTCACCGACGCCAAGTTCGACGGCGGAGATCTGCGCGCCGCCAACTTCTCCTCCGCCGCCATCGACAGCGCACAGTTCCACGATGTCGAAGCCAGCGGTGCCAGCTTTGCCGGGGCAACCATCTTCGACACCGACATGAAGGAGATGGGAGCGTTGGGCGCGTCGTTCGCCGGGGCCACGCTTCAGAAGGTGAACCTGGAAGGGGCCACCATCCGGAACGCCAACTTCAACAACGCTGCGCTTGTCGAAGTGAAGCTACAGAAGGCAAACATCCGGAATTCGGTGTTCTTCGGAGCCAGTTTCGACGACGTCAACCTCGACAACGCATCGGGTGAGGCCCAACTGGGAAGCACGGGGGGATGGAACGAGGTCAAGTGTCCCGACGGTGACGACGAGACGCCGTACCGAACCTGTAGGTGGATCCGGTAGGCCTCGTCTGCTTGTCGTCGGTCATGGACTGCTATAGTTGCGCCCTGCCGCTGTGCGGCTGATCATTCAGCGAAGTTCGGTTTGATTCCGACGCTGTCCCGCAACTGTGATGCCAGTCGACGCCCGTTCTCTCGGGCCGAGGCATGGTGAGCCAGGTCGCCTGTGTGGTCAAACCCAAAGCTCCCAGAGAGCCTTCCCGAGGTAGGAAACCCACTATGAACACTTCACTCGTCGGATGCAGTCGAGCATTTCTTGCCGCAGCTTTGTTGCTCGCCGCGTGCTCGAATTCGGAGGCCACCAATGCCGAGCAGCCGGCGGCCGAGGAGTCGACTCAGCCCACTACGACGGCCGCAGCTACTTCCACAACCGAAGCTGAGGTTGCGCTCGATGACTTTCCGGTCGAGATCGATGGCGTGGTGATCGCTGCGCAGCCACGTCGGATCGTGAGCCTGTCGCCGTCGGCAACCGAAATGCTCTTTGCCCTCGGCGCAGGGGATCAAGTGATTGCCGCTGACAGCTTCTCGAACTTCCCTCCTGAAGCTCCCACCCAGCCTGGCCTCGAAGCGTTCACGCCCAACGTCGAGGCCATCGCCGCCTTTGAACCCGATCTCCTCATCACAAGTTTCGACCCCGAAAACGCCCTCGCAACCGCATTCGGCGCGCTGAAGGTTCCCGTGATCGTGCAACCCGGAGCCTTCACGATCGAAGATACGTATACCCAGATTACCGACCTAGGGCTTGTGACGGGGAAGGTCGATGAGGCGGCTGCGGTGAACGCCGACATCCGCACTCGCGTTGACGCGGCGATCCAGGCGAGCTCTGACAGTGGCGCCGCAGGTGTTCGCGTCTACCACGAACTCGACGACACCTTCTACTCGGCCAGCTCCGCATCGTTCATCGGCGATCTCTACGCTCGACTCGGATTTGAAAACGTCGCTGATCCAGCTGATCCGGATGGTTTCGGCTATCCGCAAGTGACGGCGGAGTACCTGATCGAAGCCGACCCCTCGGTCATAGTGATCACCGACCAAGTTGGATATGGGCCCGATGACGTTGCGGCTCGACCAGGGTGGGATTCGATGACCGCGGTTCAGGCGAACAACATCGTGCAGATCGACGCAGATATTGCCTCCCGCTGGGGGCCCAGGGTTGCTGATTTGGCCGAGCAACTTGCCCAACTCTCCTCGCCTGTCGCCACTGAGTGATGGGAACGGTGACCGGAACAGTCGCTTCGCCCGAGGTGCTGCGGACTTCGTTTCGGTTGCCCCCAAAGGCGGCGGTTGGTGCTGTGGTGGCCCTCGCCACCTGTGCGCTCGTGAGCCTGACCACCGGTGCCGCCGGGCTTCCGGTAACGGGTGTCGCTCTCGAGCTTCTCGATCGTCTGCCGATTCTCGCAATTGACAGCGGCCTGTCGAACCGCCAAGCGTCGATTCTCAGCCAGATCAGGCTTCCGCGAGTCATATTGGGCGGGCTGGTCGGTAGCTCGCTGGCGATGGCCGGGTCGGCTTATCAAGGCGTCTTTCGAAATCCGCTGGCTGATCCTTTTCTTCTTGGGATTGCCGCTGGTGCCGGATTGGGCGCCAGTGTGTCAATGATCCTCGGTCTCGACTGGGCGGTCGGACCGATAGGGGCGCTTCAGCTGCTGGCCTTCGTCGGAGCTCTGATAGCGGTTGCGGTGGCGCTACTGATAGGGCGGTCCGCGCCCAATCAGACAGCCTCTCTTCTGTTGGCCGGCATCGCCTCCGCATCGTTCTTCACGGCGGTTCAGACCTACTTGTTGAGCCGCAATGTGGATACCCAGCGGTCCATCATCTCGTGGTTGTTCGGCACTCTCGTCGGAGCAAATTGGGATCGGGTGGTTGTTCTCACGTTCTACCTCGTGATCTGTGGGGGAGTGCTTGTGGCGCTTCGTCGCCACTTCGATGTGCTTCGGGTTGGAGAGGCCGAGGCCACAACCCTCGGCCTGAGGCCCGACCGGGTGAAGTTGATCGCGCTCATTGCGGCGTCGCTCCTCACCGCTGCGGCTGTCTCGGTGAGTGGGCTCATCTCATTTGTCGGCCTCGTGGTTCCTCACATGATCCGGTTGATGATCGGATCGAGCTACCGAATGGTGGTGCCGCTCTCGGGTGTGATCGGTGCCGCCTTCGTGATCCTCGCCGACCTGATCAGTCGATCGATCGTGTCACCCGCCGAATTGGGGATAGGTGTTGTCACCGCCTTTGTGGGAGCTCCGTTCTTCGCCTTCCTGCTTGTCAAAACCAAGGCAGGGTCGCTGTGAGTGCCGCCATCGTCGTCGACTCGCTTTCGGTCTCCTACGGCAGTACGAGGGTGCTTCACGATGTGTCGGCAACAGTCCAAGCCCATCGGTGGACAGCGGTACTAGGCCGGAACGGGGCAGGGAAGTCGACGCTGATGTCTGCGGTTGTCGGAGCCGGGAAGGGAAGCGAAGCCGTTTCGTTTCCCGAGCATGCTGGACCTCGTGCTCGGTTCTGTGCCTACGTTCCGCAGTCGCCCGTATTGCCGGCCGGGATGACGGTTGCCGAATACGTGCTCCTCGGTCGAACCGCCCATCTCGGCTGGTTCGCCAGCGAAGGTCCCGAGGATCGCGCCCGTGCCCGCGATGCGATGTGTCAGTTGGGGATCGATCAATTCGCCGGGAGGTTTCTGAACGAGCTCTCCGGTGGCGAGGCTCAGCGGGCGGTCTTGGCTCGTGCACTTTGTCAGGATGCAAATATCTTGGTTCTCGATGAGCCCACGAGTTCTCTGGACGTTGGACACCAGCTCGAGGTGATGGACCTCGTGGCTTCGCTTGCCTCGGAGCAGGGTCTCACCGTTCTGTCGGCGGTTCATGACTTGACCGCTGCGGTTCGTTATGCCGACGATGCGCTGCTGCTCGACAAGGGCAGGTTGGTAGCGTCAGGCCCGGCCTGGGATGTACTGGAGGCCGAGACTCTCACGAAGTACTTCGGCACACCGATGCACCGTATGATCGGGCCCGACGGATCCCCGGTGATCATCCCCCTCCACACATTGCAAGGAACCACCCCATGACCGACGAGGCGTCGATTCCCACCGATACTCCTGACAAGGGGAAATTTGTGACCGCACCGAGTCTTGTGCTTGTGAACACCGGCCACGGCAAGGGTAAGTCGAGTGCAGCCTTCGGTGTCGTCTTGAGGGCCTTGGCCATGGACTGGCCAGTCGCGGTGGTGCAGTTTCTCAAGAGCGGCGACTGGAATACAGGTGAGGAGAAAGTGCTTCGCGGAATGGGGGTCGAGTGGTTTGCGGCTGGCGACGGCTTCACGTGGGACTCTGAGAATTTGGATGAGTCCAAGGCGAAAGAGGTTGCAGCCTGGGACTTCGCTAGGAACCTAATCGCCGGAGGGACGCATCGTCTGATCGTGTTGGATGAGATCGCTTACGCATTGACATGGGGTTGGATCGACGCAGCAGAGGTCGCTTCGGCCGTGGCCAATCGACCGGAGAAGACCAACATCGTGTTGACCGGCCGCGACATGGCCCAGGAAGTGATCGATGTTGCGCACACCGTCACCGAGATGAAGGTGATCAAGCACGCGTTCGATCAGGGGATCGTTGCCAAGAAAGGCATCGATTTCTAACACCCCGTCCACTGAGATTTCTGCTGAGAGTTACCAACGTCGCAACCCTCAGCCGACAGATCGTCTTGTGTCGGTGAACTGCTGATCGAAGCGATTCTGGCGGCAAGCGCAATACTTTCGTGTGTGACCCCGGCGATCGTGTTGCTCGAAAAACGGAAGATCCCACACAAGGTTTTGAGCTACGACCATGACCCAGCGGTCGAGAGTTTTGGCGCCGAGGCCGCCGAGGCCCTGGAACTCGACCCCACCGCAGTGTTCAAGACCCTTCTCCTGGAAGTAGCGGGTTCGGGGTTCGCAGTTGCTGTTGTTCCGGTAGCCCAGAAGCTGGACCTGAAGGCACTGGCCAAGGCGCTAGGGGCGAAGAAAGTGAAAATGGCCGATCCCGAAGATGCGTCCCGAACTTCGGGCTATGTCGTGGGAGGAATCAGTCCACTGGCACAGAAGAAGCGGTTGCCCACCGTCATCGACTCGTCTGCGGCAACTCTGGAATGGATGCACGTGAGCGCTGGTCGACGAGGGCTCGAAGTCAGCCTGGCTCCCAGCGACCTCGCCACGCTCACCAACGCACTACTGGCCCCCATCGCGAAGTAGTTGGGCAGCGCAGCAGGGAAGGTCGCTGAGGGAGCGAGCAGAGGCGTGTTACATCCGTTCGATGATCATGGCCATGCCCTGGCCACCGCCGACGCACATCGTTTCGAGGCCAACACTCTTGTCGGCATCTGTGAGGCCGTTGATCAGCGTCGTCATGATGCGGGCACCGGTCATGCCAAAGGGATGACCGAGGGCGATGCCGCCACCGTTGACGTTGAGCTTGTCGTGGTCGATGCCAAGGTGCTTGGCTGACGGGAGAACTTGCGCCGCAAACGCTTCGTTGATCTCCACCAGATCGATGTCGTCAATTGTCATGCCGGCCCGCTCGAGAGCCATACGGGATGCTTCCACCGGACCGAGACCCATGATCTCGGGGTTGAGGCCGGTTACGCCGCTGCTGATGATTCGGGCCAGCGGCTTGATCCCTAGCTCCTTGGCCTTGGTGTCACTCATCACAATCACTGCGGCCGCGCCATCGTTCAAGGGGCAGGCGTTGCCGGCCGTAACGGTGCCGTCGGGGCGGAAGACCGGATTGAGCTGGCTTACCTTTTCGTAGGCGGTGCCAGGTCGAGGGCCATCGTCGGTTTTGTAGATCGATCCATCCGAAAGTGTGACAGGTGTGATGTCCATTTCGAAGAAGCCACGGTTGATGGCTTCCTCGGCCCGGTTCTGGCTGCTCACGCCCCAGCGATCCTGTTCCTCGCGGGTGACGTTTTCGATCTGGGCCACATTCTCCGCGGTCTGGCCCATCGTGATGTAGACATCGGGTAGACCCTCGGGCGCTTCCCAGTTGTCGGCTCCGCCGGCCTCTCGGGCCTTGGTTCGGGCTTGGGCCTCGCCGAAGGCTGGATTGGTGGCATCGGCATTGTCAGATGCACCGTTTATGTAGCGGCTTACGAACTCGGTGCCGGCTGCGACGAACGCATCCCCTTCACCGGCCTTGATGGCGTGGGCAGCCATACGAATGGTCTGAAGTGAACTCGAGCAGTAACGGTTCACCGTAACGCCCGGAACGTTGTCGAGGCCCGCCATCACCGCAACGACCCGGGCCAGGTTGAAGCCTTGCTCGCCGGCGGGGGAGCCACAGCCGAGCATCAGGTCCTCAACTTGATCTGCGCTCAACTCGGGAACCTTGGCCATGGCCGCTTGCACGATCTGAGCGGTGATGTCGTCGGGTCGTTCGTCTTTCATGGAGCCCTTGAAGGCTCGGCCGATGGCGCTGCGGGCGGTTGAGACGATAACTGCTTCGGTCATGACCCCCAGCGTACCGTTCTTGACCGCTCGGTCAATTTCTAGCCCGTGGACTCAGCGGTCATTCTTTCCTGCCGAGGGCACCGAACAACGTGGCGAAGAACCACAGACCTCCAAAGACAGTGACCGGCCACCAGAATTCGCCGCTCCATCGCTGGGTGAATTCATAGCCGAGCCCACGACCGAAACCGAGGGCGCTCACGGCCATTGTGGCCGTCTGAACTCGAGTGTTGTACTCGAAGAGGCCCAACGCTTGGCCGCAATAGGCAACTGTTGCGGGAATGCAAAGAAGCCAGATGGCGGTCATGTCCCACGACTCGGGCCAGCCGATCCCCGCTGCGTACAGGAAGGCGACGATGACGCCGATCGGGTACAGGACGCTGCAGCGCCGACAGACCCAGTGGCCACCGATCTTCACACAACGATCGCCAAAGGGAGCGTCAGAGGAAGGGTCGGGGTGACGATGGCTGAGCCAGATCGGCCCGCCAGGAACTTGGGTGGCAGCACCGTCGGACCTTCCCTGCTCGTTCCCAGCCCGCATTTGGGCCAGTTTCGCCTCGAACGCTGCATCTAGATCCGACGGCGCAGTCACAATCCGTCTATCGGAGCTTGTGGAACCAAGTTGAGGTTCTAGCGCACCGAGTCGAGCCAGTTTCGGTGTTCACTGGCTGTTGGCCGATTCAGTTCGTTCGCCGCCTGGTTGAGCTGCCGCGCAAGGGACGGGACGTCATCGAGTTCTCCGTCCCGATCCGAGGCCTTCTTCAAGAGCCCGCACAGCCGGCGCATGGATTTCATTCGTGGTTCCTTCGGGGCAACCCCGACCACCCAGTAGAAGTCTGCAAGAAGGCAAGCCGCTGCTTCGAACTGCTGGAGGTTGTCCAAGGTTGGGTTTTGACGAAAACCGCTCCAGTGGGTGTTCATGTTCTCGAACAGTCGGTCGGCGTCCGCCCGCACAACCTTGTTGGGGATTGAGGCTTCGAGGGCACCAAGGCGGTCTCGCATGGCGGTGAGTAGAGCCGTCGTGTACGTGATTCGCTGCCGAACATTTGGGCTGAATGGTGGAGGCACGATGTTGGCTGGTTCAACCATCTGCACCAATGGCCACAGTGTTGCGCGAACCGCTTCGAGCACAGGCGCCTCGGCACAGGCAGAACTCGACGGATTGGCCAGGAGACTCACCGCCAGTTGCAGTTCCTGCAGCGGGTGTCGGACTTTGCGAAGACTCCCGACAACGTCGCCTTCGACTGAGCCGATAATGAGCGTGAGTGAGTCGATCGCCCTGATCGCCCGCTTTTTCGTCTGTCGGCCCTGCTTCTGTCGGCCCATAAAACCCCCCGCAACTCGCACCTCCCACCTTACCCTCGGCTGCGTGGAGTAGGCCATTGCATACCCAGAGTGTTATTACCTGTCTGGGAAAGCCTGGGTTCGTTTGTGCTCGGTGGGGTTGATCCACAACAATCGGGCCATGAGCGAATCGGGTACCAACGACGCAATCGAAGCCCTGATGGATGAGCGGCGGACCTTTCCGCCCTCACCGGAGTTTCAGAGTCAGGCCCTGGTCAATGATCGTTCGATGTACGACGCAGCCTCCGCAGATCGGTTGGGATTCTGGGCTGAGCAGGCCGAGCGGCTGACCTGGTCCAAGAAGTGGGGTGAGATCCTCGACTGGTCCGATGCTCCCTTCGCCAAGTGGTTCGTGGGCGGAACGCTCAACGTGTCAGAGAACTGCCTCGACCGCCATGTAAGAGATGGGCGGGGAGACCGAGTGGCCTACCACTTCGAGGGTGAACCGGGCGACACGCGGACAATTACGTACTCGGACTTGCTCGATGAGGTGCAGCGGACCGCCAATGCGCTGAAGTCACTCGGTGTTTCCCGAGGTGACCGCGTGGCCATCTACATGCCAATGATCCCTGAGCTGCCGGTTGCGATGCTGGCATGTGCCCGTATCGGCGCGGCCCACTCGGTGGTTTTCGGCGGTTTCAGTGCAGCGTCGCTTTCGGATCGAATCAACGACGCGGAAGCCAAGTTGGTGATCACGGCCGACGGCGGGTACCGACGAGGTGCTCCCAGCATGCTCAAAGGAATTGTCGATGAGGCTCTGGAAAGCACCAGCACTGTCGGCAACGTTTTGATTGTGCAACGAATAGGTGATGCGGCCGAACCGGTCAACTTCGTCGACGGGCGCGACGTCTGGTGGCACGACATCGTTCCTTCCCAGACTGCCGATTGTCCGCCTGAGGAGATGGATGCCGAGGACCTTTTGTTTCTGCTCTACACCAGCGGAACCACCGGCAAGCCCAAAGGGATCATGCACACCACTGGCGGGTACCTAACGCAGGCGGCGTTCACTCACAACTACGTCTTTGATCTCCATCCCGAGACTGACGTGTACTGGTGTGCCGCTGATATCGGCTGGATCACCGGCCACAGTTACATCGTGTACGGGCCCCTGACCAACGGCTGCACCTCAGTGATGTACGAGGGCACACCAGATACGCCTAGCGAAGCCAACCGAACCGGGGATCGAGCGAGCTGGGCCAAGGATCGTTTCTGGGAGATCATTGAAACCTATGGGGTCACCAAGCTCTACACAGCTCCCACCGCGATTCGTACGTTCATGAAATGGGGAAAGGAGTGGCCCGAGGGTCGTGACCTCTCCTCACTCAAGGTCCTCGGGTCGGTAGGTGAACCCATCAATCCCGAGGCCTGGGTTTGGTACCACACGCACATCGGGCGGGAGAACTGCCCCATCGTCGACACCTGGTGGCAGACCGAGACCGGCGCCATGATGATTTCCCCACTTCCGGGCGTCACGACAGCCAAACCCGGTTCGGCCTCGGGTCCCTTGCCCGGTATCAGTGCGGAACTGGTTGACAATGACGGCAAACCGGTCGGCGTTCCCGGCGGTGGTTATCTGACTCTCACCGAGCCGTGGCCTTCGATGCTTCGAGGGATTTGGGGGGATCCGGACCGTTATCGCGAAACCTACTGGTCGCGCTTCCCCGGTCGGTATTTTGCCGGCGACGGTGCGAAGTTCGATAATGACGGCGACATTTGGTTGCTGGGCCGAGTGGACGATGTGATGAACATCTCGGGCCACCGTCTCTCAACTACCGAGATCGAATCGGCTCTGGTCGATCATCCCTCGGTCGCCGAGGCCGCCGTCGTCGGCCGCGACGACGACACCACGGGTCAGGCGATCAGCGCGTTTGTGATACTCCGTGGCGGGATCGAGCCTTCTGCCGACCTGAAGACCGAGCTCAGAAACCACGTTGCGAAGGTGATCAGCCCGATCGCCAAACCGGCCGATCTTGCTCTGGTGCCCGAGTTGCCCAAGACCCGCTCGGGCAAGATCATGCGTCGCTTGTTGCGCGATATGGCCGAGGGAAGAACGATTGGCGACACGACAACCCTCTCGGACCCGGGCATCGTTCCGATCATTGAAGAGGAACTGCGGAGCTGAAGGCACGTCAGCGTCTGGTCGATCCGCAGATGGCTCTGGGGAATTTGTCGATCAGAAAGAGGTTGGTTCAGAAGTCATGGAGAGCTGATCGAGGGCGGCCCCCCACCATTCGTTTTCCACAACCGTGAGCCCCGGCACGTCAGTGAGTAGATCGTCGATCACGGCGGCGAAGCCGGGGGTATCGAACTCGAGCCGGAGGTCCAGAAGATGATCGATAATCCGATTCCGGTCTGAAAGCTGCCCGTTGATGGCCGCTTTGAGGGTGGCGATGCGTTGATCTATCGCATTCGGTTCATTCATCACGGTTCTCATACTCTCATCTATCGGCATGTTGCCCCCCATCAGGTGAACGTGTCATCCGACTCATAAGGTGGGCCCAATGACCCATGTTTAGGGTAAGGAATCGGGGCGGTCGGCTAAACACAGGTTCGCACGGCGGTTTCGACCGCTGCTTGATAGAGGGTGAACTTTCCTGCCCTCTCGTCGCCGGGATCAATCTCGTCGATCACCGAGAAGCTGTTGATCTCGTCTTCGGTGAGCCCCGGGGTGGCATACAGGGCGTTGGCCACACAGTTGGCTTCGTCGTCTGTGAGCTTGGCTTCGACGATCAGAATATCGACCAGGGCATCACGGCTGGCTCCCGCGCCAAGGCCGCACACGGTAGCGCCCAGCGACAGTGCCAGAAAGAGAGCAGGGAATCGTGCGGTGACGCGCATGTCTCTAGTCAATCAGCGTCGGCGGAGGTTTCGAACCTGCCGGACCTGATGAGCTGAACCAGCCAGCCGAGGATCAGAATGCCGCCGAAGAGCTTGAGGGTTTCTGGTAGGCGGTCCCTTACTGGACTCACACGTTGGGAATCGACCCTGATGTACCTGGGGGATACAGCGTTCAATTCCGCCTCGGCCCGTTCCAGATCACCCTCGAGCCTGCCCAGCAACGCTGCGGTCCCCTCCAGGCGAGCTGAACGTGCGGCAATCTCGATTGCCGTGGATGCCGTCTGTCCGAACTGTTCCTGTTGGTCGAACTCGGTACGAAGTTCGTCTACGACGGCCCGAATGGCATCTCGTTCGGTCTGAAACGGTTCCAGTTGGAGATTGAAGTCGTGCTGTAAAAAGCCAGCGGCAGTGTCCTCTGCAGCCTTGGAGGCCTTTTGGTCCGAGGAAGCCGTTGCCATGACCCGAAGTTGTTCGATATTCCGAGGCGGCAGTGCTTCAACGGTTGCTTCGGTGGCCCATTGTTGACCCTCGGGCGAGTTGATCCACGCAGCCGATGCACGCTGGATGCTCGAATGCCATGGCCAGGTGGTGCCGTCTTCGGTCAGCTCGAGATCCACGAGGTGCTGTGGATCTCCGGCAGTGGTAATACCGAAAAGCAGGTAAGCGACCGCTGCTACCAGCGCCACGCCTGCCGCCTTCACGCCGTCGCCGAACATCACCCCTGATGGTATTGGATCGAATGGCCGACTCCCGTCGCTTTCTCAGAGGAGCAGCCGGCGTGCCATCACCGGCGGAGTGAAGGTGGGCGGCTACTTTTTCCACCGTGAGCGGGTTCATCTTCGGTGTTGACCTCGACGGGGTGTGCGCCGACTACAGCATCGGGTTCCGAGACTTCGTAGCTTCCGAGCGCGATGTGGACCCCGAATCGCTTCCGCTGGAACGCAGTTGGGACTTCAGGGAGTGGGGTCTCGACGAAGCCGAGTTCGGTCGGTTGCATCACAAAGCGGTCTCGGAAGGCCGGATGTTGCGGCATCTGCCCGTGATCGAAGGTGCGGCCGACGCACTTTGGCGTCTTAGCGATGCCGGTGTGTGGATTCGAATCATCACCCACCGCCTCTATGTGAATTGGAGTCATGAGGCCGCAGTGTCAGACACTGTTGCCTGGCTCGACGAGGCCCGCATCCCCTACCGCGACATCTGTTTTCTCGGTGCCAAGCCTCAGGTGGAAGCGCATGTGTACATCGACGATGCCGAGCACAACGTCAGTGCGTTGCGCCGCGCAGGCAATGATGTGATTGTTTTCGAACAGCCCTACAACCGAGGGCTGAAAGGGCCGAGGGCGGCGAATTGGGTGGAGGTGGAGGAGATCGTTCTCGACTTGGCCAGCAAACATGGATGGCTTCAGCCCCAGCTGCCCGGTATCGACAGTGGTGCCGATCGTCTCACTCGCAAGAAGTCCGCCGGTTCGGACAGCTAGGCGATAAAACTGAAGGGTTAGGCGGAGTCGGGGGTTTGTCAACGTTGGAAACGTATGAGTTTGTGGTCGGACCGGGTCATGAGGACGCCGATGCTGTCGCCGATGCGGCACTGTTCGAACTGCCGGTCGAGCGGCTGGTCCGCTACCGGCTGGTGCATGTGCGGGGGCCGCTCACGGTGGCCGACGTCACCCAGGTGGCCACCACCTTCTGTGTCGACCCGGTTGAGGGTTGGTGGGAAGGTCTGGACGCGGACCCGGCCAACAGAGGGTGCGATTCAGATCGAGACCGGCCTCCGTCCCGGTGTGACCGACCGCGAGGGTGCCGAATTGGTGAGGGCCTCGAATGAGGCCGGTATCCCAGTCGAATCGGCCACAGTGGGAACCCGCTGGATCGTCCACGGTGACCTGTCCTCTGAACAGGTTGAGCGGCTTTCGGATCGTGTGTTGCACAACGAGGTGATCGAACGCTGGGCCATCGGTCGACTCGAACCCAGTTTTGTCGGTTCTGCCGCCGGTTCCCCGGCCACGGCGATCGTGCCGGTTCGCGGGCTTTCGCCTGATGAGCTCGCGACCATCAATTCGCAGCGGCGTCTGGGGCTGGATCCCGAAGAGATGGCCGTCATCTCCGCCCACTACGAATCGCTGGACCGGGACCCAACCGATGCCGAGCTGGAAACCCTTGCCCAAACTTGGAGTGAGCACTGCGCCCACAAGACCTTCCGAGCCCACATCACGGTCACCGAGCCCAACGGATCCACCACCGAGCTCGACGGTCTGCTCAACACCTACCTGCGCGCTGCCACCGATGCGATCGACGCTCCATGGGTACGGAGCGCCTTCGTCGACAATGCAGGAATCGTCCGGTTCGACGATGAGTTCGACCTCGCCCTCAAGGCTGAGACCCACAACCATCCGTCGGCGCTCGAGCCCTTCGGTGGTGCCAACACCGGTGTCGGGGGAGTGGTGCGGGACATCCTGGGGGTGTCGGCCAAGCCCATCTCTTTGTCTGACATCCTGTGTTTCGGTCCCGAGGACACCCCGCCCCGGTCGCTCCCCGACGGTGTGCTGCATCCGCACCGGGTCCGCGACGGCGTGATTGCCGGTATCGGCGACTATGGCAACAAGATTGGTGTTCCCAACATCGCAGGCGCGATTATACACGACTCCCGCTACACCACCACACCCCTGGTGTTCGCAGGCTGCGTCGGCCTGTTGCCATTTGGGTCCAACCCAACAAATGCGGCCGCGGGCGAGAGCATCGTGGTCCTCGGCGGTGCCGTCGGGCGCGATGGTGTCGGAGGAGCGACCTTCTCAAGCCAGACGATGGGCGCCGAAACCGCCGACGTAGCCGGGTCGTCGGTGCAGATCGGTGACCCGATCGTGGAGAAGGGTCTGATCGATGTGGTCCTCGAAGCCCGCGACGCGAAGATGTATACCGCCATCACCGATTGTGGTGCCGGTGGCCTCAGTTCCGCCGTCGGAGAGATGGCCGAGGAACTCGGCGCCCGGGTGGACCTACAGCTGGTGCCCCGCAAGTACTCGGGGCTTGCGCCCTGGGAGGTGTGGCTCAGCGAGGCTCAGGAGCGGATGGTCCTCGCTGTGCCGGACCCGCAGCCCCTGCTCGATCTCGCGGCACGGTGGAGCGTGGACGCAGCGGTGATCGGCACGTTCACCGGCGATGGCGTACTCAGGGTGGTCGATGGTGATGATCCGGTGATCGAGATCAGTTGCGGTTTCCTCCACGACGGCCGGCCCAAGCGCCGGATGGAGGCCATCGTCACGGCCGATACCCCCCGTGAGCCGTCCGAGCACGTGGCCGAGAAGATCGAACCGGTGGGCTATCTCCTCAAGCTGCTGGCCCACCCCAGTATCCGCTCGAACGAAGACGTGGTCCGGACTTTTGATCACGAGATCATGGGTGGCACCGTGGTCCGGCCCTACGGCGGACCAAACGGCGATGGCCCTGCCGATGGCACAACCCAGATCCCGCCTGGCACCACCAGTGGGAAGGCGATGACAATCGGTATCGGCGTTAACGCACTCATTGGAGATCTCGATAGCTATGCCATGGCCTGGCATGTGGTCGACGAAGCCGTACGGAATGCGGTGCTCGGCGGGGCGAACCCCGACCAGCTCTCACTGCTCGACAACTTCGCTTGGGGCAAGCCCACCAATCCCGAGACGCTCGGGCAGATCGTTGCCGCCTGCCGTGCCTGTCACGATGCGGCCATGCATTTCAGCGCCCCGTTCGTGTCGGGCAAGGACAGCCTCTACAACGAATTCGTGCGGCCCGATGGCACTGCAGATCCGGTTGCCCCCACGCTGGTCATCACCGCAGTGGGAATCGTCGACAACCCGGCAACCGTTCCGCTCACCGGAGTGGTGAAGCCGGGCAACGACATCTGGCTGGTTGGCCCAGCCGAAGGTGCGTTGGGTGCCTCCCACTTCGAAGAGGTCCATGACGAGATCGGCCACGGGGCCGCCGGTCCGGTGCCTGCCCCTGTCACCGACGCACTTCCGGTACATCGAGCGGTGGCGGGTCTGATCGCCGATGGGTTGGTGGAGTCCGGCCACGATCTGTCCGAGGGCGGTCTGGCCGTTGCGGCAGCCGAGTGGGCCTTCGCCGGCCGCGTCGGTCTGGCGCTCGTCGATCCCGACCTCTCCGATGATCCCCATGTGCTCTTCGGGGAACGGGCCGCCCGCTACCTCCTGGAGGTGTCACCCCGAAACGCAGCTGCAGTCGAGGCGGTTCCCGGTGCCCGCCGGATCGGCGTCTCCACAGACACCGAGACCGTGGTGATCGGAGAACTGTCGGTCACCCTCGCTGAAATCGAAAGCGCCTACCGAGGACACATCCGATGACCAGACCCCGAGTCCTCATCCCGCACGCCCTCGGCACCAACCGCGATGCCGACCTGGCCGATGCTTTTCGGCTGGCCGGGGCCGACCCTGAAACGGTGCCGATGGCCGACCTCCGCCAGGGTGGCCATCGCATGAGCGACTATCAGATCCTGGCCATTCCCGGAGGCTTCAGCTACGGCGATGCCCTCGGTGCCGGACGGCTCCTCGGGCTCGACCTCATGGGCTGGTTCAGCGACCAACTGCGGGAAGCAGTGGAGGCCGGCAAACCGATCTTTGGAGTCTGCAACGGATTCCAGGCTCTGGTTCGCACCGGGCTCCTCCCTGGCGGGGAGACGCCATCGACGCTTGCCGAGAACGCGTCCGAGCGGTTCGAGTGCCGCTGGGTCACTTTGCACCCCAGTCCAGCAAGCGTTTGGACCGCAGAACTCACCGAACCGCTGCGCTGCCCGGTGGCCCACGGTGAGGGTCGGTTTGTCTCGGGCAACCTGAACCAACTCACCGAACGCGATGGAGTGGTGCTCCGTTACGACGAGGGTGGCTATCCGAACAACCCAAACGGGTCGGCTGGTGATGTTGCTGGCGTTACCGATCCCACCGGGATGGTGCTCGGACTGATGCCGCACCCCGAAAATCACATCCACGATTGGCAGGATCCTCTCCGGGGTCGCAATCCAAGCGGTAACTGCCTTCCACTCTTCAAAGCAGGAGTCCGCGCCGCATAGGCCATCCACCGAACTCCCGATGGATTCTCACCCTGGAAGGCACACTTCCATCACCAGTTCGAGGACTGCTGCTACACCTTGACAAGGACTTCGAACTGATCGTTGAGATCACCGGTCAACCGATTCAGCGCCTCGTCATAGGTTGAGCGGGGTCGGGCCTCGGCAGGAGGTTCACGCTACCGGTTATAGTTTGGCGCTTCACCGAGAGGCAGGTCAGCGCGCGATGTCAGATGAACACGTGGCAAGTGTAGAGGTCGCAATCATCATGGGCAGCCAGTCCGATTGGCCGACCATGCGTCATGCCGCCGACATCCTCGATGCTCTCCAAGTGCCCTACGACACTCGGATCGTCTCGGCTCACCGCACCCCGGACCGCCTGTGGGAGTTCGGAACGACGGCGGTGGAACGGGGACTCAAGGTGATCATCGCCGGAGCGGGGGGAGCGGCCCATCTGCCTGGGATGATGGCCTCGAAGACCCGCGTGCCGGTGATCGGTGTTCCTGTTCACACCAAGGCTCTCTCCGGAGTCGACAGCCTCTACTCGATCGTGCAGATGCCCAGGGGATTCCCGGTGGCGACCATGGCGATCGGCGCAACCGGTGCCGCCAACGCCGGCCTGATGGCGGCGAGCATCCTTGCCACAAACGACCCCGATCTGGCCCGGCGCCTCGACGCGTGGCGTGCCGATCTCTCGGCCTCGATTCCCGAGGCTCCCGAGGATGATTGAGCCACTGCCACGTGGTGCGGTCATCGGCATCCTGGGCGGAGGACAGTTGGGCCGCATGCTTTCGGTAGCGGCAGCCCGGCTGGGGTTTCGCTGCCACATCTTCGAGCCCGGTGCCACTCCTCCGGCAGGCCACGTTGCCGATCGGGTCAGCACCGCCGACTACGACGATGCAGAAGCCCTGGTTGCCTTTGGGGAAACTGTCGACGTCATCACCTACGAGTTCGAAAACATCCCCAGCACAGCTCTCGACGTGCTCGAAGCTCTCGCTCCCATTCGACCCAACCGTGATGCACTCCGTATCAGCCAGGATCGGATCACCGAGAAAGACTTCCTGAGCGGGATGGGGCTCAACGTGGCTCCCTACGCAGCAGTGGACGACGCCCTCGGCATGGACGCGGCCCTTGGTTCGGTCGGCACCCCGTCGATTTTGAAGACCCGCCGGTTCGGCTACGACGGCAAGGGTCAGGCCACACTCACCCATCCAGACCAGGCTCCGGCGGCGATGGCCGTGGTGGCCGGCGCCCCGGCCGTCCTCGAGGGCTTTGTCGATTTCAGTTCTGAGATCTCGGTGATCGGCGCTCGCGACATGTCAGGCACGGTGGTCTGTTTCGATCCGGGCGAGAACGTCCACGAGGGCGGCATCCTGCGGACCACCACGGTTCCCGCTCACCTCAGCCAGGCCGTCCGCTCCGAGGCCTTGAGCATTGCAGGTCGGATTCTCGACGGGCTTGATTTCGTTGGCGTGCTGGGAGTTGAACTCTTTCTTACACCTTCGGGTGTGCTCGTGAACGAGATCGCTCCCCGGGTGCACAACTCAGGTCACTGGACCCAAAACGGATGCGTGGTTGACCAGTTCGAGCAGCACATCCGCGCCATCACCGGCTGGCCCCTCGGCGACGGAGGACGACACGCCGATGTGATCATGCAGAACCTCATCGGCGACGACCTGGACCGTCTTCCCGACCTGGCCCGAGATCCCAACGCGGCGTTGCATCTCTATGGCAAAACCGACGTGAAACCGGGTCGCAAAATGGGCCACGTCAACCGGATCGTTGGCCCGGCTAGCCGCGAGGTCTAGGTGCGCGTAGTGGTCGTGTAGGGGCGGTCGCCAAGGCGATAAACTACACCTGTGGGAGCATCCAAAACTCTGGACAGAATCTCCTTCGAGTTGCCCGGGCACACAGCCGGGAAGGTTCGCGAAGCGTGGGAACTCCCTGGTCAACGGAGGTTGATGGTCACCACCGACCGGCTCAGTGCATTTGATCGTGTGATCGGCTTGGTCCCCAACAAGGGGCAGGTGCTGAACCAGTTGGCGGCGTGGTGGTTCGACCTCACCGCCGACATTGTCCCCAATCATCTGATCAGTGTTCCGGACCCGAACGCCATCGTTGCCATCGACGCCACGCCGCTGCCGGTGGAAGTTGTCGTCCGCGGCCGGCTCACGGGGTCCACCAGCACATCAGTGCTCCCTCGTTACAAGGCTGGCGAACGCGTTCTCTACGGTCATCACCTTCCCGATGGAATCGAAGACCACGGCGCCCTCCCCGAGCCGCTGATCACCCCAACCACAAAAGCCACGCATGGAGGGCACGACCAGCCCACAACCGTTGATGAGGTGGCGGAATCGGGCGTGGTGGAACCGGGTCTCTGGTCTGAGATCCAGAAGGTGGCGCTCGAACTCTTCGGCCGCGGAACCGAGATAGCCGCTGGGGCAGGATTCATACTGGCCGACACCAAGTACGAGTTCGGGCTTGCGCCCGATGGCACGTTGCTCATCATCGACGAGATGCACACACCGGACAGCAGCCGGTTCTGGGCCACAGCTTCGCTCGAGGAGAGGCTGAGCCAGGGCAGGGTGCCCGAATCGTTCGATAAAGAACCTGTACGACTCGCGCTTGCTGCTACTGGCTATAGGGGCGACGGCCCGATTCCCGAACTCCCCAGCGAGGTCTGGGAAGCCGCGTCGGCCCGCTACGTGGAGCTCTACGAACGCCTCACTGGCCTCGCTTTCGTCCCCGGCGAACAACCAGCCGCCACCCGTATTCACACCAACCTTTCAGAGGTTCTCGCCGACGCAATGTCGTTCAGGCATGCGGCCGCCGAGAACCCGTAACGAGCCCAAGCCAGCGTCCACCGAACGAAACACCCAAAAGGCACCCACCATGTTCGAATCCGACCAGCCCAAAGAAGAGTGCGGCGTACTCGGCGTCTCGCTCGCCAGCGGAGATGCTGCTCGGGCTGCGTTCTTTGGCCTCCATGCCCTTCAACATCGGGGTCAAGAGGCCGCCGGCATCGCCGTGAGCGACGGTCGGGCTGTCCGGGTTCACAAGGCCCAGGGGTTGGTCAGCTCTGTCTTTGGGCCCGGAGTTCTCGACCCACTGGTTGGGTCGATGGCGATCGGCCACACGCGGTACTCGACCACGGGCGGCAACAACGAGCGAAATGCCCAACCGTTTGTGGTTGAAACTCTCCATGGACCGCTCGGCGTGGCCCACAACGGCAACATCACCAATGCTGATCGGCTTCGCGACGGCCTGCTCGCCCGAGGTGCGGGGCTCATGAGCTCTTCTGACACCGAAGTGATCAGTCTGATGCTGGCTGCGGCCGAGGGGTCAACCTGGGAAGAGCGACTCGCGAACACCATGCCGGTATGGGAAGGCGCCTTTTCGTTGGCGCTGATCGCCGGGACCAAAGTGGTGGCCTGCCGGGATCCGTGGGGGTTCCGTCCTCTCAGTGTGGGAAAGCTGCCCTCGGGCGGTCACGTGGTGGCGTCGGAGACGGGTGCGCTCCGAACCCTGGGCTGTGAAAAGATCCGCGAGATCGATCCGGGCGAAGTTGTTGTCATGCAGGGTCCCCTGATGAAGAGTTTTCAGGCTGTCGCCCCCAAAGAGCGTCAGGCCCGATGCACGTTCGAACACATCTACTTTTCGCGACCGGATGCAATCTGGGACGGCAAGAGTGTCCATGCCGTTCGACAGCGGCTCGGGGAAGAGCTGGCTCGCGAACATCCTGTCGACGCCGATGTCGTGATTCCGGTTCCCGACAGCTCGATGCCTGCCGCGATCGGCTACGCCGCAGTTTCGGGGATCACCTACAACGAAGGTTTCGTGAAGAACCGTTACATCGGCCGTACCTTCATCGAACCCACCGACGAGCTTCGACGGCAAGGTGTTGCACTGAAGTTCATGACGTTGGAAGAGAATCTGTACGGCAAACGGGTCGTGATGGTCGATGATTCCATCGTGCGGGGAACGACCAGCGGACCCCTGGTCCGGCTGGTGCGAGAGGCGGGAGCCACCGAGGTCCACGTGCGAATCACGTGTCCTCCCATCGCTCACCCCTGTTTCTTCGGCGTCGATATGGGTTCCTATGACCAGCTGATTGCCCATCAGCTAGGGGTGCCCGAGATCGCAACCCATATCGGAGCCGACTCGTTGGGCTTCATCAGCGTTGATCGAATGATGACCGCCATCGGTCCCCGCCACGGTGAGGAGACCGATCTCCTCAACCACGGCTACTGCAATGCATGTTTCACCGGTGAATATCCGGTTCCGGTTCAGTTGAGTCTGGCCAGCACGAAACAGCGCTTCGACGGAGTTCTGGGGTGACATCAGAAAACGCCGGGAGCGACCCGATCCTCGACACCGACACCGACATCGCAATCCCCGAGACTTTGGTGGTGCCCGGATCTGCACCTCAGGGCACGGTGATCGAAACCGAACCGGAAGGAGCTTTTGGGCAGGATGAAGTAGACGATCGGAGCCTGGGCCTGCTCGATGTTTTGTTGATTGGCTCGGGTGGTCGAGAGCATGCGCTGGCCAACGCCATTGCCGAGTCCCCCCGCCTGCGTGACCTGTATGTTGCGCCGGGGAATCCGGGCACGAGGCAATACAACGTGCCGTTAGATGTTGGTGATTTCAACGAGGTTGTCGCCTTCTGCTCGGAGAAGTCCATCGACCTCGTGGTCGTAGGACCCGAGCAGCCGCTGGTCGATGGTCTCGCTGATCAACTCGTGCAGCACGGCATCAACTGCTTCGGGCCAAGCGCCTCCGCCGCTCGACTGGAAGGGTCCAAGAGCTTCGCCCGTGCCTTCGCCGAACGGCACGGCATCCCCGGGCCGGTCAACGAAACCTTCACCGACGCCGACGCAGCTCTCCGGTGGCTTGCCCAGCAGGACTTTGACGTGGTCGTCAAGGCCGACGGTCTCGCAGGTGGAAAAGGTGTCGTCGTCCCCGATGATCGTTTGGAAGCTGAGGGCGCGATCCTCGAATTCCTCACCGAGGGGATCATGGGGGAGAGCGGTCGAACCATCGTGTTGGAGGAGCAGATCACTGGAGAAGAGCTGAGCCTGTTCGGTATCTGCTCAGCTGATCAGATCGATCCTCTGGGGGGGCTCACCGCCCAGGATCACAAGCGCGTCGGCGAGGGCGATACCGGCCCCAATACCGGAGGGATGGGGGCATTCGCTCCAGTCCCCGGCCTCGATCCATTGCTCGTCGAGACGCTGGTAAACACTTTTCTGGTTCCGGTACAAGCCGGCATGGCGAAGGAGGGTACGCCGTATGTCGGTGTGGTCTACGCGGGCATCATGCTCACCGAGTCGGGTCCTCGTTTGATCGAGTACAACTGTCGTTTCGGTGATCCCGAGGCTCAGGTTGTTCTGCCTCTGGTCGAGGGCGACATGCTGTCAGTGATGTACGCCGCAGCCACGTCCCAACCGTGGGAGCCATTGAAGGTGCGGGGCGACCGAACTGCGGCGACGGTGGTGGTGTGTGCCGATGGTTATCCGAACTCACCCCGCACCGGGGTGGTGATCCCCAATGCCGTGGCGCCCAAGGGTGCACGACTCATCCATGCCGGAACCCGCGACGATCAGGGACGTCTCGTGAGCTCGGGTGGTCGTGTACTGAACGCTGTCGGTGTTGGCGTTGATCTTGAACAAGCCCTCGAACGCAGCTATGCCGTTGTCGATCAGCTGATCGGTAGTGGTCTGTTTGCTCGCCACGACATCGGCTGGCGTTATGTCGACCGTGCAACCACATCCCAGTCAGCAACCACAAACGAGGCAACCTCTGTGTCAACCATTGAGAACGATGCCTACGCCTCGGCCGGGGTTTCACTCGCCGCTGGAGCGGCCACCACCAAACGCATTTCTGATGCGGTGAAAAGCACCCACGATGAACGGGTTGTCGCCGGCCTTGGCAGCTTCGGCGGAGTGTTCGCCGCCACGCAACTCCTCGGCATGGATGAGCCTCTCTTGGTCGCTAGTACAGACGGTGTTGGCACCAAAACAATGCTCGCTGAGATCATGGTCGCCAACGGAGTGGATGCTTCCGAGGCGTGGAATGGGCTCGGCGCTGACATCGTGAATCACGGCATCAACGACGTGCTGGTGCAAGGGGCGATGCCGCTTTTCTTCCTTGACACCGTGGCTGCTGCAAAACTCGATCCAGAGGTTGTCGGGCAGATCGTCGATGGGATGGCAGCAGCGTGCCGCGACGCCGGTTGTGTGTTGTTGGGCGGAGAAACGGCCGAGATGCCCGGTGTCATCACCGCTGGTTCGGTCGACATCTCGGGAACGATGGTCGGCGCCGTCGACCGATCCCAGTTGCTTCCGGTGCCGGGGATCGCAGCTGGACACGCCCTGATCGGCATGAAGTCCTCAGGTCTTCACACCAACGGTTACAGCCTGGCCCGCAAGGTGGTGCAGGGAAAAGATCTGAATGCGCTTTTGCCCGGCGGGGCAGGTGAGTCGTTGTTCCAAGCCCTGCTCGCCACTCATCGGAGTTATCTGGAGCCGCTTCGGACAGCACTCGCCACCGGCAAGGTCGAGGCGCTCGCTCACATCACCGGTGGCGGTCTGATCGACAACCTCCCCCGAATCTTGCCCGACGATCTGGGTGCGTTCATCGACACCTCCGCATGGGCCCAGCCGGCATTGTTCCAGTACCTGATCAAACATGCCGAGCTCAGCCGGGAGGACGCCCACCAGATCCTGAACTGCGGAATCGGGATGGTGGTGGTCTGCGGACCCGGCGACGTCGACGAGGTGAGGGATGCCATCCCGGAGGAGACCTTTGTGATCGGTGAGGTAACCGCCACGCCTGGGATCGTTCTGTCTTGAAGAACGAGATCCAGCGAGTTCTCATCCTGGCTTCGGGCAACGGCTCGAACGCCCAGATACTGCTGGATTCTGCGGAGAGTTCGGACCCTCCGTACGAGGTTGTGGCCGTTCTCAGTGATCATTTCGATGCGAAGGTTCTTCAGAGAGCACAGGCTGCGGGGGTGCGAACCGAAGTTCTGGAACGACAACCCGGAGAACCCCGAGACCGTTATGACGGGCGGCTGGAGCGAGTTGTCGCACCGCATGAGCCCGATCTGATAGTGCTGGCCGGCTGGATGCGAATCCTCACCGGCGAATTCTGTTCCCGGTTCAACATCGTGAACCTCCATCCAGCCAAACCGGGTATGTTCTCCGGCGCATCGGCCATCGCCGATGCATTAGCGGCCTTTACTGCCGGTGAGATCAGCGAAACCGGCGTCATGGTTCATTGGGTGCCCGACGCGGGCGTCGACACCGGACCTGTGATCCGCACCGAGATTGTGCCCATTGTCGCCGACGACACGCTCGACTCGCTCACCGATCGGGTCCATGCTGTAGAGCATCGGGTTCTCCCACTGGCAGTCGGCGACGCCCTACGAACCCTCCGCAGTTCCGATACGACCCCCATCGAGGTTTCCACATGACCGCCCGTGAAATGAACGCTCAGCTTTTCAACTCTTTCGAGGCCCTCACCTTCGACGATGTGCTTGTGGTTCCCGGATGGAGTGAAGTCCTTCCTCACGAGGTCGACATCGCCACCTCGATCTGCGGTATTCGCCTCGCCACGCCACTGATGTCCGCCGCTATGGACACCGTGACCGAGGCTCCGCTGGCCATCGGTCTGGCCCGGGAGGGCGGCATTGGGATCCTTCACCGGAATCTGTCGCTGGAGGAACAGGCCACCGAGGTCGATCGGGTAAAGCGAGCCCAGAGCGGAATGATCACTGCGCCGATTTCGCTGCTGCCAACCAGCACTCTGGCAGATGCCGAGGTTCTGATGAACCGGCACAAGATCAGCGGAGTTCCCATCTGTGACCCCAATGGCGTGTTGAAGGGGATCCTCACCAATCGCGACATTCGATTCTGCGGACCCGAGGAATTTGGGCTGTCCGTCACCGACTTCATGACGTCTGATGGTCTTGTCACCGGCCCGGAAGGGACCACGTTGGACGAAGCGGTTTTACTGCTGCATCGTCATCGGATCGAGAAGCTCCCACTGGTGGATGAGCAGGGTCGCCTCACGGGCCTGATAACCGTGAAAGACATCACGAAACGGATCGAGAAGCCCAACGCTTCCCTCGATCCGCAGGGCCGCCTTCGGGTGGGCGCAGCGGTCGGCGTCACCGATGTGGCGGAACGAACCGAGGCCTTGGCCGATTCAGGCGTCGACCTGATCGTGATCGACACCGCCCACGGGCATACCCGCGGAGTTGTGCAGGCAATCCAGACGATCAAGAAGGGTTGGCCCGACCTAACCGTGATAGGCGGCAATGTTGTCACGAGGGAAGGCGTCGAGGCCATGGTCTCCGCTGGTGCCGATGCGGTGAAGGTTGGCGTCGGGGCAGGGTCGATCTGCACTACCAGGATCGTCGCCGGAGCAGGAATGCCCCAGGTGACTGCGATCTTCGAGTGCGTGGAAGCCGGGCGAGAATTAGGTGTGCCAATTATCGCCGACGGCGGCGTGGTCAACAGCGGCGACATCGTCAAAGCATTCGTCGCCGGTGCCGACGTGGTGATGCTGGGGAATGCGCTGGCTGGTTGCGACGAGGCACCCGGCGATCTCGAGTTGGTTGATGGCGCGATGTGGAAGACCTACCGCGGTATGGGTTCGGCCGGAGCGATGAGGGGTAGAGCCGCCGATCGTTACGGCACCGGGATCGGCTCGACACAGCAAAAGCATGTCGCTGAGGGAGTTGAAGGCCGGGTTCGTTATGCCGGTGCTCTCACCGAGTTGGTCTCTCAACTCGTGGGAGGGGTTCGCAGCGGTATGGGTTACGCGGGAGCGGCGAGCTTGGCCGACCTTCAAGACAACACCAGGCTGACCAAGATCACCGGAGCCGGGCTTCGCGAGAGTCATCCCCACGACATCTCGATGTACACCGAATAGGGTTCGGGCCAACTTCAGATGGATTATGCCCTCACGGGCCTATTTCCATCAGGAGATCCCGAGGTTGGGATCAGAGGAGGGGTTGTTGGCCGCTTTCGAGGTCGAGCAGTGCGCGTTTGGCTTCGAGTCCACCGGCGTACCCGGTGAGGGTGCCGTTGGAGCCGATCACCCGATGGCAGGGGACCACAATGCTGATCGGATTCTTGCCGTTGGCTGATGCCACTGCGCGAACTGCACTAGGTCGGCCAAGGCGAGCAGCCTGCTCGGCATAGCTGACCGTTTGTCCAAAAGGGATCTCAGTCAGCGACTGCCAGACCATCTTCTGGAATTCGGTACCCCGCAGGTCAAGGGGAACCGTGAACTCGGTTCGAGTACCGTCGAAGAACTCTTGGAGTTGGTTCACAGTCTGTTCGGCGATCGGAGTGCTGCCCTCAGAAGTGTCATAGGCCCACCGATCATCGCCGGGCCACAGGATCGCAACGACGCCACGTTCGCTGGTGATGATTTGCAGTTCGCCGACCGGCGATGGCACGAGGGTTCTGACAAGGGTGCTCATGATCGTTCCTGTTCGTTGAGGTAGAGGTTCCAGAGGTGGTGCATCGCGTAGGACCGCCAGGGTCGCCAGCGTTCGGCATGCTGTTCGAGATCGGCTGGGGACGAGGGGAGTCCCAATTGTTCAGCCTGGCGGAGCAGCACGAGATCGTTGGCCCCGAAGGCATCAGGGTCGGCCAGCGCCTTGGCCGCCACCACGTTGGCGGTCCACGGCCCGATTCCCTTTACGCGTTGGATCGAAGCGATTGCCTCGCTCCGGCCGGCCCACGGAGACAGGTCGACCCAGTTGGCATGTAGGGCGGCTCCGAGGTTCACGATCGCCTGCGCTCGGCTCCGGGGAAGTCCCAGTGTGTCGGCGTCGGCCCGTGCCCAGACAGAAGCGTCAGGGAAGGCGAAGCGTACGGTTCCCACCGGCTGGGGGAGTGCAATTCCGTGGGCAGCGACGAGCCGGCTGGCCATCGCCTTCGCACTGGCCAGGCTCACCTGCTGATGCAAGATCGCCCTGATCGCAGCGTCGGTACCACTCACTTCGCCCGGAGATCGTAGGCCCGGGGTCTTGGTCACGAGTGCCGCCATCACTGGATCGCAGCCGAGATCGTGGGCGATCACGTTCGGGTCGGCGTCGAGGTCTAGTAGTCGGCGGACCCGGTTGATGGCCTGGGGGAGATCCGCCATCGACGACAGGCGAAAGCGCGCCGCAAGCAGATTTCTTTGGCGCTTCTCCACGTCGACCTCCACCACCCCGACGCCGCCGGGGAGTCTCAGCGATCGCCGGTAGGTACTGCCATCCACTTCCTCCACTCCCGATACAGCGTGCAGTTCGAGCCAACGAAGCAATTGGCGAGCCGCGAGTGGAGGCCGGTACGAAAGGCGCACCGGGATCCATTCTCCGGCTCCTGCAGCGGCGGCCGATGCTGCCTTTCGACGCATCTCCCGTGGGGTGGTGGCGAAGATCGCAGAGATCGTGTCGTTGAATTGGCGGACACTCCGGAATCCAGTGGCTACGCCGATCTGGGAAAACGGTAGGTCGGTGGTCTCGATCAGGACACGAGCGGCCCTGGCACGGCGAGCCCGGGCGAGGGCCTTGGGTCCGGTTCCCACCTCATCGGTGAGCACCCGCTGAAGGTGCCGAGGGCTCACCCCCAGATGATCGGCGAGCCCGGCCACTCCAGAGCGATCAACCGCACCGTCATCAATCGCTCTCACAGCCCTGGCTACTAGGTCGTCCCGACGATTCCATTCGGGGGAACCCGGCGTGCTGTCTGGCGCACATCGTTTGCAGCTTCGGAATCCTTCCTGTTGGGCGGCGGCAGGAGTGGGGAAGAACCGCATGTTGGTTCGCTTGGGCCGAACCGGTGTTGGGCACGAGGGCCGACAGTAGATTCCAGTGGAGGTGACCCCGACGGTTACCCACCCGTCGAAACGGGCATCCCGGCTCTCCACCGCTCGCATCCAGGCTTCGGTCGCTGTATCCACTCTCGTAGTGTGCCCCACCATCGGAGCACGAACTAGCGGAAATCCGACATCTTGGTAAGTTGCCGAGGCTCGGGTCAAGCCCCTTGATCAGTAGTTTGATCTCGGCACCGGTCTCGCATTCCTCCCGCGATGAAACGTTCCGCTTTGGAGGCGATCGTGCGGATGTTCTCGACTCCTACTCGGCACCCTTGTAGATGCTTCGCCGGGGTCCGTGGCCCATCACTTCTTCCAGCGCGGGAATGAAGTCCTCCAACGACATTGAGTCATAACTGGGGTCGAAGGAGTTCTGGTCGTAGTTGTGACAGAACTCCGCACACCGGTCGTAGTGCGGGTGTCCGGCAAACTGATCTCGCATTTCTTTGTCGAGCCCCAGGTACTCGAAGAAGTAGTAGCCCTGAAATATGCCATGGTTCTCCACCATCCAGTGATTGGCATCGCTTACGAAGGGTTGCAGAACGGCGGCCGCATACTTGTCGTGGTTGTACGGGGCCAACATGTCGCCGATGTCGTGGAGGAGAGCGCACACCACGTACTCGGTGTCCTTATTGTCTCGGTATGCGCGAGTTGCGGTTTGAACGCTGTGCTCCAAGCGATCCACGGCAAACCCGCCAGCGTCCTGTTCGAGTTCGCGTAACGTCCCGACGATGCGATCGATGAAGCTCTCGTTGTAGTGGTTGATCGCGGTGGCGATGTGTTGCCATTGCGCCTTTGTCCCATCGACCATGGCGGTGAAACCGTCGGGGTTCGGAACGGAGAGGTCAACGACGTCGGTCATGGGCACAGAGTACGTCGGCAGCGCCATCAGAAGCCATACGATCAGTCCATGAGTTTGATTGATCCAGGCCCACGCACGATCGGTTCGTTCCAGGTCGGTCCTCTCGGATTTGGCTGTTGGCGATTCACCAACGACAAGCTGAGCGAGGCACAAGCCGTGCTGGAATCCGCACTCGATCTCGGCATGACGCTGATCGATACCGCCGACGTCTACGGTTTCGATTGGGGTGGCAGCGGATTCGGTGAGAACGAGGCACTGCTCGGCAAGCTGATCGCCGCAAACCCGTCCTTGAGGGGTCGCATGGTGCTTGCTACCAAAGGTGGCATCACTCCGCCTGTTCCCTACGACAGCGGAAGGGACTACCTCACCAAAGCGGTCCATTCCAGTCTGCGTAGATTGGCTGTGGAGAGTGTAGATCTCTTCATGATCCACAGACCCGATCTGTTCACCCATCCCGAGGAGGTTGCCGGTACTCTCACGGCCCTGCGTGACGCCGGCAAAGTGAGCGAATTCGGTGTCTCCAACTTCGCTCCGGCACAGACCGATGCCCTTCAGAAGTTCCTTGACTTCCCGCTGGTCGCCGATCAGATGGAGTTCTCACTCACCAATCTCGATCCCATGCGCAACGGTGTCCTCGACCGTTGCATGAGGGAGGGAGTAACGCCATTGCCGTGGAGTCCCTTGGCCGGGGGATCACTCGCCACCGGCGACGGGGTGAATCCTGATTTGGTTGCCAAGATGGATGAGCTGGCCGAGCGGGAAAACATCAATCGGGCCACCTTGGCCATCGCATTCGTCCTCGCCCATCCCTCGAAACCGGTTCCGCTTCTGGGAAGCCAGAGTCCT
Organism: uncultured Acidimicrobiales bacterium; assembly: GCA_963751955.1. Classification (GTDB taxonomy): domain Bacteria; phylum Actinomycetota; class Acidimicrobiia; order Acidimicrobiales; family SZUA-35; genus JABDIY01. The sequence continues at coordinate 696,015 of CAVVWM010000011.1, read as the reverse complement.
CAGCGTCTCGAACAACAGGCTGGCGCGGTCGATGTGAAACTGGACCGAGCCGATGTCTACTCGCTGTTTCAATTGTCCGAAGGACAAGCACTCCCGTAGCGATGACCAAACTCACCCATTGGAGAGGCGAGATCGAGGAGCTCGTTGCGGCCCTCGAGCAGGCACTCGGCAGTCTGCCCTATGACCCAACGCCCGCTCACCTCTACGTAGCATCCGATCTCTACTCGGTTGGGTCGACCACGCCTTTCTCCGGTTCGGTCGATCAACAGATCTACCAACGGGCCCGACATGCCAACATGCAAGTTGTTCCTCCGGCCGAGGCGCTTGCCCAACGGCTCCATGATCATGGGATAACGGTCGCTCTCGATGCCTTTCGCGACGGGCGCACCGTCGTCGGCGTGATGGGCGGCCATCACATCACGCGCGGCTCGGTGCAGTTTGTGCGGGCTGTTGAATTGGGAGCGACGCTTGCTCGAGCCGGGTATTGCGTGGCAACCGGCGGCGGACCGGGAGCGATGGAAGCGGCCAATCTCGGGGCTGCCGCGTCGAAGTCGAGCGCCGAGGAGCGAGCCGAGCTGGTGGCTGAATTGGCCTCAGCCCCCACCTTTCTTGATGACCCCGACCGATTCGTTGGTGTCGGGCTGAATGTGGCAGCAAAGATCGCTGAGCCGGTCACCAACTTGGCTGTACCCACCTGGTTCTATGGTCATGAGCCTTCCAACGCCTTCGGAACGGCGATCGCAAAGTACTTCGGCAACTCCGAACGAGAAGACGGGCTTCTGGCGATCAGTACTGGTGGCATCGTCTTTGTACCGGGTGGGCCCGGCACGATCCAGGAAGTCTTCCAGGACGCAGCCCAAAACGCATATGCGACATTTGGGGCGGCGAGTCCGATGGTCTTCTTGGCCCCGGAGGACGACCCGCAACTCTGGTACCGCAATGGTGTGATTCCTACGCTGGACGCCGCATTTGTCGATCACCGAGGTGAGCGGCGACCGGGCTGGGATTTGATCGCTTCGGTTTCGAGCGTTGCAGCCGTAGTTGAGGCTCTCAGCTGAGCTGGGTTCTCCTCCGCCCTGCTGTCAGAGAGTCTCGGCAAACCAGCCGACCACGTCGGTCGCGAGTTGCTCGGCTTGATCTCGATCGGCAAACAGGTGACCGCCCGTGGCGTACCGAATGAACCGTTTGGGTTCCTTTGCTGCTGCATGGAGGAGTTCGGCTTCGGTGATCGGCACGGTGGTGTCGTCTTCGGCGTGAATCGTGAGGTAGGCGCGGGCCAGGTTGGTCGTTGCGTCGAGCACATCATGGTGAGCGAGATCGTGCAAGAAGCCGGCTTCGAGAATGAACGTGCGGCCCGCAATTGTGACTGCCCCACTGCCCTGATGGAGGAGTTCGGCCTCGGAGTGGGCGATGAGATGGCGGACGTGATTTGCATCACTCGGCGCCCCAATTGTCACCACCGAGCGGACCGTCTTGGTGCGAACTGCTGCCAGAAGGACTGCCGCACCACCAAGGCTGTGTCCGATCATCCCGCACGGCCCGAAGCCCATCTCGATCAGACATGTTGCTGCCCGCACTACATCTGACACATTTCCGCTCAGGGTTTTCTTGGCGAAGTCACCATCACTGTCGCCCCGTCCTGTGAAATCGAAGCGGAATGCGGCGAATCCAGCCTCGGCCAGAGCGTTGGCCAGGCGGGTCATCGTGTGCAGGTCTTTGGAACATGTGAAGCAGTGGGCCATGAGCACCGATCCCTTCGCCTCGCCGGGAGGCCGGTGGAGAACACCGCTCAGACGAGCCTGGGACCCACCTACGAATGAGATTTCCTCGGTCAAGGGACGTTCGTTCACGCAACAATCTTATTGGTCAGATGCCAGGTGGAAGTAATGCTGTCGGAACCGTCCAGAGATGCCACCCGGTCATGGTCGCGCAGGGTGAGGAGGTGGGAAAACACTGAGTTCCCAGCTGCTCGCCACAGCCTCTTGTCAACCTCGGCATACATCCGGGGCACGATGTCCACTATCGAGAGCGGCCCCGTCCTGAGCTCCTGAACAAGCTGTTGGGTTCGGTTCTCGCGATGTTCGATGAACGATCTCACGTAGTGCTGAGGTGCTTCGACAGCTGGGCCGTGGGTTGGGAGGTAGAGCTCGTCCTCCACGAGCAACAGTCTGTCCAAACTCGCCAAATAGTCGGTGAGGTCACCGTCGGGAGGAGCGATCACCGAGGTAGCCCAACCCATCACATGATCCCCGGTGAACACAACCGACCGACCGGCTCCGTCGTCCCTGAGACGGAAACAGATGTGATTGCTGGTATGGCCAGGTGTGTGGATGACCTCCAACGACCAGCCGTTTCCCTCGATCGCATCGCTGACTCCCCGCTCGTCAGTAGGCCCCTGGCCGACTACGACATCGGGCACAAACTCGGTGTCGGGGCCTTCCCGCTTGAGCTCGTCGGGCAGGTCCGCCCACTCGCGCTCGAACGCTGCCCGGTCCTCCGAGGATATGTGCTTGCTGAAATCGAGCCGATCGAGCGGATCGTCTTGGCTGATCGGGCCGTGAGGGCCGAAGCCGTAAGTATTGGCCGACGTCCGCGACTTGAGCGCCGGAACCCCTGCGGTGTGATCGGTATGGGTGTGAGTGACCACAATACGATCGATCGTTTCGTCGATTCCCAGGCACGCTTCAATCGCATCGAGGTGGGCACCGAGATTCGGCCCGGGGTCGATCACCGCCACATCGCCTTGCCCGACCAGGTAGACACCGCTGCCGGTGAAGGTGAACGGATTGGGGTTGTTCGCCACCACGCGCCGGATCAGGGGTGCCACTTGAACGCACTCGCCATAGCGCGGATCGAAGTCTCGGTTGTGTTCGATCGGCATCTAGTCAGTGTCGCCGGACTGCACGAGACGGCCAAGTCCGTCCAACATCCAGGTAGGAGGTTTTGCGGGACGGCCGCGACGATCGGTGATGCCTGCTTTCAGCTCGGCGGTGAGATACACGGTGGAGTGGTCCGGACTCACGATTCGCTGGGACCAGACTCCTGATATTCGCCGGAGCGAACCGATGGCGGTTTCCACGATGATCGGTTCCTTCGCTGTCGCAGGAACAAGGTATTTGGCATTGACCTCGGTGATCACGAACTGAAAACCTTCTTGTGCAACACGGGTCAAAGAGATGTCGGCAGCTTCAAGTGCTTCTGCCCGCCCCTGCTCCAGATAGGTGAGGTACATCGCGTGGTTCACGTGACCGTAGGGGTCCATTTCGGCAAATCTGACCCGTATCTCCGTTTTGACCGGTAGCGCGAGCACCGTCTTACGCTAGGCCGGCCGCTTCGATGTGATCGCGGTTCACGCCGAGCATGAACAGGATCGCGTCGAGGTACGGAACGCTGAGCGTAGTGTCGGCAGCGTTCTGTACGACCGGCTTGGCGTTGAACGCAATCCCCAGGCCCGCCGCTTCAAGCATGTCGAGATCATTGGCGCCGTCGCCAATGGCAACGACCTGCGCAACCGAGATGCCCTCTTTCTGGGCCAATTCGTGCACCAGTTCGGCCTTGCGTTTTCGGTCGATGAGATCGCCAACCACCCGTCCGGTGAGGAATCCGTCTTCAACTTCCAACGTGTTTGCGAACGCGTAATCGATCCCGAGATCGTCGGCCAGCGATTGCGTGATAGCGGTGAATCCTCCCGACACGATTGCGGTTCGATAGCCGAGTGCGTTGAGGGTGCGAATGAACGTTGCGGCCCCCGGAGTGAGCTCAACCCGTTTGCGTGCGTCTTCGATTGCGGATTCGGGCAAACCCCTCAGATGAGCTAGGCGCTCGATCAGTGACTCCTCGAAGTCCATGTTCCCTTGCATGGCCCGGTCGGTGACCTCTGATACCTCTTGAAGCTTGTCGGCCGATTCGGCGAGCAGGTCGATCATCTCGTTCTGGATGAGAGTGGAATCAACATCCATCACTATCAACCGGGCACCGCGCTGAGCCAGCCCTTCATGGACTACCGCCAGGTCGCATCGAAGATCGCGTCCGGCAAGAAGAAGGTTGCGCTTCAATTCGTCGATTCTGGATCCCCGAACGACAAGTTCATATGCCATGACCGGTGTGCGGGCGAGGCGGGTGATCCGATCGATGTTGCCTCCGGTTCGTGCGCACATGGCAGCGACTGCTGCGAACTCCAGCGGGTTGATCTCGGTGCCGACCATCGTGATCATCAAACCCGGCTGCCACGGAGTTGGCGCTTGACCAACGATTTCGAAATCAACGTGGATCTGCCGCTCCCAGCCGAACAACAGAAGCTCTTTGACCAGATCTCGACCGGGCGGTACCCGCACCACGATGGAAAGCGAAAGCTTGCGTCGTGTGACGGTCTGTTCCACGTCGTCAACCGTGGCGCCAGCAGATCCGATCACGTCCATGACGCCCGCTGTGATGCCCGGCCGGTCATCACCGGTGATGGTGACGAGAATAGTTTGCTCCGATGCCGTGGATGGGCTGGTTCGCTGGCTGTTCACGGTCCCCGAGGGTACTTGAGGGTTGAATCGGTTTGGTTCTCCGCTCCTGAGTATGCACCCGGGTCTCGACGTCCATGGGCCCAGGGATCTGCGTTGTAGGTTTGGGAAACGTCGCGCGCAGCTCGGCCCGTCCGGGAATCCCCAACCACGATCTACATCATCAACGGCGACCGGAATACCTAGGCTCAGCCGGACTCGGCTTCGAGTACGGCCCTAACCGACAGCTCGGAACCTTCGCGTATCTCGTAGGTATCGATATTTCCGCTGTCGACGAGATCTGGCATCGCCGCTTCCAGTCGACCACGGTCGGAGGAGGCAACGGTCAAGGTGGCGGATGTGATGCGGGTCTTCAACGATCGCTTTGCTTGGGTCTTGGGTCGGCGGATCTCTGTGAGCGCACTCCCGGCCAGGGCCAGAATGGTCGGATCGGGGTCCGACCCTGCAGCGGCTGCGAGTGACGCTTGCTCAGGCCACGGGGCGACGTGGATCGAACCGTCGCGCCACCAACTCCAGACCTCCTCGGTGACAAAGGGCAGAAATGGCGCGAAGAGGCGGAGAACTGTGTCGAGCGCATGAGCCAACGTGGCATGCGCTGAGGTCGTTCCGTTTGGCGAGGTTGAACTCCCTTCCCCATAGGCGCGGTCCTTCACGAGCTCGATGTAGTCATCTGTGAAGATCCAGGAAAAGAGCCTCGGTCCGCTCCAGGGACCTTGCGTAGTCGTAGTCCTCGAAGGCCTTGGTGCAGTCCTCAACGAGGGTCTGGAGTCGGGCCAGCAGGGAGCGGTCCAGTGGTTCGGTGACCGGCTGGTTCAGGGACTCGACCGACACACCCATGCCGAGTGCAAACTTCGATGCATTCAACAACTTGATGGCCAGTCGGCGGCCTACCTTCATTTGACCCTCATCGAATGCGGTGTCGGTTCCGGGGCGGGCCGAAGCTGCCCAGTAACGAACCGCATCGGAGCCGTACTGCTCCAGGAGATCGGTGGGGACAACAACGTTGCCAACCGATTTCGACATCTTCTTGCGATCCGGATCCAGAATCCAGCCAGACAGCGAAGCATTACGCCAGGGGACGCTGTCGTGTTCGAAGTGACTGCGCACGACGGTGGAGAACAGCCACGTGCGAATGATGTCGTGAGCTTGGGGCCGAACGTCATAGGGATAGACCCGATCGAACAGATCGGTCCCGTCCTCAGTTGCCCACAAACCTGCGATCTGGGGTGTGAGGGACGACGTGGCCCAGGTGTCCATGACGTCAGGATCGGCGATGAAACCACCGGGCTGGCCCCGCTGACTCTCGTCGTATCCGGCGGGAACGTCGACCGAAGGATCGATTGGGAGGTCCGCTTCGCTGGGAACCAGCGGATATTCATAAAGAGCGTCGCCGTCGCCGTCGAGCCCGTACCAGACAGGAAAGGGAACACCAAAGAACCGTTGGCGACTGATCAGCCAGTCTCCGTTGAGGTTTTCGACCCAGTTTCGGTAGCGCGCCCGCATGTAGCTGGGATGGAAATTGATGTTCTCGCCCCGCTCGATCAGAGCAGCCTTGAGTTCGTCTTCTCTGCCACCGTTGCGGAGATACCACTGACGACTGCTGACGATCTCGAGTGGTTTGTCGCCCTTTTCGAAGAACTTCACCGGGTGGGTGATCTTGCGCGGCACACCAATGATCGATCCAGCGTCGGTGAGCGCGCGCACCAGGATCTCGCGACCGGTGAACACGGTCTTTCCGATCATCTCTTCGTAGATGCGCCGACCCTCACCCGCCAGGACCTCGGGGATCTCATCTGTGAACCTGCCCACTCGGTTGATGACCGCTCGGCTGGGAAGGTTGAGCTCCCGCCACCATGTGACGTCGGTGGTATCACCGAACGTGCAGATCATCGCTACTCCGGTTCCTTTCTCTGGTTCGGCCAGCGGATGCAGCAGCAGCGGTACCTCTACCCCCATTGGCGTGGTGATCGGTTGGCCTTCCATAGAGGCGAAGCGTTCATCCTCAGGATGGGCGACGACAGCCACGCAGGCCGGCAGTAGCTCGGGCCGGGTGGTGTCGATCAGCAGTTCGGATCCGTCGGAGTAACTGAAGCGCATGGTGTGGTACGCACTGGGCTGCTCGCGATCCTCCAGCTCGGCTTGGGCAACAGCGGTCTGGAACGTCACGTCCCACAAACTGGGCGCTTCCTGCTGGTAAGCGTGACCCTCGGCCAGGTTGTGGAGGAAGGCGAGCTGTGAAGTCCGGCGAGAGGCGTCGGAGATCGTCTCATACAACAGACTCCAGTCGACGCTGAGCCCGAGCTCCCGGAAGAGCCCTTCGAAAGCTTGCTCATCCTGCTCGACCAGCTCGTGACACAGATCGATGAAATTTGGTCGGCTGATGGGAACCTGTTGCTTCAGTTTCTTTCCGTCTGGGCCCATTCCTGCGACGGCAGGCGGTATGAATCGTTCTTCATACGGCATGGAGGGGTCGCAACGGACACCGTAATAGTTCTGGACACGGCGTTCGGTAGGAAGACCATTGTCGTCCCAACCCATCGGGTAGAACACGTCCTTGCCGGCCATTCGGTGATATCGGGCGAGGGTGTCGGTGTGGGTGTAGCTGAACACATGACCAACGTGGAGCGAACCAGACACGGTGGGCGGCGGTGTGTCGATACTGAAGACGGTTGACCGGTCCGCCGTACGATCGAACTTGTAGATCTCGTCGGCGGACCAGACCGCGTCCCACTTGTCTTCCAGGCCATCCAGAGATGCCTTCTTCGGTGGTCCCGAACCGTGCGTAGCCATGGCCGACAAGCGTATGCGGTGGGTGCTGTGGTTGAGCTCGCTTTTTGGCGATTGGCTCGCCTCGCAGCAGCGGACAGCATAGGTACTGATCGTGCGCGCCAGCCTCGAGATCGGGGGGCCGGTATTATCCGATGGCATCGGATGTCACTTCCTACACTGAGCACGTGATCTCCCTCTTCAACACCGCAGCCGGCGAAGTGGTTCCCCTTCAACTTCGGGAGGCCGGGAAAGCTTCGATCTACGTGTGCGGCCCCACCGTTTACGGCCCGCCCCACATCGGGCACGGGCGCCACACGCTGGTGTACGACATCCTCCGCCGATTCCTCGCATGGAAGGGGCTCGAGGTCACCTTCGTGTCGAATATCACCGACATCGACGACAAGATAATCCAGAGAGCCAACACCGAAGGGCGCGAATGGCAGGACATCGCCACCAAGTGCGAGCGGATCTGGTGGAAGTCGATGGATCTCTACAACGTCCAGCGACCCGACCACGTTCCCCATGCGACCGAGTACGTGAGCAAGATGGTGGACCTGATTGGTGAACTCATCGATTCGACCAAGGCCTATGTGACCAGTGACGGTGTTTACCTCCGCGTGAGCGAGGTCCCCGACTATGGATTGCTCGCCAATCAGAAGCTGGAAGATCTCGTTGAAGGCGGCGGTGATCGATCCGTCGTCGGGACCGAGAAGGAGAACCCAGCCGATTTCGCGCTCTGGAAGTTCACCAAACCAGGCGAGCCTTCCTGGGAGTCGCCGTGGGGCGAGGGCCGACCAGGCTGGCACACCGAGTGTGTGGTGATGAGCCTCGATCTCCTGGGGGAAGGCTTTGACCTGCACACCGGCGGATTAGACCTCATCTTTCCTCACCACGAGAACGAGCGGGCCCAAGCGGTGGCGAACGGCAAGGTCTTCGCAACTCACTGGATGCACCACGGGTTCGTGGAAATGGAGGGGGAGAAGATGTCGAAGAGTCTGGGCAATGTGAAGAACCTCCTCGACCTCGCCGAGGTTTATGATCCGCGCGCCTATCGACTCCTGGTGCTGCAGAGCCACTATCGGTCGCCGATGGAGGTAACCGACACCTCACTTTCCAATGCCCAGTCCGCAATCGCTCGGCTGGACACCTTTTCACGCCGCTTCGCAGGAGCAACCGCCGCCGCCGATCCCAGATCAATGGAAGAATTTGATGCGGCAATGAGTAGAGATCTGGACACCGCCGGTGCGGTCGACCTGATGTTCCGTAAAGTTCGGCAGGCGAACACCGCACTCGATGAAGCAGAAACCGAGAAGGCGAACACCGCGGCCGCGACAGCGGCTGAGATCGCCGGAGTTCTCGGACTCGAGTTTCGATCCGATGCGCCCGACATACCGACCGAGATTGCTGAGTTGGTGGCTCGCCGGACCAACGCTCGAACCACCAAGGATTGGGTTTCAGCAGATCAGATTCGAGATGAACTTGCAGCAGCCGGATGGACTGTTGAGGACAGCGCTGAAGGTCCGGTGGCCCGGCGTCTGAAGTGACCCCGGAAGCCGGCGCTCTTCACCTAGTGTTGTCACGATGTCTGGAGTGACGGATACAACCCTGGTCGGTCGCGTCCTGGGTGACCGCTACCTGCTTGTCGCGCCCGTCGGCACCGGTGCCTCGGCCACGGTGTATACCGCTGATGACCTTTCGCTCGAGCGTCGCGTGGCGGTGAAGGTACTCCATCGGGGCCTCATCAAGGACCCCCGCTTCGCCAAACGGTTCCACAACGAAGCCAAGGCTGTGGCCCAGCTTGCCCACCCCCGGATTCTGAACCTGTACGACTGGGCCGAAGGTGATGACTGCTACCTGGTGACCGAACTGCTCACTGGCGGCAGCCTTCGCCACATGCTCGATGACGGTCACCGCCTCTCGGTGAGCCAGGCCGTTGTGGTCGGCCTTCACGCTTTGGAAGGTCTCGAAGTTGCCCACCAACGCGGGTTCGTACATCGAGATATCAAACCAGCCAATCTCCTGTTCGGCGCTGATGGCCGCCTTCGCATCGCCGACTTCGGTATCGCCAGAGCGGTAGCCGAAGCAGCGTGGACCGAACCAGAAGGTGCTCTCATCGGTACCGCTCGTTACGCCGCGCCCGAGCAGGGATCCGGCGCTGTGGTCAGCGGCGCGGCCGATGTCTATTCGCTTGCCCTGACCCTCGTTGAGGTGGTCACCGGTGAAGTTCCGCTGCTGGCCGACAGCCCCATCGCCACCATGGTGATGCGCCAGGACACCAACATCGAGGTTCCAGCCGAGATGGGACCTCTTTGGGAATCGCTCAGTGCTGCTGCCAAGGCCAACCCCACGCACCGGCCTTCGGCTACTCAACTGATCCAGGCATTTCATCGCGCCGCAGCTGACTTGCCCCGACCTTACGTGCTGCCGCTGGCAAACCTCGATGCTGATGCACCGGCCGTGCTCGACTACCCCGAGACCACCTCAACCGGTGGCACTGAGGTGATAGTGGCGGACCACGCCGTGGACCTCACCGAACTGTCCCGCACACCCCTGCATTTTGCTGACGACGACCTTGCCGCCATGGGCATGGCGTCGGGGGAGCACAACTCGGTCGGTCCCCAACACAATGGGGAACTCTCCGACTTCGATGTGGGCCATCGGTTGGTCTGGCCCTGGGCCGTTGCAGCCGTGGTGCTTGCGTGTGCTTTGGTGGCCATGGCAGGCAGCTGGGTGTTCGGCGATGAGGCGGCGCCAGTGCCGGTTCCGGCTGCGATCAATGGTCCGGAAATGACCTCGCTTGTCGGCCTCGACGTAGAAGCGGCCAGGAGTGAGTTGGATGAACAGGGCTGGGTGGTCGCGGTCGAACGCAACCGCTACAGCGGCTCGGTGGCCGATGAAGTGCTGGCTCAGAATCCGATAGCCGGGAACCCCTGGGCCAAGGGTCAAGTTGTCACCCTTCTGGTGTCGGATGGACCTCCGTTGGTAGACCTTCCAGATGTGGTGGGGATCCACCGACGAGATGCAATCGATCAGATTCGAGCTTCTCGGCTTGTCGTGGTCGAGGTCAAGGAGGTTTTCGACGAAGAAGTGGCTGCTGATCTAGTACTTGTTGCGCTTCTGGGGTCGGGTGAGCCGATGACCACAGCCATCCCCGAGGGCAGCGAAGTCGTTTTAGAGATAAGCAAGGGTCCCGAGCGGCGAACGACGCCGAATCTGATCGGCGTGACGCTCGAAGATGCCGCCGACCAGCTGCTCAAGCTTGACGTTGGCCTGACCCAGGTGGGTGAGGACTTCAGCCTCGATGTACTCGAAGGGGCCATAATCGCGACCCAACCGCTCCCGAACGCCTTAGTGGAAAAGAACGGCGTCGTTGAAGTGATCGTGTCCAAGGGAAAACCCTTCGTCAACGTTCCTCAGACTCGTGGCCAGGGTGTTGCGAGGGCCACCGAACGGCTGGAGGCTGCCGGTCTCGTGGTGATCGGGGTTGAGGGTGCCCCAAACCGTCCGGTTCTTATCACCGACCCCGAGCCGGGCTCGAGCGTGCGCATTGGCACCGAAGTGCTCATCTACACCCGTCGCTGACGACCGGTACCCTGAGCCGCAAATGAGCAGCGAAAAATACCTCTTTCTGAGCGATGAGTGGATCGCCAAGGCCGTCGAACTCCGAGCTGAAGTGGAGGAGCAGTTCGGCGATCGGTTGCCTGAACCGCCCGCTGAGGTGCGGTTGAACGTGATCATTACTCAGATCCCTCATAGGGACGACTTGCACGGGCACGTCGACACCACGGGCGGTTCACTGGTGATCCTCGAAGGTTCGCTGGAGGAATTCGACGTGGCGGTCACAACCGATTACATCACGGCAGCAGAGTTCTTTGTGTCTGGGTCCCCGGAGGAGTTCATGCAGGCCCTGATGCCGGCGATCTTCGGCGGTCGGATCCTGATTGACGGCGATTTGGCCCAGCTGATGCCGCTGATGCAACAGCAAGTCGGCAACCCCGTTGACATCCCGCCCGAAGCAAGAGAAGTCGGAGCTCGTATCGCATCCTTCACCGAGATCTAGCCCGAAAAATCGTCGGGTCACTACCGCTCCGGTGGCCGAGCAACGCCAGAAGAGTCAAAGGTGCTGGCGTCACGACATTCCGGGTTGCGGAGGCGCCCCGGTCCGGTGGGTCCACGCTCAGTATTCGCCCCCAGTCCTTCATCGTGGCCGGATAGCCTGTCCCGGTGGCAGAAGCGCTGAGTAGAGATGAAGTCGCCAGGGTCGCGGAACTCGCGATGTTGCGGCTCACCGAGGAGGAGCTGGAGACATTCACCCCTCAGCTCGCAGCAATTCTCAAGCATGCCGAAGACGTGGAAGCGCTTGATGTACACGATCTAGCCCCAACTCAACATCCGTATCCTTTGTCCAATGTCTTTCGCCCCGACGTGGTGGAGGTCTTCACGAACAGAGATGCTGCATTGGCGATGGGTCCACAAATCGAAGCTGGTCGATTCCGCGTGCCGCCCGCCCATGGTGAGGAGCCGTAGTGCGATCAGCAATCGAAACGGCGCGTCTGGTTCGAGCCGGCGAACTAGCGGCGATCGATGTTGCGGAGGAAAGCCTGTCAGCCATCGAAGCGAGGGACGAGGAACTCCACGTCTTCAACACGGTGGTGGCCAGCCATGCTCGCGCCGCCGCCACAGCCGTGGACGAGAAGGTCGCCGCCGGCGAAGACCCGGGGCCACTTGCCGGAGTGCCGGTTGCCCTGAAGGACAACATGTGTACGTCGGGAATTCCCACAACATGTTCGAGTCGAATTCTTGACGGGTGGAAGCCTCCGTACGACGCCACCGTGGTTGAACGGTTAAACGCCGCCGGGGCCGTTCTGGTTGGCAAGACCAACCTCGATGAATTCGCGATGGGATCGAGCACCGAGAACTCGGCATTCGGCGCAACGAGGAATCCGCTCGATACCAACCTTGTTCCTGGTGGATCGAGCGGTGGTTCAGCAGCAGCCGTGGCAGCAGAGATGGTTCCTTTGAGCTTTGGTTCGGACACCGGTGGGTCAATCCGGCAGCCTGCGGCGTTGTGCGGAACTGTTGGTCTCAAGCCCACCTACGGTGCCGTCAGCCGCTACGGGCTCATCGCATTTGCGAGCTCACTCGATCAGATTGGGCCGTTCACCACCACCGTTGCCGACGCCGCGATGGCCTTCGAAACGATCGCTGGCCACGATGCCCGGGATTCCACCAGCATCCCAGAACCGGTTCCCAACACCATCGACGCCTTGAAACAGGGCGCTGACGGCCTGCGGGTTGGCGTGATAGCCGAGATGATGGGCGACGGCATCGAAGGTTTCGAGCCCGAGGTGTTGGCCCGCACTCGCGAGGCGGCAGAAGCACTTGCCGCCGCCGGCGCCACCGTTGAGGAGGTGAGCCTGCCATCGATGATCTATGGGCTGTCTGCGTACTACCTCATTGCGCCGGCCGAGGCCTCCAGCAATCTGGCACGGTACGACGGAGTCCGGTACGGCAATCGGGTGACCGAAGGCACCAGCACCGTCGACATGATGATTGCCACCCGAACAGCTGGATTTGGTGCCGAGGTGAAGCGTCGAATCATGCTCGGCACCTACGCATTGTCGGCCGGTTACTACGACGCTTTCTACGGCAAGGCGCAGCGTGTTCGAACGTTGATCATCAACGACTTCAACACCGCGTACGAAAGGTTCGATGTGTTGCTGTCGCCAACCTCGCCGTGTGTTGCGTTTCCTTTCGGCGCGAAATCGGACCCGCTTGCGATGTATCTGAACGACGTTTGTACGATTCCGTCGAACCTGGCGGGTCACCCTGCTATCTCTGTACCGTTCCGCACCGGCGCCAACGACCTGCCCGTCGGCATCCAGATAATGGGTCCGATGTTGGGAGAACCAGCTATCTTCCGGGCCGCTGCCGTCCTGGAGTTAGCAGCATGATGCACATGGACTGGAGACGCCCCGAAGGCGGGTGGAAGCGATGACCACGTGGGAAACGGTTATTGGCCTTGAGGTTCATGCTGAACTTGCGACAGCGTCGAAGATGTTCTCCCCGGCCCGAAACGAGTTCGGGGGAGAGCCCAACACCAACGTTCATCCAGTGTGTCTCGGTCTGCCCGGCACGTTGCCAGTAGTCAATGAGAAAGCGATCGAATTAGGAATCCGGGTCGGGCTCGCTCTGAACTGCCGCATCAATCGCTGCGTATTCGCTCGTAAGAACTACTTCTATCCGGACATGCCCAAGGACTACCAGATAAGCCAATACGATTTGCCGCTCAACACCGACGGCCACGTAGATCTCCCGAACGGAACCCGGATCCGTGTGGAGCGGGCCCACCTTGAAGAAGACACCGGTAAGAGCACCCACATCGGTTCCACCGGGCGGATCACTGGGGCTGACTACTCCCTCGTCGACTACAACCGGGCGGGGGTGCCGCTGCTCGAAATCGTCAGCCACCCCGACCTTCGCAAACGCGGAAGACGCAAAGGCGTACGTTCAGGAGATTCGGGCTGCGTTGGTCGCAGTCGGTGCGTCCGACGGAAAGATGGAAGAAGGCTCGTTGCGGGTAGACGCCAATGTGTCGGTGCGGCCGGCGGGATCCGATGAGCTTCGGACCCGCTGTGAAGTTAAGAACGTGAACTCGCTTCGATCCCTGGGCCGTGCGATCGCATACGAGGCGAAGCGTCATATCCGGCTGTACGAGAACGGCGAGCGCCCGATCCAGGAGACCCGCCACTGGGATGAGGAAGCGGGCAAAACCCAGCCGGGTCGTTCCAAGGAAGAGGCCGAGGATTACCGGTACTTCGCCGACCCTGATTTGGTGGTGGTCGATCCCTCCGCCGAATGGATCGAAGAGATCAGATCATCCCTGCCCATACTTCCAGCCCAACTACGGGCCGAGTGGGTCGACGTGGGCGCCGATGCAGAACTTGCCGGCACAGTGATCGCCCGCGGATTGGGTTTGTTGGTTTCCGATTCGGTGTCCTCGGGCGCCGATCTCACCAAAGCTTTGGTTCATGCTGCCAACAACATCGATCCCGACGCTCTGGGAGAACTCACCGCCGACGGCCTTGCTGGAGTAGTTCGAATGGAGACCTCTGGCGCGCTGACATCCACGCAGGCCAAGACGGTGCTCCAGGAGATGATCGAACACGGTGGGCAGGCCGAGGACATAACGGCCGCAAAAGGGTTTGAGGCAATGGACACCGACGAGCTGGAGGGAATGTTGGACCGGGTCATCGCTGACAATCCCGACGAGTGGAGCCGTTTCTGTGAAGGGGAAGCAAAGCTCCAGGGTTTCTTCACCGGGCAGCTGATGAAAGCCACCAAGGGTCAAGCGGACGGCAAAGTGATCAACCAGCTCCTCGAGTCAAAGAAGACCTCCTAACGCGGTCCCACCCCTCTGCGAGGACCGATATAGCTTTTCTCGGTCAAGCCGGCCGGGCGCCCGGTGCGATACTTGTGGCATGTCGGTTCGAACGTTGGTGGCCGCAACAGCCATGCTTGTCGTGGGGTGTACGGGTTCGGGCTCGACAGCTGGCCCAACCGAAACTGTGGCAGCGCGCGCGACCTCGGCCGCCGAGGATGTGACTTCAACAACTACTGCGACCCAGGTGCGGACCAGCTCCGTCTCCACGAGCGAGGATGGCGCCGAGTCGTATGTCCTGCCTCCCAGTCACTCCAACCAAGATGTTGAGGAGCTGGCGGCTGCGCTGGACGTGGACCGTCTGCTTGTTGCCGATGGCTCTGACTTCGTCGCGGTTGCTGAGGGAGTGGCCGTTCGAAAGTCCGACGTGTGGCCCTGGACCGACGGCAAGTTCCTGTATTGGGACGAGTCGTCCTTTGACGATCAGGATGGGACGACGTCGTTCGTCAGGTCGGTTGCAGCCACTTTCGATTGGACAACAGTCTGTGAGTTTGACGAATGGGACATCCACCACGTGACCGAGCGGCCCAACGGGTCACTCGTGGCCGGCGTCGAGCGGCCGTGGGACTGGGACGGCGAGGAATTGGACTTCAGCAAAGAGGATCGGGTGGAGATCCCAGCCTCCGCAGTCGAATGTAGTAACGGCTCAAGCCAACCAATCGCCTCGTTCAGGGGTTATGGAGGCGACTCCGAATCGTGGGGAGTGGAGCGAGTTTCGGGCCGGGTCTTCACCTTCCACGGCGATGCAGAGGGGAACGCCGACTTCTTCAACGAGTCAGGGCTCAAACTGAACGGTGATGACATCGTGAGCTCGCAGCTCTACAACGCCGACGCTTCAAGGGCACTGCAGGGCATCTATGCGGGCGGTTGGGCGTCGGCTCCTCGAATGTCGATCCGCATGCGAGACACGACAAGTGGCCAGGCGCTTTGGGGTAGAGAGTTCGGCACACCCATCTCCTCTCTCGACTACGACGGCGACCGCGTGTTTGTGGGCCTTGTCCCCGAAGGTGAGGATTGGCAAGGGTATGATTACTCGACCGACCGCATAGTTATTCTCGATGGCGGCGACGGTGAAATCATCGACGAAGTGCCAACGGCGCTCTGGGTGCACTATGCCGGCTGACGCACATTCCTGCTGAGAGCCACATTTCACCGTTATGTCCTGTGACAGCCACACATGGTGTGGGTATCTACAGGAATTTGAGAAAGGGAGGGTGTAGCTAGCGTTCGAGTTGCCAGGCTGTCTTAGCGGCCCACTCCAAGCCCGGTTCATAAAGCGATTCATGGGTCCCCTGGAACAGCGCCAGCGTCACATTGCCCGATGTTCGGCTCATCAGCAGCGGCCGGTCCTGGGCGTCGAACCATGCGAATCCGTCATTCTCGCCGATCAGCTGCGCAGGAAGGACGCCTTGGTCCACTGCCGCATAAACATCAGGGCCGAACTGGTCTGCAGGCGCGACCAGCGAATCGAACGCTTTGAACGATTGCGAGGTCGGAACCAGCGTGTCCTGCAATCCGGTCGCGATGTACAGCGGGAGATTGGCCGCCTTGGCGTTGGCGATTGTGTCGGAGGGGCTGCGTCGCTTGCATTCGTCACCCGCACCGGTTCCTGGCAACGGCGCGCCCCCGCACGACGCTTGTAGTTGGCCGACATAGTGACGCCTGGGGACTGTGAGCCGGGTACGTGTACCACTCAACCAAGTCATAGACCGGCACCCACGCGATGCCGCCGGCGAACAGTTCGGGAGCTTCGCCCGCCATGTTGAGCACGGCGAAAGCGCCGCCACTGAAGCCGATCATGAACACCTTGGTGGGGTCGATGTCGTCGTTCGCCAGCGCGAAATTTACTGCGTCCTTGATGTCCTTGATGACGAGGTCTGATCCGGTTGCTTGGGGATTGTTGTTGGCACCTCGGAAGTCCGGCGCGATCATGGCCCAGTCGTTGGCGTCAGCCCATCGGGTGAAGGACACATTGAGCTGTTGGTTGTAGTTCGAACTCCAGCTGTGAAGCACCAGGAGCAGCGGCCGCTTCGCTCCGTCGGAGGGCAGCCAGTAGGCAGGCTGTTGATAAGAATCGTGGGTGGAGGGAATCCGGATATCGGTTGCTCGCGTGAATCGACGCCAGGCCTCGGTGGAGCTGGGCGCGTAATTCTGGAAACCTCTGGTACTCACGTCGCGGTCGAACCCCAGGATCGGCGCACCTCGGTCCGCGCCTGGTTTGGCCGAAGATTCCCCGACGAACCGGTTGTTGTTGGTGAACTCCACATCGGCTGCCACGAACTGGACAACACCGCCCCGATCGAGCTGCCGGCTGTTTAGTAGTCCGAGCCAGTACGCGAAGCCGGCGTCGTCGCTGGGTCGCCCCAGGACGTTGAGATACAGGTTTTCCAGAAACTCATCGTTGTTCGGCGTGCCGTAGCGATTGCGGAACTCCTCGCTCTGCTCGAATGCGTTGGCGATCGATGCAACGTCGTTGCCCTCGCGATAGGTGCGGATCCAGTATTTCGCTCCCGCGACGTCGGGATTTCGATCGAAGAACGCCTTGTACAGTCGAAGCACCGTGGCGTACTCGGTGTAGAAGTCGTCGGCGGTAGTTATCTGGTCGAGGGTTCCGGCATTGGACATCCGAGCCATCGGTTCCTGTGCGTTGACCGGAGTGGCGACCCCAGCCGTGACCAGAATCGCTACGAGTAACACGATCACTCGTTTAAGCACAGGGGAGACCGTAGACCGACTCATTGGCCATCCATCGGCATTCTTACGCCGGTTCCTGAACATGAAACATGGAGCGTGGGAGGCGAGCGTGGAGGCCCCCGCAGTGAGGACACGGATTGGAAGGGCCGGAGGCGAGCGTGGAGGGCCCCCGGAGGGACTTTGCTCCCGGGCGACCCGGAGGCCCGGTCCGTGGAGCGAGGGCCGTCAGGCCCGCAGTGAGGACACGGATTGGAAGGGCCGGAGGCGAGCGTGGAGGGCCCCCGGAGGGACTTTGCTCCCGGGCGACCCGGAGGCCCGGTCCGTGGAGCGAGGGCCGTCAGGCCCGCAGTGAGGACACGGATTGGAAGGGCCGGAGGCGAGCGTGGAGGGCCCCCGGAGGGAATAGTTAGAAACTCGTGATGTGCAGGTGGTCTTGATGCACGTCGTCGGTGAAGGATCGTCCTCCGAACCCGTCGAGGGCCCATGGGCTTCCAATGCTCCCGATGCCGTTCTGGAAAAGGTCTTTGGCCAGGGTCCAGGTAGGTGAGCCCTCGAAACGAGAATCGACAACAAGCTCTCCGCCCACCGAATACACATCCATCGCCTGGCCGACACTGTGGCGGCTGACGCTTTGGGTTTCGAACACCCGATAGGGGTGGCCCCGATTCAACACGAGCACGGCGTACTCGGTGGAATCGGCGATCTCCAGCATCCTTCCGAGCATCGGCTCGGTGGTGTGGCCCGAGTAGATGTCCCATCGGGCAGAGTCGGGCATCGAGATCTGCGGATGGTCGGTCACGGCTGCTGCGAGTTCTGGGAGATCGTCGGGACGCTCGACCTTGGGTCCGCCCACGGAGGCAAGTCGGACAACGGTCCAATCGGCGTCAACCAGCTGCACCCGCACGTCAACCACCCGGGATTCGTCGGTCCGTACCCCGGCTCGGTCCAACCGTTCTTGGTCGACCCACACCATCAGCGAGGCACGGTCGGGCCGATTGCCACCCATCTGGACATACCGGACCCGCCCGACGTTCACGGCACCGGGCTCGATCGCCTCGGCCACCATCTCGCGGACTGCGTCATCGAAGTTCACTTCGTATTCAGAGGCGAGCTGTGCAAGGTGGCTCTCGACCGTTGCCTCAGCGTCGTAGGTGAGGAGCGCCTGAGCGAACCTTCCACCGAGCCGCTTGCGATCCCTGAGGACCTCGCTGTTAGCGGGTTCAAATGGAGGGGCTGGGACGGGTACTACGAACGTCGATGTTGTCGTGATCGGCTCCGAGGTAGATGTAGTCGAGGACGACGGTGCTGTCGTGGTCGTCGTCGGTTCAGTCGTCGGATTGAGTGTTGTGACCCCCTGAACTGCAACGTCACTACCGGCGCTGCTGCATGATGCGGTGAGAGCGATCAACAGGCCGACGGCCACGAACAGTATTTGGCGATCCACGACCACGGAAGATGAGAGTAGAGGGCGCGAATGCGCAACTCCTGTAGGCCGGGCAGACCTTTGTTTCCAAACTGGTACCCAGTGGGTGATTTTGTGCGATACCGAGGAACTATTCACCGATCTTGGTAAACCGAACTGGGGCACCGGGCGTCGGTACAGGTGATGATGATGGCTGGTCTCGAACGAACCCCAACGGGTGAGCTCCCAATAATCGGACGAACGGTCACTCAAACGCGGGTAGATCTTCCCGCTCTCTACGAGGCGCACTACCGCAGGTTGGTGAAATTGGCGTCGTTCTACACCGACGACACCGAAACCGCCGAGGAGGTGGTGCAGGATGCTTTCGTCAAGCTACTGAACGGCAACTACCGGATCGATACCAATGCCGGGGCCTACCTTCGTTCGATGGTGTTGAACGGAGCTCGATCCCAACTCAGGAAACGCCGGGTCCGACGCGAGTATGTGCCCGATACTCCTCTTCCGGTGGATGCTGCAGAGGTAGGTGGGGTCGCGGCTCTAGCGTCGGCGGAAATCGTTGCTGCGCTGCGCACCCTGCCCGATAAGCAGGGTGCAGTTCTGGTGCTGAGATATTTTCTCGACCTTTCAGAGGCCGAGATTGCTCAAACCCTTGGAATCGCGCCGGGTTCGGTGAAGAGCCACGCCAGCAGGGGACTCGCCAAGCTGGCCAAGTTACTACCCGAGATTCCGGCATGAGGGGCAACTTCTTCGCCGACGACGGTCAACCCATGGACCTCGATCCCTTCACCGAACAGCGTGTTGGTGACCGCATTCGTTCCGCACTGGCGGATCACGCCGACCGTGTCGAGCCGGCGCCCAACTCATATCTGATCCTGGCGAAGAGGTTGGAGGAGGCGGCCCCTCCGGTCCCAAAATCAGCGGGGCGAGGGAGCGCCCGCGTTCTTGTCGCCGCGGCCATGTTCATCGTTATTGCCGGCGCGGGAGCGTTCGTCATCGCTCAGGCTCGCACCGGAGATGTGAACGCCGTCGGCTCTGACGGACCGAAAGAAACCATTCCGGATCTGTTGCCGACAACCACCACGATCCCAGCGGAGGAGACATCCACCACCGTCGCCGCAGTAGTTACTGCAACCACTCCTCCGCCTGAGGTGGGGGCGACGGTGGTGGACCAAGTCGATCTTCCCTCGGCGGAGAATGCAGCCAAGGCCTCAGCCCAGTTTGTGCATCTCCTGGGTTTGCCGGGATCGGGACGATTCAGTGTCCAGGGCAACTCGGTTGAGGTGCTACCTCCCGGAAACGTCGGTTCGGATCGGTTGCCTCTTGCGTACATAGAGACGCTACCGAACGAGGTTGGTGTGGGCATTACGAATGCAGTGTCCGACACGATTCTGATCAGCGAGGTCTTTGTCGATGACGAAGAACTGGTGGTTCGTGGCGAGGCCATCGCCTTCGAGGCCTCTGTGCAGGTGAAGATCATCGGTACCGACGGGACTCCGCTGGCGTTGACTTTCACCACTGCAGGCTGTTGTGAGGAACTCGTGCCGTTCGAGGCTCGTCTTCCGATGGTGCATGGATCAGGCGAAGCTTTCGTGGTCGCCCATGGTGACAACGCCGGTTCGGGTGTCCTGCCGGCCTTTGCAGCAACTCCGATCGCGTTCAACGGACCAAGCGATACCACCACCTTCTCCGTATTCCGGGTTCGTCCGGATGATTCCGATCAGGGTCTCAACGTGCGAGACCTACCCGGTACCGACGAGGGACAAGTCCTGGCAACTCTCCCTCCAGGACAAACAGGCATTCGTCGTCTCCCCACGATGCCTGCCCTCGTCGGTGATTCCTTCTGGTGGGAGGTGGAGACAGACACGGGCTTGCGGGGATGGGTTCACAGTTCGTTCCTCACCCCAGACTCCTCCTCGTTGACCCGTACCGACCTCATCGAACAGGCAGAATTTGCGGCCTACGGCATCGGTTCTGCTGAGTTCGATGGTCTCGAGGCCCTTCCGCTTTCCCGTCGGGTGCCCCTTGCCCTGGGATGGATTGGGGACCCACGATACGTTTCGGGTCCCGAGACTCGAGACGTATCGTTCTGGACCAAGGCTGACCGGTGGAGCGTTCCTGAGGCGACCTACGGCGAGTCGGAGAAGGTCACCTCCCTTCGCTCATTGCTGAATCTGCCCGAATCCCTTGATGACATCTACATCGGAGCTGCCACCATCTATGGCTTCGAGGAAGAGTTTGTCGAGGCCTACTTCGCGGGAACCAAAGCGGTCACGGTGTTCGGACCCGAACGCGAGGGCGAACCGCGTCGATCGATGATGCTTTTCTACGAGGCCACACCAGTAGGCCCCCAGCTGGTTGGCGTCGTAGCAAGCATCTTCGTTCCTTAGTCAGGCACAGTTGGCCCGCCAGTGCCGGTCGATCGGTTCGGTGATCGCCGGTTGGGCCCGAAGGCCGATTGCGGTTGAAAGGACGGATTCGTCCGATGAGGTCTTGATCGTCTGGATGGTGTCCCTGAGCTGAGCCAGCGCGCCGCTCAGATCTGGTGGAGCCACCTCTTCAGCATCATCGAGGCCCCACAGCAGCGCATTGCTGGTCGCTTGCCTCAGTGAGTCTTGCTCCAGATACAGGACCGGGTCGAGGGTGGACACCAAGAACAATGCCCTGCAGATTCTGGTCCGGTCCTCGGGTGGACCGCAGTCAAGATCGTTGGCCTGAGCACGCGCTACCGCGGCCAGAACCAATTCGGTGCTGCCCGTGGGCGTTGGGCCCTCACCCGCTGAGGTCCGGCAGGCGTCGTTGTCTACCGACGGCTCAACCGAGGGACTGTCGGGTCGAGTGCATGCTGGCGAGCTGACAACGACGACTACGACAAACAAGACAGTAAATAAACGCATATAAACGCAACCATATCGAGCGATAAGGTAGTCGCGTGCTGCTCCACATCATCTCCGATGACGACTTCTCCGCCGCCCGAGCAAGTGGTTGCATCGCACCTTCATCGCTCCACACCGAAGGTTTCGTGCACTGCTCCTACCCCGAGCAGGTGCTCACTCCAGCGAACGAGCGGTTCCGCGGCCAGAACAATTTGGTGTTGCTCAGCCTTGCGCCGGCGCGGGTTCAGCCTCGCCTGCTGGTCGAGGACAGCTATGGATCTGGCGTCTCGTTTCCCCACGTGTATGGCCCCATTCCAGTCGGCGCAGTCGAGGATGTGATCGAGTTCCCGTGTGAGCCCGATGGCAGCTTCGTTCTGCCTTCGAGGGTGCTGGCCCAGGTGTGTTCGGTCTGGGAATCTGCCGCGGAGGAGTTGTCAATTCGAATCGACTACTTTCACGCCAACACCGACCAGCAACTCGAAATGATGGGTGTCGATCGGGATCTTCTGCCCGAGCGGGACACGTGGCTCCTTGATGCACAAGCGGATCTTTCGCTACCACTGGAGCGGCGCGACACCGTTTCACTGGTCTGGCTGCTGGGCGATAGCGTCGTCGGATTCTCCACCGCCAATCGGATCGTCGTGGGGGAGCAGGCGTTCATGCACTTTCATCTGATCGACCGTTCAAACCGCGGCCGCGGACTGGGAGCGAGATTTGTTCGTCTCAGCGCAGCTCACTACGTCACCGCACTCCGGTTACAGCGCCTGTACAGCGAACCCAAGGCCCTCAACATTGCTGCGAACCGAACGCTTCAATCAGCGGGATTCAAGTATGAGTTCTCCCACCACGTCCCGCCGGGGCCGATCAACGAGCCACAGATCGCCTCCCGCTGGGTGCTGGATAGTTAGTGCACCATCGGCGAAGTCACTGCGCGGTGGCGTCCAGCCAGTGGCCGTTTCGCCAGCGGATGACCAACGGGACCATCCGCACGATCATGAAGATCCACAGCGCCCCCCACAACCAGCCGAGGCCGGCATCGGTTCGCACCACGGCGAACGCAGCGGCACCGAAGGCGGCGAACGCAGCCACCATCCCCTTGGCAAGAAACCACAGATCTCCTGCGCCGATGAGAATACCGTCGAGAGCGAACACCACCCCGTTGATCGGTTGTTGGCCGGCCACATGCAGTAGTACAAATCCGGTGAGACCGACAACAGCCGTGTCGTCGGTGAACAACGATGCGATCGGCTCCCGGAACAGAGCGATGAGAATCCCGAAGCCGATCGCCACGACCGTGTCGAGTTCGATCATCCGTCGAGATGCAGCCCACGCCACTTTTTGGTCGCCTTCACCGAGGTAACGCCCGGTCAGGGCTTGTCCGGCGATTGCCACAGCATCGAGTGCGAGCGCCAGCGTAAACCAAACCTGAAGCGCGACCTGGTGGGCCGCCACCTCTTCGGTTCCGATCGATGCTGCGATGCCAGCACCCAGAGTCAGTGCTCCTCGGAGCGACGCAGTTCGAACCACCAGAGCCTGCCCGCTCTTGAGGATGGAAACCATCGGTGCCCGCTCCGGTCGGGTGGAAGCGCCGGTCTCTCGAGCCCATCTGAGCACAAGAAAGATGTAGGCGACTCCAGCCCCCACCTGAGCGATCACGGTGGACAGCGCCGACGCTCCCAATCCAAAGCCCAGTCCGAAGACGAGCACGATTTCGATAGCGAGGTTGGCAAGGGCGGAACTGAGGGCGATCACCAGCGGGCGGCGCGTGTCTTGGCGACCATGAAGCACTCCTGCGCCCGCCAACGCCAACAAAAGAAAGGGGAAGCCGGGAAGGCTGAACATCAGATACAGAAGGGCAGCATCGAGAACTTCCCCTTCAGCCTGGAGTAGCCGGAGGAGAGGTTCGGCGAAGAAGGCCAAGAGGACTGCGATCCCGATCCCTAGAACGCCAGCGAGCCACATTCCCTGTATTCCCCGGGTTGCGGCGCGGGTGAGGTTCCCCTCACTGATCATCCGGGCGATCGGTCCGGTAGCCCCGTAGGCCAGAAAGATCAGCAGAGCATGGGCGGTGAGAAGGACTGTGGATGCCAGCGCAAGTCCGGCCAGTTCGGTCGTCCCGATCCGACCGACGACCGCCGTGTCGGCCAGAACATAAAGTGGTTCTGCCACAAGCGAGCCGAATGCAGGAACGGCCAGCGCTGCGATCGGACGATCGAACTCGCTTCTGAGGCTCGGCCGCCAGGGCGGCCGCTCGAGGTTATGCAACTTCCATACGCTGGAGTCGAAGCGCTGCCAGGCCTATGGCAATTACGGTGATAGCGGCTGGTACGACGTTGGTGGCCCACTCGGCCCTGCCGGCGAACGGGAGCGCAACGTCGGAAGCTCTTGAGAGGATGGAGGCACCGTAGCTGTTGATGCTGAGCCGAGCGGCGCCGTCGGCTGCTCGCGAGATGAAGAACTCCCAGATGAATATGTAGATGAGCCCCACGGCCAGTGGTTTCCGGACCACGATGCCCAGCAACGTGAACACCGAGGTGTAGGTCAGGGTGACGAGGAGGGTTGCCCGAACAGTCCCGGAAAGAACGCCCTCACCAGTCTGCTGGGCCATCGTGACCGCAGCGACCATTGGCAGCAGGTTGGCAGGGATCGCAACAGTTATGGCGGCCGCGATCGCTCCGGCCGCTATCACGAGCCTCCTCACCGGGCGCAGCCATACGTACACCAGCGTTTCGTCGTTGTGCCAGTCACCCATCGCTCCGCTGCCCAGAAGTAGCGAGATCACCGGAATGATCAGACCCAGCCCCGCCACCGCCACGAAACCGACCGTGACCTGCTTTGCATCGCCGTCATCACGGAACAGGAACCCGAGCAGGCCGCTCACTCCGATCGCGAGCCCGATCAGGATCACGCGGACCGCGGGTGAGCTGGTGGCGGAGCACTAGTTTGTAGATCGCAAAGAAGGAGCTCATGTCATGCCACCAGATACCGAAAGACGCTCTCGAGATCTTCGTCGAGCGGCGTGAGTTCGTAGAGGCGAGCGTCGTAGTGCCGGCACACCGTCGCGATCTGCGTGCGGAACCGGGGTGCATCGTGGGTGGTCAGCTCGATCGAGTCTCCCCGGAGTTGTACACCGGCCGCAAGGCCGCCGCCGATGAGCGCGGCTGCGACCTTTCTGGTTTCGCCACATACGATTCGGAAGCGGAGCGGTTGGTCGTTCATCAACTGCCGGATTGCGTGGAAGTCGCCCTGGGCAGCGAGGCGGCCCCGTGCAATCACGAGCACGTTGGATCCAAACCGTTCCACTTCGTCGAGCACGTGGCTGCTGACCACGACGGTCTTGCCTTGCTCTCCCAAGTTGTGGAAGAGAGAGATCATGGTGCGGCGCTGTTTGGGATCGAGCCCGTTCAACGGCTCGTCAAGAAACAGAACCGAAGGGTCGTGAACCAGTGCCGCCGCGATCTTGGCCCGCTGCCGCATACCTTTGGAGAAGCTCCCGAGGGGGCGATCGAGCGGTCCGTCCAGTTCCACTTGCACCAGCGCTCGGTCGACAGCGTGCTGCACGTCGGGCACACTGCTGAGCGTCGCGGCGAGCTCCACGAAGCTGCGCACCGAATCTCTTTCGAACACTCCGTCCTGCTGGGGGACGAGTCCGATCTCCCGCCTAACTGCAGCGTTAGTGCGGGGGTTCGCACCCGCGACCGAAACGGTCCCGGTGGTGGGGACGCTCAACCCGCACAGGATCCGCAGCAGCGTGGACTTTCCTGCGCCGTTGGGACCCAGCAGCGCGGTTACTCCAGGACCGATCGCAAAGCTGACCTCGCTTACCGCTACCAGGGAGCCGAAGGCTTTGGTGACACCCTGCGCGATCACTGTCCCGGCCCGAGGGGGTGGCGGAGGGCCTGCCGCGGTATTTGGAGCGGGTACCGCGGATCCGGGAGCTGGTGGGGACATCGGAGGAGGACTGGTCATCGTCGCACCAGCAGTGGCCCATAACGGCTCCACACCCAGACGGCCGACCCTGCAACGATGCCGAACACGGCGAGCCACATGTTCGTGGTTGAAATGGGAAGCCATTCAGAGGAGCCGACCTCGCCGTGTATCCGGAAGGCCAGCTCCAACGGAAGCGTCAGGAGGTTGAGCAGTCGAATGTTGCTCGAAACGTCGGTGGTCTCGGCCACTATCGTGGCGATCGTCGAACTTCCTACCAAGAGCCCCAGCGTGGAAGCGATAGCCGTGCCGGTTCTGTCGGTGGCTGCACTCACCCCAAACGAAACAGCGGTGTACACCGCAGACATCATTGCGCCCGACGCGATGATCTGGCCCCCATCCTGGAACAAGTCGATCACACCGGATGGTCCCGAGCCTTCCAGCCACAGGGCGATCATCAGGAAGAGCGGCGGACCGATAGTGACGATCCCCAGCATGATGGCCACTGCGACCGCCTTGGACAGCAGGTACGTACGGCGATCAAGTGGCGACGCAAGATAGACGCCGAGCATCGAGGTTCGTCGGTCCGTGCACAGGAGGTCGGGAGCAACGAATGCGGCGAAGAGGTAGAGCGTGGTGACGATGAACCCGTAGTACTCCGCATACGTTGGTAAGAACTCGTTGCCGATCTCGTCGGGCAGAAAGGCAGCCAGCCCGACGAACACAATGGCCGGTACGAACGAGAAAAGAATGATCGCAACCGGGATGATTTTGAATCGGGCCGACCGCCCCAGTCCGAGGCTCCGTCGCACCGAGTATCGAATCAGAGTTCGCATCGCCCCGGGAACGCCCGTGCGTTCGCCGTCGTACTGGCGGTATCCACGATCGAAAATCTCGGCGGTCATGATGACCTCTCCAAATAGACGTCCTCCAACGAGAGACGACGACGGCTGAGTCGTCGGATGCTCACACCACCATCGGCGCAGATGTCACGGGCGGCATCGAACGCGGTCTCATCTTCACCCTTCACGACCACGCTTCTTCCATCCAGGCTGTGAGGGATCGATCGTTGCTGGAGTGCCTCCACCATTCTGCGAGCATCATCGGGTGATTCCAGATCGATCACGACGTCGGCGCCCGAGCCCCGCAGGGAGTCGAGTGAGCCGGCGGCCAGGGTGCGGCCTTCTCCGATGATCACCGCTGCATCGCAGATGCGTTCCACTTCGTCGAGCAGGTGGCTGCTGAGAATCACGCTGATCCCGAACGACGTCGCAACAGTGCGAATGAGACGGAGCATCTCGTCGCGCTGCTCGGGATCGAGGCCATCGGTGGGCTCGTCGAGCAGGACGACGGCAGGGTCATGGGCGATGGCCTGGGCCAGCTTCACCCGTTGTCGCTGACCGGTGCTCATGGTCCCCATCGGGCGGAACCGCTCCTCGGCCAATCCCACGAGCCACAGAGCGTCGCTGGCTCTGGTCTTTGCTTCTCGTGGAGGAAGACCGTGCAGCTCCGCCACATGGTGCACGAAATCGGATGCCTTCACATCTCCGGGCAGAGTGTGATGCTCCGGCGCATAACCCATGCGGGCTCGGATCAGATGGCCCTGGGTGTAGGGATCGACGCCCAGGACTGTGAGTTGGCCCGAGCTGACTTGGTGAAGGCCCAACATCATGCCCAGGAGCGTTGTCTTGCCCGTGCCGTTGGCGCCGAGGAGTCCTGTGATTCCCGGCTCAATCACGAAGTCGACGCTGCTCAACGCACTGAAGTTACCGTACCGCTTGCCGACGGCGTCAGCGGTTACGAGCGAGTCCATGGGCCTGACTCTAGGGGCTGTGGGTGCCATCTTTTGTCAGCCTTTTGGCCAGCGACACCCTGATTCCTCCAAGGGGTGGTCAACTAGCTCAGGCAGGACCTTAGGAACAAACTCATGCGTTCGAAGGCCACCGTGGCGGCGTCGTCGTCGAAGTTCTCTCCGTGTTCCATGAACCAGTGTTTGGCTCCGGGGTAGATGTGAAACTCGGTGACGTTGTCGCCTAGACGAAGGAAGGATTCGGTGACGACCCGTTCTTCTTCGGAGACCATGTGATCTTCGTCGCCAAAGTGGCCCTGAAAGGTCGCGGTAGCGTCGTCGAAATCGATCGACTGGGTGCCGTAGAACACGATCGCTGCAGCGACTTCTTCGGGAAGTCGGGCCGCCAACCACAGTGCCATCGATGCACCCATGCTCAGCCCCACAACGGCGATCGGAGCGTTCGGATCTTTGGCAACCGCTCGCAGAGTGCGGGCCGAACTCATCACCAAGCCGCTCAGCTCATCGGGGCTTCGTTCGGCCAGCACCTTTTCCGCCTCGGCTGCGGTTTCAGGAGTGCTGCCTTCGAGTAAGTCCGGTCCGACCACGGTGTACCCGAGGTCGGCGATCCGGCGACAGAATCCTCTGGTCCATTCGTTCAGTCCCCACCAGCTGTGAAGTACCAGAACTCCAGGTCCGGGTTGTCCGTCGGCTGGTTCCACCATGAACGCTTCCCCGGCGGAACGGGTGGAGAAAATTGGCTTTGGATCGCTCACGCATTTGCACGGTAGCGGAGGCGAGTCGAAGGTCATGTGGCTCTTCCTGCGCACCGTACGCCACCGCGGGGCTTACGTTCTCTACTATTACGTTGTTGTGTCTCCACTTGTCGGTGCGATCAAAGGTTTCCCAAATTTCGTTTGGGACGTTGTCAAAGTCTGGTATCACGGCGGAATTGGCGATCTCGCCGCCGGGGTCACCTTCTGGATCTTGATCACTGTGCCAGCGGCTGTTCTGGCGCTGGTTTCCTCTGCCAGCTTCCTCGACACCATCGTTGGGACCAGCCTCGAGAGTGAGATCCAGTTCGAGGTTTTGAAGTTTGTCAACGAGACATTCGCCGAGGGTGCCACAGCCGCACGCGATGCGGTGAACAACCTCTTTGCTCAGCCACAAACCGGCGTCCTCACGATCGCAGCTGGTTTGACGCTCTACACGATCAGCAGAGGTTTCGCAGGCATGATTCGGGCCCTCGACACCGTCTATGACATCGAGAACGGCAGGGCCTGGTACCACACACGTTTTGTGGGGTTGATCCTGGGTCTGGGCACGGTGTTGGTGCTGGTTCCGATCGTGTTGCTGGAGGTTCTGTTCTGGGGCCAGTTCGAGATGCCGCTGGAGAGCGTCGTCAGTGCAGGGGTATCGATGGTTCTTCTGGTCGGTTGGGCCAGCCTGCTCTTCCACTACGGCCCCTCTGCTCGCAGCAAGTGGCGTTGGGATCTGCCCGGTGCCGTGGTTGCAGCGGTGTTCTGGTGGGCGCTTTCGGTTGGCTTCAACCGCTACGTGGGTCTGGTGAGCCATGAGGGTGCTGGCAGCAGTGTCTTAGGAATCATCGGTGGTTTCCTGCTGGCGCTCACCTGGATCTGGGTTGCGGCTCAGGTGTTGCTGATCGGCGCCGCCGTGAATTTCGTGCTGGGCGAGCGGCTCAATCTCCATCGCGGCCGTCGGCCTTCGGTGATCAACACCGCCCTGTCCACCGCAACCGGAGAGTTGAAGAAGGTGGTGGTAAACAGTGGTCGCTCCAATGAAGACCCGACTGAGTTCTCCCCAAAAGCGGTAGCACAACGGCTGAGACCAACTAGTCGCGCCCGGTCAGTCCTCGACCTTCGCGGTCCCGACCTCGCCGACCAAACCCTCGAGATGAAAGTCGGCGACCGCACCTAATCCGTGCCCTCGCGTTGCCCGGTGGCTAGCGAGCCTCATGCTCCCTCGTTGCGGATCCGTTCCACTTCGGTCATCGCTGTGCGAAGTTTGTCGATCCATTCGCTGCGGTTCTGTCCAACTTGGTTCACGCACCACGCCATGGCTTCTGATCGGGAGCGGGCGACGCCGGCGTCGATAAGCGTGTCGAGAACCTGACGGTCTTCAAACAGCAGGCGCGTCATCACCGGAACTGCGGCCGAGGTGAATCGCACCTCGTTCCCACCACAGCGGGCGGCCCAGGTGACGTGGCGCTGCCACCGCGCCTGGGCGACATCGGCAACCGCCATACGGTCCACACGGGTGGCCTCACGCCAGGCTGCGAGGCGGGACTCCGATGCGAGGGCTGCAGCGTCGTCGCCCTCAGGGATCTGTTCGGGCATTGCAAGGGTTCCGGTAACGATGATTTCGTCTCGATCGACCAGAACCTCCACTGGTGTAATGAACCAGTCATCGGGGAGTTGGCCGGCAAACCATGCAGCTGCTTCAGCGGCGTCGCAGGGCGGTAGGTCTTCAAAGCGCCGAGGGCCTCGGCGCTTCTGGTTGGCTCGCTTGTGAGCAGGCATTTTGAGTCCTCGCTGTCGGGATGTGCGGATTGTGGGAACAATCGGTGTTGTTCGATCGTTAAGCCACTCACACATTACGTGTAATTCAGTAATTACGCAATAGGAGTTGCAATGTCCGTCGACACCCGTACCGAAACCCTGCCCGTTCTGCCCCTTCCCGATGGCGTCATCTTGCCCGACACCGTGGTGACGATCTCGATCCAGTCCGATGAGGCTCGCCAGGTACTCGACGCCGCCTCGGCGAATAACCGTCTGCTGTTGGTTCCGCGGCTTGACACTGACAATGGGCACCGTTTCGCACGGGTCGGTGTGACCGCCACGATCGAGGACACCGGCCAGCTTCCTGACGGCACACCCGCGATCACGATCAAGTCCCACCAAAGGGCCCGTGTCGGTGTCGGCGTGATCGGTGCGAGCGCCGGCTTGTGGGTGGAGGCCGAACTCGTGGAAGACGTGCCGACGGACCAGACCGATGTGCTGACATCGGAATATCGGGCTGCGGCACGAACGCTTCTGGAATCTGTCGGTGGACGACGCATGGCGAGCGCGTTGTCCGAGCTCACAACTCCCTCGGCGCTCGCTGATTCTGTTGGGTATTGGCCTGACCTCTCAAACGAACGTCGCGTTCAATTGCTCGAGACCGTCAACCTTGATGACCGGCTGCGACTCGCCACCACCTGGGTCAAGGAAGCGCTCGCCGAGCTCAAGGCCCGCGAGCGAATCAATGCCGAGGTCAATCAGGATCTGGAGAAGAACCAACGGGAGGCCATTCTCCGCCGCCAGTTGGCGGCGATTCAGAGCGAACTGGGTGAGGGCGACAACGACCTGATCTCGGGCTATCGGACCAAGCTCGAAGCGATTGCCGATTCCCTCACCGACGCTGCGGTGAAGGCCATCTCAACCGAGATCGACCGGCTGGAACGTACCGGCACCGAGTCAATGGAGGCCAACTGGGTTCGAACCTGGCTCGACACGGTGTTCGATCTTCCGTGGACCAACCGATCAGAAGAGAATCTCGACCTTGGGGAGGCCCGTCGCGTCCTCGACGCCGACCACACTGGACTTGACGAGGTGAAGGACCGACTCGTCGAACACCTAGCGGTGCGGAAGCTGCGCTCGGAGCGCGGGATCGAGACCCGCAGCCGCAAGGGAGTGATCCTGGCCCTGGTTGGTCCCCCCGGTGTTGGCAAAACCAGTCTTGGAGAGTCTGTGGCGTCGGCCCTGGGACGCAGATTCGTTCGGCTCGCATTGGGTGGCATCCGGGACGAAGCCGAGATCAGGGGACACCGACGCACCTACGTAGGCGCCCGCCCCGGACGGCTGGTACGAGCGATCAGCGAGGCCGAAAGCATGAATCCCGTGATCCTTCTCGACGAGATCGACAAGGTCTCGGGTGGTTGGAACGGCGATCCTTCCGCAGCGCTGTTGGAGGTGCTCGATCCTGCCCAGAATCACAGCTTCCGAGATCACTACCTCGAGTTCGAACTCGACCTCAGCGACGTGGTCTTCATCGCCACAGCCAACGTGCTCGACACCATCCCCGGTCCACTGCTGGACCGAATGGAGATCATCGCTCTCGACGGCTACACCGAAGCGGAGAAAGCCACGATCGCCGTCGAGCACCTACTGCCCAAACTCATCGAGCAGAACGGACTCCACCCCGGTGAAGTGAACATCACCGACGATGCGATCCGATCCATCGCCGCCAACTACACGCGAGAGGCCGGCGTACGCCGACTCGAGCGTCTGCTCGACAAAACACTGCGCAAGTCGCTCACATCAATCGCTGACGGGTCCAGAGGCGATGATGAGCCCGTGGTCGTGGTGCCCGATGATCTGCGCGGATTGCTCGGTCGACCGATCCCGTCCGAGGAGGTGGAGAATCGCATAGACCGACCTGGCATTGCCACGGGCCTGGCCGTTACCGGCGCGGGCGGCGATGTTCTTTTCGTGGAGACCGCTTTGGTTCCCGGTGATGGTGAACCGGTTCTCACCGGGCAGCTCGGTGACGTCATGAAGGAGTCGGCTGCGATCGCTCGTTCCGTTGTCACCGCTCACGCCACACGCCTGGGGTTCGAGATGCCCGAAGGCCAGCGGCTTCATGTGCACTTCCCTGCCGGGGCCGTTCCCAAGGACGGGCCCTCGGCCGGTATCACCATGACAACTGCACTGGTCAGCCTGCTGACCGGACGGGTTGTGCGGCCTGAGGTTGCCATGACCGGTGAAGTCACTCTGCAGGGCAGAGTCCTACCGATCGGGGGTGTGAAACAGAAGGTTCTGGCTGCCCACCGAGCCGGAATCCGTGAGGTCATTCTGCCAAAGGACAACGAGCATGATCTCGAAGATGTGCCAACAGAGGTTCTTGAAACCGTCAAGGTTCACCTGGCAGCCCACATCGACGAGGTTCTTGAACTGGCGCTTGGCTGATACGGGTACCCGCACTACCGCCTAGGCCGGCGCTCCTCAGGCCCACAAGTCGCTGGCTCGGGCTTGGGGAAGCATCAGATGATGCGCCCCTGCCCGGGCGGCGGTGGAACTAATCCGCTCGTTGTTCTCGAAGCGCACCGCGAACTGGCTCGGAACTGCGTGGGGGGGACGCGGGGCAATGGCCAGCTCGGGTAGTGCGGCAATTGCGGCGTTGCGCTCCTCGGCATTGTGATACCAGTCGAGTTCATTGATCTGAGCCCACTTGTCAGCTCCCATGATCACCACGTCGAATCCCGCAGCGATGTCGGAGATCAGTTGGGCATCGGTCACCTGGACGTCGAGCCAAGGAAACTCCTCGGCAACCGATTCCAGGACGGCTTGTCGTTCCTCGATCGTTGGGTGACGCTCGGGGTCTTTTCCCAGCGTCACCCGACTCAGGCTCCACACGACGAGGTCGACCTGGCGTTGTTCGATCACGGCCATGCTCAAGTCGAGATGGGCGACGGTGGGTGGATTGAAAGAGCCGGGGTAGACGGCAGTTCTGGTCATCGGTCCGGGGGTAGTTCGGGCATATCGGGGGAGAAGACAAACTGACTCACGATGTTCCGCGCATCCTGGCCGCCGAGCTCGCCCACCAGGTCCAAGAAGTCCTCGGTACTGGCGACGCCGCCGCCGTAGCGTTCTGACCATTCCCGGAGAATCTGGCCGAAGAGCTCATTGCCGACGGCACGGCGCAGAGCCTCCAGCGTCAGCCCACCCCGCCAATACACGTTTATCTCGAACAGGGTGCTGGCGGTAAGGCCGGCGAGGGGGTCCATCGGGATCGTCTGTGCGATCTCGGTGACATAGCGGCCGGTGATGCGTTCGGTCCACCACCATTCAGCCCAGGTTGCGAAGCCTTCGTTCAACCAGATGTCGTCCCAAGCGGCCGGGGAGATGTCGTTCCCGAACCAGTGATGGGCCAGCTCGTGAGCGAGGATCGGTTGGGCCGAGGGACTACCGATCACGTCGGTGCCGAACAAGCTGAGGGTCTGGTTCTCCAGTGCGAAGCCAAGCTGCTCGGGAACAACGAGGACCCCGTAGCTCTCGAAAGGGTAGGGACCGAACTGTTGCTCGAACTCTGTGATCATCTCTGCTGTGGTGTCCAGGGTTTCACCGGTTGCCAGTAGGGCGTCCCGGTGAACGGCATGGCGGATCACCAGTCCAGTTTCAGTTGTTTCGCTGGTGACCTCGAAGTCGCCGGTGGCCACCGACGCCAGGTAGGTGCTCATCGGCTCTCGAGCCTCCCAGATGAACTTCTCGGAGCCGTCCGGGTTTGTTTGCGATCCGACCAGCTGTCCAGGACCAATTGCGACCTGCCCATCGGGCACGGTCACTCCGATGCGGAACAACGCTTTGTCCTGAGGGTGATCGTTGGCTGGGAACCAGGTGGCCGCCCCGATCGGCTCCGAGGCTACGAATGTGCCCCAGGGGCGGGTCTGAAAGCCCAGATTGAACGGAATTCCCTCACCGCTGTCGATCGGAGCCGGGACACCGTGGTAGGCGAGATAGATCGACGCTCTATCGCCTGCTTCCAGCGGTGCTGGCAGCCGAACGATGAGTTCACGTCCGTCTCGGTTGAACAATGCCGGTTCGTCGTCGACGCGAATCTCGTCGATGTCCATCCCGACGAGATCGAGGTGCAACGAAGGGAGTTCGATGCCGGCGGTGAGGTCGATCACCGTTTCGGCCACGAGTTCGGCGCCTGTGAGATCGAGGCTGATGTCGTAGCGCTGGACGTCGTACCCGGAATTCCCGAGGCCCGGAAAGGTGGGATCACCGATCGAGCCAAGAGTCCGCTCGCCGGTGAGTCCGGTCATATCGCCGCCGGCGTCTCCGAGATCAAGCTCGGAGAGTTCCGGGGTGTCAGCGCTGGCTTGAGCGCCAAAGGAGTTGTTCTCCGATGGCGCAGCGGTGGTGGCTGAGGGAGCGTTTGTGTCAGTTGTTCGCTGAGCGCGGGAGGTGGTTGTCGTGGTGTTCTGGGCACCGAAGTCGGCTGAGTCGTCACCGGCGTTGGTACACGAGGTGGCCACGAGAAGCAGAATCAGCAGGGGGATGAGCCGACGCACCGCTACAGAGTGGCAGGTGTCGGTCACCGATTGGGGTCGGGCAGCCCTGTGTCGGAACCAGAAGCGCCCCGTCGGGCCCGGGGATTCATCCTTGACGCCATGCCGGCATGTTGAAGCCAAATCTGGGTAACACTATGACGATATGACATCGCTTCTCTTTGGCGTCGAAGCAAGAAAGAACTTCTGGGATCCCGGCCCCGATGGCATCCCGTCGTGGACCTGGGTCTTGCTGATCGTCGTGATCTTGGCGATGTTGGCCTTCGATCTGTACCGGCACCGCCATGCTCATGAGCCCAGCGGAAATGAGGCGCTGCGCGAGAGCGCCGGCTGGGTGCTGTGCGGGCTGCTCTTCGGCGGTTTCATCGCCTACCAGTTCGGCGGTGAAGCCTTCGGTGAGTACATCAGCGGCTACCTGATCGAGAAGTCGTTGAGCATCGACAATGTGTTTGTGTGGGCGATCCTCTTCTCGTCGATGAAGATTCCACTGAAGTACCAGCATCGGGTTTTGTTCTGGGGGATCTTCGGTGCCCTCACGCTCCGTTTTCTTTTCATTCTCGTCGGCGCCACCTTGATCAGCCGATTCGTGTGGGTCCTGGTCTTCTTCGGAGCCTTCCTCATCTACACCGGAGCCAAGATCATCCGCCACCGTGAGGACGAGGGTGAAGACGTCAAGACCACCGGCCTGGGTCTGCTGCGACGCGTGATGCCGGTGAGTAGCGAGTTCGACGGCCACAAGTTCTTCACTATCGAAAACGGCAAACGAGCTGCGACACCATTGTTTGCCGCGCTGGTCGTTGTTGAGTTCACCGACATCATCTTCGCGGTCGATTCGGTGCCCGCCGTCCTTGCCGTCTCCAACGAGCCCTACATCGTTTTTGGGGCCAATGCATTCGCCATCCTCGGGCTGCGGGCGATGTATTTCCTCCTCGCTGATGCCCGCCAGCGCTTCCACTATCTCTCCCATGCCCTCGGTGCGATCCTGATCTTCGTCGGTCTCAAGATGACGGTCAGCCCCTGGTACCACCTCAACACATACGTGTCGCTGGGGATCATTCTCGCGATGCTTGTGGGCGCAATCATCTTCAGTGAGCGCAAGAACACTGAACTGCACCGCGAACACGTACACGTCTAGATGACCTGATTGTTGCAATCCGGTGAAGGAGGAACCAGCCCGCCGGCGGACTTCGTCACACAATCATGAACGCACGACTGGTAGCAATCGCGGCAGCTCTCTTCCTCCTACTCACCGCTTGTAGTCAGGGAGCCGACGACTCAGATGCCAGCTACGCCTCCGACGACAGCGCTTCCAGCGATGACGGTTCCAGCGATGATGGTGGCGCGATCGCAACCAATGAGCGGGCGGTCGCGGCCCAAGACGGCGGGGCCCTGGATGAAGCATTGATGGGTGATGCCGACTTTGTCGACACAGTCCAAGCGGGTGCCCCTGCTGCTCCAGCGGATGGGAACCGCCAGCCCTCTGTCCCCGGGGATCAAGAGGCGACAGACCTGCCGGACCCGATCGACACCGGGCGTGACATCATTCGAACCGCCGCGTTGACAGCTGAAGTTCCCGACGTTGCCGCAGCCTCACAGGAGGTTCTCAATGTGGTTCAGGCGGTAGGCGGACTGCTCTTCAATCAGGACACCCGAGTTGCATCAGGGGGAGAAGCCAACCGCACGACAATGGTGTTCCGGGTGCCGCCCAGTGACTTCCAGGCCGTTCTCAACGATCTCTCCGGCGTGGGTACGTTGCTGGAGCAGAAGGTCGACGCCATCGATGTGACGGGTCGGGTTGTGGATCTCGAGAGTCGGATCACTTCGACCGAACTGAGCGTGGAGCGACTCCGAGGCTTTTTGGCCGGCGCAAAGGATCTAGATCAGGTAGCAACGTTCGAGAACGAGCTCCGTAATCGCGAAACAGAACTCGAGACACTGCGAGGTCAGCTTCGGACGCTTCAGAACCAGGTGGCACTTTCGACCATCACCATCACGCTCATCGAAAAACTCCCGCCTGCGGCGCCCACCCCGCGGATTGCGCTCACAACTTCGATCCACATGGGTCACGACGGCGGGTTCAGCTGTGGAACCGAGGCCAACAATGTCGAGGACGGCGCTGAGGTCACGGTGTGTTATGACGTCTTGAACAACGGGGAAACCGGGCTCACCGACATCAACCTGCGTGACGCCGCACTCGGAGTCGAGTTCAAGGACCTGGAGCTGGTGCAGGGATCGACCGAGCGGCCTCTGGAGCCGGGACAGCGGTTGGTGTATTCCTACGAGTTTGAGGCCAGCGGCAACCGGATCCTCAGCACGGCGAAGGTTCAGGCTTCCGCCGTTCCGGCTGCGGACACCACCGACACCACCGTCAGCGTCGACTCGGTGAGCGACACCGACGACATTGCGATCTCGGTGGTGCCCAAGCAGACCGATCCCGGTTTCGCCGACGGGCTGGGCACCGGCTGGAATGGTCTCACCGAGATCGTTCGTACGCTCCTGGTCGTTGCCGGTTTCTTGCTCCCGTTCATCTGGGTTTTCCCTCTGGCGTTCTTCGCCTACCGGGCCTGGCGCCGCCGCCAGACCGAACCGATCGTTTCCTTCGTGCAACCTTCGGGGTCTGTCGAACCTGGCGTCGATGCCTCGGAAGAACCGGTATCGGTCTAGCGGCCGGGCTCTGATCCCACCTCCGCCAGTCGGGATTTCGACCCCTCGGCGTCAGAAGCTGCTCAGCTCGAACAGCCTGTTGATGACCCGGTCATCGAGACCGGCCACGTTTGCGACACCGAGAAGTACAAGGATCCCACTGCCGAGCCAGCCAATCGGCCGAGAGGCTCGTTCGACCCAGGCTGGCGGAACAGCGTTGGCTGTTGCTGTGAGAGCGATGACGGGGGCCATGACCCCGATGATGTAGACAGCGAGATCGAACCCGCCGCTCAGACCCGATCCGACCATGGCGTTGAGTACCTCGCCGAATTCATTGCCCACACATGGGCGCCACAGCGATCCCGTTGCCCCGCCTACCGCCAGGCCGGCCATGGCTGCCGCTCCCGCTGATCGTCTACCTGTGGTAGCGAAGAGCACCATTCCGGCCATTGAGAACACACTGCCGGTAATCAGCGAGGGCCAAACGTCGGTGATGCCTGCAAACCGCAGCCACGTACTGATCAGCAAGCCCAGAACAAACGAACCGAGCGCAGCTGCAGAAAAGTGTCGGGCCGCCAGGGCAACAGCGACGCTTGGCACGGTGAGTACGAGACTGCATGGAAAGAACGCCGTGCTGAGGGCTTCACCGAAAAGAGAGAGCACGAGCTGCCTTGAGCGCCTAGGCGCCGTTTTCGAGCAGATAGGCGACCGTTGTTTCCAACTCGGCGTACTTTCCTTCGCCGATCTTGTCGAAGCGGATGTCGCCGTTCTGGTCGATCACGTACGTGCGGGGCCAGAATCGGCGAGATCCCTGCCAGGCCCGGAAGTTTCGTTTCTCGGTATCGAGTGCGATCGGCCAAGACACACCGAGGCGATCGGCGGCTGCTTGGATGCCGACAGGATCTTTCTCGCGCTCGAACTCTGGCGCATGCACACCGATGATTTCCAACCCGCTGTCGCGGTGCTGGGCGTAGATCTCCTGAAGGAAAGGGATCGTTGCCGTGCAGTTGTGGCACGTGTAGGTCCAGAATTGGAGAATCGTGACCTCACCCTTCACTGTTGCGAACGACGTCCCATCGGTCTGGAGCCAGCCGTCGAGGTCGACGAGATCCGGAGCCGGACCAAGGTTCTCCGGCGCTTGATCGACCGCTGGAGGGGTTGCGGTCTCCCGGGATGCGGAGCCCTCCGCGTCGGTCTTGTCGGATGCGGCTTCTATTGCCGATGAACCTCGACTCGCCAACTGCAGCACTGCGAGGGCTCCGGCGAGGAGTACCGCAACAGTGAGAGCAGCGATTCGAGTTCGAGACATGCGTAGCTCCTTGATATGAGGGTAGGTCCGACAACGGATTCGTCGCAGGTTGCTTCCCGTTGTCAGCACTAGTCGATGATCCTGAAAATCAGGCGAAAGCCTGGGACCCCGGGTCAGATGTACGACTAGTGCGTGGTGGTCAGGTGGAGCAGGAGGTCGGCGGCCTCGGCGTTTGTACTGGCCGGAGCATTGGCATTGTTCGTCTATTTCACCAATCGATGGTTCGTGAATCCCAACGCCACCGAATCGCTCGTTCCAGCCGGCGCCATAGTGGTCTTCCCCGGAGGTCGAAAAGCAGACGAGCGACTCGAGCTTGCGGTGGAGTTGGCTGAGAAGGAGCTCGCACCGGTGTTGTTCATCGCCACCGACGTGAAACAGACAGATCTCGAGGCCGCGATTTGTGACGGCTCGTCTTACTCGTTCCCCACCGAATGCCGTCTTTCCAGCCCGGTGAACACCTTCGGAAACGCGGTCGTCACCGCCGAGGTGGCCGCCGAGCAGGGATGGAGGTCCGTGATTCTTGTGACATCGGATTGTCACATCGCTCGTAGTCATATGCTGTTGCAGCGCTGTTTCGATGGCGACATCGAGACCGCAGTGAGCGTCAAGACCGAAGGTCGCGACCGGTTCGGA
Organism: uncultured Acidimicrobiales bacterium; assembly: GCA_963751955.1. GTDB lineage: Bacteria > Actinomycetota > Acidimicrobiia > Acidimicrobiales > SZUA-35 > JABDIY01. The sequence continues at coordinate 656,931 of CAVVWM010000011.1, read as the reverse complement.
CGCACTCTCCATGAGAGGGGCGCGATGATCCAGGCCATGCTCGGAGATCGCTGCTGATTCTCAGGTACGTCGGCCAGGTCGCTTTGGAATAGCCTGTGACCATGGTTGAGTATCGCTCCCGCACCACGACCCACGGACGCAACATGGCCGGCGCCCGAGCGCTCTGGCGCGCAACCGGCATGACCGATGATGACTTCGACAAGCCCATCATCGCAATCGCGAACTCATTCACTCAGTTCGTCCCCGGCCACGTGCATTTGAAAGACCTCGGACAGTTGGTAGCTCGAGAAATCGAAGCAGCGGGTGGAGTGGCCAAGGAGTTCAACACCATCGCAGTCGACGATGGAATTGCCATGGGCCACGGTGGAATGTTGTACAGCCTTCCGAGCAGAGATCTCATTTCCGACAGCGTTGAGTACATGGTCAATGCCCACTGTGCGGATGCACTGGTGTGCATTTCGAACTGTGACAAGATCACACCAGGAATGCTGAATGCTGCTCTCCGACTCAATATCCCAGCCGTCTTTGTGAGTGGCGGGCCGATGGAGGCTGGCAAGACGCGCCTCGCTGGTGCCGAGGTCAAGGTCGACCTCATCTCGGCCATGATGACCGCAGGAGACTCCAACGTGAGCGACGAAGATGTTGCCGCCGTGGAGCGGTCGGCGTGCCCGACCTGTGGTTCCTGTTCGGGGATGTTCACAGCGAACAGCATGAACTGCCTCACCGAGGCTCTTGGGCTTTCCCTTCCCGGAAATGGTTCAACCCTCGCCACGCACTCTGATCGGGAGGAGTTGTTCCTCACCGCTGGGCGCACGGTGGTTGACCTTGCCCGCCGCTATTACGAAAAGGACGATGAGTCGGTCCTTCCCAGGAATATCGCCAGCCCCAAGGCCTTCGAGAATGCCATGGTGCTCGATATTGCAATGGGTGGCAGCACCAATACGGTGCTGCACATTCTGGCCGCCGCGCACGAAGCGGGTCACGATTTCAAGATGGAGAACATCGACCGGATCAGTCGCCGTGTTCCCAACATCTGCAAGGTTGCGCCGAGCACCGACAAGTACCACATGGAAGATGTCCATCGTGCCGGTGGAATCATGGGCATTCTCGGCGAATTGGACCGGGGGGGCCTCATCGACACGAGCATGCCGACGGTTCACAGCACGACCTTGGGTGCCGCCCTTGACCAGTGGGACATCGTTCGAACCACCGCTTGTCCGGAATCCAAGGTGCTCTTTTCCGCTGGACCGGGCGGAATCCCAACCCAGGTAGCTTTCAGCCAGAGCACCCGCTGGCCCAGCCTCGACATCGATCGGACTGAGGGCTGTATTCGCGACATCGAACACGCCTACACCACTGAGGGTGGCCTCGCTGTCCTGTACGGCAACATCGCTGAAGATGGATGCATCGTGAAGACCGCCGGCGTCGATGAGAGCAACTTCACGTTCTCGGGCACCGCACGGGTTTACGAAAGCCAGGACGACGCCGTTGAAGGAATTCTCGGTGAGGAGGTTCAGGCTGGCGAGGTGGTGATCGTCCGATATGAGGGTCCCAAGGGTGGCCCCGGAATGCAGGAGATGTTGTATCCCACCACCTATCTGAAGAGTCGCGGTCTAGGCAAGGAGTGTGCGCTTCTCACCGACGGTCGATTTTCTGGTGGTACGTCAGGGCTCTCGATTGGCCATGCGTCGCCGGAGGCGGCAGCTGGCGGCATGATCGCCTTGGTGGAAACCGGAGACGTGATCAGCATCGATATTCCCAAACGATCAATCTCACTCGAGGTGGAAGAGTCGGTGTTGGACCAGCGGCGAATCACCGAAGAAGCCAGGGGGGCCCAAGCCTTCACACCAAAGAACCGACAGCGCAACGTGAGCCTTGCATTGCGGGCCTACGCCAGCATGGTCACCAGTGCCGACACCGGTGCTGTTCGCCAGCTGTAGTTTTCGTCGGGCGGCCCTGCGGTGAACGGATTCCTACGAGCGGCCCGGAGATTCAACCGTTCGGGATCGTTCCAGGTCGTGTCGTTCCTTTGGATGGGATTCGCGATCGATTGGCTGTTCGCACTGATCATCTCGGCATTGCTCGGGCTCTTCCTCTATGCGGTGTTCCCGTGGATGGAGTCCAACGATGAGGCCGCGTGGCACCATGGAGAAGACTCGGTCGTCTAGTTCTTGTACTCACGCGATCGCTGTTCGAACTGCGCCACATCGTCGGCCCAATTCGCCGCGATAGCGCCTGGTGGAGCGTTGGCCAGCAGAGCTTCGCGAACCTCCGGGTCGCCAACCAGACGATCGAAAACCTCAGCGCGGTTGATGATCATTGTCCGGTCAGCCGAGTTGTCCATGAAAGCGTCGAGCAGTTCCACAGCAATCCGTAGCGGTTCGGCCAGCGGTCCATTGGTTGAAAGCCGAATCCCGGGGATCGTCTGGCCCTCGTAGCGTGGGCCGGCGGCCATTCCGGGAATGGCCTGGGGGGTGAACTCGGTGGCTTCGATTTCCAATCCGGGCAGCTGCCGGCTTCGGAGCGACACAACCACGGCCTCCGCGTTGACGCCCGGCCCACCGATGCGGGTGAACGGCTCCTCGGTGCCCCGCCCTTCGCTCAGCACTGTTGCCTCAAAGGCCACCACGGCCGGGTAGAGCCAGGCCGTTTCCAGCGTGGGCAGGTTCGGACTGGGGGGGACCCATTCGACGGGCGTACGGGTCGACTCGATCACGGTGAGGTCGACCGGGGCCACAAGCCCTTCGCCAACCAGGAGACGGGCGAGTTCTCCTGACGAGAGCCCGTATGCGGTCGGAATCGGATACGGGCTGATGAACGACTCAAGCCCCGCAACGAGTAAGGGGCCATCGATCACGCCGTCTTGTGGGTTCGGCCGATCGAACACTACGAGTGGGATTCCTGCAGCGTGGGCGGCGTTCATCATGATGCCCAGCGTTGCGATGTAGGTGTAGGCACGCACACCTACGTCCTGGAGGTCGTACACAACAACGTCGAGGTCGCCCAGGTCGGTCTTTGTTGGTTCGCGTCTGGTGCCGTAGAGGCTGACAACGGGAACTCCGGTAGCCGGCTCGATGCCGTCGCTCACCGGTTGGCCGGCATCAACAGTTCCGGCCAAGCCGTGCTCGGGTGCGAAGATACGCACCAACTCCAACTCGGACCTCGAATCGATAATGTCGATCGTTCGACCCTCGGGCTGGCTGGAGGCTCTATGGGCGATCAGGCCGACGCGCACCGGATCCGTGATCTGCAGTTGCCGCAAGTGGTCAACCAGTGCAGTCGTTTGGGACGGGGGCGCGGCCGAGCTCGGGGAAGTAGCAGTCTCGGGGGCTGTTGTGGTTGTGAGGGCAGTACTGGTGGTCGGCTCGGCTTGGATCGGTTCGGTCACGATGGATCCAGGGCCGATTGCTGGTGAGGTGCAACCCGCAAACACAAGCAGGGCGGCCGCTCCGAGTTGGTGTCGCCGCATCAGCCGCAATCGTAGGTCATAGGCGCCCTGGGCAGGTGAGGTCAATAACCTGCGGAGAGCGAATGGTGCTTCTGCTCAAGTTGGAGCCATTCCAGCGTTGGTTACCCACAAGGATTTGGGTCAGCTGACCCGGAGTTCGCGAGAGTGCCACGCCTTGGCTGCATCGGCTCGTTTCTGCAACTCGGGGCCTGTGGCGCTCGCAACGCGCTTGACCCCGGACAGCCGGTTCAGCTCTGCATTCACTTGGGCATGGGTGAGTCCGGTTGCTTGCACGAGATCGCGCACCCACACGGCATTGATGCTTCTCAGGCGCTCACGTTCCTTGCGGCCGCCGGGGACCACAGGCCGCACGCGTGCGTTCGGGTCGACCGGAGGAAGCATCGCCAAATCGACCAGCAGTTCGGGGTTTTCTTCGATCTGGAGCCGATCGGGATCGTCGAGGTGATCACCAGGAAGTCGATCCTCTTCCAGTTCCTTGCGCAGTGCTGCTTCTACCTCGTCTTCTTGGGCTCCATCGGTGATCGTCGCTGAGTGAACCTCGAACAAAGACATCTGTTCCTCGCTGTCCCCCCTCACCGGCCGCTCGATCTGTTCCTGCTCCCGCTTGAACAGATCGAGTTGGTGGCGTCGTAGCTCCTTGATGGAGTTGGCGTAGTGGCGTAATCGCGGGTCGTCGGGTACGTACATAAACGCCCGGCCCCGACCTCCGGTAAAACGCACGATTCGCCCGACCGCCTGTCGGAAGAAGAGTTCTGTGGTGGTCGTAGTGGCGTAGACACCTACGCGAAGGCGAGGTATGTCCACTCCCTCAGAAATCATTCGCACCGCGATCACCCACGGGTCGCTGCTCGAAGTGAATCGCTCGATCTTCTGGGAAGCGTCTGAATCCTCACTCACAGCAACTTCGGCTCGGATCCCGAACCGGTCCCGCAGGAGGCGCGAAATGTTGAGGGCGTGCTCTTGGTCGATTGCGATGATCAATCCACCCGCCTCGGGCGTGTGCTCTCGAATCTTGGACAACTGGCTGTTCGCCTCCCGGATCACGGTGGGTAACCAGTCGCCATCAACGCTCAACGCCGCCCGCAGGCGCTGATTGGCCTGGGTGCGGGGGAGTGGATCGTCGAACGACGCTGCCAACTGACCGCCATCAGGAGCGGTCCACTCCATATGGCCACCGAAACGCGGGAAATACACCGGACGCACAACCCGACCATCCACAAGGGCGTCGCCGTATCCGTATTCGATGTCGGGCACTACCTGACCGTTCCGGTACTCGAGGAACGGGATGAGAGCATCGTCGCTGCGGAACGGCGTTCCACTGAGAGCCAGGCGATGGCGTGCGGTGATGAAGCTCTTGACCACGCCAGCGCCCCACGCCTTGTCGTCACCGGCGTGATGAACTTCGTCGAGTATGGCGAAACCATCGTGACAGATTCGTGCCAGGTCCTCGTGGGCCGTGGCTGCTTGCTGGTAGGTGGTGACAACGCCGTGGAGGTCCGTGGGCAGCCCTTCCGTGGCTTTCCAATCGGGGTCGAGATGGAGGCCGAATTGTTCCGCCGCATTAGCCCACTGGTATTTCAAGTGGCGGGTGGGGGCAACAATCACTAGCCGACCCTGTACCCGGGGCATCGTGAGGCGGGCGGCGGTGAGGGCAAGGGTTGTCTTGCCGGCTCCGGGAGTTGCGACGGCCATGAAGTCGGTCCCGGTCGTTGACTGAAAGGCCGTGAGTGCCTGCCGTTGCCAGGGGCGGAGGCGGAGGGTCTGACTCATGGGTGGGAGATTCTGCCATGAGATCACCCCCGGTCGACGCCCCGTCGCAAGATTTGGTGAGAGAACTCGATCTTGATTCAAGTATCTCGACAACCTTGTCGAAGCTGGTGGATGAATCGGCTCAGTTCCGGCTGGCCAGCACCTTCTTACAGGAGTCAACCTTGGAGATGAATCGAAGCCTTGCCGCCTCCCGGCGTCGCCAAAGGGAACGTGGAGGCATGATGCTCGATGCGGGGCTGACAGTTGCATCCCTCACCCTGGTAGCCCTCGGAGCATTCCACCTGTTGGGCGACCTGATGAATGACGAACTGGAGGTGTCTGCGAACCGCAATGTGCTCGCGTTCACTGAGGCGGAGGTCTCACCGGACTGCCAGGAGGGGTGGGACCTTGTGGCTGCCGCCGGGCGGCGAGCAAACGGCCTGCGCATTGACTCCAATGGCGACCGTCTTGTCTGTGAGAAAACACGGAGATTTCGGCCCGACCATTTCACTGACAACAACCGCCGGTGAGCCCGGAACCGCCGGTGAGCCCGGCCTAAAAAGGCAGAACCCCGAGCCCGCAGGCTCGGGGTCCTTTTGCGGAGAGTATCCACCACAGTCGTTCAGGGCGGCAGTACCGTCATCCCGACTGAGTTTCACTGCCCGTTGGTCTAACGACCAGCGGGCAGTGTTGCGTTTCGGCTCCTCCCTTTCAGGAATCAGCCTGTGCTCCAGCGAGCAGATCCGAGGGTGACCGTGAGATGCGGGCAGGCACCTGCATCCTTCATGTCACCACCCTTCACCGCTGGGGTGCTGGCAGGCCGGACCCGAGTCCGGAGGTGGTTGCCGAACCGGTCTGCGCCCCGCCGAAGCGGAGGGCGAACCGGCTGCGTCGCCACCGGTGATCCGCTTCGAACGGATTGCTCCATTCGTCACATCACGCCGGCAGGTCTGCGGGTGGAACTCACCTAACCCTTTGATTTGCTCGGTTGGAACCCTTGCAGGTCTCTCGTGGCGCACCATTGGGCTGTCCGCCCTCCAGCGCACCGCCCAGGTCCTTGCGGATCCAGACTGTGGGCCGTTGGGCGAAACCTCCCACACAACCCCGGGCTCTTGCAAGACCGTGACGATGTAGCAGGCGGTGTCAGGGAGACCTTCGGACCCTTGCGAGTCGTCGGGATCATCCTCAACGGAATCTTCAGTTCCGAAGCCGCAACCCCGAGGGGCCTTGGTCCTTCCCTTCCGATTGGCCTTTGGATCGGCCTTCGGCTTCGGGCCTTTCGGCCGTTCCGCTTTCGGTTTCCCCGTGGGCTGAAGGAGATACTTCACCAAGCCACGGCCGGTCGTCAAGCAAAACAGAAAGAAAAACTCAAACAATCTCTGAGCGCTGTCAGGCCAACGCTCAGAGTTAGAAATCACTACCGTATTGAGGCAAATGGTGGCTGATAGAACGTGGCTGGTGGTGGATGGTCGAACCACTTCTTCCCTACGCTGACAGCGTGGTTGATTCTCATGAACAAAAGGTTTCACGGCGGCGTTCGATCCGCTCGGTGGCAGTCATCGGGTGCGGAACGATGGGCTCGGGCATTGCCGCTGCGTCGGCAGCAGCAGGTTGCCGGGTGCTCATGCTCGATTTGACGCCAGAGGCGGTTGAGCGTGGCATTGCCATCGTTGATGAGGATCACCGACATCTGGTGGACACAGGAACAATCACCGCAGACCTCGCCAAGATCGCCGACTACGACTGGATCTGTGAGGCGATCGTCGAGGACCTCGAAACCAAACGTGACCTGTTCACTCGAATCGAATCGTTGAGACGACCCGGATCGGTCGTCTCGTCGAATACCTCGGGAATCCCTCTTCGTTCGATCTTGCTTGGCATGCCCGATTCGCTTAGGGCTGACACTGCGATTACCCACTTCTTCAATCCGGTCAAGGTCATGAAGTTGTTCGAGCTCGTACCCGGGCAGGAAACGACCCCGGAGGTGGTCGAGGCGTTCGCCTCATTCGGAACCGAGCAACTCGGTAAAGGTGTCGTTCACGCCAAAGACACCGTCAACTTCATCGGCAACCGAATCGGGTGCTACTTCATGCTGGCTGGCCTTCACAAGGCCAAGCCGTTCCTAGCGACAGGAATGAAGCAGGAGACGATCGATGCGGTCCTCGGACAATTCATCGGACTCCCGCCGACCGGCCTCTACGGTCTCATCGATCTGATCGGTCTCGACGTCATGGACCTGGTCGGCAAGAACTTGTCGGTCAACCTGCCCGTCAACGATGCCGGCCACGAATTCACCAGCTTCCCCGATGCGGAGCAGCGGATGCTGGAGCGTGGCCAGCTCGGCCGGAAAGCTCGCGCCGCTGGTGGGTTTGGTCGAGTTCTCAAGAGCGACGATGGTTCAAAGATCAAGGAGACGTTTGATCTGCTCACCCAAGAGTGGCGGACGCCGGTTGTTCCCGACGTTGCAGACGTTCCAACCGGGCTGGGTGACGTACTCTTTCACGACTCGCCGCAAGGTCGCTTGGCGTGGGAGATCTTCGGCGGGACGCTCCTCTATGCGGCTGACCTTGTCCCCGAGATCGCAGACGACATCGCCAATGTCGACAACGCCATCCGCTGGGGTTTCAATTGGAAACTGGGCCCGTTCGAAATGCTGGATCACCTCGGTCCGGCCAAGGTCCTCGAACGAATTCAGTCAGAGGGTGGAAGTATCCCGCGATGCTGAAGGCGCTGGAGCAGGCCGGAAGCCAAAACTTCTATGTCGGCGAAGGATCTGAGCGGCAGATGCTCATGCCCGACCGATCCTTCGCGCCGGTTTCCCAGCAGAACTGAACTCGGTGACGAAACCGATCCCAAGAGAAGCTCAAGAACAAGGAGTGAAGAACCATGGTCGAACCCGACCGCTACCGTTTTGACACGCTGAGTCTCCATGCCGGCCAGCGTCCAGATCCGAGCACTGGAGCGAGGGCGGTTCCGATCTATGCGACCACCTCCTACATGTTCCGCGACACCGATGAAGCCTCTGCTCTGTTCAATCTCGAGGCGCCGGGACACATCTACAGCCGAATCTCCAACCCGACCGTGTCGGTGCTGGAAGAACGACTTGCCGCCCTCGATGGCGGTGTCGGTGCGGTCTGTACGGCCTCGGGCACTGCTGCGCTTCACCTCGCAATCGCGACGTTGTGTTCGGCCGGCGACCACATCGTGTCCAGTCGCAACCTCTACGGCGGCAGCTACAACGCCATGAGGCTCACCTTCCCGAGGTTTGGGATCACTACGACCTTCGTGGACATCGCCGATCCCGACACGATTGCAGCTGCGATCCAGCCGAATACCAAACTTGTCTACGGCGAAGCGCTGGGCAACCCCAACATAGACGTCATGGACATCCCAACGGTGGCCGATCTCGCCCACAGCCACGGCCTCCCGCTCATGATAGATGCCACGTTTGCCACGCCTTATCTCATTCGCCCCATCGAACATGGCGCCGATATCGTGTATCACAGCGTCACCAAATTCCTCGGTGGACACGGCACTGCGCTCGGCGGCGTAATCGTTGATGGCGGTCGATTCGATTGGACTCAGAACGACAAGTTCCCCACGCTCTCCGAGCCCTACGAGGGCTATCACGGCATTTCGTTCGCTGATGAGTTCGGACCTGCGGCGTTGGGCATGCGGGCTCGGGCGGAGGGACTTCGCGACTTCGGTGCTTGTATGAGCCCCCACAATGCCTTTTCCCTCCTCCAGGGTGTCGAGACTCTGCCCGTTCGGATGCAACGTCATGTGTCCAACACCGAGGCGGTCATAGACACGTTGGCCAGCAACGATGCCGTGACCTGGGTTCGTCGCCGGGTGGAGAGCCACCCCGACCACGATTTGGCGAATCGCCTCTACCCAGCGCGGCGCCGGTGCAATCCTGTCCTTCGGTGTGAAAGGCGGGCGCGAAGCCGGCAGGAAATTCATCGAATCGGTGACCTTGGCAAGCCACCTCGCAAATGTCGGTGATGCGAAGACGCTGGTAATCCACCCGGGTTCGACCACTCATAGCCAGCTCAGCGCAGATGCAATGGAGGCGGCTGGGATAAGTGAGGACCTCGTTCGACTGTCGGTCGGTCTGGAGGACCCGGTCGACATCGTGGAAGATCTCACCCGGGCCTTGAAGGCGAGCCAACGATGACCGCACCCTCGGTCGTCGTCGATCAACACCTCGTGCACCTACGGACCGGCGGTGTCACTCCGACTAAGGGTGCCCCCACGATTGTGCTCGTTCATGGCGCTGGCATGGACGGAACTGTGTGGAGCCAGCAGACCCGTTACCTGTCCATGCGAGGAGTCAATGCACTCGCAATCGATCTCCCCGGTCACGGTCAGAGCGAAGGCCCTCCGATCGGCGATGTGGCCGGGATGGCGGACTGGCTGGTGAGGGTGATCGACGCGCTGGGCGTGGGCGACGTAGTGATCGCCGGTCACAGCATGGGGACCTTCATCGCATTGGAGGTCGCAACTCGATTCCCGAAACTGGTGAGATCGGTCGCCCTCTTCGGTACAGCGACCGCCATGCCGGTCCATCCCGACCTCATCGATGCCGCCAAACACGACCTCACCCGGGCGGCCTCTCTGATGACGGGCTGGAGCCACGCCACAAGTTCCCGGATCGGATTGAATCCCACACCCGGCATGTGGATGACCGGAGGGTCTCAGGCGCTGGTCGAGCGGAGCAAACCCGGGACTCTCCTCGTCGATCTCTTAGCCTGCAACAGCTATGCCGACGCTGAAGACCGTGCCGCCTCGATTACCTGTCCGGCGTTGGTGGGGATTGGGGCTCAGGACAAGATGACTCCCGCCAAGTCGGGTCAGGCCATGGTTGAGGCGATGGTGAGATCAGAAGCGGTTGAGGTGCTTCAAATGCCAGACGCCGGTCATATGACCTTGACCGAGGAACCGAGACTCGTTCGCGAGGCGCTACTCAGGATGGTTCTCGGCGGTTCTCAAGAGGGGCGAGAATGATCCGATGGAGGTCGGTGCGAAGCACTGTGATGAAAACCCCTTGACTGGACTCAGGCGACTGCTCCGGCTGAACCCGACTCATATCGAGCAGTCTGGTTCAAGCTGACATACCAGTCCCAAGTGGCATCCAAATGGATGGATCCTTTCTCTGAATCTGTCAATCTGGTCCTTCCGGTCTGAAAGACGCGCCTGCCGCGCTGGCCAAGCGTCGACGATAAGTTGCGGTTGTGGGCCTTGCAACGCAGAGTCTTGCTCTACTCCACCTACCATGGGGACCGTAATCTTTGGGCCGCGGGCGATGAACCTGCGCAATCTCTAAGCGCTCGCAGGACACTTGGACAGGGGCAATGGCAGACACAGAACTTACCGCCGAAGACGTTGAGCGTCAGAAGCAGCGTCGCCGCGCTGCCATGGCAGCTCCTCTAGCCGATGAAGGCGATGTTGCCTTTGGCGGGATGGCTGGGATTGCGGTGCTCGCAGCGATCTTGGCGGCGTTGTTTGCCTTCTTCGGCTTCGCTGGGGCGCCCGACACCGATGGTGGCGCCGAGGTAGAGGTTCCTGAGGTCACCGTGCCTGAGGAGACGAGTGAGGTCGATCTACCCGGCATGCTCGGAGTCCTACAAAGTAATGGCTATGAGGGACTGGAACTCGTGGCCGACGGTGGTGTTGTTACCGCCCGCGGTGAGGTTGATGACGAAGCAACGCGATTTGAAGTGCTCAGCCTGATCGCCGCCCAACCCAATGTGGTGGAGGTGATCGACCGACTCACGATTGCCAGTCCCGACGTTGGAGCTGCGGCCGCAACGGTCGAAGTCAGCGATGATTCGATCCTTCTTCGCGGGACAGTGCCATCCGATGCCGCCGGCGACGCACTTCGGGGATTTGCCACTGCCAACTACAGCGCCGAGCAAATCATCGACGAACTCGAGGTTCTCGAAGGAGCCGCACCAGCAACCGTCACGCTCTCAGGAACTGTCAAGAACTCAGAAATCGGAAGCAACCTTCAGTCTGGGCTCCTCAGCCTGGGTGGCTTCACCGGCTGATCTGATGAGTTGGTGATCGATGCGGACGCAAGCGAAGAAATCAATGCGGTCTTCGAGCTGGAGCCGATCCTGTTTCAAAGCGGAACGGCGATCATCCTGCCCGAGTCGCAAACGACGATCGACGCCGCAATCGAGATCCTCAACCGATTCCCCGATGCTGAGATCGAGATCGGCGGACATACCGACTCGCTGGGCCCCCCTGAGGCCAACCGAATCCTCAGCGAAGCCCGCGCCCAAGCGGTGCTGCAGGCGTTGCGCGGTGGCGGCGTGACAAACCAGCTCGAAGCGGTGGGCTATGGCGAAAGCCAGTTGAAGTTCCCAGACGACAAAGGCGACACGCAGGACAAGATCGACGCCCGGCAAGCTAATCGTCGAATCGAGTTCCGAACGCTTTAGTACGCCTCCAGCGGGGTCGTTCCTGGCAACTCGTCGGCCTAGCCGACCGTTGGAGCTTCTCGAGGTTCCAGTACCTTCGCCCGTTCGGGCGGGCGTCAGACCCCGGTAACCACACGCGGCGTGATCGTCTCCTGACTCGTTGGTCCGCCAATTGACCGATCGGTGTTCAAACCGATGGCCGGTTTTGGTTCGCTTTCGTGAGCGGCGGTGTGCCAAAACGCGATGTCAAGCCGTAACGGTCAAGCAACAGCGGCGGACCGAGGTTGCGTGCAGAACATCGTGCTGATTGACTATGTCGCAATGTCTTATCTAGACACTGCAGTTCTTCTAGTAGTAGTAACCGTGTAGCGCCCGCTGCCCATATCCAGCGTGCGCCAAAGCCTCCCCCATGGGAGGCTTTCTTGATTTTCCCTCGAACCCGTCCACCCCAGAATGCCAGCTCAAGGAACTGAAATGACCCGCCTCAACGGAGCACAAGCCCTGATCAAGAGCCTCGAAGCCGAGGGTGTAGAAGTTGTATTCGGCTACCCCGGTGGAGCGATTCTGCCGGTCTATGACCCGATCATCGACTCACCGATTCGTCATGTGCTCGTCCGACACGAACAGGGCGCGGGGCACATGGCCGAAGGTTATGCACATGCAACCGGTCGACCTGGCGTGTGTATGGTGACCAGCGGTCCGGCTGCCACGAACGTGGTCACTCCTCTGGCCGATGCCATGCTCGACAGCGTTCCAATGGTGTGTATCACTGGCCAGGTCGCGCTTCCCGCTATCGGAACCGACGCCTTCCAGGAGTGCGACACGACCGGGATCACGCGCTCGATTACCAAGCACAACTTCCTTGTCACCCGGGCCGAAGACATCCCTGCGACGATCAAAGCTGCGTTTCACATCGCCACCACGGGTCGTCCAGGTCCAGTGTTGGTTGATGTCCCCAAGAACATCGTGGACGCCAGCAATCCCGATGCTTACTTCGACTTCGATTATGACAGCGCCGAGTATCACCTCCCCGGCTACTCGCCGTCGATTGAACCCGAAGCTGGCTTGATCCTGGCGGCGGCAGAACTCATCGCTGAGGCCGAGCAACCCGTCCTGTATGTGGGTGGTGGGGTGCTCAAAGCTCGAGGGGCGGAGGCTCTTGCTGAGTTGGTTGAGCTGACGGGAATTCCGGTCGTGACCACACTGATGGCTCGTGGCGCGTTTCCCGATGATCATGAGCTTTGCCTTGGCATGCCGGGGATGCATGGGAACTACACCGCTATCACCGCAATGCAGAAAAGCGATCTCCTGATCGCGCTCGGCAGCAGGTTTGACGACCGCATCACCGGACGGGTGGGGGCGTTCGCTCCTGATGCCAAGGTCATCCACGTTGACATCGACCCCGCTGAGCACGGCAAGGTTCGTCGTCCCGACGTCGCAATTGCTGCCGATTGCCGACTGGCCACCGAAGCCCTCGTCGGTGCTCTGAAGGCTCGTGGCTATCCGGGCAAGAAGCCCGACATCATGGCCTGGCGGTCCAAGCTCAGCGGATGGCAAGAAACGTTTCCCGTTACCTATCAGCAGTCCGCCGACGGCGAACTGCTGAAACCGCAGTACGTGATCGAGCAGTTGCGAGACCTCAGTCCCAAAGACACCATCGTCACCTCTGGTGTCGGGCAACACCAGATGTTTGCCAGCCAGTACTGGAAGTTCAACTACCCGTACACGTGGATCAACTCCGGCGGGTTGGGCACGATGGGGTTCTCCATCCCGGCCGCGATCGGAGCAAAGGCCGCTTTCCCCGACCGCACCGTCTGGAGCATCGATGGCGATGGTTGTTTCCAGATGACCGGTCAGGAATTGATAACTGCGTCAGTGGAGAAGATCCCGATCAAGGTGGCACTTCTGAACAACGCTTACCTGGGTATGGTTCGGCAGTGGCAGGACATGTTCTATGACGAACGCCTCAGCGAAGTCCATCTCAGCCACGACATGCCGGACTACGTGAAATGGGCCGAAGCCATGGGTTGTGTGGCTTTTCGTGTCGAGAGTCCGGAGGACGTCGCCACAGTGATCGCCAAAGCAAATGAGATCAACGATCGCCCAGTGGTTGTCGAGTTCCGGTGTGTCGATAGCGAAAAGGTCTTCCCCATGGTTCCCGCCGGCGGCAGCAATGACGACTTGATCGTGGATCCGAGTCAGCGCGAGGCTCAGGCGCGGCACATCCAAAACGCGGAGGCCGCCGCTGAATCGAGCACATCATGACCCGCCCCGGAGATCTATCGCACCACACCCTTTCGGTCCTGGTGGAGAACAAGGCTGGTGTGCTTGCGCGGGTAGCCGACCTCTTTGCCCGCCGTGGATACAACATCGTGAGCTTGGCCGTTGCACCCACCAACGACCAGCGGTTCAGCCGTATCACCATCGTGGTCGACGTAGAATCAGCTCCGCTCGAACAAATCGTCAAGCAGCTGTTCAAGCTGATCAACGTTGTGGAAATCCAGGAGTTGAGCCCTGCGGAAAGCGTCGAGCGAGAGTTGATGATCGCTACCGTTCGAAGCGCGAGCGACCGAAGCCAGATCCTCGAACTCGTCGACATCTTCGAGGCGAAGATCCTCGCGGTCAGCTCCGATCGGCTGACCGTCAGCCTGGAGGGCCGGCCCGAGAAGGTCGATGACTTCGAACATCTACTTCGCGATTACGGCATCGATGACGTTCAGCGCACTGGCCGCATCGCCCTCCCCAAGATCGGCCGCACCCCAGGCACCGTGCGTGCGTGACAACCCACCCATATCATTTCCAGAAATCATCGACAAAGAAGAGAATCAAATGGCAGCAAACATGTACTACGAAGCTGACTGTGATCGGTCTGCGATCGCCAACCGCAAGGTTGCCATCCTGGGCTACGGATCGCAGGGCCACGCCCATGCGCTGAACCTCAAGGAGTCCGGCATCGATGTGCGGATCGGCCTCCGAGAAGGCTCGGGGTCGGTTGCCAAAGCCGAGTCCGAGGGTCTCAAAGTGCTCCCCATCAGCGAAGCCTGCGCCGAAGCTGACGTGATCATGATGTTGCTACCCGATACAACGATGGCTGAAATCTACGAGGCTCATGTGGCGCCGAACCTCAACGACGGCGATGCCCTCTTCTTCGCACACGGCTTCAACATTCGCTTCGATCTCATCACTCCTCCGGCTGGAGTTGACGTTTGTATGGTTGCGCCCAAGGGTCCCGGCCATCTCGTTCGTCGCACCTACACCGAAGGCGGAGGCGTCCCCGCACTCATCGCTGTCGAGAACGATGCCACCGGCGGCGCCAAGGCCCTGGCCCTCGCCTACGCCGATGCCATCGGCGGAGCCCGAGCCGGCGTGATCGAAACAACTTTCACCGAAGAAACCGAGACCGACCTCTTCGGTGAGCAAGCAGTTCTTTGTGGCGGCACAACCGCACTGGTGCAAGCTGGCTTCGAGACGCTCATCGAGGCTGGCTACCAGCCCGAGGTTGCCTATTTCGAGTGTCTACACGAACTCAAACTGATCGTGGATCTCATGTACCAGGAAGGTATCGCCGGGATGCGTTACAGCATTTCCGACACCGCTGAGTACGGCGATCTCACGAGGGGCCCGCGCATAGTTAACGCCGACACCAAAGCCGAGATGCAGCGAATCCTCGGTGAAATCCAGGACGGCACGTTCGCCCAAGAGTGGGTGGCCGAGGGCCGCGGCGGGCGAGAGAACTTCCACCGGCTGGAGGAAGCTGGCAAGGAGCACCCGATCGAGAAGGTGGGCGCGAAACTGCGGGCCATGATGCCCTTCATCAGCGCCGGCACGGCCAGCGTTCGCGATTCATCGGGGGGTCAGGGCTGACCCCTGGCTTCGGGCTCCACACTCGGTCAGGCTGGCGGTGTATACAGGGAGGCAATATCGCTCAAATGTGCAACCAGCGCAGTGCTGCCCCGAGCGTGGGAGGATGAGACATGACGACTCCGAAATCGAGCCGCAATGCCGAGTGGGATCGGCTCAGAGGGGCGCATTTGCGGCCTGAGTCCGAACGCATGACGATCGGTCGTGGCATTCATCATGCGGCGCTGATCTCCCGAGATATCGAGCAGACGATCACCTTCTACCAGGACACCTTGGGATTCCCACTAACCGAGCTTTTCGAGAACCGCGACTACGTCGACTCGACCCACTTCTTCTTCGATGTAGGCAACGGCAACTACCTTGCGTTCTTTGATTTCCCCGGGTTGGACCTCGGCCCGTACGCAGAAGTTTTCGGAGGTCTTCACCATGTGGCGATCTCAGTGGACCGTTCTCATTGGGAGGCTGCGGTCGCTTCTCTCAGGAGCATGGGCGCCGAGTTGCACTTCGAATCGGATTCGTCGGTCTATTTTACCGGTCCCGATTGTGAACGGATCGAGTTGATCAGTGATCCGCTCGGCGAGATGTACGGAACCAAGTTGTAGTGCCCAGGGGTCAATGCCCGTCGATAGTGCCGGTGAAAACGGCGATGTATGGCAGGTTCCGGTACAGCTGGGCGGCGTCGAGCCCGTAGCCGATGACAAAGTCGTGAGGGATCTCGAACCCGACGTGATCGACGGCCGGTTCAGCGGCACGACCTTCGCGGACGATTAGTGAACACACCGAGACCGACGCGGCACCCTGTTTTTCGAAGTGGTCGAGGAGATATTTCATCGTCAACCCGGTGTCGACGATGTCTTCGACGAGCACTACGTGGCGGCCGGCGGCCGGCGTGTCGAGGTCCTTGACGATCTTCACGACTCCGCTGGTTTCCAATGCGTCGCCGTAGCTGGAAACGATCATCACTTCGAACTGAACCGGACCCGGGTACGCCCGTAGAAGGTCGGCAGTGAAGATCACACTTCCCTTCATCACCGCAACGAACAGGGGCGTGTGACCTGCATGTTTTCGGGCGAGTTCCACTCCCAACTCGCTCACCCTGGTACCGATCTGTTCTTCGGTGAGCAGGATTTTTCCGAGGTCGCCCTCAGCCGGAAACGGTGGAAAGCCAGATTCG
The DNA here is from genome assembly GCA_963751955.1 of uncultured Acidimicrobiales bacterium. GTDB lineage: Bacteria > Actinomycetota > Acidimicrobiia > Acidimicrobiales > SZUA-35 > JABDIY01. Next base: position 640,253 of record CAVVWM010000011.1, on the reverse strand, counting down.
ATTTTGCTGTTGGTCACACGGCTCAGTTTGCCAGCAATCGAAGCGGTACCGTTGCACGCATGTCCGTGCGATCGGAGAACCTGCTCAAACTTGACGGAGGAACCTTTGATGTCCTGATCGTCGGTGGTGGCATCAACGGCGCAGTTTCTGCGGCCGCCCTCACGGATCGAGGTCTGCGAGTCGCGGTAGTCGACCGTGGCGACTTCGCAGGCTTCACCAGTCAGGAATCTTCGAACCTGGTTTGGGGCGGATTCAAGTACCTGGAGAACTATGAACTTCCGCTCGTATGGAAGTTGTGCACGTCTCGAAACCACCTGATGAGGCAGTACCCCACCCAGATCTCTGAAGTCGGGTTTCTCGCCACGCTCGACAAGTCGAGCCCCTTCCCGCCGTGGCTTGCCGCACTTGGCAGCTTTGCCTACTGGGGGATCGGTCGGTTCTTCACTGAACGTCCCAGCTACTACCGGTCCAAGACAATCGAATCGATCGAGCCAGTTGTGGACACGTCCAACTCGCGGGGCGGCATCGAATACATGGATGCCTATCTGAAAGACAACGACGCTCGCTTCGTCTGGGGATTCATCCGGTCAGCTCTCGATGGGGGAGCGGTAGCGGTCAATTACGCATCTTTGGGAGGGTCGAATCGATCGGCCGACGGGTGGGATGTCACGATCGTCGATGAGCTCACCGACCAGAAGGTCGATCTGACGGCGAGGTCGATCGTGAATGCGGCCGGCCCATTCGTCGATGGTCTGAACGAGAAATGGGATCTTCAGACCGATCATCGGATCGTCTACAGCAAAGGCATACACCTCGTCGTGCCTCGCATCACCGAGTCCGAGCGAGTGCTCGCCTTTTTCGACGACCAGAAGCGTCTGTTCTATGTGATACCGATGGCTCACCGTTCAGTGATCGGAACCACCGATACGCGAACCGAGATCGCCGACCAGGGAGTCACCGGGGAGGATCGCGACTTCTTGCTGGCCCAGATCAACGCTCGGCTCGACCTCGAGATACCTCTGACCAAGGCCGACATCATTGGGGAACGATCGGGTGTGCGTCCGCTCGTGGTGAGGATGAGCGGAAGCGACCAAACCGAAACCGACTGGACAAAACTAAGTCGAAAGCACGAGATCGAGGCGGACAAGGACGCGCGGGTGATCACCATCTTTGGAGGGAAGATCACCGACTGTTTGAACGTCGGGGAAGAGGTTGCCGAGGCCCTCGAAGGGCTCGGTGTCAAACCGGGATCGGCCAGCGAGGACTGGTTCGGCGAGCCTCCACCGACGGTTCGAGACGCGTTCTATGCCGAAGCAGCCACGGTCGGACTGAACAGAGCGCCTTCGATTGAGCGGGCTGCCTCGATGGCCGAGGTCTTGTGGCGACGCCACGGGCGGGCCGCCTTCGAGGTTGTCCGATCGATTGAACGTGATCCGACGGCTGGTCAGCCGGCTCTTGGTGATACCGATGTGTTGTGGGCCGAGATCGCTCTGATGGCCGATAGTGAGATGATTGCAACGATCGATGACTTCCTTCGGCGTCGGACCAAGCTGTCCCTCATTTTCAAGCGAGACGAGCTCCTTGCCCATCCCGACATGCCTCGGGTCAAAGAAGTTCTCGGGCTCTAAGAAACCCGCCCGGGAAACGCCATCGATCGAGATTATCGAACGCAGCCGAGCCCATGCTAGGAAGAGGCGCATGGGAGAGTTTGTGAACCTTGAAGAGACCGAGCGAGACGGGGTCGGGGTCATCCGAATCGACCGGCCCAAAGTCAATGCGATCTCGGGTCAGTTGAGCCTTGAACTTCTAGAGGTTGCCGTCGGTCTGAAAGCGAGAGCGGATCTTCGGGCCGTCGTGATGTGGGGCGGACCTCGCTTCTTCGCAGCCGGCGCGGACATTGGCGAATTCCCCTCTGATGGACCGCCGGAGGAGCGGGATCCCACAGTCATGACCAATCCGCTGAACGAGGCATTGCTCACAATCGAAGGTCTCGACCAGATCACGATTTCTGCGGTGAATGGCTTCGCTCTGGGTGGGGGTTGTGAGGTGAGCATGTCCACCGATTTCCGTGTGTGTGGCGAAGGCGCCATCTTTGGTCAGCCCGAGATTCTGCTTGGCATCACCCCCGGAGCTGGCGGCACTCAACGATTGACCCGCCTTGTCGGTGTGACCAAGAGCAAAGAGCTCAACTACACCGGTCGGCAAGTGAAGGCCGAAGAAGCTCTGGCCATCGGTTTGGTGTCGGCGGTGTATCCCGACAGCGAGGTCTTTGACAGAGCGCTCGACATGGCCGAGATGTATGCGAAGGGTCCTGCGGCGCTCAAAAACGTCAAGCGATCGATCATGGGTGGCCTCAACGTCGATATTCCCGAGGCAATCGAGGTCGAGAAACGAGAGTTCATCGAGAGCTTCAAGACTGATGACGCCGTGATCGGCATAAAGAGCTTCCTAGAACACGGCCCCGGCAAAGCGAACTTCACTCATCGGTAGAACAGACATTTCGAAGGAAATGTTGGTACACCCCATGGAATAAGTCGGGAATTGGTTAGTGTCCAGACCCATGACCGATACCCCTCAGTCCCCAGGTTTCGAAACGCTTCAGATTCACGCTGGCCAAGAGCCTGATTCGGCTACCGGATCAAGGGCAGTGCCGATCTATCAGACCACCGCCTACCAGTTCCGTGACTCAGCTCACGCCGCAAATCTTTTCGCTCTCGGCGAGCCGGGAAACATCTACACCCGGATCATGAACCCCACCCAAGGAGTTCTGGAAACACGCATCGCCGCTCTCGAAAGAGGGCTCAGCGAAACAGCCGCCGGAGTGCCCGGTGCTCTGGCCGTTGCGTCGGGCCAAGCGGCAGAAACCACTGCAATCCTCAATATCGCCGAGGCCGGCGATCACATCGTTGCCGGCGCCGCCCTGTACGGCGGCACCTACAATCTGCTGCACTACACCCTCCCAAAATACGGCATCGAGACATCCTTCGTTGATGACATGGATGATCCCGCCGCATGGGAAGCCGCCGTCCAGCCCAACACCAAGCTCTTCTACGGCGAGAGCATAGGAAACCCCAAGAACAACGTGCTCGACATCGAAGCGGTATCGGGGGTTGCCCATGCCGCCGGGGTTCCGCTGATCATCGACAACACGGTGGCAAGCCCCTATTTGATTCGCCCTCTCGAGTGGGGAGCCGACATCGTGGTTCACTCCGCCACCAAGTTCATTGGTGGGCACGGCACGAGCATCGGAGGAGTGATCGTTGACGGAGGGAGTTTCGAGTTCTCAGATGCGGCGAAGTACCCGAACTACAACGAACCCGATCCGAGCTACCACGGGCTCACGTATTGGCCAATGCTCGGGCACGGTGCCTTCATCGCGAAAGCTCGAGTGCAACTGCTTCGTGATCTCGGGCCAGCGATCAGCCCGTTCAACAGCTTCCTGATCCTTCAAGGTCTCGAGACCTTGAGCCTTCGCATGGAGCGACACGTACAGAACGCACTCGAAGTCGCCCTGTGGCTCGAACAGCGAGCCGAGGTCGAGCGGGTGAATTTCGCTGGGCTCAGCTCCTCACCTTGGCACGAACCTGCACTCAAATACACCCAGGGTCGAGGTTTCGGGTCAGTTCCCAGTTTCGTTGTCAAGGGTGGTCGCGAAGCGGGAGAGCGGTTCGTTAACGCGCTTCAGCTGCACAGTCATGTTGCCAACATTGGAGATGTGCGCAGCTTGGTGATCCATCCAGCGTCCACCACCCATAGCCAGCTGTCCGAGGAGGAACAGGCTACAACCGGTGTTGAGCCCGGCTTGATTCGGCTCAGCGTTGGACTTGAATCAATCGACGACATCATCGCGGATCTCGAACAAGGCTTTCGGGCCGCAAAGGATGTGATCTGAGCGAATAGTGAGGCCCTTCGGACGTTATTGCGGCCCTCCATTTTCGCGGATGTGGCGCCTGGCGCTATCAAGGTACGGGTGTGGGTGTCGGTGTTGCCTGCGGCGGCATTGCTGACACCCACCACCTCGGTCACTTCTTCGGCCACAATGAGCCGATGCGATTCGTGCACAGGCTCCCTGTGCTTCTGTTTGGTTCGATCCTCATGCTTGCCGGATGTGGTTCGCAAGAGCCCGTTGCGACCATCGACTCGGTGCCCCCGGGCCCCACCGGGACGAGTTCGTCGAGTACCTCAACCTCGGTGAGTGTGACAACTGCACCCGAAACGTCAACGTCGACTACTGAAGTGCCATCCAGCAGTACGACCCAACCTCCCACAACCGCGCTCGAGGGTCTCAGGGTCACCGCAGATCTTGATCGCCAAGTGGCGTTGTCGTCCCTGATTTTGGCCGACAACGATGGCACACTCCTGGGCACCGTGTTTGATCCCAACTCATTGGGTTGTGAAGGTCTTCCGGCGAGTTATTTCGCCACAGTCGCCGCAGGCGGAACGATTAGTCCCACCTCAATTGGAGGCGACGTGTTCCAGTACGCCGGTGAGGTGACAGCTTCGCCGAATCGGCGGCAACTGCTCGAAGTAAGTAGTTGCGAAGGATTTTTGGGGGGCGTGACGGTCTACGATGTCGATCCCTCGCTCGAGCTTGTGAGTGCCGTCGAGATCGACACTCAAGACGTACTTGCAGGCGACGCAACATGGAATGCTGACGGCTTCATCACCATGACTCTCAGCGGCAGATCTGACAGTATTGGCGATCCGGGCGACGACGCACCTGATCCGGACACGACGATCGAGGAGTATCTGGTGAACCCCCGGACCGGGGAAAGCACGCTGTTCGCAAGGTTGGACAAGTTCAGCTACGGCGCGATCCGAACCCCCGATGGAACTCAGATCTTCGCCGAGTGGGGGGACGAGCCCTTCGTTGTACTGCTTGCCAGGGGGTCTTCGGATGAGCGACGATTCTCGGCCAACGATTTTGCGCTCAGTCCGGACGCATCCCAGCTGGCGATCTGGGATTCTGTCTTCCACGAGGGCGACGTCGGCAGGATCGAGCTGCTCGACATGGACACCGGCTTCGTGAGCAGGATTGCTGAAGGCCGTTCGCTTCAGCTCGTGTGGCGCGACGACAGTAGCCGTCTAGCGTTTTCAGTCGGCACAGAGGCGTTCGTTCACGATCTGGCCAGCAGAGAAACCGTGAGCCTGGGCAAGGCAGCGGCACTCGGCTGCACCGACGAGGACTACATCACCTGGGGCAGGATCCCTCTGGCATTTGCGCCCGACGGCGACCTGTACGTCGGCGACCCGGTGTGTGTGACCTCAGCTGAAGGCTTCTTGGCTGTTGAATATCAGCTGCGCCAGCTTTCGCTCAGCTGACCCGAGTTTCGGCGCCGTATCCTGACGGCTCGTCTTTCGAAGGAGAATTCCGTGCCCGAATGCCCCAACGCCGATGGTTCGAGCCCTAGGCAAACAACGTTCGACTCATCATTCGACATGTGTATCGATCCGTCAAAGCGTTACACGGCCACACTGAACATCAGCCACGGCACCGACGAGCTTGGTGACGTTGTGATCAGCCTCAACTCCGCTCAGGCTCCTGTCACCGTGAACAATTTCGTCAGCCTTGCTCGCTACCACTACTACGAGGGTCTGGTGTTCCATCGAATCATCCAGGGATTCATGTGCCAGGGTGGCGACCCAGAGGGCAGCGGCAGCGGCGGACCGGGGTATCGCTTCCAGGATGAGCTTCCCAAGCCCGGTCAATACCAGCTTGGTTCTCTGGCCATGGCCAACGCCGGGCCCAACACGAACGGAAGCCAGTTCTTCATCATTTCGGGCGGATCCGGTGTCGGACTGCCTCCGGCATACAGCCTGTTCGGACAGGTTGTGAAGGGTATGGAAATTGTCGACCGCATCGAGAAGGTGCCAACGGACCGGCAGGACCGGCCCAAGACGCCTGTCACCATGAACACGGTCACTATCACAGAGCACGACGACTGACGAAGGGAGCAGATCCATGGCTGAGATCCTCGATGTAGACCTTCTAGGTTTCGAGACAGGTACCGATGGTCAGCGTCGAGCCGTGGTCGATGGCGTTCGGCGCAGCCTCGCCACCGGCTTCGTGTACACAAGCCATGACCTCAGCCAGGATCTGCTCGACACCGCGTACGGAATGTTGCGCGAGTTCTTCGAGCTTCCCGCCGAGGCGAAAGCGCAGGCACACGCACCTGGAACCCATGGACAGACCGGCTACACCGGCTTGCTGGTTGAAACCGCAGCTGTGGCTGATGTGCCGGACTGGAAGGAAATGCTCAACTGGGGTCGGGAGATGCCGCCCGGGCATCCTCTCCAGGTGAAGTACCCCAGGCGGTACCCCTCCCAGGTCCTCCCCGAGGAGCAAGTTCGGGGTATTACAAAGGTGCTGCACTCGTTTTCTGACTCGGTTGAGGAGCTCCAGCGGCGGTTCCTTCGGATCATCGCACTGGGGATCGGGTGCCATGAGAACTTCTTCGACACGATGACGACCGACGGCACCACGCTCACCAGGGCGATCCACTATCCGGCAATGGAGCTGTCTCCAGGGGACGAGCATGTGTGGGCCGCCGACCACGCCGACATCAACCTCGTCACCGCGCTACCCAGAGCGACAGCTCGGGGGCTGCAAGTTCTGGTCGACGATTCGTGGGTAGATGCGGTACCACCCGAGGACGGAGTCATCATCAATACCGGCATCATGCTGGAGCACTTCACAAATGGAGTCATTCCCAGCGGTCGGCACCGGGTCGTTGCCGACCCTGATCAGCCAGGCGATCGCTACAGCGTTGTGCAGTTCTGCCATCCGACTCCGTGGACGGTCCTCTCGCCGGTGAGCAGCTGCATCTCGCCCGAGAACCCACAGCGGTTCGCGCCGATCGAGGCTGATGATCGACTCAATCAGGTGTTGTACGAGATCAACCTCGTAGAAGCTGCCCGCCGAGTCGAATGATTGTCTTTGCGCCGCTGGTGGATCTGCTGTCGCGGCTCTTTGGGTGGGAACAACCAAAGGTCTCCTACCGTTACACAGGCATGAGTGATTCCCCGACCAAGACATTCACCCACGACGAGCTGCGGGCCAAGCTGACCGACGAGCAGTTCCACGTCACACAAGAGGCGGGAACAGAACGGGCCTTCACCGGCTGCTACTGGGATAACAAGGCAAACGGCACCTACAGCTGCGTTGTGTGCGACACACCCCTGTTTGAGAGCGATACCAAATTCGAAAGCGGGTCAGGGTGGCCCAGTTTCTGGAAGCCGATCAGCGATGATCTGGTACAGACACACGAGGACCGGACTCTCGGAATGGTGAGGATCGAGGCGACGTGCACAACCTGCGGGGCCCATCTCGGCCACGTGTTCCCAGACGGCCCGGCCCCGACAGGCGACCGCTTCTGCATGAATTCCGCCAGCCTCAACTTCGAAGCCGCCAACGAAGCGGGGTAATCGAAACTCTTTGGCGCGTCGCCCTGGCGGGTGAGTGAGCACGTGGGCCCACAGGTACGAGCGAATCCAACGGAACCTCCGTGGAGCGGGCGCCCCGCGGGGGAATGGTCGTTAGCCTGATCGCCATGTCAACCGGTCGTGTGTCTGTTCGTGTCCGATCCATCGCCCCTTCGGCCACATTGGCCATCACCGCCAAGGCCAAGGAGCTTCGGGCCGCCGGCAAGCCGGTGATCGGATTCGGTGCCGGCGAGCCGGATTTGCAACACCGGACTACATCGTCGATGCTGCGGTCGATGCTTGCCGGGACCCAGCAGCACACAAATACACCCCTGCTGGTGGTCAGCCTGAGCTGAAGGCCGCCATAGCCGCCAAGACCAAACGCGATAGCGGGTTCGATGCAGATCCGTCCCAAGTAGTGGTAACCAACGGCGGCAAACACGCGGTCTACAACGCCATCGCCGCTGTTGTGAACCCAGGGGACGAAGTGATGATCCCCACGCCGTACTGGACCACATATCCCGAGCCCGTTCGCTTGGCCGGTGGGGTGCCGGTGTTCGTGGCGACATCAATCCACACCGGTTTCAGGGCCAGCGTTGATTCGCTCGAGGCGGCGCGGACTCCCCGTACCAAAGCGTTGATCTTCGTGAGCCCGAGCAACCCCAGCGGGGCGGTCTACACCAAGAACGAGATCACCGAGATCGGCAAGTGGGCCGCCGCCAACGATATTTGGGTGTTGACCGATGAGATCTACGAGCACCTGGTGTACGACGACAACACCTTTCACAGCATGCCGACGCTCGTTCCCGAGATCGCTGATCGCTGCCTGATCCTCAATGGCGTCGCCAAAACCTATGCGATGACCGGGTGGCGTGTTGGCTGGGTCATTGCTCCCTCGGACGTGGCAAAGAGCCTGACCTCTCTCCAGTCTCATCAGACCTCCAACGTGTGCAACGTCGCGCAGGCGGCAGCGCTGGCAGCGGTTGCGGGCGACCTCTCCGCCGTCCACGAGATGCGAAACCACTTCGATCGTCGACGAATCACGATGTGGAGCAAACTCGACGGCATGTCCGGCGTGGAATGTCTGAAGCCCCAGGGTGCCTTTTACGCTTTTCCCAGCTTTGAGGGGGTGATGGGCCGCTCCATGGGTGGAATCCAAATCGAGTCCACACTCCAGTTGGCCGATGTTGCATTGGAGCAGGCCAATGTGGCCTTCGTTCCCGGCGAGGCGTTCGGATCGCCCGGGTACGGGCGTTTCTCATATGCACTCGGAGACGACGACCTCGTCGAGGGTCTGGACCGGCTGTCCACCCTGATCAACGGCTGACCGTCGTGCCAAGGCTTCCTTATGGCACATGGCCATCGCCCCTGACGGCCCAGCTCGTCTCCAGCGGTGCTGTTGGCATCGACGGACCTGCGGTCCGCGGCTTCGAGGACACCGCCGAAGTCTGGTGGAGTGAACTGCGACCGGCCGAGGGTGGACGCACAGTGCTGGTGCGCAATGGGCTTGATCGAATCGACGCTCCGTTCAACGCTCGAACCGCGGTGCACGAGTATGGCGGTCGAGCGTGGTGGCTGGGTTCCCACCGCCCCGGTCAACCTGGCGCTGCGTATTTCGCGAACTGGGATGACCAGCGTTTGTATCGATTCACCACCGGCCCCGACAGCGACCCGACACCTCAGCCTCTCACCCCTGATCCAGAGGTCCGGCACGGGATCAGATTCGCCGACGGATGCGAAACCCCCGATGGGGAGTTCGTGATCTGCGTGATGGAAGACCACTACCCATCCACGCTGGAGAGCAACGGCGGTGAGGCGATGAATGTGATCGTCGCACTGCCTACTGACGGCTCGGCAGCCGATGATCCCAGCCAGATGAGAGTCTTGGTCAGCGGCCCCGATTTTGTTGCTGGTCCACGCATAGCACCGGACGGTGGTTGGCTGTCCTGGTTCAGCTGGAATCATCCCAACATGCCGTGGGACGGTACCGAACTCCATGCGGCACCGCTGTTTCACGACGCCCGACTGGGCAACTCTCAGCTGGTGGCCGGCGGTGGCCGCCTCGCCGTGCATGGTGCCGATTGGCTGGGGAACGGTGATCTGGTCTTCTCCTCCGATGAGAACGGTTGGTGGAACCTGCGGTGCTGGAGCCCTGGTGCCAGCAGTACGCAGGCGGTGACTTCCCTGACCGACGGCGAAATCGGAGGCGCTCAATGGCAGTTTGGAACACAGCACTGGACCGAGTTGTCCGACGGACAGATCGTGGTTTCGCTCACGCGAAATGGCCGGGACCGCCTGGGCACCGTCGCCGACGATGGCTCGGTTTGGATCCTGGAAGACTTCGATTGCGCGTCGATCGTGGGTTTCGCATCGCTCGATGACGAGGTGGTTGTTGCCAGCGCCTCAGCCAGTGCTCTCGTCAGCATCCAACAGGTCAACACAATCACCGCCGAATCTGTCGTCCATCGCCCGCCCTCATATGTGGGAATAGCTCCGACTTGGTTTTCCCATGCCGAGCCCGTCACATTCACCAGCCAACGAGGTCGTACAGCTCATGGGTTCTTCTATGCTCCCACGGGCCCTTCGCTGGATGGCCCGGAAACAGAACTGCCGCCTTTGGTTGTCATGGGCCATGGGGGGCCGACCTCGCACTCGAATCCGGCACTCAGCCTCAAGATCCAGTACTGGACATCACGAGGGTTTGCTGTGGTCGACGTCAACTACGGCGGCTCCACCGGCTATGGCACCGACTATCGCCGCCTTCTCAACGGGCAGTGGGGCGTTGTCGACGTGGAAGATGTAATCGCTGCCGCAACCAATCTCGCTGACGCCGGACGTGTGGACCCAAATCGAATCGCTATCCGGGGAGGATCCGCAGGAGGATTCACCGTGCTGGCGGCTCTTGAACAGAGCGAGGTGTTTGCCGCCGGGACGAGCCTGTACGGAGTTGCGGATCTCAAGGCGCTGGCCGAGGAGACCCACAAGTTCGAGAGCCGCTACCTGGACAACCTGATCGGGCCATGGCCCGAGGCGAAGTCCGTCTACTTCGACCGTTCGCCTATCAACCACACCGAATCACTGAACTGCCCGCTGCTTGTGATGCAGGGGAACGAGGACGAGGTGGTTCCCCCCAGCCAGAGTGAAGCCATCGTGAAGGCTGTTGCGGCAAAGGGGATTCCGCACGCCTACCTGGTCTTCGAGGGAGAGCAACACGGGTTTCGACAAGCACCCAATGTGATTCGTAGCTTGGAGGCAGAACTCTGGTTCTATGGACACGTCTTCAACTTCGATGCTGCCGACGACATCGAGCCGCTTCAGATGCGGCCCTAGCGCTGCGAACGTTCCCGGGCGGTGTGGTCCAGGCGATGTCAGACCGTTGTGCGGATTTGATCGGAGCTGAGGCTACTTTCGTCGGCGATCAGCACGGCGGCTTCATCAGGTAGGCCGGTGAGGACGTTCTCGATGTAGTGGTTGGTGGCGTTCACCAATCCGTAGTCATGCTCAGCCTCTTCGGAGAGATACCAAAGGTGCTCCATAACCTGCACGTAGAACTCTGGTTCGGAAAGCCGAGAACTCAGGTTGTCGGGGATGGCTGCAACCGTTGGCTGATAACGCTCGGTGAACCACCGATACGCCATCATCGCTTCGGGAAGTTCGGGGGCACCCGGTTCAGCGGCCAGCCACGCGCCGTATCCATGAAGCGCCCGTAACAGACGGCGGGCCTGATTCTCCTGGGCCACGATGCCAGTGAGCCGTTGCAGCTCACGTCGATGGTGGCCTTCCTCCACCACGGCCGGCCGGAAGCGGACGCGCCGGCGACCATCGTCGTGCTGGAGAATCTCCATCTGTTCGGTGTCGAAACCGAGATCGTTGAGGCGCTGCAGGCGTTCGGTGATCCGGTAGAGCTCGTCACCATTCAGTTCATCTGTTCGGGTTAGTTCGTGCCAGAGCTCGCGGTAACGAAGACACAGCGATTCCACTACTTCAATGGGGTCGACCCCGACCGGTAGCTTGTCCATCGCCTCGAGTTCGAAAAGCCCACCGACGATGTTCTCGCTGGCAATGGCGAGATCGTGCTCTCGCTGCCCTTCTGTGAGTGCCTTTTCCACGGCACCGGTTTCGGTGTCGACCAGATAGGCCACAAGCGCACCCGCATCGCGGCGGAAAAGCGCGTTTCCGAGTGAGCAGTCACCCCAGAAGAACCCGACCAGGTGGATTCGGCACAGGAGAACAACGAGCGCGTCGACCAGCTTCACGTGAAGACCATCACTACCGGGGCTGGCGAAGAGGTGTAGGTAGGGGAGCGAGTAGCGGAGATGCTGGGTGATCAGCACGGCTTCGAGTTCGGTTCCGTCGGCCGCAGTCCTTTGGTCAGCCACACCGATGAGATCGACCACAGGCAGACCCTCTTCCTTAAGGAACTCCAGCATTTTGAATTCCTTGTGGGCCAGAGCCGATGGCAATTCTTTGAATGCGAAGAACACGCCTTCATGATCGATGAATCTGACGACGTGACGATGTCGACCTCTCGGTAGCCGAACGGCCATCTCATCGGGCCAATCTTCCAGGGGAGTTGCCCACGGAAACGACAGGAAGTCAGGCTGAGCCACAGCGGAGGTTTTGAGAGTCAACGCAATCATCGGCTTTACGTTAGAGCCCGACTCAGAGATACCTTGCCAACATGGCAATCATCACACTTGCCGACTCGGCCGGCTACGAGCCTGCGGAACCCTTTGCCGGTCCCGACCATCCGATTCGCCGCATCACCCGGGAGATAGCGGTGGAGGGCAAGTGGGATGCAGAGGTCAGGCGAGGTATTGCTGAGACCTTCGACCATTTGGCTCCGAGCTGGAGCGAGGATCATGTGAACCCCACCAAAGCAGCTCCGATTCTTGATGCGATCGATCGTGGCGACCCGCCACTCACCGGAACTCGGTGGTTGGAACTTGGTTCGGGCACGGGTGCGGGTGGGAAGGTCGTTGCAAATCGCGTTGACGAGTACATTGCGTTCGACTTGTCAGCGGAGATGATTCAAAACGACCCGGCCCTCGGCACCCTCCAAATCAGGGGCGATGCCTCGGCTCTTCCCTTTGTCCCGGACTCCTTTGATGCGATCTTGTGCGTGAACATGTTCCTCTTTCCAGATCAGGTTGACCGAGTGTTGGGTCCCGACGGATGCCTTCTGTGGGTGAACACGTTGGGGGATCAAACGCCGATTCATCTGTCGATAGAAGACGTCCTCAAAGCTCTGCCGGGGGAGTGGACCGCCACGACCGCTCGCGCTGGCTCAGGTTTCTGGGGGGTGATTCGGCGAGGTTGATGGCTCGCTAGCGGGCCGTTGTGGTGCTGGGCCGCGGTTACCCTCTCGAGAGTGGCTGAAACGGTTGGCACAGACATTCTGATCGTCGGGGCAGGTATGGCCGGTCTTACCGCCGCGCTGGAACTGGCCGAGGCCGGAAAGCAGGTCCTCGTCGTCGACAAAGGCCGAAGCGTGGGTGGACGCCTCGCCACAAGGCGGATCGCCGCGGCTGTTCTGGATCATGGTGCGCAGTTCTTCACGGTGAGGTCAACTGCTTTTGCCCAAGCTGTTGCCATGTGGGAAGCCGATCAAGTCGTGAGTGTGTGGACGAACGGATTCGATCCGGACCAGCTTGATGGACACCCTCGCTATCGCACCGAGGGAGGAATGTCGCAGCTGGCCAAGCATCTTGCATCTGCTTGCCAACGGGCTGGGGTCGAGATCGTTCTCAACCAGAGGGTCGACGCAGTCATCGACTCCGGTGACCGCCTCACCGTTACCTACGAAGGAGCCTCGCGAATCCCCGACGACGCCCTGTGTGTAGTGCTCACATCGCCGGTTCCTCAAGCCGTTGAGGTGCTGCGGGCCGGCGGCACACCGGTCCCTGATGATGCTCTTCTGATCACCTATGACCCGGTGATCGGAGTGCTGATGACAACAGATCACGATGTGAGGAAGATCGTCGGCCCACTGGGTGCGAGACAGCAGCCGGACGATCCGGTGTTCACCTTTGTCGCCGACAATCGAACCAAAGGGATCTCACCTCAAACCGCACTTACCCTCCACGTCGAGCCGGCGCTTTCAGCTGCTCTTTTCGATCTTGACAGCGACGAGATCCTCCAACGACTTCAACCTGAACTAGACCGAGTTCTGGGATCGGTGGAGCCCCAGACCGTTCAGGTCAAGAAGTGGCGTTACGCCGCTCCCCGAAGCGGCCATGATGATCTGTTTCTTGCTGTCGAGGGCACCTCGCACCCGGTGTTTCTCGCCGGTGACGCCTTCGGCGAGGCCAAGGTCGAAGGAGCGTTCCTCAGTGGACGGTCAGTTGCAACCCACATTCTCACTCTCTAAGAATTTGGTCACTTCGTACTGATATTTGGTCCCCAGCGGTGGGAAGCATGGGCTGATTAGGAGATGCTGTGCGATATGGCGCGCATACTTGTGACCGAGAAGTTGGCCGAGTCGGGTCTTGATCTGCTGCGGGCAGCTGGACACGACGTGGATGTTCAGGTGGGGCTTTCGCCTGAACAGATTCATGCGGTTATCCCCGGCGCCAAGGCCCTCATCATCAGGTCGGCGACCACGGTCACCGAAGCCATGTTGGAAGCCGGTCGCGATCTAGCGGTTGTGGGGCGCGCTGGAGTTGGTCTGGACAACATCGATGTACCGGCCGCAACCGCTCGCGGAGTGATGGTCGTGAACGCACCGCTCTCCAACGTGCTCAGCGCTGCTGAGCAAACGATGGCCCTCATACTTGCGTCGGCTCGCAACACAGCACAAGCCCACGCCGCGCTGGTTCAGGGACGGTGGGAGCGGAGCCAGTGGACTGGGATGGAGCTTGGCGGCAAGACTCTGGGGATCATCGGGCTGGGTCGTATCGGTTCCCTCGTAGCGGAGAGGGCCAGAGCCTTCGACATGAAACTGATCGGTTGCGATCCGTTCGTCTCTGCGGAACGGGCCGGTCAGTTCGGCGTCAGGCTTGCCACCCTCGACGAATTGGCCGCCGAGAGCGACATCGTCACGGTGCATGTGGCGAGGACACCGGACACGATCGGTCTGATCGGTTCCGACTTCCTGGCCAAGGCCAAACCCGGCGTGAGAATCATCAACGTTGCTCGCGGCGGAATCGTCGATGAAGTCGCCCTCGATGAAGCCCTCACCAGTGGGCAGGTTGGTGGTGCGGGACTCGATGTGTTCTCGTCTGAACCCATGACCGATTCACCGTTGTTCGCCCATCGCAATGTTGTCGTGACCCCACACCTCGGTGCATCCACACGGGAGGCACAAGACAGGGCCGGTCTCACGATTGCCGAGCAAGTTGATCTGGCGCTGTCTGGTGACTTCGTTCAGTTCGCAGTCAACGTCGACGCAGGGGCGGTCCCCGAGGCAGTGAAGCCGTTCCTTCCGGTTGCGGACCAACTCGGCGCGCTGTTCTCCGGCCTTGTCGAAGACTTGCCCGACCGAGTAGTGCTCAGCCTCGAGGGTGAGGTCGGCGGGTACGACGATCGATTGATTGCACTTTCGGCGGCGAAGGGATTGCTTCGATCCACCGGTGAGCCGCTCAGCTACGTGAACGCCCGGAGCCGTCTCAGCGAACTGGGTGTCCAAATGAATGTGGTGAGCACCAGCCAATCCCACGATTATGTGAGTCTTCTCACTCTCACCGGCGGGTCCCGGTCGATCTCGGCAACCCTGCTCGGACTGAAGAACCAGCCCCGCATTGTGAAACTGGACGAACACGATATCGACGTTCCGCCGGCGGACAAGATGATCGTTGTCCGCAATGACGATCGACCGGGAATGATCGGAGCTGTCGGCACGATCTTGGGAGATGAGGGCGTGAACATCGATGACATGAACGTAGGTCGGAGCGATCGCGACAGCTCGGCGGCAATGGTGATCACAACGTCCGACGCTCTGAGCGAGTCGTTGGGGGCTCGCCTTCGCGGGATCGAGGGGATCTTGGCCGTCGACGTCGTGAGCGTTTAGAACAAGACAGGAAATCAGCGCTGGGGGAACCTGAGCCACTTTCCCGGAGCCAGTGTCTCGAAGTCCCAGCTGTGCACACCCTCGTAGGAGACGGTGTAGAGCGTTCCGTTTGCAATCACCGTTCGCACGACGCCGGGCGTATAGCTCCAGCAGTACTCCTCCTCGGGCGGCTGGATCGGGCGTGGTTCACTGAACTCGGCCTCGCCATCGCTCCCGTCCACAACATCCTCTTCGAGGAAGGACTCGCCTTCGTAATACCTCTCGCACTGCTTCACTTGGGCATGGTCGACACGCCCAGTTTCAACCAGCTTCCGATCTTGAACAGCGACGAGCACAGCGCCTGCACGGTTGCCACTGTCGTACTGGGTGTAGTCCCAAGACTCAACCGGCACTATGGCGGTGCTCGTAGGAGACCAGAAGGTAAACGCCCTGGCATCCCATTGCACGATCGAGCTGCTGTTCTCGCCGCCCAGGGCGAGAGTGTCGATTCTGGTTGGGTTGTCCATGTCGGACACATCGAAGAGTGACACCTGGGCACCGGTCGTTCGCCCCTGATCGGTTGCGTCTTGGCCGACTCCCATCAAGAGCCCGTCCTCCAGTGGGTGGAGGTAGTTGGAGAAGCCGGGGATCTTGAGCTCGCCCCTCGCGGCTGGTGCGTTGGGATCGGAAAGGTCGATCACATAGAGCGGGTCGATCTGTCGGAAGGTCACAACGTAGGCCAGATCACCTTGATACCGGACTGCGAAGATCTGTTCGCCCTTGCCCAGTCCATCGACACGACCCGTCTCCTTGAGAACCCGGCCCTCTTCGCCCAGAACCACGATGGCGCTGGCCGTATCGTTCCATTCCTTGCCGACCTGGCGAGTGGTCGCCACACGGAGGTACCCGTTGTACTCACTGAGCGAGTATTGGTTGAGCAGATAGCCGTCCACCCGACCGCTGGCCACGTAGCTGGCCTTGGTGCTGTCGGTGATGTCGAAGTTGTGGAGAGCGGTCCACAACTGATCGCCGTCGCGTATCTCGCCCGTCGTTGGGTCCCATTCGGGGTACCTCGGGGTGGCGACGGTGAGACGATCGGTCGAGGCGTAGACGGTCTGACCGTCGGTCACTACGCCGAGCGAATCAGTGAGAGTGAAGTTGTCGTTGGCATCAACGGTAAGGACACCGATGCTGCCGAAACCGGAGAACTCCGCTGGCAGGTGGGTTCGATCGCAGTCGAACAGCAGTCCGTCCTCGATCGAGGCCTCGCCGTCGAGAATCCGATAGGCGGGCAGCCAGTCACCGATTGTGCTCTTCCGAAGAAGGTTCTTGTTGGCTTCGGTTGCTGCGTCCTCGGCATCGGGGTTGGACGGGTAGAGCCATCCGAAGTTTCCCATTCCGGCCCTCACGACTATCCGAACCGTGCCGTCGATTTCCCGGGCGGAGAGATAGCTGCCTTCGAACTCGATCGAGGTGCCTGCGGTACCCCGCTCGATGTCGATCGTGGTGATTCGAGTGATCTGAGAACCGGCGAACCGGGTGGTACGGGCAAGATCTGAGGAGACCGGGAACACCTCGTTGGTCCATAGTGTGCTCATGAGCAAGGCTTGGTTGCCGTTGATGAACATCTCGCCGCTGCCGCCGAACTCGTCAATCGCGATCGAGTGCATCAGCGTCGGAGCGCCGTCGCTGATGTCGAGGATCTGCACCAGTGCGTTGGCGACAACGATCATCCGGCTTCCATCGGTCTTCACGATGTCGGCTTCATCAACCCCGACCTCCTGAGTGTTGGTGCCGGACACATCTCCACTGCCCTCACCGCTGGGAGCGTCGCTGGCCTGCGCTGTTGTAGGGGCCGAGAAATCTCGGTCTCCGCCGCCGTCACCCGCTTCCTCGGCCATGGCTCCATCTTCACCGGCACGCATCACTTCGGGGCCACCCCACCAGTAGCCGCCCTGGTTGAATCCGTAAGGGCCAACCCGTTCGATCCCGTCGGCGATCAGTCGCGCCAGAAGGGCGTCACAGTCGGCCACGGTTTCCAGGCCAGCGGTGAGGATGATGTCATCGGTGTTGAGATCTCGAGACGGCAGGGTCGTGCCGGATGCCTCGGGATCATCGGCGGTGCACGCAGTGGCACCGAGCATCAACGCCAGCGTGATCGAAGCGAGGGTTTTTGATCGACTCATACCCATGTGACGACCATCGGCAGGATCTGGTTCCCGTCGTAGCCATTTTTTCGGGGTATGACCGACCGACGTGATCAGTGCGACTTTTCGTAGGCCGTGATGGACTCTTCGTGGCGGAGGGTGAGGCTGATGTCATCGAGCCCTTGAAGGAACCGTTCCTGGGTGGCGGGGTCGAGTGGAAACTCGGCGTGAAAGCCGATTGCGGGCGCTTCGACGGTGCGACGGGCTACATCGATGGTGAGTTCCAGATCGGGATCGGTCTCGACCGCACTCATGAGCGTTCGAACTTCGTCGCTGGTGAGAACGACGGGTACTAGACCGTTCTTGGTGCTGTTGTTGGCGAAGATGTCGCCGAAGCGCGGTGAGATGACCGCTCCGAATCCGCCTTGCTGGATGGCCCAGACGGCATGCTCCCGGCTGGATCCCACGCCGAAGTTGGGTCCCGCAAGCAGCACGGTTGCGCCGGCAAATCGCTCGTCGTTCATGACGAAACTGGGGTCATCCTTCCACTCGGAGAACAAGCCTTTCTCAAAACCCGTTCGCTCCACCCGTTTGAGCCAATCGCTGGGAATAATCTGGTCGGTGTCTACATCGGACCGATCCAGCGGCACTGCGGTGCCGGTGACAATCTGTACTTTTTCCATTAGTTCTCCAGGTCCGATGGGTGCGCAAGACGTCCGAGGATCGCGGTGGCTGCCGCAACGCCGGGCGAGACCAAATGCGTGCGGCCTCCGCGGCCCTGGCGGCCTTCGAAGTTCCGATTGCTCGTGGATGCACAACGCTCGCCCGGAGACAACTTGTCTGGATTCATCGCCAGGCACATCGAGCAGCCTGGTTCCCGCCAGTCGAAGCCGGCCTGTTCGAATACAGCGTCGAGGCCTTCCGCTACCGCCTGGGCTTTCACCATATGAGAGCCCGGCACCACCAGCGTCCGCACGCCATCGGCCACTTTGCGGCCTCTGGCCACCGCAGCAGCCTCGCGGAGATCTTCGATTCGACTGTTGGTGCACGAACCGATGAACACCGTGTCGATGGCAACGTCGGAGAACGGCGTTCCGGCTTCGAGGCCCATGTACTCCAGGGCTCGCTCGGCGGCTCCGGCGAGATCAGGGTCGGCGAAATCGGCCGGTCCGGGAACAGAGCCGGCCAGTGGCGCCACCTGACCAGGGTTTGTGCCCCAGCTGACTTGAGGCACGATCGTTGAAGGGTCGATCACCACCTCGGTGTCAAAGGTTGCGCCGGGATCGGTCGGCAGCGATTTCCAATCGGCGACGGCCGCGGTCCATCCTGTCCCGGTGGGGCAGTGTTCTCTGCCCTTGAGGTATTCGAAGGTGGTTTCGTCGGGGGCGATCATTCCGGCTTTGGCCCCGGCCTCGATGCTCATGTTGCACACCGTCATTCGACCCTCCATCGACAGGTCGGTGAAGGCCTGCCCCCGGTACTCGACGATGTGGCCGATTCCGCCGCCGGTTCCGATGTGACCGATCACCGCGAGGATCAGATCCTTTGCCGTTGATCCTTCAGGAAGGGGGCCGTCGACGGTGATGCTCATTGTCTTGGGCCGCTGCTGTTGCAGGGCTTGGGTGGCGAGAACATGCTCCACCTCACTTGTGCCAATGCCAAATGCGATCGAACCGAATGCTCCGTGCGTGGCTGTGTGGCTGTCACCGCACACGATGGTCATGCCGGGACGGGTGAGGCCTTGTTCAGGGCCGATAACGTGCACAATTCCTTGCCCCGGTGAGCCCATCGGGTGGTTCTTGATACCGAACTCGGCAGTGTTTGCCCGCAGAGTCGCGATCTGCTTTGCACTGATTTCGTCATCGATTGGCTGGTCGATGTTCTCGGTCGGGACGTTGTGGTCTTCGGTAGCGACGGTCAGATCGGGGCGGCGGACTTTGCGGCCGGCGATTCGAAGCCCGTCGAAGGCCTGAGGCGAGGTGACCTCGTGGACCAGATGAAGATCGATGTACAGCAGGTCTGGTTCGCCGTTCTCGCCGGCGTGTACCACATGGCGATCCCAAACCTTGTCGGCCAGCGTCAACGGTGCGTCACTCACGCCGACCAATGCTAATGGCATCCTCCTGCGACCGTTCCGCCATCGATGCGGCGAGTCGCGTCGCTACGGGTTGTGGACGAACGGACAAACCGAGCTGAGTGACATCGGTGACAGTGATCGGCTCGGTCACCCGATGAGCAGATCTTGAACCTACGATCTTCCGATGGACGCGCCTTCATCGCCAACGCCTGAATCTGAGGAGTTGGTGTCGTCTGACCCGCTCACAGGGAGCGAGCCCGTTGGCCTCAACGATCCCAAAAACTCGGTGATCGCCAAGCTCGGGCTCTTGGCTGCGGAGAAGTGGAAAGTCACGCTCGCCCTCTGGTTGGTGATTATTGGCGGCGGTCTCTATAGCTTCTTCGGAGGGCTGGACCGAGAAGGTTTCCCGCCAGTGGACGTCCCGATTGTCGTGGTCGATGGCGCTTATTTCGTTGATGATCCAGCCCGGGTGGATGCCGACCTCGGTGTCCCGCTGCAGGAAGCGTTCAATGCAGTCGACGGGGTCAAGGAAGTCACCACGATCTCGCTACCCAACGCCTTTGCGATCATCGTCGAGTTCGAGTCCGGGTTCACGTCGCCGAATGGCGCTGCACTCCTGCAACCAGCGGCCGACGCAGTGCCTACCCCCGAGGGCGCCATAGTCACGGTTCGGGCGCTGAATGCCACCAAGTTCGTGGAGGTCTACGACATTCTGGTTTCGGTCAGCGGCCCAGACGGTGCGACCCCTGCCGAACTCGAGGCCGAAGCGGAGAAGCTCCGAGCCCACCTGGAGGGCACCGCTGGCGTGATTGGGGCCGAGACCCGCAATCTCATCACCGAGGGTCTGGATCCGGCCACCGGAGCCGAGGTCGCTCGTCAGACCAGGTTCACCCGAACGGTCTTCGCCGGCGACGCCGGCTTCGCTCCCGCAATCGCCGTGGGTCTGATCCGGGACCCCAACGACGAGTCGCTCGACATTCTGAGCTTCAGCGACTCGGTGGCCGAACGGCTCGAGTCAGCCGATGCTCCCGAACTCTCGGCCGGATTCTCCGCTGCCATCACCGCCGATTTCGCGTCTGACATCCGAACCCAGGTCAACAGCCTCATCGGTAACCTCGTCACTGGCTTGGCTGCGGTTGTGCTGGTTAGTTTCCTGCTCATCGGCTGGAGAGCCAGCATTGTCACCGCACTCTTCATGGTTACGGTCGTGATGACAGCGCTCACGGGGCTAATGGTTCTGGGTTACTCGCTCAATACCATCACGCTCTTTGGGCTCATCCTCACGATCGGTCTTCTGGTCGACGACGCCATTGTGATCGGTGAGTCCATCGATGCCACCAAGGGTGAGGGAGGCCCAAAGCAGCGAATTATCGGCGTCGCTCTCACGCGCGTGGCGATGGCATCTCTCGCCGGAACGCTCACCACCGTTCTGGTGTTCGGTCCACTTCTGTTCGTCGGGGGTATTCTCGGCGAGTTCATCCGCGCGATCCCGGCGACGGTGATCCTCACGCTCGTGGCCAGCTACATCGCCTCGGTGATCTTCATTCCGGCACTCTCCAAGTTCTTGCTGCTGGAAGGAAAGCCCGCCCGCAACCCGGTCATCTCGCTCGAGAAATGGAGCGGCAAGCGGCTGTCCCGTCTGGCATCGTTCCCCGCCCGGCGCGGCCCTGCCGGTTGGTTGGTCGGCATTCTGCTCGCACTACTGCCGGTAGTGGCCGTCATGTCGGCGGGCAGCATTGCCGCCGGACTCGGATTCAACATCTTCCCGGCCGCCAAAGACGCCAACGTGTTGTTCATCGGAGCCGACTTTGCACCCGGGAGCACGATCGAGCAGGCCGAGGATGTGGCCGACCAAATTGACGCAGCGATCGTCGACGTTTTGGGTGAAGACCTTCTGAGTTCGCAATACATCCGCGGCAACGAGCGACGGGCGGAGATCTTCATCGACCTGGTTCCATTCGACGAGCGCGACACCAAGGCTCCCATCTACCGCCAGCGGATCGAAGAAGCCCTGGCGGGACTCTCAGGCGCTCGGACGTCGGTCTCGGTTCTCGACGCAGGTCCGCCAGTCGAAGACTTCCCCTTTGCTGTTCAGATAAATGCCACCGACGAGAACATTGCAGCTGCGCAGGCCGTGGCCGAAGAACTCGTGGCGGTATTGCCCGGAACCGTTCTGGACAAGTCGGGCGAAATCACCACAATCGCCGATGCCATAGACAACTCTGTTGGTCGGGTCACAAGAATCGACGGGCAGCGATATGAGGAGGTGCGCGCCGCGTTCGATAATGACGACCTCACTAGCAACCTCTCGGCCACCGAAGATCTGGTGAAGGAGTTGTTTCCGCCGGAGCGGCTGCTCGAGGCCGGCCTCGAGGCTGACGCTCTGGCCTTCGACTTTGGACAAGAATCGGACAACCAGGACGACTTTGCCGCTCTTGGCACATCAGGTCTGGTTGCGCTTGGTCTGATGCTGCTGCTTTTGATCATCCAGTTCCGATCGCTCCTGCAGCCAATCCTTGTGTTCCTTGCGATTCCCTTCAGCTTCTTCGGCCTCACATCGGCCCTCGCCCTCACCGACAACGGCATCAGCTTCTTCTCCGCAGTCGGGTTCATTGCGCTGATCGGTGTTGTGGTCAACAACACGATCCTCTTGGTCGACAGTGCAAACCAGGCCCGTCGATCCGGTCTGGGACTCGCCGACTCCATCGAGCAGGCGGTCTCGCGTCGGTTCAGGCCATTGATCGCCACCACGATCACCACGGTGGTGGGCCTGATGCCACTGGCGCTGAGCGATCCCTTCTGGGAAGGACTGAGCTTCACTCTCATGGGAGGCCTGGTCAGCTCCACCGTTCTCGTACTACTGAGCTTTCCTGTGTACTACCTCGTCCTCACCGGCGCCGTGGAGTGGATGAAGGACCAGGTCGTTCCCAGCCGTCGGCGAGCGCGAGCTGCGGCGGTGTAGACGGGAGAATCAGAAGTCGATCGACACGACTTCGACGCTGAGGTTTCCACCCGGGGCTTCGTAGCTGACTACGTCGTCGACCTTGGCGCCGAGGAGGGCCTGCCCGATCGGTGATCCTGGTGACATTACGTCCAGTCCGTCTCTCTTCTCCTCGATTGAGCCGATCAGGTACGTCTCTACGTGGTCGTCGCCCTCATACTTGATGCCGACCACACAACCAGCCTGAATTTCCTGTGCATCCGTGTCGACCTCGACGATCTCAGCGTTCTCGAGCATGACGCCAAGCTGGGCGATTCGGCCTTCCATCTTGCCCTGTTCCTCCTTGGCGGCGTGGTAGTCGCCGTTCTCGGAGAGGTCACCCATTTCGCGCGCAGTTTCGATCTTCTGGGCGATTTCGATTCGGCCTCGGTTGGTCAGATCGTCGTACTCACGCTCTAGACGGTCGAAGGCTTCGTGTGAGAGGTGGTAGGTCTGGGCCATCAGAAAAACCTATCCGCCCCAACCACCGTTGGGGGTGCCGAACTGGCTACCGGCGTCGATGCTTCAGCGCAAAGGTCATGTAGGACATGACCACCAGACCCAGAATCCATGCGGCAATGATTGTGAAACGGCTCAAGTAATAGGCAGTGACCAGGTCCTCGACTTCACCAAAAGATGGCGAGCGACGATTGAGTGCCGTGAACTCCTCGCGAGTTACCGCAAACGCAACGCTCAGGATCGTAGTCACGAAGAGCGCAGCACCTACGCCCACGCGCAGCTCGGGGCCGGACGGTCCGGCGCCCAAACGTACGGCTATAGCGATCAACACGCCCAGCAGGATCGACATCACAAAGTCCGCAGCAGTGCCGGTGAAGACCCCATTTACACCGTTCAAATACCACACGGTCCCGGCGATCACTGTCATAGCGATTCCGGTGAGCGTCCCGGTGACAAGGTCCGGGCGGGTTCCTGTCGGAAGGCGATGAAAACCGGATTGCCCAACTCGAACATCGTCGGGAGGTTTGGGTGCGTCCTCGGCGGCGGCAGCCCAAGAGTCGGGGATGCTACGGACGGAGAAATCGAGTTTGGATTCGGACATGGTGAACTCCCAGTTACATGAACAGTGTCGGCCAGAGTGGGAGGTGGCTTGAGGGCGTATCGTCTATGCGCCGGTCGGTCATAGACTCACCCCGAAGCAGGAGGCTGAAATGGCAACGCACAAGATCGCAGTGGTCGGGGGCGACGGTATTGGTCCCGAGGTCATCGCCGAGGGCTTGAAGGTCATTGCTGCGGCTGACATTGCCATCGAGCTCACCCACTACGACCTCGGTGGAGCCCGCTATCTCAAAGATGGCACGGTGTTACCAGATGACATTCTCGACGAGTGGCGAGATCACGATGCGATCTACGTTGGCGCAGTCGGCGCGCCGGGAGTGCCGCCCGGGGTGATAGAGCGCGGCCTTCTGCTGAAGATGCGCTTTGAACTGGACCTCTACATCAATCGGCGACCGTTTCTCCTCGCCGGGGTCCAAGGCCACGACTTCGTCGTCATCAGGGAGAACACCGAAGGCACCTATGCCGGCGAGGGTGGTTTTCTCCGCAAGAACACCCCGCAAGAGATCGCAACTCAAGGCTCGGTGAATACCCGCATGGGAGCCGAGCGAGCCATTCGCTACGCCTTTGAATTGGCTACCACCAGGCGAAATCATCTCACTCTGGTGCACAAGACCAATGTGCTGACCTTCTCCGGAGATCTTTGGCAAAGAGTCTTCAACGATGTCGCGTTGGAGTTTCCCGGTGTCGCCACCGACTACAACCACGTCGACGCAGCCTGTATCTATTTCGTGCAGGAACCTCAGAGGTACGACGTAATCGTCACTGACAACCTCTTCGGCGACATCCTGACCGATCTGGGTGGAGCTGTGAGTGGTGGTATCGGCTTGGCGTCGTCGGCCAACCTGGACCCGACCCGATCTGCGCCCAGCATGTTCGAACCCGTGCATGGGTCGGCGCCCGATATCGCCGGCCAGAACAAAGCCAACCCCATCGCCGCCATTCTTTCGGGCGCCATGATGCTCGAATTCCTCGGTGAAGTCGATGCGGCGTCAGCGATCACCCAAGCGTGCAACGCCAATATTGACGCCACGGGTTCAACTACCGAGATTGGCGACCTGATCGCCGACGCCGTCCGAACCAGAGGGAGACACGATCATGGACATCAGTAGAGCTGCAGAGCGAGATCCGTCCTGGCCCGAGTCGGTGGACATCTTCGATACAACCCTGAGGGACGGATCCCAGTTCGAAGGGATCTCTCTCACCACCGATGACAAGCTCCGAATCGCCGCTCAACTCGATCACCTTGGGGTTCACTACATAGAAGGTGGGTGGCCTGGCGCCAACCCTCGCGACGACGCATTCTTCGCGCGGATTGCCGACGGCGAACTCAAGTTCGAAACCAGCGAACTGGTGGCGTTTGGCTCGACCCGTCGACCGATGGGAAAGATCGACGACGACACAACTTTGAGGAACCTCGTGGCAGCGCGAACCGAGATCTGCTGCATCGTTGCCAAGAGCTGGGACTATCACGTGACTGAGGCGCTCCGCACCACCCTGGATGAGGGTGTAGCGATGATCGCGGAGTCGGTGAAGTACCTGACCGACAACGATCGACGTGTGTTCGTGGACTTCGAACACTTCTTCGACGGATTCAAGCGCAATTCGGAATTCTCATTCCGATGCCTCGAAGCAGCCGTCGTCAATGGGGCCGAGGTTTTGGTGTTGTGTGACACCAACGGTGGGTCCTTGCCCCACGAAGTGGAAGGTATCACCGCCCAGGTCGTCAAGGCGTTCGGTGACGACGTGAAGGTGGGGATGCACACTCAGAACGACACAGGCTGTGCGGTCGCCAACGCTGTGGCGGGGGTTCGGGCCGGTGCAACCCACGTCCAGGGGACCATCAACGGGTACGGCGAACGCACCGGGAATTGTGATCTCACCACGTTCGTTCCGAACATGACTCTCAAGATGGGAATCGAAACCCTCCCAGCGGGATCGATGGAACGAATCACCGGCGTCTCTCGGCATGTTGCCGAGATCGTCAACCTCCCTCCCAACGATGCGCTTCCCTATGTCGGCAAGTCAGCGTTCGCCCACAAGGCCGGTCTGCACACAAGTGCGATCGCGCGACGGCCCGATGCCTACGAACACGTCGATCCGGGTGCTGTGGGAAACGGGACCAGATTCCTTGTCAGCGATCTCTCCGGTCGCTCCACTATCGAGTTGAAAGCGAAGCAGATGGGCCTTGAGCTCAGCGGTGAGCAGCTCGGATCTGCGCTGGCCGAACTGAAAGACCTGGAGAACAGCGGGTACCACTTCGAAGCCGCCGATGCGTCGCTGGAACTGCTGTTGCGACGTGCCACTGGCTGGCGCAACCCCCACTTCCGGCTCGAATCGTTCCGGGTCACGGTCGATCACCGGCCGGGGGAGAAGATGGCTCTGGCGATAAACCCCCTCGGGCACTACGACGGCGTCGAAACCGAAGCCACGGTGAAACTGTTCGTCTCCGATCAAGAGGGTCTGGACCGCAGAGTCCTGGCCACGGGCGAAGGAAACGGTCCGGTCAATGCCCTCGACTCGGCCTTTCGCTCTGCGGTCGGCACCAGGTTCCCGGCCCTCGATGTGGTTCGGCTCACCGACTACAAGGTCCGAATCCTCGATTCCGCCTCGGGTACCGGGGCGATCACGCGAGTTCTCATAGACGCAACAAATGGTGAGCATCGTTGGACCACGATTGGCGTGAGCGAGAATATCATCGAAGCGAGCTGGCAGGCGTTGGCTGACAGCATCATCTACGCGTTGGAACTCTGAGAGTTTCTGGTTCCCTGGTGCTCGGGCGGGGTCAGGCGCCTACGTTCTGGCGCCAATCGGCTCGATAGTCGCTGATGATTTCGGCATGCGGCCGTCGGAGCACTTCGGAGGAAACGCAGTCGACGATCTCGCGTCGTTCGGGGTAGTGATGCGAACTTGCCACCTGAGGAAAGAGCCGCTCGCGCAGCTCGACAAGCTCGGGGTCTGGTGACTCGTCAAGGAAACCCCAGAGGGTGAATGCAGCGGTTAGATCGTGAACAATGGGGGCCCTGCCATACAGCCCCGACCGCTTGTTCGCCACGGCAACACATCCAGCTACCACGTCGTCGCGATTGAGCTTGCCGGTGTTCAGACGGTCGTCGAACATCTTGGCAAGTTTGAGGGCGTAGCCCTGATCTGGGCCCGGTGTACCGAATCCTTCGCCGGTGGGCTGCTGGCCGGACAGATCGCCCGGACGCTCCGCCATCCACGAACGATTCCGACTGGGTGGAGAGGAGTAGGTCCTCACCTTGTCGGTAGGTCGAGTTGGCATGTAGTCAGGGGCAGCCACAGCCAAAGAGTACCGCCAATCGGCCGCGCCCGGAGACTACCGTCATAGCCCATGGCCACGCTGTACAACATCGTTCTCGTCGTTCATATCATCGTCAGCATCGTGGCGTTCGGTGGGCTGGCCACGATGTCGACGTACAACTCCAGGGCGCTGAAGGGAACCGCGGGAATCGCAGCAACGCTGCTCGACGCCGCGATCGGGGTGACCAAGGTGGCTCACGGCGCCCTTTATGCGGTAGCTCCGCTCGGCATCATCCTGATTTCACTGTCCGAAGGTGCCATCGAATTCAGCGCCACCTGGATTTCGATCTCGTTCGTCGTGTGGTTCGCCATGATCGGCATAGCGCATGCGCTGGTGTTGAAGAACCTCAAGGTGGTTGCGGTTCGCGCCGCCGAACTGGATCCCACCAGCAACCTCGCTGATGATCCGGCGGCCGTTGGGGCACTCAAGCAAATGGGGCTGGGCGACGCCATCGGGCAGGTTCTTCTTGTCGGCGCCCTGGCCCTGATGATATGGCAGCCCACCTGATTCCCTCCGGGGCCCTCCACGATCGCCTGTTGCTTATTGGATACCACTCGCCTTCAGGCCTCGGGGCCATGTTCTCACTCGCTGTCGCTCGCTTCATGACCGTTCGGCCTTCTGAGTCGCTAGGGCCCTTCGGTCCATGTTTCACTTCAGGACCCGGCCCTTCGGGTCGCCCGGGGGCGGGAGCGTCTGGCTCGTATCTCACAAGAAGGCCCGCAAGCGAGTGGAGGTAGAGTTATTGGCGTGACGGTTCGTGTTCGATTTTCGCCTGCTCCCACAGGGTATTTGCACGTTGGAAGCGCCCGCTCGGCGCTGTTCAACTGGCTGTACGCCCGCCACACCGGCGGTACCATCATCTTGCGGATCGAAGACACAGACACCGATCGCAGCGCCGATCATCTGATCGAAGCGATCTACGACTCGATGCGTTGGCTCGGTCTCGACTGGGACGAAGAGTACCGACAGAGCGATCGCGCTGACCGGCACGTAAGGTTCGCGAACGATCTCCTGGCTGACGGTCACGCATATCGATGTGATTGCACCCGCAGTGCCCTCGATGCCCGAATCATCGAGCGCGGAGATGCGCTCGGTTCGGGCTACGACGGCTTCTGTCGAGATCGTGATGTACAACCGGGCGAGGGTGTTGTTGTCCGATTCAGGACCCCCGACGAGGGCGTCACCGGATGGGACGACGTGATCCGGGGGCGGGTGGAGTTCGACAACGCCGTGTTGGAAGACTTCATCATCGTCCGGTCCAACGGAACCCCGATGTTCCACGTGGCCAACGCATTCGACGATGCCGACATGGGCATCACCCACGTTGTCCGAGGTGAGGATCTGGTCAACACCACCCCTCGGGTGCTGCTGCTCCGCCAGGCCATGGGGCATCCCGATCCTCCTGTGTACGCCCACCTTCCACTCATCGTGAATGAACAGCGGAAGAAGCTCTCCAAACGTCGTGACGACGTGGCGATAGGGGACTACCGGGCCAAGGGTTATCTGCCCGATGCCATGCGCAATTACTTGATAACCCTCGGATGGGGACCGCGTGAAGGCGAAGAGATCGCTCCGATCGAACGCTTCATCGAACAGTTCGAGCTGTCCGACATCAACAACAGCCCAGCGTTCTTCGACCTCAAGAAGCTGCAGCACTTCAACGCTGAGTACATCAGGGCGCTGCCTATCGAAGAGTTCGTGTCGCTCACTTCTCATCTGCGACCCAAGGAGGTGTCCGAGGACTTGTACCGACAGATGGCACCCTTCGTGCAGCAGCGGCTGAAGGTTCTGACCGCGGCCGAGATCGCTCCGCTGTTGGAGTGGATCGTGGGCCCTGCCCCCGAACCCAGTGACAAGGACTGGAGGAAGGTGATGGGTAAGGAGGGCGTTTCTCAGATCCTCATCACGGTTGCGGACCGGCTGGAAGTGGCCGACTGGACCCCCGCTGCGATCGAGGAGTGTGTGTTCGGAGTCGGCGAGGAGCTAGAGGCCAAGACCCAGCTTCCAGTTCGTATGGCGGTCACGGGCTCGCGCACGGGTATGCCGCTGTTCGAGCCGATGGCCGAATTGGATCGAGACGAAGCGCTGCGTCGGCTTCGGGCAGCGGTCGAGAAACTCGGGGTCTGAGCTTGGACGGGGTTGAAGACTCTGCATCAGGAGAAGAATCGGAGTTATCCGGGGACTCGACTGAAGGCAGGTCAGTCCTGAGAATACGACCCGCCCGAGCCGCGTTTCTGATCGTCCTATTGTTGGTCGGCTATATCGGTGCCACGTTTGTGGACATCTGGTTCGCAACTCGTCGGAGCGCCGATGGCGATGCATCAGCGGCCTTGGTTCTCGGAGCCGCTCAGTACAACGGAACACCTTCACCGGTATTGGTACGACGGCTCGACGAGGCCGCCGCTCTTTATGAGTCTGATCGGGTCCAGTTGATCGTGGTGACCGGAGGTCAGCAAGAGGGTGATGTCACAACCGAAGCGAAAGCGGGATACGACTATCTCCGTCAACAGGGGATCCCGGACGGCGACCTCCGGCTGGAGGTGCAGGGCGACAGCACCTACACCTCGATGGCTGCCGCAGCCCGCTTCCTGCGCAACGAGGAAATCGATGACGTCATTCTCGTGACCGATGCCTACCACACGAGGAGGGTGGAACTCATCGCTGGAGAAGTGGGGCTGAGCGCCGAAGTCTCCGCTGTGGGCGACGCAGACTTTGACGAGATGGCTCGAGAAACCGTTGCCGTCTCGGTAGGTCGGGTCGTGGGATTTCGACGGCTCGACCGGCTCAGGGGTTCCTGACCTCGGAACATTGCACGACAAGTTCGGAGACCTGTTCGTTGTTTTCGGGGTCGATGATACGAACTGTTCCCACCTCTTTGGAGGGGTCGTCGATGCACTGTTGCTCGGCCAACCTCTGCATCTCGGCCCGCTGAGCAGAGTTGGGGTCGCCGGGATCGGTCGTAGTTGGCGGGATGGTTGCGTTGAGATCGATTTTCTGGGGTTCTTCACCGGTGCAGCTGACCAGCGTGAAGGCCAGGGCAACGGCCCATGGGCGAATCGCACGATTCCTCACGCCAGAACCGTACCGTTCGCTACCGTTGGTCCGTGACCAGCGCGCTGCTCGATGACTCTTCAGACGATCGCGCCCGACTCGAACCCCTCCCGAAGCGGGTTGTGTTTGCACTGAGTGCTGGCCAGGGCGGAATGTCGATCCTGATCAACCTCATCGGCATCCTGCTGGTCTTCTTCTACCTCCCCCCCGAAGAAGAGAACCTGCCAACTCTTGTTACCCGCAGCGAGTTCTGGATCGGCTTCAACGCCGTAGCTCTGATCGCCGCCGGCGGTCGACTTCTCGATGCAGTCACCGATCCGGCCATCGCCATGATCTCAGATCGTTCCACCCACCGGAGGGGTCGGCGCATCTCGCTGATGCGGATCGGCGGGCTCCCGGCGGTGATCGCCACCGTCCTCTTGTTCATCCCGCCGGTCCAAGAGCAGTCTTGGTGGAATATCGTGTGGCTGGTCGGAGTTCAGATCGTGCTCTACGTCGCTCTCACGGCGTATGTGACACCTTGCTTCGCATTGGTGGCTGATCTTGGGCGAACCCCGGCGGAGCGGCTTGATCTCGTGACGTGGACATCGGTCGCGTGGGCCCTTGGCATCGTTATCGCAAGTCTCGTGACCCCTTTGTCGGCCGGGTTCGAATGGGCTGGCTTCACCGGACTTCAGTCCTGGCAAGGGTCGGTGATCGTTGTCGGGGTAATTGCTTTGATCGGGATGTACCTGCCGGTATGGCTTATCGATGAGCCGCGGTATGCCCGCTCTTCGCCCACCTCGGTTTCATTGAAAGAATCGCTTTCGGTTGTCTTCGCCAACCCGTTCTTCCGTTTCTATGTGGCAGCCGATTTTTCCTACTTCTGCGGGCTCGCCATCATTCAGACCGGAATTCTGTTCTACGTCACAGTCTTGCTCGAACTGGACAAAGCACTCGTTGCCCCGCTGCTTGGGCTGATGGTGATCATGGCCTTGGTGCTGTATCCGATCGTCAACAAGCAAGCCAAGAAGCGCAGCGGCAAGCAGATGGTGGTGGGATCCTTCCTCATGACAGCAACGATGTTTTTCGGGATCGTTTTCCTCGGGCTGTACCCGATTCCTGCCATCGTTCAAGCAGCGGCAATCGTCGTGCTGTTCTCGGTCCCTTTCAGCGTGCTCAGCGTGCTGCCGCAATGGATCTTGAGCGATATCGCCGAACACTCGCTGCTCTCAGCCGGAAATGCGACAACGGGTATGTTCTTCGGGGCCCGCACCTTCGCTCAGAAGGTCGGTCAGACGCTGGGGATCGTGATCTTCGCAGTCTTCCTGAGCTTCGGCGGGGACGTGGGTGATGATCTGGGCATTCGCCTGAGCGGGGTGGCTGGTCTGGTGCTTTACGGTGTTGCGGCGCTGATATTCAGTCGATACGACGAGGAACGACTGCGAACCGAACTGGCGAGGCTCTCCGCCCAGGTTGACGCCGGCCGAAGGGGTTGACTCGACCTAGGGTGCAACCCGACATCCTGACTACCGGTTGGCGGTCGTGCTGGGTGTCACCAATCGGTTTGGCCCTCCTGATCGCCCGCTATCCTCAAGGCTCCACCGATCGGAGGTGGTGTAATTGGCAACACAACTGGTTCTGATCCAGTTATTAGGGGTTCAAGTCCTCTCCTCCGAACAATGCGACAGAGGTTTCTCTGCGCAGAGTCCTGCCCCGTTCGTCTAGCGGCCTAGGACGCTGGCTTCTCATGCCAGTAGCACGGGTTCAAATCCCGTACGGGGTGCCATAGGGAAGGCTCGAAGCAACCGCTTCGAGCCTTTCCCACGTTTCGGTTGTTTTCACCGCACCTGTTCACCTTGGAGCTTAGGAACTGATTGCCCTAGGGCCTCTTAGCACTCGAGCTGGCAGGCTGACCAACGCTCGGATCAGATCGAGCGCGGCTTTCAGGGAGATCCCAACGAGACGCAGCGGCAGGCTGACAAGCCAGAGGATCGGATACAAGATCAAGGCGACCAACGCCAATGGCCAAGCCACGACCAAGAGAATCAGCCACAGAACAAAGGTCAACATGGTGAAACAACAATCCTTTCAGAACTCAACCTAGGTTCGTCTTGCCAGTCTGACCCAGGGTCCGAAGTCACCTGCAGATCAGGTGCCGTAAAAGCGGAGGTAGGTCTCGACGTGCTGTCGCCAGTAGGTGTCGTCGTGATCGCCCGGCCAGATCGAAAACGTCAGGGCGTCCGTAGCTCTCAGCTCGTCTGCAAGTTGGCTCGTAGCGTCGTCGAATCCGAAGTCGTCGTCCTCGCCGGCATCGAGGAAGTACTCGGTGCCGGAAGGGCTGGCGGCTGCCGCAAGTCGTATCGGATTTCGCGTGATGGCAATCTGGTCTGACGGGTAGAGCCACGTGAAGGTCTCATCAACCAATGCTGGGGAGTGAGCTCCCACCTTCGAGTAGCGATCAGGGTGCCGCAGCCCGACATGCAAGGCAGCGAACCCCCCCATAGACATCCCCCCGACGTAGCGATCCGTTTTGGCGGAGGAGACGTTGTAGGTGTCTTCGATGAAGGCAGGGAGGTCGTCGGCCAGAAAGTCCTCGTATCGACCGCCGTCGTATTCGATGGTTGCACCTCCTGCCAGCTCCACTACCTCGGAGCCGCTGGTGTTCACACCGAAGCTATTTCCGATATCGGGCGCCACCAGTACCATCGGGGAAATCTCCCCCCGGTTCATGAGTTCGGCTGCTCTGCGGAAGACACCGAGCCGCTGGAACATCTGCGGACCGTCTTCCTGTCCGTGCAGGAGATACAGCGCCGCAAAGCTGTCCTCTGCAGTGTCGTAGCCAGGTGGAAGAAACACCAGAAGGCGCCTGGACTGGCCCAAAGCGGCACTGTCGACTCTGGTATTGATCACGCTTCCGTAGTCAACCGAGTTGGAGCCACCGGTGGGATCAGTTGTCGTTTCCTCGCCGGGGTAGACGGCAGCGGTTTGGCGGCTCGCCACAACAGTGAACACGAGTGCAGCGACCATGGCCACCACGGCCAGCGCCATCATGATCTCCGCAGTTGGAAGTGACCAGTGACGAACCGGGCTGACCTCAGTCGACGGTTCCGTGGCTGGAAGGAC
The DNA here is from genome assembly GCA_963751955.1 of uncultured Acidimicrobiales bacterium. Classification (GTDB taxonomy): domain Bacteria; phylum Actinomycetota; class Acidimicrobiia; order Acidimicrobiales; family SZUA-35; genus JABDIY01. The sequence goes on along the minus strand of CAVVWM010000011.1, from coordinate 607,085 downwards.
GCTGTGGGCCAGTCGCCCGTCGGACATCTCGAGCGTCCGATCACAAAGAGCGACAACCCGGGGATCGTGGGTTGTGAGAAGCACAGCAGCGCCACGGTCGGATGCAGCAGCGAGCGTCCGAACAATCGCATCTGAGTTTTCCTCGTCCTGATGACTGGTGGGCTCATCGGCCACGATCACTGCCGCATCGGTTATGAGCGCTCGAGCAACGGCAATCCGCTGTTGTTCACCGAGCGACAACTCATCGGGTCGGCGGGTCTGCAGGTCGCTGATCCCCAGCGTCTCCAATGTGGAGTTCCAGTGCTCGCCGACATCTGAGAAGAAACGTGCCACCGTGGCGTTCTCACCGGCGTTCAGCTCTTGGAAAAGCCCCAGCTCCTGCGGGACGACAGCGACATCGATCGGGCGGTCAGGGTTCTCCACGATCACTGAACCGGTGTCGGGTGCGGCCCAGCCCAAGATCACGTTGGACAACGTCGTCTTCCCCGATCCCGATCGACCGGTCAAGGCGACGAGTTCACCGGGCTCGACCGACAACGAACAGCGGTTGAGAGCCCGGACAGCAGTAGTCCCGTGGCCGAAGGACTTGGAGACCTCGTCGACGGTGAGTGCAGGAGGACGGATCGAGCTCATGGTTCCCGCACTTCCAACACGTTTTGATCGTCGTTCCAAGACAACACCACGCGCCCTTGAGGAAACCGACGACGCAGGGCCGGAGGTAGTTGGATCCGACCTGAGCCATCGATGACTGAAAGAGCTGTTCTGTCCTTTGTCACGGTGGCGACCGCGCCGTCGCGCAGTTCGATGACTTCATCGACTCTGCGCAGGACTCGGGGATCATGTGTAGCGATAAGAATCGACACCCCGCGCTCCCGGAGTGGCTCGAAGGAATCAACGAGCATCTCTGCGCTGTGAGTGTCGAGTTCGCCGGTGGGTTCGTCAGCGATGACCAGCGGCGCTCGTCCCACCGTTCCCCGTGCGAACGCCAGCCGCTGTTGCTCTCCTCCTGACAGTTGGTGCGGGAGGTGGTGCAGGCGGGTCTCCAGCCCGACGGCGGCAAGGATCTGCTCCGCCTCTGCGGGATCGACACCTCGGCGCTTGGTCATCCTGTGAACTTGTTCGGCACACGTGAGGTGAGCGAGCAGGTTGTCTGAGGGTCGTTGTTCGATATGGGTGAGTAGCTGGGATCGGACTTTGCGGCGTTGATGGCGACCCAATGCAAACAGATCCACACCATCGATTTCCACCTGGCCGGCCGAGGGAACAGACAGGCCCGAGACCATCCGCAGCAGAGAGGACTTGCCGCTGCCCGACGGCCCCATTATGGCGGTTGTGGACCCTCGAGCGATCTCGAAATCGATCCCCCGTACGGCATGAATACGCCCGGAGGGAGATTCATAGATCTTGACGAGACCCGAACACCTCACTGCTGGTTCAGCCGCCATCTTGATGCTCCCGACGGGCAGTGAACCACTCGCTGGTGAACCCGATCAGCGTCATCGACAGGCACACCGATGCCGCAACCGCCGCGAGCCAGCCCCACGCAACGTCTAGTTCAATCCTCGGTCGCACGTCGGCGAGCGGATCGAACCGGGCCATGACCCGATCGACGATAAGGAGGGATCCGAAGATGCCACTGACGAGCGACAGACCGGAAAGAACGGTCAGCTCGATCGCTCCGGAGGTGATCGAGACGCTCGCCGGCATACCCGACATGCCTGGCCATGCGAGCCCGAAGTCGCCGCTTCTCAGACTGCTCGGCCACATAGAGAACCGTGGCTGCTGCGGCTGCGATCGCAGCGACGGCACCGGTGAAGCGCAGATACCCGAAGGACCATGTCGTGGCCTGCTCATCAACTTGGTTCTCCAGATCTCCGCGATCCAGGATGTCTTGGACACTGATTTCGGCATCGGCCAGCTGGGTGGCGAGGTTGTCAGCGGAGGACCGTGAGACGATGAACGTTCTGAAGCTTCGAAGTGGCGACCGATAGAAACTCTCGAAGTCGGACGGCTTCGTTCCCACACCGAATTCGCGTTCGAGATCTGCTCTGAACCGATCGCGTGCGATCTGCTCGATGCTTGTAGCTGATATGAGCAACGTTCGATCGTTGGATACGGCGAGCGGCGCCGACCGGGTTTGCGAGACCACCTCGTAGGGGTAGGTGTCATTCGTTCCAATAGCACCGCTTGAGGGAATCGGATCTTCACCAACCACAATCGCTCGGAGAACAACACTCTCCGCCGACTGTTCGAGCTCGGTCAGGATCTCGCCGGTGGTCAACCCGAATGTTTCGGGGAGGTCGACCACCGCCCCGAACGTCGACGGATCGATCGCCAGAACCGTGACGCGCGCCGATCCGGGGGAGAGGCGGGTTGACCAGCTGTGAATCACTGCCGAGTCAGAGGGTAATCGGCTCGGATTGTCAGGTGGAAACGGTAGCGTGCCTCGACTCTGTGCTCCGACGAGAGTGGTCGCCTTGCTTTCGAGGGCGAGAGTTCTGGTGTTGTTCAATAGTGTGACGAACACGATCATTCCGACTGCGATCCCCAGTGCCCCGGCCAAGCCAAGAAGGCCGGCCTGAGCAGCAGTGACACGCCGAAGCGCAAAAAGCAGCGTGGGACGTGAGGGGGGGATCGCTCGGTGCGACTGTCCGATCAGCCAACGCCCTCCGAGCAGGACAGACCCGACAATCGCAGTGAGTGCGACGATTGGAAACGCCACTGCCAGAGGATCCACATCCGTTCCAACCGCACTCCGGCCCACCTGAATCCAGCCTGCAACCGCGAGCCCCACAAGCACGAGTATCGGACCCACCGGGACCTGTCCGGATTGTCGAGTGGAGGCTTCGGTGAAGCGTATGGCGAGGAGGGCCCGGACCGCTCCGAGTATGAGGACCGCCACCGCAGTCGCAAGTGCGATCCATCTGAACGGCACGATCCCGAGATCCCCGGTCCCACCCGGTACCAGGCGAGCCGCCGTGTGCAGCCCCACAGCCGCACCGAGCGTGGCCCCCACCAGCGCAGGGACTGCGAACTGCCCGACACCGATCACTCCGAGCCGAAAAGGGCTGTCGCCATCGCCGAGCTGAAGCCTCAGCTCTACGGCCTGCTGACGGGCTGTGAACGCAGCCGCCGCAACGACAACCAGCAGGCCGAGACTCAGTCCGGCCGCCTGGGCGGCAAGGAGAGGTTGGTCCACCCGTTCGGTAGCGGTGCGAACTTCAGCGAGGGCGTCAGGGAGGGAGGAATCGAGAGTCGGGACGGGCTCGGCGAGACCACCAAATTGCTCGAGCGCGGCTACAAGTTCCATGTCGGTCACAAGATCTCGTTCAACGCCGCGATAGTGGTCGACGGTGCGTGTCAGTTGGTCCAGAGTGCGGGGCGGCACTTCGAGCGGCGCGTCCCAGCGAACGACTCCCGGTACACCGAGTTCTACCATGAGCGACTCGCGTGCGACCAGGAGTTCGAAATTTGGGTAGTTGAAGACTCGCGAGAATCTCGGGATCAGGGCTGGTGGTACGTCGGCCCAGTAGCTGGGTGCCTCAGGCCAAAGGTTGCGATAGATGCCCTCCACGTCGACGACCGCACCGGCGCCATCGATTACGACGTCCAGCGTGCTACCCGGGACCGCACCAGCCCGTTTGGCCAGATCTTCCGAGACATAGACCCCTCGAATTGTCGGATCGACCTGGACAATGGTGAGCGATTCGATCGCACCGGCCCGTGAGAAGAACCGAGTTGGTGTCCGCACCTGCTCAGGCTGTTCCGCATCGCCCCGCAACAGAACCGCTTGGCCTCGAAACGAGTGCAAGGTCTCCACCGCTGGGCCGAGTTCCTCCACCTCGGAGAGCCGGTCGAGTGCCAATTCGCGAACCCGGCTGACCCCGTCGTTGGTCAGCCGTCCGGTCGCCGTGAGACTGATGCCCTGCTGTGCCGCACTCAGCCTGTCGGACACTTGAATGGTCACCGAATCCGAAACCGCTTGCTCGAACTGGACCCCAGCCGACAGCAACAACGCCGGGACCGCAAAGGCGACGATCATCGGAACAACGACCGTTGGCTTCGACCACGGTTGTCGGAACCATTTCCACGCTGTTTGACCGCTGGTGAATCGCGGCGTTTTCAAAGGACTGGCTCGCATTCAGCGGGCGGAGGGGATGATCTCAAAGAAGGGTGATGCGGGGCGAGGTGTGGTGATTCGTTCGACGCAGGCCTCGGTATCGAATGAGCTGTCGTCGCGAGCCAGCACATAGAAAGAGCGTCGAGCGATCGACTGGATGTTGTAGAACCAGTCGACCCGCTGATGCAGTTGTGCTTCCACACTCGGCAGTCGTCCAAGCCCAGCGTTGTGGAATTGGTCTAGCCACCACCCGGTGCCTGCCCACACCAAGTGGCCGAGTTCAGGGAGTCCGTTTTGATCCACCGGAACAGCGCTGAACAACTCGTTTCTTTCGAACTCTGGGACCCATGACGGCAATGGGTCCTGGTAGGTACAGGGTGCTAGGGGAAAGACCTCACCCCAGACCGGGTCTGGTCCCCAGACCGGGATGTTGAAGATGGCCACACCGTTGTCGGACAGCAGATCTCTGATGCGTCCGAGATAGGCATCCAGCCGGTACGGGTGGAGATGCTCCATCAGGTCCAACGCAAGCACAGCGTCGAACCTGGTTCCGAAGTTGTGCGTCATGAAGTCGCCGTGGATAAGGTTGGTCCCAGGCAGTGCACGATCGATGGCGTACCCGCTGATGTCGATTCCTGAGGCTTCGATGCTGAGGTCCGCGAGCGCCGAGACCAGCGGCCCGTTGTTGCATCCGATATCGAGCGCGTTCGATGGGGCAAATTGGCTAACCATCCACGCCAAAGCCCGCTTGTCCAGGTCCACGTCTCGTCCCCAGGCGTGAGGGTTCTCGTAGTAGTCGTCCAGCTCGATTTGCTCCTCGACCCAGTCGTAGTCGGCCTCGGAACGCAGGTACACCACGTCGATCGGGTTGCCGTTGAAGCTCTCCTCCACACCGAAGCGATCGGGGAACCGTTCGCTCATATGGACCTTGGGCTCGGGATCTTCAACAACAACAGGGAAGCGGCTGCGGTATAGGTGCTTAGCTCTTTGGCCAAGCGGGGTGTCGATTGCCTTCTGGCGCCACCGTTTCGCAGGATCGACCACCGCATGCATATGCAGGGAACCATAGTCCCGACCGGCCGCACCGAAGTTTCCTGTCTGTTCGACCAGACATTGGCGTTTGTAGAAGCTTGGTCCGTTGCCGGCATATCGCCGGTAACTTCGTCCCCTACCTACGTACCTCGATTGTGGCCTGGGCACAAATCTGGGTGTCAGCTGCGGGTGAGGGCGTTTCGGGTGGTTCGGTAGAAGTCGATGGCGACCTGCACCGGGTCTTCGCCAGTGGGGAAGTTTGAGAGTTTCAGGGTTGCGCCCGTGAAGGAGCGTGCGTTCCACATGGGGTCAGAAGCATCGATCTGAAGCCGGTCAGGCCACCAGGCGCTCACGTAGAGGTAGGGCTCATCGATCGAATGATCGCCGGGCGACGCGCCATAACTTCCTCGGTGCTTCTCGTCGCCCACTTCGATGGCGGGGTCGAAGTGGCCCGGCCACAGCTGTGGCCGCGAAGGGTCGACGGATGCTTCATCGGCTCGCACAGCCTCGAGCGCAGCGAACGCCATTCCGAACCAGCGACCCAAAAACTGGCTGGCCTCGGGGTCCACGTTGAGCGGTTCATCTATATCGCCTAGTTCGGGTGAGTCTGACTCTGCGGCAGTAGACGGGTCGATCTCGGTGCCGAGGAATGTGGCTGCGTCGCCAAGCGAGCTGATCCGAGATGTGCGGACTGTGGCTCGGACCTGATCGACCAGTTGATCGCCCTCTACCCGAATCTGACGATCCGGGCCGAAGAAGGGCGTTCCGAAGCCGCCGCGAGTGTACCGAAGACCGAACTTGCCATTGGTGGCGTGGCGGGCCGGGGCGATCACATAGGCCGCCAGCCTGTGCAAGTCGACCCTCGTGATCGAAAGGGATCCAGGTGCTTCACCGAGGAACCGGTCACCGCCCAGCCATCGCTCGGCGACCCAATCGGCGTGCTCGGCGTTCTTCCCCAGCCATTCGGTCCAGGTCTGGTTGCCACGGCCATCAGGAGCAACCGCCGGCCGGGAACTGACGGTTGCTGCTGGGTCGTCGGCAAAAAATTCATCGGTGATGCCCGGGGGAGAGGGCTCCAAGACGACGGCTTCGTGCTCGGAGCCCACGAGGCTTTGGGCCTCGGCTCGGGGATTGTGTGCTTCAAAGGAGGAGGGCATCGGTCATCACTTCCACTAGGGCCGGCCCGTCGTGCGCAAGTCCGGCCGCGATCGCTGAATCGAGGTCCTGCAGAGTGGTAACACGGACTCCTTTTGCCCCGCACAGCTGGGCGAAGGCGCTGAAGTCGGGGTTGTGGAGCGAGGTCTGCCACACATCCCAGTGCGCAGCCCGTTGCTCTTTGGAGATCTTGCCGAGCTCACCGTTGTTGAGCAACACATGGGTGATGTTCATCCCATACTTGACCGCAGTCGTGAGCTCCATCGCATACTGACCGAAACCGCCGTCACCGCTCACCGAAACGATTTGGCGTTCATGGCCCGCCGCCGCCCAGGCTCCCATGGCTGCGGGAAAGGAGAAGCCGATCGACCCGAGGTAGCCCGACATCAGGACTCGTTGGCTTCCCGAGACTTCGAAGTATCGACCGAACGAGTATGTGTTGTTACCGACGTCCACGGCGATCACTGCGTTCGGATCGACGGCGTTGGTGAGCGACTCCATAACGGCAGCGGCATTGAGTCCAGCGCCGGCATCGTCTGCCCGCCGGCGCGCTTTCTCGGTCCGCCAGAGGGCCCAACGTTCTGCGACTTCGGCGGTGAGGTCGGCGCAGGAAACCTTGCTGGGCAGCGAAGCCAACATAGCAGTTGCGCTTATACCCACATCACCCTGCACGGGCACAGTGACTGGGTGAAAGCGTCCCAACGACATTGGATCTCGATCCACTTGAATCAGTGGCTTGTAGTCGGCGATGCCGGTGTGATTGGAGAAGCTCGCGCCGAACACGAGGACCAGATCGGACTCGTTCATCATCCAACTGGCAACCGGCGTTCCCGACCGTCCCATTACCCCGCAGCCCAGTGGATGATCGTCGGCTACGAGACCTTTGGCTTTGAAGGTCGTGACCACCGGCGTTCCGAGGCGACCGGCCAGGGCCAGAACTGCGCTCATGTCGTCGCGGGCACCGTCACCCACCACGATGAGCGGGCGTTTCGATGAGGCCAACAGTTTCACCGCTTCGGCGAGCGCGTCGGCCGGGGGAGCGATGAGACGCGATCCAACACGACCTTTCGGCGAGGAGGCAGGTGCATCAGCCGCAACCGGCATGTGCTGCACTTCGTCGGGGAAGATCAGATGTGAAACTCCGCGCTTCACGATGGCGTTCTTCATAGCCAACGTCGCCAACTCGGCGTGATCGGCACCGGCGAGCATCGCTTCGCTGAAGATCGCTACGCCGGCGAACGCCGCATGCAGGTCGGTGTCTTGAAATGCCCCACGTCCCTTGACTGAAGACGGGACCTGTCCGGAGAGCGCCAGTACCGGTGCGCTGTCTTCCTTTGCGTCGTAGAGGCCGGTGAGCAGGTTGGTGCTACCCGGCCCAGCGATACCGAAACACCCGGCAACACGACCGGTGAGTTTGCCGAACGCTGTGGCGGCAAAGGCCGCAGCCCCCTCATGGCGTATGCCGATGTAAGTCAGATCCCCACGCTCTTCGGCCTTCCGCATCGCATCGGCCAAGCCGAGATTGGAGTGCCCGACCATTCCGAATACGTGGGTGAGCCCCCAGTTGGTCAGCGTCTCGACCACCACGTCGCTGACCGTCCGGGCCGGTGGTCGTTCGGGTTCGAGTGAAACATAGACGCCTTCGTCGCGGACCTCTACCGGGAAACAGGCCGGTGCGTCGCTGAATCCCTCCGGGGGTTCGCCGGTCAATGGCGAATAATCGTACCCATGCCATGGGCAGCGAAGCCAGCCGCCCTCTATGGTGCCCTCTCCCAGAGGGCCCCCCTGGTGTGGGCAGGCATTGTCTACACAGCCGTACCGACCGTCGTAGTTGCTGACCGCGAACGAGCGGGTTCCGATGCTCACGGTGGTCACCCGCCCCTCGCCCAACTCATCGACTCCGAGCAGTCGATACCACTGCGCGTTTCCTGATTCGTCGCTCATGTAATCCCCTTTGTGATGATAAGGAAACCCTGGTAAGGACCAGTTATTCCGCCGACCGGCCAAATTGTGTAATCCGGTGCGGGGCAGAGAAAGCTAGACCTGGCTATCGAGCCAGTCAGCCATCTCGTTCATCACATCGAGCTTCTCGTACTCGTTGAAACATTCGTGGCGAAGACCTTCCCAGGATCGATACGTCACGTTGGGTAGATCAGCGAGTGGCGCTACGAACTGCTCGGGGACGAGCTCATCCTCAGCGCCGTGGAGCACGTAGGTAGGTACCTTGATCTTTGAGATCGCTGCTGCGGTGGCCTCCATCGTGGCGAATATTTCTCGTCCCAGGCCCGCAGTGTTACCTCGAACTCCGAGGGGATCGGTCTCGTAGGCGGTTTGAACCTCGGGGTCGTGGCTGAGGATCGGGCCGTCTATCTTCGAGGGAATGAAGACCTTGGGAGCGAAGCGGCCGATGATAGGAGCTGCTATCCGCTGCCATGCCGGTACCTCCGCGCCCAGTGCCGGTGCGCTGAGAATGGCTACATCGGGTTGAGGGCGGTCGCTTTCCAAATAGGTGGCGGCGACCAGGCCGCCCAAGGAGTGGCCAAGAAGGACTACGGGCACGCCGGTTTCTCTTCGCTCGCCAAGCAGTACCTCGACGTCATCGAGGTAGTCGTCGAAGCTGTTGACGAACGCCCGACGCCCCTCCGACTGACCGAAACCAACCTGGTCATAGGCCAGGACGTCATAACCCCGCGACGCAAGATGATCGCCGACATGCACATAACGACCGCTGTGTTCACCGATGCCGTGGACGATCAACACCGCCGCCTTCGCCCCATCGACCTCCCAGCGTCGCCGCATCTGGGTCCCACCGCGGGAGTCTGTACCAAAGCTTTCTTCCATTGCCACGGTTCCAAAGGTTACCGACTGGTCACGTGGTCGCCATGAGTTGGCGACTCATCCTTGGGATTGCGATCGGCGGCGCCAGCGGTGCACTGGCCCGGGCTGGCCTAATCGAACTCCTCGACGAGCGGGCCTCGGCTGCCTTGTTCTTCATCAACGTGGTCGGATCGTTCCTTCTCGGCGTCACAGTTGTCCGGCTCGTCGACTCACCACAGGTTCGGGAGGCGCTTGGAACCGGATTCTTCGGAGCCTTCACTTCGATGTCCACCTTCGCGGTGGATATCGCTTCTCGCCTGGACGGCGCGGAGATCGGTACAGCCCTGTCTCTCACCGCTGCCACTGTTGTCTGCGCAGTTGGCGGAGCGGCCCTGGGGATGGGGATGAGGCCACCAACATGATCACCCTCGTCCTTGTCGGCGTCGGCGGTAGCCTCGGTGCGATCCTTCGATGGGTGATGGCGGCCACCGACCGCATTATCCCGTGGGGAATGATGACAGCAAACGTGATCGCGTCGGCTGCGGCGGGAGCACTCATCGACCTGGATGGTTCGTGGCGGTGGCTGATCAATGTCGGCGTGTTGGGTGCCATGAGTACGTGGTCTTCTCTGGCGGTCGCCGCCGTCCGTCTCACAAAGCAAGAGGGTTATCGGGTGGCAATGGCGGTGCTGATCGGCACCACTTCTGCGTCGATCGCAGCAGCTTGGGTGTCGTTGCAGCTCTAGCTCGATCGAACGCGACAGCAGGGACTACGAGCCCAGCAAGGTTGGGCTGCCGACGAGACGAGCTCCGCGCCTACGAGAGTTCGCTCCCCATGCCAGGCTGCCCAGCAAAATGACACAGCCGCCGGCTGCGAGAAAAGCAGCTGGTCTAATTACAGCACCAAAAAGAACAGTGGCGATCGCTCCGACAACAACCCCTTGGTTGGGAGCCAACGCAGCGATCAGGTGGGGGACAGCCACAGCCGCCATCAACCATGCACCAGCTGTCCCGAACGCCCAGCTGGAGAGGCGACGAAGGGTCATCGGTCGGTCTCGAGTCACCAGAAGTGCCAACACTGCTCCCGACACCGACAGCACCGAAGCAACCATGCTCGCCGATTGCACACCCTCGCGGATTTGACCCAGGACGGACAACCCCGCAGTGGGTAGCCGTACTCGCATCGCCGGAGCATTTGGTAGCACCGGCTCCAAGTCTGGGCGTTCCGCCACCAGGACATTTCGTGCTGCGGTCCCCACCGCCACGGCGTGCAAGGTGGTGTCGGTGTCGTCGCCCCTCAGTGCTTTCTGATGGACTTCCACCAATCCGTCCCGAACCAGCAGTTGAACTGCGGGATCATCCAGAGTCCGGTCGGCAAGCTCCTCGAGCAGTTGGCGAGGCAAGGCAATTCCTTCGGGAAGAAGCGCCTCCAGGCGATCGGCGAGAACCGAAACAAGCGCCTCCCGTAGCCGCTCGTTTTCGAACACCTGATCAGCCAACTCCTCAGATCGGCCCGGGTCGAGGGCCGTCCTCGTGAGTGCAAGTCCCGCCCACGCCATGGAAGCAAGCACCAGCGACAGCCCGAGAACGAGAGCGGACAGGCTGCGGCGCATATACGGAGTCTCCCATGACAGGCTCCACGGTTGGTGGCGCATACAACTACTGTCGGCACCACGATGTCACTCGGGAGCGCACTCATCATCTTCATCGGCGGCATCTTCGCAGGATTCATCAACGCGATGGCCGGGGGCGGTTCGCTGCTGACGGTGCCCCTGCTGGGCTTGGCGGGCGTCGAAGGCCTGATCGCCAACGGTACGAACCGGGTCTCGGTTCTTCTCGCGACCATCTCCACCGGTATTGGCTTTGCCCGCGGAGGTTACCTCGACTGGCGCAAGACCCTGCCGGTGCTCGGACCGGCGATGGTCGGCGGCGCAGTGGGGGCGCTCGTCATAGCGAACATCGAAGACCTGTGGTTCAAACGCATCTTCGGTGTGGTGATGATCCCCCTCCTGATCCTCTCACTTCGCCCGCCAAAACCGGACCGGACACCGGCCGACTGGCCACTTTGGGTGAGTACCGCCGTTTTTTTCTTTGTCGGTGTCTATGCCGGTGCCATCCAGGCGGGTGTCGGCCTGATTCTGCTCCTCATTCTGAATCGCGCCGGGCATGACCTCGTGGCCGGCAATGCCATCAAGAATTATGTTGTCATCGGCGTTTCTCTGATCGCTGTCCCGATCTTTCTTGCCAACGATCAAGTGCGGTGGCTCCCCGCCCTGGTGCTCAGTGCCGGCACGATGACCGGCGGATACATCGGTGCCAACAGTGCAATCAGCGGAGGAGAGCGGGTCATCAAACCGGTGCTCGTCGTCTCGGTTGTGATCCTTGCAGGCCGCATGCTGGGTTTCTACTAACAAGAATCCGCGCTTCTATCAGCCCCAGCTGGGATGGTGCGACTGGGCGGGCCGTACGCAGCCAAGGGTAGAATGTCGGATTATGCGAGTTCTTCCCAAAGCGAATGAGACCTGCTGGTGTGGCAGTGGGAAGAAGTACAAGCGCTGCCATAAGCGCAGTTCAGAACCTATTCGACCCTATCCAACAGCGCCGTTGCGGCCGGTCCCCGATTCGGTTGCCAAGCCACCTTGGGCCGACGGATCGAACTACTACGAGCGCTGGGATGAACCCCACGTGAAGAGCGCCGACGTGATCGAACGGATGCGTCGGACTGGACGGGAAGCTGCTGACACTCTGGCCTATCTCGGTACTCTCGTGAGGCCGGGTGTGACCACCGATGAGATCGACCAAGCCTGCCACAACGCGGCCATCGAGCGCGGCGCGTATCCAAGCCCACTGCTCTACCCGGGATCGAAGGATCCGTTCCCGAAGTCCGTGTGCTCTTCGGTCAACGAGGTGATTTGCCACGGAATCCCCGACAGCCGACCGCTTGAGGACGGTGACATCCTCAACCTCGACGTCACGTTGTTCAAAGAAGGGGTGCACGGTGATACGAATGCAACGTTTCTTGTAGGCGAAGTTGATGCTCTGTCTAAGCGACTTGTGCGGGTCACCAAGGAATGCACCGAACGAGGCATCGCCGCAGCCCGACCCGGCAATCGGATCAACGCCATCGGTCGAGCCATCCAGACCCACGCCGAAGCTAACGGCTTCGGGGTGGTCCGAGACTTCGTTGGACACGGTATCGGTGAGCAGTTCCACACCGATCTTCAGATCTGTCACTACTTCCATCCCGATCTCAACACGGTCATCGAACCGGGAATGACCTTCACCATCGAGCCGATGATCACAGTGGGATCCTGGAAAGGTCGGATGTGGAACGATGCATGGACCGCAGTCACCATCGACGGTGGTCGTACTGCACAGTTCGAGCACACCGTACTCATCACCGAGGACGGCAACGAGATTCTCACGACTCCCACCGACACGAGCAACCACCCCTACTGGAACCTGTAGCCCGCTCACTGCGGTTCAATGGCGAATAGGATCTAGCCATGGGGCGTTCCTACGCAGGCGATCTTCTGGTCTCACGTCCACACATGAGCGACCCCAACTTCGATGGGACGCTCACATTCCTGCTCGAGCACGGCGATGACGGTGCGGTCGGCATCATGCTCAACCGCCCCTCCGAGCTTGCGGTCAGCGACGCGTTTCCCGCATGGAGCGATCTCACCCCGGCGCCGAGCCGTCTTTTCCTCGGTGGTCCCGTACAGACAAATGCCATAATTGCACTCGGCCGCTATCAACCTGACGCATCAACCGAGGCAGCGCTCTGGATCTTCCTGCCGGTCTGGCGAGTGTCGATTTGGATGAGCAACCTGCACTGGCCCGGGCGGATGGTCTGATCGACCTGCGGATCTTCGCTGGGTATGCTGGCTGGGGCCCAGGCCAACTCGAAGGGGAGATTGCGAACGACGCCTGGTGGGTGGTCCCGGGCTTCGCATCCGATGTCTTCACCGAACGCCCAGAGTTGCTGTGGGCCAATGTGTTGCAGCGCAACGGTGGTGAGCTTCGCTGGTTTGCCCACCTCTCCGAAGACCCTTCTGCCAATTGAGGGCGGCGCAGCAAGTGTCGAGCGACCTAGGAATAGGCCCCTACCCCAGGCGACCGCCGATGGTGCGAGACGCGGTTGCCACCACTCTGCTTGGCGGCGTACATTGCCTGATCGGCGTAGCTGGAGAAGCTCATCAGAAGTCATGCCGGGCTCGGCGTTGGCCACGCCGACGCTGCTTCCAAGGTTGACGATCGCCTCTCCAATCCGTAGCGGCTGGGCGATCGACCAAACTACCTGATTGGCGAAGTGGGTTATGTCGATCGCCGTTGATGTATCAGCGATGATGAGGAATTCGTCGCCGCCCAGACGTCCCAACAGGTTGGGCCTATCGACGAGTCCTGTGAGGCGATGCGCAATCTCGATCAAAACTTGGTCGCCGACCATGTGACCGTAGGTGTCGTTGGCAGCTTTGAATCCATCCAGGTCGAGGAACATCACCGACACGGGCGCCGCTTGCATCTCGTTGCCGGGACTCAGACGCTCGTGAAGGATCCTCAGCAGCTGGGCACGATTTGCCAAGCCCGTCGAGCGCGTCGTGGTCCGCTTCCCACGCCAGGGCTTTTGATCGCTGTTCGAGGCGTTGAACTTCAAGCGCATTGCCGTATGCGGTGGCAACCTGTGTGGCGTACAGCTCGAAGGAGCGGATGTCGTTGGTTTGGAGAGGGTCGCGGGAGCTTTCGAGCCAGCCTCGCATAACCAGGGATCGTCCTTCATTTTCATAGACCGTGATCGCAGCGCCGGACCGGTAGTCATGGAGATGCAGAATCTGGTCACTGACCAACGACTCACCCATCTTGACCCGCACGAGCGATCCAGTCTCGATCGCCTTGTCTGTCAATGATTCCGCAGTCGGCATTTCTCGATCACCGACATGGATTGCGGCTAGTACTCGATAATCGCGCGGTCCGGATCGTTCGATGATCTCAGCGTCGGTGAATCCGAACGTCGGTATCTGGGACACTGCGTGGCTCAGGACAGCCAGCGGCTCGTCGATGTGCGCCATGGTCTGCGCCGAGTTCGCGATCCCGCTCAATTGACGGCTTCGGCTTCGGGCTTCGTGGAGCGCCGAGTCGGTGCCTTCCACGCGGTCTCGAACACTTTTGATCACGACCCCGACACCCGAGGCGATGATCAGGAGGGCAAAGAGCTGCTGGATTCCTGCCCCGAGTGCATCATTGGCGGCACTCTCGGATTCAGCGGAGATGATCGACAGGCCGAGATATGCGAGGGACATGGAGAGCCAAGCGATGACGGCGGCGAATGAGCCGTAGTGAATGTTGGCGGTCAACATCGGCATGGCGAGCACGAGCCAAGCGAGCGGCCCCGCAGCGGTGTCCACGAGCAGGAGGACCATGAGTGCGACCAGGGTGTCGAGTACGACCCGGGTCAGAGGGTGCAGGATGCGCTCGACGAAGGAGTTGTCGCCGCCGCGTAGACGGAACACGATTGCGATGATGTAGGCAACTGAGATGCCCACCAGCCCGTAGCGAACATCGTTGCCAACCGTTTGATCGCCGGCGCCGAAGCGAGTCGTGAGCAGCACGATCAGAAAGATGAGCGTGAGGAGGCGGACCGGATCGAGAGCGCGTTCTAGTACTGCGACCGCGGAGGAAGTTTCCCCTTGGAGCTTGTGTTCGCCTTCCATCAAGGAAACCTGTCGGCCCGACCTACAAGCGCTTGAACGTTTCTTTCAACTTCTACGTTGTGCGTAGTTCTCTCAAATCCCCCGCTCCGAAGCCGACGAGAATGGGGATGACCGACCAGCCAGAAGTGGAGAGGGCCTCTCTACGCGCCGACTCGACCGGGATTTCCTCCGGTCTGACTCTCAGCGACCTCGCGCGGCCTCGCGTACGCGGTCGTAGCGCCCTGGCGGTTGCACTTGCCGTCGGTCTGGCGTTGTTTGTCCTCGTGGCTTCTGCGTTCTCAGTGGCTGCAGAGTCCCGGGTGGTTGCGACGAAATCGAACCAACTCCACGCCTGTGACGAGATCCTGCGGTCAGCGATCACGGTTCGGTCACAGCTGGGATCGGCCGTGAACTTCGCACAGCTGGATCTGAGTCAGAGCACCGATTCCAGCCAGATCATCAGTGCGGCCATTGCGGACGCTCGTCGCTCGATGAACGAGATGGCTACCACGAGCCTCTGCGTAGCGGATTCCGGTAGCAGCTCTGTGATAGCCGATTTCCAACAAAGCGCATTAGCGGTTGCAGAACTCCTGGACTCGGGCTCCAGCCGGGAACTCTTCGAAGCTCGTTCACTACTTGTCGGACCGATGGACACCGAATACGGGACCTTGATCGCCGAACTGATCCGGCAGCGAGAAGTCTTGGTCGATTCACTCACCGAAGCAGATGAGACGCTCGGTCAACTTGGTGCTCTGGCCACCTTCATCATCGCCTTCTTCGTTCCCACGGTTGCAATGTTCGTCTATCGCCAGATCACCAGGCGGCAACGCGAAACGATCGAATTGGCCCGACTGCTCAGTGAGACCCGAGCGGGCATTGATTGGAGAAGCGACCTCATTCATAGCGCGGCAGAGTTGGTCGATCTCGAAGCCGACCAGATGCCGGCTTCTTCCATCGCCAAGAATCTTCGTTCCCGACTGCACGATCTGAACTTCCTCGTCGGTGCGACAGCTATCGGTCACGGATATACCTTCGAGGCGCTGACCGTAGCGAGCCTGCGCAATCAGGTTCAGAGCGAATGGCCAAACTTGGTCAGCGTTGCCGGCGATGGCAGCGACGTGATGTGGGGAGATCGATACGCCATCCTCCTGCTGTGCAACGACATCGTGCGCAATGCATCCATCCGAGGAGCCGAGCGGGTGTTGATCAGCGGTGGGGTGGACGCTGACGGAGTATGGATCGCCCTCACCGACAACGGCCGTCAGCTGGATCGGGATGCGGTCCGTGTGATCCTCCACTCGCCAAACCTGATCGACGCCACCGACGAGCACCTTGCTCGTCGGCTCGATACTGACACGTCCCTTGCGCTCGTCCTCGGTCGCATGATCGCTCCCGCCCTCGGCGGTAGTTTCTGGTGCGACAGCGTCGGATCAAATACCCGCTTCACGCTTCGGCTGCCGCTGGCGAAGACCCGTAGGTCAGCTGCGACCAGACTCAGCGCTTCGAGGTAATCGATGGCCGGGCGATTGCGCAGCGGTTTACAAGGATGGCGACTCCCGGTTGTCGTCTCCGGTGGAGCGCTCGCGCTTCTTTCCTCTCTCTTTGCTGGGGCGCTGTTCGTCTCGGCAATGGGACCGGACGAAGTCGAGGTGCGCGTGTTCGTCGATCTTGCCGGAGACAGTCTCGATTCGACGGTCGGAGATGCCAATCACCCGGTCGCCTCCGGAGTCGATGTGTTCCTATGGGAGGACAACGGATCAAACCCGAACCTCCCGGACCCAACCGACACCTTCGTGACCAGCTTGGTCACCGATCCGACAGGGACCGCTGTCGTAGCCGGACTGAACCCGTCGAGCTCGTACTGGGTGAGCGTCGACTCAACCGACATCGTGCCGCCGAGCGGGACCACCGGAGTTGGTTCTGCGGTCGCGGAACAGACATACGGACCCGCCGGCTCTCTGGTCGGCGTGGCATCACCCCTGACCGCGGCGCCCGGTCCGGTCTATGGAGGTGTCGACCCGCTGAACAGCGATATCGATGCGAGCGACATCCTGGTGGCGGACCATCTTGCGCTAATCAGTGCTGGGTCTCCCATCGCCGATTTCGGATTCAGCTTCAACGTCGTGACCAACGCTGACGCCGGCGTCATACAGGGATCGCTACGTCAGTTTGTCAACAACGCCAACGCCGTGGTCGGGCCAAATACTATGCGGTTCGTGCCCATGGTCGGGACCAACGGCACCGCGGCGGCTGCGTCTTGGTGGCAGGTCGGGGGCACCTCAGCGATCATCGTCTCCGACGCCGACACGATCATCGACGGAACTGCATACGCACCAGACGGCTCGACCGTTGATTCCAACCCAGGCTTGTTTTCGGCGAACGCCGGATCGGCTGTTGGTACCGCTGGCGCAACCCTGCCCAATCTGGAGCGGCCCGAGTTGCAGGTCATCAGCCAACCCATCCACCTACAGGCATCCGGGAGCCTGATCCCGGTTCGAAGTGAGGTGCACAACGTTCACCTCGGTAGCGGCTTCACCGCGACACCGCTACGGGTCAACGGTGTCAGCGGTGGAGCGATCTCCGATGTCGTTTTCGATCGAGTCATCATCGGCACCGTCGATCCCACCACGGTGACCCCCAATGCTCTGCATCCGGCATCCCTGATCACCACGGCGTACGCACCTAGCCTCGTCATCCGCGATAGCTACCTGACCGAATCGGCCAGCGTGTTGATCTCGGTAGACAACAGCCCGTCGGCCACGGTGACCGGAACCGAATTGGGTGGCGCCGTTTCGGATGGTTTCAATGCGCTCGTTACCTCGCCTGGCATGATCGTCAGCGGCAACCGCTTCTTTGCTGCCAACGACTTCTGCGTCGATACTTTCCAAACGGGTGTCCTCATCGAAGACAACACATTTCTCAACTGCGGAGACTCCGCAGGACAAAGCGGCGGAGTCCGTATCGGCGACCTTACGGGCACCATCCGCAGAAACGTCTTCCAGAACAACAACGGTCCTGGAATCGTGATCGCTGGCGAGAACACTGCCCAGGGACGTATCGCAGCCCGGGCGATCATTTCACGAAACCACTTCATCGACAACGCCGGCTTGGCAATCGACAACCACATCGCAACCACGGACAACTTCATCAACGGTGACGGGATCACGTTGAACGACAATGCGCTCACCGCCGACGCCGGCAATGCGCTTCTCGACTTTCCTGTCCTGACCACCGTTGCGCCCGGTCCGCCCGGCACCGTCGATGTGTCGGGAACAAGCTGTGCCGGGTGCGTCGTGGAGATCTTCAGTGCGCAGGCGGGCTCGGGAGAAACCGAGCCCGCGGTGCCACTACCTCACGGTGAGGGGATCGTCTTCCTCGCCAGCGGAACCGCAGACGGTGCCGGTGACTTCACGATCAACATCCCCAGCGCCGGCGTCACCGAAATCACCGCCACGGCCACCGACTCGGCACTGGGGGCCACCAGTGAGTTCTCCCAGAACAGCGGACTTCAGCTGATCAGCGGACGGGTTCTCAACGACGTGAACGGTGATGCGAACATGAGCGACGCGACACCGGTCGCCGGCGCAACAGTTCGGGTCTATCGCGACGTTTCCTCCGATGCGCCAGGGGTCGAAACTCCGGCCGTTGGTGACCCACTTCTTGCAACGCTCACCACCGATGCGACCGGCCGGTGGTCCTTCGCCAACGCGATCATCGGTAGCTTCTGGATAACGGTTGACTCGCGGACGATCGGCCCGCCGGCATTGAATTCAGGTTTCGTTGCTACCGATGTGTGGGCTGATCAGACCTTCGGGCCGGCTGGTTCGCTTCGCGCGGTTGGGTCAGGCGGGGTGGAGTTCACCTCGGCCGATGGGCCGGTTGTCGCAGGACGAACAGGTGCCGGATCCGACACCGCCACGAGTCTGATGACCTCAGAACACGTCTTCCGGGTTGACGCTGCTACACCCAGACTCGATCTCGACACCGGATTCTCTTTCAACATTGTCACCAACCTCGAAGGCGGGGACAACACCGATCTTGCCCCCGAAGGGAATCGAACCGTTCAGGGCACGATGCGGCAGTTTGTGCAGAACGCGAATGCCGTTGCCGGTTCCAACACCATGCGGTTCGTGCCGGCTGTACCCACGAATGCGAGCGGTGGTGGGCACATCTGGTGGCAGCTGATCCTCTCTGCGGGGCTGCCGCCGATCACCGACTCTGATACGACAGTGAACGGAGATGCCCGCCAGTGGAATTCACCGGTCAACGGGACCGATGGCACCGCCACGGTCATCCGACCCGACGTGGCGGTGGGAGCAAACAGCCAGATGATCGGGACTGTCGACATTCCCGAGCTGTTGCTGTGGGGAAATCGGGCGACAGAACCCACCATGGACGGTGTGCGAGTTCATGCACCTACTGCCGTGGTGGAGAACGTTGCGATGCTCGGATTCGACGATGGTGTTGAGGTAGGCGTCGATGGAGCTGACACCACAAGCTCGGCGACCATCTCTACTACCGCACTAGGGTTTGACATTGCCACCCAGGGCGATCCGGGAACGAGCAACCGTCTCAACCAGGCGGTTCGCGTTCGAGGTGGTCAGCAAACAACGATTCGCCTGAACGCGATCGGATTCACCAAAGAGAGCGCCGTGCTCGTTGACTCTGACCAGCCAGGATTTCTGATCGAGCGGAACCAAATCCTCCAGGGTGGAATGGAGTCGGCTCCTGCGATGGCGGACGGTGTGACCGTGACAGGAGGTGGCACCGGAACGATCTCTCTCAACCACATCTCAGGTAGTCGGGCCGGAGGTATCGATCTCCCTCTGACCGCAAGCTCGGTCACGGTCGCTGACAATACGGTTGACGGTTTCGGAACCGGAGGAAGCGATCAGTTCGGCATACGCGTCTATGGCACCGGGTCGGTTGTCCAGGACAACGCAGTACTGAACGGAGTGGGATCGGCCCTGGCGGTGGTTGGTGAGAACGCAGTACCAGCCGCCGGGCGTCCGGCCTCCCAGATCACGATCACGGGCAACATCTACGGCCCGATCACAGCGGGTATCAACCCGGCGGCGACGATCGATCTGATTGGGCCGACAACCCCCGATCTTCCCGACGGACCTACTGCCAACGACGGCAGCGACGGTTGCGGACTCACCCCGGGCTTTGGAAACCAAGGTCTGGATACTCCTGTCATCGCCGTGGAGGTGATCGGTGCGTCGTGGCATCTAACCGGCACCGGCTGCCCCAACAGCTCCATCGAGTTGTACGCCGGCGACTCCGGTACAGGGCTGGCGATCAACAGGATATTCCAGACCGCTGTCCAGCCGGACGGATCGATCGACAACACGTTTCCAGCTCTTGCCGAGACCCACGTGACCGCGGCTCAAACCAATGGCCTGGGGTCCACTTCGGAATTCGGGCCCGTGATCGCTGTGACAGGAGCCCTTCCGCCGGTTCTCACGAACCCAGGCCCGCAGAGTGCCACCGAGTCGGTGCTGTTCGGCCTCGCTCCGGTGGGTTCTGACCCCGATAGCGCTCCAGTCTCATGGAACGCCAGTGGTATGCCGGCTGGAATGACGATTGATCCCTCAACTGGTGCACTTGCATGGACGCCGGGAGAGACCGACGGCGGGTCGAGCTTCTCGATCACGCTAGACCTGACCGGCGGCGGCGTGACAGTGTCTGAGACATTCACGCTCTCGGTAATCGAAGACGATCAAGCACCGATCGTTGCACCTATCCCCGACGGTGGCGCCCCCGTAGGTTCCCCGACATCTCAGCCCGTCACAGGGACTGACCCCGATGACCCGGCCGTGCCACTCACCTGGTCGCTGCAGGGAGCCGTGCCAGCAGGCATGACGATCGATCCATCCTCAGGAACGATCACATATACACCAACCGCAGCGGGCTCCTCAACGGTTCAGGTGGTCGCCACCCAACCGAACCTGATAGCCGGATCGAACACATGGACCGTCACTGCGACCTCAGGAGCGACCAACTCACCTCCGGTAGTGTCACCCGTATCGAATCAGACCGTCGTGCTCGACGATCGGCTCGAGGTCCCCATTTCAGCATCCGATCCGGACGAACCTCTCAGTTACCTCGTACTGGTCGGCCCGGCTGGCATGACCGTGAACACGAGTGGTTTGGTGACCTGGGACAACGCCGGCCCCGTTGGAACCCAAAACGTCACGATTCGGGTGAGTGACAGCGGCATACCTTCGATGTCAACCGACGTGTCGTTCAGTGTCCAGGTGACGCTGCCTCCCACCACTACACCGCCGACCACCGGAGGTGGCCCAACAACAACCTCCTCAACAACAACAACCTCCTCAACAACAACAACCTCCTCAACGTCCACCTCGACAACATCCACCTCAACAACATCCACGTCAACAACCACGACGGAGTCCACCGTGCCGCCGACGGCGGGGCCGACCACACAGCCTCCGACGAGGCCGAGTTTGCCTGTCGACGAGTCATCCATGAATGTTGCCGTGCCCGTGCTCGGACCACCGACCGACGGGCCGAGTCAACCGACAATTTCTCTTACATCAGGCATTGGTGGTCTCCTCCGGGCTCCGGGCTCGTTTCAAATACCACCAACGACCATCGGGCTCGCAGGGGCGTGGATCTTCGTCCTCGGGGTCCCACTCGTGCTGTGGGAACGCAAACGAGCGGTGAGTGGGGTGGCTGGCGTAGACGCTTCGGAGACGCTGCCGGCCTACGCAACCCGAACCAGCACCTATCCCTTCGCCTACCTTCGGGCCGACGCATCGATGTTGTGGTCCAGGTATCGATTCATGGGCTTGGGAGAGGGGCAGCGAGTGAAAGTCGAATCGCCGGTCGGACCAATTTGGGTGGAGCGCCGACACTTGCGTCCCATGCACGAAGCGATCACCGAACGCGAGGAAACTCTCTAGGTGAGTGTTGCCAGCAAATCCGGTGTTCGCTCATCGGCGCGGCGGCCCGCCTGTTCAGTCGCAAAGATGAACAGCGCCAGACCGTAGATCGGCGCTGCTAGAACCACCAATACTTGGGCCCACAGCTCGGTTCGGGAGTAGGCAAGCCCTATCAGAATCGGCGCCGAGGTTGCGAGGCCGACAAAGGCCCCTGCAAAAGTGAAGATCCCGCTAACACAACCCTGACCCATGTCACCGGAGGCGAATGGGTTCGGGTTGGTTTCGTCGGGCAGGAGAACAGGTGCGAGAGTGGAGGTGTAGGCGCCGGTTCCTGCTCCGGCGAACCCCATCCCGATGCTGGCCGCAAATGCCACCGGTGCGAATCGCCAGCCTCCAGTCCACGCCGCTGTTCCCAGGATCACCACAGTCGATGCTCCGACGCCGAGACCGACGAACGCAAGCGCCCTTCCCCGCAACAGTGTCTTCAAGCTGTCAATGGCAAGGACCTCACCCCAAAGTGCCCGACCGTCAGCTCCCAACAGGTTCGATGACGTTATCCCCGCTGTGAGTGCCGGTACGCAAGCCACCAGAACCGACACGGGATCGCGGTCTAGAATGGCCGCCAGAAATGGGGCACCTCCAACGATGAGCACCACGAATTGAGACACGACCTGAACCCGGTAGCGCGGGTGACGGCGTAGGTACCGGACCTCCTTGGCGAGGACGGGACCGTACGGGCCGAGCCGCAGAAGAGCCGCGCCGACAAGACCGCCCGAGTCCATGAAGTGGGCGCGACCGATCTCCTCCACTCCACCATCAGTTACCTCGGTCAGCGCCGCCTCCAGAGACTGAATCCACCGCCACGCCGCTACCGCTGCCGCTAGTAGGGACAGCGCCGACGCACCCAGTGAGATGATCACGGCAGACCGGCGCGGGTCGTCGTACAGGATTTCCTGTCCCCAGCCGGTCCAGCCACCCGGTAGCCAGCGGGCTAGTCGTCCCCATTTCGCTAGTCGATCCACGGAGAAACCCACGAAAAGGACGATCTGGGACCCGATCCCGATGACACCGGCAAACAGTCCGGCGAAGAGCACGACCATGTCGCGTCGGTTTCGCTGCCTCAGGAGGCCACCCAGGACTGTCTGCACCCAGCGAGAAAGGACCGAAGCAAGGAACACCGTGGTCATTGCGGACACGATGCCGACCAGAATCCGTATGGGTCCATCGCTCCGGAACGCTGCTGCCAGAAATGGGAGTGCGACTGCCAGGGGACCAGGCCCGATGAGGTTTGCCAGGGCCATGCCCGGAGCCAACTGCCGTGCCGGTACCGGGAACAGCGCAAGTCGAGTGGTATCGATGGTTTCATCCGAGGCACCGAATAGCAGCGGGCCGAAGGTCCACGCGATCATCAGCGCAGCTCCCATGACCGGTAGGAGGCCGGGTGCGATCTCGTCTGCACCGAGGATCGCGACCGTGACGGAGACCGAAAGCAACAATGCCATGAAGCTGAACAACACGAACGCCAAAGCCCCATCCGTCTGGAAGATGTTGCGGAGAAGTCGCAATCGCAAAGAAGCGAATATGCTGATCATGCTTGCGGTCCTACAGCCAATCCAGCGTTCGAGCCGACTCTGAGTGCCCGACAGCATCAGCAAACACATCTTCGAGACGGCGGCCCCTGCAGACGTCCTGGGTCGGGCCACCGGCCACAGCGGTACCAGCGTGGATGACAGCCACGTGGTCGCACAGACGCTCGACCACCTCCATTACATGACTGCTGAAAACCACCGTGGCACCGTTTCTCACCAACTGGGTGAGGATCTCTCGCAGAGCACGAACCGATAACGGATCAACACTCTCGAACGGTTCGTCGAGAAAGAGCACGGTAGGACGGTGGAGAATGGCAGCCCCGAGCGCGATCTTCTTGCGCATCCCCGTCGAGTAGTCGAGAACCAGCCGCCCAGCAGCCTCGGAGAGGTCCATGACCTCGAGTAGCTCGTTGGCCCTTCTTCGGCAGACATTCCGATCAAAACCCCGAAGGAGTCCCACGTACTCCAGAAGCTCCTGGCCGGTAAGGCGTTCGAAGAGGCGAAGGTCCTCGGGGACGACACCGATGGTCGCTTTCACCGCACGCGGGTTCTGCCACACATCCATACCCGCCACCCATACGTCGCCGCGATCGGGACGCAGAAGACCGGTTGCGATCTTCAACGTGGTCGACTTGCCCGCTCCGTTCGGACCGACGAGTCCAAAGAAGGTCCCGCGCGGTACATCGAGATCGAGTCCGTTCACCGCCACCTTGGCGCCGAAGGACTTGTAGAGGCCTCTGATCGACACAGCGAGATGATCCGGTGGTGGACCGCTCGGTACCGAGGGGGGTGGAGGAAGGCCGGTCACGAACTCAGCAACGCCGCATAACCAGGCTTGATTACGTTGTTAATGAGATCGAGGCGTTCTTGGAAGGGCCAGAAGCTGCTCTTCATGGCATTGACCGTGAGCCACCGCATATCGGACAGATCCCAATTGAATGCGCTGCACGACTTTTCGAACTCGTCGGTCATGCTGACATCGCTCATCAGTCGATTGTCGGTATTCAGGGTGACGCGGAAGCGAAGGTCCGTGAGCAGCTTGATCGGGTGCGTCTCATAAGACTCAGCTGCTCCCGTGTTGACGTTGGATGTTGGACACATCTCCAGCGGGATGCGTCGATCGAGCACATAATTGGCGAGCCGCCCCAGAACCGGGACCCCGTCGCCGTCGAAGGTGATGTCGTCAACGATTCTCACGCCATGGCCCAGTCGTTCTGCTCCGCAATATTGAAGTGCTTCGTGGATACTGGGTAGACCGAATGCTTCACCGGCATGGATTGTGATGTGGAAGTTTTGACGCATGACGTACTGGAATGCCCCGAGATGGATTGTGGGGGGATAGCCGGCTTCAGCTCCGGCGATGTCGAAGCCGACCACACCGTTGTCGCGATGACGTACGCCTAGTTCAGCGATTTCAAGGCTGTGTGCGGCCGTCCGCATGGCGGTGACCAGCGTCCCGATAATGATCGGATTACCGGCGGCTGCGGCAGCCGCCATGCCGGTTTCGAAGCCGTCCAGCACGCTTTCTACGACTTCATCGAGCGTGAGGCCGGCCTGAGTGTGGAGTTCGGGGGCGAACCGGATCTCGGCATACACGACGCCGTCAGCGGCAAGGTCTTCAGCGCATTCGGCCGCGGCGCGCTCGAGACCATCTCTGGTCTGGGTGACCCCCACCGTGTGGGCGAAGGTCTCAAGGTACAACACGAGATTACGACGGTCGGCTCCTCGGGTGAACCATCTCGCCAATTCGTCAGGGTCGGTCGTTGGCAGATCGGTGTAGCCCTGCTCAGCAGCGAGCTCAATCACCGTCAGGGGTCGCATGCCGCCATCGAGATGATCATGCAGTAGCACCTTTGGTGCGGTTCGAATCTGGTCTCGCGTGGGGATCTCCATTGCCTAACGGTATCGGTCCATTGGGCACCGTTCTGTACTTGGGTGCGGTCAGGGTCCCCGCAAGGGCTGTGGCCTTACCGGTCTAGTCTGGGTCGGTACCCTCAAGCCCATGGACCCGAGCGAGATCGACGTTGTGGCCTTTGACGGAGACGACACGTTATGGCTCTCTGAAACGTTCTTCGTACTCACCCAGCAACGGTTCGATGCTTTGCTCTCGCCGTGGTGTGATGCATCCGAGACGGCCGAAAGACTCCTGCAACGTGAGCGGCAGAACTTGTCCCATTTCGGCTACGGCGTGAAGGGGTTCGTCTTATCGATGATCGAGACTGCAATAGAGGCATCCGAGGGCAACATTCCGAGCGCAGCGCTCGGGGAGATCGTGCAGTGGGCTCGGGAGATGATGGAGCACCCGGTGGAGCTACTTCCTGGTGTGGAGGAGACACTCGACGGCCTCGCTGATCGGTATCGGCTGCTCATCATCACCAAAGGGGATCTGTTCCACCAGGAATCCAAAGTGGCTGCCAGCGGTTTGGCCGACCGGTTCGAAGCAATCCATATCGTGAGTGAAAAGGATCCCATCACGTACCAACAAATCGTCAACGGGCTCGAGATCCCGCCGGACAGGTTCTTGATGGTTGGCAACTCGACCCGGTCCGACATCGAACCGGTGCTTGCGATCGGGGGGCACGCGGTTCACGTACCCCATGATCACACCTGGGCGTTGGAACACTCCGATGAGGATCTCGACGTCCCGGTGCTCGTAGGCCTGGCCGAACTTGTGCCGCTACTTGGAAGCGCCTGATCTGAACCACCGAGCGGGGAAACGGTCGATCTCGTCACCAGGGAAATCGTGTCCACCCTGGTTGTGAATGCTTCCGCTGGTTGCGCTCCACGGTGACTCCGGTCAGCCTCCTTCGAGGCGGTTCAGGTCGAAGTGGCCCGGAAGGAGCGCCCTGATGAGCGTCGGGCCGCTCGGTGTGTCGATCACAGCATCGTCTGCGGAGTGCTCGACCAGCAATTGACGGCATCGGCCACACGGGCTGCAGTAGTCACCTGAGCTGGATACAACCGCGGCCGCAACGATTTTTCCGGCTGCCTGGTTCGTCAGCTCCGAGACGAGGCCACACTCTGCGCAGAGTGTGAGGCCATAACTCACATTTTCCACGTTGCAACCGCGCACGACGCGGCCGGTGGTTGTCAATGCAGCAGCTCCCACTCGAAATCCTGAATAGGGGGCATAGGCCCGGGCGGTCATTTCCAACGCCTCGGATCGGAGACGATCCCAGTCGATTTCGTCCGGCATCGGCTGAGACTCTGATTCGGTCGGGCCGGGCTCAGTGCTCATGGCTCACTTATCGGTCCCGTAGATTCGGTCGCCGGCATCTCCCAGTCCGGGCGTGATGTAGGCGTTCGGTGTCAGGCCTGGGTCCTGAGCAGCCAAGGTGATCGGCACATCCGGGTGGGCTGCGTGCACCGTTCGAACGCCTTCTGGTGAGCCGATGATGCAGAGCAGTCGCAGCTTTGTGGCTCCGCTGGTCTTGAGGTGGCTCAATGCGGCAGAAGCCGATCCGCCGGTTGCCAACATCGGGTCGACCACGATCACCTCGCGTTCATCCAGACGACTGGGAATCTTCTCGTAGTACCAGGAGGGTTCGTGAGTTTCCTCGTTTCTTTGCATCCCGAGGTGACCCACCCTGGCGTGGGGAACCAGTGTGAGGATCGCTTCGACCATCACCAGTCCAGCCCGGAGTATCCCAATCACCGCAGGTGCCGGTTGGGTGAGCACGAAAGCGGTGGCCGTGGCGACAGGGGTCTCTACAGAGGTTTGGGTTGTCGCCAGATCCCGCAGTCCCTCATATGCAGTGAGGAGGGTGATCTCTGCACAGGTCCGGCGGAACTGCTCGGGTTCGGTTTCTTTGTTCCGCAGAGTGGCGATCTTGTGACTCACCAGTGGGTGGTCGATTATTCGGAGGGTCGCCATTACAGCCGCCGATTCATGAGTGCAGCCTCGGCCCGCCGGGCTAGCTCCCGAGCCTGTTCCATGTCGTCTCCCAGCGCTGTCACATGCCCGAGCTTACGGCCCGGTCGCGGCCGCTTTCCATAGAGGTAGACACTGGCTCCTTCGACTTCGAGTGCCTCGTGAAGGTGATCAGCGGGGTCTACCGGATCGATACCACCTATTACGTTCACTGTGACGGTGGCCTTGGCCAGGGCGTGCGTTGGTCCCAAGGGCAGATCGAGGATGGCTCGTACGTGATTCTCGAACTGGTTGGTGGGCGCATTTTCGAGTGTGTGATGACCGGCGTTATGAGGTCGTGCAGCGATTTCGTTGACGACCAACCCTTTGGTCGTGAGAAAGAATTCCACGGCGATTACGCCCACTGCGTCCAGTTCTGCTGCGATCGCTCGCGCCGTTTCCATGGCTTGGGTCTTCACCCGGGTTCCGATCGCGGCCGGCACGCGAATCTCGCGGCAGGCTCCGTCCGCGTTGGTGGTTTCAGCAACGGGATAACAACGAGCGCTGCCACCCGAGCGCCGCGCCACCAAGACCACCAGTTCTTTGACGATCGGCTGGAACTCTTCGACCATCAGCTCCCGGTCCGACTGTTCAGCCATGACCCTCAGTGCATCGTTTTGGTTGTCGACTACCCATGCGCCACGCTCGGACTGACCGCCGGAGCGAACTGACTTTATGACCGCTGGAAAGCCGAAGAGCCCAGTGAAGTCCAAGAGATCGTCGGGGCCTCTCACCACGGCAAAGGGTGCAAACCGAAACCCCTTTGCCGTTAGAACATGGCGTTGGTGCACCTTGTCCAATGCGGCCCGAAGCGCTCGTGCACCGGGACGGATGATCTGCCCAGCAGCTTCCATGTGTTCGATCATCCCCAGGTCGATTCGTTCGTGTTCGAACGTGACCACTTCGCACAGCTCTGCGAATGAGGCCAAGGCATCCGGGTGACGGAAGCTCGCTCCGGGAGCCGCAAGGGCGGCGGAGTCCCCGGAGTCCTCCGCCATGAGGCGAGGTGTTATGCCTAGCTTCACCGCAGCGCTGTGAATCATGCGAGCAATCTGGCCCGACCCAACGATGCCGAGCGGATAGATCGAAGGGAACTCATTCGGCACCCTCACATCGTAATGGCAGTGTCCAGCGCGCATTGTGTACTCCACTGTTCCCAACGTCGTCCAACGACAGCCGGGCAATCGAGCCTCGTGCCCTCGGCCGACCCCTTGCGTCAACTTTGAGGGTTTGACCCTGGGACCGCGGCCCTGCGATCTAGTCTCGGAGGAAGTGGATCAGAACCGTCGGCGCCTTCTCATAAGCCTTGGCTACGGCGCCGCCAGCGTCGCCACTCTGGGTGCTCTGGGTGCGGCGAACACCTCCGCTGTGCGGGCCGGATCGGGGCCGTCGCGGAAACCACCTCCTGGGCTCGCTGCCACGAACGAGGTCAGTGTCGCCGGAACAACTCAGCTCGCCCCGGAGACCCTTGAGCCGCCGGTTCTCGACCCTTCGCTCCAGGCTGACCCTACGACTGAGTTCGATGTTGTCTTGGCCGGCGGGCGGGTTATGGATCCGGCTTCGGGATTCGACAGTGTGATGAACGTCGGGATAGTAGGCAAAGCCATTGCGTACATTGGACCCGAGCAGCTCACGGGTGCCACGACGATCGACGCCTCGGGCCAGGTCGTCGCCCCGGGCTTCGTCGACATCTTGAGCTACCGCCCCAACCCGTTCGGCGTTTGGTTCAAAGTTGCTGACGGTGTCACGACCAACCTGGGCATGCACGGCATCAACAACTATGCCAACGCATTCTTCGAACGATTCACCGGCGCCGTGCCGACCAATTTTGGTGGCGCGTTTCATCAACAATTTCACCGTGGACTCCTGAACGTCTCGCCCGACCGCGAGATGAACAGCAACACGTTGGCCCGGTTCGAGCAGTTGGCCAAAGAGCAGTTAGCAGACGGATTTGCTGGGATTGCCTTCTCACTCGAGTACGCACCGGGGACTACACGGGACGAGATTCTACGAGTCGCGGAGCAGGCGGCCGGGCAACGGGGAATATTGTTCTTCCACGCTCGCTATAGCGACAACGAAGCTCCGGGAACCAACGCCGAAGCAATAGCCGAAGTCCTGGATGTGGCCCGCACGACCGGGCTGAGTGTGCACATATCCCACATCACCAGCACCGGTGGCACCTTCACCATGGCCCAGACGCTCGACACCCTGAATCAAGCCCGCGCCGATGGCATCGACGTGACGGCGTGCCTTTATCCCTACGATTTCTGGGCTACTCGTCTAGGGAGTTTCCGATTCGCCGGTGACTGGCGATCCCGGTTCGGACTCGACTACGGCGACCTCCAGATCGGTGGCACCGAAACTCGGCTCACCGCCGAGACGTTCGATTCAGCCCAGGCGGAGAACAAGCTAGTCGCTGCGCTCGGTTCAATTCCTGCCGAAGAGGTCGACATGGCGATGCGCACTCCATGGATGATTGTGGCATCTGATGCAATCGCAGAGCCCGATGCCAACAACCATCCTCGGGCCGCTGGCACGTTCGCGAGGACCCTAGGTGTCTACGTGCGCGAGCGGAACGTCATCTCGCTGATGGACGGCTTGGCCAAGATGACCATCCTTCCCGCACGCCGTGTCGAGGGCATGCTCCCCGCAATGAGCCGGAAGGGGCGACTACAGATCGGGGCCGATGCTGACATCACTGTGTTCGATCCCGACACGATCGCCGATCGCGCCACCGTTGCCGCTCCAGCGACAGCTTCCACTGGCATCAGCAACGTTCTCGTAAACGGGGTTGGCGTTATCGAAAACAGCTCTCTCCGTCAAGACCGTTTGCCGGGTGAGGCGCTGAAAAGTTAGGAAGGTTCAGTGCACGAACGGTGCCTTCGATGGTGAAACACTCGGCGGGAATTGCGTTGTGGCGGGTGGGTGAAGACGATGCGGTCGAACTGTTGATCGTCCATCCCGGCGGACCATATTGGAGCGGCAGAAACGAGTACGGATGGAGTATCCCAAAGGGGGAGTTCGACCCTCAGATGGAGAATGCGTCAGATTGCGCACGACGCGAATTTGCTGAGGAACTCGGCTCGAAGCTGGCGCCAGACGCTGTGTTGACCGAGCTACCGGTCATCAAGGCTGCCGGTAAACACATCCATCCGTTTCTGGTGAACGGTGACTTCGAGCCGTCCAGACTTCAGAGCAACACCACCGAGATCGAATGGCCGCCGCGTTCAGGACGGAGGATCGTGATTCCGGAAGTGGATGCAGCTACTTGGGTTCGACTCGACAAGGCAGCCCGGTTCCTCCACAAAAGTCAGTCAAAGCTGGCCGATCTGGTGTCTCAGTTCATCGCAACCGCGTGTGGGGACGGGGAGAGTCCCTAAGGGCGTCGGTCGAAGTGCGCTAACGCATGAACGACGCACCGAATCGGGCAACCTCGGACCGGAGCTGCTCCACGTACTCGAACTGAGCGACGCCTTCGCTTTCGAGGGAGTTGATGAAGCATTGCATGATGTGGAATGTGACGAGCCCATGTTTGGCTAGATCGTCCGGGGTTACCCACGCCGCAACCGTCGCAGAGTGCAGTGTGCGCTGTAGTGAGTGCAGAAGGTACTCGGCCTTGTCCGATTCGAGTTCACCTCTCCACATGAAGTCGCGACTGCTGTTCTGTTTGTCAATGGACAGCGAGACAGACCATTGATCGATGAGCTTGTTCCATTCGGTCAAGAGGCTCTTCGAGAGGCGGCTACTCATGTCGCCAGGTTCGGTCCTCAAATCACACAACAGTCGCCTCGCGAAACGAAGCCAGCCTTCCATCTGTTTGGAATCGACCGGACCTAGGTGAACCAGCATCGAGGAAAACGGTAGCCGCCGTGGAATCATGTCGTCCATGACGATTCGATTTGGTGTTCTGGGAGCCGCCCGAATTTCTGGCAAGGCCCTGTATCAACCCGTACGTGACACCGACGGAGTCACATTGGAGGCGATTGCCGCTCGCGACCGTTCACGGGCCGAGGCGCACGCTGCCACGTGGGGGATTGGCCGGGTGCTCGACTCCTACAACGAGATGTTGTCCGATCCTGAGCTGGATGCGATCTATAACCCGTTGCCAGTGAATCTTCACCATATTTGGACAATCGCTGCGCTCGAGGCGGGCAAACACGTCCTCAGCGAGAAGCCCTTCGCCGCCAATGCCGGGCTGGCGCGCGATATCACCACTGCCGCTGAGCGGACCGGTCGAGTCTGCATGGAGGCTTTCCATTGGCGCTACCACCCGATGGCGACTCGGATTCGAGAGATTCTGGACTCCGGCGCCTTGGGTGATATCCAGTCTGTGGATGCCGTCTTTGATGTTTACATCCGGCCAGACGACGACGTGCGGCAGAGCTTCGAACTGTGCGGTGGCGCTCTGATGGACCTCGGTTGTTATCCGGTGCAGTGGGCCCGTTGGGTGATGCCGGGCGAGGAACCGCGAGTTGTGTCAGCCCGGATGGAACAGGGTCGGCCCAACGTCGACATCGACACCGTTATACATGCGGAGTTTCCCAACGGTGTGCCAGCACGGCTCGCCACCAAGATGTCTGAGGGCACAGAGTTCCGGGCTCAGCTACAGGTTGTTGGAGCCGACGCGACACTCGTTGCCGACAACCCGCTTGCTCCCCACGACGGCAACCGCATCGTGGTCGAGGGCTTGGGCATCGACGAGGTTGTCCAGGGTCGCACCACCTACCACCATCAGATGGAGGCCTTCATCGACGTGGTGAACAACGATGCCGCAATGCCGACTGGGGGTTCCGACGCCATAGCCAACATGGAGTTCATCGACGCTGCCTATCTTGCTGCCGGTCTTCCTATCCGGACCCCGTAGCGCGTCACCGACAACCCGCACTCAGCCCTGATCGGAGGTAGCGGAGGCGACTTTTGGACCGGGTCGAGCCCGAAGACCTGTCTCTGAGAACGAGCACCGCGTCATTCGTGACCGAGCCTTCCCCTCAGCAGGTTGTCCTCAGCCCAGTTGGAATCGCGACCCTCAAAACACACCTTGGCAAGGTGACCGGCAATAGGCATGGTGACGCCCACCTCGGCGGCGAGTTCGATTGCGGCCTTCGTAGCCTTGATCCCTTCGGCCACTTGCGACATTTCGCTGAGAATCTCGTCGATGGAGACGCCTTGACCGAGCCTGCGCCCCACGAAGCTGTTGCGGCTCTGCGGGCTGACGCACGTGGCGAAAAGATCCCCCATGCCGGCGAGGCCGGCCAGGGTGAGCGGTTCGCCTCCGAGTGCGGTGCCGAGCTCGATGAGTTCGGCCAACCCCCGAGTGATTATTGCGGCACGAGCGTTGTCTCCCAGCCCGCGGCCCTCGACCGTCGCAGCTGCAACCGCATACACGTTCTTCAGAGCACCACCCAATTCACATCCCACCACGTCGTGGTGGGTGAACACTCGGAAGGTTGCTGTCGTGAAGACGGTCTGGAGACGCTGGGCTATTTCGTGTTCGGTAAGTGCGATCACCGCCGCCGCCGGGCCGCCGGCGAGAATCTCCTTGGCCAGGTTGGGTCCGGTGAGTACGCCCACCGGCCGACTGGGGAGTTCCTCGGTGATGATTTGTGTCATCCGTTTGTTGGATCCTGCTTCGAAGCCCTTCGCCAGACTGATCACCGGTACCCATGGTCGCAGCGAAGCTGCGGCTCGTTGGCAGGTTTCTCGGAAGGCGGTGGTGGGAACCCCCATCACCAGCAAGTCTGTGTTGGCCACGAGGTCATCGAAATCCGAACTGGCTTTGAGGTCAGGGTGGAGTTCGAAATCGGGCAAGTACCGCATGTTTCGGTGCTGTGTGTTGATCGAGTCAACAGTGGCCTCATCGCGTGCCCACAGACGCGTGCGGGCGTTGTGGGCGGCAAGGTGGGCCACCGTTGTTCCCCAGGAACCACCGCCCAGAATAGTGACTCGTAGCGCTTCGGACCTTTGATCAGTCATATCCCAGTCTTACCTACGGTTCGGAATCGGAAAAATCGTTCTACCGTTGGGGAGGTGCACAGATCTACCCCAGCGTTCCTCGTGCCACTCAAGACGTTCGATGCAGCCAAGGAGCGACTCGGCGACGAACTCAACGCCGAGGATCGAGCCGAACTGATGCAGTCCTTGGCTGCAAGGGTGCTGGCGGCGGCTGTCGGACTCCGCCGATGGGTCGTGTGCGACAGCGCGTCGGTCGCCCAGTTCGCACTCACGCACGGCGCGGAGGTGATCTGGCGAGGCGGCGGCTTGAACCCTTCTGTGCAAATGGCGGTACAACAACTTGGCCGTGAAGGCTTCTCTCATGTGATTGTCTGTCACGGCGATCTTGCCCGTCCCAGCTCATTTGCTGAATTCGCACCCTCAGAAGACTGCATGGTGATCGCGGGTGATCGGCGCGGCGATGGTTCAAACGTGGTTAGCGTTCCCACCGATGCTGGCTTCACGTTCACCTACGGGCCGGGGTCTTTCCAACGCCATCGAGAAGAGGCGCTGCGATGTGGTCTTGATGTTCTGACCGTCGACACACTCCAGCTGGATGTCGATACCCCCGAAGATCTCGAGCTGTACAGAAACCAAATGAAGCTAACGGTGTCTTGATGAGCGCCGGCCAAAACCCTCTCACCCTGGAGCCCTTCTCTATGGACGTACTCACCCGAGACCTCCCGACCCCGGAACGAGCGCTCGCTATTGGAGCGCACCCCGATGACACCGAGTTCGGCTGTGGTGCCACGTTGGCCAAGTGGGCGACCGACGGATGCATCGTGAGCGTGCTGGTCTGTACCGATGGTTCAAAGGGCACGTGGGATCCTGATACCGACAAATCCACGCTGATACGGACCCGGCAAGAAGAGCAGATTGCCGCTACCCGGGCCTTAGGTGCGACCGGAGACGTCGTATTCCTGGGCTACACCGACGGCGAGCTCCCCTCAGACCTCCAAGCCCGTGCTGCAGTCGCCTACTGGATCCGCGAACTACGTCCCAACGTCGTGCTCGGTCACGACCCTTGGAAGCGATATCGACTACACCCTGACCACCGGCACGCCGGGTTGCTGGCGTGCGAAGGGATTGTGGCTGCTCGAGACCCAAAGTTCTTTCCTGAGCAGGGACTGCCTCATTTCCGGCCCGATCGGCTTCTGCTGTTCGAAGCCGACGAGCCAGACCACGCCGAGGACGTTTCCAAACACCTGGCCGCCAAGATGCTGGCCCTTCGCCAACACGAGAGCCAGTTCGAGTCAACCATGATCAAAGGGAAGGGTGGCTCTATGGTCGACTTTGATCGGCGGGTTGAAGCGAAGGTGCGTGAAGCAGGAGCTGCGGCCGGCCTCACCCACGCCGAGGTTTTCAAACTCATCGACGATCTCTAGATTGCTTCAGCTTGAGGTCGGCGAGTCATGTGAATGATTCCCCCTCGGTTGGGGGCGCGAGAAGACCGTCGGTTGATCCGGCCAGAAGCGTCTCGCCTCGGCGATCAACCGTGGCCCATCGAGGGTCGAGCGATCGACACTGAAGCCGCACGGGCGTCAACACGTGGTCTGCCCGTTCGAAGTCCCATAGAAGCGCTGGGCGGGCGCCGTGCCAACGGATGGCAGCAGAGAGGTCCCCGAAGGCGGTCGGAATCGAATGCAGTTCGAGCTGACCGCCCCGCCAGGCTCCGGGGAAGCCTGCTGGGAAAAGATCGATCGTAGGTCGCCCATCCCTCCATGATTCGGACACGAGCAAGGGTCGGAGTGACCGGATGGCCACGGCGGCTGGTCCAGCTTCGTCATCGCCCCACGAACCTGTTTCTGACGCTGTCTGGGTGTGAGCAGAGAGCTCGTCAAAGGTGCTGATGGGCCCGGCGGCGCCAAAGCCGAAGTCGGCGTCGATCTGCCGGGAGCTCTCGGGGTCGTTGAGAGCCAGAACCAGCCGGGCAAGCCCGCGCTCGGCCAGTGCGATCTGCGCCGCTGTCCCCTTCTTGGCGACAGCCGAAGTGAGTTGGGTCGCCGCTGCTATGAACTCCTCCGCCCACATCGGCGCATACATCGTGACCGCCCAGGACAACCCAT
Source organism: uncultured Acidimicrobiales bacterium (assembly GCA_963751955.1). GTDB lineage: Bacteria > Actinomycetota > Acidimicrobiia > Acidimicrobiales > SZUA-35 > JABDIY01. The sequence continues at coordinate 571,808 of CAVVWM010000011.1, read as the reverse complement.
CCACCAGCTCGGCCGCTGCGCCACGGTCCTCGGATCTTTTGATCGGTCGCGGATGCCAGCGATCGGCGTGCAAAGTTCGAAGTACCTCGACCGCCTCTGTGCGAAGGCCTCCCAGGCTGACTGCAGCCAGCTCATTACCCGCCGATTCCGCGACGGCGGAGACGCGTGTGGCCAAATCGAAGGTCGATAATCCGAGACGGCCGCGGCTTTGGTCGAATAGAGCGGTCATCCGATCATCGGGCAGAATCGCGCGGACCCGATCGGTGACAAGAAGATCCCATGCGCCGGCTGCGCCGGCGGAGTCTGGGAGTGGACGTTCGGTGGAGCGCACTCGTGCGGCTATGAAAACGCGAGTGAAGGCCTTGTGGAGGAGGGGCACGATCACTGCATCCAACTCCGGAACAGTGTCCCGGGCCTGGTTGCTCAGCCAGATGTTGATCTTGTCGACCTCTATCCGGTCCGAGGTCAGGTTGACAGTGGGGCTGCTCTGTTGGCCGGCGAGATCGTAGGGGCGCACCGTGAGCGTGAGCCCAACCGGGGTTGCGGTCTTGTTCTCGTACTCGAGGACAACTCCACCCTCATAGGCCCACGTCCGCTGGACAACATCTCCGCCGGGAACCCGGACTGAGGTCTGGACAATCGGGCCAGCCCCCAGTCGCTGCTGACGAACGCTCGGCTCGTTGGCCGGCGTGTGGATTCGGTCTTCCGCTGCGATCCACCAGTCGAATGTCCAGTCCGAATCGAGCAACTGCACGGCCCCTCCACGATCTACGCGGGCGATCGGCCTATCTCCGAATACGCCGAGAAGGGTCGTGCCGACGTCAGCGGCGCGCAACGCTGATCTTGGTCCCCTCGGCGGATCGAACGTGGATGATGTCACGGCTACGAGGTTATGGCGGTCCGGGCGTCCTGAACTCGACAGAGACCGCAGCTTCTCCGGCGACACAGTCCACCGTCCTTCCTGCGGGCCTATTGCGCTAGCCGATCAGCAGGATGAAGACATCCGCAATAGGGTGTCTCAGTGGCGCACTCGGTCCCCAAGCTACGCAAGGCGCTCAAGAAATCATCTCCCGGACTTCGTATCGAACGTGATCTCTGGCAGGACGGGTGCGACGTCGTGGTCGGAATCGACGAGGTCGGGAAGGGCTCATGGGCGGGTCCGCTGACCCTCGGCGCGGTGGTCGTACCCAAAGATCGTCGGATCTACAAGCTGCGCGATTCAAAACAGCTGACGCCGGTAGAACGTGAAGCGATTTACGACCGGATCGTGGGCTGGGTTGACAGATGGGCAATCGGGCACGCTTCGGCCGCCGAGTGTGATCAGCTGGGCATGTCTGGGGCGCAGAGGTTGGCGGCTCGGCGAGCGATCGAAGGTCTAGACCTGGCGACGCCTCCCGATGCGGTGATCATCGACGGCAAGTGGGATTTTGTTGGGCACCCTCGAACGATCAACCTGGTGAGGGGTGACAGCATCTCGTTGTCAATTGCCGCTGCCTCGATCCTGGCCAAGGTCACCAGGGACCGCCTGATGATCGAGGACTCAGAGTGCTACCCGGGTTTCGACTTCGATGCCAACAAGGGGTACCCCTGTCCGCGTCACAAGCTGGCACTGCAGGCTTTTGGGCCCACGGCGATTCACCGCCGGTCCTGGGTCTTCATGGATCAACTACCGTGGACCGGAACTCCAAGGATTGTGAACGACGCTCAACTCAGGCTTCTGTAGAACAAGCCGAGGCTTGCTCTAGCCGGTAACTACTACCGCAGATCCAGAGCGCTCGAGCTGAGTGATGGTCCCGGTAGTTGTGTCGACCAGGAGTGCAGGGAGGTCGCTGCCACCGACCGCTGTTGCCGACCTACTCACTACGACGGTGTTTCCGCTGACTTCGATTCGGGTTGGGTGCCAGCCGCTCTCGGGTCGCTGAAGATCCACAGACGCCAGCTGCGCGAAATCGGCTGCACTGTTGACCAGTAGTTTCCATTGGTCTTGGTTCTCCCCGGCTGCGACCCGGTAGACGGTGGTTCCGTCCTCGCCGATAGTCACGGCCTCGGTGCATCCGCTGGATTTGCTGGCGCACAAGCCGAGCGATCCACCGGTGGTTCCGTAGAGCTTCTGACCGGTCGCGAGCGAAAGCGTCACCCAACCGGCGCCGGCGCCGTCAAGGTAGACACCGGAGACGTATCCACCTTTGATGGACATTCGCTGCGGGGCCACGCCATCCCGTCCGACATCGGTAATAACTGCCTTCGACACACCGTCGAGAGAGGCCCTCTCCAAGCTGACCGACGAGTCACGGTACCGAAGGAAGACCGCAACACGATCCGCTCCGATCCGACCCACACCGATCAACTCGAGCTGCTCCCCCTCGCGGGGGGCAACCACCTCGGACTCAACCGCCTCCCTGGTCCGTCGGACTATCGGGCTGTCCGCGGAGCGTTGGAACACAAGGCCACCATCGCCGTCGTAGTCTGCGGCGACGGTGGATTCGACAACGAGCTGAGCTGGTCCGTTGGCATCGAACCACCAGACTCCGTCTGCGCCGCTGAGGGCCAGGGTAAGACCGGCGGTCGAGATCTCGAACTCAGGGCCGGTGATGGATGAGTCGAATTCGGCAGCTGTTGTTTCCGGATCGGTCGCTTCAGTGACCGGCTGCGCTTGTTCCTCACCGGGGCTGAAGGGGAGCGCATCTGGAGCGGTGTTATCCAATTGGTTGCCTGCAGTCGTGCAGCCTGTGGCGATCACGGCAAGAATTGCAGCTACGAGGGTTGTACGGGAATGCAAGCGCATGGAAACCTCACGCGGTGTGAGTATTCGGTTGGTGGGTTAGCACCGCCGCTATGGCAATCGGACGAATCCGACATCGCTGAGCGGCTCAACCGAACCCGAAACGGGATCGATCACTACTCCTGTTGTCGGCCGAAGTCGACTCGGATCAACTGCTCGCGACAACAGAATCTTGCCGTCGGGCAGCTCGGAAAGATGCTCGGGGAACCAGATTCCCGCCAAGGATGTGAGATCGACCCGCGTAACCAACGATCCATCTTCGGAGCGGGTGATGAGGAGGTCGAACTGGCCAGGTAGAGCTGGAACGTCGTGGGGGACGATCCTGAACACCTTCTCGATATTGAGCGACAGCGAAGCCAGCCGCGCACATGACGTGCCCTGGCCGTCGGCGCATGCAGCTTCGACATCCGGGAAGCTGCCGCCGATGGCGCGACCGGTTCCGCTTTGGTAGACAGTCCACCCTGTTGCATCAGCCCGCTCCCAAGTGGTCACGATGAACGTTCCGTCGACCTGAGTTGATTTGGATCCGAACTCGGCGTCGTCGACGACGGCCAACTCAGTGACGACGCCGGTCTCCAGGCCGATTCGGTTGAGTGATCGGTTGGTCGAATCTGGCGATGTCACGCTGAAGACTGCTTCGGGTTCGGCGGTGACCGTGGTGACACCGTGCAGCTCTACACGTTGGTCTTCCTTTGGAACGAAGATGGCGTCGGGCACGATCGCCCCGGACGCCTGCCACAGGATCGAAGACTGTGGTCCATCAACCAGCTCTCGCTGATAGACCACTCCACCCCTGGTGTCGCCCGCAACTCGAATTGCATCGTCACGAGCGAGTAGGGCAACTTCGCCATCGGGTTGGATCAGCTTCACTGAGTCGTTGAAGCTCAGGAGTGGAACCTCGAGTCCCGTTGGACTTGCTGCCAGCGCATCAACGGATTCAGCCGGATCAACAGAGGTCGTGGGAGGTGTTGTCGTGGGCGGAGCCTTTGTTGGATCAGGAGGGGTTTCGGTTGTCGAGGTTTCGGTGCTCAGACCAGCAACGACGACACCGCCGCTACCACCCAATTGTGAGCTGGCATTCGAACATCCAGCACCGATGACGGTACAACTCACCAAGATCAGAAGGAGTCGTCGCCGCCGACGTGGTTGGGGGAATATCGAGTTCACCACGGGTCTATTCAATCACCTTTCACAGTTTCAGCCGGTGAGGCTTGCCTAGAGCCACCAAAACCTTCATGATTTCCAGCGATGACCAACACGTTGCAGCACCTCGTCGAAGCTGGACCGGCTATCGAGCCGAGGGTCGATGTGTTTGGGCTCGGAGCAGGTTAGGTGATGCTGAAAAGGGTCGCCCGCTTCGGAGTTCCCACGCTCACGTTGTGGTCGTTGGGAGTCTGGGCAAGTCGGATTCGCAACATACTCACCGATGATCTTGAAGGAACCGATCGCTTGTGGCGTTTGGCGCTCGCCGGCGGATTCGTGCTGATTTCTCTTTGGGTCTTTCGTTCTGCGTACGGGCTGTGGCGCGACGGTGCGTCAGATCCGCTGACCTGCGCATCGGGTGCTGCACTGTCTCTCGCTGTTGTGAACATCGTCGTGTGGCCTGTTCGGGCGTATCAGATTCTGGGTGGCGATTGGAATGGAGGTTTCAAGGCGGTTCACACAGTCCTGGCTGTCATCTCGGTTGTGCTTGGTTTGTTGGTACTATTTCACCGCTATGGGAGAGCCGGTAACCGTCGTCCAATCCGCAACAGCCAATCCGTCGCGGATCCGGTTTGAAACCAACCGGTCCTTCACTGGCATGGGCCATGAGCGCTACAGCAAGGGTGAACCCATCTTGGGTGATCGTCCACCCGATGCCGTCGCAAAGGCACTGTTGGGAACCGGCAAGGTCGATGATGTTCACGTGTACGCCCAGACGATCACGGTCACCATTTCACCGGGCATGGAACCAGCTGGCCTGAAGGGGATCATCGAAGATCTCTACACCTACTACAAGCCGGGTGTGCCAGTTCCCACCGAGGCTGACTTCAGCTGATTCGGTACTCCACACCGGCGAGAGTCGGGCTGCTGGGAAACCCCTCCGACGGCTATGGCGGACGCACACTTGCCGTGGCGATCGACAAGATGGCAGCAACCGTCTCGGTCATCGAGGACGACTTCGTACGAATACAAGGACCCGACCCTCACCCCTTCGACTTCGGTTCAGTCGATGAGTTCGTACGATTCGTAGATCGATACGGGTACGGCACCGGACAGCAGCTGCTCGCCGCAACCTTCCGAACTTTCGTGGATCTGGCTCACTCGCAGCAGTGGAAGATGCCAAAGGGCCTGGTTATCAGCTTTGACACGTGTATCCCTCGAAGTGTTGGTCTGGCAGGTTCATCGGCACTGGTGATCTCGCTCCTCCGCTGCCTCCTCGACGTGTGCGGTCAGCGCCTGGACGATTATCTCCTGCCTGCATTGGCGCTTTCCGCTGAAGTCGATCAACTGGGAATCACCGGTGGGCTCCAGGACCGAGTTGTGCAGACCTATGGCGGCTTGGTGGCAATGGATTTCGGCTCCCTAGCCACCGACGCCCGGACAGGATTGGTTCATGGACACTACGAGCAACTTGATCCCGACTCCTTGCCGCGCCTTTTTATCGCATACTCACACGCTTCAGCCGAACCGAGCGACACCTATCACAAGGTTCTTCGGTCGAGGTTTGCCGCCGGTGATCCGATGACGGTCGCCGGATTGCACGAGCTCGCAGGCCTCGTTACTCGAGGGAAGGCAGCACTGCGCTGGGGTGGAGACGGCCTTGGGTCGCTGATGACACGAAACATGGAGATTCGATCGACATTGGCACCGGTCAGCGAAGGTCAGCTGGTGCTGGTCAAGGGCGCTCAGGAGTGCGGTTTGGCAGCCACCTTCACCGGATCCGGAGGCGCAATCGTTGGTGTCTTCAAGGAGGAGACTGATCTCGACCGGTTGGCCCATCGCTTGGACGGCCACGAGGCGGTTGTGCAGGAAATCCAACCATTTTCCCATTCTCGCTAAACCCCACGTCGCATTCGGCCGATCTACTAGAAGCTTGGACAAGCTACAAGTAGGAGACGTTTGATGGGACCCACACCCCGAAACATCGAGCCCGCAGGCAACGCAGCTCGACTGGATCGGACAATCTTGGTGTTCGGACTGGCCCTGTTCCTTGTTCTTCTGATGTCCGGGCGGGCGTGGGCCCAGACCGACTCCGATGGCGACGGCCTTGCTGATGACGCAGAGCTATCAGTGCATGGGACCGATCCCGAGGTTGGTGATACCGACGACGATGGGCTTCCTGATGGAGTGGAAGTGGAATTGGGCACCGATCCGCTGAAAGCTGACACCGACGGCGATGGTTTCAACGATATATCGGAGTATTTGGCCGGGACCGACCCGCTCCTTGGGAGCGATTGGCCCTTTGGAGTCGTTGTCACTCAGGATCCTGCGGGGGACCAAGTGTCGGATGAACCCGAAAACGTTGTTGGTGAGACCTCCTCGACGGTGTCCCCCGATCCCCTGGCCTTCGATGAGTCGTTGACCGGTGGACGTCCGGCTCTCTTCCCGTTATATGCAAGCCTGGCCGCTGTGGCAGCGGTGGGGATGGCCTTCTCGCTTGCTCTCATTCCGAGCACCGCTGAGGCAAAGAGTGTTGAATAGCCCGAACATCCTGAGCCGTCTCAGTTGATGTAGCGAACATATGTTCGTAATATGGGTGAATGAGTGGACTTGGAACGGGTCTGGCAGCTATTGATCCAAAAATCTTGGAAGCGGTTCGTCCCACAACGCTCAGCAATGAACAGCTCCTGGATGTACCTGAAGGTCTTCAACCATTGTTCCCCTGGGGTGGTCTTCAGCGTGGCTGGTCTGTAGGTATAACCGGTCATGGAGCTTGGACCCTCACAGCAGGTTTACTAGCACCCTCATTGGGGGAACAGGGTTGGCTTGCTGTGGTCGGCGCACCGTTGGTGAATCTGGTAGCTGCAGCCGAGGTTGGCATACGAATGGATCGGGTTCTGGTGATCGATACGCCTCCAACTGGTCAGTGGGGAACCTTGATCGCTTCGCTCCTCGAAGCGGTGCAAGCGGTGGTTATTGCTCCACCGTCAAGGATCGGTGGACGGGATGCTCGCCGAATCGGTGCTCGATTACGAGAACAACGGGGAACACTGATTCATCTCGGTGGAGGTGCAACTTGGCCTAATGAACTCGACCTTGGCCTCACCTGCACAACAACTAACTGGCAGGGGATAGGGGAAGGGCATGGCTACCTGAAATACCGGCAAGTGTTGGTGGAAGCTGTGGGTCGGCGTTCGGTGTCGCGCCCTCGTTCGGTTTCGGTGTGGATGCCCGGTCCTGAGGGTCCTCTGACCCCGGCGGAACACCTTGCCTCGGTTTCTCGTCTGCCCCGTTCAGCTTCATGAAAACAAACCATCCGTCCCTACCGGCTGGTGAGGCAACAAGATTCGCATGTGTTCTGTGTCCTGACTGGCCCATAGTTTCCTGGGGTGTACCGCTTACTGAACCTGCCGCGGTTTTCGTGGCCAATCGGGTCGTGACATGCAGTCCTGGGGCAAGAAACGAAGGTGTTGCCGTGGGCCAACGGCGGCGGGATGCACAGAGTCGATGCCCAGATCTCGCCATCCTCGATCAGGACATCGACCGAGAAGCTCGCTTGTTCGAGCCCGTCGCTGCTGCACTTACCGATATCACCCCGAGAGTTGAGATCTCCGGACCGGGTTTGCTCGGCTTTCCCACACTAGGACCATCCAAGTTCTTTGGCGGTGACGAATCGATGGCGGCGATAGTGGCCGACACGCTCGGTCCTGTTCTACATGGGCGCGGCGAACTCTTCATAGGAATCGCTGACGGCGTGTTTGCCGCCCGGTTGGCTGCAAAGACATCTGCCGACATCGGTGAAATGGGGGGAGGATCAATCCCGATCCTGGTTGAACCGGGCGGCAGCGCATCGTACCTTTCCGGCTTTGGGGTGTCGACACTCGAAATGCCCGAGTTGGCCGACGTGCTCATGCGACTCGGCCTGCGCAGGTTGGGCCAGATCGCAGAGCTCACACCCGACGACGTGATCGGTCGCTTTGGGTCCGAGGGTCGAATCGCTCACCGGCTCGCCCGGGGGATCGATCAGTACCCACCCAATCTTCGCAAGCCGGCAATCGACATGGCGGCAACGTGGTGGTTCGACCCACCCACAGAACGAATCGACACCTGCGCCTTTGCCGCCAAAGCATTGGCTGATCAGCTGAACAGATCATTGAACGACAAAGGCCTCGCCTGCATCCGGGTAGCGATTGAAGCTGAGACCGAAAACGGTGATGAGTTCAGCCGCCTATGGCGACATGAAGGAACCCTGTCTTCTGCTGCATTGGCTGAACGGGCACGATGGCAGATGGATGGCTGGCTACATCAGGCTCGCCTCGGTCATGCTTCCACAGGGAGTAATCCTGATGCGGGCGTGGGATCGGCGATCCTCAGGCTGAGTCTCATCCCTGATGAGGTGGTTCCAGCAACCGGCCGTCAGCTGGGTTTCTGGGGCGGTCGTGCCGAACGGGCCGATGATGTGTTGCGGGCGGTTGCTCGAATTCAAGGAATTCTCGGGGCGGAATCGGTCAGAGTTCCTGAATGGCGGGGTGGTCGTGGTCCTGGGGAACAAATCGGTCTCATTCCCGCTGCTGCTGTTGACCTCGGTGAAGTCCGGGAGGGGTCCGACCCCGATCACATCGTCCAACCGTGGCCAGGTCAAATTCCACCTCCTGCGCCGAGTGAAATTGGATCGGAGCTGGGCGTCGTCGATCTCATCACAGAATTGGGAGAATCGGTGAGGGTGACCGGCAGGGGAGAGTTGGTCGGCTCGCCTGACTTGCTGGTTGTCGGCGAAAGAGAACTGGCAATCGATCGGTGGGCGGGACCGTGGCCAGCTGATGAACGATGGTGGGATCCGTCGTCGCATCGTCGTCGAGCCCGCATGCAGATCGTCCTCGCCGACAACACCGCCCACATCGTGGTAACTGAACAACAGCAGTGGAGTATCGAAGCCACGTACTAATACTCCCTCCGGGGGCCCTCCTAGCTCGCCTTCGGCCCTTGGTGTTCGTCTTCTCACTCGCCCACCTCGTTCCTCGGCGGGCTCCCTTGACGAACCGGGCCTTCGGGTCGCCCGGGGACGGGAGTGTCTGCTCGTACCTCGCAGAGCACTCTTCTTCCCTCCGGGGGCCCTCCTAGCTCGCCTGTTGCTTGTTGGCCTGCGCTCGCTTGCGGGGCCTCTTCGGTCCATGTTCTCACTCGGGCCTGGGGGCCCTCGTTTCATGGACACGGCCCCTACGGGTCGCTGCGGCTGGTTGCTTGTTGGCCTGCGCTCGCCTGCGGGGCCTCTTCGGTCCATGTTCTCACTCGGGCCTGGGGGCCCTCGTTTCATGGACACGGCCCCTCCGGGTCGCTGCGGCTGGTTGCTTGTTGGCCTGCGCTCGCCTGCGGGCCTCTTCGGTCCATGTTCTCACTCGGGCCTTCGGGGTCGGAGTGTCTGCTCGTCGACCTGAACGGCGGCTTCAGGCGGTTGGGTCAGATGTCGATAGAGAACAAAAGTGGACAGATCACATGGGCGAGGCCAACCCCGGTTGGCATGGTTCGTTACTCTGCGTTCTAAGACACCCAAATGAAGGAATGAGAGGTGCCGCCGTGAGCATCATCCATATAGACCGACCTGTTGGCAACCTCCAGATCGAAGGCCACGAATTGGTTGGTCCCGATGATTCACGCCTCGGTGAAGCGGTTGTTGCGATCGTTGGCGGGATCAGGTGGGACGCGGCCCGGTTCGACAAGGCCTCCCATCTCATCGGTCTCTGTCGGACCGGTATCGGGGTAGATGCAGTTGATTTGGTCGAGGCCACCGCTCACGGGGTAGCAGTGACAAACACCCCTACGGGGCCAACCGTTTCCACCGCTGAACATGCCATGGCGTTGTTGTTTGCTGTCGCCAAGACCCTAGGACCCCATGCCCAGCGCCTGAGAAACGGATCAGGCGACTACGCAGCGCTGAGTACGGCCATCGAGCTCGACGGACTCACCTTGGGACTGTTCGGCTATGGCAGAATCGCTCGACGGGTAGCACGCATTTCCCGAGGAGTCGGCATGCGGGTCCTGGCTCATGATCCGTTTGTCTGGGCTCCTGAGGATGACACCGAGATGGTCGAGTTCGATGTTCTGCTCGCAGAATCGAATGTGATCTCACTCCACGCACCAATGGCGCCGGACACTGCTGGAATCATGAACGACGAGAACCTTGCCAAGTGCCAACCCGGCGCGATTCTGATCAACTGTGCTCGCGGTGGTCTGGTTGATCACGATGCCCTTGTGCGAGTTCTGGACAGCGGCCATCTCGCCGGTGCGGGTCTTGACGTCACCGAACCCGAACCGCTTCCAAACGACCACACGCTGCTCCACCGGGAGAACGTGATCGTTACCCCTCATATTGCGTCGTCGACGGTTGTCGGGCGGCAGCGAATGCTGGATCAAGCATTGGAGCAAGCCCTGCTGATCCTCGAGGGGATCAAACCCACTGAGCTAGTGAATACCGATCTGCTGTCGCCCCACTGGAACGACCTGGAAGCCTGACAGGGCCGGTTGTTTGATCCGGCGGCCAAAGACCTAGACGGTCGGATCGACCACTCGTCCGATGAAAAGGGGCTCACCCGTTTCATCGTGTTCGATCAAGAAGATGAATGGGCGGTCGGCTCGAATCTCGGCTGGAGGGGGTGCAGATGTCGATGACACAACAAGCGCAGTCGCTGCGGTGGCGGTAGTGCCGACCTCGTCGACCTCGATCGTGGCCTGATGAAAAGCTCCAGAGACGTACAGGTCTGCTCCCTTCGAAATCCCGGAGAAGTCTGCCGCTGAGGAGTCGAATGCGTTGGCCACACCAAGTCGTTGAAACAGGGGGATCAGATCGGCAGAAGTCTTGAAATCGAACTTCGGCAACCCAACGCTCACCCCGTGGTCGTTTCGAAGGGCGCTTATTTCATCGAGCAAGCCTTCGAGCAGCTTCCCTTCGATCTCGCTGAATCGGTCCGCCTCGGGAAGGATCACAACCATCGAGTAGCCGCCCCAATAGCCAAGCCGAACCGACTGCCAGCCATCGCCCTCCGCGTAGGTGGTTCTGGAAATGCCCTGCATCATCTGCACGTCGACCGTTGAACCATCGAGGCGGGTGAAGGGAGTACTGATTGTTCTGCTCGACTGGAACTCATCGACCCATGCAGCCTTGAAGAACACCGTGTTCACCAGGATGAGTCGAACCAGGTCGGTGATACTTCCCTCGGGAAGCAGGTCCGCGATTCGGCCCCGTGTTGCGACCTCCACGTCATCGTTGATCGTTGCCCGGGCGGCCTCGGGACTACCGACGAAGTCCAGGAGCTTCATGAGTGCGCCGTAGTTCTCAGCCAGCGTTTGGACGAACGTGGTTTCGAACTCGAATCCCGGTTGCCCATACGGCGTGTTCACGATCTCTAGTTCCAGGGGGGTTGCACCTTCGGGCAACCTTCCGGCGGTCCGCACGGATTGGTCGAGGCTGTTGCGGGCGGCATCCCAATTCGGACCGCCACCCAGAACCGATTCCAGCTCGGCCTTGGTCGCTCCAGCTGCTCCCGCGGTGACCATCGAGAAGGCAGTGGCGATGCTGAACGGGGAGAAGATGAGGTTTCCGTCCTGTAGCTTCGAGAGCTCTGCATAAAGCGCCGTTGCCAGTTGCCGGTCTCCCAGTACCGCCAGAGCCAGGGCCTCGGGGCTCGTGTCGCCTTGTACTCGATCGAATGAGCCATCGAGATTCGCGAGTGGGATGAGACCGGGCTTCGTGGTCGATCGTGAGGGTTCTAGCGGTTCAGGTCCTATGGACTCCAGATCCGAACCACATGCGACTGCCAAGGCGGCCATCAGCGCAACGAGAAATGACCGGCGTGACAACTGGTTCATACATTTATGACGCCGCTCGGTGCGATTTGGTTCCGTGCCAACGGGGTTCCTCTGCGGTCTACTCGTCGCCGTTGAGTCGGGCGACCAGCTCGGGGGTGAGCGCCTCCACCACGGCGATCGCCTCCATGTTCTCAACCACCTGGCTGGGTCGGCTGGCTCCTGTGATCACAGACGACACGTTCGGGTTCGACGCACACCATGCGAGTGCCAGCTGAGCGGGGGTGCAGTCGAGCTCCCCGGCTACTTCGACGACCCGACGGATCGTGGCGACGGCTTCTGCTTCCTCGAGACGATCCTTGAGGTAGCCGTGGCCTTGAAGTGAGGCTCGGCTGTCCTCGGGGATGCCATCGAGGTATTTGCCGGTGAGTAGGCCTCCGGCCAAGGGGCTCCAGATCGTTGTGCCGAGTCCGATGTCCTCGTACAGCCGCTTGTAGTCGATCTCGATCTTGTTGCGGTTCAGCATGTTGTACTCGGGCTGCTCCACCACCGGCTTGTGGAGGTGGTGTCGTTCTGCGATCTCGTAGGCGGCCCGGATCTCGTCGGCGTTCCACTCCGAGGTTCCCCAGTACAGGGCCTTGCCTTGGGAGATGATGTCATGCATCGCGAACACCGTCTCTTCGATCGGGGTATCGGGATCGGCTCGATGGCAGTAGATCAAGTCGACGAAATCGAGTTGGAGACGCTCCAGCGACCGGTCGATACCCTGCATCAGGTACTTGCGGTTCAGTGTGAACTTGGTGTTCACATCGTCGACAATGCCCCAGTAGAACTTCGTGCTGATCACATAGGTCTCGCGGTCCCAGGCGAATTGCTCGAGGGCTCGGCCCATCAGCGTTTCCGACTCACCGTTCGCATACACCTCAGCGTTGTCGAAGAAGTTGCAGCCGGCGTCGCGAGCCGCCTGCATCGACTCAGTGACCGCATCCAGGCCCTGCTGGCCCCCGAAGGTCACCCACGACCCATACGACAGCGTGCTCACCTTCAGCCCGCTTCGACCCAACCTGCGATACGTCATCTCTGCCATGGCCAGACGCTATCGGTCCCGATGTGAGACCTGCGATTCGATGCAGCTCGCGGCTGATGGTTTTGGGCTCCAGGCTCCGTGCAGCCCGAACCGCCACCACCGAAATTGGGTTCCTAAAACGTGATTATCTGGCGGGCCACACTACCGGATTTCATCGCCTCGAAGCCTTCGTTCACCTGCTCCAGCGACATAGTGCCGCTGATCATCTCGTCGAGCTTCAAGCGGCCGTCCAAGTACATCTCGACGAACCGTGGCATGTCGGTCCGGAACTGGGTGCTCCCCATGTTCGATCCGGTGAGTGTCTTCTCGTTGGTGAGTTCGACCCCGTGCACTTCGACCATTGTCCCGAGTGGGATCAGGCCGATCACGGTGGCCTGGCCGCCTGCGCAGAGCATCCTGAAGGCCTGTTCGGCCGTTTGTTTGAGGCCTACCGCTTCAAAGGTGAAGCGGGCGCCGCCTCCGGTCAGTTTCTTGACGGCCTTTACCGGGTCCTCAGCTGACGCATCGATCACGTGGGTGGCTCCGAGGCTTTCAGCCAGCTCGAGCTTGGAGGAGACCATGTCGACGGCAATGATCCGACTTGCGCCGGCGATACGAGCTCCTTGCACCGCTGACAAACCGATTCCCCCGCATCCGATCACGACCACATCGGAGCCGGGCTCGACCCGGGCGGTTCGGAAGACCGCACCGAGCCCGGTTGTGACTCCGCAGCCGATCAGCGCAGCCTTCTCCAGCGGCATGTCCTCACGTATCTTCACCAACGCATGCTCGTGTACCAGCAGCTGCTCGGCGAAGGAAGAGCAGTAAAGGAACTGGTTGAGCGGCTCATCACCACGAGATAGGCGGGGCGGCTCATCCGGTCGGCGCACGAGATCAAGCCCTTTGCTTTGACAGCGAGCCGGATGACCACCGAGGCAGTGCTCGCAATGGCCGCAGAACGCCGCCAGGCACGTGATCACGTGGTCGCCGGGCTCAACATAGGTAACCATGCTGCCGACCGCCTCCACGATGCCTGCTGATTCGTGCCCGAGTACCGTTGGAACCGGAGTCGTGTAAGTGCCCTCCATGAAGTGCAGGTCGCTGTGGCAAAGACCCGCAGCGACAGTTCGAACAAGTACTTCGCGAGGCCCGGGAGTACCGATAGAGACATCTTCGATCTCGAGTCGACCGGGAATCTCGTTGAGGACAGCTGCTTTCATGCGGGACAGTTAATCACACCGCTCAACTCTGTCCCTTTCGGGTGGCTCAGATCGTGAATGCTGTGAGCGCTTGGGCCTGGATCTGACGGAGGGGCAGATTCAGTGCCCGGGCCGCAGCTGCACAGTCGTCAAACTCGGGCTTTGCGCCATCAGGTCCTGCCTTGATCCGGATTGCATGTCCGAGCACATCGACTTCGTGAATCTGACGATCGCGTGCATGTCGCTCAACCGTTTGTTGTCGGACCCCGAGCGATCCGGTCTCTCGCATAACCAATTGACGAAGCGTTTCGGCATCGGTGGGCTTGCAAAGAACCGTCAGCATCTGAGCGGCCCGACCTTTCTTCATCACGATTGGAGTGGTCCAGGCGTCAGCGGCCCCCTGTTCGAGGCATCGTTCGACGGTGTAGGCCAGCACTTCGGCGGTGACATCGTCGACGTTGGTGGTGAGTTCCATCATCGTCTCGAGACCGGTCACGTGCTCGGTTTGACTGGCAATCGCTGTCACCACATTCGGATGGCTTTCGGGATTGCGTCTTCCGCCGCCGCGGCCGACACCAACGATCGTTCCAGCCGGGGGAGCGGAATCGTGATGGGTTGCCATCGTGGTGAGCAGTGCTGCGCCCGTGGGTGTGACCGTTTCCATTTCAACGCCCACCGGGCGGGTTGGCCACTGGAGCAGGAGGTCGACAACCGCAGGGGCGGGTAGGGGCAGTTGACCGTGAGCGGCCTTCACCGTGCCATGACCCAATCCGAAGCGGCCGACTGACACCGACGGAGATCCAAGCAAGTGCCATCCGATCCAGGCGCCGACGATGTCGGCGATCGCATCGTGTGCACCGACCTCGTGGAACTCGACGTCGTCGATTGATGTGGCATGGACGTGTGCCTCGACTTCTGCCAGTCGTCGAAAGGTGGCTCGAGCGCCGCTCACCACATTGGCTGGCAGTCCGGCGCCCTCGATCAGGCCGTCGATCCAAGACCACGAGCGGTGCTCTGCATTGTCGACCGGAACCGAAACTGTGGCGCGGGTGCAACTGAGACCGCACCGCTGGTCGGTTTCGGCCGTCACCGAGAACTCATCGACACCAAGTTGAGCAAGCTGTTCGGTGATCGCGGCGCTGTCGGCTCCGAGGGCGATCAAAGCTCCGAGGATCATGTCGCCCGACGCTCCGAAGGAGGGGTCGATCCAGAGGTGATCGAAGCTCACGACTGGAGGATTCGGTGGGTCGCGCACGCTGCGCCGTAGCCGTTGTCGATGCCGACCACCGAGATCCCGGGTGCGCAGCTTGACAGCATCGTAAGGAGAGCGCTCAGGCCCTCGAAGGCCGAGCCGTACCCAACCGAGGTGGGGACGGCGATGATCGGTCTACTGACGAGCCCAGCGAGAACCGTGGGAAGCGCCCCCTCCATGCCTGCGATGGCAATCACGACGTCGGCCTTTTCGAATTCCGGAACGGCCGCCTGAAGCCGATGCACCCCGGCGACACCGACATCGGTGATCCGGCGGGCGGTGTGGCCAAGGGCTGAAAGGGTTACAGCCGCTTCGTCGGCGACCGGACCATCGGATGTGCCCGCAGCAACAAGTGCGACCGTCCTCCCCGACGCCGGACGTATCTGCCAGGCCATGGTGGACAATCCGGTGAGTTGGGGTTCAAGCGCAGCGAGTCTGGGTCGTTGTTCGGCGGTGATCCTGGTAGCTATCACCGTGTCCCCTGCGTCGATGAGGCCGCTCACCGCTGCGATGGTTTGGTCAACGGTCTTGAATTGACACAGCACGGCCTCGGGCAGGCCAATTCGTTGCGAACGGGTGGTGTCGAGCCGGATGTCAGGTGTCGAGGTCATCGAGCGATGTTGAGGTTGAGATTTCCTGAACGGAGCCCGGCCAGATCGAGCGTGACGTAGCGATAACCGACCGCCCTCACTTCTGAATCGATACGTTCGGACAGGTGGACCGCCCGGGCGAGGTCGGCGGTCGGCACCTCTATTCGGGCGGTGTCCTGATAGTGGCGTACTCGCACATCGCGAAATCCCATTGACCGCAGAGCGTGCTCAGCACGATCGATTCGGCTGACCAATTCGACCGTTACCCCAGTGCCATAAGGGATACGACTGGAGAGGCACGGCATCGCCGGTCGATCCCACACAGCGATTCCCCAGTTCTTGGCGATATTCCGAACATCGGACTTCGTCAGTCCCGCCTCGACAAGGGGGAAGACAGCGCCCCGTTCGGACGCAGCTTGTTGACCGGGTCGATGATCGCCGAGATCGTCGAGATTCACTCCGAGGGCCACGGTTGCCCCGGACGCCTGGGCGATCGGCTCGACAGCATCCATCAGAGCTGACTTGCACCAGAAGCAGCGGTCGGTGTCATTCTGAAGGTACCGCTGGTCCTCGAACTCGCTGGTTTCGACTGCGATCCAGGGGATATCCCACTCGGCCGTGATCACCCGGCAGTGATCAGCCTCGCCGGTGCCGAGGCTGGCCGAATCGGCAGTGACAGCACGCACGCTGTCCCGACCCAGAGACTTCCTGGCCGCGACTACAAGCAGCGTGGAATCAACGCCGCCGGAGAACGCAACCACCAGCTTGGGGTACGCAGCTACCGCAGAGAGGAGCGCCCGCTCACCAGAACTCACAGTGCCAGCGTACCGAAGGTGGACAGGCGCTCAGTCGCTAGGGCCAGGTTGTGTTGTGGTGGGAACCAACCACGGTTGGCACATACTGACCTGGTGCCCAGCGAAGTGGAGAAACTCGGCGTCGACGTTGACAGGATCCGCGCTGCGGTGCGAGAGATCTTGATCGCCGTAGGCGAGGACCCCGACCGAGATGGTCTGGTCGACACACCCACCAGGGTCGCCCGGGCCTACAACGAGATCCTTGGCGGATACCAGAGTGATCCCACCGATCAGCTCGAGCGTCAGTTCGAGGTTGACCACCGCGAGATGGTGATCGTGAAGGACATCCCTTTTGCTTCTCTTTGTGAACATCACATGCTGCCTTTCGTCGGCCGGGCCCACGTTGCCTATATCCCTGGACCCGGAGGCAGAGTCTGCGGGCTATCGAAGCTGGCTCGTCTCGTGGATGGCTTCGCCCGTCGACTCCAGGTGCAGGAGCGACTCAATATGCAGGTAGCCAACGCGCTGATGGATCGACTGGAGGCCGAAGGGGCGCTCGTGGTCATGGAAGCTGAACACCTGTGTATGTCGATCCGCGGTGTTCGCAAACCGGGTGCGATGACCACCACTTCTGCGGTACGCGGTTCGCTGAGGGAAAGCGCTGCGTCCCGAGCAGAAGCCCTGTCCCTCATTCACGGCTAGCCGTTCGATTCTCCCGTTCCCCGAGCACATTCGCCCAATTTTCCGTTCCAAGACCACAACAGATGTGGTGAGGGAACGGGAGAAAGGCTGAATGTGGTGTGCACACGGAATTTGGCCTGGCTGGGTTCTATCGTGCACTCGTGCACGGAGAACAGATCGACGTGGTGAGCCCTGCAAACGGCGAGGTCCTGGCAACGGCCGACCGATCGGTTGTTCATGCCGAAGGCCACTGGCATCAAGTGTTCCACTGCCTGGTGCTCCGTCCCTCGGCCAATTCGGTGGTCCTTCAGCGACGCGCCCTCTCCAAGGCTTCCTTTCCGGGCCTCCTGGATCTGTCGGCCACAGGTCACCTCGAGTCAGGGGAGTCGCCCCTCGATGGTCTCCGCGAGTTCGAAGAGGAATTGGGTGTGCCACTCGACCCGAAATACCTCATTCCGCTCGGCACCAGACTGTTGGCCGACGACAATGGCGAAGGAAAGAACCGGGAACGGGTGCACGTGTTCTTCGTCCTTGATGACCGCCCGATCAGCGAGTATCGGCCGCCACCCTGTGAGGTGGCCAGCTTGATCGAGATTGCTGTGGCCGATCTGCTTGGCATCCTCAGCGATCCCGAGCTGCGGGTTGAGGTGCGGTCGAGCCTGAACGATCGCGAGCATGTCAGAAACGCAGATCTGGTTGAAGGAGCAGACGGTTACTGGACCGTTTTGGCTGTCATGGCCCAACGGGCACTGGCCGGTGAAACCCTTCTGTCGGTCTAGACCACAGAACGCAATCCGTGCGATGAACTTCGATTCGGCGCCGACATTCTTCGGTTCTGCCGTTCCCTGACCACGCGGGGTTTGGTTCCGGACGGGAAGAACGGCAATATTGACGAAGCGAACAAGTGTTCGGTATGCTCGTCGGTCCTATGGGATGGATGAATCCACCGATGTCGTGGAAGGAGATCGAACAAAAACTGTCGGATCGTCCTGAATCAGTGCTTCCCAAGGACAAGTCGGACTTCCCTGAATGGGCTGGTGGCGGTGATAGCCCAGCGTGGAGCCGCACACGACCCAAGTGCGAGCCGGGGCCGGTCAGAACTCGTGGTGCCACTCCCTACGCCGAGCTCCACTGCCATTCCAGCTTCAGTTTCCTTGATGGAGCTTCAGACCCTGAAGACCTCGTGGAAGAAGCGGCAAGGCTTGGACTCGAGGCTCTGGCGATCACCGACCACGACGGGTTCTACGCAGTTCCAAGGTTTTCTGAAGCCGCTCGGGCCGTTGGTCTTCCGACCGTCTTTGGAGCCGAGCTAACCCTTGGTCATGCACGACCACCCAAGTCTGGGGCACTACCCGAACCAGATCCGCACGGTTCACACCTACTTCTTCTAGCTCGCAATCCGAACGGGTACGCAGCTCTTGCGCGAGTGATCAGCGAAGCTCAGCTGGCAGGGGAGAAGACAGCTCCCAACATGACCTTTTCCGATCTAGATCTCTGGTTGAAGCCGGGCGAAGCCCGCCATCTGGTTGCTCTGACCGGGTGCCGCAAAGGAACGGTTCGTACCGCATTGGAGGCAGAAGGTCCAGCTGCTGCTGATCGAGAGCTCAGTCAACTGATTGATGTATTCGGCTCCGATGGGGTTGTTGTGGAGTTGTGGGATCATGGTTCTCCGCTCGACTCGGCCCGGAATGATGCCCTGGTGCAGCTCGCCGTCGGTCGCGGACTCAACGTGATTGCAAGCAATAACGTCCACTACGCAGTCCCAGCGAAACACAAGCTCGCATCTGCGATGTCAGCGGTTCGGGCCCGTTCTTCATTGGAAGACATGGCTGGATGGCTCCCTCCGGCAGCAGGCGCTCATTTGAGATCAGGAGCCGAGCAGGCTCGACGGTTCGCAAGATACCCCGGAGCGGTGGAAATTGCTGCAGAACTGGGGCTCGAGTGCGCTTTCGACTTGGCTCTGGTTGCCCCGAAACTCCCGCCATACCCGACTCCTGAGGGGATGGACGAGATGGCGTTCCTCAGGCAACTCGTGGAAGAAGGTGGTGTCGCTCGCTATGGCCCACGAGACGGTGAGTTCGTGCCGGGTGCGTGGAAGCAGTTGGACCATGAACTGGACTTGATCGAACAACTGGGATTTCCCGGCTATTTCCTTGTTGTATGGGACATTGTTGAGTTCTGTCGGAAGGCCGACATCCTCTGCCAAGGGCGTGGCAGCGCGGCCAACTCAGCTGTTTGTTACGTGCTGGGGATCACCAAAGCCGACGCAGTGAGTTTGGGTTTGTTGTTCGAACGGTTCCTCGCTCCTGAACGGGATGGGCCACCCGACATCGATCTCGACATCGAATCGGATCGCAGAGAAGAGGCAATCCAGTATGTATATGAGAAACACGGTCGCCGGCACGCTGCCCAGGTTGCCAACGTGATCACCTATCGATCCCGATCAGCGGTTCGGGATGCTGCCAAGGCATTGGGGTATGCGCCGGGCCAGCAGGATGCGTTCAGCAAAGCAATAGACGGCTGGACCGGCCTGAAAGCTCAGGTCAAAGTCGAGCGGAGGAGCGCAGGCGCCCCTGTAGTCGTCCCTTCACCTACCTCGTCACATACCGCCGCTCGCCGTCACTCGGCGTCACCCACTCAGTCTTCCAACATCGACGTGCCTCGTTCTGGGTCGCTTCGGACTCGCTCCGCTCAAACAAGCTGCTCATGTTCTGGGTGCTGCTCGGTCCCACCGCAGCCTTGCTCAGTTTCTGTGCCTAGACGGCAGCCGAGTCGCCATGGCTATTCGAGCGGACCGGCAAACGAGCCCCGCCAAGCGAGCGAAGGCAATGAATCATTGCCTACAGATGTTGTGGAGTTGGCGATGGAGTTCGAGAACCTTCCACGCCATCTCGGCATCCATTCGGGTGGCATGGTCATGTGTGATCGCCCGGTAATCGAGGTGTGTCCGGTGGAATGGGGGCGAATGCAGGATCGAACTGTTCTCCAGTGGGACAAGGAGGACTGCGCTATCGCCGGTCTTGTGAAGTTCGATCTTCTCGGTCTTGGAATGTTGAGCGCTCTCCACTACTCAGTCGACCTGATCGAGGAGCATCACAGCACCAATATCGACCTTGCTGCTCTCCCTCAGGAGGACGAGGTCTATGAGATGTTGTGTCGGGCCGACTCGGTCGGAGTCTTTCAGATCGAGTCCCGAGCCCAAATGAGTACATTGCCCCGCCTGAAGCCCAGAAACTTCTATGACCTCGTCGTTGAGATTGCGCTGATTCGCCCCGGCCCGATTCAGGGTGGTTCTGTGCATCCCTATATTCGCAGGCGCAATGGGTTAGAGCCGGTGACTTATCTTCATCCGCTTCTGAAGCCAGCGTTGGAGAAGACCCTCGGCATTCCACTGTTTCAAGAACAATTGATGCAAATGGCCATCGATGTTTCGGGATTCACCCCGGCCGAAGCGGACGAGTTGCGTCGAGCCATGGGATCAAAACGAAGCGTGACAAGGATGACTGCTTTGAAGGAGCGGCTCTGCCTTGGTATGGCCCAGAAGGGGATAGATACCGAGATCCAGGAGCAGATCTGGGTGAAGCTGGTCGCTTTTGCAAACTACGGCTTCCCCGAAAGCCATTCGATTTCTTTGCCTACCTCGTCTATGCATCGAGCTGGATCAAACTGCACTATCCAGCGGCGTTCTGTGCTGCGCTTCTCAATGCTCAGCCGATGGGTTTCTACTCACCGCATTCGTTGGTACAGGACGCTCGTCGTCACGGTGTTCCAACACTCTCACCAGACATCAATCAATCAGGTGCCGATGCTGATCTTCAGTTGCCGGACAGTGATTCGGGATCAGATCATGATCGCGTCCCGAAGCACCTGTCTGATCTTGGGAAGGCAACATGGGAACACCAACAGGATCAAGGTGTTGCAGTTCGTTTGGGAATGTCGTCTGTACGAGGGGTTGGTGAAGAAGTGGCCGAGGCGATTGCTACCAACCGGCCCTATCGATCGATCGAGGAGGTAGCTCGGAAATCCGGTGCCTCAAAAGAGCAGATGGAGGCGATGGCAACCGCCGGCTGTTTTGATTCGCTGGGACACGATCGCCGTCAGGCCTTGTGGACTGCGGGGGCGGTTGCTGCTGTAAGTAGACCGGGGACCCTTCCTGGCATTGTCACTGGTGTTCATGCTCCCCAGCTGCCGGGAATGGGAGATCAGGAGGAGGCGCTGGCCGATCTGTGGGCCACAGGGGTTTCACCAGAGGGACACCCAACGGTCTTCGTACGAAATGACCTCAACAACATGGGGGCGCTGCGAGCGATCGACCTGCCGGCGATCGAACATGGGAAGAAAGTCATGGTGGGGGGAGTGGTGACACATCGGCAACGGCCTGCGACTGCCTCGGGTGTTACTTTCATGAGCCTCGAAGATGAGACCGGACTGATGAACGTTGTGATCAGTGTTGGTTGCTGGGCCAGATTCCGCCGGGTGGCTCGAAATCATCCGGCCTTGTTGATCCGCGGGAGGCTCGAACGAACCGAAACGGGAGGGACTCCGGTGGTGAATGTTGTGGCCGAACGAATGGACCCGCTTAGGCTTGGGACGGCTTCAATGGCTCGAGACTTCCGGTGAGGGTTCACATTTCGTGGAGTCTCGGTGATCTGGCTACGGTACGAACATGGGCCTTCTCCACAATAGGTTGACGAGCCGTTTCCCGGCACTGGTTCGGGTCGGCGACATCGTGCTCGTAGCTGGATTCATTCTACGGTTCTTGAACAGGCGGGGAATCGTCAGCGACGAGTTGGCAGCGAGACTCGGCGCTCCTAGCAGCAGTGGCGGGTCTGGTATCTCGGTGAGCGAAATGGCACTGGTTGGGGCTGCGGCTCTGCGGCTCATGAGAGGCGTTCAGAAACGCCGTCTCGACTGATGAGTTCGAGGTCACGCGACGCTTAGCTCCGCACAGCCCCGGCTCGGACGATCGGCACCGACGCCAAACAGCGCGGTCTCGCACCCATCGAGACGACCATTTGGTTCTCAGAGAGAATCAGCGCCATCCAGCCGGGACTGTGCAGAAACCCGGCGGCATCCGGGCATCCGAACACTCTAAGTGAACAAAAGCCACTGCAGTAGAGGAATATTCCCTGTGTGCTGACACCGTTTAGGCTTTCGGAGTGGTAGCCGATTCGTTCAGTGTTCACTCGGTGCCTATCTCGCCTGCCTCCACCGTGCTGCTCCTCGATGATCGTCCTGAGCTTGAGGTTTTGATGGTGAAGCGCACAAGCCGGGTGGCATTCGCACCCGACGCCTGGGTGTTCCCCGGAGGTCGAGTCGATCCTGATGACCACAGTCAGCGTTTGTGGGCAGCATGTGACCACCTCGATGATGAAGCTGCGTCGGATCGACTCGAGCTTCCCGAAGGAGGGCTTGCGTGGTGGGTGGCGGTGGTGCGGGAAACGCTCGAGGAGGCCGGCATTCTTCTCGGTTCTGTCGATGATGCCGATGTGTCCCGCCTTTCCGATCGCATCCGACAGGATGCGAATTGTTTCGCCGATCTGGTAGATCAGCACAACATCCGGTTTGATTGTTCGCTCATCCAAGAGGTCGCCCAGTTCGTTACGCCGCTAGGTCCGCCGAGACGATTTGATGCGAGGTTCTTCGTAGCCCGCATGCCCCAAGGTCAGGAAGCGACCCACGATGACGGGGAGGTTGTGGACACTCGTTGGGTCCGGGCGGGCGAGGCCCTCGACCTGTTCGAACGGGGTGACTTCAACATGATCTCGCCCACGGTTCGGATGCTCGACTCTCTGAAGTTGTTCGATTCGGTGGATCAGGTGATGGATACGGCAGCGCAGCGACGGGAGTATCTGGCGATCCGGATTCGAGATCATGAGAACGAATACCGGGCGGTTGTGCCAGGGGATGAAGGTTATGCGACCGCTCGAACCGATATCGGAAAGGGCCGCATCCGCCTGTACCCCTGAGTGGTTGTCACGATGTGCTTCCTGTGATGCGCATGAGGATTGTGGCCGAGTCGATCGATCGTGCGGCCAGCTCGTCCCACGACGTGTTGCCAGGTGCGCCGGGGGAGATGTCGGATGGTCGATCCAGGGCATAGAGGCGGAACTGAAGATCTCGGCGGCCGGTCTGGAACGATTCGATGCAGGGGTTGCCCCATCCGGGTTGGCCGTAGTCGTTGAGTGTTTCGAACGCTCCGGCCGGTAGGTCGCCCTGAGTCAGGCCGCCCGGGGCAGGGTCGAGACCGGCCATCAGCCACAGCAAAAGTGGGTTCTCAGGATCTGTTTGATCGCTGAGGGTGATACCGAGCTCAACCGCAGACTCAGGAACATCGGACCATCTGAAGCCAGGGTGGAGGTTGACGCCCGATGTACAGGTTGTAGAGGACGGGGCCTCGCCACCGGCGGCGAAATCGGGTGAGGTCACTGCCATGCCGTCGATCCCGGTGGTCTCCTCGGGTGCGGAAGTGGGGGGAAGCGGTCGAGTCGTAGTTGTCTGCCATGGACAGCGGTTCGGCAATGTCTTTGCCGTCACTAGCGCAGCTTGAAGACAGAATCAACAGCGCGGCTGTTGCGAGCCAACCAAGCCTTCCGAACTCCATCGGCCCCGACAGTAGTGCCTGCTCATGTCTGCGAGGAACACCCCGCTCAGGGCCTGACTCGTCGGTGCATTTCACGCGCAAGGTCGGCGACATCGCGACGGTCAGATGCAGCGTGGGTCCAGTGCTCTACGCTCAGCGTTTGTGCCCACACGTCGTCTGAGATCGGTGGGGCGGGTCCGCCTCACGGTGCCAAGGCTTCGTTGGCGTCCCCTCGGAGGGATACTTGGCCCCGCCAGAGGCGACGCCGGTCAGAGTCTCGCTGCGCTGGCCTTCAGTGCCCTGACCAGTGTTGTTGCGGGCCTGACATTGGCCTCACAGGAGGATCAGTTCGCTGCGCTGCCGGGACTTTTGTTGTTCATTCCGCCGGCGATCGGATTGCGGGGCAATGTGTTCGGCCCGCTGGGCAGCAGGCTTTCGACCAACATTCAGATGGGTACCTTCTCGTGGACGTGGAAGGCCGATTCAGTGCTCGGACAGAACCTGATTGCGGTGCTTGTCAATTCGTTGGCGGCCAGCCTGGGGATTTCGCTTCTTGCTGAAGTGCTGGCTCTCTTCCTGCGGGATGGCAGCGTTCCCCCGATCGGATTCAGCGACTTTGTCGTCGCGGGGGTTCTGGGGGGCATCCTGGCGTCGGTTGTGGTGCTCGGGTTCACTCTGGCCATCACGCTGGCAGCGGTTCGACTCGATCTTGACCTCGACAACGTTGTGGCGCCGATGGTCACCGCAGCTGGTGACCTGATCACGTTGCCGGCGTTGGTGGTCTCCCTCGTCTTGGTTCGTCGCGGGAACACCACGCTGATCACCGCGACTGTGCTCACGGTCCTCACGCTTTCATTGTCGCTCTGGCTCGTGCGATCCGGTCCTGTGTTGGCGCGGCGCATCGTGGGAGAATCGCTTCCCGTCTTGTTAGTCGCCGGAGGTCTCAGTCTTCTGGCAGGCATAGCAATCGAATCGTCAGAGAACAGGCTCAGTTGGGTGTTGCTCGTGCTGCTTCCCGGATACCTGGGCACAGCCGGTGCCTTGGGGGGCATTCTGGCCAATCGACTTTCCACCAAGGTGCATCTTGGCATCGTTCAGTTCGAGCGCGTGGCCCAGCGCCGAGGCTCGAAGCGACATGGCCTTCACCGCTGCGCTGGCGGCGCCGATCTTCGGTTTGCTCGCCATCCTCGCCGAGATCGTGGCCCGGGCGGCCGATCAAAGCACGCCTGGGTTAGCGGTGCTTTTGGCCGTTGCGATCTCGGGTGGCTTGGTCGTCACCATGTTCGTGTTGGCGATTGCATACTACGGAACCTTGGTATCGGTCCGGTTCGGACTCGATCCAGACAACACGGGAATTCCTTTGGTAACTGCGGCACTCGACGTGGTCGGGGCGCTCTCGCTTGTCGGCGCAGTAATCGTCTGGAGGGTGGCATGATCAACTACAGGAAGACCCGGCACGGAACCGATCCCGTGCCCCTAGTTCGGAAGCGAAGGCGACAGCCCTGATGGAAAGTCGAAACATGCGGACGATGCTCGCTGAGGCCAAAGACACCAGCGAGTTGATGGTTGACCTCGCCTATGCAGCGCTGTACTTCAACGATCCCGACATGGCTGACGAGGTGTCAAGTCTGGAGAGCATGCTCAACCAGCTCGTGTATGACATGCGTGCGTTGTGCATTGTTGCGGTGCGTCACCCCAAGGAAGCCGAATCCATGGCGGCGGTGCTTCAGGTCGTCGCTGCGGTCGAGCGAATTGGTGATGACGCCGTTGACATCACCCGAATCGTCACTCGCAAGCTCGGGATACCGGTAGAGCTTCTCCAAGATCTCGCTGAAGCCGAAGAAGTGAGCCATCGCTTGGTCATACAGCCAGGATCGAGTTTCGCCAGCCAACCATTGTCGGCGTTCGAGCTACCGACCACCGTCGGCATGCGAGTAATGGCCTTGAGAAGGCAACACGACTGGATCGTCGACCCCAAAGGAGATTTTGTACTCTTCGCTGACGACGTGCTGATCTTCCGAGGTTCTCCTGATGCGATCCCGAGACTCCGGGAGTTGGCTGGCGCGCCGGAGTGGAGGGCTCCGGAGGTGGATACTTCCACTCCGATCACCGATCTCGATCGTGCGATCGACACCTTGGTCGAAATGAAGGATCTGTCAGAGGTGGCCGTGGGTCTGGCGTACTCCACATTGGTCCTGCAGGACAGGAGCCTCGCAGCTCAGGTGCGTCACCTGGAGGACCGGTTGGACGAAATGAACAACCGGCTGGAGCTATGGGTGCTTCGGGCCGCCGCAGACTACGCCGGAGACCCGGCCCAATTGCGCGGTCTGCTCCAACTCAGCCGGGCTGCGGAAGACATCGGCGACCAAGCTCAGCAGATGGTGTGGCTGGTCGAAAAGAGCAGCGAACTCCACCCCGTGCTCGGAATGGCCCTCGGGGATGCGGACGACGTGTTTCTTCGCCTCCCGATAGGGAGCGGTAGTCAGATGGACAACGCTTCGCTGCAGTCCCTCCGGCTCCCTCTGGAGCCGGGATACGTTGTCTTGGCCATAGAACGAGATGATCGTTACCAGTATCGGCCACGGGGAACAGCCAAACTCCAGGCCGGTGATCACATATTGGCCACGGGGCCTGAAGAAGGTCAAGAAGCACTGGCCGAAATGGCCGGGTGGCGTCTCGTGGAGGACGAGGACACCGGTGAGATCGAACTGGAACCACTGACGTTCTGACCTCGGTCCAACTTGAGCACTCAGTCCAGGATCAGGACCTGCGCGGGGGTGGGTTCAGGCGGGGTGCTGGCGGAACCGCCGTAGTATCGATTGCGTTCGCAGCCGCTTGCTCCGCGGCTCTGACCGCAGCATGCGCTGCTTCTGTTGGCGCCGGCGCTCCCTCCTGAACCTTGGGCGCCTCAGGAAGCGGGCGACCTTCGCGCCGTGCAGTGGGAGCGGCTTTGGGTTCTGAAGCGGCCTCCCGGAGCATCTCACTGATACCTCCGATGGCACCCATCGTCGAACTCATGTCTGCGGGAAGGAAGATCTTTGTTGCCTGACCGTTGGCCATTTGAGCCATCGTCTCCAAGTACTTGATGGCGATCACACGGTCGTCGGTTCCTACGTCTTGAATGGCCCGGTAGACCCGGTCGATGGCATCGGCTTCACCCTCTGCTACGACCGACTGACGGTAACGTTCGGCTTCGGCTCGAAGCCTCGTTGCTTCCGCTTCGCCTTGGGCGTTGAGAATGTCCTTCTGGCGGCGACCCTCTGCGGACAGGATTGCTGCGGTCTTCTCACCTTCGGCACGGGTAACCGCTGCCTCGCGGGCACCCGCAGCCTCGGTCACAACGGCCCGCCGGGTTCGTTCCGCCTTCATCTGCTCGTGCATGGCGTGCATCACGTCGGCCGGTGGATCGATGCGCTGTATTTCGACCCTCACCACTCGGACACCCCACTTGTCGGTCGCATCGTCGAGGATCTGCCGGAGAGCCCCGTTGACCCGTTCGCGAGAGGTGAATGCCTCGTCGAGCGTCATCTCGCCTATCACGTTTCGAAGGTTGGTCTGGGCAAGCTTGGTGACAGCGCAGCTGGAAGTTGGAGATGTTGTAGAGCAGACGCTGGGGATCTGTGGGCTCGAAGTACACGACCGCATCCACTGCGGCGGTGACGTTGTCCTGGGTGATGACTTCCTGGGGAGGAACGTCGATGACCTGCTCCCGCATGTCGACCTTCCGCAGTCGGTCCACGAATGGCACGATGATCCGCAGACCGGGATCGACGGTCTCTTTGTACTTGCCAAGCCGCTCAACGACACCCTTCTGGTAGGGCTGGACTATCCGTACGCCGCTGGCGACGATCACCAGCGCAATCAGTCCGATCAGGACCACGATGCCAATCAGAATCTCCATGTGTGTACGTCCTTTCGCGTCTTTTTGACGCTAGTTGATAGAAAACGGTAGCCGGGGTGAAGGTCCCATTGGCGGTTGGGTTTAGGCAGCACCTATGTGGGTAGTTCCTTCATACCCTCGCTGTAGTAGTCGGGTTGGACAACAACTCGGTTGCCGATGACCTCGAGGATCTTGACCGCTGTTCCCGCTTCGAGCGAGTGGCCGTCCTCGGTCACTGCGGTCCACACCTCCCCGCCAACTCGAACCTGCCCGGTGGCGTCGCCGGTGCCGATGGCTCGAATCACGGTCGCTTGGTGGCCCACCAGGCGATTCGCTCCAAAGCCCTTGGGGTTGGGCAGGTCGACATCGAGCTTGGTGATGAGCGGTTTGAGAACCGTGAAACCAGCACCGGAAACAATGACGAAGACCAACAGACTGAGTAGTAGTGATGCGCCGACGAAGCTGGCGATCGCCGCCGCGGCGGCCCCGGCGGCGAGGGGGAGCAGGAAGATGGTTCCGGTGACCATGATCTCGCCGAACCCAAAGCCAGCCGCTACCACCAGCCAGAGAATGGCCCAGAGCGTCGAGCTTTCCATTGACCAATTGTACTTGAAACCCGTGAGCCGGTGTAGGCCCCTGTGCGAATGCCCTCGGTATCCTTGGGCGGTGGCTCGACTGATGTGCATACACGCCCACCCCGACGACGAAGCGTCGAAAGGCGCGCCCACAATCGCCAAGTACACGGCGGCGGGCCACGAAGCGAGCCTCGTGTGCGCTACCGGTGGGGAAGAAGGCGAGATCCTGAACCCGGCGATGGACCGCGATGAGATCCGCGCCAACCTTCATCAGGTCCGAATGGCCGAACTCGAATCGTCGGTGAAAGAGATCGGTTACACCGAATGTGTGATGCTCGGCTACCGGGACTCGGGCATGCCCGACACCGACGGGAACCTGCACACCGGGTGTTTTGCACAGGCCGACTTCGATGAAGCGGTCGGTCGATTCGTCGCTGAGATCCGTCGCTTTCGACCCCACGTGATCATCACCTATGCCGATGACCAGCAGGGTTACATGCATCCGGACCATCTCATGGTTCACGACATCTCCATTCCGGCCTTCGATCGAGCAGGCGACCCCAACTGGTACCCCGATGCAGGCGATCCGTGGACCCCTCTGAAGCTCTACTACTCCATGTGGACCCGAGCCCGCCTCGACGCCTGGCAAGCCAAGTACGACGAACTGGGTCTTGAGAGCCCCTATGACGAACGGTGGTGGGAACGCCCCGACATGGACCAAAGAATCTCCACCAAGATCGAGATCGAAGCGTTCTACGGCGCTCGTTCCAGGGCGCTGTTGGCTCACGCGACTCAGATCGATCCTGAAGAGAAGTTCTGGTTCGGGCTCCCCGACAAACACGCTGCTGTGGCCTATCCATTCGAGGACTACATCCTCGCTCTGTCGAGAGTACCGAGCGGTCGTTACGAGACCGATCTTCTCGAAGGTGTCGACGGCGGGAGTCAGATGTGACCCTCGACGGTGCGTGGCTCGACCGAGTTGTCCAGAGCACCGCAGAGCGGCGCCAAAACGGCCTTGATGGAAGCGCTCAGCTGCTGGTTGGCAAGGTTGCCCAGGTGTCGCTTCAGATCGACCAGGGCAGGGTAGTGGGCGAGGCTTCGGGCACGACCGACTGTCAAATGCCGTTCTCCAAACAACAGATGGAGGCTTTGAAGCAGGGTGAGATCAAACTTGCAGTGGAGTACATGCGAGGCGACTTCAAGCCGACGGGTTCGACCGCAGCAATTATCGCGGTTATCAACGCTCTCGATGCGGCATGCGAGTCCGGCTGAGATATGCGTCGCTGAACCCAAGTCAGGACAGCCCAGTTGGTGAGTCCGGCACCCGATCGTTGAAGAAAGGGGCATTGCTTCAACACTTCGCCGAGTGTCGGCGTGGGTGTCTTGATCGCTCTGTAACTGCTCGGGGTTACTCCAGTGGCTGATCGGGCCCTTCGCAGGATTCCCACAATCCGAGGGGGACTGAACGAGCCGCGTTGCGATGCTCGGTGAACGAACTTCGAAAGGCCGTGTTGGGCTCGAAGAACAGCGTGTCGGCGTAGCCGTTGGCGACGAGCCACTCGTTGACGAACAGGTTGTCATCGGCCCGATACACGTACAACAGTAGGCGTCCGAATCGATCTCGTGCCTCGATGTCTCGCCTGATTCGGACCAATGAACCGACCGGGAGCAACCCTTTCAGAGCTTGTGAGGCCTCCTCCCCAAAGCACTGAACTGGAGTGTCCCGACTCACCGACTCTGGCGTGTCGACTCCGATCAGGCGGACACGTTCTTGCTTGCCGTCGATGATGATGTCCACTGTGTCGCCGTCTATCACCCATTCGACCGTTGCGGTCTCGGCGAATTCACTGGAGCTTCTGCTCTCCAGTGGTGCCCTCGACGCGATCACGATCGCTGCCGCAGCTGCAGCGACCGTCAGAACGGCAAGAAGGCGAACGAACCTCACGCAGCCAGTTTGCTGGGCTTCGCACCCCTTGCTGCATGCAGCGAGGAATCCGTTGTTCGAAGAGCGCTCACCGACGTCGGCGTGTCGAAACCGAGTTCGAGCTTCTGCTGGGCGGGTCGATCATTCTTGGCGTCGAGGATCGCACGCACCCGAGCAAGGCCCTGCTTCCCGATCTGACGGGTTTCGGCGGAGAGCTCCCAGGGGTATCGCTGGCGTGAGCGGGTGAGGTAAAGGTGTGTTTGCTGCATGAATTCATTCTGCCGAAAGGGTGTGACACAGTTAGTTTCCCCTGTTCAGGCAGCTTGGCCTGCATTCGGTGGGCCTTGGTCCAGCTCGATTCACTCGGTAGCGTGGCGTCGTGGGCACAAAGAGATCCGATGTCGACAGAATTCGGCTTCCGTTTCGCCCCCGACACCCTTTCAATGCCGTCATCTCTCGAGTGGGCTTCGCCGTCGCGCTGCTGGTGTTCATTGCGGTGGTCGTATTCATCGGCCGCGATGGCTACGTGGACTCAGCCGGTGGTGAGATTGGCGTAGTCGATTCGCTTTATTACGCATCCGTCACCGTCACCACAACCGGTTACGGCGATATTTCAGCGGTTACCAACTCCACCCGATTGGCAGCTCTAGTGCTGATCACGCCGGCCCGGATCCTTTTTCTGATTCTTGTTGTCGGCACAACGGTTGAAGTACTCACCGAACAATCGCGTCAACTGTTATTGACCCAAAGATGGAGTGAACGTGTGAAAGACCACTACATAGTCTGCGGCTTCGGCGCGACTGGCCAGAGTGCGACCAGAGCCCTTACTGCCCAAGGGATTGCGCCCGAAGAGATCGTGGTGGTCGACACCGACGGGGCAATGTGTCAGCTGGCCACCTCTCTCGGCTTCACTGTGGTGGTTGGCGACGCCACCCGCGTTGCAGTGCTGAAGCAGGCGGGTTGTGACCGAGCGAAGTCAGTTGTGGTGACTCCCAATCGTGACGACACTGCGGTGTTGGTCACGCTCACCGCCCGCGAATTGAACTCCAACGCCAACATCGTTGCCGCGGGACGAGCCAAGAGAATCTGCATCTTCTTCGCCAGAGCGGAGCCGATGAGGTGATCGACTCCTCGGCTGCTGTGGGTCGCTTGCTCAGTATTGCAACCCAAACACCCAACACCCTCGGTCTGATCGATGATCTGCTTGACGTCGGCACCGATCTGGAGCTTGCCGACCTTTCACCGATCGAGGACGAAGCTGGGAACCAGCGTGCACCAGATGGAACATTGATTGTGGAAGTCGTTCGCGGGGGACAACGTCTGTCCTTCGATGACCCAACGGTTCAGGTGCTTCAACCAACTGACCGCCTCATGGTTGTTCGTTCGGTCCGCCCTTGAACTCACCAGCGACCAATCGACAGAGTTCCTTGGGCACTGCACCGATCCCCGAAGTAACTTCATAGGGTATGGCTGACACCGCAGAGCAGGTAAAGGATGCGCTCCTCGACAGCGCTACAGATTTGGCTCGGCGGCGCAACTATCGATTGATCAGTGATCCCAGCAAGAGCCTGTTCCATCACTATTTTGAACGAACCGCCTCCCAGGAGCTCATCGAGAAGGATCCAATCGATCTTTATGCATCAGTAGTTCGGCATTTTCAACTCGCCGAGCGCCGCTCGTCGGCCGAAACCCTCATTCGGGTGTACAACCCCGACAGCGACGAAGACGGTTGGTCGAGTAGCCATACGGTCATCGACCTGGTGACGCGGGACATGCCCTTCATCGTCGACTCGGTACTCGCGCTCATGGAGAGCCGGGGTCTGCAGGTCCATCTGATCGCCCATCCGATGTTTCGTGTCGAAAGAAACTCAGAGGGTCTACAGGATGGGGTCGAGCTGCCTGATGATTCTCATCAGCCAACCGAATCGATGCTTCATCTGGAGGTGGACCGGCTTTCGCAACGCTCGGAGTTGGAGGGATTGCGAGATCAGCTCAGCTCGGTCCTGAGTGATGTTGGTGCGACCGTCGATGACTGGCAGGCCATGCGTAACAAGGTTCTTTCGCTTGCGGAGGAGATGGACGAGTTGGAGCGGGAGGCAGCCTCGGGGCAGGCGCGGTTCCAAGCAGCCGTCGGCGACGATCCCGGCGAGATCGCCGCTCTTCTGCGATGGATGGAAGCCGGTTCGTTCACACTGATCGGATACCGCGAATACGACTTCAACGACGACGAGAAGAACCCTACGGTTGTCTCGCGGCCTCACACCGGGCTGGGCACGCTCCGTCAAGCCGAGCCTTCCACCCGGAACCTGGGCGAGCTGCCACCCGAGACAGCAATTCGATCGCGGCAACCGACGTTGCTCAATCTGACGAAGGCGAACACCACATCGACAGTCCATCGGGCCGTTCCTCTCGACTACGTAGGCATCAAGGAGATCAACAGCGAGGGGATCGTCACAGGCGAACGGCGGATCTTGGGACTGTTCACCTCCACGGTGTACTCCGGGCAGGTACGGGAGATTCCGGTGGTTCGAGCCAAGGTGGCAGCACTCATCGAGCGAGCAAATTTCCAGCGCACCAGTCACGATCACAGCCGCCTTCTCAACCTTCTCCAGCTCTTTCCGAGGGACGAGCTGTTCCAAATCGACATCGACGAGCTCGAGTCGATGGCAATGGCGATGCTCGACCTGCCGCGATCGCCGTCAGGTGAGCATGCTGATGCGGCGCGACACCTTCGGCCGGTTCCTCTCCTGCATTGTCTTTGTGCCGCGGGATCGTCACAACACCGACGTCCGGCTGAAGATCCAAGAGACACTCATGGAGGTCTACAAAGGTCGAAGTGTCCGGTTCTCCACCGAGATCTCCGATGCACCGCTGGCTCGTCTGCACCTGGTGATCTACATCGATCCCACACCCGTTGATGAATTACCGGATCTCGAAGCTGTCAGGGCGCGCCTGATCCAGGTGACCACGAACTGGGACGACTACCTACGGTCGGCCCTGATCGAAACCTACGGCGAGGATCGTGGTCTCGACCTCCTCGCCGGCTACCAGGATGCGTTCGAAGCTGGCTACCGCTCTGAAGTCTTGGCAGAATCGGCCGTCCACGATATTGAGCGGCTCGAAACCCTGCCCGAAGAGGGTCTCGACGTTTCCCTTCACCGTCCGCTCGAAGCGGGCGCACTCGAGCTGCGATGCAAGCTTTTTCGATCCGGCCCTCCGATCACACTCTCCCAGTTCATCCCCGTCCTACACCACCTTGGTGCAACCGTGGCCGACGAGCGGCCCTACGAGGTTGTGAGACGCGACAGTGTGCCTCGATTCATCTACGACATTGGATTGCTGCTGGATGTCGAATTGGATCGCGCCGGTCGCAGCCGTTTCCGCGATGCGATCTTGGCTGCCTGGAACGGTCAGGTTGAAAGCGATGGTCTTGCCCGTCTCGTGGTAACCGCCGGTCTGACGTGGCGAGAGGTCGTGATCCTGAGAGGGTACGCCCGGTACATGGTCCAGATCGGAATCAAGTACAGCTACCTCTATCTGGTCAACACACTGAACAGCCATCACGAGATCGCAAGGCGCCTGGTCACCCTCTTCTGTGCTCGTTTCGATCCCGAGAAGGTCGGCGAACAATCCGAGGCTGAGGAGAGAGCAGCGATCCTGGATGCAATCGACGGGGTGGTCAGCCTCGACGCCGACATCATCCTCCGCGAGTTTGCGGCGTTGATGGACGCGACGATACGAACCAATCATTGGCAGACCAACTCAAATGGTGAGAACCGGCCCGCGCTGGCTCTGAAACTTGACCCACGTAGGATTCCGAATCTCCCCAGGCCAGTTCCCACCGCAGAGATTTTTGTGTACTCGCCTCGCAGCGAGGGCGTCCATCTTCGTTCTGGTCGCGTAGCTCGGGGTGGGCTGCGGTGGTCAGACCGTATGGAGGACTTCCGCACCGAGATCTTGGGCTTGATGAAGGCCCAAACAGTGAAGAATTCCGTGATCGTACCGGTCGGGGCCAAAGGTGGCTTTGTGGCACGACAGCTGCCACCCGCGGGGACCCGCGAAGAGATCATGGCAGAGGTGGTCGACTGCTACCGCACCTTTGTGAACGCTCTGCTCGACGTAACCGACAACATCGTGGAGGGGGAACGGATTCCACCTACCCAAACCGTCCGGCATGACCCAGACGACCCGTATCTGGTGGTAGCAGCAGACAAAGGAACGGCCACATTCTCCGACACAGCCAATGAGATCGCCATACGTCGCGGATTCTGGCTTGATGATGCTTTTGCTTCGGGCGGATCCGATGGGTATGACCACAAGGCGCTGGGAATTACTGCTCGGGGCGCGTGGGTTTCAGTCGAGCGTCACTTCCGCGAGATGGGCATCGACGTCGACACCAACCAGTTCTCCGCGGTCGGCGTCGGCGACATGTCTGGCGACGTGTTCGGAAACGGCATGTTGCGGAGCCCCAAGACGCGTTTGATCGCTGCATTCGACCACCGGCACATCTTCATCGATCCCCATCCACATTCGGCCAACTCATTCGCCGAGCGCCAACGGCTCTACGACCTGCCGAGATCCAGCTGGGACGACTACAACCGTGAATTGATCTCTGCCGGTGGAGGTGTCTTCCCTCGGTCGGCGAAGTCGATCAATGTCACCCCTGAAATGAGGCTTGCACTCGGGCTCGCTGAGGCGACGGGGACGGCAACACCGGACGAACTCATCCGCGCTGTGCTCTGTGCGCCCGTTGACCTGTTGTGGAACGGCGGCATCGGTACCTACATCAAATCATCGTCGGAAACAGACGTGGAGATAGGCGATCGGTCCAATGACAACGTTCGGGTTGACGCAAACGAACTGCGATGCAAGGTGGTGGCCGAGGGCGGCAATCTCGGCGTGAGTCAGCGGGGTCGGATTGAGTTCGCAGCCAACGGTGGGCGCATCAACACCGATGCCATCGACAACTCAGCCGGCGTCGACTGTTCAGACCACGAGGTCAACCTGAAGATCTTGTTGGCATTGGCCGAGCGGAACGGTGACCTCACTCGCAAACAACGAAACCAGCTGCTCGGGTCCATGGCCGATGCGGTTTGCGCGAACGTGCTCGACAACAACTACTCACAGAACGAGTCGTTGTCGGCGGCCCAGGCCCAGGCCAAGGGAATGGTTCAGGTGCACGCCCGGGTGATGGGTTGGCTGGAACGCGAAGCTTTGCTCGACCGAGCGGTGGAGGCCCTGCCCTCCGACGCCGAAATGGTGGAGCGACGGGAAGCGGGCGCGGGACTCACCCGCCCGGAACTGGCCGTTCTTCTCGCCTACACCAAGAACCTCCTCACCGAACGACTTGCCGCATCCGACCTGGCCTCGGATCCAGCCTGTTCGTTATTTCTCGACGACTATTTCCCAGAAGCCGTCAGAGAGTCACACCAGTTGCTGATCGTCGACCATCCGCTGAGAGAAGAGCTGATCGCCACGCTGGTCGCCAACCACATGGTGAACCGTGGTGGCATCTCTATGACGCCCCGACTGATGGAGGAAACCTCTGCCACCGAATCCGACATTGCGATCGCCCACATCGCAGCCACGCGAATTTTTGACCTAAACGCGCTCTGGTCTCATGTGAGGTCTCTCGACAATCTCGTTCCGACCGCGACCCAGACCCAGATCGATCTTGCAATCCGTCGTCTTGGCGAGCGTGCAACTCGTTGGCTTTTGCGGAACGAACCTCAGCCCATCCGGGTCTCCGATGTTGTTGGCCGCTACGCCGAGGGTGTGAGTCGACTCCACCAACGGATCGAGATGATGGAACAGCCCGAGGACATACGTGGTGAGTTCGACCGGTACGTCGAAGCCGGTGTGCCAGCTGAGTTTGCTGCGCAGGCAGCAACGTTGGGCACCGCATTCGGGTTCCTGGACCTACTCACCGTTGCTGAACGGACCGGAATCGATCTGAACGGCGTCGCGGCACTTCACGCCGTGATCGAGGAAGAACTCGACCTCTCGTGGTTGCGGGAATCGGTGATCTCCCTTCCCCGAGACGATCACTGGCAGACGATGGCGAGGAGTGCCTTGCGGGATCAGTACTTCGGTGAACACGCTCAGTTGACTGCAACGGTGCTGGAGAGCACGTCGGCTTACGCCGAGGAGTCTGCCGAAACAAGGGTCGCCCGGTGGCTCGAGCAAAATGCGGTCGCTGTCGCTCGGTGCCGACGCACATTTGCAGACATCAAGAACGCGGCAGAACCAGATCTCGCCCATGCGTCGGTGGCAGTTCGAGCCCTCAGTCAGCTCACCCACACCGTTTGAGTTGACTTATTCGCCTAGAGCAGGAGCCTTGGCGAGCAGCAAGACACCATCCGCGGGGAGTTGCCAGATCAGCCGGCGTTCACGCCCGCCGTTGTGGCATTTCCCAGATCCAAGAGGGAGCCGAGCAATCCCGTGAGGCCAGCGAGTTCAGCCAGGATCGCTGCGACGCCAGCCATCAGCGGCAGACTTCTCCAGAAGGTTCGCACGAAGGTGTCCGGTAGAGAGTCCTATGCAGTAGGTGAACAACGACAGGCCGACGATGCCGACGATCGAGGGAATCACGAGTCGCTCGTCGACCGCCAAACTGCCCCGAGGAGAACCACGGCTTCCTCGGCCAGGATGCTCGTCACCGGAGTGGACGCTACCTGCGGTTCGGGTGCGACAACCTGCTCCACATGGCCGATGGGTGGGCCAGATTCCTCAGACCGTTCTAAGCAGCTGTCCTTTACCACCGCTTGCACGCGAGCGGTACAATCTGCTCTGTGTTGTTCTGGGTGGTAGTCGTGGGCGGCGCCATCGCTATTGCTTTGGTCACCGTTTTTGCTGTGCTTTCAGAGCGACATCATCGTCAGCGGCGCAGAAGCCTCCGCCCCATCGCCCGTCCGCCGGCTCCCGACGCCGCCTATCGAGCGGTTGTCAACGCGCGATCGGCCTTCACTCGATCGGTTCGGGCTTACGAGGACGCACTTGCTACGGCGAGCAGTGCCAGGTCGGGCGGGGGAGCAGGTCTCCGCAGCGAAGCTCAAACCGAGGACGTTGCCCTCAAGACAATCGAATCCCGCAAGGATCTCCGACGAAGTCGGCTGCTGGAGGCGCAGCGAATGTGGGAGGATGTGCGCCCGGCGGTCAGCGCCGATTCACATGTGAACATGTGGCTCGGAGCCGGGGAGCTCCGCGGCTGGTCGCTCGGCCTGGTTGGACGTGAGACCATGCTTGTGCGGATGGAACATGCTGTTGACACTGGGTGCTGGGTTGTCCTGGAAATCCACCGGTTCCGGTTCGGGCCAGCCTTCGGCGCTGAACAGTTGAGGTTGGGAATCGTGATCGAGGGAGCCGACATCGAGCAACTCACCGGCTTGATTCAGTTGGCGATGGGCAGCCCCGAAGTAGCGTGCCGACCCGGAACTTCGATCATTCGTTTGGTGATGCGCCATCGACTTCGGGGAAAGGCGCTCTTCAATGCGCTGCGCAGCTCGGTCGGATCAAGCAGTCGCCTGTACCTCACCGGTCTCGGGCCGGATGTGAACCGGTTGTCACTGCGCTATTTGAGCGAGTTCGTTGCGCTCAACCTCGACCAGGTTGATGCCGGCCTGTCTGGAGGCTCAGACAGCCTGAAGTTACGCATCTCGAGCTCGGGTCCGTCATTTCTGTTTGGCGCATGGTTCGGGCGACGGCCAGCTGCTCGCGTGATTGCCAGCTCGAACCATCAGCCCTGGTTGAATGCGGATCGGCTCGTGGCGAGCTAGCCCACGGGAAGCCAGGCAACGATCAGGTCCTCGATCGCAATGTCAGTCTTTTCGAGTGATACATCGAGTTCGGTGATCGCGTCTGCCTTCTCGTTCCACTCGTCTTCGAGATCAAGGATGCTGTCAGCCAGCTTTGCCTCGAGCTCTTCGAGACTGCTGTACTTCTCATCCAGCCGGTTCATTGCGGTCTCGACCCTGTTCTGCGAAGCGGCGGACTGGCGACGACCCGACCCCATTCGTCGAGCTGCGGTGCCAAGTGATCGAGAGCTTCGTCGACCGCCGAGCAACCCGCCCAGAATTGAGGTACCCAGATTGATGATCTGTTGGTGTTTTCGACCCTCCGCATCGATTTCGGCCTGACGGACGCGATCTTCGGCCTTGGCGATCTGATCCTGGATGCGACCGAGCTGGGTTTCCAACTTCTCTCGGAGTTTGGCCGCTGCTTCGTCGTTAGCTTCGTCGGCGACGGCACGGCATCGCAGCTCGAATGCCTCACGGCTCTCGTTGGGCCGACTGAAGACCTTGAGTTCGGTGTTCTGCAACAGAGCGAGAGCCTGATCGGCGTAGAGAGCGTTCTTCAGCTCTCGCTGAGTGCCTGTAAGTGAGGTTTTCGTTATGTTGAATTCGGGCACGACGTATCGAATCCCCTGAGGAGGCTCGACGGTGAAGTCACGGTCGTCGAAGTCCACCTCTGTGAGTGCGTCGACCTCGAAGCCGTCGATTCCAGCTGGCACGATCGCCTCCCACTCCTCGGAATGGCGCAGTTTGGCTTTCGTATCGTCAAACAAGAGCGAGACTCGAGCCGCCAGAAATGGTGCGTAACGGTTCCCGCCGGGAACACCGCCCACCGTTTCCAGCCAGGGCGCATTGGAAGGCACGTAACGCACTACGGTCCCGGCCGGGACGGAGGGGGCCAAGGTCGATTCGTCGTCGGCGATTGGTTGCACGGGAGGTTCGGCTACCTCGGTGGCGCCGGGCTCGGATCGACTGGTCGAGGAGGTCCCCGCTTGGGATGCCAGCTCCGCGTTCTTCTCGGCCATCAGGTTGGTGATTTGGGCCCGTGACATCGGACCCGCCAAATAGCTCATGGCCCAGCGTGTGGTGAAGAGCGGGAGCGCCGATGAGCGTGTTGTCCGCAGAATGAACTGTCGCTTGCCGAGCTGACTGATTCGATTCTCGATCTCGCCCATGTCTATCGAACCGTCGGCGGAGCGAAGGCCGTCGACAAGCCGGTTCTTGTCCTGCTCGGTCTGAAGGCGACCGATCATCCAGGTCCCGGCGTTGGAGATGGCCTTGTAGTCGAGGTCAACCGGATTCTGTGTTGAAAGCACCAAGCCGACCCCAAATGCACGGGCCTGCTTCAGCAACGTGAGGATCGGCTTCTTCGTGGAGGGGTTGCCGTTCGGGGGCGCCAGGCCCATCACCTCGTCGATGTAGATGAGGCACCGCAGCTGACCCGTGCCAGACTGCGTCCTCATCCAAGAGATCATCCGGCTGAGCAACACTGTGATCGCAAACTGTCTTTCGTTTTCGTCGAGGTGGCGAAGTGAAACGATCGCAGCGCGTGGTTTGCCGGCCTTGTCCCAGAGCATCGATTGAGGGTCCATCGGTGCACCGGTTGCCCATGCGGCAAAGCTTGGAGATGCCAGCAGACCATTGAGCTTCATCGCCAGCGCCTGACGGTCTTTCCCGGGAAAGAACGTATCCAGGTCGAGCACACCCAACTTGCGAATCGGAGGATCCATCAATTGTCCGAGGAGGCCGGGCATGTCGAGGGGGTTTCCGGCGTCCCATGATCGTGCAATCAGGTTGGCGAGCAGTATGTGTTCACGCCCCGACAGCGGATCCGATTTCACGCCGATCAGACCGAGCAGGCCGCTGACGGTCGAATCGACTTCGTCCTGACGAGTAGCCGGATCATCAGCGGCCGGGGGATCGAGCCGACCAAGAACATCCAGCGGCACCCCCGAGGCTGCCCCGGGGGTGTAGATCACCGGGTCAGCCGCAGCTGCCAAGGTTCCTATGTCGGAGCCATCGAGTCCCCACCCGGCCAAACCGTTCTTCCACAGTTCGGCTGTTGAACGAGCGAGTTCGGCGGTTGTTGTGTCCTTGATGCGGGCGTCGCCATCATCCATCCACGGTTCGAACGACGCTGGATCGAGATCGGGAAATGTGAGTGCAAGGTTGCCGAGGTCGCCTTTGGGGTCGATCGCAAGCACAGGGACACCCGCCAGAAGCGCCTCTTCGAGAAGCACAATTCCAAGGCCGGTCTTTCCCGAGCCCGTCATACCGACAATGACCCCGTGGGTAGTGAAGTCGGCGCTGTCGAGAAGCACCGGGGTGCCGCTTCTGTCACCGGACTGGAATTCGATCTGCTCGCCGATGTGTAGTTCACCGGGCTTCTTGGATGTCGCCATGGTGAACATTCTGATACCTGGCGGACCTCGTTGACGAACAACGTTGCAAAAATCCGGCATGATGGGACTGATCCAATCGAAAGGACATTTACATAATGGGGATCTTTGATAAAGCGAAAGACGCACTGAGTGGCGTCACCGACAAGGCCGACGACCTCCGTGAGTCGGTCGGAGGAAAGGTCGAAGAAGGCATCGACAAGGCTGCCGACATGGCCAACTCCGCGACCGGAGGGAAGTTCGAGGATCAGATCGAGAAGGTCAAGGAACTCGCCGACAAGATCGACGGCCATCCCGACGAGGCTGTCGATGCAGCTGCCGACGCCGTTTCTGATGCCGCCGAAGAAGCTGACCCCGCCTAATAATCCTTCAGCGGTAGATACCGTCTGTTGATTCTGCGTGACAGCACAGGCCAAGCCTGTGCTGTCACGCTTTTTGTGCGCTCAGCGACGTAGAGCCAGACGGGCCATCAGGTCGTAGTCGCCCTCATCGATGATCGGGTTCAGTTGTGACTTGAAGTCGTCTTCGCCAACTTGAGACGCTGCGAACACTTCGGCAAAGTCTCCGGCGCCGGTCTCGAAGTCAGGGCGGGCGCTTCCAGGCCACCAGTCAGTGTTCTGCCCCAAGCCTCGTTCGGAAAGCCAGTCCCGCCGATCTTCGGCGCTGTTGAGTGTCACGTCTATCGTGTGCCCGATCTCATGGGCTAGCACGCGAGCGACGCGATCGCTGTCGTCGGTTTCCTTCACGAAGACTTCGATTCGACGTTCCGCACTCCAGGTGTAGCCCGACGCCGTCCCCCGGGGTTCCAGGAAGATGATCGTCCACCCCTGCAGCTCGGATCGCCACGGATAGCGGATGAGGTCAAGTGCCGGCTCCGAAACCGTCGTGATGTCGTCCGTTTCGTAGGTGAGTGCGGAGAAGGCCTGATCTGAGGTCAACGGCAGTGGATAGACCGGGGCGCTCGGGACCGCAGCAGCCGACCCGGCGCTCGTCACAGAATAGACCGAGAGGAGGGCAGCGAGGACGACAGCAGCTGCCGAGAGCACCGATGAGAAACGGACGGCATGCTCGTGTAGGCGTTGCCGGCGTGTGCGGGCGCGCTCATCCTCGAGCGTCCACGACGATTCGGATGAGGGAGGGGGCACTACGGTCATGGACGCGCAATCAGTCGACGGAATTGT
This sequence comes from uncultured Acidimicrobiales bacterium, assembly GCA_963751955.1. Taxonomy (GTDB): domain Bacteria; phylum Actinomycetota; class Acidimicrobiia; order Acidimicrobiales; family SZUA-35; genus JABDIY01. The sequence goes on along the minus strand of CAVVWM010000011.1, from coordinate 530,169 downwards.
CCTTCTGAGGATCGACATCGTTTGGGTCCACCTTGAGTTGGCGGTTCGAACAACTGACCAAGGCCGGAGGTAGACCCGCGGTAGAGTTACCCCAAGCAGGAGGGGCGAGCCGACGGCCCTGTATCCCCTGCCACCTTTCGCCTGGAGGCCTTGATGACTGAAGTACTAGAGCCCACCGAAATCGCCGAAGCCCTTGCCATCATCGATGCGGGTCTCGGTGGACTCACTGCCCGCAGGCTTGTGTCCGCAGATGAGGTCACCGACCTGCTGCTCGATGTCCGAGCGCTCCTTACCCCCCCTTCAGTAGAGCTCAAAACGGTCAAGGGCTGACAGCGGAGCGAAATAGGGTCACACGCCACTCGCTCGATACGCTCGTTATCCCAACTGGTTACCGAGGAGTATCAAGAACATGGCTGATCTGGGTTTTGACGGCAAAGTAGTGATCATCACCGGCGGAGGCGGCGGTTTAGGTCGCGAGCACGCGCTCGAGTTTGCCCGTCGTGGCGCCCGTGTTGTGGTGAACGATCTCGGAGGCTCGGTCGACGGCACTGGCGGTTCGGTCACCGCAGCCCAGGCCGTCGTCGATGAGATCTCCGCTCTGGGCGCCGAAGCCGTCGCCAACGGAGACTCCGTAGCAACGGTGGAAGGTGGTGAGGCCATCGTGCAGTCCGCCCTCGACGCGTTCGGACAAGTTGACATCGTGGTCAACAACGCCGGCATTTTGCGAGACAAGTCATTCCACAACATGACCGACGATCTGATCACCGCCGTGATCGATGTACACCTCAAAGGGGCGTTCTACGTGACGCTCCCCGCATGGAAGCTCTTCCGCGAGCAGAAGAGTGGTGTGGTGATCAACACTTCCTCCAACTCGGGCCTCCTAGGCAACTTCGGTCAGGCCAATTACGGAGCAGCCAAGATGGGTCTTGTTGGGTTCACCCGGGTGCTGGCCGCCGAGGGTGCCAAGCACGGGATTCGCGCCGAACGCGATTGCCCCCGTAGCCAAAACACGCATGACCGAGGATCTGCTAGGCAGCATGGCTGAGCAGCTGGATCCCAAGTTCGTAACACCCGTGGTCGTATATCTCGCTCACGAGAGCTGCCCTGCAACTGGCCAGGTCTACTCCGCTGCGGGTGGCACGATCGCCAAGTTTTTCGTCGGGCTCACCCAGGGCACATCTCGCGGCGCCGACATCACTCCGGAGACGGTTCAAGATGACTGGGACGCCATCAATGACGAAACCGGCTACATGGTCCCGGCAAACCCGGCCGAGGAGTTCGGCAAGCTGCTGAAAAACTGGGGAGTGGGCTGAGGCTCCGATGATCAGGATCGACGGGGTAGATCAGCCCTCCTGCTTCTCCTGTGCGAAGTCGGTCCATCGCGAATAGTCGACCTTGCCGTTGGCCGCTCGCTCGAGCGAGGAAACCGAATACACATGACGGGGCGCCTTGTAGTGAGCAAGGCGCTCTTTCACGTGTGCGATCAAGTCGCTCTCCACCGCATCAGCGCCTGAGGCAATGACCGCCGCAACCCGCTGACCGAAACGGTCATCGGGTACCCCCACCACTATGGCGTCCTCGACCATCGGGTGTTCCTTGAGCGCTTCCTCCACCTCCTCGGGAAAGACTTTTTCTCCACCGGTATTGATGCAGACCGATCCTCGGCCAAGCAATGCGATCGAACCGTCCGCCTCAACCGTGGCGAAGTCACCAGGGACCGAGTATCTGACGCCGTCGATGGTGGGAAAGGTGGTCGCCGTCTTCTCTGGATCTTTGTAGTAGCCGAGCGGAACCCGTCCGGCGACGCCGACCCGTCCCACCTTGCCCGAGCCCGGTTGCACGAGCTGGCCTTCCTCGGTGATGACAGCTGACTTCTTGCTGAGGGAAAACGAGGCTGTTTTGGCTGCGCCGTCTTTGGAGGAGACCGATGAGCCGATTCCGATCGCCTCAGAACTGCCGTAGGTGTCGACACACAACAACTTGGGATTGTGATCCATCAGCCCCGTCTTGGTGTCGGCAGACCACATCACGCCCGAAGAGATCAGAACACGCAGCGAGCTGATGTCCCAGCGGTCGGGTTCGGCATCAAGCGCTGCCAGCATCGGCTTTGCGAACGCATCACCAACAATGAAGATGCTCTTTATCCTCCTGTGCTCGACGGTATCGAAGAGCTCGGTGATGTCCAGGTTGTGGCTTGTGAGCGTTGTGATCGATCCACCCAGCGTCAGCGTGGTCAGAGCGTTGAACAAGCCTGTTCCGTGCATCAGGGGGCACGCCGGAATGCTGGCTGGTCCGGGTCGATCGCGAACCCTTTCCCTTACGGCAACCGACAAACCGTGAGGCTCGTAGTCCGGGTCAACAGGCAACGTGACCTTGTTCTTGGCATCGGTGACCATCAACAGATCGTCCTGCCGCCACATGACTCCCTTGGGCATGCCCGTGGTCCCACCAGTGTAGAGGAGCACAAGATCGTCACCGGACCGTCCGGGTTCTCCGTGAACGTGTCCTGGGTTGGGTGTGCGAGCTGCATCTTCGTATGCGTGTGCCCATTCCGGGCACGGCGCACCGCCGTCGTCGACCCAGAGATAGGTGTGCACCCCGGGCATGCGATCGCGAAGGGCGTTGACGGTCTCGCTGAAGACCCCGTGGAAGACGACCACGTGTGCGTCTGCGTTATCCCACAAATAGGCAAGCTCTTCGACGCCGTAGCGGTAGTTGGTGTTGACGTGCACTAGTGAGGCCTTGGCGCAGGCGTAGAAGGTCTCGATGTACTCGGGGCAGTTGTACAGGTAGAAGGCCACCTTGGCCTGCGGCACGCAGCCGGCATCGAGCAGGAACCGAGCCAGTCCATCGGCCCTTCGGTCAAGCTCTCCCCATTCTACTTCCCGGTCGCCGTGGGTCAGCGCAAGGGCATCACCCTGCTCGGCTGCAATCGATTCCCACGCCGTCGCAAAGTTCCAACCTGTCACGACACCAAGGCTAGGCACGCGACACACCAACCGCGAAGCCGGTCGCTGATAGCGACCGAAGCCAGCAAACCAGGGAGCCCCGTGGCGGGAACTCAACCTATGCTTGGAGTACTCCACGAAAGTGAGAGTCACCGCTGTGGGCTGGGTTGCCGTCGTTGGGCTCGAGACTGATGTCGACGATCGGGAAGTCTCGAATGTCAACACCCTCGGGGAGTTCGTAAGAACGGTTGTCGCCTTCACCTGTGCTTCCGATCACGCCGAGCGAATACATCTGATCGATGTTGCTATCGATGATCCAGAGCTCGTAAGTGTCCTCGACTCCCACGAGGCCGGTGTCGAAGTCGATGTCGAGGCGGGTGACGCCATCGTCCTCGATGATGGTCGCTGTTCCCAACGAGGGGACGTCTTCGTTGAGTGTGGCCAGCTCTACCTCGCCGACGATCCGGGCGTCGCTCTGAAGAAGTGAGCCGACGGCAATGGCAGCTACAACCGACGCAGCGACGGCGGCCAAAAGGATTCCGGCCGGGCGCCGCTTGCGGCGGTGATGGTCGAGCGAAGTTACGACGCTCTCGGTCTGAGAAAGAACCGGACCATCGGCGGACGATTTGATTGATTTTTCAGCATCGAGCTGATTCTGAATACCTGCCCACACCCCGGCTGGCGGAGCATCCAATGCAGAGGGCTCATCACCAATCCGCGATTTGATGTCGTCGAGGAGTTCGAGCAGTTGGAGGTCGTGAATTTCCTCGACGTTGGGCCCATCGAAGTCGTTGCCAAACTCAGACACTGGATACCTCCAGCTCTTTGCGGAGTTGAATCAGGCCGCGACGCATGTCGCTCTTGACAGTTCCGAGGGGCAAGTTGGTGTCTTCAGCGATCTGCTGCTGGGTAAGGTCGCCCCAGAAAGCCATCGTGAGAACTTGACGCTGACGCTTGGGAAGGGCATTTAGAGCTGCGGTGAGGACCATCCGATCAGCCAATAGGCCAAACCGATTGTGATCTTGGCTCGCGGCGCGTTGCTGAACCGGCTCGCTTAGTTCTGCCTGGTCGACGCGACGACCAGACTTTCGGTATGAGTCGATCAAGCGGTTCTTTGTGATTCCCATGAGCCACGCGCCCAGACTGCCTTTCGTGGAGTCGAAGGAGGAGCGGGCCCGCCAAGCAGACAGGAAGACCTCTTGGGTGAGGTCCGACGCCAAGTCCGCCCCGAGCGCTCGCTTGGCGAAGGTGTATACGGCGGCGCCATGCTCGGCGTAGATGTCCTTCAGCACGTCAGCGTCGCCAGCGACGAAACGAGCCCTCAGTTCGAGCTCGGGATCCTCTGTTGCCGAAGGTACCACTGTTTGACGATACTCAGTGTTGGCCCCTGTTGGTCGATGGGGCGTCATGACATCGGGCCAGAGTTGGAGCGGCATTAACGGCCGCTCCAGCAGAAGGGAGGAAGCGTTCACAATGGTAGTTACGCCTCCTCGGTGGCGGTGGATGCATCGCAAACCGACTCCGTCGCCAGATGGCTCGTTCGGGCTGCAGGAGAGGCTCTGTATGCGCCGGGCTGGCTGAAGAGCCTTCTGTGCCATCGCCGCGGTGTCCCGAGCACGGCTCGGGGGTAGTCCTCGAAGAGCCACCGTGCAAAGTTTCGTCTCGTCCAACCGGTAGCGCCTGCGATCCGGACGCTCGCCTGTGCCATGCCGGGCCGGGCCAGAGCGTCGCTCAGAACCTGGGCAAGTTTGTGGTCTCGCTCCATGGATCGGTGTAGCTCCGCTGCGTACTGCGCCCCAGCTGCCAGATGATCACCTGGATTGTCCAGGATTGCGTTGGCCCCAAGCTGGCCGGTCTCCAATGCTTGCCCGATGCCTTCACCGGTCATCGGATCGGTGGCAGCCGCGGCGTCACCTACGAATAGGACCCGGCCGTGGTGAAGTTTGAGGCGGCCGAGCCGGGCAGGTATGGGCCACGCCATGTGGCGACCGATTGGAGTGGCTTGGTCCCCCAGAACGTCTCGGACCCTTGGTCGTTGAAGGAGTTCAGCCCACAGGTCCTTCATTTGCTGAATCTCGATTCCACGGCCTCGCTGAATACCGAACCCGACGTTGGCCGTGCCGTCGGCCAACGGAAACGCCCACACGTATCCCGGGAGCAGATCCTTCTCGAACCATACGAAGAGCTCCTCTTTGGCCGACTCGCTGACGTTGTCGAAGTACTGACGAAAGGCATGCCACTCGCCCCGGTACCCGTCTGTGTTCAGCCCCATCAACTTCCGGGTGGGGGACCACATACCGTCGGCCGCAATGTAGTTCTTGGCCTGGATGATGCCCTCGCTGGTGTGTGCTCGGATCCCATCTTCAACGACGGACAGGTCGAGCAGGCTCACACCTTCCCGGACCTCGACCCCAGCCTCAACTGCGAGCCTCAGAAGTGCTGCGTCGAGTTCGGCGCGGCGAGCAATGACGGCGAATGAACCGTTCTCGAAAGGAAGATCGAACGATATTGCTTCTCCTCTGGGCCCAGCGATCTGAACTCGCTCGACGGGCTTCCAGCTCGGTACCTCCCGAGGATCGAGTCCCAGTGCCTCGAGTCGGCGGAGCGCACCGGCGGTCAGTCCGTCGCCGCAGCATTTATCGCGAGGAAATACTGCCTTGTCGATGAGGGTGACCTTGGTTCCCGCCCTGGCCAGCGTGAGCGCAGCTGCGGTACCGCCAGGTCCGCCGCCAACGACGATGGTGTCGGTCATGTGTGGGTCGGTTGGCGAGGCAGCGAGATACGGGTCAGTCATGGCGATTTCACGGGGCAGCTCGGCCAAAGGTAGTCCTTCTGTGGCGGGTCGAGGCCAGTCGTGCAATGAGCTGAAATCCTGCTACTGGTCAGGCGTCGGGTCCGGATCTGGCACCGGTGGCGGGTCGGTGGATGGCGCCTCATTGTTGGCCGGCGGGGTTGTGGTTGGCTGAGTGGTCGTGGTCGTGGTCGTGGCAGTGGCAGTGGTGGTCGGCTCCGGTGTCGTTGGTGGAGCTGTGGATGGAGTTGTGGTGGACGTAGGCGCCGTGGATGTAGTTGTTGGCGGTGGAGTCGTTGTGGGTGGTACTGAATCGGGATCGGCCGGGTTTCCGTTGCAATCCAGGCCCAGGGCCGGTCGATAGACTGCGAAGACCTCGTCGATCACCACCTTGCCGCTTGGGTAAGTGCGTTGTCGAGGAGTGGTGACCCTTCGGCACTGAGCCTGCGATCGGCGTACAACTGGCAGAGCCTCCACGTCGATGTGTTTGGTGGAGTACATCGAGACCGTGATAGAGGTGCCGGTGTATTCGGTCCAGATGAGAACACCGAAAAGGGTGTCATTGCGGAGCTTGAGGTCGGGGCGTGGCCACGAGATCGTGGCCTCTCGACCCTCGGGGTACCGACGGAAGTACAGCGAGTGGGCCTGGTATTCGTCAAAATCCAGGCCTGCGAAGAAGGCTGCGTTGAAGATGGTCGTGATCGCTTGGGAGACGCCTCCTCCGACCTGAGGCTCAAGGCTCCCGAGGTTGATGGCACCTGCCTCCTTGTAGCCCTTCTCGAGCGTCCGCCGACCCACGAGAGCGTTGAGGCTGAGCACGTCTCCGGGAGGAATGACAGTACCTCGGACCGCATCGGCGAAGAGCTGGATGTTGTCAACACGATTCTCACAACAACTGTGATTCGTGGTGAACGTCGACACGAGCTCGACGATGCCAAGCGCTTCGAGTTCTGCGACACCCTTGGTGCCGTCGGTAACAATCGGACCCAACTCAACTGTCCGGATCGGGTCGCCTCCCGGGTCCTCCCCGTCCTCGGATATCGGGAGAGTGGGCCGGGTCAGCAGAGCAGCGCGAAGAAGGGCTGCTGTCTTGTCGTCACAACACACCAGCGTCTCGTCTGCCGGAACGATCTCGGGCCGATCCTGAACCACGATGAACCGTGCTTGTTGAGACCGGTCTCCGAGACCTTCGAATCGATCCCGCAGCAGCTCGACTGCACGTCCCTGATTCACTTGCCAGAACGATCCTTCCTCGCTGTTCTCGATGTCGATGATGGTGCGGAGTTCCGGCGGCATCAGATCAGCGCTCTGGTCGAGCACCTGGACACGAAGCGAATCGGTGGTCGCCTGATTCAGTTCAACTGCGACTCTCCCCACCGCGTCGAGGCTGAGGGACGGGCGGCTTGGGTATGGGGTCAGGCTTATGGTGTGTGGGCCTTTGTTGCCCACGAGACCCGTGACACGTTCGACCAGCTGGGCGGGGTCGACGACTGTGCCGGAGGTACCTGGTCTTGGACTGAACTGATCAGCGACCAGTGCCAACGTCGGCGATTTCGGTCCGTCTAGCTGAGGGGAGATGAAGGTGGTGACAGCGGCTTCGACGGCCGCTGCGTCGACGACGTAAGGAACATCGAGCTCCACCGGTGAGCGAAACGATGACAACCAGCGGAATGGTCCGGTGAGAGGCGAACCTCCAGACCGGGCTTCGAATGCATCACTGACCACGCGGCCGTGGTCGACGCGAACACCGAGTCGGACCAAGTCTGTGCTCACCGCTGACTCCGCCACCGAGATCGTGACCTGCTCCTCACGTAGCTGGGATGTCAGGCCGGTGGTCACGGCACGCACCTCCTGAGCTGACATTCCGCTCAGCTCGGTCCCCTGCACCCGGACACCGCGGGCCACGGTGTTGGCTGACAAGGCCGAGTCGATACCCCATGCGAGACAAACGAGCGAGAAGATCCCAAGCAGAGCCACCGCGGACAGTTTGAGCCGACCTCGAACCTGCTCGGTTGTATCGTCCAACGGTTGCACCGCTCAAGTGTTGCACTTGGGCGGCGTTGTGCGGTGCCAGCCACTCAGCCGGATGCACCGCTCAGAACAACTTCTGTTGAGGGCGCTCAAATCCCCGAAGTTGATCATAATCGACCTCGACGCACTCGATCTCGCGCGTTCCGGCGAGCACTCGGGCTTGAGGCTTGATCTGCTGGGCGGCGAAAACACCTCGAACCGGCGAAAGATCTGGCTGGGCGTTGAGGAACTCGAGATAACGAGCAAGCTGTTCGACACCGTCGATTTCGCCTCTCCTTTTGATTTCGACCGCCACGGTCATGCCGTCTGCGTCGCGGCACAAAAGATCGACGGGACCGATCTCAGTGGGATACTCCCGGCGGATCAAATGAAGTCCTTCTACGATCTCACCCGGTTGTTCAGCGAGAAGCTCCTGCAGGTGGCTTTCAACACCGTCCTTCTGGAGACCGGGGTCGAGACCAAGATCGATCGATGTGTCGCTCTCAACCGTGTGGATCTCAATGTAGAGAGACTCGCCTTTCTGGTTGGAGACACGCCACCCATCACCGGTCTCCACCAGGGTGTTCGGGGCGTTCATCCAGTTCAGGGGTTTGTAGGCCCCTCCATCGGCGTGAATCGCGACACAGCCGTCGGCTTTCACCATAAGAAGCCGACGTGCCCGCTCGAGTCGCGAGGTGAGCCTTCCATCGTAGATGACAGTGCATTCCGCAACGACCAATCGCACCCGGTGAACCTATCGGCGACAGCGGTTCTCGGCGCTCAAGAACTCATGTCCTCTGCCGATGGTCACCTATGGCAACCAAGGTCGCGTCCAAGCCCAAAGGCACAGGGAATAAGTCGGCAGCCGGCCCGTCCAAGGCGCGCAAATCGGTCTCGAAGAAGGCTGGGGCCAAAAAAGGGGTGGGCAAGAAGCCCGCTCCCCGCAAGTGGGAATCAAGGGCTGTTGCGAGGCTGATTGAAGCCGGCTCGATGACCGAGTGCGAATACTGCGAAGAACGGGTCAAGTTCCGGGCCCGCCAACGAGATATGCAGGTGATCTGCAACGTTTACACGAAGGGCGTTTGGACCCGGGTAGAGCACTACCACGATGATTGTTACGTCAAAGCCGACGAACCATTTGGACCTGCCGAAGATTGAGCGCACCGGTGCTGGGGCTCCAGTAGATTGAGCCGGTGAATGTGACCCCCGATGACCATGTCTTGGCCTTCCGGTTGGCGGAGGAGACCGGCAAGATACTGGTGGCCCTCCGCCAGGAGTTGGTCGAGCAAGGCGCTCACCACTTCGCAATGAAGGACTCCGGCGACGCAGCCGCGCATAGGTTCATCGCCGACACGCTTGCTGAAGAACGTCCGAGCGATTCTTTGCTGTCGGAAGAGGGCGCCGACCGCGAAGAGAGGCTCGATGCCGAAAGAACCTGGATCGTTGACCCCCTCGACGGCACCCGCGAGTATGCCGAACCGCCCCGACATGATTGGGCTGTCCACATCGCCCTCGTCGTAGCTGGGCGCCCTGTGGCGGGTGCGGTATCACTACCGGCGGAACGTCTTGTCTTCGGGACCGGTGAACCTGCCACCGTCCCGGCGATGCCCTCCAACCGTCCGAGGGTGATCGTCAGTCGTACGCGGCGCCCTCCGGCGGCCCAGATGCTCGCTGCAGCTCTTGACGCAGAGTACCTCGAGCTGGGTTCTGCGGGGGCGAAGGCCATGGCAGTTGTCCGAGGTCACGCAGATATTTATGCCCATTCCGGTGGGCAGTACGAATGGGATAATTGCGCACCGGTAGCGGTCGCAGAGGCCGCTGGGCTTCATTGCTCGCGGCTCGACGGATCACCGATGCTCTACAACAATCCAGATCCGTACCTACCGGATCTGCTGATCTGCCGACCCGAATTGGCCGACCGCTGCCTGGAGATCCTGCGCGGCTAGTCGCCTAGGCGGTCAAGTACCGAGATTTCGCAGTGGCGACTTCATCGGTGAGTCACCGGCCAGTCGTTTGTTGATGATCGCACGCCGCTCCTGCAGTTCAGCGTGACTCAGCTGCTGCATTTCAGAGGGATCCACACCAAAACCGGCCTTGATGCCGTCGAGATCGAGTCGCCAGTCGTTCTGATCAACACCGAGTTCGTCGGCGAAGGTGGCACCGTGTTTGGTGAAGAAATGGGTGGCGATGTAGGTGACCTCTCCAAACAGGTCGAGGTCGGGCGCCAGCGTACCGATAGCGCCATCGATGAAGATCAGGTTCTTCACATACAGCATCAAGGGTTTTGGCATGCGAGCGCCATATCCGAGCAGCGCTTTTATGATCCGCTGAAGTTCGGAGATCATTTCGTCAGGCGTCATCTTGGTTGGATCGATCGGCGTTCCGTCGAGACCGATTTCTTGGATCACCTTGCGAACATCGGTGTCGGGAGGAAGCGCCCCGAGATCACGTAACGCCTCTACCTGTCCCGTTACGTCGTTCATGGTGGCGGTCATCATCATCTTCATGAACGCCTGTTTTTCTGCATCGGAAAGCCGACCGGTGATTCCAAAGTCGAGCAGACCGGTTCGCCCGTCGGGAAGCACCAGTAGGTTGCCGCCGTGCAGGTCGCCGTGGAAGATGCCATGCACGAACGCTCCCTCGAGGAAGCCGATCATGCCAGTTCGGATCACGTTGTGAGTGTTGACGCCGGCACCTTTCATGCCGGTGACGTCATCGAACTTGAATCCCTTGAGCTCCTCCATCACAAGGACGCGGGTACTCACTAGTTCGGGGTGGGGGCGGGGGATCACGAAGCCGCTTTGGTTCAACTTCACCATGACTTCGGCGACGTCGAGCATGTTGTCGCCCTCGAGGTGGAAGTCCAATTCTTCCACGATGGTTTCGGCGAACATCTCAACGAGAGCTGGCGGGTTCGCTAGCGCTGCTACCGGGATTCGGCCAACTAAAAACGGGGCGAGCCAGGCAAGGACTCGCAAATCCTTCTTGACGAGTTCATCGATGCCTGGACGTTGGACTTTCACAACCACCGGGGTCCCGTCGTGCAGCGTGGCGTGATGGACCTGGGCGATCGATGCCGCAGCCAAGGAGTTCGGTGCGAAGTTGGCGAACAGTTCGTGCATTGGTCTCCCGAAGTCCCGCTCAATGACTCGGACCACCTGCTGATAGTCGACTGGAGCAACCTGGTCCCGCAGTTTTCGGCACTCGGCCACCAATTCGGTCGGGAAAACACCTTCGCCGGCGCTGATGATCTGCGCGAGCTTGATGTAGGTCGGCCCGAGGCTTTCGGCGGCGCGTCGCAGTCGTCGACTGATGCCCGACCTCGAATCGGTAGTGCGCCGTTCGTTGATGGCCCACCCTGCGACAGCGGTTCCCAGCACCCGGATCACGGTGAGTGCCCGGCGCAGCGGAGGGAGCCTGGGTGCTTCGTACAGCGACGGAAGTTCTGCTGCTTGTTTTTGACGCCGACTCGATGCTGATTCCCGCCAGGACGGCATCTTGGTGGTGAGCACCCAGGGTCCCGCGTCGCTGAACGAACCCCATGAGCGATCGCTGGGTAGGTCGTTGTCAGTGCTGACAGGCGCCGACGGGGGAGAGGCCATCACCCGATTGTGCTACAGGGTCGCACCCACTACTCCACCCGGTGATGTGACGTTTGTGGCTGGCGGTTAGGTCGCGACGGATCACGCCTTCTTGAATTCGATACGGGTTGGGAGTGCCGCATCGCCGAACTCGGCTTCTCGGAACTCTTCATATTCACTGAAGTTGCCCTCAAACCATCGCACCTGGCTGTTTCCCTCGAAGGCAAGAATGTGGGTGGCGATTCGGTCGAGGAACCAGCGGTCGTGGGAGATCACAACAGCGCATCCGGCGAATCTCTCCAGACCATCCTCCAATGCTCGAAGCGTGTCGACATCGAGGTCATTCGTGGGCTCGTCGAGCAGCAGCAGGTTCCCACCATCTTTGAGCACCTTGGCGAGGTGCACGCGGTTTCGCTCTCCGCCCGAGAGCACGCCAACGTCTTTCTGCTGGTCTGAACCGCGGAAGTTGAAACCCGCCACGTACGCCCGGCCATTGATCTCACGGCCTCCCAGATTGATAACTTCTTCGCCGTCGGTGATTTCTTGGTACACGGTCTTGGTTGCGTCGAGAAGGTCGCGGCTCTGATCGACGTAGGACATCTGGACGGTCGGACCGACTGTAATCGAACCCGCATCGGTCTGTTCCCCTTCGCCCCGAGCGGCCGAGATGATCATTCTGAACAGCGTGGTCTTGCCGGCGCCATTGCCGCCGATCACCCCCACGATCCCGGCCTTGGGGAGCTTGAACGACAGGTCTTCGATGAGGAGCTTGGAGTCAAACGCTTTGCGGAGACCGTCGACTTCGATCACCTGATCGCCGAGCCGGGGCCCTGGTGGGATGTGGATCTGTACTTTCTCGTCTTTGGGGTCATAGGCCTCAGCCTCATCGCGGAGAGACTCATATGCGGCAAGACGGGCTTTGCCCTTGGCCTGACGCGCCTTGGGTGCCATCCGGACCCACTCGAGTTCGCGATTGAGTGTTCGTTTCTTGGCCGCCTGGGTTCGCTGCTCAGAGTCCAACCGGTCGCTCTTTTGCTCGAGCCACGAGGAGTAGTTGCCTTCGAACGGGATCCCCTTCCCGCGGTCTAGCTCGAGAATCCACTTGGCAACGTTGTCGAGGAAGTAGCGGTCATGGGTGATGGCCACGACGGTGCCCGGGTACGTGTCGAGACGTCTCTCGAGCCAGTGCACGCTCTCTGCATCGAGATGATTGGTTGGCTCGTCCAGAAGCAGAAGGTCGGGCTGGCTGAGCAAGAGGCGGCACAATGCAACGCGTCTTGCCTCACCTCCTGAAAGATGATCAACACTCTGATCGGCGGGCGGAAGCCGCAGTGCCTCCATAGCCATTTCGATCGTGCGCTGGAGGTCCCAACCCTGAGCTGCCTCGATTTTGGCCTCGAGTTCGGCCTGTTTGGACCCAATCTTTTCATAGTCGGCATCGGGATTGGCCCACTCGCCCATCAGCGCTTCGTGATCGGCCAAGAGCTGAACGGTTTCTCCTGCGCCGTCCATCACGTTGCCGCGGACGTCCTTTGCCGAATCGAGTCGAGGTTCTTGTTCGAGGTAACCAACAGTGAATCCTGGCGTGAGCCGAGCTTCACCGGTGTAGCCGTCGTCCAGGCCAGCCATTATTCGAAGAAGCGATGATTTTCCGGCTCCGTTGGAGCCGAGGACGCCGATCTTGGCTCCTGGGTAGAACGAGAGACTGATGTTCTGCAGCACCTGGCGATCCGGTGGGTAGTACCTCCCGACCTTGTGCATCGAATAGATGAACTGCGCAGCCATGGCTCCAGAGCCTAGGGGCAAGCGCTGTTCAGCAGGCGAGGCTTGGCCTGTGATGGCAGCCCCCCGCCGAGGCGGGGGGCCCAAACTGATTGCGACGAACCATCAACCGTTCATCGGCTGACCGAGGATCAGCGCTTTGTGGTGCGCTTCTTGGGTGCAGCCTTCTTGGTGGTGCGCTTGGCGGCCTTCTTGGGTGCGGCCTTCTTGGGTGCAGCCTTCTTGGGTGCAGCCTTCTTGGGTGCAGCCTTCTTGGTGGTGCGCTTGGCGGCCTTCTTGGGTGCGGCCTTCTTGGGTGCAGCCTTCTTGGGTGCAGCCTTCTTGGTGGTGCGCTTGGCGGCCTTCTTGGGTGCGGCCTTCTTGGGTGCAGCCTTCTTGGGTGCAGCCTTCTTGGGTGCAGCCTTCTTGGTGGTGCGCTTGGCGGCCTTCTTGGGTGCGGCCTTCTTGGGTGCAGCCTTCTTGGGTGCAGCCTTCTTGGTGGTGCGCTTGGCGGCCTTCCTAGGTGCAGCCTTCTTCGTGGTGGTCTTCCTCACCGCCTTCTTTGCCGTGGTCTTTCGTGCGGCACCCTTCTTGGGTGCGGCCCTCTTGGTCGTGGTCCGCTTCTTCGCAGCCTTTTTGGGTGTTGCCATGTTGTTTTCGCTCCTACGGGGCGTGTTGCTTTCTTGTTTCTGGTCACTGCTGTCTGCCCGGGGAGTCACGCTGACCAGCGAAACGTTGATTCCCCGTCGTCGGGCGTCGAGAGATTCCACACGTGCCCGAACCAGGTCGCCTTTGGACACGACGTCCCGGGCCTTGTTCGGAGGCGGATCTCCCATCGCCTTGATTGGCAGATAACACTGTGCGGTTGCCGCCCGGAGGTAGCAACCATGACTCGAGTACCTCTCGACGTCCCCTTCGATGGTGTCGCCGATTGAATACTTGGTTACGAAGGCCATGAACTCATTGACGTCGTTGAGGTGGTGGGGCTCGTTCACCTTCGGTTTCGGTATCGATCCCTCGTTTTGCTCGATCGGTTTGGATCGGTCAATCGTCTTCTTGGGCGAGGCCCTCCGAGCCGACTTCTTGGGCTTGGGTGAGACCTTCTTCTGTGCCGCATCGTCTTCGGGCGGGTTCTTCTTGGACACCTTGTCCTTGGCGGCTTTGATCGACTGTCTACTTCTCGGGCCGCGGACCGGTCCTCGCCAAGCGAAGACCCAGCCAACATTCGGCACAGGTTTGCCTCCAAGAAGGCGCTGGTCTTGGGTTAGCAACCACTCGTGGTCGCCGTGAAACTCTTGAAAAGAGTCGTTGGAGAGAACTACTGCATCGACCTGCGCAGCCACCTGGAGGATGAACGCGTCGCCACGTCCAACAACTCCAGCAGGCGGAGTCACGATGGATCCATCGAGGGTTCGAGCCTCGAAGTCGTCCGCCTCATCCGATTCGATTCGACGAGGGAAAGTCGCATCCACGATGACCGTGATCGGTCCGAAGCCTTCTTCCGCGACAGCGCGAACAGCCTCGTCCAATTGGGCCAGGCTTGGCGTAGTTCGACCCTCCGTTGCGATGTTGGAGCCGTCGACCACAAGATGTCGTGTTCGCTTTGATGTCATGCGGGTTACTAGTGAATCACCGAAGTGTTCTATTTGCTTCGGCAACTTCTTACTACTTCTAACCTTTCTTCCATGATCTCTTGTGTGATGTTTGATTTCGGTGGAGTGGTGATCGAGTCGCCGTTCGTCGCATTTGCGAAGTTTGAGGAGGAGGCCCACCTGCCTGCTGGCTTTCTGCGGACGGTTAACGCTACCAATCCCAACGACAATGCCTGGGCCAAGCTTGAAAGAAGTGACGTGACGGTCGAGGAGTTCGATGAACTGTTCGCAATCGAGTCCGAGCACCTCGGTCACCGGGTGCGGGGGAACGAGATCTTGCAGTTGTTGTTCGGGGCCATGCGCCCAGCGATGAGGCAGTTGCTCGACCTACTTCCGCACCTTGGCCTTCGCATTGTCTGCCTCACCAACAATGTGGTCGCAGATGGCGACGTTAGATCGGACATCGCGGATGCAATGTCGTGCTTTGAGAAGGTCTACGAGTCCTCAACAATGAGATTGCGCAAGCCCGAGACGGAGTTCTTTCGAGCGGTCCTTGAAGATCTGGGAATTGAGCCATCCGATGCGGTCTTCCTCGACGACCTTGGAATCAACCTCAAGCCTGCAAGGGCGATGGGGATCACGACGATCAAGGTCGTGGACGAAATCCAAGCAATAAGGGATCTCGAAAACGTATTGGCGGTTGAGTTGTTGGGCTTACTGGAAAGCCCGCCTCAGTAGTGCAGCCTGTTCCTGCAGGTGAATCGCACGGGAGCCGGTGGCAGGGCTGCCCGATTCTGTGCGGCTGACGCGACGGATTTTATGAGTGGTGCCATGAGCCTCGTAGAGGCGCCCCTTGACCGCATTCCAGGCTCCCATGTTTTCGGGTTCTTCCTGGAGCCAAACGATTTCGGTTGCGTTGGGATAGCGGCCAAGCGCAGCGGCTACGTCGTCAAAGGGCCATGGATACAGCTGTTCGACTCTCACCACCGCTGTCGCGATGCTGTTGTCGTCTCGATACTGCTCAGCTTCGGCTGCGACCTTTCCCGATGCGAATACGACGCGGGCGACCGCGTTGCTTTCAGCCACGGGCGAGGGTTCTAGCACCTCCTCGAAGCTGCCTGACGTGAAGTGTTCGACGGTGTTACGGGAATACTTGGCCCGCAGTCCGGACTTGGGCGTGAAGACGACAAGGGGTTTGTTGACTTCTCGCACAATCTGGCGGCGCAGCAGATGGAAGAACTGAGCCGACGTAGTGGGGTTCGCAACCTGAATGTTGTCTTCAGCACACAGCAGAAGGAAGCGCTCCAGCCGCCCGGAAGAGTGTTCGGGACCTTGTCCCTCGTAGCCATGCGGTAAGAGCATCACCAGAGGAGAGCCCTCGGTCCATTTGTCCTCAGCCGCAACCAGAAACTGATCGATGATGATCTGGGCGCCGTTCACGAAGTCACCGAACTGAGCTTCCCAGAGCGTCAGGCAATCAGGGTTTGCCAGCGAGTATCCGTACTCGAACCCCAGACCGGCGTATTCAGATAACGTCGAGTCATAGACCCAGAAGCGGGTGTCCTCGTTGCCGAGCTCGGTCAGCGGTGTGAACTCGCTCCCGTCTTGATAGTGACTCAACGTTGCGTGTCGGTGAGCGAACGTGCCTCGTCGGCTGTCCTGTCCGGCCAGCCGTACCGAGCTTCCCTCGACGAGCAGCGAGCCGAAGGCGAACGCCTCACCGAGCGCCCAATCGACCTCGCCTGACTCCCACATCTTGTCCCGCGTTCGGAACTGTCTGGCCAATTTCGGATGGACTTCGAATCCTTCGGGGACGAAAGAGAGAGCGGCATACACCTTGTCGAGGGTTTCCCGAGGAACAGAAGTGTCGACATGGGGAAGAACGCCCACTGGGGGCGGAGAGGGCTTGGCCAGAATTCCTTCGGGAGGTGCTGATTCGTCGGGTGTCTTCGAGTGCTATTTGCAGAATCTGCTGGAAGTACTCGATCGCCTTTTCTGCTTCTTCAATGGAGAGTTCACCGCGGTCGATCAGTGCTTGGGTGAAGAGTGTGCGGGCGCTGGGACGCTCACCGATCTTGCGATACATGACCGGTTGGGTGTAGCTGGGATCATCGCCTTCGTTGTGACCGTGACGGCGATAGCCGATCATGTCGATCACCACGTCCTTGTTGAATCGCTGCCGGTAGGCGAACGCCAGCTGTGCCACTCGAACACACGCTTCGGGGTCGTCCGCGTTCACATGGATAATCGGTGCCTGCACCATCTTGGCCACGTCGGTGGAGTACTCCGAGGAGCGACTGTGGTGGGGGGCGGTGGTATAGCCCAGCTGGTTGTTGATGATCAGGTGGATTGTCCCGCCAACCTTGTAGCCCTTCACCTGGGAGAGATTCAGGGTCTCCGCCACGACACCTTGGCCAGCGAACGCCGCATCACCGTGGATCAGAATCGGGAGAATCGGGTAGTTGCCGACATCGCTCTGGTCCATGTTGGCGCGGGCCATACCGACCACAACGGGATCGACCGCTTCGAGATGCGACGGGTTGGCGGCGAGCTCCACCTCCACCGTGTTCCCTGCTCGGCTCGTGTGGCCACCGATGTATCCGAGGTGATACTTCACGTCGCCCGACCCCTGAATGGCTTCTTGCTCGACGTTGCCCTCGAATTCTTTGAACAGCTCCCGATGGCCCTTCTTCATGATGTTCGTGAGCACGTTGAGCCGACCACGGTGCGCCATTCCGATGATGCCGCGCTCGATGCCGGAATCGGCAGCGTCGCTCAGAATTGCATCCAGGACCGGAACCGCGCTCTCCCCACCCTCCAGCCCGAACCGCTTCTGACCCACGTAACGTGCCGCAAGAAACTTCTCGAACGCCTCGGCGGTACTGAGGCGTTCGAGGATGTGATGAAGGTCCTCTCGGTCGAAACGTGGTGCAGGAATCTCTACCTGTTCTTGGATCCAACGCTTCTCATACGGATCGGCGATGTGCATGTACTCGACACCTACTGTTCGGCAGTACGCATCACGGAGCACGCCAAGGATGTCGCCGAGCTTCATCTGCTTTGCCACGCCGTCGATCGCCGCGTAGATCCCCTCGGTCGTGCCGGTGAGGAACCTGCGATCGAGATCCCAGATCGTTAGCCCGAATGTTGCCGGGTCGAGTTCTGGGTGCATCTGCTTTGGGCCATCGGACAGTGGGTTGGTGTTTGCGATCAGGTGACCGCGTACGCGGTATTGGTTGATCAACGTGTTGACACCGTGTTGTTTGGCGATCGCCATGTCGACGTCGTTGTTGGACACAACCGTGTCCTTGCGCCACTGCACCGCCTCATACGGGACGTGCATGTCACGGAAGATCTCTGAATAGAAGTCGTGATCGCCCAGCAGGAGTTCATGGACCCGCTTGAGGAACAGGCCCGATTCCGCACCCTGGATTATCCGATGGTCGTACGTACTCGAGACCGTCATGATCTTGGAGATCCCAAGCTCAGCGAGGGTGGCTGGATCCGCAGCCTGGTACTCGGTTGGATAGCCGATCCCTCCCAGTCCCACAATGAGTCCTTGACCCGGCATGAGTCGAGGGACGCTCTGGATCGTTCCGATGGTTCCCGGGTTCGTGATCGACACGTTGGCCCCCATCAGATCGTCGACTTGGAGCTTGTTGTTCCGAACCTTGGCGATGGCGGCTTCGTACGCCTGGAGGAACTCGGGGAAGGTCTTGTCCTGGGTGTCCTTGAGGACAGGGACGACGAGGCTGCGGGACCCGTCGGCCTTGGCCTGATCCACTGCGATGCCCACGTTGATCCGGCCGCTCCGTATCACGCGAGGTTTGCCGTCTGCACCGGCGACATAGGTGTTCGCCATCGCCGGCACTTCTTCTCGAATCGCTCTCACGATTGCGTACCCGATCAGGTGTGTGAAGCTCACCTTGCCGCCGCGAATCCTCTTGAGGTGATTGTTGAGGACCCTACGGTTGATTTCGAGGAGCTTCGCCGGAACTTCCCGGAAGCTGGTTGCGGTAGGAACCGACAGGCTCGCCTCCATATTCGTTACGATCCGTGCTGCCGCACCCCGAAGGGGCACACCCGGTTCTTCGGCTGCTTCCTTAGCGGTGTGCAACGCCTTGGGCTCCGGGGCCCTGGACGGCTCGGTAGTGGGCGAGGCCGTGGTTGCTGTTGCTGGGATGGGGGTGACAGGAGCAGGTGTGGCAGGCGCAGCCACGCCGTTGTCGAGAATTCCGGACTCGGCGCCATCGGAGGTCGGCCCCGCGGTCTTGGGACCTTCGATCGTGACCGTGGGCGCGACAGAACCTGTGGGTGTCGAGGGACCCTCGGCATCGGAGAACAAGTGGCGCCAGTCCTCGGGGACCGACTTGGGGTTGTCCTTGTAGTTCTGCGCTAATTCCTCAACCAGCCACGCATTCGGGCCAAGTGATCTCGGTTCTTCGTTGGAAGCCACGCCTTCAGGTTACTCGTGCGGGTACTAGTGTTTGGAGTCCTGTGATCATTGCGACGTGGAACGTGAATTCGCTCAAGGCGAGGATGCCCCGGGTGGAGGAATGGTTGAGCGACGTGCGGCCCGACGTTCTGTGTATGCAGGAAACGAAGATGAAGGACGATGTGTTCCCCGCCTCGGCTTTCGAGGGTCTGGGCTATCAGGCGGTCCATCATGGCTTCAATCAGTGGAACGGCGTGGCCATTCTTTCCCGAGTGGGAGTAGAAGATCCGATCAAGGGATTCGTTGACGGAATTGAACCCGATCCCGATGCTCGCTTGATTTCTGCGACCTGTGGTGGGGTTCGCGTGCACAGCGTCTACGTACCAAATGGTCGAGAGATCGGACATGATCACTTTCACTACAAGCTCTCGTGGCTGCAGCGCCTTACCGAGCACCTTGAGATGACTGCGTCGCCTGAGGACAAAGTGGTGGTTGCCGGCGATTGGAATGTCGCTCCAGCTGATGCCGACGTCTGGGAGCCTCGGCTGTTCGTAGGTTCAACCCATGTGACCCCAGAGGAACGATCGGCTCTCGATGGTGTCAAGAAATGGGGGCTGGTCGACACGTTCCGGCAACGGCACCGCGAGGAGAAGCTGTTCAGCTACTACGACTATCAGGCCGGCAGATTCCACAAACGGGAGGGGATGCGAATCGACTTCGTCCTCGCGTCGCGTTCGCTCGCTGACTCGTGCTTCCTGGACATCATCGATCGAAATGCCCGCAAGGGCACAAAACCCAGTGATCATGCGCCGGTGGTGGCTGGCTATTGGGTGGAGGCTGCGTGAACGTCTTTCATGCTCCGCTGCCGATGTTTGCGGCCGCTGCAGCCGAGGTGGAGGAGGGCCAGCGTCTCGTCAATATCCCTCATCATGAGTTGTTGGTTTTCTGGGTCGAGATCCTCGCACTGTGGGCGGCGGCGAGAATGCTCGGTGCCCTTTCGCGGCGCGCAGGCCTTCCGTCGGTTGTCGGAGAACTGTCCGCGGGTCTGCTGCTCGGACCGTCGATCTTCGGTGTGGTTTGGGGAAGCGGGTTCGACTGGTTGCTCCCCGGGTACGAAGCGGGCGGTGTTCAAGGCAGTCTCCTTCTACTGGGGGTCAGCTGGTTCAGTGCTGCGTTCTTGCTGGTCGTCGCCGGTTTCGAGACCGATCTCAGCCTGATAGCCCGGCTCGGACGACCGGCGCTATTGGTCACCGCAGGTTCGATTCTCGTGCCCTTTGCCGGTGGCCTTGTTGTGGGATCCCAGGTCCCGGAGCAATTTTGGGGCGACGATGCTGATCGGCTGACCGTCACCCTTTTCATTGCGGTGAGTGTCGCTGTCTCTGCGCTGGCAGTGGTCGCCAAAGTCCTGAGTGACCTCAATCTGATGCGACGTGACGTTGGGCAGATAACCGTGGCAGCTGGCATGGCCAATGATCTGGTCGGCTGGATCATTCTGGGGGTGATTTCCGGTCTGGCCGTTTCAGGCGGGTTCAACATCGTCGGCAGCGGCCTCACGGTCCTGGGTTTGATCCTATTTCTCGTTGGGTCTCTTACCATCGGACAGCGCGTGATCGATGCGTCGCTGCGTGCGGTTCGGCGCGACGGCGCAAATCTCCAGGGAGCGCTCACGGTTGCGCTCGCTGCCATGTTCGTGTTTGGAGTGATTACCCAGTTGCTCGGCGTCGAGGCCGTTCTGGGCACCTTCGTAGCCGGAGTGGTGCTGGCTCGCAGCCGTTATCAACAAGCTGAGGCGGCCCATGTTGTCGAAGATCTCACAGCGGTGGTCTTCGCTCCGTTGTTCTTCGCCACCGCCGGGCTTCGTGTCGACCTCGGGCTTCTACGGGGTAGTGCGTTGGTGTGGACAGGAATCCTCCTGGCGGTGGCCCTTGGGTTGAAGTTCCTGGGTGCATTCGGTGGCGCCATGCTGGGTGGCCTTTCGACCCGCGAGGGCTTGATCCTGGGCGCTGGGCTGAATGCCAGGGGAGCCTTGGAGATCATCATCGCAACGGTTGCGTTGAGCCTTGGTGTCTTCAATGAAACGGCGTTCACGATGATCGTGATCATTCCGCTCATAACTTCCTTCTTGGCATCGGTCGGTGTTCGTCTGCTCGCCCAGAACCTCGAGGGGTCAATGGCCGAGCACGAACGGCTGGCGCGCGAGGCGGCACTAGCCAAGAACCTTGTGGTCCGGGGTGGCCGGATTCTCATTCCCTCGGCGGGATCAAAGAGTTCGATCGTCGCGTCACAGGTCGTTCACTTTGCATGGCCCCCAGATCAGGGTGCCACCGTGGTCGCCATAAGCGACGGCGATGGAACCGCTCCCGATCTTGAGCCCATTACGAACACGTTGTTCGGTTCGCGATTGCGAATTCGTCACGGCGGCTGACATTGATGCTGCGGAGGCTCTCATCGCCCAGTCGAAGCTCGGCTATTCGGTAGCGGCCGTCGGTATCGCCGATCGAGGGGGCGCGGTTCTGTCGCAGTTGGCTGACGACCTGCTGAGTCAGCTACAGATCCCGATGGTCCTGGTGCGCCGGGCACGAAACACGGGCAACCGATTGCCGGGGATTTTCGCTCGGGCGCTCGTGCCGGTTACTGGCTCACAGTCGAGCCGCGCTGCTCTCGAATTGGCAGGCAACCTGTCCGCCAATCTCGGAACCCAGCTGATGCTCAGCCACGTGATCTATCAGGACACCCCCGTTGGCGTTGGTGGCGTGGGATTGGTCGATCGCATCCGCGACGCGGCAATCGCCAACTCCAAAGATGCTGCTGCCAGTGTGCTTGCCAATGCCGCCGCACAGGCCCAGGAGCTTAGAGCGAGTTATGAGACCGAGACCCGGTTCGCCCCCAGCGTGAGCGGAGAGATCATGCGCCATGCCAATCAGATCGACGCAGATTTGATCATCGTGGGCGCGGAGGTGCGGCGGTTGGAGGGCCGAGCGTTCCTGGGCCAAAACGTCCAGTCTGTTCTCGACAGCGCTCCGCAGACTGTTGTTGTGGTGGTCCTTCCCGCCAGTGAGTAGTCGGGGTGCAGCGACGTTCGTTGCGCTTGTGCTGCTAGTGAGTTGCAGTTCCGATGGCGGCGATGGTTCGACGCCGCCTGAGCGGTTCGAATCCGATCGGGTGTACCTGATCTGCGGCAACGACGAGGGAGCGCCGAACGAGCTGAAGGGTTGTTCGATCGGTCTTGATGGGACCTTTGCCGACTTCGGCAACTCTGTTCGTCCGCTTACCCAACCAGTCCTGTCACCTGATCGCACCCGCATCGCGTTCGCCGAACCCGGTGGGTTGATCGTGCTCCGCCGTGCCGATGGATCTGCAGCCCAGACCCTGCTGATGAACCAGCTTTCTGGCCCGCTCGATTGGAGTCCTCAAGGATCGGAGCTGCTTGTGTCCGATCGCTCGGCGTTGGTTGTGGTGGACCTCGACTCAAGTGAGGAGCGGTCCGGCCCGGTGTTGGATCGCTTCGACTTGCCCGAGGGACAGGACGTTCTCGGCATCGCTAGATTCTCGCCCGACGGTACTTTGCTTGCGGTTGCCGCCAGAGAACGCAACGCGGACCGAGACATCTTCGGTGTAGCGGTGATCAACAGGGCCGACGGCTCGGTCGACTTCCATGGTGAACTGTCGGTTCCGCGTGGTGGCGTCCAGTTCAGCGGAACCTTCGCTGATCCTGCGTTCGATCCGAAAGGCCGTTTCTTGGCATGGGCCGACGGAATTTCGGGCGAGTTGAGCGTGCTCGAGTTGGATACCGACGAGGTCCGATCCGTCAAGGTGGCGGAGCCGCCGGAGTTGATCACTGGGGTTTCGTGGTCACCTTCGGGGCTGGTGGCGGTTGGTGTTGCGGCATCGTTGCTTCTGGTGAATCCTGCTGAGGAGATGTCGTTGTCGACTCCGCTACCAGCGGAGTGGTCGATCACGGCGGCTTCGCCCGCATGGTCGGCTGATGGAACCCGATTCGTCACCACGGTTCAACACCCCCGAACCGATGCGTTGCTCGATCTCGTAGAGGTCGATTTGTCAGAGGGATCGGTTCGGTTGCTTACCAACTCTTCGATACCTCCGCCTCCGGTCAGCACGTTCCCAGGTTTTCCCGTGTGGCCCTGATGAGGGAAAACAGCCACAATTCAGACGTTCAGACAGTATTCAGCCGACTCCTCCACACTGCGGAGCATGAACACACGAACCAACACCCCCAACCGCTCCACGGTCCGCACCGGGCTGGCCGGAGTTGCCATCACGACCGCCGCCCTTGTGGGTGGCTTGACCGTGCTTCCCTCTCTCGCCGGAGCCCAGGACACCGAGCCTGAGGCCCCCGAAATCCCGACTCCTGAGGCCGAACAACCCGACGCTGCGAGGCATCGACATCCTCGTGGCTTCTGGAAGCACAAATCCGAGGTCGTCGCTGACCTTCTCGCCATGGAGCCAGAGGACATTCGTGAGGCTTTCCTCGATGGCACAACGCTGGCCGATCTCTCAGTGGCTCAGGGTGTACCCGTCGATGACCTGATCGGTGCTTTGGTCACTGAAGCTGAAACCCACGTAGCCGAACGCCTCGAGGCTGGCGACATCACCCAAGAACAGGCAGCCCGGCTTCTCGATGGTCTGCAAGAGCGGATTACCGAACGGGTCAACGCCGAGCGACCGATTCGGGAACGGCGCGGTCCGCGCCACAACGGCGAGGGCGCAGCGGTCGTCTCGGAACTTCTCGGTCTGAGCCCGCAGGAAATCCGCGAAGGGTTCCAAGCGGGAAACACTCTCGCTGAGCTCGCCGAAGCCCAGGAAGTCTCGCCCGACTCGCTCGTGGACGCTCTCGTGGCCGAGGCTGAGGCACGGGTGGCCCAGAAGTTGGAGGCCGGCGACATCTCAGAGGATCGAGCCGACTCGATTCTCGAGGGACTGGAAGAGCGCATCGAAGACAAGGTGAATGCAGAACGGCCGCTGGATCGTCCGGGTCGTGGCCACCACAACGGCCGCCGGGGTGCTCGAGCTGCGGGCTCGCCCGACGCATAGTCCCACAACCAACCCAAGGACTGGCTGCCGAACGCTACTGCGTTCGGCAGCCGCCGTTTTGATCAGGCGCTCTGGACGATCTTCAGAATTGCATCGCCGTACTTCTCCAACTTGGTTGGTCCGATTCCGCTGATACCGGCCAACTGTCCTCGTGAACTCGGGCGCTTGGCCGCGATTGCTTTGAGAGTGGCATCGTTCAGGACGACGTAGGCGGGAACGTCGTGTGCCCTGCTCTGGGCAGAGCGCCACGACCGAAGCTCGATGAACAGCGGGTCATCGCGGCTGCTGTCTTTTGGTTTGGCAGTGCCCAGTGCTTTTCTGGCTTCTTTGGCCATCACTCTGTATTTGGTGGGGTCGAGCCCCTTGCGGAGGTGCTCGAGGGCTCGCTCGATCTCGCCCAGGTATGGAGATGGCCGACGCTTGGCAGGCTTGGTTCTAAAGGTCCGCTCCTGTGCGAAGCTGAGGTTGAGTTCTCGCTGGGCCCGCGTCACTGCGACGTAAAGAAGGCGTCGTTCCTCGGCGAGCTGGGCGCCGGTTTCGGCGTAGCTGATTGGGACCAAGCCTTGCTCCAGGCCGGCGATGTGGACCGCCGGCCACTCGAGCCCCTTGGCACCATGGAACGTTGAGAGGTCGACAGCATCTGCATCGCGGTGAACCTCGTTGGCCTGAACTGTTGCCAACCAGGCCAGGAAGTCAGGACCCGACGGACGCTGGTCGACTGCGAGGTAGTCGCGAACAAGGCTGAGGAAGGCCTCGCGATTTGCATGTCGCTCGGCCTCGTTGGGTGTTTGATCTTTGGGTGGCTCTTCGAGCTCATCAGCAAATCGCTCCACCGCCTGAACGAAGTCGATGCCGGGTCGCCCGATTCGGCGTATCACTTCTTTCACCTCCGGCGTAGCTAGAGGCCCCTTGCCGCCCCGCATGCGGACTGGAATCCCTGCAGCTGCGAGTGCCTGTTCGAGGACAACCAGCTGAGCGTTGGTTCGAACCAGCACCGCCTGGCCGTTCCATCCCTCAGCGGGATCCTGGGAGCGCCGTACCGCCTCGGCCACGGCCTTCGCTTCTTCGGCCTCGTTCTCGAACGCGGTGACGGTAGGAATCGGTCCGTCGTTGTGGTGGGGAATCAGCTCTCCACCTTTGCCCGCCAAGGCTGCCTTGGCCAAGGTGAGGATTTGGGCGCTCGAGCGATAGTTGTCGTTCAGTCGGATGACAGTGGTCTTGGGCTCACGTTGTGGAAAGTCGGTGAGAAGGAATGGGTTGGCGCCATTCCACCCGTAGATGGCCTGGTTCGGATCGCCGACGATGAACAGATCGTCGTTGTCACCCCGCCATTCGTTCAGCAGCGCATTCTGTAAAGGGTTCACGTCCTGAAACTCATCGACGTAGAGGTGACGGTGGCGCCAGCGCACCGCTTCGGCGTAACCGTGATCGGCTCGCAAGTCCCGAATTGCCAGCGACAGCAAATCATCGAAGTCGACGAGCCGGCGACGTTTCTTCACCTGGGCGTACCGCTCGAGGAGATCAATGAACTCATCGGCACTGAGCGGGGGAGTCCGACCCGCCTTCTCGGCCTCGGAGTGATAATAATCGGGCTCGATCATCCTGGCTCTGGCCCATTCCATCTCGCCGATCACATCGGCGATCTCAACATCCCTGCGACGGCCGAGAAGTTGGGAAACAACCGCATACTTCCGGTCGAGCATCGCGGGTGGCTCGACCCCGCGTTCTTCCCAGCGGCGACGAAGTTGGGTGAGTGCCACACTGTGAAATGTGCCAGCCACCACGTGGTCTCTGAGGCCCAGCTGACCAAGGCGACTCTGGAGTTCGTTGGCGGCCTTGCGAGTGAATGTGAGCGAGAGCACGTAGCGGGGATCGGTTTCACCGGTTTGAATCCGATAAGCAATTCTGCGCGTGAGCACGCGAGTCTTGCCCGAGCCGGCACCGGCGTGGACAACCAGTGGTCCTCCCGTGGATGTAACGGCCTTGATCTGTGCCTCGTTCAGGCCGTCCAACAACCGTTCCGCATCCATCCCCTGACCCTACACATCACCTCTGACACTACGAGCCCTGGCAGCGGGACACCCAGCGGCGTTTGGAGCGATCCGAAAATCGCGGGCAGAACGTTTCGGCGCTGACGATGTGAGCCGGAGCATGATCAGAGCCGGCGAAGGAGCTCGGCTTTCTTTGACTCGAACTCAGCGTCGGTGAGGATGCCGCGTTTTCGTAGCTGGTCGAGTTGGCCGATTTGATCAGGAATCGAAGTTGTCCCACCGCCCAATTGATCCTTGATCGACTCACCAACCCGATCGAACTTGCGATTCTCGTTGTTCTCCATCTGTCGATAGATCTCGTTCTGTACGTTCAGAGGTCGCCGAATGTCGGTGAACTCTGATGTCCCCTCTTCCGACGCTGACTCGATCTCGAGGTCCCCGGACTTGATGATTCGCTCAAAAAAAGTCTGACGGAAGAAGACGGTGTTGACCTTCTCCAGCGGGATTTCCACACCACTTCGGCTGAGCACCCCCGAGCGGGAGATCAGACGGTCGGTGGTGATCACGAAGCTGGTTGTGGCCCACCGCAGATAGTTCAGTCCGAACCACAGGAGTGCTATGACGACTCCGATGCCAGCGACGAGGTTGAGGAGCCCCGGTGCCCCGTCCCACCCCAGCATCAGGATTCCCAGTGCCATCGCAACAACGAGCAACACGATCGGCCTGGCAAAGTACCACCAGTGGGGTCTCAGATCGAGAACGACCTGTTCGTTGTGATTGAGCATCGCCGGTGGATAGGGCACAGAACCAGCGTAATCGCTTGGGGTCCAGCACGCCTTCGAGGCGGTGGCAGGCACCGAGGAAAGCAGCGCTTTCGTAACGGCTTGGTCCGAGGCGGCGCGTACGATCGAGCCATGACCAGCACGCCCCCTTCAACCCAATACTCAATATCGGTTCATGTCACCCTCGAAAACAAGCCGGGGGTGCTCGGCGAGCTGGCGAGTGCCATCGGCGCCGTGGGCGGGAGCATCTTCGCAATCGACGGCTTCGTCGCCAAGGGCCCGGAGCTCGATCGGGAGATTGTTGTCAACTGCTCCAGCGTTGCGCACCAGTCCGAGGTGATCACAGCGATCAGCGCCGTTGAACGAGTCGCGCTGCACAGCTGGCATGACCGGACGTTTCGGATGCATGAGGGTGGCAAGATTGAAGTGCTTCCTCTGTGTGCGGTCGGCGATCGCGATGATCTATCGATGGCATACACGCCCGGGGTCGCTCGCGTCTGCAGGGCGATCGCCGAGGACGAGTCGTTGGCCGACACATACACCGTACGAAAGAACACGGTCGCGATCGTGAGCGACGGAACCGCAGTGCTGGGTCTTGGAGATATCGGACCCAAAGCTGCACTTCCGGTCATGGAGGGCAAGGCGCTCCTCTTCAAGGAGTTCGCCGGAGTCGACGGGTTCCCTATCGTGCTCGATGTCAACTCTCCAGAAGAACTGATCGAGACTGTCGTTCGCATTGCCCCCACCTTCGGCGGGATCAACCTCGAAGACATAGCGGCCCCCGCTGCGTTCCTGGTGGAGTCAGAACTCAAGCGGCGGCTCGACATACCGGTCTTCCACGACGATCAGCACGGCACCGCGGTCGTAGCTTTGGCTGCGCTGAACAATGCGGTACACGTAGTCGGCAAGAAGATCCAGGACCTCACCGTGGTTATCAATGGAGTCGGCGCAGCCGGATTGGCCATCGGCAAGATCCTCCTGAACGCCGGCGTACCACACGTGATCGGCACCGATCGCAACGGCGCCATTTACGACGGCCGTGGCGGGCTGAATGAAGCGAAGCAGTGGTTCGCCGAGAACACCAACCCCGGGGAAAGGACTGGATCTCTGGCTGATGTCATCTCCGGTGCCGACGTCTTTGTCGGGGTGAGCGCACCCGGAGTCCTAACGGTCGAAGACGTGAAGGCCATGGCCGCCGATCCGATTATCTTCGCCATGGCGAATCCTGATCCGGAAATTCTTCCCGAAGAGGTTGAGGGACTCGTCGGGGTCATGGCTACGGGTCGATCCGACTATCCCAATCAGATCAACAACGTGCTGGCGTTTCCTGGGATCTTCCGGGGAGCGTTCGATGCGCGGGCCACAGACATCACCGAGGGAATGAAACTGGCCGCGGCGGGTGCCATCGCCGACAGCGTTAGGCCGGCCGAACGGTGTGCTGATTTCGTTGTGCCGTCCGTTTTCGACAAGTCGGTTCCGGTGAAGGTAGCGGCTGCGGTAGCGGAGGCAGCCCGTCGAGATGGAGTCGCACGGGCGTGACCGCCATCGAGACGATCGATGACCTGCTGCCCGTTCTGCAACGAGATCAGATTCTTTTCATAAGCGAGATCCCAGGCACGCGTGAGTTTCCCCAGCTGATCGCTGACCTGGCGGTGAACGTGGTGCTGGAGGGTCAGCCGCTGATTGTCGGCCTGGAGGTGCCTTTCAACGAGTCCCTCGACGGAGAGCACTGGGGACCGTTTTGGACTCGAGCGGCGCCCTACGCTGACGGGCGGAGCAGCTTGGCGATGGCGGAGCTCGTCACAAGTCTCGCCGATCTCAGGACCGCCGGTCACCCCCTGACCACGGCCGGCCTGGACGGTGCGTGGCTTGCGCCCGGTTCTGAACTGGATCTCGCGACGCTGGAGGAGCTCGAGCGTCCGAGGGACGAGGCGATGGCCGGGCATCTGCTTGGGGCCATGGACAGCGTTCCCAATGCAGCGGGCCTCGTGCTCGCGGGCTCGGAACACACCGGCGTTCTGCGGGGTAGTGGCACAATGGGATCGATCGTGGCGCCGTGGTTCCCTGGCTCGATCGCATTGATCGGGCTGGCTTCGGGGGGTGAGGCACTGACCCTGTTGGAGAACGGGCCGGTTCCCTGCCCTGTCCCTGCTGCGGCGGGGGTGGGCGAGGGAGCGGCGTGGTCTCAGGAACCAGGCGGGGATGGACATCACGGCTTCGTGAACGTTGGCGTCGTCAGCGCTTCAGATCCGTTTCCTTCAGATTGACCTCATCGGTTCGATGTAGTCAGTCTGAGGTGTCACTGGAGGCGTTGGCGTCGGTGGAACTGTCACTGGAGGCGTTGGCGTCGGTGGAACTGTCACTGGAGCTGTTGGCGTCGGTGGAACTGTCACTGGAGCTGTTGGCGTCGGTGGAACTGTCGCTGGAGGCGTTGGCGTCGGTGGAACTGTCACTGGAGCTGTTGGCGTCGGTGGAACTGTCGGCGTCGCTGGAGCCGTTATCGTCGGGAGCTTCTTCAACTGCGATGGCGGGCTCGCCACCTTCGACCTCTTCAACTTTGGCCGACTGTGAATCAGCTTCCAATGTGGTGACTTCGAGCTCGAATCCCACATGGAGTTCTTCGGAGAGGTCTTCCGCCAGGTCGTTGACATCGATCGGCTCGTCGTTCGTTGACGCCGTGATGTCGATCGTTCGCTCACCGTTCTCGGTGTCCACTTCGATCGCTATCACTGCAGCATCGGGGTTTGTCTCCGCCAGCACTTGCTTGACTGCGTCCCTCGTTTCGTCGTCGTTGATCGGTCGACGTTCTCTCCATTGATCGGTGAGCTCAAGCGGTGCCACGATCAGCAGGACGGCGGCGGCGGCGAGACGCATACCCCTGGCCACATGGATGCGGCCGCTGATGAGCTGTCGGCGGGGTGCAAGACCGCACAACATGAAGGTGCCTGCCGCCGCCAGCACGATTCCGGCGACGTTGGCCAGGTAGAGAAGAAACGCACCGGCCGCCAGTGTCCATTCGCCCATCTCCAGCGTGATGCCCACTACGGCGAGAGGGGGAACCAGAGCGACTGCCACCGCAACGCCGGTGAGAGCTTCGCCAGCAGCCCGACGAACTTGGGCATAGGCTCCGGCGGCTCCGGCGGCCACTGCGACACCGAGATCAAGAAGGTTCGGTGCGGTTCGAGCCAGCACTTCACCGGGTATTTCTTCTGGCGTGGGCAAGACCAGCGCAGTCACCACAGCCAGCGCTATGGCCAGAAAGCTACCGAGACCGGCCGCCACCGCCGACTCGGCCGCCCGCCGCGGCCAATCCATAACGATCGCGGCTGCGACGCCCAGCACCGGAGCCATGAGCGGGGCAACGATCATCGCCCCGATCACAACTGCTGTCGAGTCGGCGAGAAGGCCGAGAACCGCGATGAGCGACGACAACACCATGAGCGCACCGAAGCGGTTAGCGAAGGGCCGTCGACGGCCCCCTTCGTGGAACAGATTGGCGACCACCCTGGCTCGTTCGTCCCGCGCCATGCGATCGCTGCGCAGATGGTGACGAGCCAGACGCCCGATGGCCTTCTCCGTCAGTGCCGGTCCGAGCAGCCGACGCCGCGTCGGGTTCGATGGGGGAGGGGTGGGCTGTTGATACGAGAGGGACGATTTCGGGTGGGTGATTTTGGGCCGGTCAGCCTTGGGGGTTGACATGCGGATCTCTCCATTGGGTGGTGTACGCCGGGGCTAGGTCCCGGTGGCTCACGTAGGCGATGGCCGTAACGTGATCGCAACATAGCGCGTGAAGTTCGGACCCGCACAGTGGTCATCGGATCACCCCTAGGCAGGCATGGGGTATCTCCCACACCGGGTCGATTCATGACTACACTCCGCCCGGTTTGCCGTCAGCACGTATCCTTCTATGTCTGTATTCGCATATGCGATTAGTCGAATACCCCTATAAACGCTGTTGAATGGCGTCGTTTATTGCTAATACGCGTCGAGCGTTTTCGACGTGGAGGTTCTCGATCATGCGACCCTCAACTGTCGCAACACCGCTCCCTAGAGCCTCTGCAGCAGAAAACGAAGAAATCACGATCTTTGCGTTTTCGACCTCGATTTGGGTGGGCGACCACGTTTTGTTGCACGTTTCGATCTGCGAGGGATGGATCAGCGTCTTGCCGTCGAACCCGAGTTCGAACCCCTGGACACACTCTGCAGCGAATCCGTTTGGATCCTTGATGTTGTTGAATACGCCGTCGAGGACCATGATCCCGGCCGCTCGTGCCACAACCACAGTGGAGGCGAGATGGGGAACGAGATTGGCACGACCGGGGATGAGCGGAGCCCGTAGTTCTTTTGCCAGATCATTGGTTCCGAGCACGAACGCCGAGCACCGTGGGTGTTGAGCGATCTCGAGGGCGTTGAGAATCCCCAACGGCGACTCGATCATGGCCCATACGCCGGTGCTGTCGGGCGCTCCCGCGGCGGACAATGCCTGAGCAACGGCGTCGATCTCATCAACGGTGTTGATTTCGGGAATCACCACGGCGTGTGGTGCTGCCTCGGCGGCCAAAGCAATGTCATCAGCGCCCCACTCGGTGGAGAGGGAGTTGCAGCGGATCGTGAGCACTCGATCGCCGTACGCGCCACTTGCAGCGGCGGCGGCCGCACTCGACCGGGCGGTGACTTTGGAGTCAGGCGCAACGGCATCTTCCAGGTCGAAGATGATGGCATCTGCCGGCAGCGACTTGGCTTTTTCCAGGGCTCGTTCATTCGCCGAGGGCATGTAGAGAACGCTTCTGAGCACCTCGATGCCCGTTCGACTATCAGAACCCATAACTTGCCGCCAATTCCGGGTCACGGGCTGCGAGGCGCTTGGCCAACTCCACGACCACATGACACTGCTTCACGCTGGCGTCATCCTCCATTTGCCGTCAAGCATGATCGCTCCGGTTCCGTCGCCCATGGCGTCAATCACCCGCTGGGCTTGGGTCACATCTTCAGGTCGAGGACTGAAGACCTTCTTTGCAACTGCGATCTGCTTGGGGTGAAGGCTCCATGCCCCGACGCATCCCAATAGGTATGCATTGCGGAACTGGGACTCGCAGGCGACGGTGTCGGCTATGTCGCCGAAGGGGCCGTAGAAGGGAAGGATTCCGTGGGTCACACACGCATCCACCATGCGAGCGATGGTGTAGTGCCAGAGGTCTTGCTGGTAGCGAGCTCGCTCACCGTTGATGTCAGGCGCGCCGTCCTCACCCAACGGGGGGTCGCCTTGCACCACATAGTCGGGGTGACCACCCCCAACTCGAGTGGTCTTCATGCGCCGGTTTGCGGCAAGGTCGGCAGGCCCCAGGGAGATTCCCTGCATCCTCGGTGATGAGCCGCAGATCGCTTCGACGTTGGAGACGCCCCGAGCTGTTTCGAGGATTGCATGGAACAGGATTGGTCGGGACAGGTTTGCCCTCGCCTCCAGCTGTGCGACAAGTCGATCGGCGTAATGGATGTCCTCGGGCCCTTCGACTTTCGGGATCATGATCACGTCGAGCTTTTCGCCGATTTCGGTCACCAGAGTGGTGAGGTCCTCGAGAGCCCACGGCGAGTCGAGGCTGTTCACCCGAGTCCAGAGTTGGGTGTCGCCCATGTCGACCGAACGCCCAACCTCGACCAGCCCGGCCCTTGCTGCAATCTTTTCGGCTACCGGGACGCCGTCTTCCAGGTTGCCGAGCAAGATGTCGACAGTGGGAGCAATATCGGGCACCTTCGCCACCATCTTGGCGTTGGACGGTGGAAAGAAGTGGATCATGCGGCTGGGCATGACCGGAATCTCTCTAACCGGTTCCGGTGCCCCGACAGCGAGTGGACGGAAGAAGTCTTTTGGGGGTCGCACAGAGGTGAGCGTACGCCTTGATCCACGCTCGGATGAAAATGGGAGCTGGCTAGCGGAGTTCGCCGATGACAGCTGCCGTGGCGCTCATACCGAGCCGGGTGGCCCCGGCGGAAAGCATGTTCTCCACATCGGTGAGCGTACGGATCCCGCCCGATGCTTTCAGTCCCAATTCGGGCCCAATCGTGGACCGCATGAGAGCAACCGCAGCCGTTGAGGCGCCACCACTGGCGTGGAATCCGGTGGATGTCTTCACGAAGTCGGCTCCGGCGGCCACCGAAAGCTCACATGCTGACACGATCTGCGGATCGGCGAGGGCCGCGGATTCGATGATCACCTTCAGTTTCACGCCTCGACAGGCATCCCGCACTGTCTCGAGGTAGCTCGATACAAACGTTGTGTCTCCATCAATGACCCGACCGATCGGGACGACCACGTCTACCTCATCAGCACCTTCGGCCACTGCAATCCTCGCTGTCGAGGCAACCGCTTCGGGCTGATCGGCTCCCAGCGGGAACCCTGCGACGGTACAGACCATCACATCGCTGTCGGCCAGGAGGGACGTTGCCAATGGAACCCACGAGGGATTTATACATACCGATGCAGTGCCGAACTCGATCGCCTGTTCGCACAGTTGCTCGACCTCAGCCCGGATGGCGGTTGGAGCCAGGAGGGTGTGGTCTACCAGTGCTGCAAATGAAGTTGGAGTGAGGGTGGTCATACGGCAGCCCCTGGTTGGTTGAAGCGGGTGCGGAACGTGAACGCTTGGTGGCTTGGCCCATTGTCGCGCAAATACGCCAGCTTCTTCTTGGCCTCTTGGAGAGTTGGCAGGTGGTTGGCTGGAATCCACCACATCACGAGCCCCGGCCACCCTATGACGGGAACGAACCACTGGCGTCGCTTCCTGAGCAGCTCCTTGTGCTCAGCGGTGTGATATGTGAAATTCCTGAGTGCATCGATGTTCTGCCAGACGGTGAAGTTGATGATGAGGTCGGGATCTTCGAACATGCGAACTGCCGTACTATCCCCATCCTCGGTGTGGTGGCGCCACACGAACCCGTCTGCGCGATCACCCAACTGGTTCACCGGATCCAGTTGGTCCGTGAAACCCTGCATCCGGGGATCGTCGAGCGGGTATCTGGTCTTGGCGATGTTGAACTGCGCCAGGTGCCAGATGTTCACCGAACAATCCTACGTGGGCCCGACGCGTCCGATGAGCGTGAGGGAGCGATCGCCGAAACGAAATCGTTGGCCAGGCTCGATCGGAACCGGCACACCGACCGGAATCTGAGGCCCGCTCCCCGCGCGGTTGGCATCGTCGAGGAAACAGCCGTTGAGAGAGTTCGTGTCGATCACCTCTGCCCCGGTTCTCGTGGGGCGGATCACAAAATGGCAACGGCTCACCTGGTCACCCGACACAACCACCACAACGGCGCCCTCAGGAGCATCGGCGCTACCTTCGGGCGCTCGCCCCACAGCCATAGGATGGTCCAGGACCAACTCTTGCCCATCGTCGAATCGGATCGAGAGAGCGCCCGAGGGCGGTACCGGAGAATCGGGAGCCGGTGGAGAAGGCGGCGGGATATTGACCTGTGGGTTTGCGGACGCCCCGCCGGCGGCAGGCGGAGGTGGAACTGCGGCTGGAGCGGAGAAGAACTCTGACCGGGGCGGTAGTGGTTCTGATGCGGCTCCATCGACAGGAGCGCTGCGGATCGACGGTGGTGGCGGACCGTCCTGGATACCGTCAACTTCGGAGTCGATTGCGGAGAAGACGAATCCGTCGATCTCGAAGCCGCTCGCTCCAACAGCGCCAGCCCCGATCCAATGGGCTGAGCCAGGACCGGGGTGCATGCCGAATCGGATCACATCCCCTGAGCTCGGTCGGAGCGAGCCGAAGATCCGATCGGCGCCCGGCGCTGCGAGCATAGCGATTCCCCCGTTCACAAGGTGAAGCACGGCCACGTGGTGGCCGAGGGGAATTTCGGCATCGAGGGCCGATCGAACCGCGCTCTCATTCAGGCGAGCTTTGGCCAAGTCACTCCACGTGTCGGCCACAGGCCCCGCGGGGGAAACGAAAACAACGAAATCGTTGCCGACGGTCAGAAGGCCGGCGCCAACTGCGAAGCGAACCGAGCCAGGAATGGATGGGGTCGCCACGAAAGACCACCGTACCCGGTGGGGCCCCCTCGCTCGAACGCACGAGTGTCGGAGGGGATTCGACCCAACGACTCCAGCTGTGACATAGGTTACATTCGGGTTCGGCAAGACGGAATCAACGATGCAAAAGGCTGGCGGCTCATGCTGACAATCCCACTCGACGGACCTTCGATGGAACAACGCCAGGCGGTTGTGCTCACCACCTACGGGCTGTTGCGTGGATTGGTTTTGCAGCAGGACGAAACCGGTGTCCTCATTCTCATCAACGACACCCCACGGAGGATCGCACAAGGCGACATTCGCACCATCGCCACCGTCTGAGCCCTTCGCCGTCGGAATCGGCGGCGGGTGGTGACAGCACGGCGAGGTCGGTAAGCGGGGCCGGTTTACTTCTTGGAAGTGAGCCGGCCCCGCAAGGTTCGTTCGAGGCCATCGGTGGTGGGGTCTGGATCTGAGGGTTTGCCCGGTGCGGGTGAAGTCTGAGACCAGCAATTACCTTGGAGCCATGTCAGTCCTGGTTTGCTTCCACGCCCATCCCGACGATGAAGTGCTCTCGACCGGCGGGCTGATGCGTAAGGCTGCCGATGCCGGTCATGATGTCCACCTTGTCACCGCAACCAGAGGCGAACACGGCGAACCCAAACCTGGGGTTCTGCGCTCTGGTGAAGCGTTGTGGGAACGAAGGGTCCAGGAGGTCACGGCGGCAGCTGCACTCTTGGGGTGCGCTTCAAACCAGTTTTTGGACTACGAAGACTCGGGAATGTTGGGTGAAGCAAGCAACGACAACCCAGCCTGTTTTTGGCAAGCCGACGTCGAAGCGGCCGCCCAACTGCTCGCCGAGAAACTCCTAGGTTTCGGTGCCGATGTGCTCACCATCTACGATCCCCACGGGCTGTATGGCCACCCCGATCACATTCAAGTCCATCGGGTGGGTCTCCGGGCAGCAGAGATCGCCGGCGTAGGCCACGTCTACGAAGCGACGGTGAGTCGCGAAGATGCCCAGGCGGCGATGGCGGATCACAATCTGGATCCCGATGCCGATCATGACGGCGAGAACGCTTTCGATGAGGAGTTCGGGGTGCCTCGTGCGCAGATCCGCTATTTGGTGAACGTCGAGGATCAGTTGAAGGCGAAACGCCTGGCGATCCAAGCGCATCGCAGCCAGATCAGCGACGATGACTTCTTCCTGTCGGTGCCCGACGATGTATTCCGGCTGATCTTCGGGCGGGAGTTCTTCGCTCTCACCGACGACGGTGATATCGGCGGCCCTTCCGAAGTCGAGCTTCTACCGGGGCTCTGAACTTGTCCACAGTCCACTGGATTCTTGCCTGGGTTGTTGTCGTGACCACTGGCTTCACAGGAGTGTGGGCCACGGTCGGACACTGGCGTACCGAGATTCGCTCGGACCTGCTCGTGCCGGCGATTTACGCCTCGTGGGTGCTCACCGTCTTGGAGGTCACGATCGGGGTCGTGGTACTGCAGTCGGGTGTCGAGGCCGATGACCTGCACTATTTCTATGGTTTCCTTGCCATGGCATCGATCGCCATCATCTACAGCTACCGCCAACAGATCCCCCAGTGGGAGTACTTGCTGCTGGGGGGAGGGAATCTGTTCATCATGGGGCTCGCCCTTCGGGCGTTCTCCCTCTGATCCAGTCGTCCTGAATAGCCCGGCTCGTTGTGGCGCTTCCCGCACATAGCCCTGGCCGTGGGATCCCGTAGGGTTCTATACATGAGGCACTATCGCTATGTGATCGACGAACTGTCGGTCTCAGGCCGGGAGATGAACGATGTTGGCGGGTCGGTGGTCGTGGCTGAGTTCGAGGGTCGTCAAGGAATCGACTGGGAGCTCGTAGTTCGGACGACGTCGGGAACGGCCATCGAGATGGCGGCCCACACGCTGGAGATGGATGGGCCTGAGGGACACCTCAGCGGCCCTGCGCTGCTGGTTCGCTCCGACGGAACCTCACATGTCTTTCGTGGTGCCGGAAAACTGGTGGGATTCAGAGGGTTTCCCTTCGATCCGACCTAGGTGCCGCAGTTCTGGGCGAAGCGGCGGGTATCGGCGTATCCGGCCGCAGTGATCCGATCGCGCATTCGCACCAGTTCAGGAAAGCTCGAAAGCAACTGGATTCGTGGCTGCACCGACGCCGGTACCTGATTGCTGAAGAGGAAGAACTCGAAGGACTCTGAGAAGTCTTCGTACGGGTTGGTCGCTGCGTAGTTTGTGGGAAAGCCAGCATTGCCACCGCAGCGAGCGTTCGTGCCGGCGGTGTCGTTGTAGCCGCTGTTGTCGATCGAATCGAGTTCGGCCCGGGACCAGAATCGATCGACCCACAGTCCCATGTAGTTGGTGTTTGACACACAGCCGAAGTCGCCACAATCGGATCGCTCGAGCCCGGGAGCGGAACGGGTTAGCACATGGCCAAATTCGTGGGCAATCGTGCGCCGCACTTGCCACGGATCGAGCTCGACCATTTCGAGATTCACGACGATCATGAATCGGGAGTTGTCCTTGTCCAGAGCCGTCGCATAGGCCAGGACATCCCGCCTGCTCGTGTTGCGGAATCCGCCGAACCCGATGATCGACGTGCGTTCCTCGGGGGTGGTGAAGACCGTCAGGTTGGCCCAAGCGTCGTAGACGGTTGGGTCGTCGACGCCATGGCAGATCCCGGCCAGGCGTCCGTCCTCAACGGTGTAGATAGTGGAGAGGGGCCCGAAGGCCCGCCGCCCGAGTTTGTCAGCATCGCATTCGTCGACTGAGCCGAACCCACCATTGTCTTGGGCAACGATCACTGCGACAACGACCGCAACGATGATGGCGAGGATGCTTGCGCGCACATTGGTGTAACGGCACATACTGCAGGCCGCTTCAGTAGTGAAATGCCCTATCATCGTTGGGATGCAGGGAGTGGTGAAGTCATACGATCCAATCACCCGGGATGGAGTGATCATGTGCGATACCGATCTCGCTGATTACGATCTCGCTCCCGATGCCCTGCTGGGTTCGGTGTTTCGGATGTTGAGGCCCGGTCAACGAGTGAACTTCAACCTCGACGACGCACGTCTCGCCAAGGATCTTTCGCTTGGTGCTGAGACCGACATGGGTACGCCTTCCTGGCTTGACCAGATCAAGTAGACCGGGAGCGCTCCCCGCATCGAGGTCGAGAACGGGTCCTCTGAGCGCAGAGTCAGAGTCGGGCGCTGAGGACCACGAACCTTGGTGTGCTTGCGATCGTTTGGCAATTGCCGAAAAGCCGCTTGAGTTTGGCGTGATAGCCCAGATGGCGGTTCCCGACGATCCTCAGTTCCCCGCCCGGGCGAAGGATACGTCGTGACTCGAGGAACATCTTCCACGCTATTGCGTCCGTGCGTTCGTGGCTGGTGTGAAAGGGCGGATTGTTCAGCACAAGATCGAACGCCGCATCGGGAAGGCTCTGGCCGCAGTCATCTACGAGAAACTCTGCTGTGCGCTCGGGATGGTTGAGGCCAAACGTGGCCCGAGCCGAAGCGACCGCATAGTACGACTCGTCGACAAAGGTGAGGTGGGACTGTGCGTTCTTGGCGATCGCGGAGCCGACAATTCCGTTTCCGCAACCGAGGTCGACCACGTCAATACGACCGCGGCTGCACTCGTCGAGAGCCGGCAGGTTGGCCAAGAGCGTATTCGTGCCGATATCCAACTTGGTACCGGCGAAGACCCCGGCATGGGCCATTACCTTGTGACCCCCAACGAGCTCGACAATCCGAGGCCACGGACTCGGACCCGGTGTCAGGTCGATATCGAAGCGCGCATGAATGAGGCGTGCCTTCTTCTTCGCGAGCGACGTTGTCGTTGGCCCAATAATTCGTTCGAACAAGCCGAGGGTCGAACTATGAACATGTTTGACCATCCCGGCACCCAGCACCACTGTTTCCCGGTGACATCCAGGCCGAATGGTGTGAAGCTGGTGTTCCAATAGCGAAAGTGTCTTGGGTACTTTGATCAGGACAATATCGATCGGACCTACCACGGGTTCGATCGGGGAACCGAGCTCGACAACTCGGTGGTTTGCCTCGAGATTGACCGCTGCGGCTCGACGGCTCACGAACGAGTCCGTAACCGATGTTGTGTCCTGCGAAGCGAGCGCAACGGCCAGTGCGCCAAACCCGTCGTTCAGGATGAGCACCCTCTGGCCGGACGGGGAGAGATTGTGGAGTACGTATTCGTCCGCAGCATCCCAGGCTCGAAGCCGGTTGCGCGATGTTGCCCCGGGGCGCGAGAGATGAAACCGTCCCTGGGGAACGTGCAGATCGATTTCGACTGAACTCATATCAGTCTCAATTCGCACGCTGGTGGAGTTGGTCTGACAGCCAAAGGACGACCAACGCGCCCGGGATAGTCGCGAGCGCGACCGCTGCTCCGACTGTGAAGAGGTCGGTGTCGGCGAGGACACCCACCAAAAGAGGTGCGGCGAGAAGCGCGATTCGAGAACCGGCAGTTAGCCCTCCCAGGGCTTTGCCAGGACGAGGATGTTGGGCGGCTGCGTCGTACAGCTCAGGAAACATCACCGAAATACCCAGGCCCGCCACAAACAGCCCGACAAATACCGTGAGTACCCAGGGAAGCAGCGTTGCCGTTCCGATCCCGAGGGCCGCCAGGGCTGTGGCGGTTCGCAGAACACTTCGGTGACCGAGTCGTTGGACCACGCTGTCGCCTAGAAGTCGGCCGGTCACCATTCCGGTAGTGAACGCCACGTACCCCATACCCGCTACTCCATTCGATGTTCCGAGATCGTCGGTCAAACGGAAGGCCGCCCAGTCGCTGTTGATCATTTCGGGAACAATTGCGGCAGCCCCCAGCGCGGCAAATATGAGCACAACACGCCACGCACCCCCGGTCGCACGGGGTCTGACCTCAGCGTGTCTGGGATTGGTGTCATTGGGCAGGAGGCCGGGTGCAACATAGAGCAGCGTGAGCAGGAGAATCAGAGAGGCCCCGAAGAGGTGAACCGTGAGGTCCACCTTCATCGATGCCATGGCTGCGGCGACGATGCCGCCGACCACGGTTCCCAGGCTCCACATTGCGTGAAGCCGCTGCATCACCGGCACCGACCGTCGTGCACTGAGAAACGAACCCTGGACGTTCATGGCAACATCGGTAAAAACGTCAGCGATCGACAGCACGACGAGGACGAGCAGCAACGTCCACACACTGGGTACAAGGCTCACGACAGGCAACATGAGCGTGAGCGTGAGGGCACCGGCAATCATCACCTTCTTCGTCGGGAAGTGTTCCACAGTTGGCCCGACTGCGATGCTGCCCAGCAGTCCGGCACCGGTGGCGACGGCGAGAATCGTGCCGATCGTCGCCAGATCGAGGCCCAGTCGATCACGAATCCCCGGTAGCCGCGGTACGTACGAGGCCACGACCGCGCCATTCATCCAGAAAAGCACCGCCACAGAGCGCAGTGCGCGGTTCTCCGCAGGCGTTGGGCCACCGGAACCGAGGATGAGCTGATCGACTGCCACCGGGCCCAAGGTATCCAACCCGCAATTGACGGCGCCGTGACCAACAGCAATCTGCGGGCTGGGGAACGGCGAACGTTTGAGGCAGTGGAGCGAGGGTGTCACACGGTCCGGATAGGTTGAGGACGTGGGGAATCGGTCCAATCCGATGAGCGCTCGTGAGCTGTACGCGATCGACGTGGAGAAACTCCGGGGCGTGGGTCCCAAGCGCAAAGGCGCGCTTCACAAGATGGATCTGTTCACCCTCGGTGACCTCCTCACCCACTACCCCCGCCGCTATCTGGACCGTACGCGCCAGAGCGCCATCGCTGATCTCATGGAGGGCGATGAGGCGACCATCGTCGTGAAAGTGATCAGTACCGACCTCCGCCGCTTGCGGGGGAACCGGGTGATGGTCACCAGCACCGTTACCGACGGACAGAGTCGAATGACGCTCACGTTCTTCAATCAGCGGTGGCGGGAACGGCAACTCCAGCCGGATCTGGAGGCGATCGTGTTCGGAAAGATGGAGAACTTCCGGGGTCGGCCACAGATGACCAGTCCCGTGGTTGATCTGGTCGGCGATCAGACAGGGACGATCATTCCCGTGTACCCCCAAAGTGAAAAGGCCGGCGTGAGCAGCGCCGATCTCTTCCGGTACATCGGTGAGGCGCTGCGCCGCACGATCACAAACGAAGATGCGCGGTCCCTGGTGGATCCACTTCCTGCCTGGATCTTGTCTGAGCGGGGGATGACCGACCTGTCCTCTGCAGTTCTAGGAATACACAGACCCGAGACACACGAACAGATCTCTGCCGCCCGAAGACGGTTGATCTTCGATGAACTCTTTCGTATGCAGGTCTCCCTGGTCAGGCGTAAACGGCACCTCGAAGCAACACAGCGTGGTGTCCGGCATCGGGCCGACGGGCCGCTGGTTCGTTCGTTCTTCGATCGACTGCCCTTTCCACTCACCGATGCTCAGAAACGGGTCATAGGTGAGATCACCGACGATCTGGTTTCCTCGATGCCGATGCACCGCCTGCTCCAGGGTGATGTCGGTTCTGGAAAAACTCTTGTGGCGGTTGCATCGATGCTCACGGCCGTGGACGGAGGCCATCAGGGTGCGCTCATGGCTCCTACAGAGGTCCTTGCTGAACAACATCACCTCGGTATCCGTCGGTTGCTCGAGGGCCTGGATGTCCCGGAACCATCCAGCCTGTTGGGCAACCGACCGCTCACGGTCGAGTTGCTCACCGGCCGCACCTCGGGCTCGGACCGCAGACGAATACTCGGTGGCCTGGCAGGTGGGCTCACCGACATCGTGATCGGCACCCATGCACTACTTCAGGAAAAGGTTCAGTTCCAGTCGCTCGGATCGATCGTGATCGACGAGCAGCACCGCTTCGGGGTGGAGCAGCGGGCGGCGCTGCGTGACAAGAACACTGACGGCAGCGTTCCCGATGTGTTGGTGATGACAGCGACTCCCATCCCTCGCACTGCTGCCATGACTGTCTACGGCGATCTCGATGTGTCGGTGCTCGACGAGCTACCCCCGGGCCGTACGCCGATTCTCACCCACCACGTGAACGCGTCGGGCACTCTCGATGGCGAGCCTCCGCTTCAACTCGAGGAGATGTGGAGCGACATTCGCCGCTCGGTGGCTGATGGCCAACAGGCCTACGTGGTCTGCCCTTTGATCGACGAGTCAGAAAAACTCGAGGTTGCATCGGCGGAGGAGACCTACCAACGGCTTGCAGCCAGGGAGCTCGAAGGACTGCGTGTCGGTTTGATGCACGGCCGGGTGTCAGCCGAGGACAAAGCCGCCGTTATGGAGCGATTCCGGTCTGGCGACCTGGATGTGCTCGTCTCCACGACGGTGATCGAGGTCGGTGTCGATGTAGCAAACGCCACGGCCATGGTGATCCTCGATGCTGACCGCTTCGGTATCGCCCAGCTTCATCAGTTGCGGGGCCGAGTCGGCCGTGGAGCCCACGCCTCGGTGTGCTGGCTGGTAGCCAGCCCAACAACGGCGGACGGACAGAGCCGGATCGAGGCGATTGTGAACTCGACCGATGGGTTCGAATTGGCCGAGACCGATCTCGATCTGCGGGGCGAAGGAACGATTCTGGGGGAGCGTCAGAAGGGCCGTAACGACCTCAAGCTCGCCAGCCTGGGGCGCGATCGTAAAGTGGTCATCGACGCCCGCCAAGCAGCGATACGGCTGATCGACTCCGATCGTGACCTTTCCCGACATACCGATCTCGCCGATGAACTGGCGCTTCTGGCTGAAGCCACCGACGAAGAATTCCTTCTCAAAGGATGAGAATCATCAGCGGCAGCGCGAAGGGGCGCAAGCTCAAGGTGCCCGATTCGGGGACGCGGCCGATTCCGGATAGGGCAAAAACCGCCATCTTCAACATGATTCTCAGCCTTCGCATGGCTGAGGGCTCGCCCGGGCTCCAGGGAGTACGCGTGCTCGATTTGTTTGCCGGATCGGGCTCATTTGGGCTCGAGTGCCTCAGTCGGGGCGCAGCCGAGGTGGTCTTTGTCGAGAAGAACAAAGACGCGGCGCGAATTCTCGAGCAGAACCTGGACACCATCGGTTGTGCTGATCGCGCTCAGGTTCTGGTGCGTGATGTTCTTTCGGTGGTCGTTTCCTTCCGGAAAGACGACCGTTTCGACCTTGCCTTCTGCGATCCCCCTTATGCCGATGATCCTTGGCTCGATCTGCTTCCCCTCATTCCGGCCGACCTCCTTGTGGCTCATGCCGAAGGAGAAGTCCAGCTCACACCCCACTGGGAGGAGCTCCGACGCCGGTCGTACGGTCGACCACAGATTGTGCTGGCCAAACGCGCCAGGTAGTCGTGCTCCCCAAAGGGGGAGTGCGATGCAGTACGCTGTGCGACGCCATGCCCGCTGCTTTTCTTCCCGGATCTTTTGATCCGTTCCACAATGGACACCTTGCAATCGTTCGCGTCGCCGCCGCCTTTTTCGACACCGTGTTCGTAGCGATCGGCTACAACCCGGCCAAACCCTCGGGCATGTTCACAGTCGAAGAACGGAAGAATATGATCTCAGAGTCCATTGCGAGCCTGCCGAACGTGCAGGTCACAGCTTTCGATGGCCTCGTGACGGTGGCGGCACAGGCCCACGGAGCTGACCTTCTAGTGAAGGGAATCCGCACGGCGACCGACCTCGATTCAGAGATGGTGCAAGCCAACACCAACGCCGAGACCGGCGGTACACAAACCATGTTCGTACCAGGTGTTGGCGCTGCGGCTCTCGTCGCGAGCAGGTATCTTCGGGAGATAGGAATTCGTGGGGGCGATATCTCCTCACTGGTTCCCCAGCCTGTGTGGGACGCCATGCAACGAAAGACAGGAGCGTTGGGACAATGACCGATCAACGGACATCGCCATACGACTATGCCTCGTCCGATGAGTACACCCCGGTGGCCGAGCCGGTCCTCGACCTCACCGACGATGCCGATCCGGCTATCGATCTCAGTGCCGGCGAAAGTGAACAGTACGCCGTGCCGGAGTTGGAGGCGCTCATCGATGAGGCGATCGGGATGGTCGCCGCAGGCCGGCCGCTGCCGATGTCCTCAACAGTTAAGGTCAACAAGGGCGAACTACTCGACGTTCTCGAAGAGATCCGAGAAGCGTTGCCCGAAGAGCTTCGTCGGGCGCGCTGGCTCTTGAAGGAGAAGGAAGAGTTCTTGGCGCAGGCTCGCCAAGAGCGGCAGGAAATCATCGATCAAGGTCGCGCCCAGGTGTCGCGAATGATCGAGCGGCAGGAGATCACCCGGGCCGCTGAAGCCCGAGCTCGACAAATCGTGGCCGAGGCTCGCGCCGATGCTCGGACGCTTCAGCGTCGCGTCGAGGACTATTGCGATCACAAGCTGGCCAGTTTCGAAGCGGTACTCGAACGTACATCCCGGACCCTTCAACAAGGCCGCGAAAAGTTGCTGGGCTCGGCCGCAATCGAGGGCGAGGTCACACCTAGCCAGGGAGTGCAGGCCAACCAGCCGCCACCCCCGCCTGCCACATAGGCCGAGGTTGTGGCTTCCCACTTTCAGCATCGCGTTCATGTCGGAGCACTTCGACAACGGCTCGGCCAACGGCTTTGGGTCGATGTCGAGCAGAAGCCGCCCGAAGTTGAAGTGATCGCGACTCGCACAACCTCTGAGCCCGTCATCGGTAGGTTGACGATCGAATCGGTGGAGCGAGGGGTGTCGGTCACTGGCTATCTGAACGTGCATTGGATCGCTGATTGCCGACGCTGCCTAGAGTCGGTGACCGGCACCGAGCGAGCGTTCGTCGACGAGATCTTTCAAGTTGGAGCCGAGCCCGGTGGTGACCTGATTCCCTTCGACGGTGAAACTGTGATCCTTGATCAGGTGATTCACGACACCGCTGTAGCGTCGCTGCCACTGTCGCCGCTGTGCGGAGATATCT
Source organism: uncultured Acidimicrobiales bacterium (assembly GCA_963751955.1). Lineage (GTDB taxonomy): Bacteria > Actinomycetota > Acidimicrobiia > Acidimicrobiales > SZUA-35 > JABDIY01. Next base: position 485,251 of record CAVVWM010000011.1, on the reverse strand, counting down.
GTGAAGGACCTGATCCGGATCGATACAAGCCCGGACTGGGACAGCGGCCGGTCGACCCAAACCGAGCAGCTGAGCTCGCGGGTGATCCCCGCTGGGCTGCCCTCGGTGACTTGAAGCTGGACTGAGGCGGTGAGGCCGTCACAAACTGGTCGGACCCGAGGTAGGCATCATCGAATCGAGGTAGGTGCCGCGAACCTTCGGCGGTAGCATTACCGGTCGATCTAGCAAGGTTTATCCGATGGCTGTTCCCAAGAAAAAGACGTCCAAGTCCAAAACCCGCAGCCGTCGTGCGTCGGCGTGGTCGGTGAGCGCCGCGCCCAAGAGCCGCTGCACCCAGTGCGGAGCCATGAAGCTTCCTCATCGGGCCTGTCAGAGCTGCGGCTACTACAAAGGCCGCCAGGTAGTCGACGTCTAGCTCTGAGCGCTCGGGCCATCAAGCGAAGTGACCAGTCCTCTCCCAGTCGCCGTTGATGCAATGGGGGGCGATTTCGCTCCCCGATCAGTGGTTGAAGGGGCGATCATCGCTGCCGAACGCGACCAAGTCGCCTCGTTGCTGGTGGGTGACGAATCGGCCATCGCCGAGATCGATCCCTCGCTCAACAAACATCGACTGATCTCGGTACGCCATGCGTCCGAGGTAATTGCCATGGGGGCCGAACCGGCCTCGAGCGTGCGCAGGATGAAGGACAGCAGCATTGTCCGAGCTGCAGAAGCGGTTCGCGATGGTGACGCGGCAGCGCTCCTCTCAGCCGGCAACACCGGAGCCGCAATGGCCGCCAGCCTCCTGCGAATCGGTCGGATCAAAGGTGTTGCCAGACCCGCTATCGCTGTGCCATTTCCGGTGCTGAATTCCACGCCCTGCTCGTTGATCGATTGTGGCGCCAACCCCGACGCAACCCCGGAGATGCTCGTGCAGTTCGGCCAGCTTGGCGCAGTGTACGCACGGTCCAGATTCGGTATCGCATCTCCCAAAGTGGCCATACTCACGATCGGAGAAGAGGCAGGCAAGGGGAATTCGCTGGTGAAGGAAGCCCTCGAGTTGTTCGAGTCCACCGATTGGTCTGGGAGCTGCGGCGCCGAGTTCGTTGGAAACCTCGAAGGAGGCGACCTCATGACTGGTGATGCCGATGTGATGGTGGCCGACGGTTTCACCGGAAACGTGGTCTTGAAATCTCTCGAAGGCACGGTCCGGATCGCCCTCGACGCAATTCGAGCTGCTCTGGTGTCTTCCTCTGAGGTGGCGGCAACTGCGCCGATCATCAATCCGATACTTGACCCGTTGTTCAGGGTGCTCGACCCCAACTTGATCGGCGCTGCGATGTTGTGCGGGACCAAGGGAGTCTCGGTTATCTCGCACGGCTCTTCCGACGCTGACACCATCGCCAACGCCATTCGCACGACAACGGAGATGGCGGCATCATCGATCGTCGAGGATTTTCGGACGGTATTCACCCGCGGCGAATAGCTGAGACCCTCACCAGCGGCGAAGTCGTGCCGAAAGAACACCGATGTCGCGTTCACCTACCCTTCGGCAAAAGATTGCTGCTGCGTTTGGGCTACCTGTGCTCGCGCTCGGTTCTGTAGCTGCTGCTGCAGTTGTCGACGCAGGACAGGATGGTGATGCTGCGCGGACCGCTCGCTCGGCTTTCGAGGAAGTCTCAGCGCTGCAAAACGCTGCACTGGCCCTAGCTGATGAACGGCTCACAACTGTCCTGATCGAAACTCAGGAGGATCCGGGTTCGGCTGCGACGCTCGAGGTAGTAGCGCTCGAGACTGACCAAGCGATGGAGCGGCTTTCGCGGTTTGGCGATGAGGTGCTCGAGGACCGGGTATCGACGGCGCTCGGGGCCGCTCGATCAACACCGGTTGGTCGTGCCGACAATTATGGCCGGGCGAACGAAATCCTGCTCGAAGCAGCGGCACGAACTCCGATAGACACGGAGTCGGCTATCGCCGCCGAAGCGCTCGCCGATCTGGGTCGGATTCATCGACTGATCGAAGCCGAGGACGCGGCATGGCTGGCCTTTGCCGCACGGACTTCTGACGATCTCCGATCCACGACCGAGGTAGCGCAGGCATTCGCGGTGGCGGCGGCGCTCCGGGAAGATCTGGACCTCAGGACTCAGGCTGCGCCAAGCGGATCGATTCAACAGGCACTCCAGTCGACCAAGGCGATGAGCGATCTTCGAGTCACCGCGATGGAGGACCTTCTGAATGCTGACCAGATGTTGGTGGCGCCAGGTTCGGCGATTCTCAGCCACAACGACGCCCACTTCCGTTGGGCTTTTGCACGAGACCAGCAGGCTCGGGCGGCTGTCGCCCAACTCGATGCGATGGTTCTGTCGGCCGAGGATCAGCGCAATACCTTCGGTTTGTTTGGTTTGTTCGGTGTCTTGGTGCTTTGTGCCACAGCTGTGGTCCTGTACCAGTCGGTGTCAACGCCACTGGCGGCCGCAGCCTCCGAGGCTCAAAGGCTCGTGAACGAACGCCTACCTGAGATCGAAGAAGCGTTTGCTCGGGGCACGGTCAGCTCGGCGCGACCAACACACCTTTCGGGATCAGCCGATGACGAGGTGGATCAGTTGGTCGGCGCCATCAACACGCTTCAGGACCGGTTCTTCGACATAGCGGCGCAAGAGACGAAATCCCGACTTCAGATGTCAGGCCGCATGGTCACGATCGCTCACCGAAATGCGGGGCTGCTGCATGAACTCGTCCGTCATGTTTCCTCCTGGCGCAATGCTGATGATTCTCCAGAGGTTCGCCAACGACTGTTTGCGATCGACCACATCGCAACACGACTCCAGCGCAATATCGAATCTGGCCTCACGCTCGGCGGAGGAAGAAGCGAACGTCGCTGGTTGAAGCCCATAAGCGCTGTGAATACGGCCCGCCTGGCGCTGGGTGAGGTAACCGACTTTGACCGAGTTGACATCAGTCCGATGGCTGAAGTCCGACTTAGCGGGCTGGCAGCACCCGATATTGCCCACGTGCTCGCCGAGATCGTTGAGAACGGCCTAGCGGCGGGGGCTGACAAGCCCGATCCCATGAATCGGGTGGGCATCGAAGGGGAATGGGTAGCAGCCGGTTGGGCGTTCCTGGTTCATGATTCCGGTTGTGGTCTGCCACAAGCCGATCGTGATCGGATCAATCGTTCGCTACATACCCCTGGTTTTGCCGGTGACATCTCCACCAGCAAACTTGGCTTTGCGTTGATCGGACGGATCGCTATTCGCTTTGGGCTAGATGTACGGCTTCTCGAGCATCCCACGGGTGGGACCACAGCTCGTATCCTGCTGCCGATCGAACTGATTGACCCAGATACGATTCCCCACGACCGCAAACGTATCGACGCTGGCAGAGGTGCTCGGCCGGGCGAAGAAGTGGTGCTGGGCCCCTCCGGTACCGGGCTGGAGTCGGCTGCCGATGCGTACTTCGGTGAGGACGTGGGGTCCCCGCTGGAAGAGAAACAAGACATGAACGCCGAGCTCCGGAAGCTGATAGCCGGAAACGATCTGGTCCCGAGAACGGCCGAAGACGGAGCCTCTAGCACGTCCGGCCCGTAGGGGTCAAGAAGTTCTGCTGCTATAGTCCTCCGCGCTCGGAGGTGAGCGATGCCAGCAGAAACGCATATGAACTCAGCGCCGATGACGCGCCTCGACGTGGTCACGCTTGTCCGTGACCGTCTCGCCGACATTCTGGAGATCGAACCGGATCAAATCAACGAAGGCGACTCCTTCGCCGACGATCTCGAGGCCGACTCGCTGGCCCTCATTGAACTGGTCGAAGCGATCGAAGAAGAGCTGGCGGACCGTACCGTCGGATTCCGAATTGAAGATGAGGATCTGCAGGAACTCCGTTTGGTTCGCGATGCGGTGGATTATGTCCATAGCCGAGTCGGAGACAAGTCCTGAGCGACGGTTACGAACAACTCGCAGAGTATCTGAAACACCAGTTTGACGACTGGTCTCTTGTCGAGTTGGCAATGACTCACCGTAGCTACATCGCAGAGCACCCCGGCAACGATTCCAATGAGCGGCTGGAGTTTCTTGGTGACTCGGTCGTGGGACTTGCCGTCACCGACTACACCTACAACACCTATTCCGATCTACCCGAGGGTGAGCTGGCCAAGCTGCGGGCTTCGGTCGTCAACACGTCGAACCTTGCCAGCGTCGCCCACGAGATGAATCTGGGTTCGATGCTTCGCCTCGGTAAAGGCGAGGCAACCTCGGGCGGGCGCCTCAAGGGGTCCATTCTCGCAGACTGCTTCGAGGCGGTCATCGGCGCCGTGTTCATCGACGGCGGTTGGGAAGCGGCGCGGTCAGCAGCTCTCCACCTTCTCTGCCACAGCATTCACCAGAGCGCTGTCCGTCCGGGTGGGGAAGACTTCAAAACTCGACTTCAAGAACTGGCCTCCAACCTCGATCTCCCCGGTCCGGTATACCGCCTGTCGGCGTCGGGCCCCGACCACGATCGCCGTTTCGTCGCGCTTGCCTACCTTGGCAGCGAGATGGCTGGTGAGGGCTGGGGAACGTCGAAGAAACGCGCAGAACAGGCCGCCGCTCAGGCCGCTTGGAACCTGCTGTCAGAACGCGAGTTGGTTCACCCGACCCGCCCCCAAGCCGCAGAAGCGAATGAGGAATCCAATGGTTGAGCCAGAATTACCCGAACTCGAGATCGTTCGTCGAGATCTCGAACGCGATACTGCGGGCCGCAAAGTCAAATCGGTGGATGTGAAGGGACTCAAGTCCACACCCCTGCACAAAAACAAGAAGAGCCTCACTTCGGTACTCGACGGTGCGAAATTCGTGGAGACGAGCCGGGTGGGCATGACAATTGTTACCAAGCTGAACAACGAGCACACGCTGCTTATGCATCCCGGGAACGAGACAGTCATCTCCCGCTGTCCCTCTCGCACGGCCGTGTCGCCGAACACCCAGGTGACTATCACCTTCACCCAGGGTGGCGATCTGCGCTTCATTGACAAGGGTGCAAGCGGAGAGCTCGGGGTTGTTCCAACCGAGGAAGTCGATCAACACCTGAAGCGAGGTCGAGGGTTGGACCTGCTGGCCGAGCCGGTTCCGTGGAACATCTTCGGTCGGTTCGTACTCAACAGCAATCAGCCGCTGAAGACGTTCCTCACTGACCCGGACAACTTCGTCGGTATTGGTGATCTGTACAGCGACGAGATTCTGTTCGATGCCGGGCTGATGTACAACCGGCCCTCCAACCAGCTCTCCACCCAGGAGCTGCGACGGCTGAACCGTTCGATCACAACGATCCTCCACGATGCCATCAAGTATCGGGGGACCACGTTGGAGGATCGCCCATGGGTTGACATCGAGGGAAATCCCGGAAACTACGCCGAACACGTTGCCGTGTATGGCAAGGACGGCGAGTTGAGTCCGCGCTCGCGAACCCCGATTCTCAAGGCCAAGTTCAAAGGCCACACGGTCTACTACTGCTCCACGCAGGTCTGAACTCGGCGAAACAGCCGTCGAGAGCCAGCATTTGTTGGCCTCTGTCGCGACACATCACGGTTCCTGGTCGGTGCTCTCCTTTTCCTCGGAGGTCGTCTTGTTGCCGACCGCAGACTCGACGTTGCTCTCGACCGTCGTAAGCATCACCCTGATCGGTTGGCCGATGATCGTGGAGAGATCGGCGGCGAGGTCCTCCACGCCGAGTGGCTCGTCCGTGTTGGGACCGGCTGCGACCGTGAGTCCGAGGGTTGGGGTCGACTCCGGCTCGCCCATCTGCAGGTCTATGGCGATTATCGACACGTCGGCTCGCCATGCGGCGACGGCCTCGGCCACCAACTCTTCAGGGTTCGAATCCAGTGTTGGTTTCGGTCGCCACTGATCCACGAGTTGAAGCGGGGCCACGATGGCCACCGTTCCCAACACTGCAAGGCGGAGGCTTTGGGCAACGTGGGATCGGGTTGTGCGCAGGCGGCTCGATGGAACCAGACCCAGGATGACGAACGTTGTCGCCGCGGCGGTGATTATGCCACTCACGTTGGCCAAGAAAAGTAGGAAGGCACCCAGCGCCATCTGGTAGCGGCCGATTTCGAGCGTGGTTCCGAGCACCGCCAACGGGGGAACCAGCGCAACCGCAACCGCAACCCCCACGATTGCGTCCGCGGCCTGTCGTCTGAGTTTGGCATACGCACCGGCCGAGCCGGCAACGAGCGCCACCGCGAGATCGATCATGGTGGGTGAGGTTCGGGAGAGCAGCTCCGCGCTCAGACGCTCGGGATCACCGGGCAACAGGAAGCTCACGGCGGCAGCGACGGCGACGGCGACTGCTGAACCGGTGACGACGGTCAGCGCCGAGGAGAGGGTCCGATCCCGCGAGTCCATCACCAACGCGGCAGCGACACCCAGAACCGGGTCCATGAGCGGAGCTACCAGCATTGCCCCGATCACAACGGCCGTGGAATCGGCGAGCACCCCGAGCACGGCAATGAGGACCGACAGCATCATCAGCGACATGAAGCGATTTACGTACGGGGCGCGACGATCGCCCTCATGGAACAGAGCCCGGACCAGCTGCCGGCGTTCGGGAACGCTCACTGGGTCTCGGTGCTGAGCGAGGAGGTCGAGAGATCGTTGAAGTGGGGCTGGCAGTCTGCGATCGAGAGGGTCCGCAGCGCGTGTTCCCGTCAGGCGGGGGAGTGGCGGCATAGACACCCTTCGGCATTCGATAGGCGACAACTTGAGTCTTTCGACCCATGTTCATGAGCCGTCTGGACCACGGCCAGCCAGAAAGTGTTCAGATCTCCAAGTCCGACCTGAAAAATGGCGGTTCACGCGCAGCCTGGCTAGGACATATCAGTGTTTTTGTAAGCAGTTGCACACTAAACGTGGTTGGCGAACGCACGGCAAATTACACGGCTAGGATTTGGCCGGTATGTATCTCAAGACGCTGTCGATCAAGGGATTCAAGTCGTTTTCAGATCACGCAACCTTGGACTTGCAGGACGGCATCACAGTGGTGGTCGGTCCCAACGGCAGCGGCAAGAGCAACGTGGTCGACGCTATTGCGTGGGTACTCGGAGCTCAAGCTCCGAGTGCGGTTCGATCGGCCAAGATGGAAGATGTCATCTTCGCTGGAACCCAGAGCAAGGCGGCGCTGGGCCGGGCTGAAGTCTCGCTAACCATCGACAACGCACTTGGAGTCCTCCCTATTGAGTTCTCCGAGGTCACTATCACCCGCACCCTGTTTCGCTCTGGGGACAGCGACTACAAGATCAACGGCACCAGCTGCCGTCTCCTCGACATCACCGAACTCCTCAGCGATAGCGGTGTCGGTCGGCAACAGCACATCATTGTTTCGCAGGGACAGATCGACGCCGTCCTCAACAGTCGGCCCGAAGAACGCCGGGGCATAATCGAGGAAGCAGCCGGTGTTCTGAAGTATCGAAAGCGCAAGGAAAGAGCCGAACGACGCCTCGCTTCCACCGAGGAGAACCTCAACCGGGTAGCCGACCTGGTGAGGGAAGTGAAACGTCAACTCCGCCCCCTGGAAAAACAGGCCGATGCAGCGCGCCGTCACGGTGCGGTCTTGGAAGAGGCCACCAAACTCAGGACCTATCTCCTAGGCCGTGAGCTTTCGGGACTCACCCACAAACTAGAGGCCCACAAACGGGATCGCCTCGCCGCGTCCACCCTGGAGAGCGAGCTCCAGCGCGAACTTGCCCGACTCGACGCGATCATCCTCGACGGGGAAGCAGAACTGGCTGCTCTCGGCGGATCCGAAGTAGACGACGTTCTCAATCGAGCGCGCTCGGTGCGCGAGCGGATCGTTGGTCAGACCAATGTCGTGTCCGAACGGCGACGGAGGCTCGAGGGCGAACTTCAGAGCGCGGTCGACGAGGGCTTGGTCTCTTCTCTAGAGGCGGAGTCGGCACGACTCGTCGATGACCTTGGGGCCGTCGTGACAGAAGCAGAGAATCTCAAGCCGGAGATGACTCAAGCCCGGCTGTCTGAGAAGGCGCTGGAGCAGGACCGGGCGATATTCGAGCAGCAGTGGGGCGACGGCGTTGTGCCCGTCGGCAACGAAGCAGCTGAGGCGAGAGCACAACTCAGCGCCCTCGAGTCGGCTTCGGAGCGCGACAGGTCTGAAGACGCCCGTCTCAATGAACAGATCTCCGGGCTGTCCTCGCGACGGGATCGCCTTTTGAGCGAACAGACCAACGCCAAGGCGCTCATCGACGGTGGTGTGGAGCGGAGCGAGGTGCTCGAATACGATCTCGGCGCCGCCAATGTCGCCTTGGTTGAGGCCGAAGCCACCCTCCGGCAGGCGAACGAAACCCGCAGGGCAGCCGACGAGGACGTGAGTCGGTGGGAGGCACGGGCTGACGCCCTGGCTCAGGCTCTTGAAGAGGTTCGAAATCGGGCCGGGGTTGACACCCTTGCGGGCGCTGACGGAGTGCTCGGCACACTGCTCGACCTCATCGCTGTCGACCCGGGATGGGAAGGAGCGGTGGAAGCTGCGGCGTCGGAGGCTCTACAAGCGGTCCTGATCGAATCCGAGGTTTCGGCTCGTTTGGCATTGCGAGCTTTGTCCGACGCCCAGGTCTCCGGAGCGGTCTTGCCGCTTGGAATCCCGGGTAGCACCTCACCCTTGACCGAGCCCGAGGGTGTGACCCTGTTGCGTTCGTTGGTCAGCGCCGATCGTGACGACGTGCGATCGCTTCTGGACATACTTCTGTCCGGTATCGCAGCAATCGAAGGATCCTGGTCCGACGCTGCCGATCTGGCTCGGGACCATGCTGGCCTAACAGTGGTGACCCGAGCGGGTGATCGAATCGGTCCTACGGGTTGGAGACTGGCGGGTGATCAGGCTGGTGCAACGGGGGCGGCCCAGGCGGAGGCAACGGCCAACGCCGAGGCGGCCCGTGCGGCTCAGGCCGCTGCCCTCGAGATCGTGTACGACGCCGAAGGCAGGTTGCTCCTCACCGGTGAGAACCAGCGCATGGCGGAGACCGCTCATCGCGATCACCTGGCCGCAGTACAAACCGCTACCTCAGTTCTGGATCGAACCACGACCGAGCTGGAGGAGATTGAGGAATCTCGGCAGAGGCTCAGCCGTCAACGCTACGAAATCGGCGAACGAGCCGAGGCCGATCGGAAGAAGCTGACCTCGCTTCAGCTGGCGTTGCCCGGTCTCGAAGCTGACGAAAAGTCTCATCTCGACAAGGCACAAACGGTCGCCGAAGCACGCGCTGTGCTGGAAGAAAAGGCGACGCTGATCGCAGCGGTCAGAAGCGATCTCGATGTCCGTGAGGCTGCGATAGCTGAGCGCCGAGAAATGATCATCAGTCGGCAAGCGGAGATCGAACAACGTCTCGACCGCTTGGTGTCCGAACGTCAAGAGGCCAGGGCACGGCGCGAGGTTCTTCAGCGTTCTCTCGACAAAGTGAGGGACCTCACTCAACAGTTGTTCTCCAAGCGGGGCAGGGTCGATCATTGGCTCACCGACCTCGACACGGTCAGTCAGGCCCAAAGTGAAGCTGCACGGCAGGTGGGTGTGCGACTCAGCGCCAATCGCGGTGAGCGCCAGAAGGCCGAGAAAAATCTTGCGGAGACCCGAAACCGACGGAGCCGCGTTGATCTTGCTGAGGCCGAGGATCGGGTACGGCTCGAAACGCTCACAGAAACTGTCCGTCGCGATCTCGACATCGAGCCCGAAACTGCGATGGCTGCGCTGTCGCCCGAAGTGGAGTCTGGGCAGACTGCCGACGCCCGACTTCGTGAGCTCGATCGCGAAATAAGGGCGATGGGCCCGATCAACCCCCTGGCACTCGAAGAATTTGAAGAACTCAAGGAACGTTACGAGTTCCTGAGCAGTCAGATGGAGGACGTGAAGACCTCTCGGCGAGAACTGGTGGGTCTGATCAGAGAAGTCGACGAGCAGATCGTGAACGTGTTCGCCTCGGCCTATGCCGATGTGGCCTCCAACTTCATCGATCTCTTCGGCAAATTGTTCCCGGGCGGCAAGGGTTCTGTCGTGCTCACCGATCCCGACGACTTGCTGAACACCGGGATCGAGATCGAGGCCAAACCGTCGGGCAAGAACGTTAAGAAATTGTCACTGCTGTCTGGCGGTGAGAGATCACTCACCGCTCTTGGCTTCCTCTTTGCCGTGTTTCGCAGCCGGCCCTCTCCGTTCTATGTGATGGACGAAGTGGAGGCTGCTCTTGACGATTTCAACCTCAACCGGTTCCTTACGTTGGTCCAAGAGTTCCGTGACGACGCCCAGCTCATCATCGTGAGCCACCAGAAGCGCACGATGGAGGCGGCCGATGTGCTCTACGGGGTATCGATGAAGCCAGGTGAGAGCTCAAAGGTCGTCAGCGAGAAGGTCAGTAGACCCAAGCGCCAGGTCATCGACCTTCGCGATACCTCTCCAGCCAACGCTCTCACGGTTTCAGATGACACCTGAGGTCGAGTCAGGGCCTAGACCAGGCGCTGGAACCACCAGAGTGAAAGGGCTGCGGCGATTAGCGTGAGTGCTGCAGCGGCCGCTGCGAACCACTCGGTGATTTCGGTGAATTCGATGCCCGAACCGACCGCTGACCCGATATCGGCATAGACCGCCTCCAGCTCCTCAAGCGAAGACGCCTGAAAGTACAGGCCTCCGGTTTCGTCGGCAATCGCCTTGAGATTTTCTTCTGCGACGGGTACCTCGATCAGGAACTGTTCGACTTGGGGGGTCGACGGATCGTCGTAGAGGATGGCACCGCTCTGTGTGCCAAATGAGATCGTTGAAACCGAGATCTGGGCCTCGTTTGCAGCAGTGATCGCGTCTGCATCCTCCCGGCCTGCGGTTGTCGTACCGTCGGACAACAACACGATGGTGCTCGGAGGGATCGTTCCCGACTCATCGAGTGGCGCATTGAGGAGCGCATCAAGTGAGGTGAAGATCGCTTCCCCGATTGCGGTGGCCGGCTGGAGTTCCAGCGACTGAATTGACCGGATCACCTGGGTCCGATCACGGGTTGGGGATACTCGGACACTCGCTGTTTCTGCGAAGCTGACAAGACCGATGTCGAGCCCGGGTGGCAGTCCTTCCACGAACTCGATGGCCGCCTGCTGGGCGGCAGCGAGTCGTGATGGTGGGATGTCATCAGCCTCCATTGACAGGCTCACATCGATTGCCAACATCACAACGGCGCGGTCCCGCTCGACCTCCATTTCGCGTGCCGGTTCCGCAACCCCGAGAATCATCGAGGTGAGTGCGGCGAGAAGCAAAGCGGATGTGGCATGACGCCGCCAGCCCGATCGCTTTGGGAGCACCGAGGCCAACAGTTCGGTGCTCGCCAGCCTGGCTGCGTACACCTTCCGACGACGTTGGAGGACGAGGTAGGCGACGATGAGAACAGGCACCGTTAGCAGAAGCCATAGGCGTTCAGCACTCAGAAAGCCGATGTCCAAGATGCGAAATGGATCGATGTCGTCGCTCATGACCGCCGCCTACCGGCCGTTGCGAGGAGGCGATGTTTGCGTTTGGCAACGAAATGCACGACGTCGTCGAGCCAGTTGTGGTCGGTTCTGAGTTCGATGTGGTCGATGCCGTGACGTGAGAACAATTCCGCCATCGATTCACGCCGTTGCTGGGCGGCCTCGGAGTAGGCAGCTCGCACCTTTGCCTTATGGGTGGGGACATCGATCAGCCTCCCCGTCCCCGGGTCGACCACGGTCAGGAGACCAACGTTGGGCAGCTGGAGCTCGAGAGGATCCAGCACCTCACAGACAATCACGTCGTGTTTGCGAGCCAGCACGACGAGCTGGTCTTCCCAACCTGACTCCACCCGGAAGTCGCTGATCACTGCGACCATGCCTCGCCGTTTGGCAATCGCGCCGACCCGACGCAGGGACGCCGCCAGATCCGTGACGCCGGCGCCTTCGTCGGATCGGGTGAGGGCCATCTGGTGAAGCAAGTGCATCAGATGTCTTTCGAGAGCTGCGGGGGCCGATGACTTTTTGGTCGTTCGGGCCCGAGAGTATGGCGCCGATGCGGTTGCCATCGCGTTGGGTCAGAAAGCCGACCGCGGCGGCGGCGGCCAAAGCTAGATCGCGTTTCTCTCGATTCCGTGAGCCGTAGCCCATTCGCGGTCCGGTATCGACGACGATCCACGATTCCAGCTCTCGCTCGGCGATCGTCTGCCGTATGTGGGCTTCTGACAGTCGTGCTGTCACATTCCAATCGATTCGGCGAACATCGTCACCGGGCTCATACCGTCGAGTCTCGCCCAGCTCAGATCCGTGCCCGGGTACCAAGCCTTTGTGGTCACCATGCAGAAGACCATCAAGGCGTCGGGTAACGTCCAGTTCGAGCTTGCGCAAGGTCGAACGGGCGTCGGCTGCAACCTCTTCTGCCGATTGGCTCACGGCGCAGGATGGTCAGCGGGAGCCGGCGTCGCCGATGACTCCTGGCCCTGTTCCGAGCCGCCGACACCTGCGGAGGCGTCGAGAACGGCGGGCGATGAGTTGTTGGACGTCGGTGCGCCGGTCTGGTCGAAGGCATTCGGCTGAGCTGGCAAGGGTGCCGGACGGCGAAACATGCGGCTGAGATCGGTGGTGGCGTCGGTGCTGCCGGCATCCAGGTTCTCTCCTGGCACGACTGGGCGCACGGCTGCGGGAGCAGCTTGTTCAGGCCGAGCTGTTGTGAGGTCGGCTGCGGGCACTACCGAAAGAACGCGGTTGAGGATGTCATCAGCGGTCCGATCCTCGGCCAGAGCCTCGTAGGTGAGCATCAGGCGGTGGCGGAGCACGTCACGTGCAACGTCGAATACATCTTGGGGGAGGGCGTAACCGCGTCCTCGCATGAGGGCCAACGCTCGCCCGGCGTCGATGAGGCCCAGCGTCGCCCGCGGGCTCACGCCGAAATCGATCAGGGGGGCGAGTTCGGGCAACCCCCGCAACTCGGGCTCTCTGGTGGCGAGGACCAAGTCGACTGCGTACTGGGCAACAGCCGTGTCGACGTAGACGCGCTGTGACAGGTCTTGTAGTTCCTCGAGCCGCTCGGTGCTCATTACGGTTTGGATACGAGCTAGACCCAGGGGGACGCCGGCGGCGCCCGAGCGTCTCACAATCTCGAGTTCTTCGGTCGGTGAGGGGTATCCGACCACAACTTTCATGAGGAATCGATCTCGCTGAGCTTCAGGGAGCGTGTACACACCTTCTGATTCCACCGGATTCTGCGTAGCGAGCACGAGAAACGGTTTTGGCATCGGACGGGTCTCGCCGGCGATGCTCACCTGACGCTCGGCCATGACCTCGAGTAGGGCGCTCTGCACTTTGGCGGGAGCGCGGTTGATTTCGTCGGTCAAGAGGAAGTTGGCGAACACCGGCCCCCACTCGATGTCGAACGTCTCATCGCTGCCTCGCCAGATTCGAGTGCCGGTGAGGTCTGAAGGTAGGAGGTCGGGGGTGAACTGCAGGCGGGAGAAAGTGCCACCGATCACTTCGGCCAGCGTCGATACCGCCAGCGTTTTGGCGAGGCCGGGGAGACCCTCGAGCAGGATGTGGCCGCGGGCCAGCATCGCCACCAGCAGGCGTTCCACCATGTGGTCCTGGCCCACAATTACCTTCTTTACCTCGAATGCAACCCGTTCGAGTTCGGCGGCTGCGGTCTGGTGCTCGTTCGTCACCGCTCCATTGTGTCATTTCCAGCGTAAATTCTGTCGAAGGGGCAAATCTGCCTTGAATATTCAATGACGGCAAAGGCGGTACTTTGGGTCTATGCGGATCTTGGTCGTCGACGACGAAACTGAGTTGGCCAACGCCATCGGCAAGGCGCTCCGGCGAGAGGGATATGCCGTCGACATTGTGCACACGGCAGCCGACGCCCTCGAGATCACCAGCTATACGCCCTATGACTTGATCACGCTAGATCTGACGCTTCCCGATGGCGACGGGCGCGATATCTGCCGGACAATTCGGTCCGGCCATGACCATCAGCCTCGTGTGTTGATGCTCACGGCTAGAGACGACATCGAAGAGCGTGTCGCCGGGTTGGACGATGGAGCGGACGACTATCTTGTGAAACCCTTTGCTTTACCGGAGCTTTTCGCCCGGGTCCGCACGCTGCTACGTAGGGATAGTGATGCCAGCATCGGTGCCGAGCTGCAAATCGCCGGGCTCAGACTTGACACAGCAGCCCATCGGGTCACCTGGAAGGAGGCCGAAATCGAAATGACAGCCAAAGAGTTCGCCCTCCTCCGCTACTTCATGACTCACTCCGACGACGTCCACAGCCAAGAGCAACTGCTCGAACACGTATGGGACGCAGCGGCGGACCCGTTCACGAATACGGTGCGGGTCACGGTGGGAACGCTCCGCCGAAAGCTCTCCACAGCAACGAACAGACAGTGGATCGAAACGATCATCGGCGCGGGATATCGCTTCGTGAAGGAACCCGAACCCGCATAGCGGGGCGTGCCATGGCGTCGGTTCGCGTACCCAGCCTGTTCGAGACGATCCGATTTCGGTTGTCGCTGGCCTTCGCTTTGGTCGTGTTCGCCGTTGGATCCGCCGGCATCGCTGGCGTCTTCTTCTACGAGAACAGCACCCTGGTCGAGCCTGCGGTCATGACAAATACGGTGCAGGTCCGCGACGTCGTCACGGACGAGATCATCACACAGTTCGAGTACGTCTTCCCGGAGGAAGAGCAGCGGGTTATGGCCGAGAAGGTCGAGCTCGCCGCCTATAGAAGAGCCCTCAACTCGCTGCGGACCTCCTCATTTCTGGCGTTGGGCGTGTTGTTCTTCGCAGCCTTCGTCAGCGGTTGGTTTCTCTCGGGCTGGGCTCTGAGACCGGTGCGACATATCACGGCCGTTGCCCAGGGGATAACCGGTTCGGACCTGGGGCAGCGGATCGGAATGAGGGGTCCACGGGACGAGCTGAGGGACATGGGTGACACCTTCGATTCGATGCTGGATCGCCTTGAAGTGGCCTTTGACGATCAGCGCAGATTCGTGGCCGAGGCATCCCATGAACTGCGAAATCCCCTCGCCGTCGCCCGGACCAACCTGGAGCTGGCCTTGAACGGCGGTGAAGCCGAAGAGATTCGGGAGGCAGCTGCCATCGCCCACGAAGCAACCGCCAGAATGAGTGGAATGGTCGATGAACTTCTAGGCCAGGCACGGGAGTCGCTCCCGGTAACCGTCAACGAGAGCCTCGACCTGGCCGACCTGGCGCGGTCGGTTGCCGAAGACTACGACGCCGCCGCTCGACAGAGGTTGGTCCACCTCGAGGTTGATGCCGAACCGGCCACTGTCACCGGTGATCCGCTCGCATTGCGTCGAGCGGTCAACAATCTGGTCGCCAACGCCATTCGCCTCGCCCCCGAGCACTCCACTGTGACGATCGCCGTTGCTCACACCGGCGGGCGTGGTTGTGTGTCGGTCACCGACGAGGGTCCGGGCCTCACAGCGAAGGAACGCACGCGTGTGTTCGATCGGTTCTGGCAGGGATCGGGACAAGAGGGACGAGGAGCCGGGTTGGGTTTGGCGATCGTGAAACGTATTGCCGAGCGCCACGGTGGTCACGCCGAGGTCTTCCCCGCTGCCGGCGGCTCCCGTTTCGTGATCACGATCTGACCGCATACAGAGGCACCGAGCCTGCCCGATGGCTATCCACCGGCTTGCTTGTATTGGCACCTACCCTCGATTCAGGTGAAGTTGTGCCCAAGGGCGCACCTCAAAGTTTGGGAGTTGAACGTGAGCCAGCCTGTGCCGACTACCCCCACCACACCTTCTGTACCTGTGGGAAACGTGCCGGTTCTCGCACCGGGCAACCTGACCCTTCGAGAAGCGGCCGATGCGCTTGGCTCATCTTCAACCGCGTTGCGGAAGATGATTCGACAGGGCCGTTTGCCCGAGGCGCAAGAGGTGAAGACGTTCGAGGGCCGGATGTGGGCAGTGGCGATTGAAGCAATTCCGGGCATAGCTGAACGACTGGGGCTTGATATCTCGGTGGTTGATGCGGTTGATTTGAGGGAACCTGAGACTGCGGAGATGGCCTCGGATCGGCGGGAGAACCCTGCCTCCGAGGCCGCGCCAGTGAATGACGAGCCCGGACTTGGGAGGAGTGGAACTGCAATCGAGACTGCTGGTCGTGAGGCAGCCGTCGGCATCGACGTCGACGCGTTACCCGAACTCACTCTGGCCGATGTTCTTGACACCGCTTTGTTGGAGAGGTTGTTAGGTGCAAAGAGGCCGAGACGGAGGCGCTGGTGAAGGCCGAACGTCAACGTACTGAGTATGAATCATTGGCCGCACGACAGCTTGACGTCGAGCGACGGTTTGCTCAAGAGCTGGAACGATCTTCCGGACTTGCTCAACAGCTGCGTGATGAAGCGGTGGCCCGGGCGATCGCCGATGCCCGTGTGATCGAACTACGAGATCAGCTCCAACGAGAGATCGCCTATGCAGATGCTGAGCGATACGAACGCCGCCAAGCGATTTCAAGAGAGGCTCTTGCCACAGCTGAGGCCGCTCGGAGCCGGGTCGCGTTGGGCTGGTGGTCACGCCGTCGGCTGCGTGCCTCTGCAAACATCGAAGACCGCTGAGTTCTCATTCACTGGCACGTGAAGTCGCTCACAACAGCTCCGGCGATGGTCTGGAGCGTTGCAGGCGCCACTGGGAAGACGTGGCGGGGAGTGCCAGCGGCGGCCCAAATGCGTTCGAAAGTGAACAGGTGCCGATCCATGACCGCCTTGATAGGTGATCGGTGACCGAAGGGCGCTACGCCGCCGATGGCGAAGCCGGTGACAGCTCGTACCTCGTCGGCGTCGGCCCGTTCGCACCCATCGACACCCACCACACGCGCCAGTTTGTCTACATCCACCTGGTGGACTCCGCTGGTGAGGGCAAGCACCAATCCATCTCTGCTGCTGAAGATCATGCTCTTGACGATCTGGTCAACATCGCAGCCCACCGCCTCGGCCGCGGCGACC
This sequence comes from uncultured Acidimicrobiales bacterium, assembly GCA_963751955.1. Taxonomy (GTDB): domain Bacteria; phylum Actinomycetota; class Acidimicrobiia; order Acidimicrobiales; family SZUA-35; genus JABDIY01. The sequence continues at coordinate 468,286 of CAVVWM010000011.1, read as the reverse complement.
GCACTTCGCATTAGGTCCGGGTATTCGATGATTTCCAGCACGAGCCCGGCGGCCGCTGCAGCGTGCTTGACCCGTTCGACTGAGGGTGAGCCCATCGGAGCAGCCTATTCTGAATCGACGCATCCGAACGGAGAGGATTGTCGTAGCGGTGGAATAACAGAGCTTTAACCTGGCTTTCAGGTTTGTGTGGTTTGATACCGATATCAAACCACCCGCAGACTTACTGCGATCGAGGAGTTGAGTACGTACAATGAGCGAGACAAGCTGGGATTTCGAAGCCCCTACGTCTCCCAACGAAATGCCATCGTCGGGATCTGAGGTGCCGTCGTCGCCCAACGTGCCGATGCCAACGCCGCGCTCGACCCAACCCTCCTTCGCTGAACCGGTCGGCCCCCCGCTTGGTCGGACCGTGTTCCCTGAAACAAGTTCCCCCTCCCGACCGGTGGGGAATCGCACTGGCGTCCTCCCCCCGCCGCTGCCTACCCCACCGGTCAAGGAGCGCTCATCAACCAATCGGGTGGCTCCTCTGGCCGGTGCTTCAAGCACATTCACCGCAGCGGCTAGCCCGCCGTCGTCATCGGAGTCTGTCGCCCGGGTCGCTGCTATCAGCAGCCCGGCCAAACCCAAGGGTCGCTGGGGGATTCGAGCCCTGATCGCCTTTATCGCCGGCGCTTTGATCAGCGGCGCAGCATTCACCGCAGGGACCATCGTCGCTGACAACGACACCGTCAACGCCACCGTGCCAACGAGTTCACCGCTGACTATAAACACCCCTGCACCTGCCACCCCAGGGGTGGCGAACGGCACAGCCGGTGAGAACCCCGCAGCGTTCGTGGCTGATGATCTGGGCCCGTCGGTGGTGCAGGTCGTCACCAACTTCGGAACCGGCTCAGGTTTTGTGTATCGCGATGGCGGCTACATCATGACCAACAATCACGTCATCGAGAACGCCACCGATGTGTTCGTTCGTGACTTCCAAGGTCGCGCTCTCAGCGCCGGCCTCGTTGGCGCCGATCCTCGTGCCGACATCGCCGTGCTCAAGGTCGACGACCTCGATCTGCCAGTCGCAGACCTCGCTCTGGGAAACGAACTCAAGGTCGGGCAGACCGCAATCGCGATCGGGAGCCCTTTTGATCTCACCCGAACCGTGACCTCGGGCATCATTTCAGCACTCAACCGTCCGCTGGAGAATCAGGGCGGCACGTTCACTTCCATGATCCAGACAGACGCACCGATCAATCCAGGTAATTCTGGGGGGCCACTGGCAAACCGCGCTGGCGAAGTGATCGGAGTCAATACTGCGATCCGTACCGACGGCGTCTCGAACAGCAACGTCGGTGTTGGTTTCGCCGTTCCTATCGAAATCGGCCACCGGGTGGCCGAGCGTATTGTGGCCGGCCAGGCCCTCGACCCTGGCTTCCTTGGCGTGGGCGCAGGTCAGGCCGCGATTGGCGACGTTGGTGTGGTCATCGACGACATCACGCCTGGTTCGGGTGCCGAAGCGGCCGGTTTGCGGTCTGGTGACCGGGTGCTCACCGTCGACGGCGCCCCGGTGACAGATTTCCGTGAACTCGCCGGTCTGATCACCACCAGCTTTCCCGGTGATCAAATCGAACTCGAGATCGTTCGAGATTCTGAGCCCCTCACGGTCACGGCCACCCTGGGCGAGCGGGAGCCCTAGCTCAACCCGTTGGCTCCACGTAGCCGTACCAACCGTCGGGGTTAGGCTTGAGACCAATGGAAATCGGATTGTTCATCGTCGTCGCGCTGTGCCTGTTGGCGGCGGGCGGCCTCACGTACTTCTTGGTGCGCAGCGACCGTCGAGATGACGCTGAGCTGCTGTCGCCGCCTCCCAAGATCGACCTACCCGGTCGAACAAAAAGCACCCAGCAGGTGCCATCGGCTCCGGCGACTGATGATCTGAGGGAGACCCAAGCCGATGGCTCGGCCCCGTACCTCGAGCCGCCTCCGGTCCTCAGACCAACGTTCTTCGACCGACTCAGCAAGGCCCGGTCGGCGTTCACCGGTTACTTGGGCGGCTTGGTTGGGTTGGGCAAGCTCAGCGATGATGACTGGGAAACCCTCGAAGAAGCCCTCATTCGCGCCGACGTGGGCGTGAAGACCTCGATGCGGCTGATCGAAGATGTCCGAACCTCTGCCAAGAATGCTGGAGCTGAAGACGGCTCTGCGATTCTCGGGCTCCTCAAGGAGAGGATGCGTGCGGAGATATCCGACGGCGATCGCGGCCTCACGATCAAGCCCGACACCACCAATGTGTGGCTGTTCGTAGGTGTCAATGGAGTCGGCAAGACGACGACCATCGGCAAGCTTGGCAAGCGCCTCGCCGCCGAGGGGCACACGCCGCTGATGGCGGCCGGCGACACGTTCCGGGCTGCGGCTGCGGAACAGCTCACCATGTGGGCCGAACGGGCCGGCTCCGAGATCGTGCGGGGAAACGAAGGCGGCGACCCTTCATCGGTGATCTTCGACGGCGTCGAGGCTGCTGCGGCTCGCGGCTGCAACATCGTCCTGGCCGACACAGCTGGCCGTCTTCAGAACAAGACCAACCTCATGGAGGAGCTGTCCAAGGTCCGTAGGGTGGCCGAGAAGGGCGTCGGCGAAGTGACCGAGACCTTGCTGGTAATCGATGCCACGACCGGCCAGAACGGAATGAGCCAGGCAAAGATCTTCGCCGAGGCGGTCGACGTCACCGGGGTGATCCTCACCAAACTCGACGGCTCTGCCAAAGGCGGAATTGTTTTTGCGATCGAGTCCGAACTCGGCATTCCGGTCAAACTCGTTGGTTTGGGCGAGCAGGTCGACGATCTGGTCGACTTCGACCCGAACGAGTTCGTGGACGCCCTCTTCGAGTAGTTCTCAACTTCAATCGACCACGACCTTGGGCCGAGCCTCCAGTTGTGGCCCCACCCGCCCCTGCACAAGGCCCAACGCCAGCGCAAAGGCTCCCAACCAGATCAGATTGAGGCGCGGAGTCTGGTTGATCCGATAGCTAGCTTGCCCATCGGTCCCGTCGACCAGGATCACCTGGGTTTGGTTCAACACACCCCGCTGGGTCGCAGCCTCGGCGGTCGGGACACTTCGCAGTCGATGCACAACGAACTCTGGCGCAAGCGAGGTCCCGTCAACCTCGATCGAGGAGATGGCTCTGTCCCGGTTCGGTTCCGAGACCAGCTCCAGTCCACGGTGCACCACTGTGAGGCCATCAACTTCGGCGGGCTGATCCTTGATGAGGATCACCCTGTTCGAGGTTGCTGCCACGGTGCCGCCAATTCCGATGAGAATCAGCCCAGCTCCGACGTGGGCCAACCAACCGCGCCTTCCCCAAACCCTGGCGGCCAGAGCCGAGCCGGCGACCCCGCCCCCGGCGGCGGCCACGGCGATCCCGAACGGGCCAGCGGCAAGTGGGGTGATGGCTACACCTGCGGCCACACCGAGTAGCGCGAACCGGTATCGGCGGTCTGCCCTGATCGAGAGCGCCGCACCTGCAATGACGATCGGCCACAACATTCGTGTGAAGAAGACCCCTGCAACGCCAACCGAATTACCCCCGAAGGCCTGCTCAACGGCTGGCTCATAGGTACCCAGGGCGACGAAAAAACCTGCGAGCGCGAGTGCGTACATCGCCGCTTTCCGCGCTGGCAGTTCATCAGAAGGGTTGGGGAGTTGGTCGGTTGGGCCCGTCAATACCAACCATGCCAGCGCTGCGCTCCAGCCAGCCGCCACGACTAGCAGGCCGGCCTTGAGGCCCGGACGGTCGGCGAAGGAGTGCACAGAGCCGGTTAGCCCAGCCCGAGTGAGCGTCGTCGCCCAGACTGCGGCGAGGCCCGGGAGAGCGAAGAGCACCCGATGGCCGAGACGGCGATGGTCGAAGCGAACATGTAGGGATGCGGCGGTGATCAGCCATGCCACAAGACCGGCCGACTCGATAGGGTCCCACGCCCAGAATCCTCCCCATCCAAGCTCGGCATGAGCCCACGCTGCCCCGGTGGCCAGCCCGGCGGTAAGAAATGCCAGCGCTATAGCGGACGTTTTGCGTATGAGCCTCGGCCGTGCCGGGGTGAGTGCCAGAAGCGTCGGCACGATGACTCCGACCAGGCCCAGGTACAGGATTGGCGGATGCCACACCATGGCCGGGTGCTCCAGAACCGGTTGAAGACCGCGCCCGCCAACAGCTGGAGCGTCGAAACGATCGAAGGGGTTGGCCGAAATGAGTGTCACTATCCCGTACGCCGCCGCCAGCGCGGTTGCCCCCTGGGTCCGTCCGCCCAGCCAACCGATGATGACGGCTGCTATGGACACCATCGCAGTGAAGAGCAGCAGTGATCCCTCAGCGCCTCCCCATAGACCGGCCAACCGCACCGGCCATGCGAGACCGGCCCGCGTGGTGCTGACAACATAGATATTGGACCAGTCCTCCAATGCGAACGCCGCGAACAGGGTGATCGTCGCCGCAGTCATGGCTGTCGCGGCGGCTCCGACCTTCAAGCGCCCGGGCCGGATCGTGGCGATCGCGCTGAGAAACACGCCGAGCCACAATAGACCAGCACCAAAGGTCATCGGTCAGACCGATTCAGAGCGGAATGATGTCGCTGATGCCCTCGTAGCGAGCCAGAGAGCGCGAATGCACTGTCACATGCTTCATGGCGTCCTGCCATATGGCCATGTGAGGGGCAACGAAGTGTGCCTCCAGAGCAGCAACCGATTCCCACCGCTCGAAGATTCGCATTGTCCCGGGTTCGCCGATGACCTCTGAGAACTCGTATTCGATGCACCCATCCTCGTCTCGCGTGGCTGCGATCATGGCCAGGGCGGCACCCCTGATGACCGAGATGTCGTCGGGGTCCATCTTCACGGTTCCAGAGAGAATCAGCATGACGAAAGCTTCTCACATCGCTATCTCCTGCTGGGTCCGGTTGACGAAGGCGGCGCCCGTGACCTGAATTGAAGGATCGTTGCTATCGGGGTGGTTCGTGGTCGCCTTGCTTACGTTTCAGGAGTTCACTCACCGTGCCACCAGGAGCAGCGGGGGGTTTGGGTGCCGTCGGAGCTCGGGGCGGTGCCGGCCGGGTCGGCGGCACACTGGATTCGGTGCGAATCGGACGGGTGGGGTCGATGGGCGTCGCTGGCTCCTTTGGAACGGGCGCTGTCGGCGAGGCAGGGCCAGCCCCTTGCTCAAGTGGGTTGGCCTCACCGAATTTGGGCAATCGCGTCTGAAGTTTGGACACAGTGCCCTGGGCCTTCTGGGCTCCAACGGCCATTGTGCCGGACCGATACGCCAGGCGGCTCACCGCAACCGCCAAGGGCCACAGCAACAGTGCCACCCACAGAAACAACTTGGTGAGATCGATTCTTCGACTGCCTGCCACCGTGTTTGCCGGGTCGAAGATCTCGCCTACGTCGGGCTCGAATCGACCGCCGGTCAGGGTGGCCACGCGACGAAGCACATCGTCTCCGAGCGGTCGAGGCGCATACTCCGCCGGGTAGGACCGGCTTGTGAGACCAACGCCGCTCCACACCGTTTCACCGCCGCTGGAGACGGTCGCTCCGATGGCATAGGTGCCAGCTTCCTCGACCGGAATCGCGGCGGCAAACGTTGAGCCGTCGATTCGTTCCAGTAGCACCTCGATCCCTTCGCCATCCGGACTGGCCACCCGTACCGATGCTTGGGCGTCATCGCTCCACGGCGACACCCCCTCGATACGAAGTGAAAGTTGGTCGCCTTCGATTGCGGCTGTCACCCCACCACCGCCCCCAGCGGTCGGAAACGTGTCCTTGATGACGCCGGCCCAGAAATCAGGGGCCTGGTTCCAACTCGACCACGCCGTTCCCCAGCGTTCACCACTATCGGAGGCCCAGGTGCTCACCCGGCCCAAACCGACCTGCCAGCTGCTGAGTAGAGGATCCTCATCAGGCCCGATCCGCAAGTCCACCCGAGCCGTCGGTTTTGCTGTGCTGGCGATATAGCCCGCAAGAGGCGGAGCGCTTGCCAGATTCCGGACCGTAGACGCATTCGAGGTGACGGTGGGAAGGAACGTGCCTTCGTTGATGAAATCGCGCGATGCCAGAATCGCCTCTTGGACAATGAGCTCGGGGATAGCGCTGAGGTCTTTGCCCGGGTAGAACCGACCCCCACCAGCATCGGCTATGGCTCGGAGGTCAACTGCTGCGCCTTCACCGGTGGCAACCACCGAAACCGTGATGCCTTCGTCGAAGAGACCTGCGGCGTCAGCTTCGAGTTGGGCCAGGTGGAATGGTTCGGTGAACCCGTCGGAGAAGAAGATGATGTGCTTGAGGTTCGCTTCGGATTTCGAAGCTGCTCGGCTGCGGTCCGCAGAGTGTTTTCAACGTTGGTAGGCCCGTCCGGCTCCAGCTGCGAGAGACCGTCATCGATCACCTGTTGAGACGGGCGCGGTTGCAGATCGATGACCCACTCAGCCCGGTTGTTCACGCTGATCACGCCGACCTCGTCGGTAGCACCGAGAGCATTGATCGCCCGGGCGGCAGCGTTCTGAGCGATGCTGGTCTTCTTCACGCCGCCATCGATCTCGTTCTCTCCGCCAAGACCGTTGCCCACACCACCTTCAGAACAGTGGCAGGCTCCCATTGAACCCGACGTGTCGATTGCGAGAACCTCGGCCACCGTCTGGCGACGCAGTGGGTCGAGAATCTCACTCACCACCGGCAGGATCTCCTCCAGGGGATGATCCCGGTAGCCGCCCAGCGCATAGCTGTGACTGCCTCCGACCACCACCATGCCTCGGCCGAGGTCCCTGACCGCTGCGGTCAGTGCGGTAACCGCGGGTTCGGCGAGATCGCGGGCGTCGACGTTCACCAGGATCACCGACGCGTACTGCACCAGCTCGTCGACTCCGGGCACTTGCTGAACGCTGACCGTGTCGAAGCTGAGCCCAGCTGCCTGGATGACCCGTCCGAGCTGAGCTGGGTCTGCGGTGCCACCCCCATCGATCACGAGGACCTTTTGTGCCCCCGCTACCGGCACTGCGGCGAACCCTCGGTTGTTGGCCCCGACGGCGTCGGCGAGACCGAAGACCTCGGCGGTATACCGCAGCACGCCGTCGTCGCCTGCGATGTCGGTGAAGTTCACGGCGTTGGTTCCCGGTTGAAGCTCGACTTCCACCGATCCCACCAGCACGCCACCGCGGCTCAGCTCAACCCTTGCAGGAGTTCGGGCCGGTGATTCCACCCGAACGGTAATGGGCACCGACTCTCCCACCCGGGCGACCGACGGAACCTCGATGCCGCCGACGGCCAGGTCGGTGCCACGGGGTGGATCCACGACGAACACGTCGACAGGGACGTTTTCGGCCGCTAATCGCTCCGCTTCCTCGATCACACTCCCGGTCGTGGCCCGACCGTCGCTCACCAGCACGAGGCGCTTGCGAGTCTCGCCTGGCGCAGCGGCCACTCCGAGACGGAGCGCAGCCGCGAGGTCGGTGCCGGTGGCATCGATCTGAACCGAAAGTCCTTCGAAGTCGGGGTCGTCATCAACGATCGATTCCAACCGGGCATCACGACCAAACGCCACAACTCCTGCAACGTCACCATCGGGGCGGGCTGCAAGCGCTTCGCCAACGGTTTGTGTGGCGCGACTCCGCCCCGCCGGGCCAAGCGAGTCCGAGGCATCGAGTAGGAACACCACCCCGACCTTGTTGGACTCTCGATTGAAGCCTGGGCCGAGAAGCACAGCCAGCAGGGCGAGTGCAACCGCTAGCCGCATGCCGGTTGCCACCCTCCATTGCCTGGGTGAAACACCGAGTCGGCGACGGGCCAGCCACCATTCGGTCATCATGAGTGCGAGAAGAACCAGGACAACAGGCCACAGCCGCGCGATCTGCCCTTGCACGGTGTCGGGTCCTTCGCCGCCTTCGGGAACTTCGAAGGGAAGATCTGGCGCAGGAGCGATCTTGGCTTCGGTTGGATCGGCGTTCACCGCAACTACCACCGGCACCCGACCTTCTTGGTCGATCCTCCAGAATCCGATGCGGCTGGCCGCCGGCGGAGCAGAGCCGGCTGTGACATCGAAACTGGTACCCCCAGGTGTGGTTACGACGGCATCGAGCCGAGGGTCGATCGGAAGATCGACTCCGAGCCGAACTCGGGCCGGGGGCACCGTGGCGCTGGTGAGATCGGTCAGGGCTCGCTGAGCCAATATCGGAAAGGCAACTTGAAGGGGGAAGTTGCTTTCGGCGTTGGCGAAGCTCTGATAGAGCACAGGAGCCTCCAGGGTTGGAGTCAACGCCAGCAACGGCGCACCCTCTGCCCCCAGGATCACCTGAGACTCAGCCGAGACCTCGATTGTTTGGGACCTGGCGAACAAGACCTCGGACAGCTCGAGGCCGTTTACCAACCCCACATCGGAACGGATCAGTGTGAGGGCCGGCCGCTCGGTTTCACCCGTGACCCGCACGACACCCGCCAGACCATTGGGAGGAATGATGGCCCACGTAGGAGCCGGGAGAGTCTCGGGTAGGTCGATTCGGTGGGCGACCATCACGTCGGTTTCAGGTGGCATCACGCCAGAAAAATCAGTCGACTTCGTGATCGTGACGCCAGGGATGACTGCGAGAGCGGCTTCCAGGAACGGATCGTCGGTCCCGACCCACCACACGTCGATTTCGGGCGATCGGGACACGGTTGCAACAGCACGATTGTCCAGGCTGAGGTTGTCCTCGGGCTCGAGGAAGGCCTCGATCAGTTCACCGCTCGGGAGATTCAGGCTGAGGTTCTTGATATCGCCGGCGTCGAGCTGGACTGACTCGCTGACGACTGTCCTTCCATCGACGTCGATTCGAACGCTCTGGTTGGCAGCCGGTCCGCCGTAGTGTCGCACGCTGACCCTGGCGACCAGGCCACCCGGAGCCGGCTCCACGGTCAACTGGCTGATTCCGCGGTTCGCCCCCTCGCGACCGATCTGTTCGTACCGGGTGCCAGGCGGCGCCAAGCGAAGGTCGGCCGCACTGATCCCACCGTCACTCAGAAGCACCACTCGACTGGGTCTGTCACCGGTGTCAAGACCGGCGGCCAATGCGAACGCTCCTGCGAAATCGCCTTCACCTTGGAATGCCTCGACTCGTGACAGCGCGTCGTCGAACACACCCGAATCACCGGATCGGGTCACGACCGCCCGTGCGCTGGCTCCCGCTACCACGAGCGATGCCTCGCCGTTCAGAGGTAGTTGAGAGCGGAGTTCGCGGGCCCGGTCGCGAGCGTCCTCGATACGATCCGGGGAACCGTCGCTGGACAGCATCGAGCCGGACGCATCGACCACGAAGATCGTGTGTTCGGCCAGTGGCAACTCGGTGAACTGCACCGGCCGAGCCAGGAGTACCGCCAGAAGCAACGCTGTCAGCAGCTGGGCCGCGAGCAGCCAGCTCGGCTGTAGTCGCTGCCATGGTTTGGCCGCCGAAACCGGTCGGTTGAACTTTCGCCAAAGGAAGATCGCTGCTACCTGCTGCTGCACCCTCCGAGGTCGGAGGATGTGCATCGCAATGATCGGTATGACGAGCAGTCCTGCGAGGAGACCCGCAGGATTGGCAAGACCCCAGTTGCCGATGTTCACCGAAGTACTCCCTCGCGCCGCCAACCGGACAGGAGAACCTCTTCGAGAGATTCGTCGGTGAAAACGCGAACGAAGCCGCCGCCGGTTGCTCGAACCCTGCCCGCCACTTCGTCGATCCATGCGGTCGCCAGTTCGGCGTAGTCCTCAACGACCTTGGCCGAAAGTGATACCTCGACCCGAGCGCCCGACTCGGAGTCGACCAGTTCGAGGTCGCCGATCATGTCGGGGAAGATGTCGTTGCGATCGAGAATCTGAATGACCGCGAGGTCGCCGCGACGAGCTGGTAGCCGGCGTACTCCCTGTTCCCAATCGATGGTCAGAAGGTCGCTCAGGACAACGGTGAGGCCGGGAGGTCCCGGCTGGCTGAGCAGGTTCGTGACCGCAGCGGCGAAAGGGCTTTCGCCACCCGCCTGGAGACCTTCGAGAATGGAGAACAGTTGGCCGATTGCGGATCTCCCCAAAAGCCGTGGCGATGCTGACTTGCTGGGAAAGGTATGCACGGTCACGACATCTCGTCGTGTGAGGGAAACGAACCCGATCGCCGCCGCGAGCTGTGCGGCCCGGCGCAGTTTCTCACCTTTCATCGACGCACTTGTGTCGATCAACAACCGAACGGTGACGTCATCTTCAGCCTCGAACAGCTTGAGGAGGAGTTTGTCGAGCCGAGCGAATGCGAACTGATCGATCCGACGCAGGTCATCACCGGGTGTGTATTCCCGGTAGTCAGCGAAGTCCAGCGACGTTCCATGGCGCGGAGAACGATGGTCACCGGTGAGCCCGCCCGCCAGCCGGCGTCGGGTTCCCAGCTGGAGACGCTCCAGTCGGGCGAGAATGCGGGGATCTAGCAATGTGCTCATGAAGCGGGCGGCAGCGGAGGGACGTAGCTGCGGGCTGATCGTGACCAACTTGATCGAGCGGAGCGAGACCGAAGCGACCCGAAGGTCGTCAGGCCGTAGGCGAGCGGAGGCATATTACGGCGCGCCCCGGACTCCCGAACCCGCTGGCGTGACCGTCGCGAGCACCGACTTCACCAATGTGTCGGCCGTGACCCCGTCGGCCGTTGCTTCATAACCGAGGACGAGGCGATGTCGTAAAGCACCGGGGGCAACCGTCTGAATGTCGTCCACGCTCACGTTGGGCCGACCGTCGATCAATGCATTTGCCTTACCGCTCAGAATGAGCGATTGAACCCCGCGTGGCGACGCACCGAACCGAACGTAGCTGCGGACATCACTCGGCGCCGAGCGCTGATCGGGATGGCTGGCGATCACCAGTTCCACCGCGTACTTGGTGACGTGCTCGGGAACCGGAACTTGGCGAGTGAGCGAAATCATCGTTCTCAGGGTGTCTGCATCGCAGACCGCTGATGCCTCGGCGGTGTGGGAACCTGTGGTTCGTTCGACAACGGCCACAAGCTCTTCCGCAGTCGGGAACGGCACCAGGACCTTGGTGAGGAACCGGTCGAGCTGAGCTTCGGGCAGGGGATAGGTGCCATCCATCTCCACCGGGTTCTGAGTTGCCATCACCAGGAATGGTCGGGGCAGAGGCCGGGTCTCGCCGGCGACGGTGACCGCCCGTTCCTGCATTGCTTCCAGCATTGCGGATTGCGTCTTGGGCGTGGCCCGGTTGATCTCGTCGGCGAGAACCAGGTTGGCGTTGATCGGCCCGCTGCGGAATTGGAAGTCTCGAGTGCCGTCGGCGGACTGGTGCAGAACCTGGGTGCCTGTGATGTCGGCCGGCATCAGGTCGGGCGTGAATTGAATCCTGCTCCACGGCATGTCCAGAGCGTCGGCCAGAGTCCGCAGGAGCATGGTCTTGCCGAGCCCTGGGACACCTTCGAGCAGAACATGGCCCTCGGCGAGGAGCGCCATGAGGACACTCTTGACGAGTGCGGTCTGGCCAACGATCACTGTCCCGATCTCGGACCGAATTCGTTCCACCGTTGTCGCGACGTCGGCTGGGGTCATTTGAGCTTGATTCATCGTGTGTTCCTCAGAGCTGGGAGATTCGATCGAAATAGCTTCCAACCAACTGCTGCTGGCTGGGCGGAAGTTGGCTGCGTTCGGCTGCGGTGGTGGCCCGATTGGAGTACTCACCAACAACCCCCGAGACCGGCACCTGTGATGCTCCCCGTTGGGTTGGACCGTCGACCTGGTCGATGATCTCGCCCGGTTGTGTGCCGGTCAGGGACCCGCCGAGACTCAAGGGTTCGCCCGACTGCAGGGCACTGGGATCAACGATTGAGCCACCGCTGTTGTTTCCATCCACATCGGCCTGATCGGTGCCCCCGGGCGTCCCGACCCCACCACGACCTGCCCCGGTTCCGCCCGACGCACCCCCTACCTGACCCGAGGCTCCGCTCCCACCCTGGCCGCCCGATCCCGAGCCAGAACCCTGACCTTGGCCTGATCCCGAACCAGATCCTTCGCCTTGACCTTCACCTTGGCCTTCGCCTTCACCTTCGCCTTCACCTTCCCTTCGCCCTGACCCTGCCCTTGTGCCTGTGCTTGTGCTCTGGCGGAGGTCGCGGAGTTGTCCGGAGGCCTGGGCGGCTCCCACCTGTGCTGCAACATCGTCGGCGTTGGCCCGTTGGGTTTGGGCCGCTTCACTCAACGCTGCCTGAGCGGCGCTGATGTTCCCAGCCCGCAACTGCTGTGCTGCCTCGTTGAGTTTCTCTGCTGATTGGGGATCTCCGGCTTCCTGAGAATCCGCGATCCGCTCCAAACGATCCGCCAAATCCCGCTGCTGTTGTTGGTTGAGGTCGGGGATCTGAGCAGCAGCTCCGGCGAGCTGGTCGGCTGCAGACGCACCGCTGGACTGCCCGCTCAATGGTTCGGTCTCCAGGCTTTGTTCCAAGCCCTCAGCTGCGGCCCGTTCAGCGGCGAAGTTTGGTGAACGTTGACCCAGTTCCTGCTCGGCCTCAGCGAGAAGCTCATCGATTTCTTCAAAGCTCTGGGCTCCACGCAGCTCTTCGGCAAGCTGATCCAGCGCCGCCCCTACTTCAGCGGTTGCAGGATCCTGAAGTTCCTCAGCGACAGCTTCGAGCTCCTCCGCCAGTTCCTCGGCCACGTCGTTGGCTCGCGATCGTTCCGCCCGAACCTCATCTTGTGGATTGGTCACCAGCGCCATCACCAGGGCAGCCGATCCCAAGGCTGCGGCCAGAGCCCACCGACCTCGCAGTCTCGGCAGTGGAGCGGCCAGACGAGGCTCGGAGACCCTGGCCAGCTCGTTGGCGCGAGCCCGAATCCCGTCGCCGAAGTCACCCTCCAATTCGGCAAACTCCACCGCCGCGCCGAAGGCATCACCGGTTCTGAGTCCTCGGTCGGCCGCCCGAGCGGCTCGCAGCTGGTGAAGGGGTCGCGCTAGTGCGACGCCGAGCACCGCGATCAGGGAGAGGGCCACGAACCCCAGCGCAGCTGGTTCAAACCAGCCCCACGGGATCAACCACCCAACCAGCACCAGTAGAAGTGCACTACCGACCACGGCCGGAGCAACCCACCCCGAGAACGCCCAGGCCCACACCAACCGCAGGCGTCGAGTCATGGCAGCCAGGAACGAATCCATCAGTCGATCTCCTCCTGCGGTAGCCGAAGTTTGCGTAGCGCCAGGACTACCCACACGGCTACGAAGCCGGCCTGTGCGGCGAGTGAGATTATCCAGTCCGGACGTGATGAGTCGCCGTACACACCGTCCTTGATGGCGCTGAATGGGCCCTGGCTGTCAAATGCACGGCCGAACTCCCCGGCTGCATCAGCGACGCCAACGAACGGATTGAAGTACAGCGCCACAAAGGACGGGTCGGAGAAGTTCCCATCGAGGGTCTGAAAGATGTTGATCACCACGACCGTGACGACCGATCCAACGGTCGAGAGCACGATCATGACGTAGGTCATCAGCGTGGCCGTTTGGGTACGGCGAAAGTACGCCGAGCAAGCCACTCCCAGTGTTGCGTAGAGCACGCCGGTGATCAGCGCCGCCAGGAAGCCGAGCAGGATACGAAACAGACTTACCCCACCGAGCAGATATGGCACGGCGAGCAGCGGAGCCGATGCGATGAGCAGCAGCAGAACGAACGCACTCGACGCAGCCACCTTGCCGAACAAGATGCTGCCCCGACCCATCAGCGTGATCTGTAGCGGGATGAGTGTTTGCCGATCCCGTTCACCCGAAATAGCCGATGCGGAGATTCCCGGAATGATCAGGAGGAGTAAACCCAGTTCAGCGAATAGGACGATTTCGAACATCATTGCCCCGATACCGGTGGAGAGGGTCTCCAAGGGATCACGGAACTCGTTGTTCGAAGTTGAGGACAGGTACACGATGTAAAGCACGCCGGTGAGAGCTGCCAAGAGCATTGACAAAACGATGACCGATTTGGCCGAGCGGCTTCGTTGTCGGAGCTCCCGATCCAGAACCGGGTTCAGATTCTGAAAAAGGGATGCCACCGCGCTCATTGCACGATTCCTTTTGTGATTTGTAGGAACAGACCCTCAAGATCGGTCGAAACCTCAGTGAACTCAACCACCTCACGCTGATCGTCATTGACGAGTTGTTTCAGCAGCTGAGCCTGGGTCGCTACATCGGTTACAGCAAACTCCTCGGACGTGCCATCGGAGAACACCACCTTCACCCGCCGACCATGCCCGAGTTGGTCAATGATCGATTTCGGTGTCCCGGAAGCGAGGAGGTTGCCAGCCTCGATCACTGCAATGTCAGTGCACATCTGTTGTAGTTCGGCGAGAATGTGGGAGCTGATCAGAATGGTCTTGCCCATGTCTCGAAGTGCGAGCAACAGCTGCCGGAATTCGATGCGGGCCCGAGGATCCAGCCCGCTGGCGGGCTCATCGAGGATCAGAAGGTCGGGATCATGCACCATGGCCCTCGCTAGCGAAAGTCGCTGTTTCATCCCTCGACTCAGGCGATCGACCAGAGCGTTCGACTTCACGTCGAGGTCGACGAGTTGAAGAAGCCCGCTCACCAATTCAGGCCATTCGGCTCGCGGCACCTTGTAAGCGGCAGCGTGAAACTGCAGGTACTCCTCAACCGTCAGTCGTTCGTAAACTCCCATCACATCTGGCATATAGCCGGTCTGTCGACGAACCGCCTTGGGGTCCGTCGACGGGTCGGCCCCGCATACCCTGGCGGTTCCCAGAGTCGGTTTCAGAAGCGTGGCCAAAATGGAAAAGGCGGTTGACTTGCCGGCGCCGTTCGGACCGATGATTCCGTAGATGCTTCCCCGAGGCACATCGAGGGTGAGGTTATTCAGCGCGATGAGCGAGCCGTACTGTTTGGTGAGTCCTCGAGTCTGGACGATGGCGTCGGTCGGATCGACGTGTGAGGTCTTCGCACCAGGGACATCAGAGTCGAGGACGTTCACGGCGTCCACGATGGCCTGGCCCCGATTTGGGGGAGGAGGTGAAAGGAAGGTCATGACCGAGCAGCGATCTCTTCAGGAGTGGCAGAACGGATCACGGGGATCGATGTCCGATCGAAGCTGCCGAAACCGGCCCGGAGGTGTACCTGCCCGCCTCGAATGGCGTCGGATAGCAACGGAACAACCGACGTGCCCGGAATCTGATTCTCAGAGGAGGGATCCCACGATGACCCATTCCATATGTCGAGAGCCACGACGTCGTTGGACAATTCCACCACGTAGGCGCCCTCGGGATCGGCGTCGGCGGGCAGCGTGTACAGGATCTCGCTCGGGAACTCTGCGAAACCATTCACCCGATCGTTGAGTTCGAACTCCCATACCCGCTGCAGAATCGCTGACGATTCGCCGTACCCAACGCTGGGGTCGGCGTTGTAAATGATCGTTTTGAAAGTCATGAAGCCGGTCCGTCCTCGGTCGATCGATTCGCCTGCATGACTGAGCATTGGCGCATCGGCCGCACGCGTCCATCCAAGCGCCATAACCTGACCGGTGGCTCGGCTCTCTCGGAACTGCCGAGTGAATCCGGAAAGGGCGCCAGCGTTCACAGCACCATCGCCCGCCTCGTCGCCCCGAAACGGATCGAAGAACTCCTGGTCCATCCGATCGAAGAGCGAGTCGCGTGTGAGGGGGATGGTGGCGAAGTCCTCATCGAGCGCCACCTCGACGGTCTCGCCTGGTTCCATCGTTCCGATCAGCTGGACTGCGTTCCCGGCCACCACCCGTACGTCATCAAGTGGGACACTGCCGTTGTTCGTGACCCTTCCTGTCAGGGTCCGGTTGTTTTGGATCTCTGCCACGATCTCGAGCGGCGGAAGATCGGGATCGACGGTGACCCTCTCCACAACAAGACGAGACGCCTCCCCTGGATTCAATCGAAGGCCGACTGAGTTATCACGGCGTTCCAGTTTGCGGCCCGTGACATTGCCCCACCGGTCCAGTGTTCCGCCGACGACTTGGAAGCCACCAGCGGTGTCAATGCCCACATAGCCGCCGCCGGATGCTGCAACCAGAACTTCGGATCGTTCGATCAGAACGCCGTCGACATAAGCCGCGATTGTCCCATGTGCGAGATCGACGTCGGAACGCTGGGTCCGTCCTACGCCCCACACCAAACCAACAGCGATGGCGGCCAGCGCGGGTATAGCGGCCCACGCCAACGGCTGGCGGTGAACCCTTCGCAAGACGAGGAACAATGCCGGACCCACCAGCACGATGTACACGGCGATCAGACCGAGCAGCACACCAATTCCCGGCGTGGTGATCCCTGCATCGGAAACGAGGACCCGACCTGACTGGCCGGGGTCGACACCGTTGTCGAATTCGTCGAAGCGGAACAACACGGTGGCAGGGACAATCCCAGCCACGTTGCCTCGGCGAAAGGAGTCGCCGCTGTAACCGATGGTGCCAAAGCCAAAGCGATTCACGCCACTAGTGCTGGCGGTGTCGAATCCCCTGGTTCTGGTGCCGGGAAGGTCGTCGATTATCAGCGATCCACCCCTGGCCGTCCAATTTTGCACGGCTGCGATCGCTTCGGGGGCCATCGCAGTGAAGTCATCTGGACGGCCGGCGATCGAGTCGAACATGTCGAGTGCTCGTTCGTCGGAACCGAGGATCAACTCGGTGATCGGATGGAAACGGGCGGTTCTGCCACCCGTTGCTGCCGGTGCGGTGTTTGGCAGCTCAACCATCTGAAGTGAGGGCAGGATGCCGACCTGTTCGCTCTCCCGATCTTCGGCCAGTGGCGGCCGGAACGTCGCGTTTCCGTCGTCGCTGTTGACGACGACCGTAATCCCACCGCCCCACTGGAGGGTCTCGGAAACGATCACGATCGTCTTCGTGGCGCCGCCCGCTACCTCGAATGGTTTGCTGGCGGTTTCACGACCGTCCATCTGAATTTGCACTGAACCTCTCGTGGCCTTCGATGCGGTGATGTCCACCAGAAACGTGACCGGTTCTCCCGGGACATAGCGGTCACCGATGGCGGTTGTGACCGATACTGCTGGCGCGGCCGCAGCGGGAATGGGCACAAGGAAGACACCGATCACGCCCAGCACGAAGGCGCACAGAGCGCCCAAGTGTGGGGACAGTGGCTGCCGCCGATTCATTGAAGACATCATCTCACCAGCTGAGACGTCTCACGTGTCAGCCTGGTTCCCTTCATTTGCCTTCGCTAGGGTGCCCTCGGCAGCCTTCGGGCTAATTCTGGTCGCGTCAGCCGTCTTCGAGGACGTCGGCTATGCGGTCCATACCCGGGAGCATCAAGGGAGCCTTCTTGGCTTTGGTGCCCTTGGGTGTTACACGGCTGTTGCCGGCTGGCAGCCCGCCCTTGGGGGTGACGCGGCCGCCGCCACCACGGCCTTTGTTCTTCTTGTTCCGCTTGCCTTTGCCCTTGGCCTTCTTGGTACCCATTCCACCGAGTTTCTTCATCATCTTCTGCATCTCGTCAAACTGCTTGACCAGCGTGTCGACTTGCTGGGCGTCGGTTCCAGAACCTTTGGCAATCCGTCGCCGACGTGAAGTATCGATGAGTTTGGGCTCGACCCGTTCGGCCGGGGTCATCGAATGAATCATGGCTTCCACCCGGCCGATCTCCCGATCGTCGATCTCCATGTTGCGAACCTCTTTGGGAATGCCCGGCAACATGCCGATCAAACCGGACAGGGAACCCATCTTCTTGAGTTGCTGCATCTGATCGAGGAAGTCGTCGAAAGTGAAGCGGCCCTCCATCATCGCCTGAGCGGCGGCTTCGGCCTCTTCCTGTTCGAAGGCTTGTTCGGCCTTTTCGATGAGCGACATCACATCGCCCATGCCCAGGATTCGGCTGGCCATGCGATCGGGGTGGAAGACCTCGAGCGCATCGAGCTTCTCGCCAGTTGCCGCAAACGCAATCGGTTTGCCTACGACCTCTTTCACGCTGAGCGCGGCGCCACCACGTGCGTCGCCGTCGAGCTTGGTCAGGATCACACCGTCGAGTTCGAGGCTGCTGTTGAAGCTCTCGGCAACGGTGACCGCATCGTTGCCGGTCATTGCATCGACGACGAGGAAGATGTAGTCGGGGCGGGTGGCTTGGCCGATTTGGCGCAGTTCCTCCATGAGGGCTTCGTCGATGGCCAGACGACCAGCGGTGTCGATGATCACCACATCACGGCCGGTTTGTTTGGCGTGCTCGATGGACTTGCGCGCAACCTCAACCGGCGTGGACGGATCGCTGAAGACCGGTACGCCGACCTGTTCGCCCAAGGTCTGGAGTTGGTGGACCGCTGCCGGTCGTTGAAGGTCGGCACCAACGAGCAATGGATTGCGACCCTGGGCCTTGAACCACTTGGCCAGCTTTCCTGAGCTCGTGGTCTTTCCCGAGCCCTGAAGGCCGGCCATCATGATGATGGTCGGGGGCTTGGGGTTGAAGGTCAGTGTGAAGGTCTCGCCGCCGAGGCTTTGGGTGAGTTCCTCGTTGACGATCTTGACGACCTGTTGTGCCGGATTGAGCGCGTTGTGGACCTCTTCGCCCACCGCTCGCTCTTTGATTCGATTTCGTAGGGCCTTGACGACCCGAACGTTGACGTCTGCCTCGAGCAAGGCGAGCCGTATCTCACGGAGCGCCTCGTCGACGTCTGCCTCGGACAGCTTTCCCTTCTTGGAGAGACGTGCGAAAATTCCTTCAAATGTGTCGGTAAGGCCTTCAAACATGAGCCTTCAGGCTATCGGTTCGTCGGCGCAGCTGGGGTCGGCTGAGGCGCTGCGAGATCAGCAGTCAGCGCAGGAAGTCTGGCGGGTTTCGCTCCAGATAGGCGGTGGCTGGAATCGACAGCAGGACAATTCCATAGAACGGGGTGTCGATTGCACTGAGGCCCATTGCGAGAGCCAGTCCGCCGATGACCGCACGCGTTCTGAACCCGAGCAACATGCCGCACCCCATCTGACTGGCCGTTGCAAGTACGCGCACCACCAACTCGGGGGCGTCAGCAACGAAGAGAACAATCGCGACCGCACCGAACCCCCCGAAGGCCGCGATCGCCCGCACCAGCTCTCCCTGGTCGCTTAGATGCGTCGAGCCACGAAGGGCGCGACAGATGAAAAACACCACCACGATGGCGGTTCCACTGAGCACCGCGGTGCTCGGAATCGATAGAGATCTGGAGCCGATGACCCCTGTGATGATCCACGCCAACCACGCAACTACTGCGGCCATGGCACTCAATAGGGCCCGAGTGAGGAGTTCGTCGTTGTTCACAACGGCAGTATGGTCCCACGGCTACCGAACCTGAGAAACACTCGCTCGGTCAGCTCTCTCAGCGTAGGAGCGGCGTGAATGTCGCTGTACCCTCGTAGGTCGCCCTGTTCGGGCCTCATTAGTCCCTTATCTGAAGGAAATCACCACCGTGGCTGTTCGTCTCCGCCTGATGCGCATGGGCAAGAAGAAGCAACCTACCTATCGTGTCGTTGCTGCTGACGCTCGTTCACCCCGTGACGGTCGGTTCATCGAAATCGTCGGGACATACAACCCCCGGTCAGAACCGTCGGAGATCAGCATCGATTCAGCTAAGGCCGTTCATTGGCTGCGGCTTGGTGCGCAGCCCTCCGATCGTGTGAAGAAGCTCCTTGAAGTCTCGGGCGCATGGAGCGATTTCAAATCTGGCAAGACCCCCGAGGTTATTGCCGCTGCGGCCGCCAAAGCGGCTGAGGCCGAAGCAGAGAAGGCAACAGCGTGAGCGATCTCGCACCGAAGGCCTATGCGGTTCTGAACCATCTGTGTACCTCGATAGTCGACCACCCAGACGAGGTCTCCATCGAGACCTCCGTCGACGGCGACAAGGCGGTCCGCTTCGACGTGTCGGTGAACGGTGAAGACATGGGCCGTGTGATCGGCCGCCGCGGTCGTGTCGCCTCGGCAATCCGCACAATCGTGAATGCAGCTGGCAGTACAGACGGTGTCAGCTGCAAAGTCGAGTTCGTCGACTGAGTCTTGACCTTCCGATGCCCGATCAGCTCGAGGTGGGTCGGATTACCAAACCCCACGGCCTGAAGGGTGATGTTCTGGTCAAGTTCGTGACCGACCGAACAGAAGAACGCACCACTCGGGGCGCCGAACTCACCCTGGCAAGCGGAGACGTTCTGATCATAGAACGGGCGTCCCTCCACAAGGATCGCTGGATTATCCACTTCGTGGGTGTTGACACCCGCCACGAGGCCGAGCAACTACATAGCCAGTTGTTGTTCGCTGATCCGCTGGAAGACACAGGCGAGCTGTTCGTTCACGATGTGATCGGACGTCGACTGACCACCCCCGATGGTGCCGACCACGGAACGATTGTGGCGGTCCTCGACAACCCTGCATCAGACCTGATGGAGCTGGAGAACGGCCTTCTGGTTCCAATGGCGTTCTACGTCTCACACGATCAGAACACAGTCACGGTCGAAGTTCCCGACGGTCTCCTCACCAACATCGAGGACTAGGAATGACCGAAGGCTTCGGGACCGAACAGGCTGGGGAGGTCTGAGTTTTGATTGAGCGAAGCGAGCTTGGCGCGACCCAGAGCGAGGAACGAGCGCCGGCGAGCGAAAGCATGAAGTTGCGTATCGATGTTCTCACCATCTTTCCCGAGTTCGTGATCGGTGGGTTCAACGTTGGTGTGATCGGTCGGGCAGTGTCGAAGGGTGTGATCGACCTGCGTGCCCACGACCTACGGCGAGAAACCAGAGATGTTCATCAGACCGTCGACGCATCCCCTTTCGGTGGGGGTGCTGGGATGGTTCTCAAACCCGAACCCGTCTTCGATCTGCTCGATGCGGTACGGCCCCCCCGCCCGCTTATCTACATGGGACCCGCTGGGCGTCAACTCACCCAAGACGTGGCAGCTGAGCTGGCCCAGCTTGACGGTTTCACCCTTTTGTGTGGTCGCTACGAGGGTATCGATCAGCGGATTCTTGATCACGCTGTCGACGACGTGATCTCCGTCGGCGACGTCGTGTTGGCCGGCGGTGAGGTTGCTGCGCTTACCGTTGTCGAGGCCGTTAGCAGACTTGTCCCAGGTGTCCTCGGCAATGCATCGTCAATCGATGAAGAATCGTTTAGCGACGGCTTACTGGAATACCCCCAGTACACACGACCTGCGCAGTATCGGGGATGGTCGGTTCCGGCGGTTCTGACCAGCGGTGATCATGCCAAGGTTGCCAGGTGGCGTAGAGCCCAGGCACTCCGCCTTACCCTCGACCGCCGGCCCGACCTGATCACGGCCCGTGGTGGGCTGAGCGACGAGGACCAGGATCTCTTGATCGAGTTCGACGAGGCCTGAGTCGTTCAGAGCGCAAGCGAGAGCGGGGTGAGCACTTCTGGGCCCCGATCGGTTATGAGGACTTGATTCTCGAGCTTCACGCCTTCACCCCCGGATCGAGGTCCAACGTAGCTCTCCACGGTCATCACCATTCCCGCCAGCAGCTCACCGTCGAAGCCCCACTGGTCCCACTGTTCGGGCCAGTAGATATCGGGGAACTCATCACACTGGCCGACTCCGTGGAATTGGCAGCAGTACCGACGGTACTGGTCGTGGGGTGGTGACCAGCTGTCGAATACGAGCTGGCGGAATGTGGTGCCGGGACGCAGCATCTCGGTGTTGTGGTGGATTTGTTCCACCGCCAGCCCATGAGTATGTCGTTGCTGGGCGGTCGGGTTGCCGTTTCCAACCAGCCATGTCCGCGAGATGTCGACCATCATCCCGTACGCGCCAACCAGATCAGTGTCGTATGCCAAGAGATCGCCGGCCTCGATCTCTCGGCTGCTCGCCTCCTGCATCCAGGGATTGGTGCGGGGCCCCGAGGCGAGGATCTGGGTTTCGATCCACTCACCGGCGCGCCGAATGTTGCCCGCGTGCAACATGGCCCACACCTCACGCTCGGTCATGCCCGGTTGGAGCGCCTCGCGCATCTCCGTCATCGTTGCCTGGCATGCATGAGCGGCTCGGCGCATGGCACGTATCTCATCGGCTCCTTTGAGCATTCGGGCTCGCTCCATCAGCTCGCCGGCATAGTCGACTTCTATCCCTGCTTCGGCCAGACGTTGATATCCGATCTGGTGCATCTGGTCTACGGCGATTCGGGCTCCCTGACCTGCGTGGTCGTGGATGACCGAAATGATTTCGTCAGCGAATCGATGAGCCTGCTCTGCCCAACGGGGACCTGCGATGAAGAAACTCGAGCCCACCGCCGGTCGAACCTCTGTGACCAGCGGATTGTGGGCGGCCAGGAACTCACACTCACTGAACTCCCAGACTATGCACGACCCGTCGAGGCCCACCCAGCAGTACCTCGCTCCGTTGTGCATCACCCAGACCTGCATGTTGGTGCTGTCGGTCGCGTAACGAATGTTCATCGGATCCATGAGCAGCGCGCCGTCGTAGCCCATCTGTGTCATCTGATCTCGGACACGATCAATGCGGTACTGGCGCATCGCATGGAGATTTGGCGACTCCAAACCGGCCTTCACCCACTCGGTCTCGAGTTCTTCCCCCGGACCGAGGTTGAGATGGTGTAGATCGGTGGCAGCCCTCCGTACCTCTAACGTCGCATCTGCGAGGCTGGACCGAATCTTAGGTAGCTTTGGCGGAGCCTGGTCCGTAACCATCAGGCCAGTGTCTCATACCTGGTGGGTGCTGATCCTCTTTCGGCGGGTTGGAAGAGGGAGCAGTTCAGCAAGCTCACGGTTTTCGCGCGCGTCGAGACACCCATGCTGCACACACGCCGGCACGAGTTCATCGGTGTCGGGATGCCCCATCGAGTACGCACAAGCCTCCAACCGCTCCTGCGCTTGGAGAATCGGTGGTTCGGTTGCCCTCGTTCCGGCCTTGATGTGTTCCCAGCCCGCTGCGGTGTCGGCGGCATCAATGAACTGGTGCATCACGAATGTCACCGGCTTGAGCTTCCACCACGATTGGGCGATGCCGCCACCGTTTCGATCGACAAAACGTTTGAGAAGGCCCGCTGCGGAAGGAACAACAGCCGGATGCGATGTGACGCTGCGGGCCACCCGCACCGCTGTCTCCATAGGCCTCCGATGAGCGAAGTTGCCGGGGAAGGCCGTCAAGAGATCATCGACAGCCTTGTGGTCGAGTGGCTCGCGGTCATCGAGCAATGGTGTGTATTCCCCATTGAGGTACGCACCCCAAGCCACTCGATTGCAGCGTGTGTCTCCAAACTGCATCGCTCCGTAGGTGAGGGTGGACCCAGCTCCGGCTTCGATCTCGTGCCACACCGAGTCCGAGGTCAAGTGGCGGTATCCGTCCCCCCAGCGGTTTTCGTTTCCGATGTATGCGGCAGGTTGGAAACTGAACATCCGCCACCCCTGACCGCTGCACTCGCTGATGACGTCAGCCACCTGATCGAGATTCTCGGGGGTCACAGTCATGTTGTGAGCCAGGTATGAGCGAATGCCATAATCGTCCTCCAGACGATCGAACATCTGGCAGAAGCGACCCCTGTACTCGTTGAGAGCTGCTTCGGATTTGGGCTTCTTTATGCCCGTTCGGCCGACCATCGTGGTGTCCATGTGACAGGCGAAGGAGACCCACGGGAAGCGGGGCCGGTCGTTCTCGTCGGTCACGACTGCTCGAAGGTAGTCGTAGTCGAAGTCGCCGTGAGTGAAACTCATCGGCATCCGTCCATGGTTGCGCATCACCTCGATGGCATCGCCGTGGTCCCGGGCGTCCAGCAGTGAAACTTCGCCTCCGATGAGTTGGGCAAACTGGCCATGGCCCCGTCGCTTGCGGAGGTAGGCCATCTGACTATTGATCTGTTCGAGGGTATGTGCCCCGTCGATGCGAACTTTGTTTGCGTCGGCGGAGTGGTAACAGGGTTTGCAGCTGAAATTGCATTTGGGAAACACGCCGTGGGTTGCCTCGCACCCCGCCGACCTCCGACCGATGAGCTGGCCGGGAACCTTCGATGACTGCGGCAGGGCATCCCAGCGCCGCTTGAGGGCCTCCGCAGTTTCGGGATCAACTGGCCGGGTTACTTCCTCGAAGCCTCGTAGCCGTGTCCTCAATGAATGCATCATGGGTAAAGAACCCGCTTCGGGGCATGATCATTCCATGAGCTTGCCCGCCGGACCGATGGTTTGTTGCGGTCCATTTCGCCAGGATCGCGCTATTGAATAGCCGGCTGGCAATCATTCGGTTGGCAGTGCAGTTGACTCTTCTGGCCTCGTTGGCCGTGGCCTTGGTGCTGTTCGGGACCGACACCACGATGGAATGGTTGAAGTCAGCGGCCGACTCGCCCTGGGGCCCTGTGGCCTTTGTGTTCGTCTACGTGGTTCTGATCGTGCTCATGCTCCCCGGTTCCATTGGGACCGTGGCGGCCGGCGCAGTCTTCGGAATGTGGACTGGATTCGCCACCGCTCTCACAGGAGCAACCATTGGGGCGTGCCTGGCCTTTGCCGTTTCTCGAGCGATCGGCCGGGCGGGGGCGGTGGCTCTCTTCGGAAACGGGGTGGAGTCCGCCGATCGGCTGATCGAAGAGCGGGGTCTGCTCGCCATCACGGTGCTTCGATTGCTTCCGATCGTCCCGTTCAACGCACTCAACTACGCGGCGGGTTTGTCGAGCCTGAGTTTTGGGCGCTACCTGTTGGGAACGGCCGTTGGGATGATCCCTGGGACCTTCATCGTCGCCAGCCTTGCCAGTCGTGCCGAAGATCCCTCGAGTCCTGGTTTCGCGGCGTCACTGGTGTCAGCCGCTCTGGCTCTGATAGGGAGCCTCTATGTTGCCCACCGCTTGCGCGCTGTTATGGGCGAGGCGGCCGAAGAAACGCCGGCCGGCCGCGACGACTTGGCAAAGTAGTCTGAAGGTCCCGACGAGGAGAACGGCGGGAATCGCAAACACCGGAGGATTCGTTGCTCGATTCGTCGCTTCGACGCCATATACAGGATCCGCTCGATTCTGTTGCGAGCCGAATCGCGGCAACAGGTGTTACACCGACGTCGCTCACTGCTCTGGGGTTCGTTATCGGGGTCGGCGCGTGCTGGGTAATCGCCACCGAGAACTGGATGATCGGGCTGGTGCTCTGGATGCTCAATCGTGCCATTGACGGATTGGATGGAGCGGTGGCTCGCATCGGTGCCGCCGGCCCGACTGACCTAGGGGGGTTTTTGGACCTCATGGCCGACTTTGCCGTGTACGGGGGCGTGGTGGTCGCAGTTGGGTATGCAATTCCCGAGGCGCGGGTTGCCGCGCTGGTCACGGTCCTTACCTATTACCTCAATGGCGTAGCGTTCCTGGCGTGGTCGAGTCTCGCTGTACGACGTGGGCACACCGGTGATGGGCGCAGTCTCGTCTTTCCAGGTGGTCTGGCCGAGGGTTCTGAGACAATCATTGCCTATGTGATACTGCTTTCCTTTCCGGACTCGGCTCGGACCATCCTGTGGGTATGGGCTGGTGTTGTAGGCATCACGGTCGTGCAGCGGATGGTGTTTGTAGCACGGGAACTCGGCAGCTCCGATCGGTGAGTCCCTCGCCACTGGACTTGGGGGCACGGAGATTTGGAGGGTGGGGAAACCATTGCTCGTTCCGCTAGCCTCTACCTGCTGACCGTGAGGACATTGCCATGAACCTGATGCAAAAAATCGAGCAGGAACAGCTCAGAGACGACCACCCCGAGTTTCACCCTGGCGACACGGTGAAGGTTCACGTGCAGGTCATCGAAGGCAATCGCACCCGTACCCAGGTTTTCCAGGGTGCTGTCATCGCCAAACGCGGCGACAGTATCCGCGAGTCCTTCACCGTGCGCAAGCTCAGCTTTGGCGTCGGTGTTGAACGTACGTTTCCGGCCCACTCGCCCATCATCGAAAAGATCGAAGTTGTCACCCGTGGCAACGTTCGACGGGCCAAGCTCTATTACCTGCGAGATCGGATCGGCAAGGCCGCCAAGATCAAAGAGAAGCGCGAGCAATAATTCCGCTTTGTTTTCCCTCCGGGGGCCTCTCGCTTTCCTGTTCATTTCCTCACTCGCCCTTCGGGCCGCTCCGGCATGAACTGATGGCTGGGAGTAAGGGAACCTCGGATGTCTAGCGAAGACCTCGAGCGGTATGAGTCGGAAATAGAGCTGGCGCTCTACACCGAGTATCGCGACGTGATATCGATGTTCAAGTACGTGGTGGAGACCGAACGTCGGTTCTATCTCGCCAACTCGGTCGAGCGGACCTCGTCCACCGCCGACACCTTCATCGAATACGCACTCACCGATTGTTGGGTGTGGGACATGTATCGCAAGACCAGATTCCTTGCCAGTGTCACGGTTGCCAGCACACGCGGCATCTCCGTTGAAGAATTGCCGGTGCCTGAGATCTAACCTCTGGGCCCCTCCCTATTTCGGTGAGGTTTTCGCAATGTCAAACGCCCGTCAACAATTGGGTGCCTCGGGCGAGGACTTGGCCGCCCACTTCTATCGCAGCCACGGATACCAGGTGCTCGCTCGCAACTGGCGCGTCAGAGAAGGTGAGCTCGACCTGGTCTGCCGACGGAACGGCGAGATCGTGTTTGTCGAAGTGAAGACCAGGTCCTCCACCCGGTTCGGGACAGGCGCAGAGGCGGTGACCCCAGCCAAGCAGCGTCGCCTACGGACACTCGCCGTGATGTGGTTGAGAACCTCAGGCATCCGATCGCGACGGCTCCGATTCGATGTGATCGACGTTGATGGCCGTGGCAACATCACGCCCTACAAAAACGCCTTCTGAGGTCTGAACCTGACTATTCGCCGGTGGCGGCGTTGCCCAGGACCTCTCGGGTGTAGCGCACGACGGCGTCGAGTTGTTCATCGGTGAGTCGGCCTTCGAAGCCGGGCATCGTTCGCCGTCCGATGGCAATTATCTCGCGCAGGTCAGCCGGGTCAGGGTATGCCTCGAGAAGCGCAGCTTCATTGAGCGCCGCGCCCCGCCGGCCGCCGCCGTCAGCGCCGTGACAGCTGGCGCAGTTGTTGGTGTACACGGCCTGGCCGAGCACAAGAACGGCGTCATCGGGCGGCGCCTGCACCGCGGTTCCCGCAGTGCAGGCAGTGAAAGCGATGGCCGCCAATGCCACGAGCCCGGCCTTCACCACCGTGTGTCTACCGGCCTTCGAAGACAGCTTCGCGTTTTTCGAAGAACGCCCGGGCCGATTCACGGTTGTCACGGGTGTTGAGGTTGATTGCCTGCGCTGCAGCTTCGACATCGAGTGCTTCCTCCATTGAAAGACTCATCGATTTGTTAAGCATCGACTTCGTCTGTGTCAATGCCAATGGTGGCCCGGCCGCGAGCCTCTTTGCCCATGTATCTACTGTGACATCCAACTCGTCATGAGGGACAACTCTGTTCACCAGACCTATCGCGTTCGCCTCGACCGCATCGATGATGTCACCGAAGAACGCCAGCTCCTTCGCTCTGTGGAGGCCGATGAGCCGAGGTAGTACCCAGGAACCGCCGAAATCGAGCGACAGAGCGCGACGGGGAAAGATCTCGCTGAACCTCGCCCGATCCGATGCAAGGATGAGGTCGCAGCCCAGCGCCAGATTGCAGCCGGCGCCAGCGGCGACACCGTTCACCTTGGCGATAGTTGGCATCGGCAGCTCGTGCATGGCCAACGCAATGTCTTTGGTCTGGCGCATCGAGTGGAGGGGATGGGGTGGATGTTCGCCTTCTCGTGGGCCCTCGAAGGCGGAGACGTCGGCGCCTGAGCAGAAGCCGTCACCGGCACCGGTGATGATGACCACCCGCACGGAAAGATCACGACGCAGCTGTTGGAAGTTGGTCAAGAGTCCAAGCCACATTTCGGGGTTGATGGCGTTCTTCTTCGCCGGTTGATTCAGTGTGATCGTGACGATGTCGTCGGTGCGGTCTACCAGCAAAGTCTCCATCGTCGAACTCTAGGTGGCAGCTCCCCAACCCCGAAATAGGTTGCCACAGCTACGCTGGGGACGGAGGCATTGAACAATGGGAATGGATCCAACCCGGCCCCGCCGGAAGAGCAACTTCGACTACGTCTATGTCGGCTTCGGGACCGCTGTTGTGGTGGGCCTCATCATTTGGGCGCTGCTCGCTTAGGGCATGCCAAAGCGCAACCGAAATCGCAAGTTCGCCCCACCAAAACAAAAAAGGACCAAAGCCGGTCCGAAGAGCACCGGCAAACCCAAGCTGAAGGGTCGCCGTACCCTGACCGATCCCTCCGACGCCCCCGACACAACGATCACCTTCGTTCAAGCTTCTGAGGCCTCGAAGGGATACATCTGTCCGGGATGTCAGCGGGAGATCCCGCCGGGCGTTGGGCATCTCGTGGCGATTCCAGCCAGCGCTCCTGACCTCCGTCGTCACTGGCACCGAGGCTGTTGGGAACGACGCTGAAACAAACGCATCAGTGACCGAGTATGTCCAGCAGCTCGCGGGGTGGGTCTTGCTCGAATCGGAGCCACGTGCGATCGTCGACGTCGTTGATGAATCCGATGAGTGGATCTTCAGCTGGAATTGTCTCATAGCGCCCGGCGATGTCGATGATCTGTCGGATCTGATCGACATATGTTTCGGTGATCGACGCACCCTGCTGGGTAGAGGCAGCTTCGGAATCGATGTAGCCGATTCCAATTGCGGTGGGCGGTGTGCCTCGGGACACCGCAGCCTGCAGTATCTCGATCTGGTACGGAAACGTGTACACCTCGACGTCATCAACTATCCGGGCGAGCACCTCGGAATCGAAAGCTTTGAACGCCCGGTTGGCATCGACGATTCGTTCGGCGAGTTGGGGAAGTAGGTGTTGCCAAATGCGTATGAAAAGCGAGCCGCGATGATCTCGAGATTCGCCGATCAGGGCGACCGAGTCAGGTTCCCGACGTGATCCGGCGACCACGCCGAGCCCGTCGTCGACGATGCCACGAAGCAAAAGGCCGATTTGATCGGGCAGGATCGACAGATCGGCGTCGTTGTCGATGATCACGTGTCGGGAGTCGCTGTCCAGACCGAGTGCCCTTCGCATGCCAAAGAGGACAGCGCCTCCTTTGACGCTGCGTCGATCTCCATCCTTGGCAGTGAGCCCGGGAGGTACGTCGGGATCTCCAGCCTGCCGGGCCTGCTCGAGGAAGAGGACCTCGTGACGACCCTGCCAACCGTCGAGGTCGGCGAGGATTTCGGCCGCCATCGTTCCTGATTGGTCCGGGCAGCCGTCGTCGATGACGACAAGTCGGGTGTGAACGGCCGGGTTGATGCTGGTGATGCGGTCCAATGCAGCGGCCTTGTACCGGATCGAGTCCTCGCCGTGGGGGTGTAGCGAACGCGGCTGCATACGCCCAGTCTCTTTGTACACCGGGTTCAACAGCGTGACTGTGGCCGGTTCGGACAGCGAGCGGATCGCCTCCCGGGAGTCGGCGATCTTGAGTGCAATTCTGAGGCCGACAGCATCGGGGGCCTCCCGCCGGATGAGTTTGTCAACGTCTGAGGCCGACCCCGTCTCCCCATCGGCCAGCAACTCTTCGACGCGATCGACGAATGCGGCGAACCCAACCGTCGACGTGTCATAGGCCTCGGTGACTGCGGGTGACTCCGCCACGAGTGATGCGAGTGATTCGACCAGTTCAGACATCGCGGGAAGCTTACTCGGCAGCGACGAAGTCACAGAAGGGTTCTGAACCTCGTCGACTGCCAGGTTGTAAGCGTAAGCAAACGCAGGTAAAGTATAGAGAAGTAAACAACGTAGTTTGTTGATCGATCCTAAGGGTCCGAGAAGCCGCCAATGGCGGCGTGTCGCCGACACGAAAGGCCCACATGCTGGCCACGGTTCATTCAGCGGTTGTCGACGGTGTAGACGGCGTCCCGGTGCGGGTTGAAGTTGACGTTCGCGACGGTCTTCCGTCCTATTCGGTAGTTGGTATGCCCGACGCGGCCTGCCGGGAGTCCCGGGACCGCGTGCGGGCGGCGTTGGGCAACAGCGGCCTGCGTTGGCCCCAGCGGCGCGTCACGGTCAACCTCGCACCCAGCAACGTGCGCAAACAAGGTGCCGGTCTGGATCTGCCTATTGCCGTTGCAGTCTTGATCGCCGACGGTCAGTTGCCGGCCGAGGCCGTCGCCGACTTGGGGATGGCGGGTGAGCTGGGTCTGGACGGAAGTGTCCGGCCGGTGCCCGGCATGATCATCGTTGCCACAGCCTGCAAGGGCGCCGAGTTCCTCGCTCCAACCGGGAATCGGGCCGAGGTCGCCTTGATCAGGCCTGGGCAGATTCGAATCGTCGGGTCCGTGGCCCAGCTCGCCCATGCTTTGAACGGTTCGGGACCGGTGCCGGACCGACCAACGCTGCTGCCTGAGGACAAGGCGGACCGCCGGCACGCGTCGAGTTCGCCGACGTGCGAGGTCAAGACACGGGCCGGTTTGCCTTGGAGGTGGCTGCAGCAGGCGGTCACCACATCCTCTTCGTCGGGCCACCGGGTTCGGGAAAGACGATGCTCGCCAACCGTCTCACGTCACTCCTGCCCGAGCTCACCGACGACGATGCCATCGTCGCCACTCGGATCCATTCCGCAGCCGGCATCCCTCTTCCGCCAGGGGGTCTGGTGCGGACCCCGCCGTTCAGGGCACCTCATCATGCGGCCTCCGCCGCAGCCCTGATCGGCGGGGGCGGCTCGGCGGTTCGCCCGGGCGAGGTGTCGGTGGCCCACGGTGGCGTCCTCTTCCTCGATGAACTGGGGGAGTTCTCCGTACCGGTATTGGAGGCGCTCCGCCAGCCGTTGGAGGAAGGGCGCATACGTGTGGGTCGGCTCAGCGGACCGCGGGTGATGCCTGCCAGGTTCCAGCTCGTGGCGGCAACCAACCCCTGTCCGTGTGGCTACGGCAAATCCTCGAGCTCCTGTCGGTGCTCCGATGTCGCCAAGGCTCGATACCTGAGAAGGCTCTCGGGCCCCTTGCTCGATCGCTTCGATCTGCGGGTTCACGTCGAACCCCCGGACCCGGTGACTCTCTTGGATCCGGGCGGCCGAGAAGAGACCACTTCCGCCGTCGCTCGCCGAGTGGACAAGGTTCGGCAGATGGCTGCTGAGCGAGGCGTCATTGCCAATGCGGTCGTACCGCCAGAATTGTTGAACCGGATAGCTCCGCTCACCGCCAGCGGGCGCGCAGTGTTGCGGCATGCGTTGGCCGAGGGCGAGTTGACCGGACGGGGGCTGCATCGCGTGCGACTGGTGGCGCGGACGATCGCCGACCTGATGGAGAGCCCACCCGATGCCCTGGACGAGCAGCTGATCGACCAGGCTCTGTCGCTGAGACTGCCGGTCAGCTCGGTTACGGCGTACCGGTGAGCACCCCTTCGCAGAGCGAGTGTCTTCTCGCTCATCTAACCGACACTCGATCTCGTCTCATGGCGACGATCCGACTCGTCGCCCTCTCCAGCCTTGGGGTCTCACGGTGCAGGTGGTTGTTAGGCCACGCAGAACCCGAACAGGTGGTGGACCACCTGCTCCGAGGTCGGCTGCCCGACCAATTACCCGATCCCCGGATGTCCGTTGGCCGGTTACACATCGAGAAGTGGCAAGCCGGTCTGCGCAGCCAGAAGGTCGATGAGCTCGTGGCGCGCAATCTCAACGGTCCCCAGCGCATCATCGACGCTGGGTCCGATGAGTGGCCATTTTCGCTTGATCCTGACCCTCCGGTACTCCTCTTTGTCCTGGGACGGTCCGACGTGCTTGGATCACGTCGGCAGGTCGCAGTCGTTGGAACCCGACGATGCAGCGCTGTCGGCCGATCCGTGGCCGGAGAGATCGGCTGGACGCTTGCGGAGAATTCTGTTTCGGTTGTCAGCGGGCTGGCATTGGGAATCGACGGCGCTGCCCATCGCGGTGCCGGGTCATCGGGTTCGGACCCCGGACGAATTGGCGTTGTGGCCAGCGGACTCGACATGGTCTATCCCCAAGCCAACGAGGACCTATGGAATTCCGTTGCTCGATCAGGGGTCCTGATCTCGGAGACGCCGATGGGGGAGCGAGCAACCCGTTGGCGCTTCCCAGCTCGCAATCGTCTGATCGCCGGCCTCTCCGAGCTCGTCGTAGTCGTCGAGAGCCATGACCGCGGTGGAGCTCTCCTCACCGTCGATGAGGCCCTCGAACGCGATGTCGACGTTATGGCCGTGCCGGGTTCGGTGCTCTCGCAAAGCTGCCGTGGCACCAATCAGCTGCTGATGGATGGGATTCCACCAGCCCGCAACGGCCGCGATCTGATCGAGCATCTCGGGCTCGATCCAGTTCCTCATGCCTCAAGGCCCAAGCAACGACAGCGCAAAGGCAGCCAGCCTGCACCCGTTGATGCCGCTTCGACCTCGGTTTCACCCCAGGGCAGCGACCACCTCGAAGACGCGGTGCTGATAGCGCTGGAAAGCGGACCGGCCAGCATCGATTCGCTGCGTGAGGCCACCGGAATCGAGGTTTCGGCCCTGCTGGCCTTGATCCAACGCTTGAGACGAGCAGGCCGAGTAGAAATCGACGGGTCCGCCGTCGCCAAAGCACTTGCCGAAGGGGAGTAGTCTTGACCTCCTGTGAGCTTCCCTGTCAAGGCCAGATACCTCCAAGCGCTGGGCTTTCTGCCGACCAAAGAGGTGGAGATAGATCTCACCGACGACCTCGATCTGACAATCGACGGTCCATCACCAGAAAAATCTGCACTAAATCCTCACGAGGTGTGGTTGAGTGCCGACGGAGCGTGGGTACGAAGAACCGACGCATTTGGCGGCACAAACACCTTGGCGGGAGACGTGGCGGACCTAGTTCAGATAGACAATCCATCTCAGGCAGAACAGGTATGGGCCTCTTACAAGGCCGATACCAACCAAGCCGACCGAGATCAACTGATCGTGTTTTATTCACCGTTGGTGAAGTATGTGGCGGGCCGTGTTGCGGCAGGACTCCCACAAAACGTGGATCAGGCCGATCTGGTCAGCTACGGGATGTTCGGCCTGATCGATGCGATCACCAAGTTCGACCCCGAACGTGGGTTCAAGTTCGAGACCTATGCGATCTCCCGGATCAAAGGCGCAGTGCTCGACGAACTTCGGTCGATCGACTGGGTTCCGCGCTCGGTGCGAGCCAAGGCCAAGTCCGTCGAACGGGCCATGTCGAAGTTGGAGACCAAGCACCATCGTGCTCCCAGCGACGAAGAGATCGCCGACGAACTCGACCTCACCATGGGTCAGCTCACCACCCTCTACAACCAGATCTCCTCGCTGGGCATGGTCGCCCTCGACGAGATGCTGAGCTTCGGTGGAGGCGAGTCCATGACATTGGGCGACACCTTGGCCGATCGTCGTGATGGCCCCGGTGGACAGTACGAGCGAATCGAACTTCGCCAGATGCTGGCCGATGCGATCAATCGCATGGGAGAACGAGAGAAGATCGTTCTCACGCTCTACTACTACGAGAGCCTCACCCTCGCAGAAATTGGCAACGTCCTCGGTGTCACCGAGTCACGTGTCTGCCAGATTCACACCAAGGCAGTCCTGCACCTCCGCAGTCGACTCGCGGCACAAGAACGAGAAGCGGTCTGATCCACCCCCGGGGGGCCTCTCGCTCGCCTGTTGCTCGTTTGGCCTCCACTCGCCTTCGGGCCTCTGGGGCCATGTTCTCGCTGCGGGCCTGAGGGCCCTCGCTTCATGGACTCGGCCCCGTCGGGTCGCTCCGGAATCGGAGTGTCTGCTCGCACCTCGCAGGCCAGTCCGCTGTCGATCCGGGGCCGTCTCACTTCGTCTCCTCCCAAGCCGAAGTGCGGTTGTTCTGATCCTGTTGCTGGCGGGACTGGTTGGTATCGCCGCGCCGGCGGCGGCAGAGGAGGTTGAGTGGGTTGCGCCCGTCGACGCTCCGGTGTCGGATCCATTTCGTCCTCCCGAATCCACCTATGGCGCTGGTAACCGGGGCCTCGAATACGACCTTGAGGAGACAACCGATGTGCGATCCGTTGATGGCGGCCGGGTCGCCTTCGCTGGGCGGGTTGGGAATGCCCTTTTCATCACCATCGACCACGGCGATGGCCTGAAGTCAACCTTGGGCTATCTAACCTCAATCGCGGTAGTTCGTGGTCAGTTCGTGTCGGTCGGTGACGTGGTGGCAACCGCTGGATCGGGTTTTCATCTCACCGCTCGGCTGGACGGGGTCTATATCGACCCTGCTCTGTTGATCGCCGGCGTTCACATCGGTGTGGCGTTGATCGCTGGTGTCCAAGGTCCTGCTGGCGCCGGGGAGCCAGAGCGCGGGGTGGGAAACGCTCGAATTGGCCGTGGCAGATTCGACTCTGCCCTGGCGGTGCTCGATAGCACCGACGCGCTCATGCCTTCTTCCCTGCTCACCTCGGTAGCGGAGGCGGTAGCCCGATGGCACAACCAGGAGTGCTCCACCGTGGAAAGCGGCGTCGCCATCACCCCGGAGGGCCGAACGGTGACACTTCATCCTCCTGTCCACAACGACCGGGTTCTTATTCAAGTCGGCGGGTTGGGGAGCCACAGCGAGGGCGCCAGCATTGGCTCGCTCGATCCGATCGAGCTTGGCTATCGACCAACAGATGTGAAGGGCTTCTCCTATGCGGGCGGGTGTATCGCTCAGCCCTTCGGGATGGACGAACCCGGCCTGGTACTGCCCTCGCATGTCCCGAGCCCTTACAAACCCGAGGACACCTACCAGGACATCAACCTGTCTGCAGACCGCCTCGCCGATGTCGTAGAGCAGGTTGCCCAGGCTCGCCCCGGCGCCACAATCGATGTAGCTGCTCACAGCCTCGGCGGAGTAGTGACCAGGAGAGCACTCGAGCTCTTGGCCGAGCGCGGTCGGGTCGACCTTTTGGGTGTGGTGATGACAATCGGCTCGCCGCACAGGGGTGCAGACCTGGCAACGATCGCCTCCGCTGCCAACGGTGGTCTCGAAGGTGTCGATCAGATCTCGCCTCACATTCGCCAGTTGAGAGACGCCGAGTCGGTCATCGGCTTGTCCGAGGTCGGTTCCAACGCCATCGGTCCGGCCGCTCCTCCGCCGGAGGGTCCGACCGTTGTGGCGATCGCCGGTTCAACCGACCTGATTGTCCCGGCGGAGGCGGCCATCTGGGACGGAGCCACAAACGTGCTTGTGAACCTCGCCAACCCGGTCAGCGCCCATAGTGATCTTCCGGGTGCAGCGAGGGTTCACGATGCCTTCGCCCTCGCTCTTGGCGGTGTTGCGCCGCCATGTGTGGGTTTAGCTCACGCCATCGGTGGCGTGGCGGCCTCCACAGCGTTCAAAGCGGCCGAGGACCTCGCAACCGTGGCGGCCGGCATCGTCAACTGGCTGTTGTAGTCGGGTGACCGAGATTGAAATTCGCCCGCAGCAGCCCTGGATCATTCGATTGCCCGCTATCCTTGACCCGTCGTTCGACCGGGCGGCACTCAGTAACTTAGACCGCTGTCTGAATCCACGGTCACCCGTCTCATTCGTGAGTCGGTGTGCTGGATAGCGGGTGCAACCGGAGGAAACAATGTCAGATGCAGTAGTAACGATGAGCCAGCTCTTGGAGTCAGGCGTCCACTTCGGACACCAGACCCGCCGTTGGAATCCCAAGATGAAGCGATTCATCCACGGCGAGCGTGGCGGCATCTATGTGATCGACCTCGTTCAGACCCTGAACGGAATCGAGAAGGCCTACACCTTTGTACGCGACACTGTCGCAAAAGGCGGCTCGGTTCTGTTCGTTGGAACCAAGAAGCAGGCTCAGGAGCCGATCCGCCGTCACGCCCAGAGCGTGGGAATGCCCTTCGTCGATCAGCGCTGGTTGGGCGGAATGCTCACCAACTACAACACCATCTCCAAGCGGGTGGCCAAGCTCATCGAGTACGAACGCATGCCGCGCCGCCGGCGACTTCGAGCACATGCCCAAGAAGGAAGCCCTTCTCTATTCCCGCGAACTCACCAAGCTCGATCGCAACATCGGCGGCATCAAGAAAATGATCAAGCTGCCCGACGTCGTGTTCGTGATGGACACGATCAAAGAACATATCGCCGTCACCGAGGCCCGGAAGCTGGGCATCCCGATTGTCGCCGTGGTCGACACCAACTGTGATCCCGACCTCATCTCCTACCCGATCCCGGGCAACGACGACGCCATCCGTGCCACCGAGCTGATAACCGGTGTCATTGCCGAGGCTGTCATCGAAGGCAAGCTCATGGCGTCGCATCGCACCGGAGCACCCACCGGTCCCGTGGAACGTTCCGATGAGGAAACGGCCCGGATCGCTATGGAACAGGCCGAGGCTCGTCGTGCTGCCGCCGATGAGGCGTCGGCTCGCGAAGCCCGCGTGGCCGCCGAAGCAGAAGCAGAAGCACCAGCTCCCGCTGAAGCACCAGCTCCGGCTGAAGCAGAAGCACCAGCTCCCGCTGAAGTACAGGAAGCGGCGGCACCTTCGGTTGACGAGGCTGTCGAGTCCGCCGCCAGTCCGGCGCCCGAGGCTGTTGCCGGCGGTTCCGCTGAGCCCGATCCTGACCTCGAGACCCCAGGGGCAACAGCAGCGGTCACCACGCCTCCGGCCGAGCCCGAGGCGTAGAAGACGCGAGGTATCTGCTAGCGCAGACTCCTCTCACCACCGAAGTAGCAAGGAAGGACGAATCCTCATGGCAATCACGGCCAAAGACGTACAAGAACTCCGCAAGTCAACCGGTGCCGGCATGATGGATTCCAAGAAGGCGCTCACCGAAGCCGATGGGGACTTCGAAGCGGCGGTCCAGATCCTGCGCGAGAAGGGTCTGGCCAAGGCTGCGACCCGATCCGATCGCGACAATACCGAGGGCCTGGTTGTCGTGGTTGAAAACGACACAGCGGCGGCTCTGGTCCACCTCAAATCCGAAACCGATTTCTCCGCCAAGAACGACGAGTTCGTGAGTCTTGCCGACGACATCGCAGCAGCCGTTTTGGCTGATGGCGAAGGAGCGGCCGCGACTTTCCAGTCCCGGATCGACGATCTCAAGCTCAACGTCAAGGAGAACATCGAGCTGGGCGTAGTCGCCCAGTACTCCAAGTCCGCCGACAGCGTCATCGACGCCTACCTTCATGGCGGCGGTCGAGCTGGCGTGCTGATCGAGGCCGAGGGCGTCGATCCCGAAACCCTTCACGAAATCGCACTTCATGTCGCATTCGGCAAGCCGCGCTACCTCAGTCGCGACGATGTGCCGGCCGAGGACGTCGAGAAGGAACGGTCCGCCCTGCTGGAGATCACCAAGAGCGAAGGTAAGCCCGAAGCTGCGTGGGACAAGATCGTGGCGGGACGGGTGAACAGTTGGTTCAGCGAATCGGTACTGCTGGAGCAGGGAGTCTTCGGTGACAAGGAGACCGTAGCTGCCAAGATTGGGTCCGGCGTGATCAAACGCTTCACCCTCGCAATGGTGGGCTAGCGGTCGGTAGCTTTGAACCTGATGACTGAGACGGCGGTTCCACCAGCGGTAGAGACCAAATACAAACGGGTGCTTCTGAAGTTGTCCGGCGAGGCGTTCGCGGGAGACAGAGGTTTCGGAATCGACGGGGGAGTGGTCAGCCGTATCGCTGACGACATCGTCGAGGCTCGAAACGAACTGGGAGTAGAAATCGCAGTCGTCGTCGGCGGTGGCAACATCTGGCGAGGGATGACCGGCGCAGAAAGCGGGCTCGACCGGGCTCAGGCCGACTACATGGGCATGCTCGCCACGGTGATGAATGCGCTGGGCTTGCAGGACATCCTCGAACAAAAAGGTGTCCCCACCCGGGTGCAGAGCGCAATCAGCATGCCCCAGGTGGCAGAGACCTACATCCGTCGCAAAGCAATTCGTCACATGGAAAAAGACCGGGTGGTTATCTTCGCCGCCGGCACGGGCAACCCCTTCTTCACCACCGACACCACCGCCGCTCTCCGAGCGGTGGAGATCGATGCAGAAGTCCTGCTCAAGGGAACCCACGGTGGCGTTGATGGCATCTATACCGCCGATCCGAAGACAGACCCGAGCGCAACCAAGATCGAGCGCCTCACCTATCTCGACGTGCTCAACAAGAACCTTCGCGTCATGGATTCCACTGCGATCGCACACTGTCGCGAGAACAACATGCCCATCGTGGTGTTCGATCTTCTTGGCACAGGAAACCTGAGAAGCCTGCTACTGGGGAACTCTGTAGGTACTCTGGTTTCATGAGCGAGTTGGCAGAGCTGGTCCTAGATGATGCGAAGGACCGGATGGCCAAAGCCATCGCGCACGCTCGCTCGGACTTCTCCTCGGTCCGAACCGGCCGTGCGGCTCCCCAGCTGGTCGAGCGTCTTAGCGCCGAGGCTTACGGGGTGCGGATGGCCGTTCAAGAACTGGCATCGATCTCGATCCCCGAAGCCCGACAGCTTCTGATCACCCCTCATGATCCACAGAATATCGAAGCGATCGAAAAGGCGATCAGGATCAGCGACCTGGGCCTCTCGCCCAGCAACGACGGGCGTTCACTACGCCTCAACTTCCCGCCCCTCACCGAGGAGCGCCGCAAAGAAATGGTTCGCCTCACCAAAAAGATGGCTGAAGATGGCCGAATTGCGATCCGCAACATCCGGCGTGAGGCTCGCAAAGAACTCGAGAGTGCGGAAAAGGACAAACAACTGTCCTCCGATGATCTGGACCGAGCGGAGAAATCGCTCGACCAACTTACCCACGCTAGTGAAGGGGAAATCGACCAGGCAGTAGCCGACAAAGAAGCGGAACTGCTCGAGGTATAGAAATGGCTGACGACGACACACCCAGTATCTACGATGTCTTCGGGGATCCACCCGAGGTCGATCCCAACCGCTTCGGGCCCGTTCCTGTAGTGCCCGCCGATGACGACGAGAGTGGTAGTGGGTCACTACCACATTGGAGCGCGCCCCCAACCGGCCAAGTTCCACCGATCCCGGCCCAGCCTGAACCCGAGGTATGGAGCGACCTCTCCGGCCCGCGCTGGCGAGGTGAGAGCTCAGGTTGGGCTGACGACGACCTCGAGGTCGTGTTCGGCGACGAAGGGTCGGCGGTTCGTCACGACGACATCTTGAACTTCGACGATCCTCGGCTCAACTCCCCGCCGCCACCACGTCCGGATCTCGACCTTGACGACCCTTTCGGCGACTCCGCCCCAAAGGTGGCACGAGCTGCACCTCTCGCCGCCAGTGCCGATACGAGCCCTGAACCCCGACTGAGACGGCAGCGAAGCGAGCGCCCTTCCCGAACCAGCGCCGCACACTCGTCTGAAACTCCACAAGCGGGCATGGGCCGAAACATGGGCCAGGCAGTCGTTGTCGGAGTAGGCCTCGCTGCCATTGCGCTCGCCGTGATCCTGATTCACCCACTGGCCGGAACAGTCCTCATCGCAGCGATCGCGGGACTTGCGGCAGTTGAGTTCTTCGACGCCGTCCGCCACGGCGACCACCAGCCGGCCACGATGCTCGGACTTGTTGGGGCAGCGCTCTTCCCTCTGGCTGCGTACTGGCGAGGCGAACAGGCCTACGCCGTGCTCATGGCCCTTACGGTCGTCTTTGGCGGACTTTGGTACATCGTCGGAGCCGATCGGACCCGTCCTCTAAGCAACCTTGCAGTCACCCTTCTCGGCGTCTTCTGGATAGGTGGCGGCGCCAGCTTTGGCGCCCTACTCATCGATCTCAGCGATGGGCAAAAGCTTCTGGTCGGTGCGATCGCGGTCACCGTGTTCGCCGACACAGCCGCCTTTTTCGGGGGACGTACCTTCAAGAAGGCGTTCTTTGGCGATCGGGTCTTCAACGAATGGTCGCCGCGCAAGTCGTGGGAAGGAACACTTTTCGGCCTTGTCGGCGCAATCGTTGGCGCCTTGGTGCTCGATGCGATCTTCAGTGTCGGGACAACGTGGTGGCACGCCGCCGCCTTTGGCTTGGTGCTAGGTGTCGTCGCCGTTGTCGGCGACCTCTTCGAGAGCATGCTCAAGCGAGACCTGAAGCTCAAAGACATGGGTGCGCTGCTGCCCGGGCACGGTGGAATCCTCGACCGTGTCGATGCATTGCTGTTTGTGCTACCCGCCGCCTACTTCTTGGCCCGGGTGCTCGACTACGTATAGTCCGCTCCGCTCGGGCCTCCCGCTCGCCTGCGGGCCTTCCTGTTCGTGTTCTCACTCGCTGGGGCTCGTTTCACGAACTCGGCCCTCCGGGTCGCTTCGGAATGTGGTCCGCTCGGCTCGGGCCTCCCGCTCGCCTGCGGGCCTTCCTGTTCGTGTTCTCACTCGCTGGGGCTCGTTTCACGAACTCGGCCCTCCGGGTCGCTTCGGAATGTGGTCCGCTCGGCTCGGGCCTCCGCTCGGGCCTCCCGCTCGCCTCCGTTTCTCGCCGAGCCGGTCAGGGTTAGCCTCTGGCCTCTAGCCTCAAATCATGACGATCGCGGTCACCATTGCAGGTTCCACGGGATCGATCGGAACCCAGACCCTCGACGTCATCGATACAGAGCCCGATCGATATCGTGTGCACGCTCTGAGCGCAGGCTCATCCTGGGAGCTGGTGGCCGAGCAGGCCCGGAGGTACGAGCCCGAGGTGGTCGTACTCGCCGACGACCAGAACATCGAAGCACTACGCGATGCGCTGCCCACCAATATCGAGGTGCGGGCGGGCGAGTCTGCATTGCGGGATATCGCTGCGGCTGCAGACGTAACGATCAACGGCATCGTAGGTTTCGCAGGCCTTCCCGTCACCTTGGCCTGCCTGGAGGCGGGCAGACGTTTGGGCCTCGCCAATAAGGAATCTTTGATCGCCGCCGGACCGGTTGTGCAGCGCGCCCGACGGACCGCAGGAGCCGAGCTGGTGCCGGTTGATTCAGAACACGCTGCAATCCACCAGTGTCTGCGGGCCAACAACCAGCCCCGCCAGATCAGCCGGATTCAGATAACGGCATCAGGTGGACCCTTCCGGGGTAGAACCGTGGCCGAACTCGAAGCGGTCACCGTGGCCGAAGCACTCGCCCATCCAACGTGGGCGATGGGCCCCAAGATCACAGTCGATTCTGCCACCTTGATGAACAAAGGCCTGGAGGTCATAGAGGCGGTGGAGTTGTTTGGTGCTCCCTCCCATTTGGGCACAGCTTTGTCGTTCGACAACATCGAGGTGGTCGTGCACCCCCAATCAATAGTTCACTCGATGGCCACTTTCTCCGATGGTTCTACTATCGCTCAGCTCTCACAACCCGACATGCGAGGCCCCATAGGGTATGCCCTGGCATTTCCTGACAGATTGGGAGCTCCCTTCGGAGAGATCGACTGGACCCAGTCCCTTACGCTCACCTTCGAGCCTCCCGATCGTGCGGCTTTTCCGTGCCTCGATCTCGCTTTCGATGCCGGCCGCATGGGCGGTACGGCTCCGGCGTGGCTGAGCGCCGCCAACGAGGTGGCGGTCGACGCTTTCCTCACCGAGCGCATCGGTTTCTCGGATATCCCGAAGGTGGTCGAAACAGTCCTGACCTCTCATGATGGTGGAATGGGTGAGACACTAGATGGTGTTCTCGAAGGAGACCGGTCGGCGAGGGTTCGCGCAACCGAGCTCATCACCAGCCGATCTTGACACCCAAGGACGATTTCGTGCACGAAGACACCCACAATGTCACCCCGCCACCGAGCGAGCGAAGCCGTGCCGCGTCGCTAGCCGTGGGTGACACCAAACCGAGCGAAGAACCTGGCACAAACCTGTGGGCCTTGACACTACTGATTGGCTTCTTCGCCTGGTTGCTGCTGTTCGCTGGTCCGGTCTATTTCCTGGTAGCCGTCGGAGTGATCTTCATGATCTTCCTCCACGAACTTGGCCATTTCATGACCGCCAGGTGGACCGGCATGAAGCCCACTGATTTCTTTCTCGGATTCGGCCCAACAATCTTTTCGTTCAAACGGGGCGAAGTCACCTACGGCGTGAAGGCAATCCCCGCCGGAGCGTTCGTGCGGATCATCGGCATGAACAACCTCGACCCAGTTGCACCCGAGGACGCCGACCGGGCCTACATGAACAAGAGTTATCCCCGCCGGATGCTGGTGATCACCGCCGGTTCCATCATGCACTTTCTTCAAGCCCTCGTGTTGTTCGTTCTGCTCAGCACCGTGATCGGTATCGGCTTCCTCCATCCCGACTACGACAGCAGCGGTTGGGTCGTTGACGAACTGGCCGAAGGCGAAGCCGGGGCTCAGACCACCGGGCAAGAGCTTGGACTGCTGCCCGGCGATCAAATTGTCTCGGTCGACGGAGCGGCGACCGATCAGTGGTTTGGGTTGCTCGATGCGGTCCGACCGCGCCCTGGTGAAACGGTCGAGTTCGTCATCCGCCGTGACGGGGAAACGTTCGAAAAGAGCGCGACCATCGGAACGGTCAACGACGGCGGATCAAGCTTTGGTCGAATCGGCGTCTCCGCCGACTTCTCCGCAGTGCCCGAACTCCAGCGTCCTGGTTTCGCCGCTGGCGTGAATGAGTTTGGAGAGTCGATGTGGCTCACGGCCACGGCGATTCCTCGCTTCCTATCGCCCAGCACCCTGATCGGACTGGTGGAGAGCGCTATCAACGTCGACGGTGGTGCTGACCAAGACGCCGCACGGCCCGTCTCGGTTGTCGGAGCAGTCGGTGTGGCCGGCCGCACCGCTGGTACCGACTGGACCTTTCCGATTTACCTGCTGGCCCTGATCAATTGCTTCGTGGG
Organism: uncultured Acidimicrobiales bacterium; assembly: GCA_963751955.1. Taxonomy (GTDB): domain Bacteria; phylum Actinomycetota; class Acidimicrobiia; order Acidimicrobiales; family SZUA-35; genus JABDIY01. The sequence continues at coordinate 425,599 of CAVVWM010000011.1, read as the reverse complement.
AGTCTTCAATCTGTTGCCGCTGCTTCCCCTCGACGGTGGTCATGCAGCGATCGCGACTTACGAGCGACTTCGTTCCATCGGCGGAGAGCGATACCAGGTCGACGTGGCCAAGTTGCTCCCGCTCACCTATGGGGTTGTGGCCATCCTTGCAGTACTAGGCGTCACGACCATCTTCCTCGACGTCGTCCTACTGGCCGGATGAGGCAATCAGCAGGAGTGCTCTAGCTCGACTCGTTTTTGATCCGCTCTTTGCGGATCAACTCCACCGTTTGTTCGGCATGGTTGGCGTCCTCGCCCAGCTCGTCGAGGTTTCGGTTTCGGTCTTCCTCGGCCGCCCTTCGCGCTGCCGGTGCACTTGCCTGGGCTCGTTTCATGGCAGCGTCGATGCCGTGTTCGTTGATGAACTCGGCCCATTCGACCAGCGTGGGCACCATCTCGGCTTCGGGAACCACAGCCACATTTGTTCCCTTCACGAACAGATGACCCCGCTTGTTTCCGGCGGCGATACCGATATCAGCGTCGCGAGCTTCGCCGGGACCGTTCACCACGCAGCCCATTACCGCCACCTGTAGCGGCAGTTTCTTGTCGGCGAAGGCGTCCTGAGCGTCCTGGGCCACCTTGAACACATCTATCTCGGCCCTGCCACAGCTGGGGCAGGCGATCAGATCGACATTCTTGCGTTCCCGCAAGCCGAATGATTCCAACAGCTGACGACCGAGTTTGGCCTCATCGACCGGATCTGAGGTGAGTGAATACCGGATCGTGTCACCGATCCCTTCGGCCAAAAGAGTGGCGATTCCCGCCGTTGCTTTCACGATGCCGCCAGGGGGTGGCCCGGCCTCGGTTACCCCGAGATGTAGCGGGTAGTCGGTGACCTCGCTGAGCTGACGGTAGGCCTCGATCATCAGCGGGACGTTCGACGCTTTGACGCTTATCTTGATGAGGTCGAAGTCGACCTCTTCGAAGTAGGCGATCTCTTGGAGCGCCGATTCGACCATTGCCTCGGGGGTCACCCGCCCTCCATATTTCTTGTACAGGTCTGGGTGGAGGCTGCCGCCGTTCACGCCGATCCGGATCGGTACATTTCGGTCCTTGGCCTCCTGGGCCACCGCCTTGATGTGTTCGGGCTTGCGAATGTTGCCCGGATTCAGCCGCAGGCAGTGAACGCCGGCTTCCAGGGCTTCGAGCGCCCGGCGGTATTGGTGGTGGATATCGGCGACGATGGGAACGGGCGAACGAGGAACGATTCGAGCCAGCCCCTCGGCCGCAGCTGGCTCATTGCAAGTACAGCGCACGATGTCAGCGCCGGCCGCAGCCAGGGCATAGATCTGCTGCAGTGTGGCTTCGTGATCGGCGGTCTTGGTGATGGTCATCGACTGAACCGTGATCGGCGCATCGCCGCCGACAGGCACGTTGCCGACCATGATTTGTCGGGTCTTCTTGCGAGGAAACGTTACGGCACCGGCGTCCATGGAATCAGTCTGCCACTGTTCAAGCCGCCTGGGCCGCTCCGGCGGCCGTGCCAGCCCACACCACGAGCTATGTCAGGAAACCGAGCCCGGATCGTGTTCAGAATCCTCCGGCGCTGCCGCGTCGTCGGCGCTGGTGTCTGTTGTCGGTGAAAGCTCGTCGACCGCGTCGGCGTGGGCTTGGTGGCCCTCGATCTTGTTGCGCACCTCGGCGAATGGATCATCGCTGATTTCGTGCTGGATCTGCTCGAGCTTCTGCTCTGGTGTGGTGTGGAGTTCGGCCTCGCGGCGGCCCATCTCGGCTTCCATTCGAGACTTGGCTGCAGTCGCCGATTCTTTCACCTCCGCTGCCTCGGCGGAGAACCATTTCTTGATCGAATCGAAAAAGCCCACAGCGGGACCTTAGTCCAAGGCTTCTGGACTGTATGATGTCCTCAGACGTCTTCAGGCGTGGGCTTCGGCCCACGCTTGTGTTGTTTCTCGGCTCAGGTTTTTGCCGTGAATACAGTGAGAAAGGAGGGCGGTATGGCAACTTCATCGTTGGAGGACCGGATCACCGGGCTGCTCACCGTCCCTATCTCCAAACTCGGTGTTGAATTGGTCGACGTCGAGTTCACCGGCGGCACGCTGAGAATTTTGGTCGACACCGAACACGAACCGCTCAGCGGTGGTGTCGACACGTCCACGCTGGCAACGGTCAACCGCGCCATCGGCCCTATTCTCGACGACGACGATCCGATTCCGGGGCGTTACACACTCGAAGTCTCCAGTCCCGGGGTTGAGCGACGGCTGGCCCGACTCGAGCACTACCAACGGGCAGTTGGCGAAAATGTTGTGGTGAAATTGGTGTCGGGAACCAGAGATTACCGCCGAGTACGGGGCGAGCTCACCGCAGCAGACCCCCAGTCGTTCACCGTCGCAGTTTATGAACGCGACGGAACCGACCTGCCCGAACTCGAGTCCGAAGCAATCGCCTACGGCGATGTGGAACGCGCCAAGACAGTCTTCAACTGGGGGCCCACTCCCAAACCGCACTCCACGCCCCGCAAGAAAAAGTCCCAGAACTCCAAGAAGAAATAGGAAACCCCCATGGCGAACGAAATGACAGAAGCTCTCGCAGCACTTGCCGAGGACCGAGGCATCTCCATCGGCAAACTCTTCGGGATTCTGGCCAACGCTCTCGAGTCGGCCTACAAGAAGGACCCTGATCACTGGGAGTACAGCTGGGTCACCATCGACCCCGGCACCTTCGAAATCACCGTCTTTGCCCAGGAACTCGATGAAGAGGGTGAACCTTTCGGTGAAGATTTCGATGTGACCCCGGAGAACTTTGGCCGCATCGCTGCCCAGACCACCAAACAGATCCTCCTCCAGGGCATTCGAGAAGAAGAGCGCGAGATGAAGTACGAGGAGTACGCCGGTCGGGAGGGAGACATCGTCACGGGCATCGTGCAACAGACCGATGCCCGTTACACCCTGCTGGATCTGGGCCGGGTGGATGCGTTGCTGCCCCAATCCGAGCAGGTCTCCTCCGGACCACGACCAAAGGCCGGCGATCGCCACAAGGCCTACATCGTGGAGGTTCGAAAGACCGACCGGGGTCCTCAGATCGTCGTGTCCCGCACCCATCCCGGCTTGGTGAAACGACTGTTCGAGCTCGAGGTCCCCGAAATCGCCGATGGCATCGTGGAACTCAAAGGTTGTGCACGAGAGCCCGGCCATCGAACCAAGATCGCCGTTGCGTCCAATGATCAGAATGTTGATCCGGTCGGCGCCTGTGTGGGAGCGCGCGGATCACGGGTCCGTATGGTGGTGAACGAGCTGAACGGCGAAAAGGTCGACATCATCCCGTTCTCAGATGACCAGTATGAATACGTGGCTCGGGCTCTGTCGCCGGCCAAGGTGAAAGAAGTTCGCCTCCACGAAGACACCGGCACCGCCGAGGTCATCGTGCCCGACTTCCAGTTGTCACTGGCCATCGGTAAGGAAGGGCAGAACGCACGGCTCGCACATCGTCTCACCGGCTGGCGGATCGACATCAAGAGCGAGACCCAGCTCGTGGAGGAAATGAACGCCCCGGCTGAGGACTACGAGGGCGAAGACTGGGCCCAAGGTGAGTGGATCGTCGATGCAGAAACCGGCGAACAAAAATGGCAGCCCGCCGACGGCAGTCCGGCCATGACCCTCGATGAGTACAACGCCCTCGCGTCCGGGGAGGCCGCCCCCATTGCCCAGGAGAGCGAGCCCGCCGGAGAGGAGCCGGAGGGATCAGTGGTGGTAGAAGACGCTGCTGCGGCTGAAGAACCGGTGGCTGAAGAACCGGTGGCTGAAGAACCGGTGGCTGAAGAACCGGTGGCTGAAGAACCGGTGGCTGAAGAACCGGTGGCTGAAGAACCTGTCGCTGAAGCAGACGTTGAGGGCGATAAGGCGGAGGGCTCAGTGGGCGACGCCGAGCCCGCCGACACGGGGGCGTCCGAAGGTGACGACGAACAAGAGTAGTAGTTGGGGCGAAAGGCCATGAGCGGTCCGCACCGGACCTGTGTGGGCTGCCGTTCCAAGAAACCAGTATCTGAGTTGACGCGTCTCACCGCTCGTTGCGGGATCCTCACGCGTGACGGACCGAGTGCGGGGAGGGGTGCCTGGGTGTGTTCTGATGAGTGCCTTGTGGTCGCCTCAGGCAATGGCGGCCTCAATCGGGCGCTGAGGTTGAATCAGTGAGTTCGCGGTTAGCATGAAAGGCCGAATCGTAGGAGCCTCGCGCCCCTGCAATAACCCGAGGTTGTTTAAAGTCTGTGCCTGCCAAAGTCCGTGTTTATGAACTCGCTCGTCAACTAGGAATGTCAAATGCGGAGATCCTTGATCTGTGCGGCAGTCTTGGCATCGGCGCCAAAAGCCATTCCTCCAGCATCGTCGAGGCGCAGGCGGACCGTCTGCGTCGAAAGGCTGAGCGAGAGGGCCTAGTTCGGGATCCGATTCCAGATCCCGAAGAAGAGAAGGCTCCGGCAAAGAACGACGCATCCAAGAAGAAGGCGGCCAAGAAGCGGCCGCCGCCCAGGAAGAAGGCTCTGGCTGAGGCGGCCGCCACGACGACAGCCCAAGAGGCACCAGCCAAGGCCGCCCCGAGGGTTTCCAGCGGTGCCGCAGCCAAGGCTGGTCCCGAACAAGTCTCAGCGTCGGGATCGACTACCCCGATCCCACCGCCACCCCAGACACTGCGATCAGCACCTGCCCCAGCTGTGGTGTCCAGCCAAAGACCAGCACCACCGGCTGTGGCGCCTGCTGCCGAGGCTCCGCCTGTCGAGGCTCCGCCTGTCGAGGCTCCGCCCGTACAGGTTCGGTCAGTCGTGGCTCCCGCTGTAGAGAGCCCGGCCCCAGTGGTCCAAGCACCTGCGGCCAAAGTAGTCGAGGTCGCACCTGACTCCGCCGCAGATCCCACCTCACCCCCTGTAACGGGCGGCAAACCGATCCCGCCACCCCCGGGCCCACCTAGAGGTCGAACCGGCAAACCGATTCCTCCGCCTCCCGGTGGTGGCAAACCCGCCCCGCCGCGCCCCGGTGGAGGAAGCCGCCCCGCTGGTGGTTCCCCTTACCGTACGGCCCCCGGTGCCGGTGCGCCCGCTCGCTCCCCCGGTGGCGGTGGCCCTGGTGGCCCTGGTGGCCCTGGCGGCCCTGGCGGCCCTGGCGGTTTCCCTGGTCGCGGTGGTCCTCCCGGTCGCGGTGGTCCTCCCGGGCGTGGTCCCGGCAACAGAGGTCAGCGTCGCAAGAAGCGTCGTCGTCGTAACGCCGAAGACCTCATGCCGATGGACATCCCTACGTACACCGCTGAGGATGCTCCCGTTCCCGAGGGCACCGTTGTCATCGAGCGTGCGTCCACGGCCCAGGACCTCGGTCCCAAGCTCAACCGCACGGCCGCTGACGTTGTTCGGTTCATGCTCACCAACGGTGAAATGGTCACCGGTACCCAGTCGCTCAGCGACGACATGATCGAGCTGTTCGCCGCTGAGGTGAACGCCGAGATTCGGCTCGTCGATCCCGGTGAAGAGCAGGAAGTGGAGCTCCGCAAGGTGCTCGAATTCCCTGACGAGGACGACGACGAGATCGTCGCAACTTGGCCGCATCGCCCACCTGTGATCACTGTTATGGGTCACGTCGACCACGGCAAAACCCTGCTGCTCGACCGGATTCGTTCGGCCAACGTCGTCGCTGGCGAAGCGGGCGGCATCACCCAGCACATTGGCGCGTACCAGGCATCGACCGACGACGGCGCGGTGCTCACGTTTCTCGACACCCCCGGTCACGAGGCGTTCACGGCTATGCGCGCCCGGGGTGCTGACGCTACCGACATTGTGGTGTTGGTTGTAGCAGCCGACGACGGTGTCATGCCCCAGACTGCCGAGGCGCTCGACCATGCCCAGGCGGCCGAGGTGCCGATCATCGTTGCGATCAACAAGATGGACCGTGAGGGGGCGGACCCCGAGCGGGTGATGAGCCAGTTGGCTGAACGTGGCCTGATTCCCGAAGCGTGGGGTGGTGAAGCCATCATGGTGCCACTGTCGGCCATGACCGGCGACGGAATCCCCGAACTACTCGAAAACCTGGCGGTATTGTCCGAACTCGAAGACCTTCGGGCCACCCCTGAAGGTCGCGCTGCAGGCGTCGTGCTCGAGTCGTTCCTCGATACGGGCCTGGGCCCGGTCTCTACCGTTCTGGTCGAGCGCGGCACGCTTTCTGTGGGTGATCCGTTTGTCACCGGCGCAGCGTGGGGCCGAGTTCGCGCCCTCATCGACGACAAGGGCAACAAGGTCGAGAAGGCCGGCCCTTCCGTACCGGTCCAGGTGCTCGGGCTCAGCGATGTTGCCGGAGCCGGCGATTCTTTTGTAGTCGCCCCCAGCGAGAAGATTGCCGCCAAGGTGGCCTCCACTCGGGAGCATTGGCACCGGTTGGCCAGCCTCGGTCGTGATGCATCCGCAACGAGCGGTGGTGCCAAGCTCGAAGATATTTTCGACCAGATCCAGCGCGGCGAAACCGCCACACTCAACCTGATCGTGAAAGCCGACGTCAACGGCTCTCTCGAAGCGGTCACCGATTCGCTCCGCAAACTCGAACGGGACGATGTGAAGCTGGCATTCGTATCGCGAGGTGTTGGCGGCATCACCGAAAACGACGTGCTCCTCGCTGCCACTTCCAACGCCACGATCCTGGGCTTCAATGTTCGCCCCGACCGAAAAGCTCGCGAGCTGGCCGACCGGGAAAAGTGGAGATCCGTAACTACGAGATCATCTACAAACTGCTCGAAGACATCGAGAACGCCATGCTCGGCATGCTCGCTCCCGAGTTCGAAGAAGTGGTCACCGGCGAAGCCGAAGTCCGCGATATCTTCAGAGTCCCACGCCAGGGAGCCATCGCCGGTTGCATGGTGCTAAGCGGCACCATCACCCGCAACTCCAAGGTCCGGTTCCTTCGGGAAGGCACGATCATCTGGCGGGGAACGGTCCAATCGCTTCGCCACTTCAAAGAGGATGTCAGAGAAGTTCGGGCCGGATTTGAATGTGGAATCGGCCTGTCGGACTTCCAAGACCTCAAGGCCGGCGACATCATCGAAACGTTCGAGGAACGAGAGATCCCCCGCATCTAGAAAGCTGCCGTGCACGTTTGTGTCCTCACCGTCGAGCTACATCTCCCTATGGCCGAGTCATTGAAAGCGAAACGTTCGATCATTCAGAGCATCGTTCGAACCGTCGACGGCTGGAAGTCTGTCGGTTCGGCTGAGGTCGGCTATCTCGACAAGTGGCAGCGGGCTGAACTCGGCTTCGCCATCGTGTCCGGCTCGGCACAACATGCCGGTGAGGTAGCGGATTCGGTTGAACGGTTCGTGTGGTCCAAAACCGATATCGAGGTCACCTCGATCAACAGATCCTGGATGGAGTCTTCATGAGCCGACGTCAAACAAATCGAAAGAAACGGCCCAGTAGCACCAAGCACTATCCGCGAACGGCTCGCCTGAATGCACTGCTCCAACAGGTTGTGGCTGAGCACCTCGAGCGTCTCGACGATGACCGACTCCCGCTCATCACCGTCACCGGCACCGAGATCGACAACGACTTGAATCGGTGTGATGTGTTCATCAGCACGCTGGAGAACGATCCCGAGGCCGATGAGAGGATCCTGTCGATTCTGGCCCAACAGCGGGTTCGGTTGCAGTCGGCGATCGCCCACCAGGTGAAGCTGCGCAAGACACCAGAGGTCGTCATCCAATTCGACCCCTCGGTCCGGGCCGGAGTCAGGATCGATTCGATCCTCGCCAGCCTCGACATAGCGGCCGATGAATCATCAGACGAATCATCAGACGAAGCTGAAGCTGAGGGCGGCGGGCCTGACGAAATCACCTTCGACTGATGGGTCGCCGTAGTCGGAACGATTCGGGCGCTTCCGGTGTGCTCGTGGTCGACAAGCCATCCGGCTGTACGAGCCACGATGTCGTCGATCAGGTCCGGCGCAAGCTTGGCACCAGAAAGGTCGGCCACGCTGGAACTCTTGATCCCGACGCAACCGGCGTGTTGGTGCTCGGGGTTGGGAAGGGCACCAAGCTGCTCCAGTTCGTTACCGGTACCGACAAAAAATACGAGGGCGAGGTTGTGTTCGGAGTGACAACCGACAGCCTCGACTCGACCGGTGTAGTGACCGGGACCTACGAGATGGACCTCTTGCCTGACAGAGTATCCGAGGTGGCGAAGTCGTTCGTGGGCAACATCGAGCAGATCCCGCCGATGGTTTCGGCCATCAAGATCGACGGCAAGCGCCTTCACGAGTTGGCCAGAGAGGGCAAGGAAGTTGATCGGCCTCCACGTCCGGTAACGATCCACAGTGTCGACATCGAGCCAACCGACGACGCCCTCGTCTATCGGATGTCGGTTCATTGCTCCTCGGGAACCTACATTCGAACGCTTGCAGCCGACGTCGGTTCGGCTCTCGGTGGAGGTGCACATCTCAGGAATCTGCGCCGCACTGCGGTCGGTCGTTTCGATGTGGCATCGGCCCGGACGGTGGAGGATGCCGAACTGCGACCGTTGATTGAGATGCTGTCCCACCTACCGACAATGCAGGTCGGCGACACTGTGGCAGCGCAGGTTCGCAACGGCCAATCCCTCGGGCCCAGCAACGGCTCAGGTCAGCTGGCGATTGTCGACCCACAAGGTGATCTGCTGGCGGTTTATGAGTCCCGTGATGGGGAGTTCCGGCCGGTGAAAGTCTTGGTAGGTTGACGCCTCGATGTTGGTGATCCGGAATCCGGGTGCGGGGGAGTGCCTCGACGAGCAGCACGCCGTAACCATCGGCGTCTTCGACGGCGTCCACCGCGGTCATCGGTTCGTTCTCGAAGAAACCCGACGGCTGGCTGATCACGATGGGGCCCGGCTCGCCGTTGTCACCTTTGACCCCCATCCGGCCCAGGTCATTCGACCCGATAGCGCCCCCAAAATCCTCACCGGCATCGATCATCGCCTCGAGTTGCTGCGGGAGATCGGGGTCAACACAACCGTTGTCGTCCATTTCGATGACGTTCAGGCGGAGGAGAGCGCTGGAGCGTTCGTGGATCGGGTAGTTGTCGATTGCTTGCACGCAACGTCGGTCTCGGTAGGCAATGACTTCCACTTTGGATACCGGCGAGAAGGAACCACAGAGTTGCTCACTGAGATCGGTGCGGGACGTGGATTCGATGTGCATCCTCTCGACCAGATTCTCCAACCCGGTGAGGACAGCGACCCCGTTTCCTCGACTGCCATCCGCCGAGCAATCGCCAACGGCGACGTGGAGCAAGCCGCTGCGATGCTGGGCCGCCTTCATCAGGTCAGGGGCGAGGTGCGAACCGGCGATCAGCGCGGGCGAACCATCGGGTTTCCCACCGCCAACATCGACGTTCCGCCCGATCGGGCCATTCCTGCCGATGGTGTGTACGCCGCCTGGTACGAGTTCGCCGGCGGCGGCCGTCACCCCGCCGCAGTGAACGTTGGCAAGAGGCCAACCTTCTATGAGGATGCCGACCGTTCCCTGGTCGAAGCCCACCTGATCGGCTTCGATGGTGATCTCTACGGCACCGAGGGTCGGGTTGAGTTCGTCAAGATGCTCCGTACCGAACGCCGATTCGGCGGCATCGACGCCCTCAAGGCTCAGCTGCAATTCGACATCGACGAGGCCAAAATACTGCTCCTGTGAAGTTCACCGGAGACCCACGTTTTGCCTCAAATCTTGCGGCGTTGGGCGGCTACTGGGGAACCGTGGTGATGCATGATCTTCCAATGGCCTTGGGTGCGCATGAAGATGTTGGTGGCAGCGATCGTGCCGGTGCCACCTGCGCTCATGAGGTTCTCATCCAGGGTTATCCAGGCTACGCCATCGGCGATATTGAGCTGATCGTTGGTGACGATGAACTGGTTGTCGGAAGGCCCGTGAAAGATCCGGCGCCAGCTGTCTTCCACCGCCTCCCAGCCTCGCAGGATCGGCCACCCCGGGTGAATGCACACCACGTCGGGACCGTGGCTCCAGAGCGAAATCATCGCCTCGAAGTCCCTTTTCTCGTGGGCTGCGTAGAACAGTTGGTTGAGCTCCCGGACAGCGGCTTGATCGTCGTGCTCACTCACGCCGCCACTGTAAACGGGGTCTGACCTCTATTCGAAGTTGAAAGGGCGCCCGAGCAGTGTCTGGGTAGCGAATGCCACCGGGCCGGACTCATCCGAAAGAGTGTTGACACAGAGTCCTGTTCCTGCTCGACCAGCTCGGGTGATGGCGTCGGTTCGGATCCACTGGCCGGCGGCTGGCCGGAGGAACGACACGTCGAGATCGGAGTTGATCAATCCAAATCCGCTGCTGGGCATGAAAATCGCGCTCACCCCGCTGGCTATGTCGGCAACGGCCATTATTCGTTGATGGCTGGTCACTTCGACCCCGTCCACCACCGGAACCGTGAGGGTTTGCCAACAACGAGCCGGGCCGGCTTCCTCGAAGCCGCCTTCCTCCCAGCGATGGTGAACAGCGTCGCGGTGGAACGTGGTGTGGTTCTTGCCCACAGCCCATGCGGGAGCCAGCCTTTCCGTCTCCGGTCCAGGTAGGGGGTTCGGTGTCTCTGTCGAGTGGGCAGGATCAACTGGGATGTCCAACTTGGTGAGCAAGCGACCGGTGGCCCGGGCGACCAGCTTCTCGCTGCTCCAAAGCTCGGCATGGGCCACCGCTACCCGGCGGCTGAGCCCTTCGGCACGAACCGATGTGGTGAGTGTCGATAGGGGCACAGGTGCAAGTAGCTCCACGTTCATTCGGGCGATCCACTGATCGGGCTCGGTGACCGATTCGACCAGCACGGTCAGCAGAGCCGCAGGTGGTCCGCCATGCTGGGCGTTGTCGGTCCACGGTCCCCGGGTCAGTTCGCCTGGTTCGGCACGGTTTCCCTCCAGCTGGAAGAGTGCGGCGGTCACCGATCCTGCCACGGCATCTCGAGATGGAGCGCATCGCCGCTGTAGGGGTGAGCTCGTGCCACATCCTCATTTAGCCCAACACCGAGACCGGGCTGTGTCGGCACCGTCACTGCGCCGTCCGACCAGTCGAGTGGTGCGGTGAGCAGTTCGGCGTGGAAGCCGCCAAAGTCGAGAATCGCCTCGAGAATCAGGAAGTTGGGAGCGGTAGCTGCGACTGCAATGTTGGCGGCCGCGCCGATCGGACCGTTGTAGAGATGTGGCGCAATCTGGGCATGATTGGCCTCGGCCAAGGCGGTTATCTTGCGGCTTTCCAGGATCCCTCCCGAACGCGCCGTGTTGAGCTGGGCAATGTGGATGGCGCCGGCGGCGAGAAGAGGGGCGAACTCGTACTTCGTGGTGAGTCGTTCTCCGGCGGCGATAGGGATTCTCGTGCCCGCCGCAACAGCGGCCACAGCCGCACCATTGTCTGGCGGCACCGGTTCCTCGAACCAGAGTGGCTCGAATGGTTCGATCCGTTCCGCCAGCCGAAGAGCACCTGCGGGGGTGAACTGGCCGTGGGTTCCGAACAGGATGTCGGCGTCAGACCCGACGGCTTCCCGGATCGAACCAACCATGGCTTCGGCGAGATCGAGTCGTTCCAGTGACGGGATCCGGGGATCGTTGGCGTAGTACCCGCCCATGGGGTCGAGCTTCACCGCGGTGTGTCCCAACTGCACATAATGGGCTGCCGTTTCGGCGGCGACTGTCGGATCGGCGTAGACGCCGTCATTGGCGTAGATGTCCTCGTCGGGATCGGCGGGGTACAGGTAGGTGTAGGTCCGCAGTCGATCGGTGACGCGTCCGCCGATCATCTCGGTGATCGGGAGACCGACGGCCTTGCCGGCCATGTCCCAGCACGCCATTTCGATCCCGCTGAACACACCCATGAGCGTTACATCGGGGCGTTGTGTGAAGCCGCGGCTATAGACGGTGCGGAACAGTTTCTCGACCGACCGAGGGTCCGTGCCGATCACGTCGCGCTCGATCACGTCGGCAGCCATTACAGCCACCGTGTGGGGATTGAACGTTGCGCAGTAGATCTCGCCGTAGCCCACGATGCCATCGTCGCTCACCAGCTTCACAAAGATGAAGTAGCGGCCCCCGTGGTGGGGAGGGGGAGTCCCGACGACAAACGTTTCAAATGTGGAGATTCGCACCGTCGAACGGTAATGCTTGACGGTGCGGAGGACGAGCGCGAACCTCAATTGAGAGGGCCACGCGCACCGCTTTCACGGTGAGCGCGGCCCAGAAAGAGAGGAATAGCTCAATGTCCAAGGGTTATCTCATCGCACACATCAGGGTTCACGACAAAGACGCCTTCGAGAAGTTCAAGGAACTGTCGGGTCCGGTGATCGGCGACTATGGCGGACGGATTCTCGTGAGGAATCCTTCGCCAGATCACCGTGAGGGAGATCTGCGTGGCCTCGTGATCCTGATCGAGTTCGAGGACCTAGACTCGGCGCGCCGCTTCTATGAGTCCGACCAGTACACCGCAGCCCGAGCGGTTCGGGAGACGGCTGCGCACACTGATCTGCTGCTCGTAGAAGGCATCTGAGGACTGGCCGAAGAGCCCTCCACAACCGAACGAGCCGCTACCGCGACGGACTGCCGCGCTGGTAGCCTTTGAGGCTGCTGTTCCACTGGGTTTTCCGTGGAATGGCTGGACCAAAGGGCCACCTTCTACACGATCCAACTCAGGAGATCCACCATGAGCAAACCAGCCGCCAATCTGCCTCCCAAGGCCGACACCATGTCGAAGTTCGCCCGTGGCGATGGAGACACCGGATCCCCCGAGGTGCAGATCGCGCTGCTCACAGATCGGATCCGGCACCTCACCGACCATCTGGCAGTGCACAAAAAGGATCACCACAGCCGTCGTGGTCTGCTCATGCTCGTTGGTCGGCGCCGTCGCTTGCTCGACTACCTCCGCAGCATCGACGTGGAGCGTTATCGCTCTCTCATCGCCGAACTCGGTCTTCGTCGCTAAGCTGTTGACTTCGCTCGCCTGCGCTCGTGCCTCGCTTCGGGTCGCTCCGAGCGCTTCGCTATCTGGCTCGAGCGGTTGGTGCTGCTCCGTCCCTCCGCAGCTGTGACTTCGCTCGCCTGCGCTCGTGCCTGTCGTTCGGCGGCGCTGGGGCGCTTCGCACGTTCGGAGTTGGTGGGGTCGGCGGTTTCGGTCCTCACTGTGCCTACAATGATGCCGACGGGTTAACCGTCGCGGCAAAAGGCAGAGCCTGGTTTCTGGCTCCCGAGCTGCCACTCACAGCATCAGCTGTGGTTAGCAAGAGGTTCCTTCCACGGAATCTGCTCCACGACAGGGGCTCGCTCGGTAGTTGCAATCTGGGATCTGGCTGCGCCGCTTAGCTCCAGCGAGGGTCGCTGGCGCGCCATAATCCAATTCAGAAAAAGGAGCATCTATGACTGATGCTGTATACGTAAGTGGATCCGTCACCGCAGGTGACGGTCCAGAAATGAGCCTGGAAACAGGCAAGATGGCTGGGCTTGCCAGTGGTTCGGTGGTAGCCCGCATGGGTGACACCCAGATCCTGGTAGCCGCAACCGGAGCCCGCCGGGTTCGTGACGGAATCGATTTCTTTCCCCTCACCGTCGACGTTGAAGAACGGTCCTATGCGGCCGGCAAGATCCCCGGCTCGTTCTTTCGCCGGGAGGCCCGCGCGTCGGACCACGCTACCCTCACCTGCCGCCTGATCGATCGGCCGTTGCGCCCATCGTTCCCGTCCGACTTCCGCAACGAAGTCCATGTGGTGGTCACCGTTCAATCGGCTGATCAGGCCAACCCCTACGACGTTCTCGCCATCAATGCCGCTTCTGCAGCGCTCATGGTGTCCGACGTTCCCTTCGACGGCCCAATCGGCGCCGTTCGTCTGGCCTACACCACCGACGGCGAATGGCTGCCCCACCCCACCTACCAAGAAGGCGACGCGAGCTCATTCGAAATCGTGGTCGCTGGCCGCCAGCTCGACAATGGTGACATCGCCGTCATGATGGTCGAAGCCGGTGGCACCGAAACCACTTGGAACAATGTTCAGAACGGCGCCCCCAAGGTCGACGAGGCCGCCCTCGCAACGGCTCTGTCGGAATCTGAGCAGTACATCAAGGAAGCGATCGCTCTCCAGAACCAGCTGGTGGAAGTCTCCGGTGGTCGCAAGGACTTCTTCGAGTTCGATTCGCAGGCCGACTACACCCCCGAGCAGATGGACGCTGTGCAGGAATTTGCCGGCACCCGGATGGTCGAGGTTCAGAGCACCGCCGACAAAGCCGTCCGTGGTGACGCCGAGTCCGCACTTCGTGACGACACGCTGGCCGAGCTTCTGCCCCGCTTCGAAGATGGCAACCCCATCGCAAAGAAGCAGCTCACGGCCGCAGTCCGAGCCCTCTCCAAGCAGGTTGTTCGTAGCCGCATCGTGAACGAGGGCGCCCGTATCGACGGTCGTGGACCTTCCGACCTCCGGCCGCTTTCGGCTGAGGTTGGCGTTCTTCCCAGGGTTCATGGCTCCGGATTGTTCCAGCGTGGTGAAACTCAGGTTCTGAACGTCACCACTTTGGGCATGGGACGCATGGATCAGATGATCGACGGTATCGATCCGCTGCTCCGCAAGAAGTACATGCACCACTACAATTTTCCACCATTCTCCACTGGAGAAACTGGTTTCATGCGGGGTCCAAAACGTCGTGAGATTGGCCACGGTCTTCTCGCCGAGCGTGCCCTCGTGCCGGTTATCCCGTCGCAGGAGGAATTTCCATACACCCTTCGTTTGGTCTCCGACGTGCTCGCCTCCAACGGCTCCACCTCAATGGCGTCGGTATGCGGATCCAGTCTGTCGTTGATGGACGCCGGTGTTCCGATCAAGGCCCCCGTGGCCGGCATTGCCATGGGCCTCGTATATGCCGAAGGCAAGTACACCACCCTCACCGACATCCTCGGAGCCGAAGACGCCTTTGGCGACATGGACTTCAAGGTGGCCGGAACGTCCGAGTTCGTCACCGCCCTCCAGCTCGACACCAAGATCGACGGCATCCCCAGCGATGTGCTGGCCGCCGCGCTGAATCAGGCGAAGGAAGCTCGTCTCGCCATTCTCGAGGTGATGGCGGGAGCGATCGCAGCGCCTCGTGCCGATGTCACCGAGTACGCCCCGAAGATAATCTCCTTCGAGATTCCGATCGACAAGATCGGCGAAGTCATCGGACCGAAGGGCAAAGTCATCAACAGCATTCAGGCCGAAACCGGAGCCGACATCAGTGTCGACGACGATGGCATGGTCGGAACGGTTTCGATCGCTTCCACCGACAAAGGCATCGTGGCCGAGGCGGAACGTCAGATCAAGCTGATTCTCGACCCTCCCACCGCCGAAGTTGGCGCGACCTACCCCGGCAAGGTTGTGAACATCACCAAGTTTGGTGCGTTCGTGAACATCCTGCCCGGACGCGACGGGCTGCTGCACATCTCCAAGATCGGTGGCGGCAAGCGCATTGATCGCGTGGAAGACGTACTGGAGCTTGGTCAGAGTGTCGACGTTGTGGTCGAGGACATCGATCCCAACGGCAAGGTTTCTCTCCGGATGGCCGGCGATGCCGGCGGCTCCGGCGGTGCTGGGCAGAAGCGGGCTGAAAAGGCTGCTGCTTCGGTATCCGATTCCGGCAGTGATGACGAAGGCTCAGATTCAGCCTCGGTTTCGATGTCCTTCGAGGACGACTTCGAAACAGCTGTCGGTGACGAGTTCGGTGATCTCGGACCCCAGGGCGCTGAACTCAGCGACGGTGGCGGCAACCGTGGCCGTGGTCGTGGTGGCCGAGCCGGCACTAACCGAGGCGGGGGCCGCAACAACCGGCGCTAGTCCAGTCAAGTTTCTGCTGCACGTTGCGCCTGGCGTAACTCCTGGCAGACAAGTTGGAGAAATGTAAGCATCAGCGGACATTTTGAATCACGAACCAGACGGAGGAGCCTGCGGGTTCCTCCGTCTGGGGTTTTGTGACAAAGCCTTCATAGCTCTGCCCGAGACGAGATTCGGTTCAAATCTTTGTCGAGGGTGACCTACAGCGTCGCCTTCAGCAGTAATTTCAGTGGATGCCAGTGATTGTGGTCGTCGGGTCGATCAATGTGGACGACATCTACGAGGCTGCTTTTCTTCCGGTCTCGGGCGAGACGGTGACCGGAGCCCGCTATCAACAGCAGGGGGGAGGCAAAGGAGCCAACCAAGCGGTTGCCGCAGCGTTTCGGGGCCAGCCAGTGCGGATGATCGGCATGGTTGGTCCCGATCCTGACGGACTGAAACAGCGAGCCGATCTCGAAGCGTTGGGGGTTGACTGCTCGGCCGTCGGGATTGGACTCGAGCCGACCGGTCGAGCTGCGGTCCTCGTGGGCGGTGGGGAGAACCAGATCATGGTGGCCTCAGGGGCCAACCACGAACTGCGAGCAGCGGAAGTGACTCGCGGCTTCGATGGCATCACGGGGGGTGTGCTTCTCATCAGCGCAGAGGTGGGGGACGAGGCGATGGTGGCGGCCGTCATTGAGGGCCGGAAACGAGGGATGACGGTCCTGGTGAATGCTGCTCCAGCTCGACCCCTGCCTTCGGAGGTCATGGATGGACAGTTTGTTCTCATCGTCAACGAGATCGAGGCGGAGGTGGTTTCAGCCCCAACCCAGATCACCACGCTTGGAGCCGACGGTGTGCGCATTGAGCAGCCGGGGTCTCACGCCGTGACGATTCAAGCTCTGCCTGCCATAGAGGTCGTTGACACGACTGGCGCAGGAGATGCGTTTTGTGGAGTGCTCGCAGCGTCCCTGGCCGACGGCGCCGAATTGGAGGACGCCGGGTACCGGGCCAACGCGGTCGCGTCGGCGGTGGTCCGACATGTCGGCGCACGAGCCTGGCGGAGCCAACCATTACCCGAGGACGTGCGCGCTGTCCTTGGTTCCAAATGACTGCAGATAGCCACAAGTCCACGGGCTGTAGACATTCACGCGTGGCATCATACGAATCTGGGGGTTAGAGGTCGAGGATGGGTTCGAGTCCGATGGTGAGCCCAGGCAGGGCGGCGATGCGTTTGGCTGCCAACATCACTCCGGGCATGAAACTCGTGCGGTCGGTCGTGTCGTGGCGGATCACCAGGCTCTGTCCGGTGGTGCCCAACACCACCTCTTGATGGGCCACCATGCCAACCATCCGCACCGAGTGAATCGGGATGTTCGCCGGCCCCCTCGCCCCTCGCCCACCGGGGATAGTTTCGGTTTCAGTAGGGTCGGCTGCCCAGGCTGAGCTGGCAGCAGCCAGACGCTCCGCGGTATTCACCGCCGTCCCGCTGGGAGCGTCGATCTTGCTGTTGTGGTGGTATTCGATGATCTCGGCGGTCTCGAAGAATGGCGCTGCCATCTCCGCAAACCGCATCATCAGGACCGCACCGATTGCGAAGTTTGGTGCGATCAGGCAATTTGAACTCGTGAACTGCTGGCCAATTGACTCAAACTCGGATTCGGTGAATCCTGAGGTACCGACGACGGCATGAATGCCGTTCGCTGCACAGAACGTGATGTTGTCGCGTGCCGCGTCCGGAGCGGTGAAGTCGATTGCCACGTCCACAAGAGCTTGGGTCATCGCCCAGGGACTTCCGGAAACATCGAAGGTTGCGGCGTTGACTCCGATCACGGTGCGCGCAGCCAACCCGTCGTGGCCGGGATCTACAGCGGCGACCAATTCGAGCTCAGGGTCGGCGGCTACGGCCTTGCATACCGTTGCTCCCATGCGTCCACCTGCCCCGAAAACACCGACTCGAATGCTCATGTCGGAATCTTACGGTATTGATGATGATCCCGCTGGTGGCCTATTCAGCCGGGGAGGATCGGCTGGTTAGGCTGCGATGGAGTCGCAGTTTTCTCAGGAGGTCAACGCGTGTCCGAGCCCAGAGCAGTGATCATCGACACCGACCCTGGTCAGGACGATGCGATGGCCATCCTTCTCGCTTTGGCCTCGCCCGAACTGAACGTCTTGGGGATCACTTGTGTGGCCGGGAACACTCGCCTGCGGGCGGTTGTGCGGAACGCTCGAATCGTTTGCGAACTGGCTGGACGCACCGATATGCCGATCTTCGCCGGCTGCGATCGACCGATGGTCCGACCCCTCGTGACCGCAGAGCACGTCCATGGTCCATCCGGGCTCGACGGACCCGACTGGGACGAGCCAACCATGCCCGTGCAAGATCAGCATGCCGTGGACTGGCTGATCGAGACCCTGCTCGCCGCTGAGGATCATTCCATTACTCTGTGCCCGGTCGGCCCGCTGACGAATATCGCGATGGCAATGATCAGGGAGCCGCAGATCGCTCCAAAGATCAGGGAGATCGTGAACATGGGCGGCGGATACTTCGTAGGCGGCAACGTCACGCCGGCAGCCGAGTTCAATATCTACGTCGATCCACATGCCGCCGATGTTGTGTATCGCAGCGGTGTGCCGATCGTGACGATGCCGCTCGACGTCACCCACAAGGCGCTGATGACGAGAGAGTGGATCGCCGACATCAAGGCCATCGGAGGGGATCTTTCCGACAAAGTGTCCGCCATGCTCGACTTCTACCAGAAATTCGATATCGAACGGTACGGGGACTTCGGTGGGCCGGTTCATGACCCGGCCGCTATCGCTTACCTAGTGAGGCCCGAGCTCTTCACAGGCAAGGACGTCTTCGTACAGGTGGAGACCGGCTCGGACCTCACGATGGGCATGACTGTCGTCGACTACTGGGGGGCAACCGGGAAAGCTCCCAATTGCCTTTGGATACATGAGGTTGAGGCGGATGCTCTGTTCACATTGGTCCTCGAGCGTCTGGCGACGCTCGCGCGACAGCTCTCCATCTCTTCCGAGCCCGGTTCATCCGGCGCCGACCCAACAGCGAACAGGCCAGGCCCGTACAATGCTTGAATGACGAATCGGGCGCACGGCCCACGGGTGTACCAGTGACCGCGCTGGACCCGTACGCCGAAGTTGCCGATCGACCCAATCTGCCAACATGGTTGCTCCGTCTCTCGATTCTGATTGCTGCGATTTCACTGTTCACCGCTTGGGGCGGATCCGCTTTGGCTCCACAATTGGTGGACAACAACCCCCGCGCATTGATCGCCCTCAACCCGTCCAATCCCAATCTGATTCTGGTTAGCAATCAGATGAGCGATGCTTGGTTCTTCGCCATCGGGTTCTTCCGGCTGGTGGCGTCGGACCCATTCAACTACCTGATTGGTCTCCACTTCGGGGACCAAGCATTCGCGTGGCTGGAACGCAGAAGCCGCACCTACGGGCCCTACATACGGCAGATGGAGTCGTATTTTCGGCGCTTCGCGGTTCCGATTGTCTTTCTGGCCCCAAACAACGTGGTCTGCATAATCGCTGGCGGTATCCATATGAAGGCTCGGACCTTCATCCTGGCCAACTGCACCGGCACCCTTGTCCGCCTCTTGCTGATCAACCGGTTCGGGGTGCGCTTCGAGTCCCCTATCAGTGGTGTGGTGGACTTCATCGCCGAGAATCGCGTTTACTTTCTCATCCTGTCCGTGGGGGTTATTGCATGGACGATTCTGGGGGAGTTTCGAGGCGACAACACCGAGCTGGGCGCTCTGCGTGAGCTCAACAAGAAACTGGGCGGTGATGAAGACGTCGACTGAGTCAACCGGCGAACTCGATCTTCCTGTGGCCCGTCGCAAAATGACAGAACCCGACTGGTCCTTTGCCATCCGACCCAAGTGGATCTTGTCCCATCTCTTTGCCGCAACGATGGTCGCGTCGTTCATCGTCGCCATGTTCTGGCAGCTCGATCGTCGGGACGAGAGGATTGCCCAGAACGTGCAAATCGCAGCCCGATCCGAGGCGGTTCCCCTGTCGGTGCTGGCAGCCATTCAGAGCGGCGCTCCGACGGCGGTCGATTTCAGTCGGGTCGAAGACGCCGGATCATGGACCGAGCCGGACGTGGTTCGGATCGCCAACCGAAGCCAGAACGGCGCTGCTGGGGAGTGGGTCGTCGGCCTGTTCGAAACTGTCGACGGCACCCAAGTGCTGGTGAACCGGGGTTTTGT
Source organism: uncultured Acidimicrobiales bacterium (assembly GCA_963751955.1). Taxonomy (GTDB): domain Bacteria; phylum Actinomycetota; class Acidimicrobiia; order Acidimicrobiales; family SZUA-35; genus JABDIY01. The sequence goes on along the minus strand of CAVVWM010000011.1, from coordinate 405,551 downwards.
GGAGCTCGGACGCCCGATCGAGGACCCGCCCGACCTCGGTTCGGCGTTGTCAAAGGTGAGCGGTTGGATGCGAGTGAGCCGGGAACGGGAGGGACTCGCAGTCGTCGACTCCGGTGAAGGGACAATTCTCCCGAGGCTCAACGTTGTCGCCGTCGCCGGTCGTTTGGGCGGGGCAGATTTAGCTCCGATGTGGCTTCAATTGGAAGAACCGACCGGTGAACTCTTTCCCATTCCGGTGCCTCTACCAGATCAAACCAATGGCCCCCACCTCTCCTACGCTGGGCAGTGGGCTATTTTCCGCGATTCTCGCCACCACGGTTTACGTTCTCCTGCTCCGACGACTAGCCACTACCCGAGCCAACTGAAGAGTCGATGTACCGACTCATGTGCGTGTAGTGCTCTGCGGTAACCTGACAGCATGTTTGGAGCCACTCTGACCGCGATGGTCACGCCGTTTTCTGAGGATCTTTCGTTGGATCTCGACGGAGCCCAGAAGTTGGCTCGCTACCTCGTGGCGAATGGCAATGACGGTGTTGTGGTCGCCGGCACCACCGGAGAGTCGCCCACGCTCAGCCATCAAGAACAGATCAGCCTCGTCGCAGCCGTCAAAGAGGCACTTCCGGACCACCCGGTCATTGCTGGCGTCGGCAGCAACAACACATCCGCAGCCCTCGACCTCACCGAACGAGCTGCCGAGGTGGGCGCCGACGGCCTGTTGCATGTGACCCCCTATTACAACCGCCCTTCACAGGAGGGTTTGCGTCGCCACTTCACCAGCGTCTGCCAGGCAACCGATCTGCCGGTCATCCTCTATGACATTCCCGGTCGAACCGGTCGAAAGATCAGCAGCGACCTCTTAATCGATCTGTTCGCTCTTCCCACCATCGTCGGACTCAAGGATGCGGCCGGTGATCCGGCCGAGACCGCCGACCTCATTCACCGATCCGAACAGCAGGGCCTGGAAATCAGCGTCTACTCCGGTGATGACAGCCTCACGTTGCCGTTGTTGGCGGTTGGAGCAGTCGGAGTGATCGGCGTTGCAACCCATTGGGCCGGAGCTGAGATGGCTGAGATGATTGCTGCCTACCGAAAAGGCGATGTTGGCCTGGCACGACAGATCAACGCTCGACTCATTCCGTCGTACAACTTCGAAACCGGCGATCTGACACCTAACCCGATTCCGTCGAAGGTGATGATGAACCTGCTTGGGGTCACAGTCGGTGAATGCCGGAGCCCCATGGGTCCAACGCCCGACGGCCTCGACGCAGTCGCCCGTACGATTCTGTCGGGGCTCGATAGGCAGTTGGTCGACTCATGATGAGAACAGACCGAGCCTTCTCCATGTTGCGCCTCTAAGGTTTCCTCCATGCCACAACCTGTACGAGTCGTGTTCCTCGGTGGACTCGGCGAAATCGGGCGGAACTGTGCCGCCATAGAAGTCGACGGCAGAATCATGCTGATCGATTGTGGTCTGATGTTCCCCGACAACGACATGGCCGGTATTGACCTGGTGCTGCCCGACTTCACTTGGCTGCGCGAGAACGCCCATCGCATCGAGGGGGTTGTCGCCACTCACGGCCACGAAGACCACATCGGGGCAATCGGCTGGCTGCTGGACGAGATGCCGCTCAAGGTGATCGGGTCGCCGCTCACCATCGGTCTGGCCAAGAACCGGATCGAAGAACGGGGCCACCTGAAGAAGGCCAGCTTCATCGAGGTGAGCGATGGCGACCGTATCCAGGTGGGGCCATTCGATATGGAGTTTTTCCCGGTCACCCACTCGGTGCCGCACGGCTATGCCACCGCCTTCCACACCCCGCAGGGTGTGATCCTGCACAGCGGCGACTTCAAGCTTGATATGACCCCGGTCGACGGACGTCTGACCGACCTGGCCGGCATCGGACATCTTGCCACCGACGACGGAATCCGCCTGTTCCTGTGTGACTCGACCAACGCTCAGTCGGCGGGTTTCAGCGAATCCGAGACCAGCATCGGGCAGAACCTGGAGGACGTGGTCAGGGCTCGTGCTGGACGCCGATTGATCGTTGCGTGTTTCGCCAGCCACATCCACCGGGTCCAGCAGATCGCCAATGCCGTGATCGCCGAAGGGCGCACCGTGGTGACGATGGGCCGCAGCATGAACAAGAACGTCGCCCTTGCTCGCGAGATGGGTTTGCTTCACATTCCCGATGACAAGCTCGCGAAGATCGAAGACGTCGACCGGTACGACGACGGAGATGTGTGCATCATTTCCACCGGATCGCAGGGAGAGCCGATGGCAGCGTTGGCCCGCATGTCGAGCGGTGACAACAAGTTCCTTCAAATCAAGGATGGTGACTGCGTGATTCTGTCCAGTCACCCGATCCCCGGCAATGAGACCAGCGTGGCTGCGGTGATCGAGGGGCTGCTGCGACGGGGAGCAGAAGTGGTTGATAGCACGACCCATCGTGTTCATGCCACCGGCCACGCCAACAGCGAAGAACTCAAGGTGATGCACAGCATCGTGAAGCCAGAGTGGTTCGTTCCCGTTCACGGCGAGTATCGGCACATGGTTGAGCACGCCCGAATAGCAACTCGGGTGGGAACTCCGCCCGACCGAGTATTGGTGTGCTCCGACGGGGATTCCGTAGTGCTGAGCGACAAGGGACTCAAACGAGGCGAGCAGGTGCCAGCCGAGTACGTCTATGTGCACGGAAGTGTGGGTGACCTCGGGGAAGGAGTGCTCGATGAACGTCGGGCGCTGGGAACCGGAGGTTTTGTCTCCGCCATCATTTCACTTCGGATCGAAGGGCCTGACGCCTCGTTGGTTGGCTCGCCCGAGATCGTGAGTCGGGGTTGGGTGTCGGGCGCCGAGGGCGACCAGATCCACAAAGATGCGCTGCGTTCTGTGAGCGATGCGGTTGAAGATGCTCTGGCCAAAGGTGTGCGGAAGCGAACAGAGCTTGAAAAAATCGTCAAGAGGACCCTGGGACGCTTCGTCTCCAACCGAACCAGGCTCCGCCCCAGCATCGTCCCGGTCGTTCTGGGCGCCCACGAATAGCCTCTCGTCGCCTGAGTGCCACTGTTCCAGGTCCGGCACAAACTACTGTTTGAGGGTTGTGGCTACTACGAGCAGAAATCAGCGCCCGGCGCGTTCGTCCACTCGTCGCAGTTCCGGTGGGCGACAACCGCAGCGGCGAAAGAAGAGGTCAGCCGCCCAGTCGACCAGCGATCGTGAGGTACAGGGCCTTCTCCTGATTGCCCTTGGCATCCTGCTCGCTCTTGGACTGTATACCGGCACCACCGGACCGGTGGGGGAGTTGCTCGCCGATGTCAGCGGTTGGCTCGTGGGCCGCGTGCGATATGTGGTACCCCTCGGGTTGTTCTGGGTCGGCTGGCATCGTCTACGTAATGCTCCCACGCCGCGGAGCAGGTCACGCCGTAAGAAGGCTCCCCGTTTCGAACCGGCCCAGCTCGCCGCCGGTGCGCTGCTCGTGGCCGCAGTGTTCTCGATCCTCGATCTTGTCGGCGGGCGGCCCTGGAACGGATCAACTGTCGACGAGCTCTCACGAGCAGGTGGTCACCTCGGCGTGCGGATCGGCGGAACGCTCGAGTCGTTGTTCGGCCATTGGGGTCACATCATCGTAACGGTCACGTTGGTCATGGTCGGCGTCACCGTTCTTACAAGCATCAGTTACGGCTGGATTCTGGATGCAATCCTGGGTCGCCTCCGTCAGGCGGCCGGCTATGTCGCTGAAACGGTTTCGAACCTCGAATTCGACCGATCCAAGCTCGGTTTTGAGAAGCGTCCCGTTGCTGAAACATCCGCGTCGGGCATCGTCGAACCGCTGATGGATATCGAGATCACAACGGCTGATGGCGGATCTGGGCTGATCAAGTCGAAGGAGACCGCCGAGAAATACATCGATCTTCGACCCGAGACCGCCGGATTCGATGATCTGCCGCCGGCACCGCCGAACCCCCTCGAGGACACCGTGGCCGACGAGACGGTCGACATCGGCACGTTGGACGATTCGGCTGGTGACCATTTCAGTTTCAGTCGAGTCGAGGCGCCCGCTTTTCCGGCCGAGGTGGCACCGACTTTGCCCACCCCCGAGGGCGGCGAATGGATGCTGCCATCTGTCGCAATGCTGGAGCTATCGAAGAGCCAGGACGTCGACGAACGCGAAGTACGCGCGAGAGGAATGCGCCTTCAGCGCGCTCTCCAGGAACACGGTGTCGAGACGAGACTGATCGGTGTCCGAGTCGGACCCACCATCTCCATGTTCGAATACGAATTGGCCCCCAAGACCAAGGTCTCCCGTGTAATGGCGCTCAGGCAAGACATTGCATATGCAATGATGACGCCCAATGTTCGCATTCTTGCGCCCATTCCCGGTAAGCAGGCGATCGGCGTTGAGGTACCAAACCTCGAACGCGCCCTGGTCACTGTGGGGGACTTGCTTGTTTCCGATGAAGCCAGGAAGGCCAAGCATCCGTTGGAGGTTGGTCTAGGTCGCGACATCACCGGTCGCACCATCATGATAAACCTGGCCAAATTGCCTCATCTGCTCGTTGCGGGCCAGACCGGGTCGGGCAAGTCGAGCGGGCTGAACACGATGTTGACCAGCATCCTGATGCGATCAACACCAGACCAGGTACGGATGATCCTGGTCGATCCCAAGCGGGTGGAACTCACCCAATACAACGGGCTGCCTCACCTCCTCAGCGAGGTCGTCACCGATCCGAAGAAGGCCGCCAACGCCCTGAGTTGGGGCGTCCGGGAGATGGAGCGGCGCTACAGCATGCTCGAAGAGGTCGGAGTGCGTGACATCACCGGTTACAACCAGGCCGTCGAGGACGGTCGGCTTGCCCCCCGAGTGATGGACGACGGCTCCCTCGGTGACTACCAGAAGTTGTCCTTCGTGCTGATCGTGATCGACGAACTCGCCGATTTGATGATGCAAGTTGGGGCCGAAATCGAAGAAGCGATCGTACGCATCGCCCAAAAAGCACGGGCGGTAGGAATTCACTTGGTGATCGCCACCCAGAGGCCCTCGACCAACGTGATCACTGGCATGATCAAGGCCAACGTTCCCGCTCGGTTGGCCTATGCCGTCAGCAGCCTCACCGACAGCCGCGTTGTTCTAGACGCCGGAGGTGCCGAAAACCTGGTGGGCAAAGGCGACGGCCTCATCAGCGACGGGAGTACCAGCGAGCTCACCCGCTTCCAGGGAGCGTGGGTCACAGAGGCAGAAGTGGCTGAGCTCGTCGACTTCTGGCGGCATCAGGCCCCCGATGTCCAGTTCGATCCACGGGTGCAAGGCGATGACATGGAGACCGGCGGCGCCGCTGCAGTGTTGCCCGGCGGCACGACCGGCAGTGCCGATGATGACGAGTTACTTCTTGCGGCCATGGAGTTGGTGGTCAATAGTCAGCGAGCGGCGGTCTCAGACTTCCAACGCAAACTCCGCGTGGGGTTTGCGAGGGCCGGTCGGTTGATGGATGAGCTGGAACAACGTGGAATCGTCGGTCCCAACGTGGGTTCAAAGGTCCGGGACGTTCTGGTCACGCCCGCTGACCTACACAAGATGGCGGGCGCCGCTGCTCCTACTCCTGCTCCCCAGCAACAGCAGCTGATCACACCTCCGGTGCCGAAAAAGCACGTTCCCAAGCCCACTCTTGCCAGCATTCAAAACCCGATCGATCCAGACCCGCATGAGCGCTCGAAGGCGCTTCCTCGCCCGCTGAGCGAATCGGAGAAGCACGAGCAAGAAGTAGTTTCCGACGAGCGAACCACAGAGGCGGAACCCGAAGTAGTCGAAGACCGCGACGTCATCGAACATGGGGCCGAACTGATCATCAACAGCCAGCTCGGATCGGTGCCCATGTTGCAGCGCAAGTTGCGAGTCGACCTCAAGGAGGCCGAACGCGTCATGAATGTGCTCGAAGATCGGGGAATTGTGGGACCAGCCCAAGGCGTCCGGGCCCGTGAGGTTTTGGTCAAACCCGACCAGGCCGATTCGGCAAGCGAGGACACCCCGGCTCTGACCGGCGACGCAAAAGTCGAAAAACCGGCGAAGAAACTGAAGAGAGCCACAAAACGAGCCGCCAGCACCTCGCGTGCGGAATCCACCGGAGAACTTGATCTGACAAACGTGGCGGTTGATCTCACCGGTGAGAGCGAGACCCAAACCGCCAAGTCGGAGTTGGACACACCGGACTCGGGATCCGACGAGGATGACGAGTTCGCAATCGACGAGGATTTCGATCCGGCGCTCGCTCCGCCGCCGGGGTATCCCAAACCGAAGCAGTGACCATCCTCATTGGTCTTGCGCTGGCGATCGCAGGTATCATTCTGCTCACATTTGCCGCTGACGCTTTTGTGGAAGGGGCGGCCAAACTCGCAGTGGCCTTCAACGTCACGCCCATCGTCATCGGTGCAGTGATCATCGGGTTCGGCACCAGTGCGCCTGAGATGCTCGTGTCGGCCGTGGCAGCCACCAACGGCGATGGCGACCTTGGAATCGGCAACATCATCGGATCCAACATAGCCAATCTCAGCCTGATTCTCGGGTCCGCTGCGCTCCTGGTTCCAATCGCCGTTGCCAAGGATGTGCTGAGAAAGGAAGCGATCATGGCCACCCTTGCCGCTGTCATCTTTGCGATGACGCTTCAAGGCGAAGGCATCAGCGTGTCCGAAGGTGTGCTTCTTTTTGTTCTTCTCGTCGTAGCACTCGGCTGGGTTATCCGCTCCGGAAACGCTCCACCCATCGATGAGGTGGTCGAGGAAGGCGAGCGGGTGAACGCTCGCAGCGAAGTCTTGCGAACTCTCATCGGGTTGGTCGGAACGGTCGGCGGCGCGTGGCTTCTGGTCCGGGGCGCTACCGACCTTGCTACCGAGTTCGGGTTGAGCGGAGGCTTCGTTGGTGTGACGTTGGTGGCGATCGGCACATCGCTCCCCGAGCTGGTCACCACCATCGCCGCTGCTCGGCAGGGTGTCACCGACCTGATCGTTGGCAATCTGCTTGGCTCCAATCTGTTCAATTCTCTCGCCGTCGGCGGTGTCGTTGGCGTGCTGGGCGATGGGACGATTCAGGACAGTTCGCTGGCCACGCTCGACATGGGGTTCATGCTCGTCGTGTGCCTGGGAGCCTTCGCTGCGATGTGGAGTAGGGCACTCTTCAACCGGCTGGAGGGTTCGGTCCTGTTGATGGTGTTCGTGTTGTTCCTTGTTGTTTCCTATCTCAACGAAACCGTTGAAACAGCAGGGAAAGCACTCCTCACTTTTTAGTCGCATCTACTCCTGTAGTAGACCCGCGTTGGTTCCGATGGCTCAGGTATGGCTTTCCTGGCCCCTCTTCGTCGTGCCGATCGATCAGACGAATCAGGGTACGTTCTCGCGACGACCGCTCTTCTTCTCATACCACTGATGATTTTTGCCGCCTTTGCGGTAGACGTGGGTGGCTGGTACGCCGAGGCCGATCAAGCCCAACGCGCCGCCGACGCTGCCGCACTCGCCGCCGGTGTGGAGGTTCCGGATCCTGCCCTCGCAAGCGTCGCTGCCAAGTCGGTGGCCGCCGCTAACGGGTACGTCGATCAGCCCGGCTGCGATGTTCCATCGGCGCCGTGTGTTCCAGCTGCGGGCGCATATCCCCAGGTGATCACCGAGATCGTCAGCCAATCGAAGGTGAAAGTCACGATTCTGACCGAGGGAGAATCCTATTTCGGGCGGGTTGTGCTGGACAGCATCGAGATCGAGCGCAACGCCACCGTCGAGCTCACCCGACCGCTACCGATGGGAACCCCCTCGAATGCGCTGGGCACGGGGCGTGACAATGTGTACCGGCCAGGCGATCCTGACAACTTCTGGCTGAATATCCACGAGGTTGGCACCCTCCGCCAGTACGGCGACCCGCTCAGCATCCCGCTCGCCAACAACGGGAACGTGAACCAACAGAGAGACACGCGTGGGTTCCTCTATCTGATGAACATCCCGGCTGGGTCAGCCGGCATGCGCCTTCAGGCACGGGTGAGCTGTTTCAACGACAGCCGGTCGAATTTGATTCTCAACCTCTACCAGCCCGATGCGAACACACCCAACAACTACTCCGACAACATCGTGCCGGCGAACCTCGCGGTTCAAGCCAACGGGAGCAGCAGCAATGTTGTCTATCCCCTCAACCGGGGCACCAACTGCCCGAATGCCTATGACCCCGAAGCGGCTGAAGAGGAAGGGCCCTGGCGCAATGTGGCGACGAACCTCACGCCGGGGGTGTGGGTCATTCAGGCCAAGTCCTCCAACAATGGCCGCTTGTTGTACTCCCTCCGTGCGACCGGCGGATTCGGAAACAGCTGCTCCACCATCACCAACCCAGACTGTCCAACTCTCAGCCCTCTCAACTACCTGGGCGTGTACACCGACCAGGACATGTTCCCCAACTCTCTCCGAAACGGCAACGGGACCCAACCCGGAGTCAATGTCCCCGTCGAGCTGTACTTGGCGGAGGTGGGGCCGGAGAACTACCGGTCCACTCTGGAAGTCACGATGTTCGACACCGCCGACGGTATCGACCAAGTAGAAGTGCTCATGCCGCCCGACGCTGCGGGCGTCAGGTCGCCTGCGCCACTCACCTGGGTGGCCGTCGCCGAGAGTGGCTACTCCGAATACGTAGGAACCGCGCTGGATAGCAGCAACTGCATCAACGGAGCGGGTACCTGTGTGCGCCGTGAACCATTGAACGGCGGCCAGTTCTTCCAGGATCGGCTCATTCGAATCACCATCGATCTCAACGACATTTCGGGCGGATACTCCTGTACTACCGATTGCTGGGTCAAGATCCGATACACCACAGCAACCTCGGGCGTGAATCTCGGCGAGACGACCGCATGGCGGGCCCGACTCATCGGTGACCCGCTTCGCCTCGTCGAGTAAGCGCTAGGTGTGATTACCCCTCTAGTCCTCCGTAGCTGGTGCCGATAGGACAGGTATGGCGCTGTTGGTTCCTGTTCGACGAAAAGACCGATCAGATGAAACGGGATACGTTCTCGCTACTACCGCGCTCCTTCTGATCCCGTTGATGATCTTCGCTGCCTTCGCGGTAGACGTCGGCGCCTGGTATGTGGAGGCCGACGAGGCACAGCGTGCCGCTGACGCCGCCGCGCTGTCCGGCGTTGTATGGATGCCTGACTTCACAGAAGCGACCACCGCGGCGCGCGCCATCGCCAAAGAGAACGGGTTCGACCACAACGACCCAGACGTGAATGTCATCGTGGAACGACGCGGTTCCCAGGGAATCTACGTGAGGATAGAGACCAAGGCGGACACGTACTTCGGGAAGGTGGTCTTGAGCGAAGTCGATATTGCTCGGGCCGCTACGTCGAGCTACATTCTCCCGGTCCCACTGGGTAATCCGGGTAGCTCGTTGGGCTCGGGGCTCAACCCGCCAGCTGTCCCGGGGGCACCGCCGGAAAATCTCCTTCTGGCCGTGAATGGATACTGCCAGGGCTACCAGAACGGTGACCCTTTCGGAGTCGGTTGGTTCGGTGGTTCCGGCTCCTGCTCGGGAACAGCAAACACCCGGTACGACGCCGAGGGTTACGACTTCGTCATCGACTTCTCGGGTCCTGCCGGCCTCAACTCTCCAGTTGTCGGTCAGTGGGACCTCCAGATCTTCGAGCCTGGGTCCTGCAATCAAAACTCAGAAGGCGGGACGACCGCTCGGCTGGAAACAACGCTTTGGAAAGGTGATGACACCCTGTTCACCGACGACGACAACAAGGTTCCCGCCAATCTTGTGCTCGGTGAAAACGGCAGCGGCCTGCCGCGTTTGTGGGCGGCGAACGCCTGCGGTGACGCGACCTCTCAGTGGGTCAAGGCCTACGAGATCGACGCCGACTCGGATCAGGGCCGTTGGATCCTGCGGACGCGAGCCTTGGCCGTGAACTCCGAGACCCGTCTCAACTCCTTCGGACTTCGGGTTGTCCCGCGCAACACCAACACGCCCTGCGGCTCGATCCTGCCCTCGACCAGCTGCCCTCAGCTCTACGCCAGAAGCTGGTTGCCGATCTTCATCCCGAGCACGATCAGGGATGTCAATGAGAACAACCAGACAACCTTCGCCGGCTCGCCATCAGCCCTGTTCTACCTGGCGAACGTCCCTGAGGTCCACAAGAACAAGGTCTTGGAGATCAAGCTGTTCGATCCAGGCGAAGGTATGCACAACATGCAGGTCCTCGCACCGGACAACACGCGCTACCCGTTCACGAGGGCGGTTCTGCCCGAGAACGGAACCCAGTCCGCTTTTGTCGCCAACAGCAATACGTGCACCGTCACCAACGCAGCGTTGACCGACTCGGTCACGGCCCAGAACGTGCCATACGAGTGCCTTGACGTGACCGGGGCCATCTACAACGGTGACGAACTCACCATTCGGATCCAGATCCCCAACGACTACGCGTGCGTGCCAGATGATCCGATGACCGCGGCTGTTGATGGACCGAACTGCTGGTGGCGTGTGCGCTACCAGCCACAAAACACCACAAACGGCGTGACCGACCGCACGACCTGGAGTATTCGGGTCATCGGCGACCCCATTCGACTGACCGAGTAGACGGCACACTGGTGGAGTGATTTCTCGCTCGACCATCGTGGCCGTGGCCGTGGTTGGGTTGCTGGTCTGGCCGAGTCCGGCGCTGGCTGATGCGGTGCTTGTCGGTTCATCCCCCGCCAGCAACTCCACAGTTGGCGGCACGGTTTCGTCGGTTCAACTCGTCTTCAACGAGATCGTCAGCGATGCGACCATCGCAATCGATGCACCTGGGGGCCCGGTGGTGCTCGACGAAGTCATCGACTCGGGTCAGGTGATCTCGGCATCGTTTCCCGCCCTCACCACCGAGGGACGCTACATCGTCCGTTACGCAGTGATGTCGGCCGACAGCGACCCCGTGGACGGTGCGTTCGCGTTCACCTATCGGGTGGGCGCTCCCGAGCCTCTTCCCGTCGTTGCGCCTGCGCTTGCTGAGGAGGGACGAGACCGATCTCTTGGTCCTCGCGGCTTGTGCTGGTCTGGTACTGGTCAGCTTCGTAGCGGGCCAAGCGGTGATGAGAACCCGACGGTTTCGGCAGCTCACGTCATCCAAGGGCGTACCCTCTGACGGGTGAGTTGTCCGCCCGGTGGAGACCCGTTGTCTGGCTAGGACCTGGTCGGTATCGGGTGCGCCGCCCGAGCGGCCCCTCGGCGGGGCCGCTCGGGTTCGCTGCCGTTTGTTACCGGCTCGCCAGGAAGTCGTCGAGCACTGCTAGCGCAGCTCACCGGAGCGACGGCTGAAGTGAATGCCCGAGTAGTCATAACCGAACATCTCGTCGACGAGTTCGGGCCGATTGGCCTCGACCCATGTGCGTAGTTCGGCGTCAACGGTGGTCAGACCCGGAGGCGCAGGCCAGCTGGAGACGTCGATGGTTCCGTCCTCTTTCACGACGCCGTTGACCGAGGTGGTCAACGTTTCGCCAACAGCCCGGGAATAGAACGAATCATCGCTGTAGGTGACGACCGCGGTGGAAGGTGGTGCGACCCCCTTCCAGCGGGGTCTCCACGACGTCGCTGAACTCGGGCTGGGAGTTCCAGCCGATGTGCCAATCGATGAACCGGTAATCGATGGAATCCGAGGTACCTTCGAATCCGAAGATCTCAACCAGCCTGTCCATGTCGCCGTTGCGCATCGCTGCCGCTACGTCTTGCACGCGATCGGTGGCGGTCTTCTCGTCATTTCTGAAAAACAACCAACCGCCCGCAATGACTGCGACGACCACCAGCGCCAGGACGGCCATCGTTCCGTATCGCCGACGACGGGCGGGCGTGCCTGTCGTGGTCGAATCCATAGTCTTCATTTCCGAACCTCCTTCTCGAGCGAATTTGGGAATCGGGCCAGGAGCCGGGTGTCCGGAGACTCTCGGGCCCGAGGGGGCCCGACGTGGTTACCATGCGCCCGAAAGAGGACGACGCCCAGAGTCGAACGGCACATCTCCGGCTCAGTACTGGCGGCGCCCCCGAGGGCCTGGTTCGCAGTGTTGCTGGACCTGGTCGGTCTACGCGTCGCCGTGCGGTGGTAGCGTCGGTGGGTTCAGAGATTCTGTCTCGACCCACCGCCACCAGCTGCTGCTCGTTCCTGCTCATGCCCAAAACCTTCCACATAACCACCCTCGGCTGCCCCAAGAATCAGGTTGATTCCGACAAACTCGTCGGGACGCTCACCGCTGACGGGCTCGTTGCCGCTGGCTCACCCGAAGAGGCCGATCTGGTGGTGGTCAACACCTGTGCCTTCATCGAAAGTGCACGGGAAGAGAGTGTCAATACGATCCTCGCGCTCACCGGGGCCAAGGCTGAGGGTGCCGAGGTAGTTGTCACCGGGTGCATGGCCGAGCGGTACGGGAACGAGCTAGCAGCAGCGTTACCCGAGGTGCAGCAGGTCAGCGGGTTCGGTACGCCGGTTTCTCTTGGTCCTACCCGCGCTGGAGGGTCGGTGTCGGTGCCATCGTTCGACCTTCTCAACCTCCCTCGTCCGGCTTCGGTGGCGCCGTGGGCGTACGTGAAGATCGCCGAAGGCTGTGATCGTAATTGCGGATTCTGCGCTATTCCCAGCTTCAGGGGCAAGCAACGGTCACGCACCACCGAGTCGATCCTCGCAGAGGTTGAACAGACCGAGGCCAGGGAGATTGTGCTAGTCGCTCAGGATCTTGCGGCATATGGTCGGGATCAGGGGGTGGGTGAGCGGCAGATCGTTGAACTCGTCGATGCGGTTGCACAGCGGGTCGATTGGGTTCGGCTTCTCTACCTGTACCCATCGGATCTCAACGATCGTCTCATCGATGCCATCTGTGCAACCGAAGTTCCCTACTTCGACCTCTCGCTCCAGCACGTGAGCCGACCGCTTGTCCGACGAATGCGTCGATGGGGTGAAGGGTCTGTCTTCACCGAACGGATCGAGGCCATCAGAGCCAGGGAGCCGGCGGCCGCATTCCGATCCAATTTCATCGTGGGTTACCCGGGCGAAACCGAAAGCGATCACGATGCCCTACTGCGCTTCGTGGAGGAAACCCGGTTGGACTGGTGTGGCTTCTTCTCGTACTCCGCCGAGGAAGGCACGTACGCATTCGACCTCGACGGCCAGGTGGCGCCGGGGTTGGTAGCTGACCGGCTGGCCGAGCTGTCCGAACTGCAAGACCGGATCACCGCCGAGCGCCAAGACGATCGGATCGGCACTACCGAACTGGTTCTGGTCGATTCCCCGGGGGTGGCACGGTCGGTTAGGGAAGCGCCAGAGATTGACGGCATCATCTCGGTGCCCCACGATCTTCAAGTGGGAGGATTTCACAAGGTTGAAGTAGTCGATGCGGCCGGGCCCGATCTCACTGGTCGTTCCGTATGACCGCACCTGCCCCGACTTCGGGCGTGACCGATCTTCTCGGTTCCTCGAAATGGGCTTTGGCTGCCAACTCCCTCACCCTGCTCCGCCTTGTGCTCACCCCGATATTTGTGTTGATGATTCTTCATCAGAACCCTTGGTGGCCGAGCTTTGCGATGGGCTGGTTTCTGGGATTCACCGACTGGTACGACGGCAAACTGGCTCGTCAGGCCGAGCCCACCCGGTTCGGGGCGTTCTGGGATCCGTTGGCCGACAAAGCGGTGGTGCTCGCCGCCGGATTTGCGTTGGTCGGCATAGGACGATGGTCGTGGTTGCCCGTGGCGCTCATCGCAATTCGCGAGTTCGGACTGATCGCCTACCGGAGCTACTGGGCCAGGAGGAGTCTCGCCATCCCAGCCCGCACGTCGGCCAAATACAAGACCTTCATCCAGGGTCTGGCGGTCGCCAGTGCCACCTGTCCGCCGATCGAGAACAATGTCTCCTGGGTGACCGACATCCTTTTGTGGGTGGCGGTTGCATTCACCCTGTACACCGGAGCCCAGTACGTGATCGACGGGTCGGCCGCCCTGAGGAACAACGGAACCCGTTAGCGAAGCCCTGGTAGGCGGCACTGTCGGAACCTAGCAGTGGCCTAGTGTGACCGGATGGCCCACAAGCTGGCTCCGCATGCCGTCATCATCGCTCTTGTTCTGGTCGCAGCAGGGTGCGTTTTCGGGTCCGATGGTGACGCTGCAGAGAACTCTGATTCAGAAGTGTCGCAGGTGTCATCCGACGACGGACCCGAGAGTGGTGAATCGGATACCGGTGGTCGTGACGGCGATGCCGACCCAGCCGACGGCTCGGCGCGCCAACCGACGATCGAATCGGTCGACTGCCCCTTTGCCGAGCCTGAAGGAGTCACGGCCGAATGCCATCGGGTCACCGTTCCCGAAAACTGGGACACAGGGGAGGGCGATGTGAAACTCGTCGTTGGTGTGCTTCCCAGTCGGTCCGGTTCCAACAACGCTCCGATCGTGTATCTCGAGGGTGGTCCCGGCGGACATGCGCTCGACACGCTTCAGTTTCAATTCCCTGAGATCTGGGACCCGCTGCTCGACGACTACGACCTGATCTTCTTCGATCAGCGAGGCACCGGCTTCTCCGAACCGAGCCTGAGATGCCCCGAACTCACCAGGCTCAGCCGCCAAGCTGAGGACGACCCCTCACTCACACCGGCCCAACTCCAAACGCTGGGGGAGGAGGCCCTGGGAGCGTGCGCCCGCGGATTCGAGAACCGGGGGATCGACACGGGGCAGTACAACACGATCAACAACGCAAAGGACGCAAACGCGATCAGGGACGCCCTTGGACATGACGAATGGAACCTGTTGGGGATCTCGTACGGGACTCGGCTGGCTCTCGACATGATGCGACAGTTCCCCGATTCGATCCGGTCGGCAGTGATCGACAGCGTCTATCCACCACAGGTCGATGCCACCAAAGAGGGTTCCCAAACGTTCCTCGACAGTTTCGAATTGGTGTCGGCCGCCTGCGATGCCGAACCAGCGTGTGCTGCCGAAGGCAATCTGGGAGAGCGATTGATCGCCGCAGCCGCCGACCTGGAGGCCGATCCCCGCGAGGTTGAGGTGGTTGATTTCCTGACCGGCGCTACCGACACCGTTCAAGCAACCGGCGACGCTGTGGTTGGGCTGGTGGCCGGAGGTCTGTACTCCCCGTTCGCATTCACCGACTGGCCCGAATTGCTCACCGACATCGAAACCGGCGCAACAGGTGCTCTTTCGCAGTATCTGTCGTTGGATCGAACCAACGAGGCGTTCGTCACTGCGGGGATGTTCTACACATTCCAGTGCAACGAAGAGGTTCCGTTTGCCGATCCCGACGAAGTTGATGCTGCGTCGCCAGATGATCCCTTCGGGCTCTATGAAGAGGCGTTCGGTGATGGCGACGTCTTCGCCTCATGTGCGGCTCTGGGAGGTGTCGCCGCCGACCCGGTCTCGACCCAACCGGTCGTGAGCGACGTGCCCACCCTGGTGCTGGCGGGCGAGTTTGACCCCGTCACCCCGCCGGCCTGGAGCCAGCTCGCTGCCGACACGTTGTCCAACTCCCAGTACGTGCTCCTGACCGGCGAATCGCATGGCGTGTCGGCGAGCGATTGTGGAAACTCGATCATTCAGGAATTCCTCGGCGACCCCACGGGTGGTGTCGATACCGATTGCGCCGATGACGGCAGGGTTGTGTTCCTGGCTGGCCCAAGTGATGAGGTGATTGAGCTAGAAACGGTGTTTGCTGATTTCAGCGTCGGTGAGACTCCGATACTTCAACCGGTCGAGTGGACCACGCAGAGCTCAGGTGGTCTGGTCGATTCGCGACGGGCCGAGTCTCTGCTCGACGTCGCCGAGATCCTTCAGTTCTCCGGTCCTTCGTTGGTTGTCGGGTCCCTCGAGAGCTTCATCGGCGGCTCTCTTGGTATCGAACTCGGACGACCGAACCCAACCTCCACTCTCGGCTGGACGGTTCGCACGGGAAACAACGAAGGGGTGGCGGTCGACTTCTATCAACGTGATCGGGACGCCGAAAACGTTGATCTGATTCTGCTGATCGCCAGCGACGACGAAATCATCTCGCTCCGCGCCGGTGTCGGTCAAACCGATGGTTGAGGGATTCGGCGTGGAGTGACGATAAAGAGGGGAGCGTGAAGGTTGAGATCGTCGCTATCGGAACTGAACTTCTCCTCGGGCAGATCGTGGATACCAACAGTTCCTGGATCGGAGCCGAACTCGCCGCCGCAGGGCTGAACAGTCACTTCCAGACCAAGGTGGGCGACAATCCGTCACGCATGAAGGAATCGCTGGAGCTGGCGCTCAGTCGTAGCGATGCGGTGATCTGCTGCGGTGGACTCGGTCCAACTCAAGACGACCTCACCCGACAGGTGATCGCCGACGTGATGGGCGTCGAGTTGGAGTTGCGGCAGGATTTGGCCGACAAGATCAGACTGATGTTCACCAGCCGAGGCCGGGAGATGTCGGAGAACAACCTCGTTCAGGCCATGGTCCCGGTCGGAGCGCGTCCCATTGCCCAGCAGCCAGGGACAGCCCCCGGGCTGGTTTGTCCGGTTGACTACGAGGGGAGTGAGCGGGTGATCTATGCAGTGCCCGGTGTTCCCTATGAGATGAAAGAGATGGTGACCGGCACGGTGATCCCTGACCTACGGGCTCGCTCGGGAGATTCGTCGGTTATCGCCAGCCGGGTTGTGCGGACATGGGGCCACAGCGAATCGGGACTGGCTGAAGTTCTCGCCGACCGCATCGAAAAACTCGACGAAGCTGGCAATCCGACCTTGGCGTTCTTGGCCAGCGGTGTGGAGGGACTCAAGGTTCGCATCACGGCCAAGGCGGCCGATGAGGTCGCTGCGAAGGCATTGCTTGACGCCGAGCAGGCTGAACTGGAGCCGCTCATCGGCAGATGGACCTTCGGGTACGACGAGGACAACATGGAAACCGTTGTGGTCCGAGCCCTGAAAGAAAGAGGTCTGACCCTGGCAGTAGCCGAATCGCTTACCGGCGGGTACCTATCGGGACGAATCTGCCAGGTGGCAGGCGTGAGCGCGATCTACCGGGGCGCCATTGTGGCCTACAACCCCGACATCAAACATCAGCTTCTCGGTGTGCCCGAGGGGCCGATCATCACCGAAGCGGCCGCAGCGGCCATGGCCGAAGGCGTATGTCGGACTCTGGGGGCTGACGTCGGGATCGGGACAACAGGTGTCGCCGGTCCCGATGAAGTAGAGGGCAAGCCGGTGGGGACGGTGTGTATGGCGGTGAGCCTGATGGTCGGAGAGGGCGATGACGCCGAGCGCTACACAAAAACCGCGACAATTCGCCTGCCCGGCGACCGCGAACGAATCCGCCAGTTCAGCACTATCACCGTGCTCGACATGCTCAGAAGATTGTTGGTCTGAGCGAGAGCTCAGAGCTATCTGGCGATGGTTGTGCCCGTAGAACGGGCGTTTCGATCGCCAGTTTTGTTGGCCCATGCGGCGGGTTGGAACTGGCGATGGTTGTGCCCGTAGAACGGGCGTTTCGATCGCCGGTTAGGGCTCTTCGGTGGTGGAGGTTGAGGTGGAACCAGTTGTCGGCGGGGTGAACGACGAAGTTGTGCGGCGGGGACGCGTGGTTGTTGTGGTCGAGGTCGTTGTTGTGGCCCCCTTTTTCGCCGTGCGCAGCTCGAGGAGGAAGGCGTTGTCCTTGGGACAGCGATGCTGGAAAACGAACTCTTGAAACTCGAATTGCTCGGCGTCCAGATCGGCCCAGAGAACCTTCAGCATGTCGGGACCAATCGTGCACAGCAGATCAGCGGTTGCAAGTTTGGCTTCAACCTCGGCGTCGCTTGGGCTGCCCTCCATGATCGCTTCGAGCAGCACTCTGTCCGATGGACCCGCAGGTTCGTCACTTCCGCACGAGACCAAAGTCAGTGAAAGGGCGGCAACCACCGACAGACGACCGAACCTCCTCACCGCTTCAGTATTGCATTCTCACCCTGATCGTTGTGGCCCACTCCGGTCTCAACCCGGGAAATCCCACGCAAATCTCTTCGATCAGGCTTGCACCGAACATATGTTCGGAATTACACTGTTGTAAGGCGATCGGAGCTGCTCTGGCCGCTGAATGGAACGACCGGCTCTGTGTCTTGTAGGTGCAGTGTCGTAAGAAGCAGTGTCACACCCCCTCATTAGGGTCGGTCACAGATATCCAACACCCCCAATGGGCGCCCGAAAGCGCTCGACAACCCGGGCCCAACCGTTCGGGAAAGAGGAGAAACGCAATGGCAAAGACCAGAGCAGAAGACAAGAGCCTGAAGGCGCAAGAGAAGATGAAGGCCGAAAAGGCCAAGTCTCTCGAGATGGCGCTGAGCCAGATCGACAAGTCCCATGGCGCCGGTTCGGTCATGCGCATGGGAGACAAGACCAGTCTGAACATCGGCTCGATCCCAACCGGCGCTCTTGCATTAGACCTGGCCCTGGGCATCGGGGGACTACCCCGAGGTCGCGTGGTGGAGATCTATGGCCCAGAGTCCTCGGGCAAGTCAACACTTGCAATGCACGTGGTGGCCGAAGCACAGCGCAATGGTGGCACCTGTGCCTACATCGACGCCGAGCACGCCATGGATCCGATCTATGCAGGAGCCATCGGCGTGGATGTCGATGAGCTGCTCATCAGCCAGCCCGACACCGGTGAACAGGCACTGGAGATCGCCGACATCCTGGTTCGGTCCGGATCGCTCGATGTGATCGTGATCGATTCGGTGGCAGCCCTCACTCCACGGGCCGAGATCGAAGGCGAGATGGGTGATCACCACGTAGGCGCCCAGGCCCGTCTCATGAGCCAGGCGCTACGAAAGATCACCGCCAACCTCAACAAGACCGACACCATCTGTATCTTCATCAACCAGCTCCGCGAGAAGATCGGCGTGATGTTCGGTTCCCCCGAAACCACCCCTGGTGGTCGGGCGTTGAAGTTCTACAGCTCGGTACGGCTCGACATTCGCCGGATCGAGACCCTCAAGATCGGCACCGAGATGGTCGGCAACCGGACCCGGGTGAAAGTGGTGAAGAACAAGGTGGCGCCGCCGTTCCGGCAGGCCGAGTTCGACATCTCCTATGGCCATGGCATCAGCCGCGAAGGCTCCTTGCTCGACATCGCTGTGGACCGCAACATCGTGAAGAAGTCCGGTGCCTGGTACACCTACGAAGGCGAGCAGATCGGGCAGGGTCGGGAGAAGGTCAAGGAGTTCCTGATGGAGAACCCTGACCTCACCATGGAGATCCAAGATCGGGTTCTCCGAGAGGTGGGCCTCTTGGGTGGAGACGACGAGCCTACGAAGGAACCATCGGGTGATCTCGATAGCGACGATCCGGAGTTGGACCGTCCCATCGACCTCACCTAGGCGACTGTTACAGGGGATACGAAGTACCTGAAGTGCCGGGCCCTCGGACCCGGCACTTTCCCTCTCCACCAGCCCGGTTCGACTGACCGCCGATTCCAACCGATGGATTTGAACGCCATCCCGGGTTGGTAGGCGGTGAGACAGCGGACAAAGGGCCTAGATTGAACGATGTGGTGCGCCGACTCCAAGCCCTGATTTTCGATATGGACGGAGTCTTACTGGAATCAGAGTCACTGTGGCGCCAGGCCGAACAGCAAGCGAGTGAGCGACTTGGTCTTGGCCTCACAGACCATGATTTCGCCGGCACCATGGGTGTGCGGATGCGGGAGGTCGCCGAGATCTGGTTCCAACGATCGCCGTGGGAGGGCCCAACCACCCAAGAGGTAGCTGCGGCGGTTGTCGACCGTGTGATCGAACTTGTCGCTACACGGGAAGCCCTTCCGGGGGTTCACGAGCTGATCGCAATGGCACTCGATCACGGTCTCAAGCTTGGGTTGTGCACCAGTAGCGACACCGCTCTCATGGAAGCGGTGCTGTCATCGCTGGGTATGGAAGACGTGTTCGACGTGACCCACAGCGCCGAGCATGACGAGTTCGGCAAGCCTCACCCCATGCCATATTTGAAAACCGCTCAGAAGTTGGGCGTGCCGGCAACTGCTTGCATCGCGATCGAAGACAGTTTGAACGGTGCAGTGAGCGCTCGAGCCGCTCAAATGAAAGTGGTTGCTGTTCCCAATCCGGCCGACGCCGGAAATGGTCGCTTCGGTTTCGTCGATCTGTCGCTCGAGTCGCTCACCCAGTTCGACAGCGAGATGCTCAACGCCCTCGAAGGAGGCCTCGCAACCCCAGCCATTTCACGACCAAGGTTCCACCGCGCCTTCCCCGTGGACAACCTCGGCGACGCCCGCTGGTTCTACGGCGAAGTTCTCGGCTGCCGGGAGGGTCGGTCGGCCGAGAAATGGATCGATTTCGATCTTTATGGCCACCAAGTAGTCGCCCACCTCGCCCCGGCGCCGACGGCGGCCGCAACAAACGACGTCGACGGACATCAGGTGCCAGCCGAGCACTCTGGCCTGCTGCTGAACCCACCAGCATGGCGAGACCTTGTCGCTCGGCTCGAGGCGCAGGGCGACCGAATTCGCTGGGTGATGAAACCAACAACTCGATTCGCTGGAGAGACGGGCGAACAACACACCTGCTTCGTCCTGGATCCGGCCGGAAATGCGCTTGAGTTCAAGGCGTTTGCCAACGACCACGACGTGTTCGCAACCTGATCCGACGACGATCGCATACACGGGACTACCCAAGGAGAACATGATGCAACTCGGAATGATCGGGCTGGGCCGAATGGGTGCAAACATTGTACGCCGACTTCACGCCGAAGGTCACGAATGTGTGGTGTACGACGTCAACGCTGATTCGGTTGACACGCTGGTTCAAGAGGGTGTTGCGGTCGGCGCGGAAAGCGAGGCCGACCTGGCTGCCAAGCTGTCTGAACCGAGGGCGGTGTGGGTCATGGTTCCAGCTGCCTACGCCGGCGAGGTCGTGATGAGCATGGCCGAGCACCTCGAATCCAACGACATCATCATCGATGGTGGCAACACCCACTATCCCGAAGACATCAAACGGGCCGACGAGCTTGGTCCAAGAGGCATTCACTACGTCGACATCGGCACCAGCGGGGGCGTGTTTGGGTTGGAACGTGGCTACTGCCTGATGATCGGCGGCGACGATGATGCGGTCGAGCGGCTCGACCCGATATTCAGAACCCTGGCTCCGGGTGTCGATGCAGCCGAACGCACCAGAGGTCGCAATGGCGTGCCCGACCAACCCGAGTTCGGTTACCTCCACTGTGGTCCCGTGGGCGCTGGACATTTCGTGAAGATGGTCCACAACGGAGTGGAGTACGCCATCATGCAGGCCTACGCCGAGGGGTTCGCTCTCATGGATCGAGCCGATGTTGGCAGCGGCGACCGAACCGGTGACGCCGAAACGGCACCGATGGCCGACCCCGGGCTCTTCCAGTATTCTCTCGACCTTCCCGCGATCGCCGAGGTGTGGCGACGGGGCAGCGTGATCGGGTCGTGGCTGCTCGATCTGACAGCCGCTGCGATGCAGGACAACCCCACGCTGGAGAACTTCGCCGGTCGAGTGTCCGACAGTGGTGAGGGCCGTTGGACAGTACTGGCTGCAGTGGAGAGCGGCACCCCGGTGCCCACGATTACCGACGCGTTGTTCAGCCGGTTTGCCAGTCGGGACAATGCCGAGTTCGGCAATAAGGTGTTGTCCGCGATGCGCAGCGAGTTCGGCGGCCACAAAGAGATGAAGGACTGATTGTTGAGTTCGAGCACCCGGGTTTTCGATCAGTCTTCTGAAGCGCTGATTCTGTTCGGTATTACCGGCGATCTCGCTCGCAAGAAGCTCTTCAGTGCTCTGTACCAACTGGAATCAGACGACGAGCTCAACATGCCGGTGATAGGAGTGGCGTCCTCGACGTGGACTCTGAACGAACTGCGAGGCAACGCTCGTGAAGCGTTGGACGAATCGGGCCTGGAGATCGATGACGATATATGGGAACGGTTCTCAGACCGTCTCGACTACGTGTCGGGTGACTATCGCGAGACGTCCACCTACGAAGCAGTGGCGGAGAAGGTTGGCGACAAGCTCTGTCCCGTCGCCTATCTGGCCATCCCCCCGTTCTTGTTCTCGACGGTTGTGGATGGGTTGGCCGCAACGGGGCTCAATTGTGGTCGGGTGGTTCTCGAGAAACCGTTCGGTCGGGACCTAGCCAGCTCACGCGAGCTCGATTCCGCCGTTTTGGAGCACTATCCCGAGGACCGGATCTACCGGATCGACCACTTCTTGGGCAAAGAGCCGGTCCTCAATCTGCTGGTGTTCCGTTTCGCAAACAGCATTCTCGAACCGCTGTGGAATCGGCAGCACATCAAAAGCGTCACCATCAACATGTACGAGAACTTCGGCGTCGAAGGCCGTGGCAAGTTCTACGACGAAGTGGGAACGCTCCGAGATGTGGTTCAGAACCACCTGCTCCAAATCCTGGCCTTGCTGGCAATGGAGCCACCGGTGTCAGACGATGCTGATGCCCTCAACGACGAAACGGTCAAGGTGCTCCGCTCGATGCGGCCAATGGACCCCGCCAAAGCGTGGCGTGGTCAATACGAGGGTTATCTGAGCGAGGCGGGCGTGAAGATCGACAGCGACACCGAAACCTTCATCTCTGTTCGATGTGAGATAGACAGCTGGCGGTGGGCCGGCGTGCCGTTCACGATCCGGGCCGGTAAGGCCATGGACCGAACCGTCACCGATGCGATAGTCGAGTTCACTGCCCCGCCCCGGGCGCTGTTTTCTGAAGGCAACTTCCAGCCCCGCCCCAACACAATGCGATTCGAACTGAAGCCCAATGATGTCATCGAGTTGAACATGCAGGCCAAGCGGCCGGGAGAAAGCCTGAAGAGCGAACCGGTGAAGCTCCAAGTTGACCACCGCGGCATCGAATTCGGTCCCAGCCCCTATCACCGGCTTCTTGGCGATGCCCTTCTCGGTGACAGGCGGCTTTTCGCTCGTGGTGACATGGTGGACCAAGCGTGGCGCCTCGTCCAGCCGATACTCGACGATCCGCCCGCAGTTGAGCCGTACCGATATGGTGCCGACCCGTCTGAAGTGGGATGACCGCATCCGATCACACGGTGGCCATCGACCTGGGCGGAACGAATGTACGCGCTGCCCTAATCCACGAGAACGGCACGATCACCGACCGGATTCAGCGATCAACACCCCACTCCCATCCCGACCCAACGGTCATACTCGAGATGATGTCCGAAGTGGCTGGACTGAATGAACCGGGTCGGGCCGTGATCGGCCTTCCTGGAGTGATCAACCATGAAACCGAAAGCCTCATGCAGGCTCCCAACATTCCCCAAACCTGGATCCCCTACCTCACCGAAGAATGGTTCGAGCAGCGGTGCGGGTACGAGGTCTCTTTTGCCAATGACGCCGACCTCGCAGCCGTTGGGGAGGCGAACTTCGGAGCCGGTCGAGGTCAACGAGACGTCGTCTACGTGACGATCAGTACTGGCATCGGAGCCGGCATCGTGGTTGGTGGCACCCTGGTTCGCGGCGCGCTGTCGGGCGGCGAGGTTGGCCATACGGTGATCGATGCGCAGGCAGCCAAAGACCACCGACCCGCCACGGTCGAGCTTCTCGGATCTGGCACCGCGATGAACCGGGAGGCCAGAATTGCAGGCTTCAGCGAACAGGGACGAGAGTTCGTGGAGCTTGTCCGAGCTGGTCATGACAAGGCAACCGAGATCTTCCAGAATGCAATGTTCTCCGTAGCGTTGGGTGTGGTGAACCTCTGCTGGCTTGTCGTGCCTCAAGTGGTTGTGATCGGAGGGGGTTTGGGCCAGAACATCGACCTTGTAGCTCCGATCATTCGCGCCGTCCTTGATGAACACGGACCGGCGTCGTCATTGACAACAAGGGTTGTCGGTGCCGAGCTCGGAGACGATGCCGCCCTCCATGGTGCAGCGGCCTGGTGGTCGGCGGTAGGAAGAGAGTAGCTATGGACAACAATCGCAACGAGATACGGGTCGAGACGATTGAAGTCGAGCGTTGGGCAGCTCGCGCTGCCGACATAACGGCTGCGGAACTCACCCAAGCTCTACGACAACGGCCAAGGGCCACCCTGGCCGTGAGTGGAGGCCGTTCGCCGAGGGCCTATTTCCAGGAACTCTCGAAGAGAAATGTTGCATGGGACCGCATCACGATTCTTCAGGTCGATGAACGAGAAGTGCCAGAGGGATCGCCGGAGCGGAACCTAACCGATCAGATCGATAGCTTTGGCGATCTCGACGCCCACTGGCTGCCGTTGCCTGTGTCGGCGCCTGAGGATCCCAAGGCCCTCAAAGCGTTCGTCGAAGACCTCAGGAGCGACGCCGGAAATCCGCCAGTGATCGATGTTATTCACCTGGGCCTCGGCGACGACGGGCATACTGCGTCGCTGGTTCCAGGCGATCCCGTTCTGGAGGAACGGCATCACGTGATCGCTCGCACCGAGCTGTACAACGGAACCCATCGCCTCACGCTCACCGAGCCGGTTCTGAGCCGAGCCGGCCTCGTCCTTTGGCTGGTTTCGGGAGTTAACAAGGCAGATGCGGTGCAGAAGCTGCTGGCCGCGGATCCGTCGATCCCGGCAAGTCTGGTCAAGGCCGAACATCAGATCCTGGTGGCCACCCCTGACGTGTTTGGGGAAACCAACCTCGGGTGAGCCTGGCACCGGAGGGAAACAGAGTGACCAAGGACGCATCAAGCTCCGTTGCGCCGATGTCGAACTACTACAACGGCATCCCAAACCCGGAATGCCGCGTTCGGTGCCAGTAGACACATCACTGGAATCTTGACCCCACTGCCGAGTGATCGGTGATAGGTTGCCGGCCCCCCTCCCCGTAAGTGACATCAATGCAACTCAGCACCACCCGGCGTCATCGACGTCGGGTCTCCTCTTCTTCATCAGCGATACCGTTCGGAGCTCCCGAACCCGAAGGCTCCTGCGCGCCCAGGATTGCTCACCCGTTGGCCGATACTGATCTGGGCGGTCGGCCGGATCTCTCGAGACGAACCCCGCTCGACGCCCGCATTCTTGCCGGCGAATCCGTCATCGGTGAGACCGCAGACTTGCTTCGATTCTGGCTTGGACAGCAGAAGCCTCTCGTACTGGCACTGGTGGCGAGGCTGGCCCGCTGGAGTTTTGGTCAGTTCGACACGCTCTCACGAATCTCGGCCCGTCCGGCCGCCCGTGCTCGCATGGCCTCGGTTTACACGATTCGTCGCCAACCTATGGTGGTTCGGGCGCTTCTGGTTCCCCTTGCGTCGATCTTCGTGGCGCTCGGGGTTGCCCTTCAGGTCACTTCTGGACTCGGTGTTGGCCCTGGTGACATGGTTGCCAGCGGTCTTTCCGCAGCGACCGGCCTCAGCTTTGGGAGCGCAGCCATGCTCATGTCGGGAACCCTGGCTCTGGCGGGGACAATGCTGGGTAGGGCGCCCCGTATCGGCACATTGGTCAACGTTGGCATGATCGCAGTTCTGATCGATTTCTTCATACCGTTGGTCGAGATCGAAGGGGGCTTTTTGTCTCGTTTACTTCACTTCGGAGCCGGTTTGTGGTTGGTGGGTCTCGGCATCGGCTGTCTGCTTCACGCTCGGCTCGGCATAGGCACTCACGAAGCCCTCAGTCTGTCGATCTCGGATCGCACCGGCATAGCGGTTCGGCAGGTGCGCCGCATGCAGGAGCTCAGCTGGATCGTGCTCGGTCTTGCTCTTGGCTCACAGTTCGGCGTCGGAACCGTGCTGGTTGCGCTGTTCATTGCGCCGGCGATAAGCGTCGGCGTGGGCTCGGTCGGTAAGGGCCTCACTGCGTTGGCCACGGCGGTCGAGGTGCCCGAGGTCGACGCCCACGTGGGCAATGTCGGTTTCTGATCCACCGGGGGTCAGATCCCTCTCCGGGGTCAGACCCCTCGGTTGGCTCTAGACTCACTGCGTGAGTAAGCGGTACCTGGTGCAGACATTCGGTTGCCAGATGAACGAGCATGATTCCGAGCGCATTGCCGGTCTGCTCGAATCCGACGGTTACTCCGAAACTATTGATCAGGCCGAGGCGGACGTGATCGTTGTCAACACCTGCTGCATCCGGGAGAACGCCGACAACAAGCTCTACGGAACCCTCGGCAACATGAAGCAGCTGAAGGCGGAGAACCCGAACCTTCAGATCATGGTCGGCGGTTGCCTCGCTCAGAAGGATCGCGACCTCATACAGCAACGGGCGGGGCATGTCGACGTGGTCTTCGGGACCCACAACGTGCATCGGGCCACCGAGCTGCTGAGCAACGCCAGGGCCAACGGCCCCATCACCGAGATCTGGGATGAGGCCGATCCCGACGATGCCTTCGCCTCCGCACTGCCGGCCCGACGAGAACTCGATTACGCCGCATGGCTCACCATCCAGGTTGGCTGCGACAACGCCTGTGCCTTCTGCATCGTCCCCACGGTACGAGGGGTCGAGATCAGCAGAACACCCGAGGACATCGTGGCTGAGGCCGAGCGACTCGCCGCAGATGGCGTCACCGAGATCACCTTGCTTGGCCAGAACGTCAACTCCTACGGACGTGACCTGGCACTGGCGGCGCGCCGGTCGGGCGACTCCGAGGTACGAATCCGACCGGCCTTTGCCCAGCTGCTCCGCTGTGTCGGTGCGGTCGATGGAATCCGCCGGTTGCGGTATACCTCGCCACACCCCAAGGATATGACCACCGAGGTGTTCGAGGCGATGGCGGAGACTCCAGCAGTGATGCCCCACCTCCATTTCCCGCTGCAATCGGGGTCAGACCGCGTACTCAAAGCGATGCACCGCGGCTACACCGCCGACCGGTTCCTCACCAAGCTGGGCGAAGCCAGAGCCACCATTCCCGATCTGGCGGTGACCACCGACATTATCGTCGGCTTCCCTGGCGAGACCGAAGACGACTTCGAGCGAACCCTCAAGGTCGCTGCCGCGGCAGAGTTCGACACCGCATTCACCTTCGTCTACTCACCTCGCCCCGGTACTGAAGCAGCCGAGCTGGTCGAGGACTTTTGCGATCCCGAGGAAGTGAAAGACCGCTACGCCAGGCTGCGAACCGTCATCGAGCGAAGTGCGCTGGCCAAGCAAACGGGACGTGTCGGCGTGGTCGAAGATGTGATTGTCGAAGGTCCTTCGAAGAAGGATCCCTCACGCCTTTCGGGTCGCACCGGTCAGAATAAACTGGTGCACTTTCAGCGGCCCGATGGCCCGATGCGGCCCGGAACCTACGCCAGGGTTCGGGTGACAGAGGGCCATACGCAGTACCTGATGGGCGAGTTCGTCGAGGTCACTGCCAAAGCGACCCACCGGACCCGCATTCCGGTGCTGTGACCGCCCTTCATTTCACCGTGCCTGTTGGCAGTGAGCCTCATGCGGTTCAGAATCGCCTCGCCGAAGCGTCACAAGATCCGTCTCGGTTCGTGTATCTGTTCACGACATCAGATGGGATCGACGCAGAAGTCGCTGAGGGCAGGAATGGTGTCTGGCGTGTGCGGGTGGAAGGTCCCCAGTTCAAGAGCAAGGGAACCACGGTTGTGCGGGCCGATCCAGCTGGTGGCTCAGAGATAGATATCCAGATCGATCTGCGGGGCAAAGGCCTTCTCGGCCTGGCCGGTCCCCTGCTGGGAATCGCGGCTGGCAAGCTGCAGGACGAAGCCACCCGCGCCCTCCAGAAGGAGTTCGGCGAGCCCTGATCTTGATTCTCTGCGATTGTGCGGCTGAGCGCTGAGCCAACCGCCAAGGAACCCGGTGCGGCAGCGGCCTTACCGAGGGTGACTGGCGATGAACCCGCCGCGGAAGTACTCGCCGCCCGATCAATTCCCGGAGGTCTGGCGACGCGTAGGAGGCATTTAGTCGGCAGTATTGAGACCGGCTACCCGGACTCGGCGCTAACTTGAACCGCGGTGAACAAACAGGCTGGTTCCCGTCGCAGCGCTGCCCTCCACCACCTAGACGGCCACCGGCTCGGCTGAACCTTCTGCGCGTGATCGCTTGGTTTGGTTCACCACCGAGCGAATGATGTCAGTGGCCGATGTTGAAGCCCACAGGGCGAGAGCGAGGATGCCGAGGAACTTTGCGCCGTCCTCCAGCGCACCCCGCACTCCGGTGTCGCTGCCGGGGATGATGACTTCAACGGTGAGCGAGACGCCGAACGCAACCGCCGCCCCCACAAGGAACTGCACTCGTGTCCGGATCAGCTCGCGGGCCGAACTGGTGGCCCAGACCAGTCCGAGAAGGGCGTAGCTCCCCAGCACCACAACTTTGGGCAGCCCCAGTGTTCGAGGCAGCAGGTCCGAGTGGAACAGAAACAGATCGTCGAGAAGGAGCAATGCGAAGAACAAACCTCCGCCCCGGAACGTACTCTTGGCTGCGGCCCGCCCTGCCAGCCCTGCGACCCATCCTGCGATTAAGCAAAAGCAGACCGATGCGGTCCACGCAACCATCCCGAGGGCGGCGACCAGACCTACGTACCAATTTTGCTGACCTACCGACGTAGCGTCCATGAAGAGGTCCTCGGCCGGCACCTGATCCTGCACCAGAACCGCGGCGATGACCAGCAGCCCAGCCGCCCAAAGGCCAAGTAGGGGCGCGAGCGCGCCGACCACATCGTTCGCCTTGGGTCTGCGACGGTCATTGGTACCCGGGCTCAGTGCTGTCGTCATCGTCGTTCCTATCGGCGCTGCCTCCGGGGAACAGAGCCGTTGGCGAACCGATTTGTTCAACGCAATACTGAGCCCTATGAGCGATCTGCCCCCCGCCCAGTTCCGCAAGACCAAGGCCGGCAAGTGGGCCGTGATGGCACCGTTGGTTTCGCTGGAGGCCGCACTCCAAGCCGATGGCAAGGTCGAGGTTTTGAAGAAGTCCGGCGATTGGTCCAAGTTCACGGTGGCATCGCTTGGCAAGCCCTTCGATGTCGACGGGGTGTCGATGTGTTATGGGTATGGGCCCGAAGAAGACAATGGCGCTGGAGAGGTGCGCCAGGCCACGTCGGGGCGATCCAATGCGTCCGCCGCAGGTGCTCCCGCGTACGAGCAGCCGCCGTCCGAAGCTGCATGGGCCGACGCTCCAACACCAGATGAGAGCGAACCACTGCCCACATACCAGGGTGGCCCAGAGGACGAGTGGCAAGAGTTCTAGCCTCGGTCATCATGTGAGTTCCTAGCATCGGTTGGTCGGCTCGTCGCTGCGGCGGCGTGCTCTGCTGTTTCTTTCGCGGCTCTGGCGGCGATCCAGAGAGGGGTCCTTTTGGGTTGCCGCACGTTGTCGCTAAGGGGTGGGACATGATTTCAACCGGCGCACGGGTTCCTTCCCCTCTCCAGACCACCATTGGCGCGAATGGACCAAAACCAGGCTCGGTTAGACGGCGCCGGCCGGTGTTATCCGGTGTTGCGCATGCCGGCGGCGACGCCGTTGACGGTGAGGAGCAGAGCCCGACGCACGGCTGGGTCCATTCCTTCGCCTCCCGCCGCGAGGCTCTCGGTCGAGGCCTGTGCTCGTGATCGGGCCAGCAGATCAACCTGGAGCACGTGGAGTGGGTCGAGGTAGAAGGCTCGGGTCTCGAGCGTTCTTCTCAAGACCGGAAGGTCACCCAGGATCTCACGACCGGTGAGAGTCTGGATCTCCTCCAAGGTCCGGCTGTGCTCGGCCTTAACTACCCCAAAGAGGTGTTTGTGGTCGTCCCTGACCAGCACATCCACGTATCGCTGGGCAATTCCGAGATCGGTCTTGGCCAGCGTCATTTCGACGTTGCTGAGGAACGTCTTCAAGAAGCGCCACTCAGCGAACATCTCATGGAGCACGTCGCCGTGTCCGGCTTCTCGCACAGCTGCCAGCCCGGTACCGACGCCGAACCACCCCGGGATGATCTGGCGGCTCTGGGTCCAACCAAATACCCACGGGATGGCCCGCAAGTCGTCAATGCTGTTGCCGCCACCGGAACGACGAGCGGGGCGGGAACCGATGTTCAGAGCACCCAACTCTTCAACCGGCGTGGAGGTCTGGAAGTAGGTGGCCAGCGATGGATCCTCCACGAAGGAACGGTAGGCGGCAAACGCCGCTTCCGACATCGACTCCATGATCTCGGACCACAACGCCAGCCGATCGGGGTCATAGCGCGATGTCTGCTTGGCGACCGTCGCTTCCAGAACCGCAGCCAAAGCGAGGTCGAGGTTCCGAACGGCGATATCGGGCTGGCCGTACTTGTCTGCGATCACTTCACCCTGTTCGGTGATCTTCAGTTCGCCGTCGACCACACCCGACGGCTGGCTGAGGATCGCCTCATTGGTGGGGCCGCCGCCACGACCGACCGACCCACCCCGGCCGTGGAAGACCCGCATGCGGACGTTGTGGCTCTGGGCCACAGTCCGGATCGCCCGAAGAGCTTTGTGGATCTCCCACTGGCTGGTGGTGATGCCGCCATCCTTGTTGGAGTCTGAGTACCCGACCATCACTTCCTGAATCCCGCCCCGAAGTTCCACGATCCTCCGGTACGACGGAATCCGCAGGAGCTGGTCGAGGGTCTCGCCGATGCTGCGCAGATCGCCGATGGTTTCGAACAGCGGCACGAAACCGATCCGGGCAACCCCCGCGGAGAGATCCACCAGACCAACCTCGCGGGCGAGCAGGACAGGTGCCAGGACGTCATCGACACCTTCGGTCATGGAGATGATGTAGCTGCGAGCGATGTGGTCGCCGTGCTCGTCCATCAGGCTTCGCAGCGTTCGGAACAGGTCGAGCGCATCCCGCTCCTGCAGCGGTGTACCGGGAGGGGAGAGGGGTCGCCGGCTGTTCAGTTCGGCGATGAGCAACGCAGTTCGGCCGGCCCGATCGGTGGGATAGCTGGTTCCCGAGGCCACGAACAGGCGCCCCAACGATTCGTGATGGCGCACAGTGTGCTCGCGGATGTCAAGGGTGGCGAGATGGAACCCGATGGTGGCCACCTGGCGTCGGACCCGGGCCAATCGGCCATCGGCCAGCAGGGCGCCGTCGTTGGCCCGTAGTGATCGGTCGAGGAGGCGGAGATCGTCTTCCAGCTCGGCAGGGCGAAGGTAACGGCGGGGTCCGGCGGGTGTGCTTGCCGCTTCGTTCAATCGTTGAATCATTACGGCCAACCGCAACCGGTACCACTCGCCGTCGTTGATACGTCCGACCTTGGCGAACACATCCGCGAACGGGCCACGTTCGCTCTCCACCGCGTTGATCAACTCGTCGCTGACCGGCCGGATCAGTTCGGTGGGGGAGAGTTCGGCTCGCAAACCTTCGAGCTCATCGACGAGGATTCGCAGCGCCCGTGACCGTTGCAGCAGAACGACGTCGCGGGTGGTGGCGGGGGTGACGTTGGGATTGCCGTCGCGGTCACCGCCGACCCACGATCCGAAGACCACCGGTGCGATCGTTGGAGCCAGCGACGATCCGACTGCTTCGAGCGCAACATCGAGGTCTTCCCAGAGGTGGGGCAGGCTGTTCCGGACCACCTTCTCCAGGTAGTACAGAAGGGTGCGCGCTTCGTCGAGAGGTTCGGGTTTCTCGCGACGTATCTCATCGGTTTGCCACATGGCATCGATCAGTTCGTCGATCCGGCGATCGATCCGCCGCCGCTCCCAGCTGGTGCACCGCTCAAGACCGCGATCCTCCACCAGTAGCGCAATCTCACGAAGTTTGTCCAACATCGACCTGCGGGAGGCTTCGGTGGGGTGAGCGGTGAACACCGGTTGAAGTGCCGATCGGTTCAGTCCGTCGAGGATGTCGTCACCGGAGAATCCATGGTCGACCAGCTTTGGGACGGTGTCGGAGAGCCGGCCTGCGTTGGCTTTGCTCAGGTTCAGATCCTCGATGCGGTGGACCTGCTCAACCACATTGGCCAGGTGGAAGTATGTGGTGAACGCTCGGACCAGCTTCATGGATTGCTCCAAGTCGGCGTGGGCCAAGGTGGCTGCAAGTTCGAGGCCGGCGCGTTGGTCCCCGTCTCGGCGCAGCGAACGGGACAGGATGCGAACCTGTTCCACAAGGTCGAGGAACGGTTGGCCCTCCTGCCGGGCGATCGAGTGCCCGAGCTGACGACCCAGTCGGCGAATGTCGTCGCGAAGGGCTTGATCCTGTTCGTGCGGGCTCACCGAGTTGTTATATCCGCCACCTTCCACGCAGAGGCGCTCTGCGGGTAGCTCTAGGATTTGAGACGTGAACGACACCTATACCCACGGTCATCACGGCAGCGTGCTGAAGTCCCATACATGGAGAACCGCCACAAATTCGGCTGCCTACCTGCTGCCTCACCTTTTTCCCGCTGCCACGCTTCTCGATGTGGGATGCGGTCCCGCAACGATCACCTGTGACCTCGCCACCAGGGTGGCGACGGTGATCGGCATCGAGCCGGTCGAGGGGATTCTCGAAACCGCAGAGGCCACCAAGGTGGAGTGGGGCGCGGACAACGTGGAGTTGCGCTCGGGCGATGTTTACGAGCTCGAGTTCGGCGACCACACCTTCGATGTCGTTCACGCCCACCAGGTGCTTCAGCATCTCGGCGACCCCGTGGCAGCCCTCCGAGAGATGGTTCGGGTCACCAAACCGAGCGGGATCGTGGCGGTTCGAGATGCCGACTACCACGCGATGAGCTGGTATCCCGAACCATCGGGCCTCGACCTCTGGATGGACATCTACCAACAGGTGGCCCGTCGCAACGACGCCGAGCCCAATGCCGCCCGTCACCTGTTGTCATGGGCTTCTGAGGCAGGCGTGGATCGGTCTCGGATCGAGGCGTCGGTGGGGACCTGGTTGTACTGCACCGGCGAGGAGCGGGAGTGGTGGGGCACGTTGTGGGGTGAACGTTCGGTCAGTTCCGCATTTGGTGTCCAGGCGAGGGAGTACGGAATCGCCACCGAGGACGACCAAGCAGAGGTGGTCGCAGCGTGGCACGAATGGATGGACCATCCGTCGGCGTGGTTCATTGTTCCCAACGGGGAACTGTTGATCAGGGTGTGATCGATCGACTCAATTGGTGTGATGTGAGTGACTTCACTACGTTGCAGTCATGGTCCAGCCCCGGCGGGCGAGTGCCCCCATCGAGCCGATCGCTCCACGGCGATGGCTTCTGATTCCCAGCATGTTGTTGGGCCCCGAGTCCTGGACCGACGTTGCAGACGTTCTGGTCGGACTCAAGCAGGAGCCCTTCATCGCCGATCCCGCTCCGGTCGGCTGTAAGGCTGAGGACTTCCTTTCGCCCTGGCTCCAAGACGTTCTGAGCGCACTCCCCAACCCACCGAAACCTCAGGATGCGGTTGAAACCCATGCACCGCCCCTGGTTATTGCGGGGCACTCCGCAGCCTGCCCTCGGCTGCTGCTGGTCGCCGAGGAGGCAATGGCTCGTGGTCACCGTGTCAACACCGTTATCTTGGTGAATGGCCGGGTGCCGATCGACGGATTGTCGGCAACCGACCTGGATCCACCATTGGGTCGGCTGCTCGACAGACTCACCCGCCCCGATGATCATGTTCCACCGTGGCATCGCTGGTGGGGCTCGATGATCGAGGACATGCTTCCCGATGAATCGTCACGCCAACGAGTGTTCGCTGAGGCCCGACCCGTTCCCCGAGCGTTGTTCGATCAGAAGGTCCCAGCACCACGCCTACCCGACGATGTGGGGCTTGCCTTCCTGGCGATGGGCGACATGTATGCCCCAAGCATGGACGAGGCTCGCAAACAGGGCTGGGCTGTGGCTCGTCTAGAGGGCGAACATCTCCATCAGGTGGTGAACCCGGTGGCCGTAGCTTGCACGATGATGGCCCTGGTCTCTCAGACTGTCGCTTGATCGGCCGAGTCGAGCGCTGCGATTGCATCATCGATCACGGTGGGGGAGAGGGCATCGAGCCAACTGATGCGCGGGTCCCGACGGAACCAACGTTGCTGGCGACGAGCGAATCGTCGCGTTCGCGACTTCGCCTCTCTTAACAGCCTCATCAAGGTTGAGTTGGCCGTCGAGGTGCTGCAGCAGCTCTCGGTAGCCGAGGGCTTGGCCCGCCGACCGTGACAGCGGTTTGGGTAGCGCGGCAACCTCGTCCAGAAAGCCGTTGGCC
This sequence comes from uncultured Acidimicrobiales bacterium, assembly GCA_963751955.1. Classification (GTDB taxonomy): domain Bacteria; phylum Actinomycetota; class Acidimicrobiia; order Acidimicrobiales; family SZUA-35; genus JABDIY01. The sequence goes on along the minus strand of CAVVWM010000011.1, from coordinate 371,501 downwards.
ATCTGCTGGTCGAAGCGCGTGTTGATCCTGGCATCCATTGCCTGGCGATCGATTTCGAGTCCCAGCTGCACGAAGCGGGTCGGCGGATAGGCGTCAACACCGGGGCCGTAGGAGGAAAATGGTCGGCCGCTTCCGACCGTGACTTCCAGGGCCCGAATGATTCTCCGCCGATTCTCCGCCTCCATCTTCTGGGCACCCTTGGGGTCGAGCTCCTTCAAGCGGGCGAAGAGATGAGCGGTGTTGGGTTCGGTCGCGAGGTCAGCCGCCACGTCGGGAAACTGCGGTGGGGTCTCGAAGTCGTCCACTATTGAACGCACATAAAGGCCGGTGCCCCCCACCAGGAGCGGGCGGTCGTGAGCGGATTCGACCTCGGCCAATGCTCCTTGCACCAGTCCTTGGAACTGGGCCATGTCGAAGTCTTGCGTCGGATCCACCACGTCGATCAGATGATGGGGGATTCCGGCCCTTTCATCGACACTTGGTTTGGCCGTACCGATGTCCATGCCCTGGTAGACCGCCATGGCATCCGCTGAGATGATCTGGCAGTTCCCCAATCGCTGGGCAAGTTGGATTGCGAGGCCCGACTTGCCGCTGGCGGTTGGGCCAACGATGACGATGGGAACCTGCTTCGACGGCGTGTGTGTTTCGGTCATTCAATCCACCCGAGCAACAGCCCGGTCAGTACGTAGTGATCAAGCGCCACGATGTTCGGGTCAGATCCGTAGGCCTCGTAAAAGCCGAATACCGCCTCAGCTCCCAGGGTTCGGTGAATGCTGTGCTGGATTACGGCCAGGTCGAGATGACGATCTCCCACGAGGCCAAACTCCCCCCTGATTCCGGCCACCTCACCGTTCCTCATGAGAAGCCGATCGATCGTGAGCGCTCCCACCAGGCATACCGATAAGGCGTCCCCAACGCCACGAGCCGCCCCGTCGTGCCAGATAGATACCAGCTGGCCTGGGTCATAGCGGCTGTACGGATCGGGTAGCTCGGTAGCTGTGATCGCCCCGTCGTCCAGCCGCCCGCGAAGGAGCGCGGCAAGGTCGGTTCGCTCAACATTGGGAGGAACATCCGAACCATGAATTGCCGCCAACCCACGCCCCAGTGCAGCTGGCAGCCCCGGGAGATCGCCATGTAGATCGGGTCGGTCGGCGGGATCGCCGGCCGAAGACCCACCAAAGCCCGACTCGATCGCGGCTGCGACGGCACGGTTGAAGCCGTCGAATTCGATCTCCACGATCCGAGCGTAGAAGGCAAACCCCTTACACTGGTCATAAGTGACTCTCCTCAGCAAACATCACGGCCTCGGGAACGATTTTCTGGTGGCCGTGGAACCTAATCAGGCGCTCGCTCCCACCGATGCGTTGGCCTGGTGTGATCGCCGTCGAGGAATTGGTGCTGACGGGCTGATCGCAGCCGAGCGGCTGTCCGCCGATGGTTCTCTGTGGTCGATGACGTTGTGGAATGCCGACGGCAGCCGAGCCGAGATCTCTGGCAACGGGATTCGGTGTATGGCCCAGGCCATAGTGATGCGTGCTGGGCTTGAAGGCCACCAGTCTCTGAGTATCCGGTCCGACGGTGGCATGCGTCAGCTGGAGATATGGGCCGATCGGAGAAGCGGAGTTCATCACGCCAAGGTGTCGATGGGGACCGCTACCGCAGGCCCCGCTCCCTATGGCAAGTGGGAACTGTTCGGTCTGGAACCGATCCGCCAACAGACCGTCAACATCGGAAACCCCCATCTCGTGGTGGAAATCGATGATCCGGAGTTGATCGATCTCGCGTCGATCGGCCCTGAGATCGAAACCAGCTACGACGGCGGGATAAACCTTCATCTCATTCGCATCGAAGATCGCTCGACCCTGTCGCTGTACGTCTGGGAACGAGGGGCCGGGATCACCCAGGCGTGCGGCTCGGGGGCGTCGGCCGCAGCATGGGCAACAAATCAGTGGGGTCTCACCGACAGTTCGGTTACTGTCAGGCAGCCCGGCGGCGACGCGAGAGTCGAAGTCACCAATGACGAGGTGTTCCTCACCGGACCCACTACCTACGTCGCATCCATCGACGTGCCCGACTGAACGTGCCTGCCTCCGAACCCTCCTCCAGCGAACGCGAGCTCGATCCCTCCGATGTCGATCGGCCCGTGCCGTACCCGCCGATCGAAGGGTCGTGGTGGGATCGAGCCGACGACTCGGATGAGACCGACGACGAAGACGAATCCCACCGCGGCGCCTTCGGTGATTTTGGCGGTGAAATCCGCGGCGGCTTCCTCGATCGTGCATTCCGGGAGCGGATCGTGATCGTCGGAATGGCCCACAGCGGCATGGACCCGAGAATAGCTGAGGCCAGTCTCGACGAATTGGAGCTTCTGGTCGACACTGCGGGAGCCGACGTAGTCGCTCGGATAATGCAGCGACGCGATCGCCCCGATCGGGCCACCTTTGTGGGAAAGGGCAAAGTACAGGAGATCCTCCAAGCGTCCCTGGAACATGACGCCGACACTGTCGTGTTCGACGACGAACTCACCCCCGCCCAGGGGTTCAACCTGGAGAAGGCTCTGGGCCGAACAGCACTGGATCGCACTGCGGTGATCCTCGATATCTTCGCCCAACACGCAACCTCCACCGAGGGCAAAACCCAGGTGGAACTGGCACAACTGAGGTACAACCTGCCTCGTCTCCGAGGCAAGAAGTCCTTCAGTCAGCAGGCCGGCGGTATCGGAACCCGCGGCCCCGGCGAGACCCAGCTCGAGGTCGACCGCCGACGTCTGGTGCGCCGAATCCACAAGCTCGAACGGGATCTCAAAGGGATTTCCGGCCGCCGCCAGAACCAACGGAAGGCCCGTCACCGTTCGCCCTACTCGGTGGTTTCCATCGTGGGTTACACCAATGCCGGTAAATCAACGTTGCTGCGTGCCCTTACCGGGGCCGATGTGAAGGTGGAGGACCAGCTGTTTGCCACCGTCGACCCCACCACGAGGAAGCTTCGCCTTCCCGGCGGCGAACAAATCTTGCTCACCGACACCGTCGGTTTCGTGAAGAAGTTGCCCCATACGTTGGTGGAGGCATTCAAGTCGACCCTCGAAGTTGCGGCATCAGCGGATCTGCTGGTGCATGTAGTTGACGGAGCGGGACCCGACCCTGACGCCCACATCGTGGCGGTCCGTGAGGTGCTGGAGAGCATCGATGCGCATGAGGTCGAGCAGCTTCTGGTTTTCAACAAGCTGGACGTGTCCGAAGAGGTCAAGCGGATGGTGGATCTCAACCCCGGCTCAGTCGGGATCTCAGCCCAAACCGGCGAAGGCTTGGACGACCTGCTACTCGCCATCGGGGACCGGCTACGGTCCGCCGCCGAGGTGTTCGAGCTGGCGATCCCCTTCGGCAGGGGCGACATCATGGCTTCGTTGCATCGCGAGGGCGAGGTGCTCGCCGAGCACACCGATGCCGACGGCATGCGCTATTCAGTTCTTCTTGCGCCCGACTCTGCATCTCGTTTGGAGGAATGGATTGTCCGTCACTGAAGCGTTGGGCTCGGCGCCCTTCGTACCACCGCCCTATCCCTACGACCGGCTCGATGGCATCAAGGCCCTTGCAGAGCAGCACTCCAACGGGGGGATCAACCTGAGCATCGGTGCTCCCAGTGACCCGCCTCTGCAATCGGTGATCGATGCGATGTCCACCTCCGAAACCGAACGCGGCTATCCACCATCAATCGGCTCTGAGGCGTTCCGATCGGCAGGCGCCCTGTGGCTCAACAACCTCGTCGGCACCGATCTCACCGCAACTGATCTGAGGGCAACCGTTGGTTCCAAGGAGTTCGTTGCCGGCCTTCCCCATTGGCTCAAGCTTCGACGACCCGACCTCGACACGGTGTTATACCCCTCGGTCAGTTATCCGTCATATGCGATGGGTGCAAACCTTGGCCACTGTCGTGCGGTTGCGGTGCCGGTCGACGATGAGTGGCGACTGCGATTGGACGCCATCGATCCCGCCGATGCAGAACGTGCCCTATGCCTGTGGATCAACTCGCCCGGCAACCCCACCGGAGCCGTGGAGGACCTGGAGGCAGCCGCCGCTTGGGGACGTGCAAACAACGTGCCGGTGTTTTCTGACGAGTGTTATATCGAGTTCACCTGGGACGCGTCGCCGGCCAGCATCCTCCAGCACGGAACCGACGGCGTCATAGCCGTCCATAGCCTGTCGAAACGATCCAACCTGGCCGGAGCTCGGACCGGCTTCTACGCCGGTGACACCGAACTGCTTCGCTATCTGGGGGAGATCCGCAAGCACGGCGGCTTCATGGTCCCGGGTCCTATGCAGCATGCGGCGGTTGCGGCCTTCGGTGACACAGACCACGTGGCCATTCAACGGGATATCTACCGCAGCCGGATGGAGAACATGATCGGGCTTTTGGGCGATCGAATCGGTGTGGAGGCCCCCATGCCCGAGGGCGGGTTCTACCTGTGGGTTGCGGCTCCTGATGGCGATGCGTGGGCGTTTGCTGAGCGTCTCGCCAAGGAGCTCGGCATCATCACCAGCCCTGGTGAGTTCTACGGCGACGCCTCGCCCGGCTTCGTGCGCATCGCCATGGTGAGCGACGTCGTATGAGGCGACGATTGCCCACCTAGGGGTTGATTCGCAGCAGTCTGTCGTTGCCTTGGCCGTTGCTGGTGGTCACATAGAGCGAACCGCCCGGACCCTCGGCAACCGCGCGGAGGCGGCCGTATTCGCCGCTGAGCACGATGCGCTGACCGCGATATTGCCCGTCGTCGGTGAAGAAAAGAACTCTGAGGGTTCGGTTTTTCAGCGAGGTCACAGCCAGCCCGTTGCGCCACGAGCCCCAGCTGTTGTTGCTCAGGAAAGCGGCGTCCGCCAGCGCAAGGGTGGGTGCACCCGTCGACCACGCTGCCGTGATCGCGGTCGGGAACTCGACGAGGTCGGTCATTGGGACCGATTCGTTGTACCCCGGTACTGGGTTCCAGCCGTAGTTGCCTCCGGCCACAATGCGGTTCACCTCGTCGTCACGGGAAGGGCCGTGCTCCACGGTCCACACCTCGCCGTTGTCGGGGTGGATGGCGACTCCTTGAATATTGCGATGTCCATAGGAGTACAGACGAGCAGTGTCTGGGTTCGATGATCCGGCAAATGGGTTTGAGGCAAGCCCCTGCCCAGTGAAACGGTCGACTCGAAGTGTCTTACCCCCAAGGCTGGCCAGATTCTGCGGAGTGGACCCCTCGGCCGAGTCGCCGGTGCCGACAATCAGCGCGCCCGCAGGATCGATTTCGAGCTGACAACCTCCGTGGCGTCCACTGCTGATGGGAAGCCCATCGATCAATGGATCGGCGACTCGCGTCGCCGTATTGCCCACCAGTGTCCACGCGATCACCTGGATCTCTCGAGGTGAGGTATGACCCTGGCACGTATAGAACCGAGCGGTCGTGTCGAAATCAGGATCCAGCAGTATCCCCATGAGCCCGGTCTCGCCCGACGCAAAAAGGTCTGAGAGATCGGCTTCGATGGTCCTCTGAGTCCCGTCTGTTCCGATCACCGACAGCTTCCCCGAGCGTTCGGTCAAGAGCGCTCGACCATCGCTGAGCGGGGCGACACCCCAGGGGATCGTGAGACCGGTTGCGATCTCGGTGACGGTTGGGTTCGGAGGATTCCGGAATCGGTTCTTGTACTCGACTCCGTTCATGATCGGAGCGATCAGCTGTAGTGGCGAGGCACCGATTCGAATCTGCTCGACCCAATAGTCGAGACCACCCTGGTCCGGAGTTCGTTGCAGCAATCCGAGATAGATTGTGGTGACCACCACGTCGGCGTTGCGCCGGTTCTGGTGCTCCGGTGACTCACTGACTGCGACGACAAAACCGGGAACACTGAGGCGACCGGTTGCGATCTCGTTGGTCCAGTACTCAAGTCCTGCCCGGTCCGGAGAGCGGCCGAGAACCCGACCAAAGACCGCCTCAACGACCTCGGTATCGGTTGTCGCCGAGGTCAGAGCCCCGAACTCGGCGCCTTCGAGGAACGCCGCTGCCACCTCCTCCAACGACGAACCCTCGCGCAATCGACTGGACCAGAATCGAAGACCAGCCGCGTCGGGACTGCGGCCGAGAACGCTGAAATAGAGGCGGGCGATCGGTGCCACCGATCCGCTGAACTCTGCGGATCCGACAAACTCGTTGTACACCTGGGCCGGGGTCGCTCCGAGCTGCAGATGGTTTGTCCAGAATGCCAGGCCGGCCCTATCTGCAGTGCGGCCAAAGACGTCCTGATACACCTGCTCAACCAGAAGCTCGTTCGTGGCAAATCGACCTGCGACAGGCTGATCGGCTGCTGCAGCGCCCGAAATGGAGATCGAGAGCAGTCCGATCAGAAGAAACGGTACGAGAATGGCTCGGAAAGCCGTTTGCAGATGGTTGGCCGCCATGCGAGGTGAACCTACCAGAGCCAACCGGCTACTTGGCTTCACCTTCTGCGGTGGTTAGCGACGTCAATCACCACTTGTGACGAGGTCGAAGATGCCCTCAAAGGTACGTTCGATGCTCTCCCGATGTAGATGCTCATTCTTGGTGTGGGCAACCAGAGGATCGCCTGGACCGAAGTTGGTGGCGGGAATGCCAAGTTCGGCGAATCTGGCTACATCGGTCCATCCGAGCTTGGCGCTCTTGGGCCTGCCGGTGGCCAGTCGAGCCAACAGCGGGTGGAGCAGCGAGGGGGGGCACGCTGAGGTTCGATCGATCACCTCAACTCGATCATCAGTCTCTACAAACCCGCTGATGAAGCTCTGAAACCAAGCTTCGGCTTCGTCTGCAGAGCGGTCCGGTGCGTAGCGGTGGTGCACCGTGATGGTGACCCCGTCGGGCACCACGTTGCCCGCATGGCCACCATTGATGCCAACTGTCTGAACCGCTTCGATGAACTCACAGCCATCCATAACCGGTCGTCTCGCTTCGTACCCCGCCAGGTGGGTCAGGAGCGGTCCGGCGCGATGGATGGCGTTGCGGCCCATCCATGGGCGGGCGGTGTGGGCCCGCCCCCCGCGAAGTGAGATCCGGAAGCGCAGCGCCCCCTGGCAACCTGCTTCGATATGACCATCAGTGGGTTCGCCCAGAATCGCGCAGTCCGCATGGAGAAGGTGGGGGACCTCGTCGATCAACTCGGCGAGACCACTGTGGGTCTGGGCAACCTCCTCTCTGGCGTAGAAGACAAACGTCAGGTCCATCAACGGTTCGCTCACTGTGTGGGCGATCTCATGAAAGACAGCCAGCCCACCTTTCATATCGGCCGAGCCCAACCCGAAGAGCGTGTCGCCTTCGATCCGAGCGACAGCGTTGTCGTGCACCGGGACGGTGTCGGTGTGCCCTGCGAGGATCAGCCGCTGAGGCCTGGCGAGGTCGGTCCTCGCAACCAAGTTGTCTCCGATCCGATCCACCGTGAGCCACGGGATTGCTTCGAGGTCGCTTTCCAACCAATCGACAAACGCCTTTTCTTCGAAGCTCACCGAGGCGATATTGACAAAGGCGGCGGTTTTGGCCAACAGGTCGGTCACAGGTCTGCAGGATATTCGGCCGCGCCCATTCGCCCGCACCGCAGCCCAGATTGGTGGAGGGGGCAAAACAAACGAACCGGAGCCTCAAGCTCCGGTTCGTGAGTCGGACATCCCCCTCCCGACTGGCCAAAGGGTATCAACTTGTGTCAGATGACACAATTGACTCCGGCGGTTGGTTTGGCGTTAGAGGCGACGCATGACGGTGACGACCCGTCCGAAGATCTGAACATCATCGGGCGCAAACGGCATCGGAGAGAGTTCGCGATTCGAGGGCAGGAGGATGATCTGCTTGGTAGTGGCATCAACGCTGTAGGTCTTGATAGTCGCCTCATCGCCGGGTATTCCCGCAACCACCACATCACCGTTTTGTGCTGTGGTCTGCACGTTGGCGACGACGAAGTCGCCGTCGAGAATGCCGGCCTCGATCATTGAATCGCCCTTGACCCGCAGCATGAAAAGGTCGCCCTCGCCGGTGAAGTCGGCTGGCACAGGAAGGCTCTCTTCGATGTTCTGAGCTGCAAGCACATCGGTCCCCGCAGCAACCTCACCGACGAGGGGAACATGGCGCATTGGACGCCGTTCGACATCGACTGCACCAGTGGCGGAGTCCCAGTTGACCCGCAGGCCTCGTGGGGTGGAGGGATCGCGGGTCAGGAAACCCTTCTCCTGGAGATTGTTGAGATGGGTGTGGACTGTTGATGAGGATCGCATACCCACGTACTTGCCGATCTCGCGAACCGATGGGGGATAGCCGTTGTCCTCCATGAACGCCTCGATGAACTCGAGGATCGCTCGCTGACGACTGGTGAGTTGGTGCTGCGATGCCGACATATTCCCAGTATGGCACGAAAAAGCACACGTTTGTTCGTTTTTCCTCAGGGGTGGGGGTTGTGTGGAACAAATGTTCGGTCTAGGTTCCCTTCACCGGCATGAGCGAACGAACGTTTGGGTCGGGAAACCTGCACCCACAGGTTTGAGAACATCTTTCTGGGCACCTCGCCCTCAACTCTGTCACACCCCCTGGGGAGGATGAAACCATGGTTGCTCTACTCACCGCCGATCCGATCTACACCTTGCCCCGCCGCCTCGACGATGCGTCCGAGGTTCCTGCCTCCGGTCGGTCCCGGCCGCGTGGTCTGCGCACAGTTCCTTCACTGAGCACAGTTCCTTCACTGAGCACAGTTCCTTCACTGAGCACAGTTCCTTCACTGAGCACAGTTCCTCCGTTGCACGCAGTTCCTCTGTTGCCCGCAATTCCTTTCTTGCCCGCACTACACGCCCCCAAGCATGCTCCCGGTGCAGCGTCGCCCGGGGCCGATGGTGACACGCAGCGGGCCGAAACCTCAGCCGCCGGACCGATACTCTCGAGCACCGAAGTCACCGCACTAGCAGCGGTAGTAGCTTTGGCCGTGATCTTCGTGGCCTCGTTCGGATCGATTCAAGCGCCCGCTCACTCAACCTGGGCCGAGCTGATCGAACCCTCTGCTTCGGTTGTCGCTGCCGACGTTGGCGAAACGGTGGTGTTGGTCAAACCGGGCGACACCCTCTGGGGTATCGCTGGATCGATCGCTCCCGACGTTGACCGACGTGAGGTGGTTCAGATACTGGCTGAGAGAAATGGTGGATCTACCATTTGGGCAGGTCAGGACCTCGTGATTCCAGCCTCGTTGGCAAATCCGTAGGAAACAGGGGTGATCCCCCACACGGGCCTACGATTGGTCAGGTGAAGTGTCGCCAGTGTGATGCGTCGGATACCCGGGTCATCGACTCCCGGAATACCGATGACGGGTCTGCGGTACGTCGTCGTCGCTCGTGCCCGGCGTGCGGATTCCGCTTCACTACCTTCGAACGTTATGAGGAGGTACCGCTTCAAGTCCTGAAGCGAAACGGCGATCGCGAGATCTTCCTGCCCTCGAAAGTACAAAGTGGAATCGAACACGCGGTGAAAGGGCGCCCAGTCACCGCAGAGCAGGTCGCCGCGATCGTGTCCAAGGTGCAAAGCGCCGCCCGGGCCAGCGGATCACCGATCGAGACCCATGCGGTAGGCGAGGCGGTGCTCGATTCACTCAAGGTGCTCGACGCCGTTTCAGCCATGCGTTTCGCCAGCGTGTACAAACACTTCCAAGATCTTGGCGACTTCGAACGGGCTGCCTCCGAACTCTCCGAATCGTAGTTCCTGTGCTCAGTTCGAGCCCGCAGGTTCGTCGTGCTCGGCGATATTCCAGGGATCCTCAATGGTGGTTTGGGCGGCGTATTCGTCGGAAAATCTCATGACGTCGTAGCCATAGCGTGCGCTGCGGTTGTAGCCCAGCAACGCAGCCCGAAATCGATCGGTTGTGTCCAGGCTGTCACCGCAGAGGTGATCAGCTGCCCCAAGAGCGGCGTCGTAGAGATTATGCGGGTCCTCAACTCCGTTATCGTCGCCGTCGGCGGCGAAGATCGCCCAGCTGGAGGGGATGAATTGCATAGGGCCCACCGCTCGATCCCACTCGATGTCATCATCGAGCATTCCCTGATCGGTATCAGGAATTGCCAGCCATGGATCCCCGTTGAGCTGTGGCCCGAGAATCTTGGCCGAGGTCGACCCGGTAGCGGTGAGGTCAGATGAACCAAAGGTTCCGTGAATGCTCTCGACCCGTCCGACGCCTGCCAACTGATGCCACGCGATCCGACAGCCGGGCCATCGTTGAAAAGCCAAAGTGCTTGCGTTGTAGTACGCATCTACCGCAACGATGGTGAGGTCCTCGGTTCCCGGGAGCGTCCGCGTGAGCAGTTCACGTTCGAATCTTCCTTCGGCCGGCGCTAGTAGCGGCTCCAAGTACTCCAGACTGACCAATGCGTCACGTTCGACAGCTATTGCGTGTGCGAGCAGGGATTGCTCCCGCTCGAGCCACTCCCGGGCGGCCAGCAACTCGCGCTGGGATCGGACCCTCGCTGCGACAGCATCGTCCCGCTGCTCGATCAGATCGTCTGTGGCGGCGATCGCCAGCCTTTGGGTTCGTAGCGATTGAGTTGCAATCGTGGCGGCGGTGTCCGCTTGGGCCTGCATCAGTGCCTCAAAACCTGGCTCGTCTGATCCAGAGATGAATGCATCGACGCTCATGACGCGAAGGTTGCGTTCTTTGACCGCTTGGTCTGCAACGGCAATCGCTAGATCACGTGTTCCACGGGCCACTATGCGTTTGTTTTCGCTGCTCGTGTGGTGGCGGAGCTGTTGCTCTTCAAATGCCCACTTGAGCTCTGACTGGGCGGCTTCGATCTCGGATCGAATCGTGAGGAGATGTTGTCCGCCTGAACCCACGAGTTCAGGATCGGCGCGGATGCCGGCCAAGACCTGGGCGTTGATTGTGCGGGGGTTCCGAAGTACGTCGGCCAGCGTATCCGCAGCGAGTTGACCGGTTCCCATGGACGGCACCACCGTGAGTTCATCGGAGTCGGGCGAGGTCATCTCGGCCAGCGCCGAAGCCGAAGAGCTCCAGAGCATCGCCGCTACGGCAACTGGCAAAATGGCGCGACAACTCACACTTTGTATATCGGTCCGCGAGGGTGTCGCCTAAGTCTCGCGGGAGCGCCGCCACTGAATGAACAGCAAACCGTCCTCGGTCAGAACGTGCTGCAGTTCGAAGGCGTTGATCACCGCTGAGTCGCCCCTCGACGCACGCCCGGATGAGCCGCCCACCAGATTGGGCGACATCGTGAGATTCCACTCATCGATGCAGTCCGCCTCCACGAACGCCCCATTCAGCCTGGGGCCGCCTTCGAGAAGCACGATTCGATGTCCGAGTTGGTGGAGGAGCCCAAGCGCTTCTTCGGGCCCTACCGAATCCGATTCGGTCTGCACGATGGTGGCCACGGTGGCGAGCTTGTCCAAAGCGGTCCGGTCAGGTTCTGACCCCGCAATGATCAACGGGCGATACGAAGGGTCCGAGAACAGCGGCAGATCGGGTGCCAAGCGTCCGCTGCGAGTAACCACCGCTATGAGTGGGCGCTCGGACTGACCTCTCTCTCGACGTAAACCACTAGCTACCTCGCTTGGCTGGGGTGGTTTGTAACGCTCGTCTCGCACCGTGCCGGCGCCGGCGATGATCACATCGGCGACCGAGCGAAGCGCCCGGAACACTCTGCTGTCGGCAGGACCCCCCAGCCCACCGGACAGCCCGTCCACAGCGATGGCACCGTCCATGCTTGCCACCATGTTCGACAAGACGTAGGGCCGATTCGTCCTTGGCGCACGGTCCTGGGCGTTGATCAGCGCCATCGGATCCTGCGAAGCCGACTCTGCCTCTGTGAGCGCGATCACCATCGCGCCGACCCTAGCCCCTGTCAAAGGATGGTCGGGCAGCCGCCAGGAGTGACATCTTCTGACCTTGGGGATAACTATCTCGAATTCCCACATTCATCCACTTTTGATTCACCGATCTCGGTGTCTACGTTGTTCCCACGTCGGTAGGGCCGGTGCGCAAACAGCGGAAGGAATGGGGGCAGAAATATGGGGGCCTCCTGGGCGAGTCAGGCAGCGTGTCGAGCGTTGGACGCGACGAAACCTGGACCTGTTGTTTGCAAACCAGCCCTACCCTCGAAAACCACATTCACCGGTTGTCGTGGCGTCGAGAACCACGCCGGTGAGTAACGCTGTCACACCCGGGCGGCACACTGTGAAGAGATCTCTTACAACCACCTCAAAGGAGTGTTGATTGTGTCAATCGCACCAGGACGAACCGGCATTGGCCTCAGAAGATACTTCACCGAGCCCGGAGTGCATCCCTACGACACCGTGCAATGGGAACGTCGCGACGCCCGCATCAGCAACTGGAAAACCGGCAAGATTGCGTTCGAACAAATCGGTGTGGAGGTCCCAAGTTCATGGTCGATAAACGCAACGAACATCCTCGCTCAGAAATACTTCCGTGGGACACCTGGTACATCCCAACGCGAATCGTCCCTTCGTCAGGTCGCCGATCGGGTTGTCGACACAATCACTACCTGGGGCCGTGAAGGAGGCTACTTCGTCGATGACGACGAGGCCGAGGCATTCAACGCCGAACTGAAGTTCCTCATCATCAACCAACGGGCGGCGTTCAACAGCCCGGTCTGGTTCAACATCGGTGTACCCGGCGTTCCCCAGCAGGCATCTGCATGTTTCATTCTGTCGGTCCAAGACCGAATGGACTCGATTCTCAATTGGTACACCGAAGAAGGAACGATCTTCAAAGGAGGCTCGGGTGCCGGTGTGAATCTGTCTCAGATACGGGCCTCGACCGAGCCGCTGAAGGGGGGCGGAGCCGCGTCTGGCCCGGTCAGTTTCATGCGGGGTGCCGACGCGTCGGCGGGTACGATCAAGAGCGGTGGCAAGACGCGGCGAGCGGCAAAGATGGTGGTACTCAACGCCGACCATCCCGACATCGAAGAGTTCGTCTGGTGTAAGGCCATAGAGGAACGCAAGGCTCGCGCCCTCCGCGATGCTGGTTTCGACATGGACCTCGATGGCAGCGACATACACAGCATCCAGTACCAGAATGCCAACAATTCAGTCCGAGTGACCGATGAGTTCATGCAGGCCGTCATCGACGATGGGGAGTGGAGCCTCGTTGCTCGAACCGACGGTTCGATACAGCGGACCGTGAAGGCACGTGATCTGATGCGCCAGATCTCCACCGCGGCGTGGGAGTGCGCAGATCCCGGGATGCAGTTCGATACGACCATCAACCGCTGGCACACCCTGCCCAACAGCGGACCCATCACCGCCAGCAATCCGTGCGTCGAGTACATGAGTCTCGATGACTCCGCCTGCAATCTTGCCAGCCTCAACCTTCTTAGGTTTCTCAACGACGACGACAGCTTCGACGTCGAGGGATTTACGACGTCGGTTGAGCACGTGTTCACCGCTCAAGAGATCCTCGTCGGTCGGGCCGACTACCCAACCGAGAAGATCGGTGAAAACTCACGAGCCTTCCGACAGTTGGGACTCGGTTACGCCAACCTGGGCGGGCTTCTCATGAATCTGGGCCTTCCTTACGACAGCGATGAGGGTCGCGATGCCGCTGCCGCGGTCACGGCGTTGATGACCGGTCAGGCCTACTTCACCTCAGCCCGGATTGCGGCCAGGATGGGTCCCTTCGAAGGCTACGCGGCGAACGAGGAACCGATGTTGAGAGTTCTTCGTATGCATACTGCTGCAGCAAACGAACTCGACGAAACCACACCACTGGCCGGGGTAGCGACCGCAGCCAAGGAATCCTGGAACCGGGCGACCGAACTGGCCGAGCAGGTCGGTGTTCGGAATTCCCAGGCCAGCGTGATCGCGCCTACCGGCACTATCGGATTCCTCCTCGACGTGGACACCACCGGCATCGAACCCGAGCTTGGGTTGGTCAAGATGAAGAAGTTGGTCGGCGGAGGAACAATGATGATCGTGAACCAATCGGTGCCCAGAGCGCTTCGTCGACTCGGCTATTCAGACCAGCAGATCACCGCGATAACCCGGTACATCGACCAACACTCCACAATCGTGGGCGCACCCGACCTCGATCCGAGCCATGTGGCCGTGTTCGCCTGCAGCATGGGTGACAACACGATCCATTATGCCGGCCACGTGAGGATGCTCGGGGCCGTACAACCCTTCGTGTCGGGATCGATTTCCAAGACCGTCAACCTGCCCGAACAAGCAACGATCGAGGAGATCGAACAGCTTCACATCGACGCCTGGAAGATGGGCGTGAAAGCTGTTGCGGTCTATCGCGACAACTGCAAGGTCGGCCAGCCGGTCAGCACCAAGCAGGCCGACCGCGACCAAGCACACTCCACCCAAGCCGTTGTCGAAAAGGTCGTGTACAAACCCATCCGGGAGAGGCTGCCCCGAAACCGTCGCAGCCGCACCTTCGAATTCCGGGTGGCAGACTGCAAGGGATTCGTCACCGTGGGGGAGTACGACGACGGCCGACCGGGCGAGATCTTTGTCCGCGTATCCAAACAGGGCTCCACCATGGCCGGCATCATGGATGCCTTCGCCATTTCTGTCAGCCACGGCCTCCAATACGGAGTTCCACTCCGTAACTTCGTCGACACGTTCACCGGCATGCGGTTCGAGCCCGCTGGCATGACCGATGATCCCGACGTTCGGATCGCTGCATCGATCATGGACTACCTGTTCAGGAAACTGGCCGTTCTCTACATGAGCTATGAGGAACGCGCCTCTCTGGGGATATTCACCACGGGCGAACGCACTCAGCAGACTCTTCCCGGAGTCGATTACGCACCCTCTACCATGGGCATCGATCTCCCTGCCGATCCGCCATCAGTGGAGTCGGCCAGTGAGTTGGTGGACCTCATCGAGGCTGGAGGAATTCCACAAACTCCAGAACAAGTGCGGGATCCCAATGCCCCGATGTGTATGCAGTGCGGGGTGACGATGCTCCGATCAGGAAGCTGCCACGCCTGTCCCAACTGTGGAAACACCAGCGGTTGCAGCTGAAGTTGAGGAACACAGGTCGCTCGCTGCCACGAGATTTGGTTGCCCGTCCGCTAGTTCCAGATTTGGGTTGGGTCAACCCTGGGTTGTAGTGGTGTCACCTTGAGGGTCCCCGGTCGTCGAGGTCAACAGCGGAACGCTTGATTCGACCGTGGTCGTAGCCGAGGTCGAATTGGTGCTGGAAGTACCAGGATCCGAAGTTGTCGTCGATGATGGGGCCGTCGTGTCCACCGGCTCCAGCGGCTCGGTTATCACAGTGTCGATCGGTTCGGTTGTGGTTGATTCCTGATCGGGGAGGGTGGTATCCGGACCAGTTGTCGTGGTGGTGTCGATCGGTTCGAGCGGTTCGGAGATGGGCGGACCAGCCGTCGTTACCGAGCCCGAGGTCGAGGCTTCGGTGGTTGAGGGAGTTGAGCTCGAGTCGCCTCCGGGGATCGTGGTCGACGGGAGACTCGTAAGAGTGTTCCCCGGGTCGACGATCCAGGTTGGCGGAATCCACAGCGAGCTCGGGATCTGCACCTCCGAGACTGCAGAATCGGCCGGTAGCTCGTGGGTCTCATCAGGGGCTTCGGTCCGTTCCACGCTGTTGGCCTCTCCTAGCGTCGCCTCGGTCTTCGATGGCGCGATTGTCGGAGCTGACGTGGATACGGGAACAGCGGACGTGATCGGAGCTGGAGCGGATTGCTGGCTCGTCTCGTCTTCGGGCACAAGGTCAACCGATTCTGTAGTTGAGGATGTACTGGTGGATGGCGGCTCCGTGACGGCAATCGACGAGATCCCGCCCACAGTTGGACCGTTGGGATTGCCCGTGCCCACCCGTACCTCGTTCTTCTGCACTTCTAGTGCCTGGAATGCGAGAGGACCAGCTATTGCGGCGACCGACAGCGTCGACAGCACCACGGCAAGAGCGAGCCGTGAAGGCCGGGAGTCTGAGGAATCCGATAGTCGCATGCGGTCGGTCCAGAGCGGAGTGGGCGGGTACGTCCGGCGGGCCGGATTGCGTACATAGGACAGTGTGTTTCTAGTCAATAAATCGGTGTTCGTGGGGTGTCAGGGATGAATAGCCCACTGAATCATGAGAGGTTTCCTGCTCTGTGAGCGTTCGGTTGACACCGGGCGTGTGTGTCGCCACTTCTTGTGGTATTTTCCGAGACTGACCGCAATAGCATATTTGGGCCTGTTCTAAGGCGAATTCGACTGCTCGGCCATGGTTTCGCGTGCTTTTCTTGCCACAGTGAGGCGGTGACGTCCCCACGATCCAAGGCCGAGTGGCGACGGGCTGCAGCACGACGAAGAGAGACCGCAGCCCCAGACCAAGAGTCCAGAGATCGTGCGATTCTCGCCGGAGTTGTAACCCTTCTGAGCGACCGGCTCGACTCGGGCAGTGTCGTTGTCCTCTTTGATTCGCTGCCGGGCGAGGTGGATGTTTCAGCTCTCCCAAACTCGAGCCCTCTCCAGTCAAAGGACATCACATTTGCGCTGACTCGAACTCCGACCGCTGGTTATGACCTGAGCGTTCACCCGTTGGACTCGGTCTTGGAACGCCACCGCTTTGGTTATCGCCAGCCGATTGCAGGCTCGCCGATACTTCCCGATGCTCGGATCTCGGCGGTGCTTGTTCCAGCGTTGGCCTTTGACCAAAGTGGGAACCGCCTCGGATTCGGTGCCGGGTATTACGACCGGCTGTTGGCCCGGCTTCCACATGCGCTGAAGATCGGCATCGCAGACTTCGTCGTTGACGCAGAGCTGCCAACCGAATCGTTCGATATTGCCATGACGCACCTTGCGACGACTGCGGGCACAATAGTCGTCGGGTAAACATCCAGGCTGGGTCACGCGATGGCGATCAGGTCAACAGCAACGTGATGAAGGAACCAACCGTGGTGAGCAACATCGCCAGGACCCCGAGGATCACTACCCAGAAAACGACAGGTCGGCGTTTTCGCATCGGCTCCAGTGTTCGAAGCCCCGACGTCTCGGGTTCAGATGACTTGGGAGGTGTGTATCGGCTCACAACGGTCGGTCGACGACAACCGTTTTGGCGATCTTGTCCCAAACGGTCTGGTGATTGGAATCGACGAACATCAATACCAGAGAAATGAAGGCCAGGATCAGAACGGCCCAGCTCCCAAAGCTGCCCAAGAGCACGAGACCCAGAGGCGAGATCCGAAGTGCTGCTTGTTTGAGCGAAGGAAGGTCGCCGTGGGCGTCGGTGACTGTGAGGTCGAGCGCGAGCTTGCCCGGTGATGAACCGTGGGCAACGACCATGCCGATTTCGAGAGTGGCGACTGCGGCCAGCCAAACAAGGTTCTGCCGGAACGAAGCATTCATCCCGATATCGGCGCGGAGACTGTCGCCGACTTCTACTCCCAGGATCAGGGCAACAAGTACAGCGATGGCAAGCCATACGAGATAGTCGAGCACGCGCGCACCGATCCGGCGTCCTGGACTTGCAAGGCGTAGTTCAGTGGGTAGGCCTGCGGGCTGAGTGCGTTTCTCAGGTGGTGCGGTGGGGCCCCCCTGCCATTGCGCTCCATCCCAGAAACGAACAGTTCCCGGAGGATCGCCTTTTGCGTGGTAGTGGCCAGCGGTTGGAGATGAGATGGTGGTGCTCATAGATCGCTCGGGGTAGAAAGGGTGAACCTAGGCAGGGACTGCTTGCAAAGCATGCCACTGTTAGAGATGGTAGTGCGATCGCCCAGATCGCTTTGGGATGGCCCTATGGGAGAACCCGACACTTGTTTCAAACACCCAGGAGCATCAGCTGATGGAAAGAACAATCCTCGTCACCGGTGGAGCCGGTTATATCGGTAGCCATACGGCTCTGGAATTGATCGAAGCAGGTGACAGGGTTGTTGTCGCCGACAACCTGGTCAACAGTTCGCAGGCGTCGGTAGCTGCGGTTGAGCGCCTCACCGGAGCCACGATCGATTTCGTTGAGATCGACCTCACCGATCGGGCCCATACCGCCAAGCTGTTCGACGACTATCCCATTGAGGCGGTGATTCACTTCGCCGGACTCAAGGCGGTCGGAGAGTCGACCGAGAAGCCCCTGCTCTATTACCGGAACAACGTTCTTTCGACGATCAACCTGCTCGACGAAATGGCCAGCCATGAAGTATTCCAGTTGGTGTTCTCGTCATCGGCCACTGTGTACGGAGACCCTGAGATCCTGCCGATCCCCGAGGAAGCACCTACCGGACCCACCAACGCCTACGGCAGAACCAAGTTGATGATCGAAGACATCTGCAGAGATGTTGCTGCTGCCGATCCGCGCTGGCAGATCAGCCTCCTTCGTTACTTCAACCCGGTCGGGGCACACCAGAGTGGGGATATCGGAGAAGATCCGAATGGGATCCCCAACAATCTGGTTCCCTACGTAATGCAGGTGGCGGTTGGGCGCAGGGAGAAGTTGAGCGTCTTCGGTGGCGATTACAACACGCCCGATGGCACCGGCGTGCGTGACTACATCCATGTCATCGACCTTGCGGCAGGCCACATCGCAGCGCTTGATCACCTTCCCGAGGGGTGCCGTGAGTACAACCTCGGTACCGGCACAGGTGCGTCGGTCCTTGACGTGGTGAATGCAGCGGAAGCGGTGAGTGGTAAGCCGATTCCCTACGAAATCGTGGCTCGCCGAAGTGGCGACATCGCCACGTCGTTGGCCGATCCGCGCCGTGCCAATGACGAACTCGAATGGCGCGCCGACCGTTCAATCGATGCCATGCTCACCGATGCATGGCGTTGGCAGTCGAAGAATCCGAACGGCTTTCCACGCGGCAGTTGACCTTGGTGCCTGTGGCGCGAGGTGTCACTTGTCGCCAGGCTGTAGACCTTCGAAGATTTCCTTGCAGGTAGGGCAAACTCCGAAGTTCTTGGGGTCTCGGTTCGGTATCCATACTTTCCCACAGAGCGCTTTGACTGGCGTACCCTCCACTGTGCTGGGCAGGATCTCGTCCTTCTTAACGTAATGGGCAAACCGGTCGTGGTCACCGTCCCCAGTAGTCGGCAAGACGATGGTCTCGGTTTCGGGAGTGAACGACGTCATGAGTCCATTGTCGCTCAAATTGGACCCGTCGCCACTCAGTTTCGCGAATTCTGCGACTGATCAATGGACCGTTGGTCAGGAGGTTTGGGGAACGAGAGACCGCCACTGGGCGAGTATCTGGTCAGCGGACAGGCTTCCCACTGAGCGGCTCATCACCGTGCTCTCGCCGTCGAGGTAGATGGCGTAGGGAATGCCGCTGACTCCGGAGGCGATCGCACCATCGTTGTCGGAGCTGTCCCGCATCACCGTTCCAGGAAAGGTCGACAGCCAGGCTGAGGGCGGATAGTTGTCGGCGTCGTCTCGAACTGCGATTGCAACCGCATAGAGGTCGACTTCGGGTGGCTGCTTGCCGTCGGCGACCAGCTCGTTGATCAGCCTGACCTCGTCCTGACAATGGGAACACCAATGAGCGAGAAAGTAGACGACCTTGGCCCTCCCGTCGGGCCCGATCGTGACCTCGGAGCCGTTGAAGTTCGTGCCCGAAAGGGTGGGAGCGACAGCGCCGATAGCGGCGTCGCTGGTCGGGTCAGAGGCTATTCCGCCGTCTTCGGTGCTGGGTAAGGAGTCACCGGCCACCATGACAGGCCCTGTCTCCTCACCGTCGAGGGTGCTTGGGGCCTCGGCAGCGGGTTCAGCGGAAGATGTGGTGGTCGATTCGACCGCATCTGAAGGCGTCTCTGCAGCCGAGGATCCCGAACAGGCGGCGGCCACGAAGGCAATGACGGTCACAGCTATGGCGAGTGGAAAGGAACGCACCCGACAAGTATGGGGTCTGGAGTGGGCAGACCGCGGTCGCCGCACTATGTTCCAAGCATGCTCAGCGAAGGAACACCGGCGCCCGATTTCACGGCGCCTGATCAAGAAGGAACCCCGGTCGCGTTGGCCGATCAGGCCGGCTCATGGGTGCTGATGTGGTGGTACCCCAAGGCCAGTACTCCTGGTTGAACCGCTGAAGGTCAGGGCCTGCGTGATCAGGCTCAGCAGTTCACCGACGCCGGTTGTCGAATTTTCGGTATCTCCTTCGACACGCCGCAGGACAATGCGGTATTCAAAGAAAAGTTCGATCTACCTTTTCAGCTTTTGAGTGACGAGGACAAGATCGTCGGGTCCGCATACGAAGTACTCCGCGAAAGCGACGACCCCTTCAGAGACTTTCCGCAACGGATCAGCTACTTGATCGATCCACAGGGTGTGATCCAGAAGGCATACGCTGTCACCGATCCCGCCGGCCACGGTGCCGAGGTCCTTGCCGATCTCACCGCACTTCTCCGATAGGTGCAGCACAGCCTCGTGGCCGCCATTCAGAACGCCTAACCTGCATTTGTGAAGTCTCGGCTGGCCAAGTGGATTCTGAATCGATGCGGCTTCGACCTCGTCGGCGGTCGGCCTGAGTCAGAACACACAGTGATGATCGCCTCACCTCATACCTCCAATTGGGATTTTCCGATCGCGCTTCTGATCGGTTGGGCCCTCGAACTCAATATGCGTTGGTTGGGAAAGAAGGAGATGTTTCCCCCGGTTGTTGGAGCGTTGTGGCGAAGGCTGGGCGGCATCCCGGTCGATCGGTCCTCCGCCGGTTCCATGGTCGATGACCTTGCGAACCTGTTCGTCCCCGGCGAACGGATCACGATTGTGGTTCCGGTCTCGGGAACAAGGGGCCGTACGCAACATTGGAAGTCGGGGTTCTATCGAATTGCTCGAGCAGCGAACGTCCCGGTGGTCCCTGCTTTCGTGGATTACACGGCGAAGAAATGTGGAGTTGGTGATCAGATCGTCCTCACCGGGGAGGTGACCTTCGATATGGATCGCTTCAGAGAGTTCTATGCGGATATCGAGGGCAAGTGTCCCGAAAACGACGGTCCTGTGATCCTGCGTGAGGAGCTCATGGCTGTGTCGGAGTCCGATGAGGCCACCGAAGAGTGATTGTGCCGCCACGGCGATCAACCGGTGTGTTGTCTCCCAGTTCGGCGCTCGGTTGGGTTGTACGGCCCATGAAATCAGGGTCTAAACCCCTTCGACAAGTGGGGAATTGGGCCCGGGCTGTGCCATCCTGAAGACATGACGTTCAAGACCGGCGACCGCGTTGTCTACCCGCACCATGGTGCGGCCATCATTCACAAGACCGAGGTTGTCGAGTTCAACGGCGAGAAGAAAAAGTACTTCGTTCTCCACACCGCCCATGATGAGCTGACCGTGCGTGTACCAGTCGACAAAGTTGAAGAAGTTGGCATGCGTCCGCCGATCAGCATGACCGATGTAGAGGATCTGTTCGAACTGTTGGCCAAGAAGGATGTTCGAGAGCCAGCCAACTGGAGTCGACGATTCAAGAACCATCAGGAGAAACTGAAGTCGGGCGACGTATATCAGGTCGCCGAGGTAGTTCGAAATCTGTCCCTTCGCGACAAGAGTAAAGGCCTCTCCGCTGGCGAGAAGACCATGTACTCCAAGGCTCGCAAGGTTCTGGTGAGCGAACTGTCCTTTGCGATGGATCTCAGCGAAGACGACGCAATGGACAAAGTCGACGAACAACTGGTCTGATTCCCTCCGGGGGCCCTCCTCGCTCGCCTGCGGGGCCTCTTCGGTCCATGTACTCGCTGCGCTGTCTCCTCGTTCGTCGTCGACCGCTTCGCTTCATGGACACGGCCCCTTCGGGTCGCCCGGGAGCGTGGGCGGCTGCTCATACCTCGCAGCCACTCCAGTTTGCTCTCGCCTTCGGCCCTTCTTGTTCTTCTCGCCGAGTCATCGGTCTGGAACCCCTATGTTGGCGACGTGATCACGATCGAGTTGGCGGCTGGGGCGTACGCCCTGTGTTCGGAGGATCCGCGGTTTGGGAACTCCAACATTGGTTTGGTGATCGATAACGACGGGATGTCACTGATCGATTCGTTGTGCACGCCAGCTCTCGCCGCAGAGGCTGATGCCGAGGTTCAGGAACTCACCGGTCATCTCGAACTTCCCATCAAGCGTGTGGTGCTCACGAGCTCTCGGATCCCGTTCACTGGTGGATCGACCATTTTCTGGCGGGCAGCGTTCTTTGGTAGCGAATCGGTCAGCGACCAGCTGGACCAGCCGGTCAACACCGTGGTCTTGAAGCGATTGATACCTCAGCATGCGGTTGCGTTTCACGGCGAGTTCATAACGCGTCCTGTCACCCACACGATCAACGAGGTGGTTCACCTGAGCGACGCAGCGGTTGTCCATTTGCTTCCGGGAGAGAGCGCACTCAACACGGTGGTGCAGTTACCCGGCTCCGACGTTGTGTTTCTCGGTGCGTTGGGCAGTTTCGGCGTCACCCCTCTCGCATTTGATGGTGACCCTTCGGCGTGGGCGGACTCGCTGGAAGCACTAGGAGAACTGGGAACCATCTTCGTGCCCGGCCACGGACTCCCCGCTGGGCGGTCCGCTCTCGCCGATCAGGCGGCCTACCTTCGAGCGTGCGTCGAGGCCGACGGTGATCCGTTTGCGGTACCAAGTGGCCCGTGGGATCGCTGGACCGACCGTCGATTCGATGACGTCAACGTTGAGCGGGCGGCGCGTTTGGCTCGCGGGGACCCCAGCACCCCGGAGGCGATGTTCCGGTTGCTCGGAATCGGATCTCGGTAGAGGCGTGAGACCGCTGGGTCTCCTCAGCTGTCCGATTTGGTACTGCACGTATAGACCTCAGCGATTACCCATCGGTATCCTCGAATCTGTGAGCGACTACACACCACCCCTCAAAGACATCAACTTCGTGCTTGAGCACATCGCCGGCGCCGGGGAACTGGCCAAACTCGATCGATTCTCCGAGTCTTTTGACGCCGAGATGATCGAGCCAGTTCTGGGGGAGGTCGCCCGGTTCATGGCCGAGGTAGTTGCCCCCACCAACGTTGACGGCGACACGATCATGACCAAGTGGGTCGATGGTGAGGTGATCACGCCGGACAGCTTCAAGGCTGCCTACGAGCAATACGTCGCAACCGAATTCGGCTCGATCCCCTTCGATCCCACCTACGGAGGCGGCGGTTTCCCCTGGGTCATCGGCGTGGCGATTCAGGAGCTTCTGACCAGCTCGAACATGGCCTTCAGCCTGTGCCCATTGCTCACCCAGGGAGCCATAGACGCCATCGAACACCATGCTGACGACGACATGAAAGCGGCGTATCTGCCCAAGATGCTCACCGGACAGTGGAGCGGCACCATGAACCTGTCAGAGCCTCAGGCCGGTAGCGACGTCGGCGCGGTTGCCACCAAGGCTGAACCGGTGGGTGACGGCAGCTACCGAATCACCGGCCAGAAGATCTGGATCACCTTTGGCGAACACGACATGGCCGAGAACATCGTCCACCTCGTTCTGGCTCGTACGCCCGGGGCTCCTCCTGGGACCAAGGGCATCACGATGTTCCTGGTGCCCAAGTT
Source organism: uncultured Acidimicrobiales bacterium (assembly GCA_963751955.1). Classification (GTDB taxonomy): domain Bacteria; phylum Actinomycetota; class Acidimicrobiia; order Acidimicrobiales; family SZUA-35; genus JABDIY01. The sequence continues at coordinate 348,039 of CAVVWM010000011.1, read as the reverse complement.
CATGCTCGACGGCGCCGGAAATCCCGGTGAGAAGAACGACGTCAACTGCGTTTCCATCGAACACAAGCTGGGGATCCATGGAAGCCCCACATGTGTGCTCAGCTTTGGAGACAACGGTGGAGCTATCGGTTGGCCAATCGGTGAGGAACTAACCGGCATGCGCAACATGTTCACGATGATGAACAACGCCCGCCTCTCGGTGGGTCTCCAGGGCCTAGCCCTTTCAGAGCGTGCCTACCAGATCGCCCTCGACTACGCCCAGGAGCGCAAGCAGGGCACCGCCGTCGGAGCCGAGCGAGGCACGCAGAGCCCCATCATCGAACACCCAGACGTCCGCCGGCTGCTGATGACTCAGCGGTCATGGATCGACGCCATGCGCTGCCTGATCTACACGAACGCAGCGATGATCGATCGCTCCAAGGCACTGTCAGGCGAAGAAGGTGAACATGTTCGCGAGGTTGCCGACCTGCTCATCCCGCTCTCCAAGTCGTTGTGTACCGATCTCGGAAACGAACTCACAAGCATGGCAGTTCAGATCTTTGGCGGAATGGGATACGTCGAAGAAACCGGTGTAGCGCAGCACTTTCGCGACATCCGCATCGGGGCGATATACGAGGGGACCAACGGGATCCAGGCTTCGGATCTCGTCAGCCGCAAGCTGCCCATGAGGGGTGGGGGAGTGGTGCTCGATCACCTCGCTTCGCTCGAGGTGAAGGCCAAAGACCTCGCTGTCCACGAAGGCATGGAGCGCTTCGCCGAGAACCTCGAGGCAGCGGTCGAGTCGGCCCGATCGGCGACCAACTGGCTGCTGGAAAACGGATCATCAAATATCAACGCTTCGCTCGCTGGATCAGCGCCCTATCTACGGATGCTTGGCACCGTCGTGTGCGGTGGCCTGATGGCCGATCTCGCCATGAAGGCGGACGCATCGGGTGATGCTGATTTCGCCGCCGCTAAGAAGGTTTCGGCCAAGTTCTTCGGTGAGCAGATTCTCCCTACCGCAGCCGGCCTCCACGGTGCCGTTACGGCTGGAGAAGCTGATCTCTTTGCATTGTCGGCGTCACAGCTCGCCTGAGTCGGCGTCGTCGGCAGCCAGGTCCTCGAATCTGGTTATCTGAGCATCGGCGCGAGCCGCTTGTCGACGCATTCGACGGAACCAAAGAAGTCCCAAAGCTACTGCGAGGCCGCTGATCCAGTGATTGACGCGAATCCCGAGGATCAGTGATGCGTCATCGGTTCGCATGGCCTCGATGACGAATCGCAGAGCGCCATACCCTGCGATCCACAGAGGCAGAATCTGACCCCTCCCGAGAATCTTGCGGCGGTCGAGGATGATCAGCAGGCCGGCAAGACTGAGATTGAGCAACGCTTCGTACAGAAAAGCGGGATGGAAGGTTTCGTACTCGACGTACTCTTCGGGTCGGAAACGCCGGTCAACTTCCAGAGCCCAGGGCAGATCGCTTGGTCCTCCAAAGATCTCCTGATTGAACCAGTTTCCGATCCGACCGATGGCCTGTGCCACGGGGATGCCGGGGATAACCGCATCGATCACGTCCCATAGGCGGTCGCCCGTTATTCCCTTGCGCCGGGCCTGCCATGCGCCGGCGGCGATCCCCACCAGCAGACCCCCTGGGATGCCGAGGCCACCGTTCCATACCTTGAACACATCCAGCGGTGCATCGGTGTACATCTTCCAGTCGGTGATGACGTGATACAACCGGGCCCCGATCAGGCCGGCCGGGACTCCAACGGTGCCGATCGAGGTGATGTCGTCGGGGTCACCACCCCTTGCTTCCCAACGACGGCGTCCGATCTCCACTGCGGCGAGAACGCCGAGGGCGATCATCAGCCCGTAGTAGTTGAACGTCAGCGGGCCGAGGCTGAGGCTATTGCCCGGGGGGGCTGGAATTGTAGCGAGGTGCTTGCTCACCGAAGAGGAACCGTTGTACGGCGAATATCCAATCCCATTTCAACGAAGTTTTCGATGGGCCGGTTATAGCCGCGGTCGAGGTGATGGGTGCCGGTAATAGTGGTTGTGCCCTTGGCGGCAGCGGCTGCCAGTACGTAGGCGAAGCCGCCGCGAATGTCGGGGACGACGACGTCACTTCCCTTCAGGTCGCTCTTGCCGTGGACAACCACAGAACACGGCGTCGATGAGCCCACAAATCGGCTCTCGATACTTCCCAGAGCTGTCGTGTACATCTCGATCTCGGCGCCCATCTGTTTGAGAGCCGGCACATAGGTGAATCGGTTCTCGTAGACGGTTTCGTACATGACCGAAAGCCCATCGCATTGGGTGAAGAGCGCCACCATTGGGGACTGCCAGTCGGTCATGAAGCCGGGATGGGTGTCGGTTTCAACCGCCGCAGGCTTCAGCTGACTCGCCCTGGCCGAGATGGACGTGTCGGTAATTTCGAATTGTGCGCCCATGCCGTGCAAGGTGGAGATTGCAGTTACCAGTCGGTCTTGGCTGCAACCGTGAACGGTGACCTGACCGCCGGTGATAAGACCGGCGACGAGATAGCTGAATGCTTCGATGCGATCGCCTTTTAGTTTGTGGCTGGCGCCGGTAAGCGCTTCGACACCGTCGATGATGTAACGGCGATTTGGTCGAGTTTCTATCCGGGCTCCCATGCGCTGCAGGAACAGTGCGAGCTCGATGACCTCAGGCTCGGTGGCACCGCCGTCGAGGACGGTTCGACCCTGGGCCAACACCGCTGAGAGCAGAACGGTCTCGGTTGCTCCTACGGACGGATATGGCAGCTTGATGTGAGCGCCCTTGAGTTTCTCCGCCCTGGCTTCGAGCCCTTCGGCCGTGATGGTGATCTGGGCGCCCATCTTGGTGAGGGCGTCCACATGGAAGTCGACCGGCCGTGAGCCGATGTCGTCGCCTCCCACCAGTGGGACAAACGCCTCGCCAACCGAATGAAGCAGTGGGCCGATCATCAAGATCGGGATCCGGTTCATTCCACTGAACCGAAGCGGCACCCGGCTGCTCTGGAGGCTCGAGGGGTCGACCGTGATCTCGTTCTCGCTGGTCCGCTCGACGACGCAACCGAGGCTTGTCAACATATTGCACGTGATCTCCACGTCCCCTATGTCGGGCACGTTGCTGACCGTCGAGGGAGTGTTGCCCAACATGGATGCAACCAGGTGTTTGGTCACGGCGTTCTTGGAGCCGCGAACGGTGACGTCCCCGGTGAGCGGACCGGTTGGATTCACTACCCACGCGGCGGAATCAGTAACCTCGGCGTCGTTGGTTTCACTCACGGCTGGATCGCTCCCTGGGGGCGGATTCTGGGGTCTTGGTGGCGTGTACGCTGAGGCCATTGCCCGCCACGGTAGTGGCCTTGATCCCAATCGCAGTGGAGGGGTGCAAAGCAGGCCTCGCCCGATTCGCGCCCTAGACCTTGAGCGAAAGCCGGGCCAACTGATCTCGCATCGGGCTCACGCCATTGAGCAGAGCCTGGAGGCGACGTACCGGATGGAGCGGCCCCATGTCCTGTGGCCGGGTCACCGACTTCATTCGAACCAGTTCAGCCATGTCGAAAGCGACGCAGTACAGCGCCAGCCGTTCGACGATCCGAGGATGGGCGAAGAGCTCGGGATATTCCTCGGCGATCCACCCAGGAACATCTTCGAAGTCCACCGAGCTCAATGTCCCTGCGACGCCTAGTGGTAGATGAGCTTCGGGATAACGAAGAAAACGAAGGAGCACGTCGAGCTCGAGGTCCGCCGGCGCGCCGCGAGACCACTCGAAGTCGAGCAGGGCGCTCAGACCGTTGACGTCGATCATCACGTTCTCAAAGCTCAGATCTCCGTGGATCAGGGTGCGTTGGTGGTAGTCGTTGAGAGCGGAGCCGTGATCATTCACCATGTCTGCGATGTCCTGGAGAATCATTCGATCTACTTGATCCCGGGCGATCAGCTGGTCACAGGCCATCAGAATCGGAACAACAGGACTTACCGCAGCGGGGTCGAGTAGATGCGGGTTCTGATGCATTTTCGTAGCGACCGGCGGCGTCGGAACGGCATGGAGGGTCTTGAGAGCCAAAGCGAACTCCTTGATGAAGCTCCGACGGTGGGGCTGATCCATGGCAGGCCATGCCCGCGAGACCGCCACTCCAGGCTTGCGTTCGATGACGACGAAGTCGTAGCCGGTTTCACCCGAGTAGCCCAGAACGGTCGGGAAATAGCGCTCAGCCGGAAGCGATCGACAGAGCAGGCCTTCACGCCTGAGCCGCTTGTCGGGAGTGCAGTTGACTCGAACAACCTGCCTGGGTGCTATGTGCACTTCGTTCCTGGTGGAAGCGGCACGAACCAGACTTTCCGGTATCGCCTGACCGATGCCCTGCAAGGCGCGGCGAGCACGGGTCTCTGCAAGGCGATCCGACTTCATAACGCACTATCGGACGGTTGGTGCTCTGGGTGTAGATAAGACTTCTGAACCCCATGTGCGGGTGAGCACACCTCAACTGTCTTCCGATGTCAGCCGCGGAGGATGGCCTCATTGAACTCAGGCCAGTGTCGAGCCGCCCATGGTCCGAACGGTGTATCGGTCAGGCAGATTGCAAACCGCTTCGTTTCCGGCTCGATCCAGAAGAATGTCCCGGCACCGCCGAAGTGGCCGAAGGTTGCAGGCGTCGCAGAGGGACCGGTCCAGTGGGGATCCTTTTTGCCTCGGATTTCGAATCCGAGGCCCCACTGGTTGGGTTCGTGTCGACCGAAACCGGGGAGTACGCCCGAAAGACCAGGGAGGAAAGGCTGTGTTGAGTACATCAGAGTGCTGGGGTGAACGAGCGTGGGCCTTGTGAGTTCATTGCAGAACCGGCTGAGATCTCGCACAGTACTCACCGCGCCATGGGCCGGAGAACCCTCTAGCCACGTGGCGGTCATGCCGAGGGGTTCGCAAACGGCCTCTCGGAGGTACTCCGCCGTTGGCATCCGAGCCGCCTCGGACAGTCCGCGTCCCAGGAGATCGAAGCCGCCGTTGCTGTAGATACGTCGGGTCCCGACCCTGGTCGATGGGTCGGCTTCCTCGGGGCCGAGTCCCGAGGCGTGCGCCATCACGTGGGCAACGGTGGCGCCTTCTGGACCCACTGGCTGATCCAGCGGCAACGTCCCCTCCTCGTGTGCGACCAGGAGCGCATAGGAGAACAGTGGTTTGGTGATCGAGGCCAGCTGATAGACATCGTCGAGAGGTCCGAGCGTAATCGTGGTCCCGTCGCCGCCGATCCACAACGCCGACACAGAACCGACTGGCCATGAGCCAGGAAGTGACGAGGGATCAACCGCTGGGTGTACCCGGTTTGGGTCTTCCGTCATAGGTTGAAAGACTCCACCAGGTGGGCGGCCTTGGAAAGGTCGGCCACCAGAATCGGCTCGGGGAAGCCGGGAACGAGAACTTCTCCGATCGCCGCAGTGGTCTGGGCCAGTCCGGGAAGAATGTCCACCGGAGCGAGCAGTTCACCCGGGCCTGCAACATCGGCCAATCGGGAAGCCAAGTTCACTGATGCGCCGATGTAGTCGTCCCCTTCGAACAAGATCACGTCGCCGGTGCTGACCCCGCCGTGTACTTCCAGGAGACCCTTGTTGCGGGCGCGTAGCATGACTCGCAGCAGACACGCCATCACGGCGGGACCCTCGTGTCCGCCGAACATAGTTCCATCGCCGAGCCATTTCGCCACCCGAACTCCAGTTGATGCACCCGTCTCTCGAACGATCCCACGAAACACAGCCAACTGCTGCACAGCTGCGTCGTCTCCGTGGGAGTTGGCGTAGCTGGTGAAGCCCGACAGGTCGACGAAGCCGACTGTTCGTCGGACACGGTATGAAGAAGCTTTGGGGACGACATAACCCGATTTCATGTCTCATCGACAGTAACGGCATGGGCGTCGGGAGACAGTGCTCAGGCTCAGCTCAATTGCAGTGCATCCACAGAATGGGTTCGGCTACCGTTACGCTAGTAATCACGAATTCTCTGCTGAAAGACCACAATGACCCTTTTTTCTGAACTTGGGGTCGCTCCTCCGGTCGTTTCCGCCCTCAAAGAACGAGGAATCGAATCTGCCTTCGCCATTCAGGAACTCGCAATTCCGGATGCGCTCGAAGGCAGAGACGTGTGCGGCAAAGCGAAAACCGGATCGGGCAAGACCCTTGCCTTCGGGATACCGACGGTACAAGCGCTGGCCGAGGCCGAGCGCGGCACTCTGCATGCCCTCATGCTCGTTCCCACCCGCGAACTCGCAACCCAGGTAGTCGATGAACTCTCGCCGCTGGCCGCTTCGCTGAACCTCCGGGCTCTCGCCATCTATGGCGGGGCCGACATGGACAAACAAATCGCGAAGCTCAACAAGGGGATCGAGATCGTCGTTGCGACTCCGGGTCGTCTCATCGACCTGCTCGATCGGAAGGCTGTCTCGGTGGCCGACGTCAGCTGCGTGGTCATCGACGAGGCCGATCGCATGGCTGACATGGGGTTCCTGCCCCAGGTCGAATGGATTTTGCGCCGAATCGACGGACAACACCAAACCTTGCTGTTTTCGGCCACGCTCGATGGCGCCGTCGGCTCGTTGATCAGCCGCTATCAGACAAATCCGGTCTTTCACGAGGTCGAATCAGCTGAGGTCATGGTGGAGAACATGACTCACCGCTTCATCCAGGTCCATCAAATGGACCAGGCCAAGGTGGTTGCCTCGATTGCCAACTCGGTCGAGCGCACCATCGTGTTCTGCAACACCAAACGGGCCTGCGACAAGGTGGCATCGGAGCTCGAGAAGCTCGGGGTCGCCGCTCAGGCAATTCACGGTGATCTGCGCCAACGTCATCGAGAAAAGGCGCTTGCAGAGTTCTCCACCGGTCAGACCAAGGTTCTTGTTGCCACCGATGTTGCTGGGCGAGGCATACACGTAGATGACGTCGAGGTCGTCATCCACTTCGATCCGCCTGAGGACCACAAGACCTATCTGCATCGATCGGGGCGAACCGCCCGAGCCGGCGGGTCTGGATTGGCGGTCTCGTTCGTGCGTTGGAACGAAGAACTTCATGTGAAACGACTCCAGAAACGACTGGCGCTTGACATTCCGATCGTCGAGATGTTCAGCAACGATCCCCGGCTGGCAGATCTTGCATCCTGGGATCCTGCCGCATAGCCCCAGTGCGCAGAGGAAGCGTTTGGTTCTTGCCACTCCGTTAGCGTGAGTGTGATGACAAGCGTCCTCCGACCCGATACCGATTGGCTGAACCATGCCAGCGCCGTAGGCGTCGACGGGATCGCCGACGCTGTGCTCGATGCGTGTGCTGTCCATGGTCGGGTGGCCGATCCAGCCAGTCAGCGGATTCTGGCGTCAGAACCGGTGGGTGGCTGGGCGAACCCCCGCCTGCTGGGCTGGGTCCATGAATGGACCAGCACCTCGAGCGAGCGAAATAGCAGAGGGGCCTTCTACACCCCCCCCGATTTCGCCGCGGCGGTAGTTGATGCAGCCCTCGCTGGGATCGCCGTACCGGAGTTCACCGTCGATCCGGCCTGTGGAGGTGGTGTATTTCTTCTCGAGATCCTCGATCGCCTGCTGTCTCAGGGCGTAGCCGCCAAAGATTGTGCCGCCCGCGTTGCCGGCATTGAAATCGACGCCGGGGCGGCGTCGGTAGCTACGTTGGCCCTGCAGGCATGGCAGCTCTTCAACGGTGTGGCGGAACCGGCGCCGACCAACGTGGAGGTCATGGATTCCTTGGAGCGATGGCCTCGGTCTTGGCCAGATGCGGACCTCATCATCGGTAATCCACCGTTCGCAAGCCCACTCAAATCCGGCGCGATCCCCGATGCAGCTGCCGCCTACCGAAATCATCACTCCGAAGTTCTCGGGCCCTACGCCGATCTTGCCGCCATTCACCTCTGGCGAGCCAGCCAGCTTCTGCACGACGGTGGAAGGCTGGCCTTCGTAGCGCCGGTGTCGATCGTGAACGCACGAGACACCGGTCGGCTGTGGGAGCGCTTCGAGGCCGAAGCTGATGCTGTCAGTGTCCTGCTCCCGGAGTCCAATCCCTTCGAAGCCAGCGTTCGAGTCTTCGTTCCGGTCTTCGAGGTTCGTCGACAAGCAGCGTCGGAACGTCGGTCACTACCGCACGCCGTCGGCGACGCCATCGGACTGCCAAACCTTCCCGATCTGGAAGCGGCGCCCACCCTCAGCTCGATTTGTGAGGCCACGAGCGGATTTCGCGACGAGTTCTATGGTCTGGCCGATGTTGTTGCTGAAGAGGCTGCGATCGAGGGAAAGGACGTGCGGAAGCTCGTCACGGTCGGTTCGATCGACCCCATGTCGTGTTCATGGGGACTGAGGCCGACCAGGTTTGCAAAGGCCAAATGGGAGCGGCCGGTTGTTGATAATTCCCAGCTCGTGGGCAAGGTCGCTCAGTTCGTTGGTGGCCAGGGGCAGCCAAAGGTCTTGGTGGCAACCCAGACCAAGGTGCTCGAACCGGTTGTTGACCCGATTGGTGATCTTGTAGGAGTGACGCCAACCATCGTCGTCACTGGCCCTCGACCAGCCCACGTGGCCGCTGTGCTGCTGGCTCCGCCTGTGAACGCGATCGCCGTTCAGCGTTGGTTCGGGACCGGGCTTTCAGATGCGACTCTCCGTCCGACAGCATCGACCCTGCTCGAGCTTCCGCTACCTGGTGACACGTCGGCCTGGGACGATGCGGCCAAAGTCATCGAGGAAGACGCTCAGGTAATCGACGGCTTTCAGAGCGCTCCGGACCCCGACAGAATACGCCACGTTGCGGCGCTCATGAACGGCGCGTATGGGGCAGATCCGGAGGTCCTGTCGTGGTGGCTGGAGCGGTCCGGCCTGGACTGAAAGGACCCTGGCAGCGGCCCTTTTGGAAGTTGAGTACCCTGATTGGATATGAATGACGGCTACCCACTCGTCCGTCCCGACACAACGCTCCCGCCACCGCCCGCCAGCGGCGGATGGAAACTCACTGATCCGGTCGGCCATCGCCAGTTCGTTCAGCTGTGCTCGAACCGTGCCTTCGCACTCGAGTTCGGCGGTGTTCTCGACAACATCACCCTGGCCTATGAAACGTGGGGTGAGCTCAACGCCAGCGCTACCAATGCTGTTCTTGTTTGTCATGCCTTAACTGGTGATTCCCACGCGTCTGGACCCTCTGGTCCTGGCCATCGGACCGCCGGGTGGTGGAACGACATGATCGGACCAGGACGACCCCTCGACACCGATCGCTATTTTGTCGTGTGTGTCAACGTGCTGGGCGGCTGCCAGGGTTCAACCGGACCGATGAGTCCTGCGCCCGATGGCGCCCCGTTCGGATCCCGATTCCCAATGGTGAGTATTCGAGACATCGTGCGAACCCAAGCCATGCTCGCCGATCATCTCGGAATCACCACATGGATGACGGTGATCGGTGGATCGATGGGCGGGATGCAGGCGTGGGAGTGGGCCACGATGTATCCCCGGCGGGTCTCGTCTTTGGTGAATATTGCGTCTACCGCACAAGCCTCAGCTCAGCAGATTGCGTGGAGCTACACCGGACGTCTGGCAATTGCCAACGACCCCAAATGGAACAATGGCGACTACTACGACGCTGGCCCAGGCGAGGGCCCTCACGACGGGCTGATGCTGGCGCGCCGAATCGCCCAGATCCACTATCGGTCTGACGGTTCCCTCGAGCAGCGATTTGCTCGGTTCACCCGAGACGATCTTCACGCATTTGCACCGTGGGACAGATTCCAGGTGGAGAGTTACCTTGATCACCACGGCCGCAAGCTCGTTCACCGGTTCGATGCGAATAGTTATCTCGTGCTGAACAGGGCAATGGACATGCATGACCTCGGCCGCGATCGCGGTGGTCTGGATGCCGCATTTGCTCGAATCACTTGTCCCACCCTGATCGTAAGCATCGACAGCGACGGTCTCTACACGCCGCGCCAGCAAGAGATCGCACGGGACGGACTGAATGCAAACGGGACGCCGGTCGACTTTGAGATGCTTCATTCGATCCATGGGCACGACGGCTTTCTGATCGAGTTCGATCAGCTGGGACCGATCGTCGACTCATTCGTCAGCGATCACTTCAAAGCCCGCTGATCACCGATGCCCGAGGGCGTTGAGATCGAGTTGTATCGGCGTGCGGCGGTTTCGGTCGTTGGCCGAACCATCGAAACCGTTCACGCGGACGACGCCTTCTTTGTGAAGGGCGGAGCCTCTCCCGCCGACCTGTGCACTGCTCTCGAGGGTCGGAGCGTTACCGGCATCGGTCGGATCGGCAAGTTGCTGTTGCTGAACCTCGACGAACAGCCGGCTGCCCTGGGTCTGCGTTTTGGCATGACCGGACGGCTTGTCGTCGATGGTCGGGCCGCCATCGAGACCCTTGAGTACTCCTCGAGCCGGGACGATTCAGCGTGGGATCGGTTTGCGGTCGATTTCGGCGGTGGCGGCACGCTCCGGATCAACGATCCTCGTCGTTTGGGAGGTGTGGAATTGGCTCCGGATCTCGACCGTTTGGGTGTCGACCTTTTCTCGGCAACGCCGGCTCGTCTTCGAAAGGCGCTCGGTTCGAGCACTGTGGCCATCAAAGCCCGGCTAATCGACCAGAAGCATCTTGCGGGCGTCGGGAACCTGATTGCAGACGAAACACTATGGAAGGCTGGCCTCGATCCGGCTCGGCAGGCCGGCTCGCTCAACCCCACCGAGCTCAACCGACTCAGCGCAACCCTGCGTCGTACGGCAACGTCGATGCTGGTTGCAGGCGGGTCACATACCGGTGGGCTGCAGTCGGCGCGAGTTCGAGGTGGCAGGTGCCCTCGCGACGGTGCGGCTCTCTTGAGGCGAACCATTGGTGGCCGCACCTCCTACTCTTGCCCGGTCCATCAGGTGTAGTCTCGAAGCCACTATGACTGCCCTGATGCTCGCTCAGACCGACTCCACCGGTCAGAAGGTGACCTTGATTGTTTTTGGTTTGGTGGCGGTGGCCGCCGCGCTCGCCCTGCTCACGGCATGGTATTGGCGCGTGACCGATCCGGTGCCGCGGAACGGCGCAAGTGGAGGGCGAGGCGGGCGGCGAAGACGAACGGCTTCGGAACCGTCCCCCGATCTAGGGGGTGGGTCCAAGTCGTCACCCACGCTGGCAACAACAACGTCTAACCGTCCGGAGTTCGCAGATGACAAAACGCGGCTTTTTGAGCGATCCGAGATCCTCGACCCAACCGCGCCGTCGGATCCGCCGGCGCCCTCGGTTTCACACCCGCAGCCCGAAGTGATCGATCTTCGAGCCGACGCCCCTGCCGGTGACCCAGACCAAGCCAGAACCGCCGAGGAGGTTACCGGGGAAATACAACTGGGCGGCACCAAGCAACCCACCAGCGATCGTCGGCAGAACCTCAGTCATGACCCCGTCCTCGACCTCGATTCCATCGACGCCAAGGCTCCGGGCTCGGCCGGAGCACACGATGATGGCATCGATTTCGATGATTGGCTGGCCCTAGCGGACGAGGAGCCATGAGTAATGGACTAGATATTGATGCGATCATCGCCCGATTCAGGGAACGCGCGGACGCGTGGAAGAAGCGCAATCTCCCTCCGGTTGGTGGAGATGAGCGCAAGGCCTTCATTCAGCAGGCCGAACAGGATTTTCTTGATTATGCGCTGATCGCTGACGAGACCCATTCACTCGAGGATGGGATTCTCACCCTTTCGATCAACCTCGGAAAAGACGGCGAGTAGAACGCTGGAGGCCCGATCGCATGTGCGATCGGGCCTCATCTGGAGCGGACGACCGGATTCGAACCGGCGACCTTCTCGTTGGCAACGAGATGCTCTACCAGCTGAGCTACATCCGCTGGAACAGCCGAAGCTGCGGAGAATTATCATAGCGTCTTGGGCAGGGCAGCAAACGCCCTCGCCGTTCATCCTGGCCGGCTCTTCGCCGATCAGGGGCACGTCTCAACCCGCTCGACCTCGCCGAGCCGGCCGATACGCATCGCGGTGACCATCCTCGCTCCGTCAACGATTTCGGTATCGAAGATGAGGCGGTAGTTGGCGTCAATAGATTCGTTGGGTTCGAAGACGAAGCGCCCTTTGCCCACGTCCCGGAGCCGATCACCGTAGGTGGCTTTGAGTTCCGAGGCCGAGGTTCCAATACCGACGTCGGAAAGGGTGCGCTGGTTTGAGGTCGTGGCGTCGGCCCGCAGCACCAGCGGGTCTTCTTGATCAGCAGCCAATGCGAGAAGCGGGGAGTGAGGGTCCCCGGAAACCCAGCCCACTGAGCACACCGATCCGCGGTCGGCAATGACGATCGAACCACCGATAGCCGCTTCCACCTCCGTGACCCTCTGGCCGGGCCGAATACCACCGAAGCTGCGCAGGGCAACCTGGGCGCTGCCAAAACCTGAGTCCGGGGTAGTGACGAGGATGGTTGGCGTCAACTCGATTGAGGTAACGAACGCGTGCAGACCGGGGGTGAGGACCTCCCCGACTTTCTCGGGTGGCACTGCGGACCTTTGTGGTGCGATGTCGATCTGTCGCCCCGCCCATTCGACGATCACGCTGTCGTCGGTCAGGTTGGAAAACCGGATCAAACCTTCAGTGCTCACCGAGCACGGCGCCGGCGCCTGGACCTCGTCGACCAGAGCCACTATGACGATCTCACCTGGAGCCGGGCATGGTCCGGGGTCGACGCCGGGCAGTGAGGTCGTGGTTCGTTCCTCCGGTGTTGTCGTGGTAGTCGCTTCTGGGGTGGTTGTCACCAGAGAAGAGACCGAGCCCTCGACTCGCACAACGATCTGGCCAGGTTCGGTCTGGGAACAGCCGGCCGACACGAGTGCGAGAGCTCCGAGGGCGAGCAGCATCCGGCAAGTCACCGGACCAGTATCGCACTGGCGACTGTTGGTGAATCCGATACCTCATCTACTCTTGCTCCATGGCGATATGCCGTGGCTGTGACACAGAGGGCGATGGCAACTTCTGCGCCGACTGCGGTCTGCCTCTGAGCGACACCTCTCCCGGTTCTGCGGCGGTCGGCTTGGATGCGCCGACTCTCATGGGAGCCGCTGGCCCCCCGAAAAGGGCGAGCGAGACACTACGCACCGGATCCCGATCAAGGTCGGCGGCCCTTGGGATCGCCCTGCTGGGCTTCCTGGGAGCAGGCAGTTATGCCGCCCTACGCAGCCCGGCACCCGAATCGGTTCCCGAGGTTGCCGTCGATGAGATCGGCGACGAGGAGGGTGCACCCGAGAACGACGACACGAGCAGTGTGAGGGCCACCGACAACCTGGACGACCTTGAGGAACCCTCAGTATTCGACGACTCCTTTTGGTTCGAGGGCGACAGCCAGTGGTACATCATCGTGAGTGCTCAGGGAAGTCTCCACCGAATCGACACTAGGACCGGCATTGCGATCGACCTTGAGCTGCCGGGCTACCCCTTGGGTCGCCTAGGAGACAAGATCCTCGTGGCGAGTGAAGGCAGGCTTGTCATCACCGATGAAGTCGCGCTTACCTCAGATCCACCGGTGGAGCTACCCGAGCCGTTGGACGTCAATATCGCTGTCGGGGGTCCGTTCTGGCTCACCGAAGGGCTCAACGAGGACTATTTCTGGCTTCAGCGATATGACAGTGCCCTGGAGATCGACCTCCGCTCTGGAACCCTGCGCCGGGAGATACGTAATCGGGAACCTTACTTGGGACCCTTTCCCTCCTATTCGCCCGACTTCAGAACGCCTCTCAGCGGGGGTGTCTATCGACTCGATCCGGATGAGGAAACGGTGTCGTACCAGAGGATGATGGACGGAAGGATCGTGGCCCAGAGCAACGGTGCCCTTCTCGTCAGCTCGTGTGGGCTCGAGCTGGTGTGCGAACACCGATGGGTCGATCAGATCACCATGGAGCCACGCACCGATCTCGTGGCGCCGGCATTCGAGGAGGACTCTTGGTTCGTAGGGGGAGTCCTTGCCGACGGCCGCTTTGTGGGCACTGTGTACGGCAGGTTCATGAACGTGACAAATGGAACGACGTTCTTGCTGAATGAGGCGAAGATGAATTCGATGTTCAGTGGTGAGCTGGAGATTTCGCCCGATGGAAAGGTCATCGCACACCTTTCGCGATCAAGACTGCAAGTGCAGTCCATCGGCAGCTCGGTGGCCGAGACCAGCGACCTCCAGGCGCTCCGCTCCAACACCCGACCGCTTTTCATCGCGATCTCGGAGTCCTAATGCCCATGTGCAGCGGGTGCGCAGAGGAAACCGGCAACGGCAACTTCTGCACCAACTGCGGTATTCCACTGGGGCGGGCCCCGTCCAGCCCGGAGATGATCGGCACCCCGGAAACGGGCAGGTATGTTCAAGACCCAAGACGTGTTCCTCGTTGGCGAATCGTGGCGTTGGCACTGTTCGCTGTCGGGATCGCAGGCGCTCTTGCGTTTTCACGACTGGATTCGTCGTCGCGGGTTCCTAGTGAGATCGGGCTCGACGATCCAGACCGGCCTCCAAACCGGATCGACGTCGATCGCAGGCTCGACTGGTTGGTGATTGCAACCGACCAAGATGGCCTCATCCGGGTAGACCCCGAGACCGGCGTGGTCACCCAACTCGGAATCGAAGCGCGAAGTCTCGGACGGGCGTGGGGCACGGTGATCGTGCAGGACATCGACGGCAAGGTCTATGCGCTCGATCCCGCTCTGCTCAGCCAAACACCGCCTATCGAGATGCCCGCCCCGATCAACGATGTCCTCTACGCATTCCTTCCTTCGTGGATCACGACCAGCAGCACACCGGACCATGTTTGGCTCTCGCCGGGCACGGGTGGAGCAACAGAGGTCAGCCTGGTCGATGGCTCGATCGCTCGTAGCGCCGACGTAGAGCGCCGACGACTTATCGATCCGTCCCGGTCGCCCTCATTCACCTCTCCGGCATCGGGCGGTGTGTACCGCCTGGGAGCCGATGGCACCTACGAGCTGGTAGCCGATGGCAGCCTGCTGGCCGGAGGTAAGGGCGCCCTGTTGGTGCAGCGGTGCGGCGCCGACTTCCAGTGCTCGAACCAGTGGGTTGATGCGGAAGACCTGTCGGATCTCTCGGGCCTGTTCACCCCTCAGTACCGCGATGAATCGGTGCGAGTAGCACAAGTCGCCGACGGCGAATTTCTCGCCACCGAGTTCAGCGACCGCGTGGGCGGGTCGGAGGGGAGCGCGATCCGTCTCGACTACAGCGAAGTTCGAAACGTTGTGACCGGACGCCGGGTTGAGATGCACCGCGTCGAGCTCGATGCGATGTGGCAGGGAAGGGCCGACATTGCTCCCGATGGCTCACTTATTGCAACGTCGCGGACCGAAGAGCTCTACGTGCGGGCCACCGGCTCACGGAGCGCAGTCCTTATGGAGACCGGGTCGATGCTCACCGGGACCACCCCCGTGTTCATCCCGAAACCTCCACCGGAGGGCTGATCAGCTCGCTAAGCTGTCCATCCCTGCGCAGATGCCCGAGCGGCCTAAGGGAGCGGCCTGCAAAGCCGTGATTCGCGGGTTCAAATCCCGCTCTGCGCTCAATATTCTCTACGTTCGCTCGCCTTCGGGCGAGCGGTTCGGTTTCGTTTCACTGCGCCGGCGAGTCCGCCCGCCCTGCGGGTCGCTTCCGATTCGTCGCATCAGCTGGCTCGTTCCTCGCCGTGTTGCTCCCTGTGGCACACGTTCGCTCGCCTTCGGGCGAGCGGTTCGGTTTCGTTTCACTGCGCCGGCGAGTCCGCCCGTCCTGCGGGTCGCTTCCGATTCGTCGCATCAGCTGGCTCGTTCCTCGCCGTGTTGCTCCCTGTGGCACACGTTCGCTCGCCTTCGGGCGAGCGGTTCGGTTTCGTTTCACTGCGCCGGCGAGTCCGCCCGCCCTGCGGGTCGCTTCCGATTCGTCGAATCAGCTGGCTCGTTCCTCGCCGTGTTGCTCCCTGTGGCACACGTTCGCTCGCCTTCGGGCGAATTGTTCGGTTTCGTTTCACTGCGCCGGCGAGTCCGCCCGCCCTGCGGGTCGCTTCCGATTCGTCGAATCAGCTGGCTCGTTCCTCGCCGTGTTGCTCCCTGTGGCACACGTTCGCTCGCCTTCGGGCGAATTGTTCGGTTTCGTTTCACTGCGCCGGCGAGTCCGCCCGCCCTGCGGGTCGCTTCCGATTCGCAATCAGCTGGCTCGTTCCTCGCCGTGTTGCTCCCTGTGGCACACGTTCGCTCGCCTTCGGGCGAATTGTTCGGTTTCGTTTCACTGCGCCGGCGAGTCCGCCCGCCCTGCGGGTCGCTTCCGATTCGTCGAATCAGCGGCCGTTCCTCGCCGTGTTGCTCCCTGTGGCACACGTTCGCTCGCCTTCGGGCGAGCGGTTCGGTTTCGCTTCGTTGCAGCGGCGAGGAACGGGCACGCTGAAAGCGAATTATCGTGGGCCGTACAAGACTTGAACTTGTGACCTCTTCCGTGTCGAGGAAGCGCTCTAGCCAACTGAGCTAACGGCCCTTGGGGCTGTGATGTTACCCGGAGCGGTGGATTTCGGCACCGTTTTTCGTGGCGACGATAGGTTGTTCTGATGCCTTCTGCGGACGTGAATGGGATAACGATCGAGTATGTCGAGCAGGGCGTCGGTGACCCGCTTCTGATGATCATGGGATGGGGAGCACAGCTGATCGACTGGCCCGATGGCCTGGTCGACTTACTGGCCGATATCGGATTCCGGGTAATTCGCTTCGACAACCGTGACTCGGGCCTGAGCACAGAGCTTGATTGGGAGCCGCCTTCGCTGGGTCAAACCTTCGTTCGGGGCACACTGAAGCGCGATCTGAAGGTGGGCTACACGATGAGTGACATGGCCGACGACGCCGCCGGTTTATTAGAGTATCTCGACATCGAGTCGGCCCACGTCGTTGGAGCATCGATGGGCGGCATGATTGCTCAAACTCTCGCAATAGAACACCCCGACAGAGTCCGGACCCTCACCTCGATCATGTCGAACACTGGCGATCGGAAGAATGGCCGGATCGCGGCCAAGCTCGTACCCAAGATGTTGAAACACAAGCCGACTCGAGAGAACGCCGCCGAACTGGGCGCCGAGCTCTACTCAAATTTTGTTGGACCTCATTGGGACTACAAAGAGTCACTCGAGCGCGGTCGGGCCCGAGTCGCTCGCAGTTGGCGGCCTCGCGGATCTGCGCGTCAGATAGCTGCGGTCGGCGCCAGTCCAGATCGCACCGAGGCGCTGAGAAACCTTGCTATACCAGCGTTGGTCATCCACGGTCTTCTCGACTCGCTGGTGCTGCCCTCGGGCGCCATCGCAACGGCCAAAGCCATTCCGGGCTCACAGCTGCTCCTGTTCCCGGATATGGGTCACGACCTCCCCGAACCACGCTGGGAAGACATCGTTTCAGCAATTCGGCTTCAGGCCGATAGAGCAGATCACGCTGCGTTGCAGGCAGTGCTGCGCTAGCGCACAGTGAAGAAGAGAACTACGCACAATTGACTCTGGAGCCGGATTGCATATCTCGGCCATGGGCGAAAGATTGACAGAAAAGAAAACCCTCACGATGATCGAACAACTCTCCGGCATGGATACCAGCTTTCTCACCCTCGAGGAGGGGACGAATGCAGTTGGCCACGTCACGGGGGTCTTGATTCTTGATCCGACGACGTCTCCGGAGCCCTTTACCTTCGAACGCTTCAGTCATCATCTCATCTCCCGAATCGGCCATCTGAAGCCGTTCCGTCGTCGCCTACGCGAAGTCCCGCTGGGCCTTGATCGGCCGTATTGGGTGACCGAAGCCGAAGTCGACTTTGCGTACCACCTTCGTCATGTTGCGGTGCCCGGAACTGGTGGGCGTACCGACTTCGCCGACCTGGTGGCGCGAATCCACGCCCGGCCGCTCGACCGCAGCCGACCACTTTGGGAGACCTACATGGTGGATGGCGTCCACGGCGATCGCATTGGTGTAATCACCAAGATCCATCATGCCGCAATAGATGGAATCTCAGGACAGGAAATCCTCGGCCAACTCGTTGATCTCAGCCCCGAGACTGAGGTGCATGAGCCGATCCGTTACCTCAACCCCGAGCCCACAGTCAGCCCCGAAGACCTCACCAGGCGGGCTTTGAAGTCATTTCTTCTGTCACCCTCACGGATGGTCCGCACCACATGGGCCCTTGGCAAAACACTGCCGGTCCTCGGGCCGGCGTTTGCCAAATCGAGTTCGGGCAGGGGGCGGGTGGAATCTCTACGGGAACTCACCGCACCTCGAACTCCCTTCAACGCCACGATTGGTCCCCACCGACGCTGGGCCTACGTGTCGGTGCGGCTCGACGACATCAAAGACGTGAAGAACCAAGCCGGAACCACAGTGAACGACGTGGTCCTTGCGATTTGTTCCGGTGTTTTACGCAAGTGGCTCATCCATCACCACGCACTGCCCGATCGTGATCTGTTGGCCATGGTTCCCCTGTCGGTTCGCTCCAAGTCAGAGGCACACGCAATTGGCAATCACGTTTCGTTCGCCTTGGCTGACCTGGCAACGACCGTGAAGGATCCGTTAGAGCGTCTCGAGCAGATTCACCATGCGATGAACGATGCTAAATCCAGCCACGAGACGTTGCCGGCCAACATCCTTACCGACATTTCACAGATCGCCCCGCCCGCAGTGTCGGCGCTTGCGTCGCGGTTGATCGCCTCCACTCATCTGGCCGATCGGCTCACACTGCCGTTCAACGTTGTGGTGTCGAACGTGCCTGGCCCACCGGTGCCGATTTATCTGGCTGGCGCGGAAATCTTGGGCAACTACCCCGTTTCGGCCATCGTCGATGGGGTTGGCCTCAACATCACGGTGACCACCACCAACGGCATGCTTGATTTCGGGTTCGTGTCGGACCGAGACCTCATCCCGGACCTGTGGGAGATGGCTGACACGGTGTTGGATGCGCTCAACGAATTGAAGCTGGCCCTCGGTCTCGACGAAGCCAAACGGGCTCGCCTTCTCATCACCGAGGAGGCGATATCGGCCCGCCAGCGTCGCGCCGCCAAGGCGACCCTTCAGCAGCAGCGTTCGGCACCGCCCACCCAGAAACGAGTCAAGAAGACCGCGGCGAGCCGATCGGCCAAGAAGTCGGCGTCGAAGGCGTCGAAGTCGACCAAAGCAAGCGGGACCAAGACTGCGGCGAAAAGCGGAGCGGCTCAACGGCTAAGCGTGCCTCAAAGGCCAAGCGTTAGAGTCCGCCCGCTCGGAACCCGACGCCGGTCGATCAGACAAGACTCCGGTAGAGGTCGATCAGCTGATCGGTGCATTCTGCCCAACTGAAACGAGCCGCTCGAGAGCGGCCCGAGGTGACCAGGGAGCTGGCCAGACCTTCGTCGGCGAGCACTCTCGTGGCCGCCTCGGAGACGGCGTCGGGGTCTTCCACTGCCACGTAGATAGCAGCAGCTCCGCACACCTCGCGTTGCACGGCCCCATCGGTGGATACGACCGGGGTCCCGACCGCCATCGCCTCCAGCGGGACCATCCCAAAGCCCTCAGATTTCGAATTCGAGATGAGAACCGAGGCGTTTCGCAGCAGCCAGCTCTTCTCTCGGGTGCTCACGTAGCCGGGCAGGTGAACCCGGCTTTGGATCGGGCCGAGTTGACTCACCTGGGTCCGCAGCTCGGCTGCATCCGGACCGTCTCCAGCGATGACAAGATGGAGGTCGCTATCCGCCTCCAGAAGAGGCACAATCGATTTCACGAGTTCGCCGAAACGCTTCCGCGGTTCGATGGAGCCGATTCCCAGGACGAAGCGGTGGGAGGTCAGGTTCTCCAGCCCCGAGGGGGCGACCGGGTAGGCCGACGGTTCGTCGAAACCGATCTGAATCGGGTGCACTCGGTTTTCGGGGAGGTTCAGAAGCGACCGAATCTCTTCGCCCGCGGCAAACGAAAGGGTGTGAACGTGGGCCCCGCGGGACAATGCCCGTTCGGTAAGCCTTGGAAAGGCCCTCACTACAGGCGGAACCTCATCGGGGCGAAGCCAAGGCCCAGTGTCGTGGATCGTCACCAGCTCCGCCGTGCTTGGGCCGGTGGGAATCCCATAGAAGTTGGTTCCGTGTACAACGTCCACGGGACCGACGAGGTGAGCTGCGGTCGGGATGTTCGCCCGCCTCCAAACAGCGTGGAGGGGACGTGCAGGATACGAGCGACCCAGCGAGACACCTGGCGGGAGTCGTTCCTCGATCGTTGACCGAGAACGACCAGTGAGGGCGATGGCTACCAAGTCGGTCCTCGGATGTTCGGCGATTGCTCGGGCCAGTTGATCGACGAAAACACCGATGCCGGTGAGTGGAAGTGACAGCGGGGTCACGTCGAGGCCGATTCGCATCCTTTGGACCTTATTCGCCGACTGATGCGCACTCCAGTGACATCACAACCCTGACTGTGCGGTTCACCGCAGCCAACTATTGAACGAATTGAGGTCCTTCGTTATCGGGAGTGATTCCAGAGTTCGGTGAGTTCGGGTTCGCGGCGTCCCCTTCGGGCAGCCATGCGTTCGAAGATCACGGCCTTGAGGTCCTCGGTGAGGTTCAAGAAAACCACGCCGTAGTAGATGCCCGAATTGGCACTGACAACATCTTCGGCGGCTCGTATGTGGCGTACTTCGGCGAGGCCTTGCTGACCTTCGTGGATGAACGGCACCCGGGACCCGACTCTGACCGACTCGATCATTGGTCCCAGCAGTAATGCACCGGCCACGCTGAGATCGACGACTCCGACCTCGATCTGGGCAGTCTTCTTGCCGAACAACTTGCGATTGTTTGGCACGATCCATGTGAGGGTGAGATCTTGAACGGCGAACCGATCCGACAGCCGAGGGAACTGCCCAGACGCCGCGTTCATGTTGTTCGTGCTCATGAAGTGAAAATCGGCAGATTCCCCGGTGGCTGTAATGGGCCGAATGGCTCATCTCCCCCTGAAGGTCCTCCCGCGTCAATTGGGCCCAAAGGTGTGATTCCTCATGCGCACGGCGGAATTATTCGCCACTCTCAGTGGTGTGAGGGATGCGCGTGGAGATGTGTGGCAGGTTCCGACGCGCCCGCCCACGGTAGGACGCCCGGCAATGCCACCGGTTGTGCAGGAAACCGCAGTCGGCGAACCCAAATCGGATCGGCCGAAACTGGCCAGAGGATCGCTCGTGGCGGTTTTCGTAGGAATCGTCCTTGCTGGACTTGGGGTTCTTGCCGTGAATCCGGTCGCTTCCGGACCGCGTTCGGAGCCTCTGTCACCTCACGAGAAGGTCGATCTAATTGCCCAATTGCAGATTTCGACCGTGCGGGTGGCGGCCCGAGCCTGCCCGGGCGTTATTCGCGGAAGTGGGTTTGTCGTGGACGGCCTTCTCTTCACCTCGGGCCACATTGCACAGAACGACGATCAGCTGAAGGTGGATCGTCCTGGTCAGCCGGTCGAGTCGCTGATCATGGCAACGAGCGCATCTCTCGATGTTTCAGTAGCCGACGCAACGGGCGTAATTGCGGTCGAGATGAGGCTGGCAAACACGCCAGCGCCAGAGGGTGAAACAGTTCTTCTTGGCGGCTTCCCCGAGGGCGGTGAACTCGAGGCGTTCGAAGCAACTGTCGCTCGCTACGCCCCTGCGAAAGAGTGGGGCGTGCAGGGCAGCCGCGTGATGTTGCTCCATCCGGGAATCCGGTCCGGGTTCAGCGGGGGACCGGTGCTGGATCGAGACGGAAACCTCGTCGGGATGTTGGCAGGGGTCGATTCGGTCACGGGCTTGGCGGTTGCGATTCCCAGTGACGAACTCAGTGAAGTTGTTCGGTTGGCTGTGGAAACCTGGGTGGAAGGCGACGAAGGAAACGGCATGGGATCGGTGGCGCATGCGGCCCGTCCCTGCAACAGCTGACTGATGTGTGCGGTTCGTGGAGTTGTGACCGGGCGATCCCGGTTTCTTAACAAAGGGGTGTTCTGATGACTCAAAGAGGCAACCATCGACGTCTGTGCGGACCACGCGCGATCAGCCTGGGCGCTGCTGATGGTCCCCTGTCTGGGCCCCGAGCCCGGGTCGTGCTGGCTGTGCTCCAACAGGCCATGCTGACCCCGGTCGGAGCGGAACGGTTGCTGCTGGGTGTCAAGGCCGCCGACGCACGGTTTACCGTGGTCACGACCGACGCTAGCAACCTGACCGATCCAGGTCGCCCTAGCTTCATGTGGAGTCACGCGGCTCCAATCATCGCCTCGCTCCGCCAGCAGGGGCCTGACGGGCAGGGTTCAGTCGTCGAGTATGGAGATCGCTACCTGTACCGGTACTCGATGTCTGTGGCCGGGTCGAGTGAGCAGGTTGTGGCAGGTGCCATTTTGAACGTCGCACCAAGCGGTATCGCCATACTTCATGCCGCAGTGAGTTCTGCGATCTACACACTGCTTCCCGAATCGGACCTTGGTATCCCGGACGCATGCGTTGCCGTTTCGGTTGTTTCCGAACCGGGCGGCTTCAGCGCCACTGTTGCCTACGCTGGTGATGAGGGCGTTGTGAGAGCCAGGAGCACTGCGAGCACAGTCCCCATGTCGATAGCCCAGGCCACCGTCGAAGCGAGCCGAGCGCCCCTGCGGCTGCGATTTGCCGATCAGATTGCAGTCGGTGGCACACCGGTCTCGTTGATAGTCGCCGACAGTCCCGTAGGTGTGGTTGTCGGTTCGTCTGATCTGACAACCCCTGGCTCGATCGCACCTGCTCTGGCGGTATTGAAAGCAGCCAATGTCGTAGCTCGGATCGAGTCCGCTGATGCCTTCGATCTGCCCAAGCCAGCATCGGCTTGGGCTCTGAGCCGCATCTCGTGAGGCCGTTGTAGGCAAAGGTGCATTCAGCCCCAAGGTGAACCGAAAGCGGTGGTCGTGCGGACTACCGTATGAGGCGCTATGCAGATCCTGCGCGTGATAAAACGACTCACCTCGTTGGGGCTGGTTTTGATAGCGGTATCGCTTGTTTTCACTGCGACGATCGTGACGATCGCCCCCCAGATCGGTGAAATCGCTACCTCGACCAGCAGCGTGTCGGCCGAGATCGAGCTACAGGAGCTCACCGAGCGGTCATCGATGTATGCCGCCGACGGTTCATTCCTCACGTTTCTTGTGGATGAGAACCGTCAAAAAGTTGACTTGGAGGACGTTCCCCAGGAGGTCCTGATGTCGGTCCTCGCGGTGGAAGACTTCGACTTCTACCAGCACAGCGGCATCAACTACCGGGCTGTATTCCGAGCTGCGTTGGCAAATGTGAACTCGGGAAGTATCGAGGGTGGCGGCTCTACGATCACCCAACAGCTGGTGAAGATGAACATCCTCACAAGTGATCAGAATCTGGGTCGCAAGATCCCCGAAGCCTTCCTTGCCCGCCGGCTGGAGACCGAATACACCAAGGACGAACTGCTGGAACGTTACCTCAACAGCGTGTATTTCGGGTCCAATGCATATGGCGTTCAGGCTGCGGCCGAAACCTACTTCGGCAAGGACATCAAGGATTTGGGCTGGGAAGAAGGAGCTCTGTTGGCCGGCATCATCAGCCGACCGGGTGCCTATGACCCCACGGTGAATGCTGATCGCGCTCGCGACCGTCGCGCCGTTGTGGCTGACAGACTTCTCGCTGTGGAATTGGTCGACGAGGAAATGGCGGAATCGATCAAGCGATCCCCGCTGCCTGCGGAACGTCGGGTGCCCCGCTCTATCAAGCCGAATGATTACTACGTCCAGGAAGCCCTGCAGGCGCTCCTTGAGGACCCCGACATCCCGCTCGGCGACGACCGGCAGAGTCGCTTCAACAACATCTATTACGGCGGGCTGAAGATCCATCTGTTCCTCGACCCCGCCGCTCAGACCGCAGCCTTGAAGGCTCGAGACGACATCCTTCCCGATGACCCTCGCGGGTTCACCTCGGCTATGGCAGCGGTCGATACCCACACATCGGCGGTTGTGGCCATGGTCGGTGGTCCCGAGTTCGCCCGTGAGCAGTTCAACATCGCAACCCAAGGTCTGCGTCAGCCCGGCTCGTCGATGAAGACGTTCGTTCTGGCAGCACTTTTCGAGGCAGGTTATACAGCCAAGGACACGGTCAGGGGTGACAGCCCGTGTGAGTTCAAGAACCCGGGCGGTTATCCGGATCCCTATGAGGTGAAGGGCGGCACCAAGTCATACGCCTTCCAGAGCATCGCCTCGGTCACCCGTGCATCCAACAACTGTGCCTTCGTCCGTCTCGGTCAAGTGGTCAACAACGACCAAGTCGTCGAAGTGGCCATGCGGCTTGGAATCAGCACTCCGCTCGAGGCCGTGCTTTCGCTTCCCCTCGGGTCCAAAGAGGTGTATCCACTCGAGATGGCTACTGCATACGCTGCCTTCGGCAACGACGGCATTTACAACAAGCCCAGCTACGTCAGCCACATCGAAGATGCCGAGGGCAATCTGATCTACGAGAACCGACCTGACAGCAGGCGCTCGGTGTCTGTGCAGACCGCTCGCATGATCACCGAGACCCTCGAGAGCAACGTGCGAGCCGGCACCGGAACCAAAGCCAGAATCGATGGCGGCCACCCTGCGGCCGGTAAAACGGGCACAGCCCAGAACCACGAGGACGCTTGGTTTGTTGGCTACACCGACTACATAACGACCGGCGGTATGGATGGGACATCCCGATGAAAAGGTCCCGATGCGCAACGTGCGGGGCTGGGGAAACATGTTCGGCGGCAAGGTTCCGGCCCACATCTTCGCCCAATTCAACAGCGAATATCACGCAAACTTGGAACCGGTTGCTTTCGCTGATCCAGAACCCTACGGCGGCGGCAAGCGGCTCAAAGTCGCCGGCGAAATCGATTTCTGTAGCGGATCACCTCGGGAAGCCCCCGAGGGAACCGAACGCGTCGACACCGATGGTGATGGAAAGACCGACTGCTTCCGGGCGCTCACAACCACCACCGAATCGACCACCACGACAACAATCGTGCCACCTCCGGTTGATCCCAACGCCCCTCCCACCACGGCTCTGGTTCCTGTACCTCAGCCGAACCCAGCGATTCAAACGACCGTGCCGGTTGGTGTACCCGTTTCGTCGTCAGGTCCGCCATCCAGTGGCGCTGGCAACGGCGGCTGAGCGACACTGAAGCATGCCCTCGTCCCACATCGCTAACCGTCATGCCCGCTGAGCACTTCGAACAGCTCCTGCGAACCCAGGAACTGGACACGCGGCTGGCTCAACTGGTCCACGCAAAGGCCAATCACCCGCTGCTGGCCAAGATCGCAGAGACCAAGGCCAGTGCGGCCCGGGTCGCGGCCGGTGTGCAGGATGAACGAGAAGAACGGCACCGGCTGGAACGGGATCAGAAACGGCTCGACGACGAGGTCGCCATGCTCGACGCCAAGCGGTCCGACATCGAAACAAAGTTGTACGACGGCTCGGTGACAGCCACCAAAGATCTTCTTGTGATGCAGGAAGAGTCCAAGCACCTGGGGGAGAGAAAGAATTCCCTCGAAGATGCCGAGCTCGAGATCATGGAACAGATGGAGGTCCTGCAAACCACCCTCGACCGTGTGCAGGCAGAAGTTGACGCCGAGGAGAACAAGATCGCCGAGTTCGAGAATGAGCTCGCCGCTGCCGTTGCCGACATCGACGCCGAAGCCCACCAGGTGCGAACAGAGCGAGAGGCTGTTGTTGTCTCGGTACGGCCTGAACTTATGGAGGCCTACAACAAGCTGCACAGCTCACAGCCTGGGGTAGTGGTCGCACGGTTGGTGGGTGGTAGCTGTCAGGCCTGCCACATGGCTCTCAGTGCGATGACCGTGGATCAAATCGGAAAACTGGCCGAGGATGCGCTGGTTCATTGCGATGAGTGCGGGGCGATTCTGGTTCGCTGATGCTCTTTTGGTTTGTGATCCTGGCGCCTGTGTTGGTGGCCGAGATCTTCCAGAGTCCGATGGCTGACTACCGGGTGGTCGCTTTGGGCGCCGCTCTTCCCCTTGGGGAAGTTGTCCTCGGCGGGCCTCGTTATCTGCACACGATTCTGGTCGCCATGGGGCTGATGGCGGCCGTCATGTTGACCACGTCGAGGCGACGACTCCTACGGCGCCGCCTCCTCGGCATACCTATCGGGCTGTTGTTACACCTCGTCCTCGACTTCACGTGGGCGGACTCGGAGCTTCTGTGGTGGCCGGCCTTCGGCAGCAACTTCTCGAATACGGCGGGCGCAGCTTTCAACCGGCCGATCGAGGTGGGCCTCCTGCTCGACCTCGTGGCACTAGGTGTGGGCTACTGGGCGTTCCGGCGCTACGAGCTCGACATTCCCGAGAACCGAAGACTGCTGCTTCGTTCGGGCCGGTTGGCGCGTTCGGCCATGCCTGCCTGAGCTGATTGTCGCTGGGCTTGGGCCCAGACGGTACCTACGCCGAGGCGGTGGTCACCAGGATGATGGCCCCGAAGTGGAACGCAGACGCCACCACGGTCATCACATGCCAGATCTCGTGGTAGCCAAAGACCCCGGGAACGGGATCGGGACGGTGTAGCCAGAAGAGGATGGCGCCGACGCTGTAGACAAGGCCGCCGGTCAGTATCAAAGCCAGTTCGAGCGAGCTGAGACTGCGTACCAACGTGGGCAGGGCAACGATGGCCACCCAGCCGATGGCCAGGTACAACGGGCTTGACCACCGGATGAACCGTGCCGGAGCCAGCACTTTGACCAAAACTCCCAGGGCGGCGATTGACCAGACCGTGATCAAGATTGGAATTCCCCAGTCTCGAGGAAGGGCCACCAGGCAGATTGGGGTATAGGTTCCGGCGATCTTCACAAACACGGTGGCGTGATCGGCCTTGCGCATGATGATTTGGGCCTTCTGGCTTTTCGCCAGCCGGTGGTATGCGGCAGAGACCCCAAAGACTGCGGCCAGTGATACCCAGTAGATAGCAGCTGCAACCCGCTCATTGGTCGTATTGGTCGCCAGCAGCAGAATAGGTGCTGCTGGAATCGCGGCGAGGAACGCATAGGTGTGCACTCTTCCTCGCCAGGTGGGGCGAGGCTGGCCACACGCGACAGCGATGACGGGTTCGGTGGCACTTCTCATCGAGAGAAACCGTAGCACCTACCTACTGGTAGGTAGGTAGCGGCAAGCAGTGCAATCCGTCGCATCTTCACACTCCGGTCAACTGGCGATCGAAACGCCCGCCACACGGGCACTTCCATCGCCAGATTGATCAGCGTCATCGCTAGGCTTGACGGGGCGAGTGGGGCAGGCGATCGCGGCGGTGGCAACATCGCCGAGGAAAGTCGGGGCTCCACAGGACAGGATGCTGGCTAACGGCCAGTCGGGGTGACCCGCAGGAAAGTGCCACAGAAAACAAACCGCCGATGGACTGGTGCGCCGGTCACAGGTAAGGGTGAAACGGTGCGGTAAGAGCGCACCAGCGACCGGGGTGACTCCGGTCGGCTCGGTAAACCCCATCCGGAGCAAGGTCAAACAGGGCGAACGGGTTGTCCGCCTCCGGCCTCGGCCGGTACCCCAGGTAGACCGCATAGATGGATGATCGTCCAACGACAGAATCCCGCTTATCGCCCCACTCGCACAAGCAATTACTCCGAACATGGAGGTCAGAGGGCTGGAGCTCAGTATCTATGCGGGTTTGCGGCATCTCGGACACTTCGCAAACCTTCGCGACGATTCGCGTCAAACAGCATCATTTCGCATCCTCCACTGGTCTGGTACTGGTCTGGATAGTCGCAACGAGACAGTCGGACGCCCGGTGCTCGGTCTGCATCGTGACTACCGTCTCTACTCGTGCAGTGGAAGGTCGTTTACAAGGTCACCTATCCGAACGGCAAGATCTACGTCGGGAAGGACCTCACCGACAGCATCAACTACTTCGGGAGTGCGTCGAGCGAACTCATCGCCCAGGACTTCACTGAAGAGGAACGTCGAGATTTCACGATCCGCAGGGAGATCCTGTGGCAGTCGGACACCGCCCCCGATTCTGAGGTCAACGCCCGTGAGGTGGAGTTCATTCGTGACTATCGGTCAAACGATCCCGAGGTGGGCTACAACCGTTGGCCCAAGTTCGACGAATAGCGGTCGCCGGTTCTAACACAGGATTCCAGCGGCGACACTCTTTGCGGCCTCAACCAACCGTGGATCGGTCGATGCGGGCACAGGCAGCCCAGCACGAACTGAATGGAACGTGTCCACTGTCTCTCGTTCGTCAGCACACGGGACCCGAGCATCGACGATACGGCCGTAGCGAATCCACGTCTCAAGGTCGTCCACAAGTCCGATATCGGTACCTACTACTCGCACCTTGACCTACGCCGAGTTTCATCAAGGAAGCAGCGCGCCAATCGTGAGTAGAGGTTCACGGAAACGACGTGGGACAGGCATTGCCGGAGTACGCGCCCGCGCTGGCTGAGAAGTCTGCGGAACGAAGTTGTCGTGTGCTGGGCTGGCTATTGATCGGCGCCTGTGGAGGGCGTCGGCGTCCCATCACCCGAGAATGCGCTCCTCACGTAGTCATCCGGATAGGGGTACGTGACCAGCTCGTATTCGATGCGCCCGTCCTCGTCAAATTCAGTGAGGCTGAGCCCAGGCAGCTCGAACGGGTTGCCCGCACGGTTGGTTCCGTACCAGATCCACAAGGCGCCTCCTTGTGAGCCATCGTCTGACACCCACCAGTCGTACGAGTCGATCCGAGCATCCACCACACCGCCGTACAGCGTGTTGTAGAAGCCGCTGCGATAACTAACCGCCCCGAACACGTCGTCATCCATCACAGCGGTCTCGGTCGAGTGCCTTGCGATCGCATCGACGACCTCTTCCTCCGAACCGAAGGCCTCCGGATCATTGAGCATCGCGTTCACTTCGTCGAGCCGTGGCGAGAGCCCGGTCGTGGCGTTCTTGTTGCTGCGATTCTGTGTCCAGCAACGCATCTCGTTCGGCCGTCACCGCGGCAAGTTCCTCCTCGACCGCATCTCGTTCGGCCGTCACCGCGGCAAGTTGCTCCTCGACCGCATCGGTGGACTCGCTCTGAGCACATCCTGCGGTGCTGAGGAGCAGGACCGCAACTGCTGTCGAAAACGCTGTCCGGAACATATGAAACCTCCTCGTTTGATGTACTTCGATTGTTAAGAGCCGCAGGGACACTGCGCCAGAGGACTTCGTCGCAGCGGTTTGCGGAAGTCACACGCTGTGTTCCGTGGTTGAGCGGTCGTCCTTGCCCTCTGTGCCGGTGGTCCTAGCTGACCCAGCCAAGCTCCCGTAGGAAATGGTCAGCGACGGCGAAGTACCGTGGCTCATAGTCTTCCGAGGCCACGCCCCCAGTCGTGATCGAGCCTTCGCAGGAAGTCCAATCTTCGGCGCTGGTTCGTCCTGGCACATCCAGATAGAGCAGTAGCCACTCAGTGACGGATGGCGTCCCGAACGCGAACTGGCCGAATCCCCAGTTGGACACGACCGCTCCATCGCTCAGTGCCGGATGACCAACGACGAAATCTCCGACGCAAACCGGCCCTTGGTAGTCGAGAACCCCTTGGGCCTTCATCATGGCGTCGTAGTCAAATCGATTGCCGTCGAAGTCCTCCGATTGCCCGCCATCGATGACCAACACAGAGCCGCCAGTGCCGTCCGCGCTCGAAAGCTCCCATCGGCACGCAACGGTTGGGTCATCGACAGCCTCCACTTCTGTGGCCGTCCCATCCCAGTCGAACTCTGCCGCCACGAACTCCGCGACCTCGGCCTCGGTCACCCATTCGCACAGGTCGTCATCGGCAAAGGACAAAACGTCACGTTCGCCCGAACAACCCGGCACGCTCATCCCCAACACCAACAAGGCAGAGACGGCCACAAGCACTCGCATCACACACCTCACATTCTCCTAGTGCCAAGAATCAACCCCGAAAGCACCAGCTACAAGAGGACTCCGTCACAACCTTCTCGGCCAGCCCGGCCTCATTCGCGCCGCCCTCTGAGCCGCTGCAAGTCCGGCCCGCCGACCTTCTGCGACGAATACCATTTCACTTGAGCAACAGCGCCCTCCGCTCGAACGTCGATACCCGAGTCGCTGCCACCCCTCGTCTTTTCAGCCTCGGGCCACCCGTTCTTTCGCATCCACCTCAGCGCAGCAAGGTTCTGCGCTCTGCAAAGTCGCAAATGCACAAGTGGCAATTCCGGTCCAAGAGCGACTAGTGCCGCCGCCAAGGCCGCCAGCATTGGTGCTCGTCAAGAGCCGGCACGAGAATCTCAACCACTTCCCTGCAATGTCTATACCGACTTCAGGTTGTGTAGCGGGTGCGGAAAGAGGACACTAGAAGCGTTCGGTCGGCTCGACGCCTCAAGACAACCGGTGGTTCAACCGACAGGAATGTGATAGCAACGCTGGAGATTGGATCACGATGAGCGCACTGCGCGACGTTCAAGGAATCGGCCCGTTTCTAGAGAGCCAGCTGCGCGAGGCTGGTTACACGACGGTTGCCGGTCTCGCCGCTGCCGACCCAGACAATCTCCTCGCTGTGCGCGGTATCGGCTCGGTTTCGGCCCGACAGATCATCGGCGCTGCGGCCGACCTCACCTCGGGGACTCATAGCGAGCCGTCGGGGCCAAAGAGCACGCAGGATGCCGAAAAGGAACTCAGCGGCGAAAGAAGGTCCAAGAAGAACAAGAACAAGAACGCCAAGACTGGGAAGAAGTCGAACAAGCCCAAGGCCAAGGCCAAGAAGAACAAGGCCAAGGCCAAGAAGAACAAGAACAAGAACAAGAACAAGAACAAGAACAAGAACGCCAAGACTGGGAAGAAGTCGAACAAGAACAAGAACGCCAAGACTGGGAAGAAGTCGAACAAGCCCAAGGCGAAGAAGAAGACCTAGTCCTCGACCCACAGGGTCCCATGGTGACCCCAACGTTCGTGGAACCAGCCGGTCTGGTCTTGGGCGACTCGATCTACCACCGGGGTCGATCAGCTTGAGGGGCTTCCGCTTGCTGTGGTCTGAACGCCCCGGAACTTGAACTCTGCGGGCTTCTGCCTGCAACGGTCGATACGCCGTAGGCGGTGAGGCGTGTGACCGTGCATAGTGCCAAGGAGACGTCATGTTCACGGCAATAGCCGATCGTGCCTCTCAGATTGCGCCACCTGCTGCGGGTGTCTTGTTGGTCGCAGTCATCTCGCCCAAGCCGAAGATTCTCCCATCGATGTAGAGGTCTTCTGCAGACGAGCCCGTGCCCGTGCATGGCGGAGCGGGAAAACGGGTCGGCTGCGCTTAGCCATTCGGTCCTGTCGATATGAGGCACGTTTTTGGCTCTTTTGGCGAAGATCGAATCTGGTCTGAACCCAGAGTCGTGCCAGAATGGTCTGTGGGGCCCTAGCCGGGCGAGCCCGACATGACTTCGGCGACGGGCTGTAACGCCATCCATCCCTGCTCTCGAGGCCGGTGTTTATTCGGCTCGATAAGGTTCGGAAACTCCGTCAGCGGTGTGAACTGCATTTTGCCGTGGAGGAACCCGACCATTGCATCGGTTGGGGAATCGGCCAGTGCTTGTTCGATGAGATGCTTGACACTCTCCGAGGCCAGGCGAGTGGCCTGGATCCGGTCGAACGGTGATGGATCGCCGCCCTGCTGAACGTGGCCCAGGACCGCTCCGCGCACGTCGAACAGTCCTTCACCCTCGCGCTGGAAGAGTGCTTTGATGAACTCGGTCGTGTACACCGCATCGCTGTGTTCGCTGCGAATGACCAGACCGAGCCGTTTGCCCAGTTCGAAGCCATCCTTCAAGTTCTCCAGATCCACTTCGAGGTCGCGCAACGAGATGCCGTCCTCGGGCAGATAGACACGCTCGGCCCCGGTAGCGAGACCGCTCAGCAGCGCCAGGTAGCCACAGTCGCGGCCCATCACCTCGACGATGAAGGTTCGTCGGGATGCAACGGCTGACTGTTTGATCTTGTCGACGTCATGCATGATGCTGTTCAGAGCCGTGTCGGCCCCGATGCTCAACTCTGATGCGGGTAGGTCGTTGTTGATCGAGGCCGGAAGGCAGACGATCGGGATCCGGAGCGCCGGGTGATACTCGGCCATGGCACGGAATTGGCAGGCCGATTGGTAGCCGGCCCAGCCTCCGACCATCAGTATTCCGTCGATGTTGTGGGCCTCGATCTGGGCTGCGACGTCTGCCAGCATCTCAGGGGTGGCGACCGACCTGCTCGTCCCGAGCTCGGCACCGCCGCGGCCAACCCAGCCGCTGACGCTCATCCAGTCCATCTCTTCGATATCGCCCCTGGAGAGTCCGCGGAAACCACGCTTGACGGCAAGTACCTCGTGGCCGAGATCGATACCGACGCGCACGGCCACACGGATGGCCGTGTTCATTCCGGGCGCAGGGCCACCGCCGTGGAGCACGGCGAGTCGCAGGCGTCGTTGTCCCGGTGTCGGCGGGTGGGGGTGAGCTCGCACCATCGTGCGGATCAACCCGAACGACTCGCGGAAACTCCCGCCGCGCATTTCCATGGCGGTTTCGTAATCGCGTGCTGCGATGACATCAGCCACCGAACGCGTCTTGGCCACACTCTCCATCAGCGGCGAGCTGGCTATGTGGTGACCCCGGATGCCGATGAGCTGTGGTTCGGTACTGGAAGACGATGTGATGTGCTGCACTGCGGCGTACCCGAGCACGGTGCTGAGGTAACGGTCGAACGCACTCGGGGCGCCACCGCGTTGCACGTGGCCAAGGCTGGTCACGCGGGTGTCCTCACCGCTCAGCTCTTCGAGGACCTCCTTCACATGCTGGGCAGTGATCGGGTTGCCGTGCATGTCCTGGGCACCCTCGGCGACGATGACGATGTTGGAGCGGCGGCCGATCGCCCGTCCCGCCTCGAGGGCACGGCACATCGACTCCGCCCATTCGTCGGTGTCTGGCGGGCTTTCGGGAATGAGTACGAAGTTGGCGCCAGTGGCAAGGGCGCTCATCAAGGCCAAGTAGCCGCAGTTCCGCCCCATCACCTCGATGACGAAGGAACGCTGGTGGCTGGATGCGGTGCTATGGATTGCATCGATCGCCTCGGTAATTCGATGCAGCGCGGTGTCGGCGCCGATCGTCATGTCGGTTCCGAACATGTCGTTATCGATCGAGCCGACCATGCCGATGAGCGTGAGGCGACGGTATGAGTCGGCCTGTTCCTGCGGGATCTCTCCCCGCTCGACCAGCTCGTCAAGCAGTTCGGGCCACTCGTCGCGAAAGATGCTGGTTCCGGTGAGACTGCCGTCGCCACCGATGACGACCAGCGCATCGATACCTCGTTCCACCAGGTTGCGGGCAGCTTTCCGCCTGCCGTCACGGGTTCGGAACTCCTTGCAGCGAGCGGTGCCGAGTACCGTGCCGCCCTGGTACAGGATGCCGCCCACATCGGCGGAGGTGGCCGGCCGGAGCAGCTCACCGCCTTCGACCAGACCCTGCAGCCCTTCGTACACGGCGAACACCTCGAGCCCGGCGTGCAACGCAGTCCGGACGACCGCACGCACCGCTGGGTTCATGCCGGCGGCGTCTCCGCCGCTGGTCAGAACGGCCAACCTCGACGTTCGGTGGGGTGTGGTCAGCATTAGCGCCTCCTGGAAACGGCTGCCAACAAGACCAGACCTCGCAGGCGCACGGCGACAAGGCTAGTGGGTGTCGATTGCCGCGTATGCGCCAAGACTAGATCAGGCGTTCGGTGAGCCTGGAGATCACTTACCTATTGGGTCAGAAGCCGTAGAGTTCCGCAGGATTGTCGACGAGGACCCGCTCTCGAAGGCTGTCATCGGGCAGCCACCGCGTCAGCAAACTGGACAGTTCGCCCGGTGTCGGTGGCCTGGCTTGGCCGGGGTGGGGCCAGTTGGATCCCCAGAGCAGCCGCTCTGGAACACGGGCTACCAATGCGTCCACGAGGACGGTGACATCGGCGAAGTCTGTTGCACCCGTCACCGACGACTCATATGGTGCCGAGAGTTTCACCCAGCCTCGTCCCGTGTCCAGCAAGTCGAGCAACGCCTTGAAGCTCGGATGGACAACGCTGGCCGGCGGCATGAACCGACCGATGTGGTCGACCACCAGGTCGACGGGAAGATCCAGAAGCCGATCTCGGTGTTGGTCGAGGTCGCGACCATTCAACTGAAGTTGAATGTGCCAGCCCCAGTTGGCAATCCGTTCAGCGACCGCTTCCAGAATGTCCCAGGGCACGGCTCCACCGGCAAGCATGTGGAAGCGAGCACCGCAGACTCCCATTTCGGTCAGTCGTCGGAGTTCGTCGTCGGTTGTTTGGTCGTTGACTACCATCACGCCACGGGCGGCATCACCGAAGTGAGCCATCGCCTCGAGCTGGCAGGAGTTGTCGAGGCCATAGGTGGTCGGCTGGACGACGACAAGCCGGTCGGTTCCAATCCCGGCCTGGACAGCTCGGTAGTCCTCCGGGGCGGCATCGGGCGGATAGAGGTATGCGTCGGGCGATGCCGGGAAGCGGGCGTCGTAGAAGTGAATGTGGCTATCACATGCCCGTGCCGGGAGGGCTGTCCGGGGCGGGTCGCTCATCGATCCCAGAACGAGCGCAGTCGGGTGGCTGCGTGCACGTTGACCGCACGGGGAGGCATCGAACCGGCGATGATCGACTGCACCTGCTCGACGCTGCTCAGGGCCTGGGCGTAAGCGTTCTCCGGGGTCAGGCCCCCGAGATGAGGGGTGGACACCACTCCGGGACGGCCCGCCAGGCTGGGTGAGGGCCGCTGGTCGGCTGCTCGTCCGACATCCATCCCCAACGCACCCAGCTGCCCGCTGTTGAGAGCCCTCAGCACGGCATCCTCGTCGAGGAGTTCGCCGCGCGACACGTTGATCAGTGTCGCTCCCGGTTTCATGGCGGCCAGCTCGGCTGCGCCGATCAGATTCTCTGTCGCTGGTTCACCCGGGGCCAATGGAAATACCACGTCGGAGTCCGACAACAGTTGCGCCATGTCGACCCCGAGGACGCCGTCGGAGAGTTCGTCGACGTATGGGTCGTGCACCAGCACACGCAGGCCGAGGGCTAGCAGGACATCGGCGAGGTACCGGCCGATGGACCCGTAGCCGATGATCCCGGCTGTCTGACCCCGGAGTTGGCGGCCCAGCTGCTGAGGGGGCTGCTGTCGGTTCTGATAGTTGATCGTTGAGGCGCTGATGTGACGTGCGGTGTCGAGCAGCAGACCAAGCGCCAACTCTGCCGTTGAAGGCACGTAGGTCGGCCCGGCCCTGGCAACGAGCACACCGTTCCGGCTGGCAGCATCGACGTCGACGGTGCTGATATCGACCGCACATCGAAGGAACCCAAGCAGAGCGGGGGATTGGTCGAAAAGTGCATCTTCTCCGGGGGTGGCCCGGTGGGCAATAATCACCTGGCAGTCAGAGGCGCCTTCAATCAACTCCGGCGTGGTCAGGTCCCGATCCATCGGGTTGAGGGCGACCTCGGCAATGGACTCCAGCTGCGGCAACGCCGTGCGGTAGTAGGCGTCCAGATCCTCTGGGCTGTGAGTGAGGAAAACCCGCACGAATCGACTGTAACGGCGTCAGAACCCCCGCGTGTCGCTGCGCTGGGTGCCACAATTACCGGGAACCCATGTCCGCACGTACCGCCACCTTGGCAATCAGACTGACGACCGAAGAAATCGTGGTCGATTCGCTCACGAGCAGCGACTGGATCCGGGCCGGGGCGATCCTGGTTGGCACAATCGTCATAGCGATTCTGACCAACCGGATTCTGCGCCGCCTGATATCCCATGGCATCGGCAGCGGCTTCGCTGCGATCATCACTACGCGACTGATCGCCTACCTCATATTCCTCATCGGGCTGTTCTATTCGCTGACGAGTCTGGGTGTGAGGGTCGGACCTTTGCTCGGGGCCCTCGGCCTCGGTGGGCTCGTGCTGGCACTGGCCCTTCAGAAGTTGGTTGAGAATTTCATCGCCGCAATCATCCTGCAGGCGAGGCGGCCATTCACGATTGGCGACACCGTCAGACTCGATGATCATCTCGGGGTTGTTGCGGACATCGACTCCCGAACGACCGTTCTGATTGGACTCGATGGAACGTCGACCCGGATCCCCAATTCAAATGTTGTGTCCAGTGCGATTGTCAACCTCACGCGCAACCCGGTACGTCGAAGCAGTCTGGAGATCGGTGTTGCCTACGACACCGACCTTCAGTTGGCCACTCGGACGATCGAGGATGCACTGGCCCGCGTCCCCAGGGTCCGGACCGACCCTCGGGCGGCGGTCACCGTAACCGGATTCGGCGACTCGAGCATTGGGATCAATGTGCTGTATTGGCACGGGAGCGATATTCCGGCCGAGCTCGCCACGCGCCACGACGTCGTGATTGCAATTCATCAGGCATTTGCGGCCGCCAACATCACGATCGCATTCCCGCAGTTGACCATGTGGCGAGGAGAGCCGGGCGGCGGTAACCCGTACGCCGACCTCCCCTCAGAGGTTCACACGGTTCACCCGGGCCTCGATGAGAAAACCAGCCAAGCCAAGCGCAGGGCCCGGCAACTTCGCCGACCAAAACGGGTTGACCCTGCGAAAGAGGCGCCCCACTCGTAGCTGGATTCAGCTTCGGTCCGGCCGGTAGAGGGGTTAGGCCAGCGAATAGTGCGGGGCACAACACGTGCGGACGACGAGTCCTAGCCCACCCGGCCAAGCGGCTACGGTCGCCAGGCATGACAAGTGATGAGCTGATCGAGTTGGTGCGGTCGGGCGAGATCGACACGGTGATCGTGGGCTTCACCGACCATTACGGTCGCCTACTGGGGAAGCGGTTCGACGCGGACTTCCTTTTGGAAGACGGGTTGACCAATGGAACCCACGCCTGCAACTACCTGCTCACCACCGACATCGAAATGGAACCGGTCAGCGGCTACAACTTTGCCAATTGGGAACAGGGGTATGGCGACTTCCATCTCGTCCCCGATCTGACGACGCTGCGTCGCGCCGGTTGGACCGACAATTCGGCGTTGGTCCTGTGCGACGTTGTAGACGACAGCACCCATTCACAGGTCAGCGTGGCGCCCCGGTCGATCCTCAGGCGGCAGATCGACAGAGCAACATCGCTCGGCTTCGAGGCCCAAGCGGCATCCGAACTCGAATTCTTTCTTTACGACGACACGTACAGAGAGGCCCACGAGCTCGGGTACTACAACTTGCGGGCCGCCGGCTGGTACATCGACGACTACCACTTGCTCCAGGGCGCTCGGATCGAGAGCTACGTCGGCGCCGCCCGCCGAGCGCTGCGACAGACCGGGATACCGGT
Source organism: uncultured Acidimicrobiales bacterium (assembly GCA_963751955.1). GTDB lineage: Bacteria > Actinomycetota > Acidimicrobiia > Acidimicrobiales > SZUA-35 > JABDIY01. Next base: position 310,748 of record CAVVWM010000011.1, on the reverse strand, counting down.
AGAGAACTCCAAAGGGGAGGCCGGCCGCGGTCAGCACGAGCTGAATATTCGTTACGCCGAGGTGCAGACGATGGCAGATCGACATGCGGTGATGAAACACGGCATGAAGGAGTTGGCTGACAAGCTCGGCGTGAGCGTGACGTTCATGGCCAAACCATTCACCGCCGATGCCGGCAGCAGCTGCCACATCCACCTGAGCCTTTGGAACAGCGATGGAGACCGCAACGTCTTCGATGACAAAGGTGAGCGCAGCGACGTCTTCCGATGGTTCCTCGGCGGCTGGATGGCCCATGTCCGAGACTTCATGGTCTGCTACGCGCCAACGGTCAACTCGTACAAACGGTTCCAGGAAGCGTCGTGGGCTCCGACGCGTCTTGCTTGGTCCGATGACAACCGGACGGCGGGATTCCGGGTGGTCGGCCAGGGATCGAGCTTGAGGATCGAATGCCGTATCCCGGGTGCGGACTGTAATCCCTATCTTGCCTATGCTGCGGCTCTCGCTTCAGGGCTGGACGGGGTGGAACAACGGACCGAACCCCCGTCCAAGTTCGATGGCGATGTGTATTCCGCAGCCGATCTCCCTCGAGTGCCGGCCACCCTCGAGGAGGCGCTGAGCCATTTCACCTCCAGCGAAATTGCAGCCCGCACGTTAGGTTCCGACGTTGTAGAGCACTACGGCCGATTCGTTCAGACTGAGGTGGACGCGTTCCATACTGCCGTCACAGACTGGGAGCGCACGCGCTGACTTCGAACAGATCTGATTGCCGGTCCGACGTCGCTGATTACCTGTCGGCACTGAGCGCAAACCCGGCCCTCAACGGCTTCTGGAGATCCGCGCCCGTTGTCAGAAGGGCCGTTGGTCCCTAGCAACGAATTCGAAACATGACTTCTTGCACAACGTAAAACGTGGCATCCGGGGGTGTCGGTGTGGTCTCTGCTTCCCTACCGAGCCCGTCTACGCTCTGGTTCGTGGCAGCGGTGGTATTTCTACGAGGTATGAACTTGGGGAATCGCCGTGTCACCAACGACGAGCTGGCGGCGGCTTTTGAACGGCTCGGATTCAGCGACCCGAGCCCCTACCAGGCGAGCGGAAACGTGATTCTGGCCACCGCAACCGTTGTCGATCCCGACCACCTGTCCAAGCGGCTCGAGGTCGAGTTGGGTTACGTGGTGCCGGTATTTGTGCGATCGGCGCTGCAACTCCGGGCCATCGTCGACTCACCCTTCGCTGGTCAAACCGGTGTTGACGGGGGAAAACCACAGATCATCTTCATCGGACCCGGCAACGAGAAGCCATTGGACAGAGTGTTCCGCCCCACGGATCGCTTTGAGCTGATCGGCACCGAGATTCACTGGTTGCCTCCAGGGGGGCTTGCCGAGACCGGCGACCTCCACAAACGCCTCGATGCATCGGTCGGTGCGAATACGGTTCGCACACTCGGCACAATCGAGCGGATCGTGAAAAAGCTGCCTGCGTCGAACGATCTAGCGAGGGAGCCGTGACCGCAACTCGTCCACCGAAGTGGGTCGGCCTGAGCGTCGAATCCAGTCGGCGAACGCAGCTCCGAAGACACCACAGCCCGCGGCGATCATCGCTTGGAGCGGATAGCCGATCACGTTGATTTCGTCGCCGATGATCAGTCGGCGAATCGCACCGAAGCTCTGGATGATCGCCCACGTACCCGCTGCGCCCAACGCGCCATGAGTCATCGGGGAGAGCGGCGCCAGTTTGCCACCGCCGTAGCCGGCTGCGGCGAAACCGAACATGGTTAGACCGAAGAATGCCAACATCGCGTAGCCGGAGGAGTTGTCGTCGATGACCCAGAGCGACAGCAGAGTCAGCGGCACGAGCAGGACCAAGCCGCTCAATGCTGCGGTCCTGACCACGATCCAGTCGATGTCGGGCACGCGCTGACAGCGTATTCGAAGGTTCGCAACGAGGTCGGATCAGCCGAGGTCGGCGCAGATCTGCCACCAAGCGGACAATTGGCCTAGATTGTTGTAAGCCCCGGCAGCGGCATCGCCTGGGTGCAGTTTCGTACAGCCACCTCAGGAGTGAAATGCCAGATCTCAAGGGCACCAAGACAGAAGAAAACCTCAAGGTGGCGTTCGCCGCCGAGAGTCAAGCAAACCGCCGCTACCTCTACTTCGCCCAGAAGGCCGATGTCGAGGGCTTCCCGCACATAGCGGCGTTGTTCCGATCGGTTGCCGAGGGTGAAACCGGCCATGCATTTGGGCACTTCGATTTCCTCGCTGAGGTCGGTGATCCTATGACGGGGCAACAGATCGGCCCGACCGAGGACAACCTGAAATCTGCGATCTCCGGCGAGACCCATGAGTACCAAGTGATGTACCTCAACTTCGCCAAGACCGCTTTCGAGGAAGGCTTCAGTGAAGTCGGCGAATGGATGGAAACCCTCGCCCGAGCCGAGAAGAGCCACGCCGCTCGTTTCACCGAAGGCCTCGACGACCTCCGTTGACCAGATCCGAGAAGGCCACTCGGCAGATCAATCGACACGCCAGCGGCCATCTACAGTAGGACGGTGACCAGTTCCTGGACAGGCCTCCTCAAGGCGCTCGCCGGCGGACGTGACCTGTCGAGAGCCCAAACGTCGGAAGCGATGACTGAAGTTCTGAGTGGTGAAGCCGATCCTGCTGCTCTAGGCGCTCTCCTGATGGGGCTCAGCGTAAAAGGCGAATCGGATGAGGAAATCCTCGGTTTCGCAGATGCGATGCTTGCAGCAGCCGAACCCCTTTCGATTCCAGAAGGCTCGGTCGACATCGTTGGAACCGGAGGGTCAAAACACCGTCAGAGCCACGCCCTCAACGTCAGCTCAATGGCATCGTTCGTTGCTGCGGCCGCCGGTGCCATCGTCTGCAAACACGGCAACGTGGCTGCGTCCAGCAGCAGCGGCTCCTTTGATTTCCTGGCTGCTGTCGGGGTCGACATCAATCCCGCACCCTCCGAAGTCGAAGCGCTGCTTGAACGGCACGGCCTAGCCTTCGCCTGGGCGAAGACATTTCATCCCGCCATGCGCCATGCGGGCCCCGTGCGAGCAGCGATCGGAATCCCGACGGTGTTCAACATCCTCGGCCCCCTCGTACACCCCGGGCGTACCAAGCGGATCGTGCTGGGTGTCTCCAGCGAGGAGCGGGCCGAACAGCTGGCACGCATTCTCCTGGGCAGGGGAATGGCGAGGGCGTGGGTAGTCGCCGGTCACGACGGGTTGGACGAGCTCTCTACCGTTGGCCCCAATCGAGTCTGGGATGTGACACCAACCGGCACAAAAGAACTCACCGTGCATCCTGAGGCTGTGGGTTTGCCTCTCGCTACCTATGCCGATCTTGTCGGCGGCGACGGGGCGCGCAATGCGGAAATCTTCAAACGTCTTATCCAGGACCCGAACTCGGAGTCCGCCGCAGCTGGAATCGTAAGCCTGAACGCCGGCGCTGCCTTGTTGGTCGCTGGTGTAGTCACGGACCTCGTTGCCGGGGTTGCGTCCGCCAGAGAAGCGCTTGATACCGGCAAAGTTGCTGAGTTGTTCGATTCGTTCTCGGCGTCGTCGAACTAGCTGAGGGTTTGTGCCTTTCGGGGAGTGAAGTCGGTGAGCCGCGGTAGGGCCGACGCCAAGGCGTCCGAGCCCAGGAGAACTCGGGCATTCGCGGCATGACGGTCGAGCCATCCGCCAACCAAGAGACTCTCCTCCAACGAAAGATCTGAAGAGTCGATCCGAACAACGCCCGATTTGAACTCCAGAGTTACCGAGCCCAACTGCTCCACCATCTTGAGTCGCCGGGATCGGGCAACTGCGGCGGCAAAGGCACTGGCGCGATTGCGGGTGAGGGCAGCATCTTCAAACCGTTGCTCGCTCGCCAATTCTTCCATACGTTCCCGCAACCGATCGAGGGCAACATGGGGATGGGTTGTCATCAGACGGGTGGCATCGGCGACTATCGGGGCGTACTGCTCAACCGACAAGTCTCCGGCGCAGGGACACGCCGCTTTGCCCAGCTGAGCGACCGTGCAGAGGCCCGAGCTCTTGCGTACCCCGGAACGGCCGATCTTGGTAGTGCACCGCCGCAGGGGGACAACGGTATGAAGTGCGTCCACCACGAGGTCGGCGGTTCGCCGGCTCGAAATCGGTCCGAGGAACACGCCGGACCCCTTGATGGATCTGACAACCGACAGCCGAGGGAAAGCCTCGCCGGTCGTGAGTTTCACGAATTGCGGCTTGATCTGTCTGGTGCCTCGGCGATTGAAACGCGGCGTGTGTTCCTGGATCAGACGGAGCTCGAGCAACTCGGCCTCGAGAGTGTTGTCACATACTTGGTGCTTGATGGCTGCGGTCTCTCGCAACAGCTGTGGGATCTTCCTACGCCGTTCCGAACTGAAGTAGCTGCGAACTCGGGCCCGGAGATCGGTGGCCTTCCCGACATACAGAACGCGATCCTGACAGTCGGTGAAGAAGTACACACCCGGTTTGCGCGGCAAGCTCGTGGTCAGGGACAGCTTCTTCCATTGCGGGTGGCCGGCGACGGTGGGCAGCGCGATCAGATCGTCCAATCCGGTGACACCCCATGCCGAAGCTCGTTCGATCAGGAAGTGAAGTAGGTCGACCGTGGCCCACGCATCGTCGAGCGCTCGGTGGCAGGGCTGATGGGGGAGTCGGAGACGCTTGGCCAACTCACCGAGACTGAAGCGAGGAACCTCTTCGGTCAGCAGCCGTCGCGCCAGCGAGAGAGTGTCAAGTCGCTGGTTGCCAAGCATCGGTCCGCCCCAACGGCGAATGGCGGCGTTGATGAAACTCATGTCGAAACGAATGTTGTGGCCGACGATCACGGCGCCGCCGATGAAATCGAGGAATGTCGGGAGGATCTCGTTGATGGTCGGAGCGTCCATCACCATCAGTTCGGTGATCCCGGTGACAATGGTGATTTTCGGTGGGATTCCGCACCCCGGGTTCACCATCGTCTGGAATGTGCCGATCACCTCGCCACCGCACACCTTGACTGCGCCGATTTCGGTGATACCGCACGTGGCCGCATTGCCGCCGGTCGTTTCTAGGTCCAGGACACAGAACGTTGCTTCCCCAAGTGGTATCCCGAGCGAATCGAGCGTTTGCTGGATAGGCACAGGTGAGAACAACATTTGTGAGAGTTAAGCGAACAAACGTTTGCGTGTCAAGACCTGCCCCAGATTGAGTAGGCGCCTCGTCCGATCGTCCGACCGTCTGACTCGGCTGTGGTTAGACTCACGCTCTACGGCCGATTGGCGGCGAGGTGAGAAATGGGCGCACATGGCAAAAGTGTTGACAAACACAATTGCCACTGAACTTCGTCTCCCATAGGTCGATGTAGGAGGAGAGGTATAGAGCCTCTCGTCGACCAGAAGGCAATTCGGGAGTAAGCGACCAATGGATTCTCAGGACCTGAACCTGGCGTGTGAACTCGCCTTTCTCGTAGCACGAGAGGGCGTGGAACAAGACCCGCCGATCGACCCGCCGGCACCAATGCGGATGTTTCTGTATGTGCGCCAGTTCCCCCAGCGCGCCCTCACGGTCGCTCGCCAAGTGCTGATCAACGATGATGAGTTCAGGGCTCGGGTTGCGGTCGTGGCCACCGCTGAGAACGCCGGTGAGGTGGGCCTTGCGTGGCTGCGGGGAGACGGTTCGATGCCCAAGGAGGGTGACAGCGGTTCCGACGGCGAACCGGTCCCAGGTGACCCGGGCGAGGCAGCTGGTTCTGTAGAAGCGCCAGCCGCGGCGGCCAACGTCGATTCTTCGGCGTCGATTCTTCGGTGACAAAGGAAACCATCCGCAGCGAGATGGATGAACTGAAGAATCTGGTCGGTCAACTATCCCACGAGCGTGCTGTAGTGGACTCCGAGGTAGAGGAGCTCGCTGCCAGGCTCGAAGAGTCTGAAGAAACGTCCGGTCTCAGTTCTGCCCTGTCCGCTGCCGTAGCATCGGATCCCGGCGTGAGAGGATCCGCTTCGCTGACCGCACAGATCCGAAGCTTGCACGTCGACCTGAAACAGGCTCGCTCTGATCGCGATCACGCCCAGGAAGCAAAAGAACTCGCGATCCTGGAACAAGCAGAAATGGCCGAAGAGCTTGAAGGACTGCGCTCTCTGGCAGGCACCGCTCAGGTTCAGCTCTCGGACCTGGAATCCAAAGTCCGGGAGGTTTCCACCGAAAAGGATCAGCTTGAATCGGAGAAGAATCGACTCGCAGCAGAACGCGAGACACTGGCCAACGACAAGGACTCGTTGTCGGCCGAGGTCGCAGCGGCTCAAAGCCGTCTTGCCGAGTCAGAGGAGAAGCTGGCGAGCGCCACCGCCAATCTCGATACACTCACGACTGAGCTCGAAGATGTCCAATCCAACGCTGGGGCTTCGGTGCAAGAACTCCAGGCTGCCGTCGCGGCCAGGGTCGCCATGGAAAGCCATGTTGATGCTCTTGGAGGCGCCCAAGCAAAGGCCCGCGCCGAATTGGAACGCGTCAACGATGCCCTAGACGACAAGAATGCGTCTGACGCCCAAAGGATCGAAACGCTCAAGATTGCCCTGGCATCGGTCACCGCCGAGCGCAACGCTCTCCAAGCCAAGCTGGAAGCAGTTCGAGCCACGGTCTCCACGCTCCAGGGCGAAATGGCCACGCTCGACTCGAATTTCAGCGATGCAGAATCAGTTGCATCTGTTCTGAGCGAGCGTATGGAGGAACTGCAGTCATCGGTGGATTCCCTCCCGACCGAAACCGGCGTCTCTGTGAACTTGTCCGAGTTCGAGACACCCGAGATGCCTGAGCCTGAGGTCGCAGGGGAGGCTTTCGACACTGCCGTCGACAGCGATGTGGTCGAGAGCGATGTGGTCGAGAGCGATGTGGTCGACAGCGATGTGGTCGACAGCGATGTGGTCGATGAGGCAGCAGCTGCGGCTGATGTGTCCGACGATGATGCCGACCACACAGCCAGCGCAGACGATTCCATCGATACAAACCCGACTGACGCCGTGCTCGATGAAGCCGAGCCTGTTGTTGAAAGCAACGAGCTTATTCCTGAGGAGATACTCACCGCGACTACCGTCGATGCCGCTGAGTACCGCGACCCAGAGATGATGGATCCCAGGTCAGAGCCCGAAACGTCGCCTCTCGTGATGTCTGACACCGCCGAAGACTTCAGCGCGGACATCCTCGATGAAGGCGATCCCTCACCGACCGAGTCCAAGACCGAAAACATCGATGAAGTTCACGCCCTCGTTGCCGAGACAGTCGCTTCCTTTGAACCCTCTGAGACCGATGATCTCCCCGGGTCCACAGTCAGTGCCACCGACGCTGCCGAAGCCGGTGCCTCCTCCGTACGCGGTGGGCTCACCAGTCTGTTCAGCTCCTTTGTTCCCGGTAGGAGCAACCGTAGTAGTGGCGACGCGCAGGAAGCCCAGAATGGCTCCGTATCGGAATCCGATGGCGGTGCCGACACCGGTTTGCTGGCCGCGGCCGGCGTCGCACCGGCGGAAAGCGCTGTTTCAGAGTTGCTGGGCAACGGCGACATTGACACATCGCCAGAACCGGCGATTGCTGAGTCGGAGCCCGACGATGCGGCATCTGTCAGCGGTCAAGCTGTTGCCACGAATGATCTTGCTGTCCCGGATACGCCCAGCGAACCGGCCAGCGTTGGCCGTAGTCCAATTGTCGTACCCTCAGAAGCGGCCTCGGACCCCCTGGAAACTGCGCGTTATGTCGTGCACGCCGAAAACGCCGTTCTGCTGATCGACGGTGATCCCGTGGCCGCCATGGGGTGGCCCAGTGTCGACCGTGTCGAGCAGCGTCGTAATCTCGTCCATTACCTCAGCGTGATGGCAGGAAGTACTGGAGCCGCCCCTGATGTGCTTCTCGATCGCGACTTCGGTATCGACCGCCTTCCAGACTCACGTTCGGTCCGGGTTCGGGTCACCGAAGAAGGTGGACTGGTTTCGGCCAAGGTCGTGAGCCTGATCGACTCGTACCCGAACGAATGGCCGGTCGTGGTTGTCACCGACAACATGGACCTCGCTGCTGAGGCAGCAATGAAAGGTGCCACGTTGTTGGAGAACGGGCAGCTACTCGATCTCTTCATCGCCCCCTGACCAGGCCGGCGACGTTGAACCGATGCTACTCGATGGCTCCGAGTGCTCCGGGCTCGAAATGCCTGGACGCCGTACGCCAACCGAGCCACGTCTGTCATGGCGTCGACCGTAGTTCCTGTTCTGCGCATTCCAGCCCAAGAACCCCGGGTCTGACCAGCCGCAGCCGCCGCATCTATTGCGGCACTGAACAGCACCTGTCCGGTGCGCGCCGCTTGAAGCGCCGGCCAAATCCAGGCTCAGCGGGTGTATCCAGAAGCGCGACCAAATCTGGTCTCATATCATCGCTGATTGGATCGGCCGGTTTGGGGGCTCGACCATCACTCCATGCGCTACAACGGGGGGATGGCCCGAGCCGGATCAACAGGTGAACTTGACCTCGGCGACGCGGGAACGATCGACCTCAGGGCCGCCAGTCGGGTCAAGTCAACCGCCCGCGTCGTGGTCGTCGATGGCCGCCGGTTCATGCGCGTGTCACTTATCGGATCTGCTGCCGGAACCACCATCAGCGCAGCCGATTGTGCCGTGGTCGAAGCCGGATTCCGGACAGCCTACGATCAGCGTTTGCCGGTGGTCGGTCACCTCAGTGCCGCCGGGCCCAACGTCGCCGAAGGGCTAGCACCGTCTGTCGCATGGAGCCGAATAGCGAGGCAAATGGTTCGATGCAGCGGGATCGTGCCGACGTTGTTTGTGGCTGACGGACCAGTTCTCTCCGGGCCCTCATTCCTTCTAGGTCTCGCCGATGTCGTGGTTTTTACCGCCGATGCCTATGCCTACCTTTCAGGACCTCGGATGGTACGTGACTTCACCGGAACCGACATCAGCGGTCAGGAGCTGGGTGGAGCCGGTGCCCATCAGCGGAGCAGCGGTCTTGCCGCAGCCGTCGTCGACTCACCAGCAGAAGGTGAGGACTATCTGCTGGAGGTCTTGTCATACCTTCCTGATCAGGTCGATGAGCTGCCCGAAATCCTCCCAACCGACGATCCGATTGAGCGCCTCACGCCGGCTGCGGGGGAGCTGTTGCCCGAAATGCCAACCGGCAGCTACGACGTCCGAAACATCATCACCGAGGTGGCCGACGCAGGTCACTTCACCGAGCTTCGGGCCCAATGGGCGCCCAACATCGTTACCGGCTTCGCATCCCTGGGGGGCATGCCCGTGGGCATCGTCGCCAACCAGACCCAATCGATGGCTGGAAGCATCGACATAGCAGCCAGCCAAAAGGGCGCACGATTCGTCGGCTTCTGCGACGCATTCAACGTTCCGCTGATCACGATGGTCGATACCAGTGGATTCCTTCCAGGCAAAGATCTCGAATGGCGAGGAATGATCCGGCACGGCGCACAGCTGGCGTTCGCCTACGCACGAGCCACCGTTCCACGAATCGGCCTGATTCTTCGGAAGTCCTACGGAGGTGCCTACATCGTGATGGATTCGGTGAACATGGGTAACGACGTCATGTTCGCCTGGCCCACCGCCGAGGTCGCCGTCATGGGGGCAAAGGGAGCGGTTGAGATCTTGCATCGGGGTGTCAACGACGAGGAGAAGGCGGCACGTGTTGCTGAGTACGAGGCGACCTACCTAACGCCGTACGCCGCCGCCGAACGTGGTTCGATCACCGCAGTGATCGAACCGGAAGAGACCCGCCACATGATCATTGCGTCGCTTCAGATGCTGTCGACCAAGCGGGAACGGCTACGCCCACGTCGCCACGACAACATGCCTCTTTAATTCCCTCCGGGGGCCCTTCGCGCTCGCCTGCGGGCCTCTTCGGTCCATGTTCTCACTCGGGCCTGGCGGCCCTCGTTTCATGGACACGGCCCTCCGGGTCGCCCGGGAGCGGGGAGTGTCTGCTCGTACCTCGCAGGCCACTCCGGTTCCCTCCGGGGGCCCTTCTTATTCCCTCCGGGGGCCCTTCGCGCTCGCCTGTTGCTTGTTGGCCTCCACTCGCCTTCGGGCCTGGCGGCCCTCGTTTCATGGACACGGCCCTCCGGGTCGCCCGGGAGCGGGGAGTGTCTGCTCGTACCTCGCAGGCCACTCCGGTTCCCTCCGGGGGCCCTTCTTATTCCCTCCGGGGGCCCTTCGCGCTCGCCTGTTGCTTGTTGGCCTCCACTCGCCTTCGGGCCTTTGAGGTCATGTTCTCACTCGCTGGCGCTCGTTTCATGGCCTGCCGGCCCTTCGGGTCGTTTCGCCTGCGGGCCTCTTCGGTCCATGTTCTCACTCGGGCCTGGCGGCCCTCGTTTCATGGACACGGCCCTCCGGGTCGCCCGGGAGCGGGGAGTGTCTGCTCGTACCTCGCAGGCCACTCCGGTTCCCTCCGGGGGGCCTCTCGCCTGGCTAAAAAGAAGAAAGCCGGCCCGATGGGCCGGCTCTCTGGACGCCGATTCTGGAAAGGGGGTAACCGACTCGGCGCCTTTGCATCAAAGGGGGAGATGCACTCCCATCAAGGATAGAACAGCGAAACACCGCAGTGTCGGCACCGGCTATGTGAAAGTCGTCATAGAGCGAGCGTGTTCATGTCAACCAGGCATTGTTCGGGCCAACTCGGCCTGGGTCGGCGTGTGGTGGGCGCGCGCCTCGGGAGGCAACAGATCGACGATCTTCTGCATCAGGACCGTGGTCTCTGTGTCGAGATCATCCGTTTCGGGGTGGTAGGGATCCCCAAACTTCACCGTGACATGAGGCGGGTCGGCAAAGTTCAGAAGGTAGGGCAGCTTGCGATTGCGAGGCCATACTCGCTCGGTAGCCCAAAGCCCGACCGGCACAACCGGTGCTCCAGACTGGAGCGCCAGGCGCACCGCCCCGTAGCGTCCCTTGAGATCAGGGTCGAAGAAGTCGCGACCCCGAGGAATGGTTCCCTGTGGAAATACTGCGACTACCTCGCCGGCCCGCAGCGCCCGTGCCGCTTCGTCCATCGGGTGGCCGGTCTTGTTCTGTCGATCGACCCGAATAGCGCCCATCGCCTGGGCGATCGGCCCGACCACCGGTGCATCGGTGACCTCTTTCTTGGAGAGGAATCGAACCGGCCGGTCAACGCGGCTGATGGCTTGGGAAACGATGACCGGATCGATATAGCTGCGGTGGTTCGGGGTGATGATCACTCCGGCGACGTCGTCGAGGTTCTCCAAACCTTCAACCTCGATTCGCACCCACGGCAAGAATTCTGGTCGTGCCAGTTCAGCCACAACTCGTTGGGGTTCTATGCCGAGTGGCTTGGGAACTCCGGGAGGGGCGGTGAAGTACAAAACCGGCCAACCGGTCACCCTTGTGAGCGCCCAGAGACGTGCGTCAGGGTTCACCGCGGTCGGGTGACCGACGCTACGGAGCATCGGCAGGTCAAAGATGCTGTCGGAGTACGCGTGGCTGTCGGTCAGCTCGATCAGGTTCGACTTGGCCCAGGCCTTCACGCAGCGAGCCTTGCCCTGATTCCATACGAACTCGCCGTCGACCGAGCCGTCGTATGTTTCGCCATCGCTGGACCGGTAGCGAGTCGCCAGAACCGCATCGAATCCCATCAACTCAGCGAAAGGTTTCACCAGTTCATACGGAGTGGTTGTCGCCAGCACCACCTTGTGGCCGGCCTTGTGGTGGTCCTTGATAATCTCGCGTGCGAACGGCTCAACGGCGTCCGCCAACGCAGGCGCAACCCGCTGTCCGGCAGCTTTGAAGGCCGAAACCGACCACCCTTTCGTGGCGCGAACTCCCAGTCGGGTCAGGGCCATCGAGGGAAGCGTCTCGCCGATCACGTTGAAGATGCCAAAGAGCAGATCCTGGCCCCGAATCGGTTTGTCGGGCAGGATGCCCTCGGCTCGTAGCGCTGAGGAGATGAGGGGCCCGCTGGCTCCTTGAAGCAGCGTGCGGTCAAGATCAAAAAAGGCTGCTCCGGTCATAGACGTAAACCTATCGGCCACCTGGATGGCTGGCTAAGCCGATCTGTGTCGGTCTTGGTCGGCAAGGGTGTCTGACCCCTCCCACGGTGACAGGAGAGCCGGACTCTTTCTACAGCCTGAGGTTTATGCCAGGTTGCGACGGATCACGTTGAGTGCGCTACCGGCCTTGAACCACTCGATCTGCGCGTTGCTGAAGGTGTGGTTGCCCTCGAACGACCACGTTTCGCCCGACGGTTGCGTGACGTGCACCGTGACGGTCTTACCCGGTGTGAGGTCGGACAACCCGACAACTGCGATTCGGTCGTCCTCGCCGATCTTGTCGTAGTCGGCGGGGTCGACGAAGGTGAGTGGGATCATGCCCTGCTTTTTCAGGTTGGTTTCGTGGATTCTGGCGAAGCTACGGGCGATCGCCACGAGGCCCAGTCGGAACCGTGGTTCCATCGCAGCGTGCTCGCGGCTGGAGCCCTCGCCCATGTTTTCATCACCGATCACAACCCAGGGCTGGCCGGCCTCGTGGTACGCCTTGGCGATGTTCGGGAAGGTGCTGATCTCTCCGGTCAGCTGATTCTTGCCGTAGCCGACCTCGTACTCGCCGCCGTCGGCCTGGGAGAAAGCGTTCACCGCACCGAGGTAGAGATTCCCCGAGATGTTCTCCAGGTGACCGCGATATTTCAGCCACGGGCCGGCCATCGAGATGTGGTCGGTGGTGAACTTGCCCTGAGCCTTCACCAGAACGGGAAGATCGGCGTAATCGTTGCCGTCCCAGGCGGTGAACGGAGCAAGGAGCTGGAGGCGGTCCGACGTAGGGGAAACCGCCACATCGATACCGGATCCGTCGGCTGGAGGAGCGATGAATGTTTCCTCACCGGGATCGAAGCCTTTCGGGGGGAGTTCGACGCCGACCGGCACCGATAGTGAAACCTCTTCTCCGGCGTCGTTGAGCAACGTGCCGTTGACCGGGTCGAAATCGATCGATCCGGAGAGGGCCAACGCCATCACCGTCTCGGGCGACGTGACGAATGCCAAGGTTGCAGCGTCGCCGTCGTTGCGCTTGGGGAAGTTGCGGTTGTAGCTGGTGACGATGACGTTGGTCTCACCGGGTGAACGTTCCGCCGACCTGTCCCATTGCCCAATGCAAGGGCCGCATGCGTTGGCGAGAACTGTTGCACCGAGGGCCTCGAAGTCGGCCAGCAGACCATCACGCTCGATCGTGGCTCGCACTTGCTCGGATCCGGGCGTGATGAGCAGCTGGGTCTTCACGCTGAGACCTTTCGCTGCAGCCTCACGGGCAATGGATGCGGCCCGAGTGATGTCTTCATAGGAGCTGTTGGTGCAGCTGCCGATGAGTGCGGCGCTGATTTCGAGCGGCCAGCCTTTTTGAGCGGCCTCGGCTCCCAAGGCTTTCACTTCGCGAGCTAGATCGGGCGTGTGGGGGCCATTGATGTGGGGGGTCAGCTCGTCGAGGTTGATCTCGATCACCTGATCGAAGTAGTCGCCGGGGCTGGCAAGGACCTCGTCGTCGGCCCGCAGGTGGTGAGCGACAGCGTTGGCGGCGTCGGCGGTTGCCTCGCGACCGGTGCTCTTGAGGTACCGGGCCATGGCGTCGTCGTAGCCGAACAGACTGGTGGTGGCACCGATCTCGGCTCCCATGTTGCAGATCGTGGCCTTGCCGGTGGCGCTCAGGCTGTTGGCCCCATCCCCGAAGTATTCGACGATCGCTCCCGTGCCGCCCTTCACGGTGAGGATCTCCGCGACCTTCAGGATGACGTCCTTGGGGGCGGACCAGCCGCTCAGCGAGCCGGTGAGGTGGACGCCGATGAGTTTGGGCCAGCGGACGTTCCACGGGAATCCGGTCATCACGTCAACCGCATCAGCACCGCCGACACCGATGGCGATCATCCCGAGACCGCCGCCGTTGGGCGTGTGGCTGTCGGTTCCGATCATCATCCCGCCGGGGAAGGCGTAGTTCTCCAGCACGACCTGGTGGATGATGCCACTACCCGGTTCCCAGAACCCGCCGCCGTACTTTGCGCTGATTGAGCGAAGGAAGTCATAGACCTCCTCATTGGTGTCGACAGCTCGAAGCAGATCTTGTTTGGCCTCCACCTTGGCCTGGATGAGATGGTCGCAGTGTGTGGTGGTCGGAACCTGAACTTCGCTCAGGCCGGCCGTATCGAACTGGAGCCATGCCATTTGTGCGGTGGCGTCTTGCATGGCAACGCGATCGGGTCGGAAGTCCACATAACTCTTGCCCCGTTCCACCTCTGCGTCTGGGTTGTCGAGGTGGTTGGCGAGGATCTTCTCGGCCAGGGTGAGAGGCCGACCCATCCGGGATCGCATCCCACCGACTCGCTCATCGAGCGTGACGTAGACACCGTTGATCAGTTCGATAGGGGTTTCGGGGCCAACGGCCATGGGGCGCTCCTCTGGTAGTTGCTTCTATTGGTCTTTTCGACTCGATCTGATACAACTATAATACAAGTTGGTCGAGAGGAAAAGCCCCAATGAGACCTATCCGTTACCAACAGATTGCTGACTCGCTTCGGGAACGGCTGGTTGCGGGTGAGTTCGACGCCGGCCAGGTGCTGCCGTCGGAAGCACAGATGGGTGAGCGCCACGACGCCAGCCGTGTCACGATCCGCAAGGCACTGGAAGTTCTTCGGAATGAAGGTCTTGTCGAGTCCCGCCAGGGGTTTGGTTGGATGGCAACAGCAAATCCGGTAGCTCAGCCGCTCACCGGACTCACCACGATCGAAGCTCAGTTGGAAGCGTCCGGGCGAACTACCGAGCGGCGCATCCTGGCGTTCCGCTTTGTCGATACCACCAACCATCGGGCCGCGGCGGCCAAACTTGGCGACCGAGTACTGGAGGTGCGTCGGCTCAACCTGGCCGATGGCCAGCCTTTTGCGCGGGTCACGGTGTGGTGTCGTGAGGACCTTGGTGCTGAGCTGAGCAGGGCTCAGGTGGCAAATCACAGCTTCTACGACGTCATCGCTGCCGACATCGGGGGTGCAACTCAGACCATCGGAGCCGACGTGGTGAGCGACGACGATGCGAAACTACTCGGGGTTCCGCAACGGTCGGCCGTGCTCACCGTGGAGCGAACAACCTTTGACACCAACGGCGCCCCGGTGCTGGTGGCCGAACACGTCTTCCCCTCACATCTCACCCGATTTGTTGTCGACCTCGAAAAGGCCCCCCGGCTCGGCTGACCCAATCTGTGTTGGCGGGCAGCTTTCATCCGAGGACCCCCGCTGGGGGAATGCTGGAGCCACGCCAGCAGGACAGACTTGATGGGTGGCGATCTTTCCATCCGAAGGCCGCTCACGGCCAGGCACGCTGGGCCGATAGGGGAGTGTGCGGAGGAATCTTTCCCAACTTGGCGTCGTGGTGATGGCGGTTTTAACCACAGCCGCGTGTTCCAGCCCGGCTCCGGCGCCGGAAGTGACGCGAGAGACCAGGGTCGGAGATCTGGTGGCCGAGGGGTATTCGATCGAGGTCTCCAACTGCGTGAGCGGCCTCGCAGACGGTCTCGGTGACGGTGATTCACGATCGCAGTTGATACAAGCGTGTGAGCGGGCCGAAGAGATGCTGAACGCTCCCGATGAGGTGCCGGAGGATCTCCCATTCGTCGGGCCGATTTCATATGGCGACGACCCCGCACTCGATCGGCTGTGGGATCGATGCGAGTCCGGCGACGGAATCGCCTGTGACGAGTTGTGGGAACAGGCTCCGATCGGGAGTGAATACGAACGATTCGGAGTCACCTGCGGCGAACGCGAAGAGGTACTGAACTGCTCGGACCTCACGCCGGAGCCAGATCAGACAACCGACGACCCTGACTGACCGGGCTACGCCGACTCCAGCCAGGCTCGGATCGACTCGCTGTCTTCGCCCAAGGTCGGCGGGCGCTTGAACCCCTGCAGCGGGGTTTGGCTCAGCGAGATCGGGGCGCGAGGACTTCGTACTCCCTCGATGTTCCAGATCGGATCGAGGCCGAGCCGCTCGGCGTCAGCGAAGGCTTCGGTGATCGTATTGATCGGACCGGCCGGCACCCGTGCGGCCAGAAGGGCGGAGGTCCACTCGGCGGCGGTTCGTGTTGCAAGATAGGGCGCCATCACATCAGCGAGTTCAGAGATGTGCTGAACCCGGCTGGCGTTGGTGTCGAACCGTTCATCGTTGGCGAGGGCGGGGGCATTGAGCACCTCGCAGATCCGTTGCCATTGTCGGTCATTGCCGGTGGCGATGATGAAGGGCCCATCGCTGGCGGCATAGACCTCGTATGGGGCCACCGATGCGTGCCGATTTCCTGCTCGCGCTGGGTTCTGGCCGGTGAGAAGCGCGGCAGAGCTGGCATTCACCATTCCGGCCAGGAGCGATTGCATCAGGGCGATCTCGACAACCTGGCCTTTTCCGCCGTTCGATGTGCCGGGCGTTCAACGCAGCGAGTATGCCGATGAGGGCATGCAGTCCGGCCAATACGTCGACCACTGCGACTCCGACCCGATAGGGCTCGCCGTCCTGGGGTCCGGTGAGACTCATAAGGCCACCCATTCCCTGAATGAGAAAGTCGAATCCCGGCATGCCGGCACCGTCGCCGGCCCGTCCGAAGCCTGTGATCGAGCAGTACACCGCACTGGGATTGCGCTCCAGTACCGAGGTGCTATCGAGGCCGAACGATTCCATCACTCCCGGTCGGAAGTTCTCAATCACGACGTCGGCTCGATCAGCCAGGCGACGCGCCAGCTCGGCGTCAGCGGGGTCTGACAGGTCGAGGGTCACGCTGTCCTTGTTCCGATTGATCGCAGCGAAATAGGTCGACATACCGTCGCCGAGGAACGGCGGCCAATGCCGGGTGTCGTCACCGCTTCCGGGCCGCTCAACCTTGATCACGTGGGCACCCATGTCGGCCAGATGCATGGTGCACAGGGGTCCGGCCAGAACCCTCGAGAAGTCAGCGACTACAACCCCATCAAGCGCTCCCGTCATTCTGAGACTCTAGAACGACTTGGGGGTCTGACCCTCCAATGATTACTCGTACCAGTTGGGGTGAGAGTGGTGCTCGGGCCCCTCACGTGAGGTTCGGGCTGCACCGATGCTGGCAGAACCGAAGCGCTTCTTGATCTCATCGACTGCGGCGTCCACAGAAGCAGGTCGGCCCGGCTCGAACCGGAAGCTCTGCTGCACATTGTGAGGCGAGGTCAGGTTGGAGATCGAGAGCCCAACCTTGGTACAAGCCCCGCTGTTCAGGAATTCCCTGTTCTCTCCAAACAACTTCTTGGCAGCCCGTCCGATCTCGGCCGAGGACCAACTGGCTTCGGTCAGGGTCGTGGACCGACTGAACTTGTTGAAGTTGTTGTCCCGGAGATTGAGCGTGACCGTTCTTCCCATGATGTTCTTGGACCGCATCGAGCCGCTGATCCTCTCCACGAGTTCCAAGACGATGACCCATGCGTCATCTCCGGTCATTCCTCTCGATGGGAAGGAGCGCTGCGAGCCGATGGATTTACGCCTGCGATCGGTCTCGATTCTTCGGGGGTCCCGATTGTTGGCCAACGCCTGGAGATGATGGGCATGGGCATTGCCCAGCGCCTCGATCAGTCGGTCCGTTTCAGCAGCAGCAAGATCGCCGATCGTCGCTATACCGATCTTCCCCAGCTTCTCAGTGGTCTTCTTGCCTACTCCCCACAGCTTGTTGGCCGGCAATGGCCAAAGGAAGTCGAGCTCACCACCGGCGGGAACCACCAGCAGACCGTCAGGTTTGCCCGCCTGGCTGGCGACCTTGGCGCAGTGTTTGGTGGTGGCGATTCCGACCGTGATCGGCAGCCCCACTTCGTTGCGGATGCGACGTCGTAGGGTTGCCCCGATCAGTGGGGCCGGTCCAACGATGTTGCGGAGGCCGGTGACGTCGATGAAGGCCTCGTCGATCGAAACCCCTTCCACCAGTGGCGACGTGTCGCGGAAGATCTCGAACACACGCTTGCTCGCCTCCACATAGGCCCCCATTCGAGCGTCCACTACTACGGCTGAGGGGCACAGTCGAAGGGCGGCGGAGGTTCCCATTGCGGTGCGAACCCCCATTGCCTTTGCCTCGTAGCTCGAGGCCAACACGATGCCGCGACCCACGATCATCGGACGGTTGCGAAGCGATGGATCGTCGCGCTGCTCCACGGACGCGTAGAACGAGTCCAGGTCGGCATGCAGGATCGAAGCTGGCATCGAACACATGTTCGTCCGATCCGTGTCGGCGGTCAAGGGCCTGTGACGATCAACCAGGTTGCTGGGTAGGGATGAACCTCGCCGAAGCTGGTTGGTCGCTCAACGTCAATCGAGTTCCGGGTTCGAGGCGAAGCACCACGCGGTCGGGGTAGTTCGCTCGGTCCAGGATCGAACCCGAGTCGGCTAGGGCCTCGAGATCCTCTGAGCCCTGGGAGAGCCCGTCGAGAACCAACACACCCTCGCCGACGCTAGGTGAGGTCGGATCGACGGCTGATCCCAGCTGGTTGACCAGCGCTGCTGCCAGGGGCGTGCTGAGTCCGCCGGTGCGCAGGCGCACCGGCAGCGTTCGCTGGACCATGAGGATCGCCACCGTTTCAGCATCTTGGAGCGACCCCATCACGGGTTCGTCAGCGATGCTGTATGACGTCGTTCCCGCCAGCCGGACGTTGTCCACCCGATCGAACCAGGGGCGGACGTAGTAGGCGGCCAGTCCGGAAAGATAAGTGGACGGATTTTCGGCCAGGGTGTAGCCGCCGAAGGAATCGTGAATGAAGAGGACATGATGTGCTCGAGCGCCCGGGGTACGAGCTTGCACCAACGGTCGACCCGGAATCGTCGTGGGGAACGTTTCCAAGCTGGTGGGCCTCGGTTGTTCGATCGTGAGCAGGTTCACAGACTCTGTGTTCTCATAGCCCAGGAGACTGTCGAGATCGCCGAGACGGTCAACAACCTCGGAGCTCAAGGTTCGCTCCTCCCAGGTGCCGGGCCGAATCGCCTCCACCAGCGCTCGGGCTCCCGCCATGGCTCCGGCCGGGCTCCAGTGTGTATCGATCTGAAGGGCGTGTGACTCTCCACCTACCGTGTCTCCGAGGTTGAGGACCGCCTTGGATTCGGCCAACCGCTCGACAACTTCGCTGTTCTGACGTTGGCACTCGTTGGTGATGTCACCGATGAGGGCAGGAATCATGATCGCCCGGTCGGGTGCAATTGCGATCACCATCTGCTTGCCGGCGTCGTGTAGCAGTCGTTCGACCACGGCGATCTCCGCAGCCCATTCCTTCTCTTGGTCAGGGGTCGCACACGGCTGATGTGTGGCATCACGAAGGAACAGCCAACCCTTGTTTCCGAGCTCCACGCGATCGCTGGCGGCGATCGCCCCGGTGTAGTTGTCGTCGAGGACCCGGGTCGTGGTCCGGTCGAACTCGAACGCCAGCTCACGTCCCGGCACCCTCGACTCCACCCACCTGTCAATCATGCTGAGCGAACGCTCCTCGGGCTCGGAATAACTAAGGCCGTCCGGGCTGTTCTCGACCTCTCCGGGAGATTCCTGCCCGGGAGCGGACAGCCCGGTAACGGTGATGATTGCTGGCACGAACACGAAGCCGAGCAGCGCTATCAGACTGGTGAGGGGCCAGCTTCGATTGGCAGTCTCGTCAGCCATCAGAACTGGAAGTAGAGGAATGGTGTGTAGGCGTCGGACAAGACTCGTAGCGCGACAAGTGGGAGGGCTGCGCCATAGAGCGCCCATCGGACCATTTCGCCCTGACGTGAGCGCACCGGCAGCAGATCAGCGGGTCGGAACTGTCCCGGCAGAACTGAGACAACCGCTCCACCCAAGAGGGCTATCGCGGCGAGTGGCGTGAATGCATCTCCCACCGCGGCCGGCACCGCCAGACTGGGGGTGACAGCGGCCTGGAAGAGCGATGCCGCTGTGCCCAGGTCGGGCGATCGGAACAGCACCCAACCTCCCAATACGACCACGCCGGTCCACAACCGCAGAAGCGGGTGCCTGTGATGAGCACGAATTCCCGAGCGACGTTCGACCAACAGGGCGGCGCCGTGCCAGATTCCCCAGATCACAAACGTCCATGCTGCGCCATGCCAGAAGCCGGTGATCAAGAAGACGATGACAAGATTTCGGTAGGTCGACAGGTTCGACCCTCTGCTGCCGCCGAGTGGTATGTAGAGGTAGTCGCGAAACCAGGTCGACAGCGTGATGTGCCAGCGCCGCCAGAAGTCAGTGATGGTGGAGGCGGCATAGGGACGGTTGAAGTTCTCCGGGAACGTGAAGCCGAGCATCTTGCCCAAGCCGATCGCCATGTCGGAGTAGCCGGAGAAATCGAAGTAGATCTGAACTGCGTATCCAACCGCCGCAATCCATGCTGAGGCCATCGTTGGTTCGGCGGCGTATGCGGCATCGACCAGCGGCGCGACCGCATCGGCAACCAACATCTTCTTGGCGAGACCCCAGGAGAATCTCGAAAAGCCTTCGGTAAGTTGCTCAATCCCTACAGTGCGGTTGGCGAGTTCTTCCTGGATGTCCCGGGCCCGCACGATAGGGCCGGCGATCAGCTGCGGGAACAGGCTCACGTAGAGCAGCAGGCGGAGTGGATCGCCAATCGGCTCGATGCGGCCTGAGGCAACATCGAAGGTGTAGCTCATCGACTGGAACGTGAAGAACGAGATGCCGATGGGGAGGATGACCGACGGAACGATTACCGAGCCACCGCCAACGGTGTCGCTCACGCTGTTGATTGTTTCAGCGAGGAACCCTGCGTACTTGAACCATCCGAGCAGGCCTACGTTGGCGATAACCGATGCGGCTACACAACCTTTCACGATGCGCATCCGACTTCGCCGCCGAGCGATACTGGCCAGATCTGCAGCCAAATAGTCGATGATCACCGAAACCGCCAGCAGCAGGACAAGCTCTTCGCTGCCCCACCAATAGAAGATCAGGCTGGCGAGGACGAGAGAGGTGTTCGCGACGGGGAGAGAGGCGCGCAGGAGTGGCGTATGCATGACCAACACCGCAGGCAGAAAGAACCAGAGAAAGGTGGCTGAAGTAAACAGCACCCACGGATGGTAAACCCGTCACATCTTCCCACGGTGGAGGCCCGGGGCTGCTCGCACAAACTACAGGTCGGCTCGGCGGTATCGGGCTTACCTTCCCGCCGGCACTTAGGAGGACGCATCCATGGAAACATCGGCTGAATAACATTTGACCCAGGTCAATATCGGGCGATCGAACCAACCCCACCGAGTTCGCATTCAGATTCCGTCCGTTTTCGACCGACCCGTTGGCGTGTGTGGGGCCTCGGCAAAGCCTGACCTCCCAGTGGGTGGGGCCAGACTAGGGCCAGGAGCGCTTTTCTGGACCGGCGCCAGGCTTTGGGCCAATAGCCCAGCGGCGGCGCCATGCCCCGACCTCGGGGCCGCCGAGTTCGCGTATATTGCCCGAGTACGCCTTCTTGCGAGCTTCCCACCAACCGGAGGAGAACTCTTCAGCCAACTCGCTCACCCGAACCTCGATCCTGCTGGCAAATGCCCGAGCGTCCTCGTCGTCTTCACAACGCATCGGGTCGCCGAACACCACCGCGCAACGAGCCCTCGACGGCCAGTTCTTCCCCTTGGGCAGGATGGTTCCCGTACCATCGATGTAGGTCGGAACGACCGGGACCCCCGTCTTCTTGGCCACGTATGCGGCACCGGGCCGATGTTCTCGGCTCCAGCCATCGGGGGAACGGCCACCCTCGGGATAGATGAGCAGGCTGTTGTCGCTGTCGATCGTGTCAATAGCGTTCTCGATGCTGACCTTGGAGAGCTTCTGACGCTCTATGGGGATCGCTCCGATGAACAACGCCGACAATGCCCCGGCGAACCTATTGGGAAAGAAGTAGTCAGCCCCGGCGGCCACGGAGAGATTGCGCCGAAGATGACCGGGGATAGTGGAAAGCAGCAATGAGGTATCGGCGTGGCTGTGGTGGTTGGCAGCGAACACCACCGGGCCCTCGAGGTCGTGCAAGCGGTCCGACCCGATCACCCGCGGCGATCCATACATCCGGATGGCGGGCTTCATGAACCCCCACACGCCAACCTCTCGAACGATTCTGGCCGGACGGGTTCGAGCCCACTTGGTGTTGTACTTCACACCTACCGCCGGTTCAGAGACAGGCGTTTCAACCCCTTTCGGGGTTGAGGGAGGAATGGTGATGAATCGGAACCAACCCATGATGCCTGCCGTTACTGAACATCTGCCATGAAGATTGGCGGATTGTGGATGTGAGTGAGTGTGGGTGCCGGCCCCACGATGTCGGATGCCATTTCGAGAGCATCGGTCAGTGTTGACGCAGGTCTGAATCCGAGACGTCGGACTGCTTTGGGGTCTCCGCCGACCACGATGACGCCACCGAGGTATTCCATGGCATGTGAGCCCCAGTACCACATGTAGAACGGGTGGACGCCGTGGTAGGCGTAACTGGTGCGGTACAGGTGCCGGTACCACTCGTCCTCGGCGTACTGCTTCTCGTACTTCTTTTCGATCTCAACCGGATCGGTTGTTTCGGCTAGGACCTGCTCGAAGAAGTCGATATAGCTCGGATGGTGAACAGGGTGGAACTCCCACGGCGTGGGATGGCTCATGATGAGCACGCCGCCCTCTCGGACCACCGGCTTTCCTCGATAAAGATTGAAGAAGTAGCCGAGGCCCTGCACCATCACGAGGATGGGGTTCATGATGCTGTTCACGTTGTATGGCGTGAGGTAGGGCAATCCCATGGTCACAATGTCGGTTTGACCCTCAACCGGCACGATGTGTTGCTTGTAGACCATTTCGGTGGTGCGCTTGTGGACCGCCTCCACCTCACCGGCCTGCACCGAGGTCATCTCATATGGTGCCTTCCACGTATGGAAGGCACGCCGCTTTGCTGCAGAAGGCATGAGCTTGAGGCCGGCCTGAATCCCGGTGAAGCTCGCTCGATCCCGAGCAGACCATTCCCACTCCCGCTTTTGCAGCATCGACATGGGACCTTCGTTTCCGAAGACGTTCGTGTTGACGGTTGTCTCGATCTGGAAGACACGGGGTCCGTGCTTTTTGATCACTTCGCCCTGCCGCCAGGTGGATCGATGCAGTTCAGACTTGTCCTGGTCCATGAAGCTCTTGCTGTGACGCATGGTCTTCACGTTGTGGTGAGCCCGGACGCCCTGGTAACCCGCTAGCCCCGTGGCCGTTGACTTCCAACCACCGTCCATGCTGACAAGGTTGATATTGACATACACGAGCAAGTCGCTCTCAGCGGCCCGCTTCGACATCTGCACGACCTCGTCTTGAGGGGTCTCCCCGAGAACGACCATGCCCTCAGGGTCTTCGGCGTCGTGGTTGTAGAGCTGTCCATGAGGGGCAAACGCTTCGTACACCCGATCGCCGACTGCGTGCCGCAGCTCGGCCTCGGTCATTCTGCGATGTAGACAGAGTGCAGCGATGATGTGGACGTCATCCACGCCTGCGGATGCGGCATGGTCGAGGACAGCTTCGATGATCCGTTGGCGGATATCTGGACGCTGCATGGGTGGTAGCGGCAGCGAGATGTCATCGAAGGCGATGGTCAGTTTCATTCCCGGCTTCAACAGCGACGGCAGCGGGTCGTCGTTGATCGGGTTGAGCAGTGCATGGGAAATTGCCGCGGCAGGTTCCTTGATCCCATTCAGCGGTTCGGGCGGATAGATCACCCGGCTCCGACCAACTGGCAACTTCTCCATTCGGAAGCCCTCGCCGTGATGGAAGAGGATCGGTGGCGTCTGTCGGTCGACCTCGAGAACAAAACCTGGTCTGGGATTCGGACGATTCTTACTCATGATTCACTTCCGTTGCCTGGTGAGATGCGAAGCGGGGTCTGACCCCGACAGGCAGTCAATTGCGCGACTTCCGTCTTGCAGGGAGCGGCCCCAACGGCAGAAGTCGGTCAGTGCCGCCGCCTGATTTGCTCCAGTTCTCGATGAGCCAGCCTCGCTTGGAGGCAATCGAGGCCAGTCGAGTTTCGGGGTTCACCGCAACCGGGTAGCCGACCGCATCGAGCAGCGGCAGGTCCGAGGAAGAGTCGGCGTAGGCGACCGACTCGCTCAAGTCGAAATTGTTGGCGGCGGCATACCGGCGCAGTTCGGCCGCACGGACCTCGCCGGTAGGGGGAACACTCAGAAGCTCACCGGTGTAGCGATCGTTTCGCACGCTCATTTCGGTACAGATCACGTCGTCGAAAAGAGGACGAAGCGGGTCGACCACGATGTTGAGAGCGCCCGTGATCAGGACTGTGCGGTGGCCCTGGGCGCGATGTTCTCGCACTCGCCGGATGGCAGCAGGGAATGCTTTGGTGAGGATGTGGTCGGCCAGAAGTTCGCTGCCGAGCTCCTCCATTCGAGCCACCGATGCCCCGTCGTAGCGCCGGTAGAAATGTCGCAAGAAATCGGTGCGGTCGCGGGCGTCGAGTGCCAGTAGACCCGGTGCCTCGCTAAAGGTCTTCAATGCAAACCGGACACGATCGGCGGGGCCCATACTGCGGGTCGCGAGCCATGCGTAGCTGAAGACCACATTCGAGGCAATGATCGTGTTCTCCAGGTCGAAGGCAGCGAGCTGGCGGTCGGGCGACATGACCTTGGCCCGTATACGCCTGACCCGATCGTCGGGATCGGTGCGGGTGGGAGTGGTCTTCACCCGGGCATGGTGGACCACCGAAGGCAGATGAATCTGCGTGACGTAGTGTTCCCAGTCCACGATGGCGGGGTCGCAACCGAGCTCGGTCTGGTCTGCTTGGTCGAGGCCGTCGTGAAGGTTGACCAGGTTGTCGACACCATAGAGCGCTTCGCACTCGGCGTAGGCGCCGTAGATCTTCACATAACCCATGGCCCGCTCGACCTGATCCTTCTGGTCTTCCACTTGGGCGTTCATCATCGCCTGTTTCCCGCGTAGAGGCAGCCGTTTGAGCGTGCGGTCGGCGCGGTCGAGGTTCTTGTGAGCCCGCGTGAGCTGTCGCTCCACAGCGCCCCTTCCCGGGAAGGAGAACTTCGCCACCGCGATCGGCTGACCTTTGCGGTCATACAGCGGATTGTCCGTGAACCAGCCATTCACGAGATCGACAAGTTGGCGATAGCGCAGCGGGTTTCTGGTTCCCGATGCAACCTGGGTGATGTCGACAGAGTTGGGGTCGCGCGGACCCTCAGCCGCCACGTCGATGATGGCTGCAACGACGAGGTCGACCGGAATTACGTCGACAACACCTTCTGGCACGCCGGGGAACTCCTTGAGGAGCCCTTGCCGCGTAGCTGATCAGTATTGGTTCGGCCATCCGGAAACCTTTGATCCAGCCCGGGACGGGTTCGGCCCACGCCGACTCGATAATCGAGGGGCGCACGATGCTGACCGGTACGTTGCCCCGGCTCTCCACCAGTGCCCGTTCACCCAGTGCCTTGGTGTAGGCGTACGCATCGGGCCACCCAAGCGATGCGGCGCGCGCTCTACCCGCCTCAACGAGCTGTTCGCTCACCCACCGTTGACGGAGCTGTTCGGTCTTGGCCGAGAGCAGTGGCGTTCCCGCCGCACCCAGCTCATGGCGGGCCCGGGACCGGAACTCTTCCAACCGGGTTACAGCGCGAGACTCGCTATCGAAGTTGGCGCGGGCACGGCGGGCGGCGTCGACCTCGCTTCGCCAGTTCACATCAATATGGAATGGTGAATCGGTGAGCAGTTGCTCAGGGGCATCGCCTCGACGATTGCCGGCTACATAACACGTCGACACACCGACGAAGTGGGGTTGAACGTCCAGGGCCTGAAGGGTCTGAACAATCCGCGTGGCTCCGAGCAGGTTGACCTCGACGGCCAGATCAAGCGCAGCATCAAAGCTGACGGTGGCCGCACTGTGAATCACGATGTTGCAGGAGGCCATGAGTCGACGGCCATCGTCGTCGAGGGCGAGGCCATCGGTGCCGACATCACCTGCGATCACTTGTACTCGGTTGTCGACCTGTTCCCAGAAGGGCGCGGTGCCAGCTTTCCTGTCACCATCACCCAACTCAGCCATCCACCTGTGGAAGACGTCGTTCCGAAAGTCCCGCGGCGGGCGCGGTCTGAGGGAGTACTCCTCTTCCCGGGACGAACCAGCAACACAAGCTCACAATCTGGAACGCAACGCATCAGACGCTCGACCAACGCGGTGCCGAGGAAGCCAGTGCTGCCGGTGACGGCAATCCTCTTTCCCGCCAACTTGTTCGAAACGGACACTTTCCCTCTGCTCCTGACGCCGGGCCGGATTGCGCTCAAAGGAAACCCTCGTAGCGTCGGCCCGCTTCAGCATAGGGAGTTCGTTGTCGGCGGCTACGGTTTCAAGACGATGGGTCTTCTCTTTGCGCCGCAACGATCACGTTCGCTCTATGGACGTAGTGCAGCGGCGATTCTGGTGTTCACCCTTGCGTGGCCGATTTTGGCAGCCGCCGGCTCCTCGGTCGGCGCGGAAGTCATCGCAGTTGAAGCATCGTTGGGTCAGCCCGATCTGTGCGCTACCGGGCTCGTCGACACATCAGGCGAGATCGACACCCAGGCCGTGGACGCGGCGATCGCCGAATTCGAGCAAGTATCGCCTGGCACAGCGGTCTACGCCCGCGTATATGACGACAACACCGATCTTGATGCTGCGCGGCAGCAAATCTTGGGCCAGTGCGGTACAAGCGAGGACTACATCTTCGTGGCAATCGACGTGCCCTCGCAGGAGAGCTCGGTTTCGGGCAGCGCGTTCGGAGACCAGCTGGCCGAAGACATCCGGACGGGTGCGATGAGAGAGAGCCTGCGTTCGGGAGATCTCAGCGGCGGATTGACCGGGGCGTTTCGGGATGCATCAATCGTGGTTGAAGGGTTGGGTAACGAGGTCATCATCGATCGCGAGGCTCCCGAGCCCGAGTCCGAATCCAACAACCTGGGTTCCTACATCCTGGCCGGGTCGGTGATCGGTCTGGCCGGCGTCGGCGGTGGTGTGATCGTGCGCAACCGCCGCAAGCAACTGGCGGAACGCCGCCAAACCTTCGCCACCAGAATCGCCGAACCTCGCATTCGGATGGGCGCTGCCCGCGAACGCGATGCCCGACTGAGCCACCAAGGCGAACGATTCGGCCGCACCGTGGAGGGTCGAACGCTGGACCAACTGCGCCACATGCAACACGAGGTGGGGACCGCTGGCAATGATGCGGAACGACAAGCCACGTTGCTCGGCAAAGCCACGCCGGACGGAATCCAAACTGCAACGAATGATGAGTTGATGCTCGGTGAGACACGGTTATCCGAGTTCACCGAAGCTCTGGGGCGATACCAGGCAGCGCTCGACAAACTCACCGCATTCGGGGAGCTACTGGATCGGCTTCGTGTGGCGCTCCCGACCAAACGAGCGCTGCTCATAGACGAACTGGACGACGCCGACGCCCTTGGTTCCGAACGCACCAAGGCCGGCTGGAAGATAGACGCTGCCAGGGAGCGTCTGGTCACTCTTCGAACCACAATCATCGGCGTCACGTTCGACGAGCTTCGGCTCGATCTATTGGAGATGTCCGATCGGCTCGAGGGCGCCGAAGCCGAGCTCTTCTCGGCTCGTTACGAGGTGGAGGCCGTCGTCGATAGGCCCAAGGGGATCGCCGACTGGGCCAAGGAGCTGGAAATCGCTGAGTATGCCCAACGGTCTCGAGTAGACAAGACTTCGGTTCGCCTCGCCAGCGTGGTCGTGCCTCATAGCCCCGACTCTTGGCGGTGGGTCAGCGATCATACCGACGAAGCAGCGGCTCGGCTCGATCGATCCGTAGCGCACCGAGCCAGCGGCCTGTCACTCGTGCCGTCCCAGGACTGGGCTGGAGCCGGCGCCGAGTTGGAGACTGCCGGCCTGGAGCTCAATGCCGCGGACGCGCTTCTCGATGAGCTCGACACGCTCATGATCGACCTCGAACAGGCTCGGGCAGAAAGCCCGGGAATGATGCGTGCTGCGGTCCAGGAACTGGAAGAGCTGAAATCGTTCGTCGCCGCCAAGGCAACGGACCTGGCCCCCGAATACCATCTCAACCCCCAAAAGGTCCAGGCGGTACTGGAGGAGATGGGGCGGGAGTTGACGGCGCGACGGCCCAACTACCTACGGGTGGCGCAAACGCTCGATCGGGTCGATCGCCAGATGGACCTGATGCTCATCGAGAGTCAGGAAGAGGCCCAACGCATTGCGGCACTGCGTCGCGAGCTGGTTCGGGAAATCTCTCGAGCCAAGCGGGCGATCAACGCGCTCACGAAACGCTCGGCTGGACGATCTTCAGTACTCGGAAGACCAAACTCGAAGACCTCGAGGCTGACCTCAACCGGCTCAACGGATCTTGGGAGCAGCAGATCGATCAGGCCGCAGCAATTGCCGACTCAGCGGTTGCCATCCGCGAGGCCATCATTCATGACCGGCGGCGACGAAACACCGGGCTCATCATTGTGGGAGGCAGCGGTGCACATCGCGGTGGCGGCGGCTGGAGCAGTAGTGGAGGTGGCGGCGGCTTCGGTGGGGGAGGCGGCGGTGGTGGCTTTGGCGGTGGTGGTTTTGGCGGCGGCGGCGGCAGCTTTGGTGGCGGGAGCTCTACCGGTGGCTGGTAGATGAGGGAGTGGTGTCAAGGCGCCGAGCGGCAACTTTTGAGCTGAGCTAGTGCTTCTTGGCGCTGCGGCGTGCGTGGCGGTCGAGGGCGAGTCCGATCAACGCATCGATGAGAGCGGGGTAGCTGAGGCCGGTTGCCTCCCACATTTTGGGATACATCGAGATCGGGGTGAACCCCGGGATGGTGTTGATCTCGTTGAGAAGCCAGCCGCGCCCACCCTCCTCGAAAAGAAAATCGACACGCCCCATCCCTTCGACACGGAGTGCGGTGTATCCAGCGTGAGCGAGGCGTTCCATTTCGCTCACCTCAGTGCGCGAGAGTTCGGCAGGAATTATGAGTTTGGCGGCACCGTCGTGGTACTTGTCGTTGTAGTCATAGAAATCGGCAGCCGGGATGATCTCGCCGGGCACGCTGAATTCGAGGTCGACATTACCCAGCACCGCCAGTTCGATCTCGCGGCCAACGATGTTCTCCTCTACGACGACCCACTCGTCGTAGCTGAACGCCAGGTCCAGTGCTGTGGTCAGTTCATCTGGGCCGTGCGCCTTGGAGACACCAACCGAGGAGCCCATGTTGGCTGGTTTCACAAAGACCGTGTCACCGAGGTCATCGAGAATGGCCTGTAGCTCCGCCGGCGACGCATCGAACCGAGGCTCATGCAGTGTTACCCACCTGGATTGTGGCACACCTGCCGCTGCCAGCGCCTGCTTCGCTGCGCTCTTGTCCATAGCAAGCGCACTACCGAGAACCCCGGCCCCGACGTAGGGGACCCCCATCAGTTCGAGGAGACCCTGGACTGTTCCGTCCTCGCCCATAGGTCCGTGGATCAGGGGCAGTACTACGGTCCTCTTCGATTGGAGAATGGACGATGGCGTTCCCGCCGCACCGCCGACTTCGAGAGCGGTTGGTTCGCTACTCGGATCAGGCAACTCTGCGACTTGGTGCCACACTCCGTGGCGGTCGATGCCGACGGCGTGCACGTCGTACTTGTTTGGGTCGATCGCAGCTAACACATGGGCCAGCGGTCACCCGTGAGACCTCGTGTTCAGGCGATTGGCCCCCGTAGAGCACCACTACCCGTAGTCGGGGATTCTGGGTTGTAAGAGGTTCGGCGGCGCTGCTCACAACGGAAACGGTACATCGCCCGCTAGACCAGAAGGGTGCGTTGGTCCTTTGTCGAAGTGGTTTCTGTACTCACCACTACCGAGCCAAGAAGTGAAGCCGGGCCCGAGATCTCCGGTGTCTCGATCGATTCACGGTTGGTCGAGCCTGGCGATCTCTTTGTTCCCATCATTGCCGATCGGGACGGGCACCAATTCGTGAGCTCCGCGATCGACCGGGGAGCAGTGGCATACCTGCGTTCCACGTCGGATCCCATCGACGACAGAGTCCCTTCCATCGCCGTTGGCGACACCGGCAGCGCACTTATCCAGCTGGGAGTCGCTGCACGCAGCCGCCTGACAGGCGAGGTTGTCGGCGTCACCGGCAGCGTTGGCAAAACCTCGGTGAAGGACCTGATCCGGTCGGTGTGCAGCGAACACATGTCGACCCACGCAAGCACAGCATCGTTCAACAACGAATTGGGCGTGCCGCTCACTCTGTTGGGAGCCCCTCCCGACGCCGGTGTCGTTGTCATTGAAATGGGAGCACGAAACGTGGGGCACATCGAGTTCCTGTGCGGGATTGCGCGGCCCACGATCGGCGTGGTCACTTCAGTTGCCGCCGTACATACCGAGATCTTCGGTTCTATCGAACAGGTCGCCGCCACCAAAGGCGAGCTCGCCGAGGCTCTTCCACCGGAGGGGATATTGATTCTCAACGGCGACGACCCCCTCGTCGCTGCGATGGCACAGCGGACAGGAACGACCCGCGTGCTCACCTACGGTCGCGGCGAGGCAGACGTGACCTTCTCTGACGTGGAGCTCGGCTCAGACCTCTGCCCAACCTTCACCCTGGCCACGTCGGGCGAACAGGCCCGGTTCAGGTTGGGAGTGGCTGGCGCCCACATGGCCCAGAATGCCGCCGCCGCTGCGGCCGTCGGTGTGGCGACAGGCGTCCCCTTCGATGCAATCGTCGCTGGGCTCACGTCGCCGTTGATCTCGCCGCTCCGCATGGAGGTCCGCACGAACCCGGGTGGCGCCGTAATAATCAACGACAGCTACAACGCCAACCCCACGTCGATGGCGGCCGCCCTCGATGCGTTGAGCGCAGTCGATGCCAAGCGACGAATCGCCATCCTGGGTGTGATGGCCGAGCTGGGCGAATCTGCCCAAGCGGATCATCTGTTGATCATCGAGAGAGCCCACAGCGCAGGTATCGTGACGATTGCGGTTGACGCACCGCTCTATGGGTCATCCACGACCCACGTCCCCGACATCGAGTCGGCCGTGCGGTTGGTCGGCGAATTGGGTCACAATGATGCAGTGTTGGTGAAGGGGAGCAGGGTGGCCGGACTTGAGCGAGCAGCGGAACACCTCATGGTCGACGCCGCATCAGCCGAAGGCGTGCCCGAACGTGGGGATTCCTCCGACGCGGGTGAATCGTGAACAAGTGGGTCCTTGGGGCGCGACCCAAGACCCTTCCCGCCGCCATCGTGCCCGTGGCGGTCGGCACGGCCGCTGCAGTAGGGGAAGGCCAGCCCATCTTCTTGTGGCGGGCATTCGCAGCCGCGGTTGTGGCCCTGGCGCTTCAAGTCGCAACGAACTACGTCAACGACTACGCCGACGGCGAACGCGGTGTCGATGACAATCGGATCGGACCTGTTCGCCTCGTAGCATCCGGCCTCGCAACCGCCGATCAGGTAAAGGCGGCAGCGGTGCTGGCGTTCATCGTGGCGTCGGCCGCCGGCGTAGCGTTGTCGATCGCCGTGGGACCAGAACTCCTGGTGGTCGGGGCCGTGTCGATCCTGGCGGGCTGGGGTTACACAGCGGGTCCGAGGCCCTATGGCTACATGGGACTGGGTGAAATCTTCGTCTTCGTCTTCTTCGGTCTCGTGGCCACTATCGGATCCACCTATGTACAACTGGGCCGGGCCACGCCGATCTCGATCATCTGCTCGATGGCGGTGGGATTTCTGGCCGTGGCACTCCTGATTGTGAACAACCTCCGTGATCGGCCTCTCGATGCCGAAGCGGGCAAGAGAACCATGGCTGTACGACTCGGCGATCTCAAGACCAGGCAGTTCTATGTTTCTGTGTTGGCCGGCACCGCAGCGTGCATAATCGGTGCATCTCTACTTCGCTGGCCTGCGATTATTGGTTTGGTGGGCCTTGTGACCGCCGCTCGCCCAACCCGCGCCGTACTCGACGGCTTCATCGGCGAGAGTCTGATTCCAGTCCTCAGCGATACCGGCCGGACACAGCTCATCACAGGTGCCGCCCTCAGCCTGGGCCTCATATTGGGCGGCTTGGGTTAGCCCTTTTCCAATTCTGGGTCTCCAATTGCTCAATCCGGCTGCCAAACCGGCCGATTGAAGTGCGATGGCTGGAAAACAGGGCAAGGCGAATCTGCGCAAACGCGGATCAGCCGCGTCTACGCCTGCTCCAGCTCCCTCCCGGATTCGCAACAGACGCCAGCAGAAGATTGTCGAAACCGTCGAGGGCTACGAATCGATTGTCAGCTACGGAGCGGCGTTATGGGTAATGCAATTTCTCTGGGTGCTGGTTGGTGTTGCGGTGATCGGACTTGGCGTCGCCGTGGTCGTGCTCGGTTCAAGTGAAACCGGTCAATCGCTGCTGCGCTTCTATCAGGCTCTCAGCTATGGCATGAGTCTTCTCACATTCGTGACAGTGATCACCGCGCTCGTGTGGGCGGGCCAGGCCTCGTTCAACGTGTCCAAACTGGGCCGGAACGCTTCTGTAGGCCAGGTCGGCATTGTTGGCCGACATCTACCGGGTCTGCTCATCGGACTCGGACTTCTGGTCGCCGCCGGCCGCTTCGACGACTACGAACGAGCCCTTGGGATTCTTGGTGGAATTGCGTTGGTATGGGGCTTCCTCCTCCTGGCCGGGCTCGGTCTGGGTGTACTCAAGATGTTGTGGCGATCTTCGGCTCTTGGAGACTCCGCCAACGCGAAACCAAACCGAGACTTCGCGTTGTGGTTCGTTGGGATCGCCTTCTTTGCATATGGCTCCATGGCGGTGGAATCACTCGACGATGTCTCGGTAGAGGCCACCGGATTCTTCATCACACTCACCGGTGTCGGAATGTTGATGGCATCGGTCATGGCACTGCGTTTCGTACCGGCGATCGCGCAGCGACAAGAGACGCGAGTTGTGGCAATCCTCGAGAGCTTTGACGACGAGGACCCTGGCACACAGCCCGTGACCGCACAACAAATCGAGGAGGCCTGGGAAGCCTCGAGCGAATTGTTCAGGGTCGACTTTCACTGATTGTCCCTCCGGGGGCCCTCCTTGTTCGCCTGCGGGCCCTCTTGTTCGCTTTCTCGCGCAGGTTCTGCTCGTTTCTCGCGAAACCTTCGCTTGACGAAACGGCCCTTCGGTTCGGTTTGGCATAGGGCCTTCTTGTTCGACCCAAGCGAGGGAACTGACCTACTTTTTGCGTGCTGGGCGTGATCAAGAGGGGTCAGACCCGTCTGCCGGCCTTGCAGCGCCCGAGGTCACAGTAGGAACGAGGTTTGCGTACGCTGGCTGTGCGTGCCGACCCACTACGACGTTTTAGGTGTATCCAAGACTGCAGCTCCTGAGACGATTCGTCGCGCCTACTACGAACAGGCAAGGGCATGGCACCCGGATCGTTTCGTTGGTAAGCCCGAGCCAGAATCCCAGAAGGCCGAACGGGCCATGCGTGAGGTCAACGAGGCGTTCAGAGTTCTCGGTGACAGTGGGCGCAGGGCGGAGTACAACCGCCAGCTCGCTCACAAATTGACGGGCTCGGGTCGGATTTCGGTTGACGAGGGGATCACTCGAATCGATCCGCGTCTGCTGGATCCCGAATACGTCGCAGCACGTCGGAATCGGCAAGAGCAGGCGATCAGTACCCACCACTCCCGGATGATGAACGTGATTCCCTGGTTTGGTTTTCTTGGACTTTTGTTGTTGATCTTCGTGTTTACGGCCTACGCCAATCGCGGGGGAGTGGTGGAGCCCATTGTGGTTCCCGGTCCGAATGTGGGTGTGCAAGCCAACGCCTGTGTTCGGCTTCTCGAAGGCCCATCGCTGGTAGAGGTGCCGTGTGATCGGGTGAACGACGGCCGGGTGATCGGCGCCCGCTTCCCTGATGGCACCTGCCCAGCACCTCTCACGACCCGCGAGATATCGCTGAGCGCCGACACGATAGTCTGTCTAACTGACCCATAGGCCTTTCGGGACCAGCTCCCGAACCCGGGACTCCGAAGGTGAGCAAGCGAAACGACGTGGACCGTACTGGACTTGAACCAGTGACCTCTCGCGTGTGAGGCGAGCGCTCTAGCCAACTGAGCTAACGGTCCGAAATGGAGCGCCCAGCATAACGCCCGGGACCATGGTCTCGGACTGCATGCAAGGAACGCTGCGAAATCACTAAATTGTGAGCGTCAATCCGACGATGAACAACGGTCAACTTCAATCATCCAAGGAGACCCAGACAGCATGGCAAAGATCGAAACCATCGAGGGCGTCGGCCCCGCAGTGGCCAAGAAGTTTCAGAAGGCTGGTGTTCGCACGTGCGAGAAGCTTCTCATCGAGGGCGCCACGAAGAAGGGCCGCAGTTCGTTGGCCAAGGCTTCTGGCGTCAATGAGAAGAAGGTCCTCGCGTACGTGAACTGCGCCGACTTGATGCGAATCAAAGGTGTTGGATCCGAATTCAGCGAGCTGCTCGAACGCGCCGGGGTCGACACGGTGAAGGAACTCAAACATCGCCGGTCTGACAATCTCACCACCAAGATGGCAGAGGTCAATGCTGCATCGATCAAGAAATCGAAGAAGAGCATCGTGCGCCGAGTGCCCAGCGAAAAGGAAGTTGTGAAGTGGATCGCCCAGGCGAAGAAGTTGCCTGCGGCTGTCAAGCACTAGAGCGCCGCTCGCCCGGGGCTCCGCTCCGATTTATCTAAACATTCCCTGAGGGGTGGTGGTTCACCCGCCACCCCTCAGTCGTTCTTGCGCTCATCTCACTAGGTGGGGTGCCGATATAACTTGCATGGCTACATCGACCTCAGCTTCGGCGGTCGCCTCGGCGACGGTTTCCACCCCGAGCGCAGCGTCGGTCATCGCTGCGCTTCCATCTGTGCAGTCTCGCTATCGACGGATCGGCATGCGGCTGAGCTGCCTGCCATGCGAGGTGGCATGGACGGGAAGCATCGATTCCAACTGTTGGGTGTGCGAAGGTCCTGGGGTTCCTGGGCCTCCGCCGAGCATCTATCCCGAAGACGAGACCTGATACAGATCGCGCCTAGTCGACTACTGGTACCCACGGGGCCGGTCGACGCTGGCGGAATGCGGCGATACCGGCTTGAGCCTCAGGGCCATCGAACAGCGCCTGGGACAACTCGGTCATCGTCTCGAACGCTTCGGACCGGTTCATCGTCGGAACGGTGTTTACGATGTGTTTCGCGGCAGCAACACCGGCGGGCCCTCCGAGAAGGATCTTCTCGACGACCTGCTGAACATAGGCATCGAGGTCATCGGGCTCGACCGAGGCATTGATCAAACCAATTTCGGCAGCGCGAGCGGGTGAGAACCGTTCGCCGGTCAGGAACGTCTCCATGGCGTCGGCCCGGCTGAGTTTGGGTAAACAGACCACCGAAATCACCGCCGGAGCCACACCCAATCGCACCTCGGTGAAACCGATCTTGGCGTCGGAGCGGACATAGGACAGATCACAGGCCGCCATCAGGCCCACGCCTCCGCCGACGGCGTGACCGTTGACCTTCCCGACCACCGGAGTTTCTGAGCCATGTATGGCAAGGAAAACGTCGGAAAGCGCTGCGCCGTCACCGTCGTCGCCCATACCCGAAACTCCAGGTCGGCTGTCGGTGAGGTCAGCACCAGCGCAGAACGTGTTGCCTGCATTGGTGAGAACAATCAACCGAATCGCATCGTCGGCGTCTGCGTCGGCGATGGCGCTCACCAAACCTCTGAGCATTGCTCCGGTGAGGGTGTTCTTGGCATCTGGCCGGTTGAGCGTGATCGTTCTCACCGCTCCGTTGTCTTCTGTCAGCAGGTCGGGATCGCTCATGGGCCAACGTTACGCGGCGGCGACGGCTACAACGAAAGTAGAGTCGGGTTCATGGCGACCATCTTCACCAAGATCATCAACGGCGAAATCCCTGGCCGGTTCGTGTGGTCCGACGATGTGTGCATCGGGATGCTCGATATCCGCCCACTTCATCACGGGCATGTATTAGTGATCCCACGGGCCGAGATCGACCACTGGATCGATCTACCCTCGGAAACCGCTGCCCACCTGATGTCGGTCGCCCATACGATCGGGAACGCCCAGAAAAACGTTGTCGGTTCGCCGCGCGTCGGGCTACTGATCGCCGGCTTTGAGGTTCCCCACACGCACGTGCACGTTGTTCCGATAGACAGCATGGGTGATCTCGATTTTCGGAATGCGGAAACCTCCCCGCGAGCCGATCTGCTCGACGAGGTAGCTGAACAGCTACGGGACGCGCTGCGTACCGCCGGCCACGGCGATTCCGTGCCCGAAAGCTGATCAGCTCGAAACAATCGCATTCGAACCGACCGTCTACCATCCTCGGCATGTCTTCGATTGGCCGTCCTCGCAACGCCGTCTCCCTTATGCCCTCTTACAAGCCGGGCAAGGATGCCAAGCAGACCGAGCAAGAGCTCGGGATCACCGATGCCATCAAGTTGGCGTCGAACGAGAACCCGATGGAGCCAATTCCCGAAGTCATCGACGCGATCACCGATGTGGTTGCGGGCATCAACCGGTATGCCGATCACCGGGCAGTCGAGATGCGTCAGACGATCGCCGACTGGCAGGGTCTACCGGTGGAGCATGTGACCGTTGGGGCCGGCAGCTCGGCCATCCTTCACCGTTTGGTGAGCGCCTATGTAGATCCCGGCGACGAGGTGCTCTACCCGTGGCGCTCGTTTGAGGTATATCCGATCTACACCCGGCTGCTCGACGGTGAGCCGGTCACCGTGCCGCTTGTCAATGAAACCGCCGACCTGACCGGTCTGCTCGAAGCGATCACCGAGAAGACAAAACTCATCATGATCGCCAACCCGAACAACCCCACTGGCACGGCGCTGACGACAGCAGCATTGGCGGAGTTCTGCGCGTCGGTTCCCGACCGGGTGATCGTGGTGATCGACGAGGCCTACTTCGAGTTCGTGGAACCGACGTTTGGCAACAGCGTCACCGATCTCCTGCCGGATCACCGGAACGCCATCGTGACCCGCACCTTCTCCAAAGCCCAAGGACTTGCCGGCCTGCGGGTCGGCTACGCCATGGGTGACCCCGACATCATCACGGCCATCGACAAAACCCAGATGCCGTTTGCGGTCAGCATGCCATCACAAGCCGCAGCGATCGCTGCGGTGAACCACGCCGACAAGATCGCTGAGCGGGTGGAGGGGATTGTCTCTGAACGGGCCCGCGTGATCTCCGAAGTACGACGTTGGGGCGTTGAGGTCCCCAACAGTCAGGCCAATTTCTTCTACCTACCCCTCGGCGAGAAATCGAATGACGTGTTCGCCTCGATGGAGCGGGACGGTGTGGTGACCCGCCTTTTCGATCAGCTCGGTGTTCGCATCACCATCAGCACCCCAGCAGAGAACGATCGCATGCTCGCTGCCCTGAAGGGCGCTCTATAGGTTCGGGCCCGGCAACTCACCGACAGACGTCGCCATCGATCGATTCGCGGATCAGGTCGGCGTGGTCGCAGTCTGAGGAGACCACAGAAGTCTCACATCACTTCGGCGGCGAACTCGACGGCAGGTTTGGCCGGTAGCCCACCCGCTGCTCTACAACGGATCGTGGGGATATCGCGGGCCACAGCGACGTGGACGTCATGATGAGCACCGTCACGGGCGACCCGAATCATGTTCTCATCGAGTTTGGTGAATTCAGCACGGCCGTGGGTCCATTCTCCCTTGGCCCAGGCGGCTACCTCGGCAGCCATGCTGGGGGGATCGGGAGCTTCCCACGATCCTCGACACCGTGTCGCGAATTCGGCGGGTGTGCCCGTGTGATTCAGCGCTGCGGTCAACAAGTCGACGTCGGCGTAGGCCCACATTCTGCCGTCGGGAAACGTCATGGCGGTGGGTGCAAACCGATGGCCCCCGGTGTGGGAGACCCGAAAGACTGTGGTTCCGGCTAGGCGGTAGTCGCTTTCGATGTTCCTCGCGAGACGGGTTCCTTCGGCCCCACAGCAGACGTCATGGGAGCCCTGAGTGCACACGAGGACCGCCCTGGGGTCGAATGCTTCAGCTCCCTCGGCCAGCCGAGGGTCATCGATCGCTATCAGCGACGCGACCACCTCGGCCGCTGGGCGGTCAGTCAGAGCCAGCCGGGCTGCAACTGTTCCGACGGAGGTGCGCCGGAACGCGTAGGCGCTGGCGTCGTGGCCAGAGCGTGGATTGGACGCCAACACCCGAACCGGTTGTCCAGCGTGGTCGACCATCTGGCTCTCGAGACCGGTGAGGTGTTCGTGCCGAAAGACCGGTTTCGGCCATATGAGCGGTGTGTCCACCACAACCACACAGGCGGCCGAGATGGCGGTGCCTGCCGGGTTCACCTGCAACGAATTCGTGAAGACCGAGCATTTCACCGACTCCTCCGGTCCCGGAAGGAGTTGTTCAGCAGCAGCCGAGAGCGGCAGGAGCGGCTTCTTCTTCATCTTGAGGTGTTTACCCGACCAATCCCGGCTCGAGTTGCCGAAGCCGATTGATGACCGCCATCAGTAGCTTGATCGCCAATTTCGGTTGCTCTTCCAGAAGGCTGCTGAATTCCCTCCGGTTGAGCACCTCCACCTCCAAGTCTGTATCGGCGGTGACGGTGGCTGTCCGAGCGTCGCCGGTGAGAACGCTCATTTCGCCCAGGAAGTCGCCGGCACCCACGGTTGTGAGGATCTTTGACCCGCGTCGAACGGTGGCCCGGCCGCTGAGAAGGAGAAACGCCTGGCGTCCTGGGGCACCCTCTGTGATGAATTCTTTGCCGGCCTTGATAGTGGTCGGCGTCATCAGACGACGGACCTTTCTGATGTCTGCTTTGGAGAGACCTCGGAAGATGTCCATTGCTGCGAGTTGGTCGTCTACAGAAGGCATTTCGTTCCTTTGGCCAGCGTTGAAGTTCCACTGTCGCACGCCCGAGAAGTCATCTACAACCCCTGCGTGTATTGCTTAGGGTGTGCAGCGCGCGGCGTCGCGCTTGTTCGCTGGCGAAGGACTGTGGGCCGCTCAGGACCGGTGGCACGGGTTGGTCAGGGTCCCGATGCCCTCGATGGTGGTGGTCAGTACGTCGCCGTCCTCGAGGAACTCCTTGGGGTCTCGACCGGCACCGACTCCTCCGGGCGTTCCGGTGGCGATGAGGTCACCCGGTTCGAGGGTTATCACCTTGGACAGGTCCTGCACCAGATCGACAGCCCCGAAGATGAGGTGGTCTGTGTTGGACGACTGTTTGTTCACTCCGTTCACATCGCACGATACGGCGAGACCCGAGCCGTCACCCAACACATCGGTTCCCACGATCCAGGGCCCGACCGGAGTGCACTTTTCCCACGTTTTCCCAGCTAGAAACTGAATACTCCTGGTCTGCCAGTCGCGCATCGACACGTCGTTGAGCACGGTGTAACCGGCAATTGCGGCCATGGCCTCGGTGGCCGTGGCGTTGCGAACGGGTGACCCGATGACAACGGTAAGTTCCACCTCCCAGTCGACCGAGCTGGAAATGTCTGCAGTGGGCATTTCGATTGTGTCGGTTGCACCGATCAGGGCTCCGGCGAACTTGGCAAAACAGGTGGGGGCGGTCGGCACCGCTCGACCCATCTCCTCGACATGATCTCGGTAG
Organism: uncultured Acidimicrobiales bacterium; assembly: GCA_963751955.1. Classification (GTDB taxonomy): domain Bacteria; phylum Actinomycetota; class Acidimicrobiia; order Acidimicrobiales; family SZUA-35; genus JABDIY01. The sequence goes on along the minus strand of CAVVWM010000011.1, from coordinate 271,118 downwards.
TTGAGCCCGACGCAGATGATTTTGGATGGCCGGGGCACAACGGGCGCAAACCTCACCTCGTCCAGACCCACTTCTGTCCCGATTCTGGCTTGGTGCAACGCAGACATCGGTGCTGCTCGCAGTGCATCGCCAGCGTCGTCGTAGGAAAGCAGGCTGACGGCGTCGTCGTTCACGAGCGCCGCCGCAGTACCCGAGGAGGTCCGCACTGTCGCAAGCTGCATCAGGTTTTTCGTACCCGGGATCGGCGAGTTGCGAAACTCGTTGGTGATCGTGTTGCGTTCGGTTTTGAAATAGCGCTGGCATCCGTTGCGGCAGTACCAGGTCTCTTCCATCCATCCAGCGGTGTTCTTGCGCATGTAGAGGTAGTTCCTCCACTCCTCTTTGGTGACGTTGTTGGGGTCGGGACGACGGACAGACTCGCCCTTGTACGCCAGATCTTCACTGTTTCGGGGCCCACAGACCGGGCACGGAACGAGCAGCATCGCTGGATCGTAGTTGATCGAGGGGGGTGCTGTCTCAGCGCTCTGACATGGGCCGAACAGAAGAGCTCGACGTCATCGAGGCGTACGCGCAGTGCAGGATCAGCCGCCGCGACTTCGTGAAACGGGGCGCCATCATCGGCCTGTCGACGCCCTTCATGGGTGCCATCGCCGCCTGCGGCAGTGACGGAGACGGCGAAACGACGGCCACGACCCCAGAGGGTGCAACCACCGCAGCTGGCGGCGGCGCATCGGGTGGCAACCTCATCGTCGGTATCCAGCAGGGCGACTCGAGCACTGGCCTCGATCCCGTCAACATGCTCGAGGTCGGCACCTACGGCGTGACGTCGCAGAGCTTCGAATATCTCGTCGGCCTCGGCGCAGACGGCAACATCGACGCAACGGCCCTTGCTACGGGATGGTCCCCGAACGAGACCGGCGACCAGTGGACACTCGACCTTCGTCAAGGCGCCAAGTGGCAGGACGGCAGCGACTTCACCTCCGCCGACTGGGGCCGCGATGTGGCCAACACCTACGACCGACGTCGATCGTGGTGACCCCGAGACCGCGGCCCTTGCGATCAAGGATCTGGAGCTCGCCTATGCCGTACGCCGCGTACCCCGTGAGGTTCTGCGGGGTGTGACCTTCCAGATCCGCCCGGGTGAGGCCTTCGGCCTCGTCGGCGAGTCGGGCTGTGGCAAGTCGACCACCGCCTATGCCGCGATGCTGCGACGCCGGGCTCGAGCGCCTCGTGGGTGCCGAGGTAGCGGCCCTGCGTGCCGTTCACCCATTCGAGGAGCCTGGCGCGCATGTGAAGGTCGATGCCGGGAGCGCAATGTCGGACACCAGCGCTCAGACTTCTCGCCATCGGCGAGAAGATCGCCCTGATCACCGGCCAGCTGGGGGTCAGTTGTACCCGGCGCTCAAGATCGGCCACCAGGTGGCCGAGGACAGGCCTTGCGAATCTTCTGAAGACTGGCTCTATCCCCGGCGGTTGGTCCCCTCATGGTCGGCCCAGTGGCGCAGCGCCTCGAAGGGATAAATGCCAGCGGTGTGCCCGTCGTTCCAAGTAGGGCTCAGTCCCCACGCCCCGTGCATTTCGGCTGTCGCGATCTCGAGCGGGATTGGACTTCCGGGCCGAGGCCAACTCTCCTCCCCGCGATCTCGCAGGCTGCGACACTTAGCGCACGGGCAGCGCAACCTCAATGCAACAAGATTGAACTCGGCGACGAAATCGTCGGCGAAGGTGATCGTTACCCCCTCGGTGCGCTTCACATGAATATCCAGGGGTTCATAGCGGTCATCCACGCCCTCAGCCTATGAGGGTGGTCGGTAGCAGAGCGCCGACGGTCAGGCCGACCTCGATCGGCGGTTCCTACCGATTTCAGGTGGCGACGGCCATCTTGTGCCGGTCGCCGATTAGCAGGTAGACCGACGGCACGATGAACAGGTTGACGAGCGTCGAGGTGATCAGCCCACCGAGGATAACGATGGCCATCGGGTGCTCGATCTCGTGACCCGGGATACTCCCCGAGATCGCGAGCGGCACCAGGGCCAGGCCAGTGGTGAGGGCGGTCATCAGGATCGGCGCCACCCGTTCCCGGGCTCCACGGAGTACAAGATCTGGCCCGAACGCCATACCCTCCTTGTCCTCGAGGTGCTGGTAGTGGTTGATCAGCATGATGCCGTTGCGAGCGGCGATGCCGAGAACGGTCAGGAAGCCGACCAGCGACCCGAGCGACAGGACCCCGCCTGTGCCCCAGGCCGCCAGAACGCCTCCAACCAGCGCCGCCGACAGGGCGAAGAAGGACAGCAGCGCCAGCTTTATGCTGTTGTAGGAGACGTACAGCAGGATGAGGATCAGCAGGCTTGAAAGCAACGAAATTCGGAGGAGGTTTCTGGAAGCTTCCTGTTGCTCGGTGAACTCGCCGAGCATCTCCGGGAAGTAGCCGACGGGGAACTCGATCTCTTCCAGCACCTCCTCCACCGTCTCCACCGCCTCCGACAGGGCGACGCCGTCGAGCTCGGCCTCGACGTGGATCCGCCGGGCCAAGTTTTCCCGGTTGACAGCGTTTGCCGTTGGGACGATCTCGATCGAGGCGATCTCTTGGAGGGCGACCCGCTCACCGCCTGGAGTCTCGATCGGGAGGTTGTAGATGTCGGTCATGCTGTCGCGGTTCTCGGGCAAGCTCCAGATGTTGACGTCGTAGGTCCGGTTGGCAGTGTGGATGTCGCCTGTCTCCTCGCCGGCGAGCATGATGCCGGCCTGGCGGCGGACGTCCCCCGGTTTGACCCCGTAGGCGGCGGCCAGGTCCAGATCGACCTTGATGTCGACCTGGGGAATGTCGACGAGTAACTCGGTATGGACCTCTTTGAGTCCGTCCTCGGCCCTGAGCGCCTCTTCTATCTCGGCTGAAATCCGTCGGAGCACGTCCATATCCTCACCGTAGATCCGGATCACGATCGGGTGGCTCGAACCGGTCAGGACCTCCCGGATCCGCTCCTTCAGGTAGGTCTGCACATCGCGCACCAGGCCCGGGTAGCCGTCGACCGTGGCCTGGACCGTCGCCAGCGTCTCGTCGTAATCGACCGACGGATCGACGCTGATCCAGTTCTCACCGAAATAGATGCCGTAGACCTCGTCCATGAGCAGGGCCTGGCCGATGTGGGAGCCGCAGTTGTTCACCCCGTCGATGGTCAGTAGCTCCTGGCAGGCCAGTTGGGAGATCCGCACCATCTCGGGGTGGGAGGTTCCCGGCTTGCCCAACCAGTGCATCAGGAAGTCGCGTTCCTTGAAGTCGGGCAGGAGCTCCTGACCGAGCTGAGGGTAGACGCCGATGCCGGAGAAGGCCAGCAGGGCGAAGGCGCCGATGGCCAGGGCCGGTCGACCCAACGCTGGCTTGAGCGCCCGGGTGTAGCCCCGGTGGAGCAGCGGGAGGATCGGCGACTGCCGCTTGTCGAGGGGGGCCTTGCGGAGCAGCATGTAGCACAGCGCCGGGGTCACCGTCATGGCGATGAAGCCCGACACGAGTACGGCGATCACGTAGGCCCGGGCCAGCGGCTGGAAGAAGGCGCCGGACAGGCCCTCGAGGAAGAACACCGGCATGAGGGCGACCGCCTCGATCAGGGAAGCGTAGACTATTGCGTTGCGAACCTCGACCGATGCGTCGATAACGACGCGGGAGGTCGGCACGTCCACACCAGAGGCGCGCTGCTCCCGCAATCTTCGTACGATGTTCTCGACGTCGACGATCGCGTCGTCGACGACCGCGCCGACAGCGATGACGAGACCGGCCAGCACCATCACGTTGATCGTCGACACCTCGGCCCCAAAAAACGGCATGATCAGCAACGTCGCCATCAGCGACATTGGGATGATCGTGGCGCTGATCAGCGCAGTCCGCCACTCGTACAGGAACAGCAGCAGGACCACCACAACGAGGACGGCGCCGATGAGTATCGCCCTCGTCAGGTTCTCGATCGACATCTCAACGAAGGTCGCCGGCCGGAAGATCGTCGTGTCATAGTCAACTCCGGGCAGCCCGGGGGCCATTGCGGCCATGGCGTCCTCGACGCCGTGGGTGACCTCAACCGTGTTGGCCCAGGGGAACTTCTCGACGATCAGGAGCAGACCTTCGCCATCGTTGACGACAGCATCGCCGATCATCGGCCAGGTGCCGTGGATCGCCGATCCGACGTCTTCCAGCCGCAGCTGATTGCCGGCGGCGTCTGTCCGAGCATTGATCGGGACCTGGCCCAGGGTTTCTGCGTCCTGGACGGAGCTGATGTAGTTGACCGGTAGCCGGTTGGCTGCCGTGTCGAGGTTCCCGCCTGTCCCGATGACCGAGCCCTCGGAGTACTGAACCATCCCGGAGTCGAGGGTGTCGGACATGACCTGCATGACCTCGGCCGACGTGATGTCGTGCAGGGCCATCAGCTCGGAGTCGACCTGCATGGTCGGCAAGTCGATCCGCTCGCCCCAGATGGCCACGTTGGCCACGCCGGGGACTCGCAGCAGGCGCTGACGGATCGTCCAGTAGGTGATCATCGAGAGGTCGATGGTCGACAGGCTGTCGCTGCTGATACCGATCTTCACCGTCCGGGCTGTCGACGACAGCGGTGGCAGCATGTTCGGTGGCGCGGCCCAGGTCGGCAGCGTTGGGGTGACGAGCAACATCCGCTCCTGGATTGCCTGCCTGGCCTCCATGAGATCGGTCCCCCGACTGAAGATCAGCTTGATCGACGACAGCTGCTCGACCGACTTGGAGCGCATGGTCTCCAGGCGGGGGAGGCCGGCGAAGGACTCCTCCATCGGGGCGGTGATCAGGGACTCCACCTCCTCGGCCGACAACCCGAGCGCGGGGGTCTGGACCTCGACCTGGGGTGGAGCGAACTCGGGGAAGACGTCGATCGGCATCCGCTGCACCTGCAGCACGCCGAGCAGCAGTATCAGCCCGGCCATAAAGGCGACCAGATACCGGTAGCGGAGGCTTAAATGGACCAGTGTGTGAAGTTCTTTCACTTTCCTACTCCGGTGTCAGTGCCGTAAAGCTCGGCGACGGATGTAACGGCGACCTCGGTGCCCGGTTCGGGTCCGTCCTCGAGGACCACGAGGTCGCCCTCGATGTAGTCGATGGTGATCGGCGCCCGCCGGTAGCTCAGTGGCTCGGGGTGCGCGTAGACCCAGGTGTCGCCGATGGTGTCGTAGATGATGGCCGCGTAGGGCACAGTCAGCCGGATGCTGCCGTCGATGGTCTGCTCCAACACCGGGGCGGTCTCCATGACGAGCCGCTCCGACGCCCTCTGCGTCAACACGACAGTGTTGATGTCGTCGGCCTCGTCGGCTACCAGCTCGTAGGGGACGGTCTTGATGGCAGTCGGCTCGTCGCTGCAGGCGGCCAGCGGAAGGGCCACTGCGGCGATGGCCGGGAGGGCCAGGGGCCAGCCGGGCCGCCTCGGGCGGCAGCGGTGTCTAAACCGCATCGCCGACCTCCTGGGTGATGAGCGGAGCCGATGTTTGCTCTTTTTCCTGTGCCGTCGTTCCCGTTGCCGGACCGGTCCGATCGACTGCGTGTCGGCTCACGGTCGATCGGGTCCTCGATGATCGGCTCACGGTCGATTGGGTCCTCAAGGTCGACGCTGGGCCGGAAGAGGTCATACACCATCGGGACGACGAGCGTCGTCGACAGGAGCGTGGTCACCAGCCCGCAGAGAATCACCACCGCCATCGGCCGGAGGATCTCGAGCCCGGGGGCGCTGCCGAACAGCAGGGCCGGCACGAGGAAGATGGCCACCATGAGTGTGGTGGCCAGGACGGCCGGGGCCCGCTCCCGGAAGGCCTGGTCGATCAGCTCCGGCCCGGGCTCGGGGGAGTCGAGCTCCAGACGACGGACCTGGTCGACCGCCAGCACGGCATGGCGGATGGCGATGCCGAAGACCGCGAGGAGGCCGAACATCACGGGCAGGGTCAGTTCGCCGCCGGTCAGAATGGCCCCGACGACAGCGCCGAACAGGGCGACCAGGGCCGAGGCCATCAACCCGAGGGCGAGCCGCCAGCCACCGAACACCGACTGGATCAGGAGGTAGGTGCCGATCAGGACGGCCAGGATCACGACCGGGATGCGCCACCGGCCTCCCTGCCCATCGGCTGGGCCGCCGACGATCTCGGCCCGTGACTCGGGCTCGAAGCTGACCTCCATCAGGGCAGTGCGGATGTCGTCGGCCACGGCGTCGGCGCTGCGGCCGTCGACGGTCACGTTGACGTCGGTGTAGCGGGACACGGCGTCGCGCTGGATCGATGCCGTCGCTTCCACCGTTTCGACCCGGGCCAGCTCACCGAGCGGCACCAGCGACCCGTCCGGCAGCTCGATCGGCATCGAATCAAAGTCGGAGGCCTCGTCCCGTAGCTCGGGCTCGCCCCACACCACCACGTCGAAGACCTTCTGCTCCTCGAAGAGGCTGCCGACCTGCAGTCCGGAGACCAACGTGGTCGCCTGGCGACGGACATCGCCGGGGAGGATGCCGAAACCTTCGGCCGCCTCCAGGTCGACCGTGACATCGATCTGGGGCTCGAGCACACGCTCGGGGACGGTGGCGCTGGCCACCCCATCGACCACGTCGACCAGCTCGGCTATCTCGTCGGCCTTGGCGTCGAGCTGGTCGAAATCGATCCCGTAGACCCGAACGGTGACATCGGCGTCCGGCCCGTTGAGGGCTTCGTCGAGTCGCTCGGGAATGAACGTCTGGAGGACCTCGACCGACCCGGGGAGGTCCGCCGTTGCTTGCTCGACGGCTTGGACCGTTGCGGCGCGGTCGGCACCGTCGGCGAACCGAACCCATACGTCGGCGGTGTTGATGTCGACGACGCGGTCGCCCGTCTCGGCCCGCCCGATGTGGGCACTCACGCCGTCGACCCCATCGATGGCCGTCAGGTCCTCGGTGATGGCGCCGATCGTCGACATCATCGCCGCCGGGGAGGTGCCGGGCGCGGCTTCCCACCGGACCCGGGCGCTGTCCTGTTGGAAGGTCGGGGTCCACGCCGTGTTCATCAGCAGCAGGGCCGCCAGCCCCACTACCGCCAGGCTCCCGGCGACGGCGAGCGTCGCAGTCCGGCCGATCCGACCGACCAGACCGGTCAGAGCGTCGTGGAACGACTCGAACCGAGTGGCCAGCGGTGACGGATCCGGGGCGTCAGTGACGTCGCCAAGCAGGAGGACGGTCAGGCCAGGCGTCAGGAGCAGAGCGACGGCGAACGACACCAGAACGGCGATGGCGTACGACGTGACCAGTGGCGAGAACAGGTCGCCGGTGAGCCCCTGGAAGAACAAGACCGGGACCACGGCCAACAACAGGATGATCGTCGCCGAGACGAGGGTCCGGCGGGTCCGGATCGCAGACAGAAAGATCGGCATCCTCGAGGGGCCGGTCTGACCCGCCTCTCGCTCTTGTCTCAAGCGTCGGGCCGCGTTGTCGGTGTCGACGACGACGTCGTCGACGATCACCCCCAGGGCGATAAGCAGCCCGCTAATGGTCATGATGTTGAGCGACAGGCCCTGCCAATCGAAGATGAGAAGGGTGACCGCCAGGCTGGTCAGGATCACGGCGAAGGCGATCACCGCGCTCCGCCAGCTCGACAGGAACAACGCCAGTAGAAGGATCGCCAGGATAAGTCCGATGCCCAGGACGGTGGTCAGGTTGCTGCTCATCGACTCGATGTAAGCTGCGGACCGGAACACCTCGGTCTCGATGTCGACGCCTGGGAGGCCGGCCCTCATCGTGCTCAACGTGGTCTGGACGTCGTCGGCGATCGCCACCGGATCGGCGTCGGGGAACCGCTCGATGACGAGGATCATCCCGGTCTCACCATTGACGGCGGCGTCGCCGATCAGCTGCTGGTGGCTCTCGATCACGTTCGTTATGTCGGCGACCGAAAGGTCGGGATGGTTGACGACCGGAACCTTGCCGAGGTCTTCGGGCGTGGCGATCGGGAGGAGGTGGCGGATCCCGAGCCGCTGGTTCGGCGTGTCGATGAAACCGCCGGTGCCGGGCTTGGACGACTCGAGGAAGCTCAGCGGCGAGACCCACAGGGCCTCGCCGACCGTCTCGACCACTTCGTCGAGCGAGGCGCCGGCGGCGGCGAGGTCGGTGGGGTCGACCAGCACCTGTAGCTGGCGGTCACGGTGACCCCAAACCCCGACGTTGGCCACACCGGGCACGCCGAGGAGCCTGGGCTTGATGTTCCACCGGGCCAGGACGCCCAGCTCGACCAGCGACATGTCGTCGGAGGTCAGGCCGACCATCATCACCCGGCTGTTCGACGAGAGCGGTTGCAGCATCAGCGGGGGCTTCGACACGTTGGGCAGGGCGTGGGCCTGGGTCATCCGCTCCTGGACCATCTGCCGGGCCCGGATCGGATCGGTGCCCGGCTCGAAAACCATGACGATCGAGGACAACCCGTCGACCGACTCCGAGCGGATCTCGTCGAGCCAGGCCACCCCGTTGAGGAGATCGGCCTCGAGCGGAACCGTGATCAGTGATTCCACTTCGGCGGCGGAGAGACCGAGGGCCTCGGTCTGGACCTCGACAAGCGGCGGATCGAACTCCGGGAATACGTCGACGGTCGACGAGCCCAATTGTATGGCACCCACCAGAACCGTTACCCCAGCCAGCACGACCAGTGCGACGCGGGCGCGTATACTCACATCGACAAACCATCGGATCATGGCGTTACTCCCTTTCTTGACTTCATCTTTGGACTCGAGGTATTGATCGGTCTTTCGAGCATTGGTTCTGTCCGTTCAGTTGAGGCGTCGCATGTAGTGCCAGCGACGGCGGGTTTGAAGTAGATGGCGTCCCTCATCCATGAGGGCTTTGATGGTCGGGTCCGTCTTCAGCATTCGCCCTGCGGTCTCCACCGTGTGGGCGTCGGGGTGGGACACCACCCACACCAGCCGCCCATCATCGCCGAACACGTTGACGCCGAACATGACGCAAGCATCCAGGGTTTGTCGTTCTTGCTCGGCCAGGTTCGATCCCCACGCAATCGCTTCGTCGGCGGCATCGGCGGTGGCGTAAGCAACTCGAGCGGTTACGAATGGGGCCGGCGGTCCCTGTGGTTCGCCCGAAACGATTTCGAGAAGTGCCTCCACACGAAGGGCGGGAAACTGTACCAACGACCCGTCTGGGGCGTTTCTCGGTAAAACGAGCACAGGGCCGCCTGGAGGGCATCCATCTGAACCAAGTTCTGAATTCGGGCCGACCAGACCAGTTGGGTTCCGCTGGCAGCGAAGGGAGCGGACCACAGTGTGATTGGAATTGCGACTAGATTCTCAATCTGCTCGGCCAGTTCGAGGCCATCGGTTAAGGAGCGATCCGGGCTGCCATTGTCGATTGTGCAACGAGCGGTGTGGACGTACACGTGACTTCCTAGCTGGAGGTTGCTCTCACAGTGGCCCTCGACAGATTCGAATGCAAGCCCTGCGGCCGCCTGTGACCAGGACGGTATGCGCCTACCACGGGGCCGCGACGGCGCCGCGATGTGGGCGCGACGCAACGCAGAGCGCGACGCAACGCAACGCAGAGCGCGACGCTGAGCCTGATGTTTGATGCAGCCGGGCCGCGGCCCCGGTCCTACTGGTCGGGGTCGGCGTAGGTCCAGTCCGGGCTTTTGAGTGCCTGGCGATCGTCGAGCTCGAAGCGGTCGCCGACCAGGTTGGTGAGTTTGGTGACGAGCAGATCCCGTGGCGGGCGGCGGGCCGACGGGTTGCGCATGTCGGCCATGAGGCTGGCGATCACCCGTTGTTCCTGGGAGGGCAGGAAACAGCGGGATGCGTCGGCGACGTTGGCCAGGCGGGCCGAGAGTTCGGCAAAGGTGGCCGGGGTGATGCTGGATCGTACTTGATCGATCTGAATGCTGTCTCAGCCCCCTGACATGGGCCAAACAGATTACTCCTCAAGTTCGAACGGCCCATGCGCCGAAGGTGCTCGGTATGCCGTCTGACTTTTCCGACGTTGCCCACCTTCTCCGCCGCAGTGGCTTTGGTGGGCGCCGTACCGATATCGAAGCCCTCACCGATCTGGATTGGACTCAGGTCGTCGATAACGTTCTCGACATCTCGGACAATCCTCCCGTGTCCGACAACGTGCCCGACCTAGACGAGAGCTCAACCGACTGGAGCGAACGGTACGTCGGCATGACTCATTTCTGGTTCGAAAGGGCCCGCACCGTTCCCAAGCCGATTCAGGAAAAGGTCGCCTTGTTCTGGCACGGAGTGCTGTGCAGCGGACTCGACAAAGTCAACAAGCACTACCTGATGTTTGATCAGATCCAGCTGTTCCGGTCCAAGGGTATGGGCGATCTAGTAGAGCTCTATCAGACAATGGCCCTACAGCCAGCAATGCTCCTCTACCTCGACAACGACGACAATCGAAAGGGCAGCCCGAACGAGAACTTCGCTCGGGAACTGATGGAGCTATTCCTCCTAGGGCAGGGCCACTACACCGAAGACGACGTCCAGGCCTCCGCCCGAGCCTGGACCGGTCACGGATTGAATCGTTGGGATGCCGAGCCCCGCGAATACGTGTTCCATGCCGACCAGCACGACAGTGACCTGAAGACCTTCATGGGTATCACCAACAACTGGGACGGGCCCGAGATCATCACCCACATTCTTCTCGGCCCCAAGCAGCGTGATGCATCCCGTTTCATAGCGTCCAAGATGTGGAGCTTCTTCGCCTACCCCAAACCTGAAGCTGGAGTCGTGGAGGCGCTGGCCGACGCTCTCATTTCCGGTGGAATGAGGGTCGACGCCCTTCTGCGGGCCATCTTCCTTCATCCCGACTTCCGTAGCGACCGGGCCAAGAACGCGCTGATCCGAAGCCCGATCGAGTTCACCGTTGCTGCGATGCGTCATGCCGAACTAGCCAGCGCTGACATCGACCCGCAGTGGTACGTGGGAGAAATGGGTCAATCGATGTACGACCCCCCCAACGTGGCCGGCTGGAAACAAAACGGCTATTGGATCTCCAGCAGCGCTACGTGGGCCAAGGCACGGTTCGCCAGCAACCTGCGGTGGCGGGCCAACGACCGAGATCTCCTCGCAGATTCAGCCGAGCTCACTGTGTCACAGAGCGTCGACCGCGCCCTGGACACCTTCGGCCTGTTCGAGGTGTCGGATCGAACCAGAACCTCCCTCACTGAATTCGTAGCGACTGAGAGGGCAACGTCCCGTTGGGCCGAGCCGACGGGCCTCATCTTCCTCTCTCTGCTCACCCCTGAATTCCAGTTGGCCTGACATGGAGCCCACCACCGAACAGATCGTCGCCTCCCTCTCCGCGCCTGCTCCCCGGGATCGATTCAGCCTCACCCGACGGGATTTCCTGCAAGCCGCAGCAGCCACCGGAGCGGCGGCCGGGATCCCCACCTGGATGTTGATCGAGAACCTCGACCTGGCAGCCGCTGCGGCAGCAACCCCAGTTGGTCCTTCCGACGGAGTCGTCATCAACATGACGATGGGAGGAGGCAACGACGGCCTCAACACTGTGATCCCGATCAATGAGGGCGCCTACTACGACGCACGACCGCGGTTGGGAATAACCTCACAGGAAGCCCTCGTCCTGAGCGACACGCACGCCCTGAACCCCAATCTTCCAACGATCAAACAGCGTTGGGACGCGGGTCAGGTTGCCATCATCGAGGGGGTTGGTCAGCCCCTCGATGATCTTTCACACTTCACCTCGATGGCCCGGTTGATGAGTGGCCAGATCCATGGGACGCCCACCTCGGGATGGCTCGGTCGTTATCTGGACGGTCTGCCTTCCAGCATGGAGATCCCGGCTGTCACGGTTTCGTCGTCGATCCCGTTGCACATGGTGGGCGCTACTCCTCGAGTGACCGCCCTTCCCCAGAGGGCTTCGGGTCTCTTCAACATGAGTGACAACGCTGTTGATGTTCGTCAGTACGACACGATTCGCTCTTTCGCCGGCAGCAGCTCACTGGGTCAGTGGGCTGAAGCTCTTGGTGGTTCGGGAGCGTCTGCGCTCGATCTGGCTGCCAGACTCCGACCGGTCTATCCGTCCACGCCGGCGGAGGGAAGGCTGGCCATTCGAATGGAGGTGATCGCTCGGCTGATCAATGCCGGATTCGGCACCCGGGTGTTCTCTGTCTTGTGGGGCTCCTTCGATAGCCACAGCGACCAGCCCAATCAGCATCGGGATCGAATGATCGAGTTCGACGAGGCGATCAGCACCTTGTTCCAGGTCCTCGAAGCCGAATGGCTCGACCGAGTGCTGGTGATCGTGAACAGCGAATTCGGTCGTCGGGTGGCAGACAACGACTCTCGGGGGACCGACCACGGCGCTGCCGGTCTCGCCATGGCGATCGGCGGCAACGTGAGGGGCGGCCTCTACGGGCAGCGCCCATCGCTTACCAACCTCACCCGCCAGGGAAACCTGATTCCCACGGTTGACTTTCGTCAGATTCATGCAACCGTTCTCGAGGACTGGCTTGACGCCGACAGCGATCAGATCTTGGGCGCCGCCATGGAGAAGCTGCCGTTCCTCAAAGCACCTGGAACCGTGGTTGACGACGGCAGCTCACCACCGATTCTCGTGGACCCGCAGGCTCGTCGGAACCAGTTCATCCGCCTATACCTGGCCTACTTCCTACGACTGCCCGACGACGAAGGCCTCCACTACTGGCTCACCGTCGCCGACGGAAGGCTGGAATTGGCTGAGGCGTCCTACTGGTTCACTCAGTCCCAGGAGTTCCGGAATACCTACGGCGATGTCGACGACGCACAGTTCCTCGATCTGATCTACCAGAACGTGCTGAGGCGACCTCCCGACCAGACAGGCTATGACTACTGGTATCAGGTGTTGGCCAACGGCTATGGCCGGGGATCCCTGATGATCTGGTTCTCCGAATCGGAGGAGAACATACGAGAAACCGCCGACCTGGTCGCCGGTTACAACCAGCGCTAGTAGAACCGATCCGGCCTCGCAGGAGGAATGGTCAGTCCGTCGGTACTTCGGCCAGAATGGCCCTCATGACCGATGTCAGAGATGTTGAAGGCTCACTGCTTGGCAATTCCGTTCTCCGCAAGGAGGATCCCGGCCTCCTCGACGGCACCGACTGGTACTACGACGACATGGACGTACCCGGAGTGGGTTTCGTCCACTTCATCAGGTCACCCTTCGCCCACGCCACATTGATTTCGATCGACACGAGCGAGGCTGCAAGCGCACCAGGAGTCAGGGGCGTGTGGACCGCCGACACTCTGGAGCTCAAGCCTTTCCTCGGCTTTGCAATGTTTGATCCGATCTTTTCGAGGCCGCCGCTTGCCAAGGGCAAGGTTCGATTCGTCGGTGATATCGTTGCGGTGATCGTGGCCGATGGGCGGGGTCAGGCGCTCGACGCCGCCGAACTCGTAGACGTCGATTACGACCCCCTCGACGCCGTGACCGATCAGGAAGCGGCAATGGCCGAGGGGGCTCCGCTTCTCTTCGAAGAACACGGCAGCAACATCGTGTTCCTCACCAACAACGGCCAAGAGGAGGATCCCGTAGCCGGTGCCGAGCGAGTCATCGAGGCTCGCGTGCATTCCCAGCGGCTTGCTGGTGTTCCGATGGAGCCGAACGGTTGTCTGGTGGTCCCGGGGGAGAACGGTCATCTGAGCGTCTGGATTCCGTCCCAAAACCCAATTTCGGTGCGCGATACGTTGGTGGGTGAGCTCGACCTCGATCCCAGCAATCTGCGGGTTGCCGCTCCCGTGGTCGGCGGAGGGTTTGGTTCAAAGGCCGGTGCCTACACCGAGTTCCTCATCACCACGAAGCTGGCGCAGCTCCTGGGGCAACCGCTCAAGTGGACCGAGCAACGAAGCGAGAACATGGTTGCGATGGCGCAGGGCCGAGACATGGTCCTCACCGCCAAGCTCGGCATAACCAACGATGGTGTGATTACCGGCCTCGACTTCAACGCCATTGCCGCTACCGGCGCATACCCAGCCGTCGGGGGGTTTCTCACCTATTTCACACAGATGATGTGCCAGGGCGTCTACAACATTCCCTCACTGCGTTTCAGGGCCACGTCGGTGGCCACCAACAACACCCAGATCGCCGCTTACCGCGGGGCCGGCCGACCCGAGGCAACCCAGCTACTCGAGCGTGTCATGGATATTGCCGCGGTTGAACTGGGCATAGACCCGGTGGAAATCCGGCGCAAGAACCTTCTCACGCCCGAGATGTTCCCCTACGCGACCCACGGTGGCACGAACTACGACAACGGCGAGTACTTCAGAGCTCTCGATAGAGCGGTGGAAGAATTCGGCTACGAAGAGCGTCGGGCCGAACAGGCCGCCCGCCGAGCCAGTGGTGATCCTCGCCAGCTTGGCATCGGCGTGTGCACGTATGTAGAGATCACCGCTCCAACGGGGCTTCACGTGGAATACGGCAAGGTGGAGGTGCACGAGGATGGCACCGCCACCGCCAAGGTTGGTACCTCCAGCCACGGCCAGGGTCACGACACTGCGTTCTCGATGCTGGTGAGCGACGTACTCGGCATCCCGATGGACAGGGTGATCCTCCACCAGTCCGATACGGATCTGGTGCCCAAGGGAGCTGGAACGATGGGGTCCCGCTCGTTACAAGCCGGCGGGTCGGCCGTATTCGTTGCGAGCGAAAAAGTGATGGAGAAGGCGAAGAAGCTGGCGGCGCACATCTTGGAGGCCGCAGAGACCGACATCGTGAAGGCCGACGCAGGACTTCAGGTTGCAGGTGTACCGGCTTCTGCGATCACCTGGGGAGACCTCGCCGCCGCAGCCAAGGATCCGGCCAAGTTGCCACAGGACATGGAGCCTGGGCTCAGCTTCGAACACGACTTCGACGGCCAAGATGCCACTTTCCCGTTCGGCACACACATATCGCTGGTCGAGGTCGACACCGACACCGGTGCTGTGAAGATGCTGCGCCACGTTGCGGTGGACGATTGCGGGCGGATTCTCAATCCCCTGCTCGTCACCGGTCAACAGCACGGCGGCATCGCTCAGGGTGTAGCCCAGGCGTTGTTCGAAGAGGTCGCGTATGACGAGGACGGCAATCCGATCACGTCGAATCTGATGGATTACGCCATTCCGTCGGCTGCGGAGTTGATCAACTTCGAGACCTACAACACTGAAACGCCGACCTTTCGGAATCCGCTCGGCGCCAAGGGCATCGGCGAATCTGGCACGATCGGTTCCACCTCAGCAATCCACAACGCCGTGATCGACGCAGTGAGCCACCTGGGTGTGAAGCACATCGACATGCCCCTGACCTCCCGCCGGGTGTGGGAAGCCATCCGGGAGGCCTCGTCCTAGTCATCAGCGGAATCCGGTCCGGGAGTGCACTTGCGCTCGATACGGTTTCTCTCCATGACCGATGTCTTCGACCGACCGACAATCGAAATTCCAGCCGGCGATCCGCCCGCCGAACTCCAGACCGAAGACCTCGTCACCGGTGACGGAGCGGAAGCGAACGCGGGCATTCAGGTCAGTGTTGATTACGTCGGCACCAGCTGGTCCACCGGCAAAGAATTCGATGCGTCCTGGAACCGAGGTTCCACGTTCGAGTTCGGGCTGGGTGCTGGCATGGTGATCGCCGGATGGGATCAGGGAGTTGCCGGGATGAAGGTGGGCGGACGGCGTCGCATCACCATCCCGCCCGCACTTGGTTATGGCTCGGCCGGAGCCGGAGGCGTGATCGCCCCCAACGAGACCCTGGTGTTCGTCGTGGACCTCCGCAAAGTCGGGTAACCGCGCTGTTCTGTCGTCGTTCCACTACATCTTGCTGTTCTGTCGTCGAGCCACTACCTAGCAGGTAGCGGCTCGACGCTTTTTGCGCCGGATGTGGTGGTATCACGCCAGAAAGAACCGTACGGGCGCGGTTAGCCGTCGAAGGTGGATCCGGTGTGGTTCTCGCACCATTCCCAGAGCCGTTTGCGGCGTTCGGGGGTGTCGCTACCCCTTGTGGTAGGGATCTTGTGGGTGGACCGCACCTCACGGTCGTGCCAGAACTCTCCGCTGGTCTCAAGCGCCCGATCCGACGCGGTGAGCCACACCATCGTGTCGGCTCCCTCACGAGGTGATCGAAGCAGGTGGAGTGGACCGAGGATCTTTGAAAAACCAGGGAGCGCCTCGCTGACGCCGGGAGTGTCCACCCAGCCGGGATGAAGCGAGTGGAAGACGATCTCGGACTTGTCGATCTTCTGGGCCCACATCTCGCTGAGAACCACTTGAGCCCGCTTGGCGAGGGCATATTGGGCGGCTCCGCCGTAATCCTCGTCGGACATCTCGAGCCCGCCGACGCTCAATGGCTGGCTGTACATGCCGCCCGAACTCATGGTGAGGACCCGGCCAGGCCTTGCGGCCCGCAATTGAGGCAGCAGCAGCCCGGTCAGCAGAAATGGGGTTGCAACCATCAGTTCCACGGCGAGGTCGGTGCCGTTCTCGGCGCGCTTTCGTTGGGGGAAGAGTGCGCCGGCGTTGTGAATGAGGGTGTGGATGACGTCGTGACGCTCGGCCAGTTGCGAAGCTGCGCTGCGCACATCGTCGCCCTTGCCGAGATCAGCCAACACAAAGGAGATGTTCGGGTTGCCGGTAGTTGCCTTGATGCGGTCGACCGTGGCTTCGGTTTTGGCCTGGTCGCGAGCAACGATGACCAGATTGGCTCCCAGAGTGGCGATGATCTCGGCTCCGGTTTCGCCGATGCCCGATGTACCACCGGTGAGCACAACGGTTTGCCCATTCAGGTCGAACGATTCGAGTTGGGGCCAGTCGAACAAGCGACGTCGGGCCCCAGGGCCAAGACTGGTGAAGCTTGGCACAATCGTGGCCTCGATCATCTTGTCGAGCAAGGTACTGGGGGAGATACTCACGGCTGACACGCTAATCGGGTCCGTGTGATCAGGCCTATTCGCTCGCTCCACGTTTCCCCGATCCGCACGAGCAGGCCGCAGTTCGGTCTTAGGTGGTCACGTGGTAGTAGCGATTGTTCACATCGAAATCGAACTCGTAGCTGGTGACATGGCTGAATCCCGCACCGGTCACGATCTCGCGCAGTTTGTCCTCGTTCAGTCCCAATGTCCCCAAACCAGCTCCACCCGGTTCAGACATCGCCGAATTCATGCAGAACAGCACTGACATGGAATAGAACAGTGATCGGGTGGGAATCTTCGCGTTGTCCTCGAAGTCTTTGCCGGCCTTGATGTCGGCCACCAACCAATCGCCATTCCCGTTCAGTGCTGCCCAGGCAGAAGCGGCGGCTCGATCTGGAAACGGAAGGTCGTGAAGCACATCGAAAGTGGTCACAAGATCTGCGCTGTTGGCGGGAAGGTCATCGAATGTGCCTCGGGAGAAGTCGAGGTTGTGGAGCTCCGCAGACAACTGTTGGGCCATCGCGATCGCGTGGCCACTGGGATCCACGCCGGTGATCGTTGACTTCGGGAACGCCTTGGCCAAAGTATGGGCCAGGTCGCCGGCCCCGCAGCCCACGTCCAACACTCGAATGCCCGACTCCAGCCTCTGCACAACCGATGGCATCGACGCCAGAACCTCGCTCACCAGATGAGCACGTTTGTTGTTGGTTCCCATAGCTCGCTGCATCTGTGCGACGCCCACGCCGTGATCGTCCCAACCGAATCCGATGCCGGTCCGGAACGCCTCGGTGAGGCGTTCAACGGTGTCCGGTAGGGGCGGGCCTGTGAAGATGCCGGCCGTGAAAGCGGTGTGTTCGTCGTGACCGAGCACGACCGCCATTTCCGGGGTGAAGGAGAATTCGTCACCGTTCTTGTCGATGAGTTCTGCGGCAGTGAGGCTGTAGAGCCACTCGAGCACGTAGCGCTCGTTGGTGCCGGTCTTCGCAGCGAGTTGGGCGGCGGTCATCGATCCACCGTTGGCGAGCGACTCCAGGAGGCCTAGGTCGTGTCCTAGCGAGAGCATCAGCGCCAGGAGCTCTCCCTCCTTCACCCGGTACACAGCGAGCTGCGCGAGTTTCAGTTTCTTGGAGTCGAGTTCGGCCATCAACCGACCGTAGTTCCCGCAGGCGGTCGAGGACCCAGCTCATAAACTGAGCCCGTGACTGAGCCCTCGCCTCTTGCGCTTCAATTGGCTGCTCGGGTGGAGAAGGTCCGCCCGCCCACCACGCCGGCAATCTGCGCCGCAGCGGCCTTGGCGACGGTGGCGCTACTCGACGATGAGCGCAGCCGGCCCGGGGGCGAGTGGCACTCTGCGGTCGGAGCATGGAACCAAAATCGCATACGCAAAATTGTCCGTAGGGGTAGAGCAGCGGCGTGGGAGAAGGCCCAGGTACCGGCTGGGGTCACGGTCGAACGTGATGGGGCCGAGGTGCGCGCCTACGTTCCTGGTCCGCTCGACCAAACGCCCCGGCCGCTGGCGAAGTTGCAGATTCAGTCAACCGATCTCGAGGAGGTGGTGCGGGTCGATGAATTACCTGATCGACCCGGCTTGGTGATTGCTGTGACGCCGTTCTTTGAGATGAGCTGGGGCAAGCAGGCCGCGCAGTGTGCTCATGCCGGCCAGTGGGCGTGGATGCGATCGGATCCTCAGATCGTCGAGGAGTGGAATGAGGCCGACCGACCGATCATCGTTGCTCATCCCACTGAGGAGTTGTGGAGCAAACTCCACCCAACGAGCGCCGTTCAGATCCACGACGGCGGCTTCACCGAGATTCCGGCCGGCACGAATACCGCCATCGCTCTCTGGCACCGAACATGCTCCTGAAGCAAGCGGTGCTGGACGGGATTGCCGCTGGGGAGATCACCGAGGTGTATCGGAACTGGAAACGACCCACGGTCAAAGCCGGCGGCACGCTCAACACCACCGTCGGCCGGCTGTCGATCCTCTCGGTTGAACAGGTCACACGGTCCAAGCTCAGCGCAGATGCAGCCAAACGAGCGGGGTTCGCCACCAAGGCCGAGCTGCTTGCTTCGCTACGGCCCGGCGCTGATAGAAGGCTCTATCGGGTTCGCCTCGAACTGGCCGGGGAGGATCCCCGGATTGCGCTCCGGCAAGAATCGGTTCTGTCCGGCGTCGAGATCGCCGACCTGCAGAGAGCGTTCGAGCGCTTCGATCGGAACCCGGTTCCGGCGGGTCTTGAACCACTCGAGCTGCTACGACTGATAGGCGAGAACGAGGGCGTTCGCGCTCCCGACCTGGCTGCGTCATTCGGCGTGGAAACCAAGTGGTTCAAATCTCGGGTCCGTCGGCTGAAGAGCCGAGGTCTCACCGAGAGTCTCCGCATCGGCTACCGGTTGTCGCCGCGTGGCCAGGCCGCCCTTGACGCACTCAGCTGAGCCGGTGGGGTGTGACCCCGAAACTGTTCGAAGCGACCCCGGCGCGTAGCCTTGGCCTATGGATCAGGTCCACCTCACCCTCGAAGATGTGCGCCGACTGGCGAAACATTCGCTCACCAACCACGACGTTTCAGACGCCCAAGCCATCGCTGTGGCCGACAACGTGACGGGGGCCGAACGGGACGGCTGCAAGTCGCACGGCCTATTTCGTATCCCCGGGTACGTGGCGTCGGTGAGGAGCGGAAAGGTAACTGGCACTGCGGTTCCCACCGTTCATGATCTCGCTCCGGGCGTGGTGCAAGTCAATGCTGAGAACGGCTTTGCACCTCTGGCGTTCGAGGTTGGGCGCCAGCCGTTGATCGACAAGGCTCGCAGTCAGGGGATAGCCGCACTTGCGATTACGAACAACTACCACTTTGCTGCGGTATGGCCAGAGACGGAATCGTTGGCCGAAGATGGGCTTGTGGCCATGGCATTTGTGAGTTCGCTGAGTTTTGTCGCACCGGCAGGCGGTACCAAGCCGCTGTACGGCACCAACCCGTTCGCATTTGCATGGCCGTGGGCCGACCGACCCCCAATGGTTTTCGACCAGGCCTCCAGCGCCAGCGCACGAGGCGAGATTCAGATCCACCAGCGCGACGGTGTACCGATTCCACATGGCTGGGGCATCGACTCGGAGGGGAAGCCGACAACCGACGCAGCCGAGATCCTGGCCGGAGCACAATTGCCCTTTGGCGGGTACAAGGGTGCTGCGATCGCCTTGATGGTGGAGTTGATGGCGGGCGCTCTGATCGGTGATGTGTTCAGCTTCGAAGCCAGCCGGGCGTACAACGGCGACGGCGGTCCTTCAAAGGGCGGCGAGTGCATCATCGCCATCGATCCCTCCCGATGCGTCGACGGTAGGGGAGCGGCGGCCCAGCTGGCTCACGCCGAGGGTTTGTTTCGCGAAATCCTCAGTCAGCCAGGCACCAGGCTGCCTTCGGACCGCCGCTATGAAGCCCGAAGCAGAACTCCGACCGACGGGGTCCACATCCCGGCCGCTCTCCACACCGAACTGGTGCAACTATCCGGTGAATAGTGGAGGCATAACAGCGGCGCTAGCGGTGATTGCGATGACTGCGGCATGCGGCTCGACCGCAGAGGTAGTCGACGGGACCTCCGTTTCCGATGGGTTCGAGGTAGCGGTGGTCGTCGACGACGTGGTAGGACCGACGCAGTTCTTCATCGAGAACGATGGCAGCATCGTGGCCGCCCATTTGAACGGTGGAGAGAACGACCGATCGGGTCGGATCATTCGTGTCGCTCCCAACGGAGTGGACGTTGATGTTCTGTTCACCGATCTCGACAAGCCGACCGGGGTTCTTGCCCGCGGTGACGAGATATGGGTAATGGAGGCAACCCGGCTCTCGAGGGGACCCTCAGACGGTGGAATACTCCAACCGGTTCTCACCGAACTCCCCAACAACGGCCGCTCCCAGGGCACGCTCACCATGACTCCAGACGGTGACGTCTTGTTCAACACCTCTGGATCCAAGCGTGGCTCGAATGTGGTCGAAGGATCCGGCCGGCTGTGGCGGGTGGGCGACAGCGGGATTCCCACCGAAGTTGCATCGGGGTTCAAACATGCGTACGCCCACGAATTCGGCCCTGGCGGCGTCCTGTGGTCGACCGAAATGAGCGATGGCACGTTCGACGGAGAGGTAGCTGAGGACGAACTGGTGCAGGTCGTCGAGGGCGCCGACCACGGTTGGCCCTATTGCGTGGGTCCCAATCGTCCGGTGGCCGAGTACGGCCAGGAGAGCTGCGAGGGAGTGCCGGAATCGATTGCCACGTTTGGACCGGGGGCAACGCCGACATCGGTGGTTCTGTCTCCCTTCGTTGACGGTGGTCTACACGTAGCGTTGTGGGCTCGGGGCGAGGTGGTCTCGCTCTCGCAACAGGCCAAACCGGGTCGGGGTGATGGGTTCGTCCCGTTCCTATCTGGTCTGGCCGGGCCGCAACATCTCGTCGCCCGCGACAGCCGACTGTACGTCAGCGAGTTCGGCGCCAACCGAATCCTCGCGGTGGTGAAATCGGACTCCTGATGGCAAGATTCGACCATGAAGTACAACTACTTGGGACGAAGCGGTCTAAAGGTCAGCGAGATCTGCCTCGGAGCGATGACCTTCGGTCGTGAGGCCGACGAGTCCACGTCGCATCAGATGCTGGAGGCCTTCACCGCCAAGGGTGGCAACTTCATCGATACCGCCGACGTCTACGGACCGGGAACATCGGAAGAGGTGCTGGGCCGATGGTTGGGCCATCAGAACCGTGATGATCTCGTGATCGCCACAAAGGTCCGGTTCCCAACCGCCGATGGCCCCAATGATGCGGGGCTCAGCCGCAAACACATCATCAAGAGCATCGAAGGCAGCCTGCGTCGGCTTGGAACCGATCACGTGGATCTGTTGCAGATTCACTGCTGGGATCGGGGCACGCCAATCGAAGAGACCCTGTCCGCCCTCAACGTGCTGGTCGAACATGGCAAGGTTCGTTACCTCGGCTCGTCGAACCTGCGGGGCTGGCAGTTGCAGAAGTTCATCGACACCAGCAGGGCAATGGGAATTGAGGCGTTTGTCTCGCACCAGCCCCAGTACAACCTGCTGGCTCGTCCTACCGAGTGGGAAGTGCTCGAGGTGTGTGCGGCTGAAGGGATTGGCGTGATTCCCTGGGCGCCGCTCCGGGGCGGCTGGCTCAGTGGCCGCTACTCGCGGGACATGGGCGGGGCGCCGGAGGGCTCACGGATCAAAACCGCCGAAGATGAAGGTTGGAGCGAAACGTGGGCTCACTACGACAACGACCACACGTGGTCGATCATCGACGAGCTCCGATCGATCGCAGAGGAGCTAGCGGTTCACCCCGCACAGGTGGCCATTCGTTGGGTTGCCCAAAGACCGGCGATCACTGCACCGATTCTGGGAGCGTCGAAGATGAGCCAGCTGGAGATCAATCTCGGCGCCGTCGACTTCGAGTTGAACGACGAGCAGATGGCGCGCCTCACCGACGTGAGCGAACTCGATACCCCCTACCCCTACGACGACTTCATCGAATCAGCCCAAGCAGGGCGATAGCGCAGGTCACTCTTTTTGTCGGGACGGTGAGATTTGAACTCACGACCCCCTGCTCCCAAAGCAGGTGCGCTACCAACCTGCGCCACGTCCCGTTTCGGACCGCTGAACGGTCCGTCAGATTTCGTCACTTCGCAAGGCTGCGGAGGGACGGAGCAGCACGACACCTGCTGCGCCGTTGATCGAGCGACAGCAAGCTGAACGACGAGAACCGGCGCCCTGCGCTCGAAGCGCAGGAGTGAGGTCGTGTGACCGAGCGGACGATGGGAATCGAACCCACATTATCAGGATGGAAGCCTGATGTTCTAGCCGTTGAACTACGTCCGCATGTTGTGCGGTCTGATCTTATCGGCCGATCTTGCGGTGCGGGGAGAATTCTGGGCCGTTCCCGGCAGCGCTGCCACCTGGATCAAGTGCCGGAGACATGCTTTTGGGGGACGGCGCTGCTGATACGAAGCGGTGAATCCCTCCGTACACTCAGGCTGGTGGAATCGTCCGTGGAAGCCCTCGAGGGCAACAAGGTAAAAGTCACCGTCCAGGTCAGCGAGGAGGAGTTCGAGAAGGATCTCGATGTTGCCTTCAAACGCCTGGCCAAAGAGGTTCGGTTGCCAGGGTTTCGGGCGGGCAAGGCCCCCCGAAAGGTCTTGGAGGCTCGCATTGGCAGTGAGTACGCTCGCGGCGACGCATTCGAGAACAGCTTGCCCCGCTACTACAGCGAGGCAGTTCGCGATCACGAAGTCGATGTGATCGCTCCACCCGAAATCGACATCACCGACGGTGAGACCGAAGGCCCAGTCTCCTTCGATGCAGTAGTCCAGGTTCGTCCCCAGGTCAGCATCGTCGGCTACGACTCGCTCGTGGTCGAGGTCGATGCTCCCGAGGTCGACGAAGAGGAGCTCAACGAAGCCCAGGACCGCTTCCTCAAGGCCTACGGTGAGTTGGTCGACGCCGACCGCCCCGCCGAGAGCGGCGACACCATCATCATGAACATCAAGGCTGACGTCGGTGGCGAAGCCGTCCCGGGTCTTACCGCAGACGACTACAGCTACACCCTCGGATCTGCCAGCATCGTTCCCGAACTCGACGACGAGCTAGTTGCAGCCGAGCCAGACGACGAGTTGGACTTCGCCGCCAACCATCCCGACCCTGATGAAGAGGAATTGCTCAGATTTTCCATCAAGGTCACAAAGGTGCAGCGGGTTGAGCTGCCCGAACCCACCGACGAGTTCATGCAGCAGAACTCCGAGTTCGACAATATCGAGGAGTACCGGGCCGACTACGTCGAGCGCACGACCAACAGTCGCATCGAGCGGGCGGCTGCTGACCGACGCAACGCAGTGGCTCAGGCCGCCGGTGAGCTGGTTAGCGACGACGATGTCAGTGCCCCGCTGATCGACCTCGAAGTCGAAAACCGGATCGAAGACATGGCTATGCGGATGCAACAGCAGGGCATGCAGCTCGAACAGTTCATTCAGATGACCGGACAGACCAATGAGCAGTTCGTCGAGGGAGTTCGGGCCACCGCAGCCGATGGTGCCAAGGTCGATCTCGCCCTTCGCGCCGTCGCCGCTGCCCAAGGTCTCGAATGTACCGACGAAGAACTGACCGACGAGGTCGAGGCCGCCTCAGAGGCACTCGATCAGCCCGCCGACGAGATCCGCAAGCGGTATGCCGATGCGGGAATGCTGCCCAACATCCGTGCCGATATCAGCAAGCGCAAAGCCCTCGATTTCCTGGTTGAGAAAGCTACGGTCAAAGACTCCGAGGGCAACGAAATCGCAGCGGATCGCTTCGAGGTACCCGAGTCTGAGGATGACGACGCCGACTCAAGCGATGCACCCGAAGCCACCGAAGACTCAAACGACTAAGCAGAGGATCCCAAGATGAGCACTCACCCGCATCAAGCCTTCAATCATCTCGTTCCCCAGGTCATCGAACGCACCCACCAGGGTGAGCGGGGAATGGACCTGTTTTCCCGCCTCCTGAAAGACAACATCATCTTCCTGGGCACTCCGATCGACGACACGATCGCCAATCTGATCTGCGCACAGATGTTGCATCTGGAGTCCGAGAACCCCGACCGCGACATCAGCATCTACATCAACAGCCCCGGTGGCGACGTGAATGCGATGTTCGCCATTTACGACACGATGCAGTTCATCAAACCCGATATCAGCACCATCTGTTTTGGCCAGGCAGCGTCTGCTGCTGCGGTGCTCCTCGCCGCAGGTGCTCCCGGTAAGCGTCTTGCGCTTCCCAGCTCTCGTGTGCTGCTGCACCAGCCGTACTCGGGGGCCCAGGGTCAGGTGTCCGACCTCGAGCTGGCCGCCAACGAGATCGACCGACTCCGCACCCAGCTGGAGATGATCCTCGCCGATCACACCGGTCAGTCCATCGACAAGATCAAAGAAGACACCGAACGAGACTTCATTCTCACCGCCCCAGAAGCCAAGGAATACGGCATCATCGACGAGGTGATCGACCGACGAAATGCTGCGGATCGATCTGGACCGATCCGCGCCATCGAGTAACAAGGACCCCTATCAGTGCCAGCTCGGCCCAAAGCTGCCACACTGATCGATCCAGGAATGAATTTGAGTGCGCAGTTAGAACAGCTCAGGAAGGATCCCGCAGATGGCCAAGTTTGGTGAAGGTGGCGAACTACTGAAGTGTTCGTTCTGCGGCAAATCCCAGAAGCAGGTCAAGAAACTGATCGCCGGCCCTGGTGTGTATATCTGCGATGAATGCATCGACCTGTGCAACGAGATCATCGAAGAAGAGCTGGCCGAAGGCACTGACGTCCAATTCGATGAGCTACCCAAGCCCAAGGAAATGTTCGATTTCCTCGAGGAATACATCGTTGGCCAGAGCCAGGCCAAGAAGATCCTTTCCGTAGCTGTCTACAACCACTACAAGCGCATTCAATACGGCGCATCGGCTTCCCCCGACGTAGAACTGGCCAAATCGAACATCCTGTTGCTCGGTCCAACCGGTTCGGGTAAAACCATGCTGGCCCAGACCATGGCACGGATCCTCAACGTTCCCTTCGCAATTGCCGACGCCACCGCGCTGACCGAGGCCGGATACGTGGGCGAGGACGTGGAGAATATTCTCCTCAAGATCATCCAGGCTGCCGACTTCGATGTGAAGCGGGCCGAAACCGGCATCATCTACATCGACGAGATCGACAAGGTTGCCCGCAAGAGTGAGAACACCAGTATCACTCGCGATGTGTCGGGGGAAGGTGTTCAGCAAGCCCTGCTGAAGATCCTTGAGGGAACGGTGGCGTCGGTGCCACCCCAGGGTGGTCGCAAGCACCCCCACCAGGACTTCCTCCAGATCGATACAACCAACATCTTGTTCATCTGCGGCGGGGCGTTCGCCGGTCTCGACGAAATCATCGAGCGACGCCTCGGCGGAGTCTCTGTTGGTTTCAATGCCCACATTGCTGATCCGTCCGAGCGCGACGTAAGCGATCTGTACGCCCAGGTACGTCCGGAAGATCTGCTGAAGTTTGGGCTGATCCCGGAGTTTGTGGGCAGGCTGCCTGTGACAGCCACGGTGTCTCAGCTCAGCAGGGATGCCCTGATCGAGATCCTGAAAACCCCGAAGAACGCCCTGGCGCGCCAGTACCAGACGTTCTTCAAGATGGAAGATGTGGAACTCGAGTTCACCGACGATGCGATGGAGGCGATTGCCGACCTAGCGCTTCTGAGGAACACCGGCGCCCGTGGACTACGCGCCATTCTCGAAGAGGTGCTGCTCGATGTGATGTACGACCTTCCGGGCAGGGCCGATATCGGCAAGTGTGTCATCACTGCCGAAACAGTGAACAAGAACGCAAACCCCACGTTGGTTCCCAGGGCAGGCAAACGCTCCCGCCCCCGCCGCGCCGCGAGCTGAGTTTCTGCCTGCGCTCGCCTCTAGCGGTGCGTGGCGAACGCACTCGTAGTCCTTCGGTTCTCTAGGTTCGGTGATCTCGGATTGTGGTCGGGTCACAGCGACCGCTGCGACAGGCACAGGGGCCACGTTGGCACGGAGCTGGCTCATGTCCCGCTTGCATCCTTGCTAGCGCGGCGGCAGCGTGTAGTTGTTTCTTTTTCTGCCTGCGCTCGCCTCGGGCAATGCGTGGCGAACGCGCTCGTAGTCGTGCTGTTCCCTGGGCTCGGTGATCTCGGAGTTGGTCGGGTCACAGCGACCGCTGCGACAGGCACGGGGGCCACGTTGGCACGGAGCTGGCTCATGTCCCGCTGTGCTGCCTTGCTGGCGCGGCGGCAGCGTTACGTTGTTTGTTTTCTGCCTGCGCTCGCCTCATGGCAGCGGTGGGTTCGACCTAGCCTCAACACTGTGAACATCACCGACGCGTTGGCGTGGCTCGACGCTCAGCAGAATCTCGAAGGGCATCGCGCCACCCGCCATCACGGGGGAGAGGGAACAGCCGCTCCGAGCCTTCCCGTAGCGGGGCAAACAGCCGAGCTGTCCCTGGAACCGATGCGAGAACTCATGGTCGCTCTCGGAGATCCACAGCACGCGTTCCGATCGATACATCTCACAGGCACCAACGGCAAAGGCTCAACCGCCACGTTCGTCGATGCAATCCTGCGGGAGCTGGGTCTTTCGGTCGGTCGCTACAGCAGCCCCCACCTCGAACGACTGAACGAACGGTTCGTCTGGGACGGACGGATGATCAGTGACGACGACCTGGCGGCGGTCCTTACTCTCCTGGCCCAGATCACACCTACGCTCGCCACTACGCCCAGCTATTTTGAGATCCTCACCGCGGCGGCCTTTTCCGTGGTTCGCCGAGGTGGGGTGCGAAGTGGCTGTCATCGAAGTCGGGCTGCTGGGTCGATTCGATGCCACCAACGTTGTCGACGCCGATGTCGCCGTGATAACCAACATTGGCAAGGACCACACCGACGGCGCCGGGGATTGGCGTCAGCGGATAGCGGAGGAAAAGGCGGGGATCATCAAGCCGGACAGCCACGTGATCCTAGGTGCCCCCATGGACGACCTGAGGCCGACCTTTGAAGCGGAAACCCATCGTGCGCTGTGGGTGTCTCCAGTGGACTTTTCGGTCGAAGACGACCAGATCGCTGTGGGGGGACATCAGGTCATCGTTCGAACCCCCAACGGAACTACCGAGCCCATCTTCGTTCCGCTGTACGGTGCCTACCAGCCCCACAACCTTGCTACGGCTGTCGCCGCCTCCGAAGCGTTCCTCGGTCGGTCGGTGGAACCCGAGGTATACGAAGCGGCCCTGATCGATATCGACATGCCCGGTCGTTTCGAGATCGCCCGACGAGAACCAACCGTGATTCTCGAGGGCGCGCACAATCCCGACGGTGCCAGGGTGGCCAAGTACACCCTCGATACCGAGTTTGCCCGTCTGGGCTCCTGGGTCCTGGTGATCGGCTTCCTCAACGGCAAGGATCCCGCTGAGATGTTCGAGGCCATTGAAGCCTCCGACTTCGATGCCGTCATCGTCTGTGAGCCCACTTGGTCGCGTGCGCTCCGTGCTGCTGACGTGGCCGAAATTGCCCGATCACTGCACCTTGACGTGGAGGTCGTTCCCGATCCCAACCAAGCCCTGCGAAGAGCGCTTGCGGTCACCAGCGATGAGGACCTCATTATTGTTGCCGGATCGCTCTATGTCGTCGGCGAGGTGCGGGCCACAGCTCGATCGGTGGACACCGATTCCTAGAGATGGTCTTTCTGGGCCCACTCGCAGGTCAGGTTCGCCCACCCGCACAAAATCAAGAACTGCGCTGAGTCTGCCGACGACTGGGTATGTTCTCTTCCGCTCCTTCATCGCGATCAACGGGCCGTCGGTCTGAGCGTGGTGCCACGCTAGCCGGGTACGCGTTGACGATGGCCGTCATGGTTGTGGTGGCGCTTGGGTCCATCAAAGCGTTGGAGAACAACAGCGAGGATTTCTTGGAGAACACTGGCGACAGGATCGGTGAACCTCGCGAGCCGTCGGAGGTAGTGGTTACTGTCGTTCAGCAGACGTACGGGAATGGCAATAGCACAGGCGATGGTGCGCCGACCACGACTACCACGACTCAGCCTCCGCCTAATCCTCCGGATGGGTTGTTGCCTGGTGTGATTGGTGATTGTTTGGGCGAGCCGGGGATCACTGCTCTGGAACTGCGCAATCGGGGATGGGTCGACTTCACCGGGTGTGATCTCAGTGCGAATGGGCCACTGGATCTTGCAGGGTTCGATTTGTCTGATGCCCAGATCGAGGGTGGTAATTGGGACGGGACGATCTTTGATGGGGCCAACTTGTTCAAGACCGAGTTCAAGCTGTTGTCGATGGACAATTCCAGCTTTGTCGGGGCCACTGTCCAGGAGTTGTTCGTGAAGGACTTCTCGATGGTGGGGGCCGATTTCAGTGGCACCGATCTCACCAAGGTCAGGTTCGAGACCGGGGATCTGATCGGTGCTGACTTCTCGACGGCGTTGATCGATGATGCCGATTTCAAAGAGGTCGATGCCGGCGGGGCCAGCTTTGCCGGGGCGACGATCATCGGGACCAACATGGAGTCGATGGGAGCGGTTGGAGCGTCGTTTGCGGGGGCAACCATCCAGGCCGTTGATTTGGACAAGGCCAACGTGCAGAACGCCAACTTCGACAACGCAGTGCTCAACGGGGTGGATATGAGGGAGGCGACCATCACTGATGCCACGTTCCTAGGTGCTGACCTCAACGATGTTGACATCGACAAATCGACCGGCGAGGCACAGCTGGGAAGTACGGGTGGATGGACCCAGGTGAAGTGTCCCGATGGTGCGACCAACACGCCCTACCGAACCTGCACCTGGATCGGCTAGTCGAGGAGCGCTTGGGGTCACAAGCGACGAGGACCTCAGCTCCGTTGCCGGATCGCCCTCCGTCGTCGGCGAGGCTTGGGTGACCACTCGATCGGTGGACACTGATTCCTCAACTAGGTCGTTAGGCCCATTCACGGGTCAGGTTCGCCTAGTGACGGGGGATCAAGAACCGTGCCGGGTCTGCCGACGACTAAAGTATGTTCTTCTCGACTTCTTCATCGCAGTCAACGGGCCGTCGGTCTGAGCGCGGTGCAACCCTCTCGGGTTATGCGTTGACCATGTCGGTGATGGTCGTTGTTGCCCTCGGGACGATAAGCGCTCTGGAGACCAACAGCGAGGACTTCCTGGAGAACACCGGTGACAAGATCGGTGAGCCCCGAGAGTCGGCGGAAGTCGCCGTTTCGAACATCCAGCAGTCCTATGGCAACGGCAACAGCACGGGCAGCGGCGGAGCGCCCATAGGGACGGTTGCACCGAACGTGAGTACAACAACCACTACCGCGCCACCTACAACGACCACCACTGCCCCGCCGACAACCACCACAACCGTCCCCCCGCCTGTTCTCTCGGTAGCGAACAGCTTCGGTGGACAGTCCTTCGACGAGTACGACGAAGGCGCTGCGGCCGGCAACCCCAATTCAGGTCCGATGGTGCTCACTGCCGCCGGAGCCGGCAACTACGCCATTCGCCTCGTCGGAGTCACAACCGGTGGCGGCTCCGACAACAGTTTCTTCGTTCAGGTCAACGGGGGCTCATTGCAGACGTGGCACCTCAGCGAGGGGCTGAGCGGCCAGACGGTCGGCGCCACCAACTCGCCGGCGAATGGCACACATCGCACTCGCCGAGGGTGAATCGGTCACCATCGTGGTCTACGGACGTGAGTCGGGCACGTACATGACCGGCGTGCAGATCGTCGGTCCATGAGCTCTAGGTCCTGACCGCTACCATCCAGCCGGTGAGCCGTACCTTCATCATCTGCAAACCTGACGCCGTCGAGCGTGGATATGTGGGAGAGATCCTCTCCCGGTTCGAGCGGAAGGGCCTCAAGCTCGTCGCCGGTGAACTCCGCACCCTTGACGCCGGCACGCTCTCCAGGCACTACGAGGAACATGTTGGCAAAGGGTTCTACGACGAGTTGGTTGCATTCATGAGTCGCAGTCCGGCCTTCGTGGCTGTGTTCGAAGGGCCCGAGGACACCTTTGCCATCGTCCGCACCATGATGGGACCGACCAACCCTGCCGAGGCCCCCCCGGGAACCATTCGGGGCGATTTCGGCACGATCATGACCGAGAACCTGGTGCACGGCAGCGACAGCAACGAGTCAGCCGAACGCGAGATCAGCATATTCTTTCCCGCACTATGACAGGAAAGACTGGGGCCGAGCGCCTTCGGGCTCGGTAGCTAACCGGCACAACCGCACTCAGTCTCGGCGAGACGACAGAGCTAGCGAGTTCTAGCCAGCCGACGCAATTTGCTGGCCGATTCTGGCGTGAACCTAGGGTTAAGACAGTCGCCGCTTTTTGCCGATCAAACAACCATGTCGATTGAGATCCGGTCTGATCGCGCAAGGGAACGGGGTGCAACCCTCGTCGGATATGCCCTCAGTCTGGCCTCGGTGACTGTCGTCGGGCTTGGCTCGATGGCCGCTCTGGAGACAGTTGGCGGAGAATTCTTGGCGAACACAGGAGACCAGATCGGTACTGCCCAAGCTCCGGCCGACGATGTGGCCCGAACTGCGGTTGCTTCCTACGGGGCAATGAACAGCACCGGGTTTGGTGCCTCGACGACGACCACGACTGCAGCGACTACCACGACTGCGGCTCCGACGACATCTACAACGACTGCGCCAACCAGTACGACGACTGCGGCGCCGACAACGTCCACCACCGCGCCGAACACAACGACTGCGGCACCGACGACTACAACCACTGCGCCGACGACAACGACTGCGGCACCGACGACGTCGACCACTGCGCCTACCACGACGTCGACGACCCAGGCGCCTGGGAATCCTCCCGATGGGGTGCTGCCGGGTGTGATTGGTGAATGTTTGGGTGAGCCAGGTATTACTGCTGCCGAACTGCGTTCTCGTGGGTGGCAGGATTTCTCCGGGTGTGTTCTGGGTGTGTACGGCCCGCTTGATCTTTCCGGGTTTGATTTGTCTGACGCGCAGATCGAGGGTGGCAATTGGGATGGGACGATCTTTGATGGGGCCGATTTGTTCAAGACCGAGTTCAAGGAGCTGTCGATGGACAACACCAGCTTTGTTGGGGCCACTGTTCAGGAGTTGTACGTGAAGGACTTTTCGATGGTGGGGGCCGATTTCAGTGGTACTGATTTGACCAAGGCCAAGTTTGAGACCGGGGATCTGATTGGTGCCGACTTCTCGTCGGCGCTAATTGATGATGCGGAGTTCAAAGAGGTTGATGCCGGGGGGGCCACCTTTGCCGGGGCGACGATCACCGGGACCAAGATGGAGTCGATGGGAGCGTTGAGTGCGTCGTTTGCGGGGGCGACCTTGCAGAGCGTCGATTTGGACAAGGCCAACGTTCGGAACGCCAACTTCGACAACGCAGTGCTCGACACGGTGGATATGCGGGACGCTGTTATCACTGACGCGACGTTCCTGGGTGCCGATTTCAATGATGTGGACATCGACGGGTCGACCGGTCAGGCCCAGTTGGGAACCAGCGGAACCTGGACCGCTGTCAAGTGCCCCGACGGTGAGAACGACACGCCCTACCGAACCTGCGCCTGGCTCCCGTAAACACAACAGCGCCCCACACCCGGGGTTCAACGCTCGAGGGCCGTCCTGAACCTCGGCTTGAGGTCCAGGATTTTCTCGACCAGCATCCGCCACTGAAACCCCCATATTTCCTAGGGTCTAGACACCTGTTGAGGTCCAGACCTGTGGGGGTTATTCGTGGCCGGAAGACGCTTCCAATCGATGTTCTCCGCGGTCGGTCAACGTGATGTTGCCATCGATCTCGGCACCACAAACACACTCATCTACGTCGAGGGTCAAGGTGTGCTGCTGTCGGAACCCTCAATGGTTGCTCGAGACCGCGCCACCAAGGAACCAATAGCGGTTGGCACAGAGGCCAAGTTCATGATGGGCCGGACCCCGGCCAACATCGAGGTCATCCGACCGCTGTCCGACGGTGTGATCACCGAGTTCGAGGCATGCGAACAAATGCTCCGCTATTTCGTGGCCAAGGCACTCCCGGGCCGCCGACTCGGTAAACCCCGTATGGTCATCTGCGTACCATCGGGCATCTCGGCGGTCGAACATCGATCAGTTCGGGACGCCGCCGAGTTCGCTGGAGCCCGCGATTCGGTGATCGTTGAAGAACCGGTCGCTGCGGCCATCGGTGCCGGGCTCCCGATCCACCATGCCCGCGGCAACCTTGTCATCGACATCGGTGGCGGAACCACCGAGGTTGCCGTGCTGAGTCTTGGCGGGGTTGTGTCGTCCCGTTCGGACAAGGTTGGCGGCCTGGCCATGGATGAGGCCATCATCGAGTACGCCCGCAAGGAATACAACCTCGCACTGGGCGAGCGCACCGCCGAAGAGATCAAAATCAAGCTGGGATCGGCGTGCCCGATGCCCACCGAGTTCGAGGCCGAAATTCGGGGTCGAGACCTGGTCACCGGCCTCCCCAAGACCGTCGTCACCACCACAGCAGAAATTCGTGAAGCTCTCAGCGAAACGGTGGCAGCGATCGTCGACGCTCTCAAGTTCACCCTCGACACCACCCCGCCAGAATTGGCGGCCGATTGTATGGACCGGGGAATCACCCTGGTAGGTGGTG
The DNA here is from genome assembly GCA_963751955.1 of uncultured Acidimicrobiales bacterium. Classification (GTDB taxonomy): domain Bacteria; phylum Actinomycetota; class Acidimicrobiia; order Acidimicrobiales; family SZUA-35; genus JABDIY01. The sequence continues at coordinate 238,039 of CAVVWM010000011.1, read as the reverse complement.
GATCGCTGCTGGCCGGTATGGACCGTCGTCTCAACATGGAGACGGGCATGCCCATCCGCAAAGTTGCTGATCCTCTCGAGGTCGTGGTGGTGGGGTCGGCCAAGTTCCTCGCCTCCTACGACTCGCTGCAGGCGCTCGCCGCAGCCAAGAGCTAGCTCGCGTCGGCGATGAGAGCGCTCCGAACTCAAAGGGTCGCGTCGGGGCGTCCAGCTCCCATGCGCCTCGTGGTGCTGGTGCTGCTCACCTGCATCGCCCTGCTGATTCTCGACGGTCGCGGGTCATCGATCATCTCGGCCGGGCGCAGCGTTGGAACAACGATCGCCAGGCCCGTCACGGGTGTCGTTTCGTGGGCGGTTTCGCCGATAAGTGCTGCAGCCGACGGGGTGACCGGCGACCTCGGCGATCTCCGGACCGAGAACGCAGAGCTTCGGGCCGAGTTGGCTGAACTCCGGGGTCAACTCGACCAGGCCGCCAACAACGAGGCCGAATTGGCTGAGCTCCGCAAAGCAGCCAACATCCAGGTGGCCGACTCGCTCCCTACGGTCGTCGCAAGGGTCACCGCCGATCGAACCACCATCACAGATCGCACGCTCGAAATCGACCGTGGTGAGGCGCATGGTGTCCAGGTCGGCCAGCCGGTCATCACCGGCGAGGGTCTCGTCGGGCAGGTGATCTGGACCAACGACACTTCGGCCAGGCTCCGCCCAGTTACCGATTCTCGTATCGTCGTCGGGGTCACGTCGCCCGTGAGCGGCGCAGTCGGGGTTGTGCGGGGTCGCGGGACGAATCGACGTCTCTCGCTCGCGCTGGTCGAACGAGATCGCGAGGTGGTGCGTAGCGGCGCCGGCTTCGTAACCTCGGGCTTTGACCGCAGTGTGTTTCCGCCCGGTATTCCCGTGGGCACATTCCAGCTCGACGTAGGTGGCGAGCTCACATTGGTTCCTTCAGCGGATCTCGAGCGACCAGGTTTCGTCTCGGTTGTCCTCACCCAGCCCTTGGGGGAAGGGTGAGCCATACACAAATTCTCCGCTTGGCGGCTGCCAGTATTCTCCTTGCCGCCACTCAGGTCGCAGGGTTTGATCGTGTTCTTCTCTTTGACATCGCCTACTTGGCACTGCCACTGTTTCTCGCTGTCGCAGTGGCTGGCCGACTCCCTTTCACGAACGCCGTTCTCTGCGGAGCTCTGATAGGCGCGTTCTGGGATTTGCTCGGGATCGATCTGTTTGGGCGATACGCGCTCGGCGCTGTCCCTGGTTGGCGGTGTCTCGAGCCTCCTCACCTTCCCAAGCCGTGACTCGGCGGCGATCGCAAGAATCGGAAGACGGGCGATCGCCATCACCGCTGGGTTGTTACTACTGGCCAGCGTGTCGGCACTCTCTGGTGAATCGCTACCGGCACTGAACGCGGCTACGGCCCTCGGCTTCGTGCTGTCTGTTGTGGTTGGCACCGTGGTGTCAGGTTCGGTTTTGAACCGATTTGCACTTCCAACTCGAACTGCGTGGGAACCGGCCGAGGAACGATCGACTGACTGGGCCGACCGGCGAGCGGGCCTGCACTCAGTGCCGGTGTCCACAGCCGAACGAGAGGCAGCGTGACCCTCGACCGCCGCTTCGCCGTATTGGGTTGGCTGGCGGCCGGTCTCTTTTTTGTTCTGATCGGCCGGGTGTGGTTCCTGCAGGTGATCTCCAGTCCGCAGCTCACCGAGGTAGCCGCCGGGAACCGAACCCGCGAGATCGTCTCCGAATCAGCCCGTGGGCAGATCTTCGACACGAACCGAAACATGATCGCTGGTCGTCGCGAGTCATTGGTGGTCACACTCGACTGGAGCGGTTTGCGCCATCTCGACAACGATGATCGGGCCGAGGTGCTGGCCGATGTTGCCCACGAGATGAACAGCTCGGGCGTCAAGATCAAGGCCGATCGCCTCGAGGCCGTCTATGAACGAGCCAAAACCCGATCGCTTCAGCCGGTGATTGTCGTCGACGACGTATCCATCGAACTCTGGGTCACTCTTCAGGAACGGGCGTTCCCGGGGATAGTCGCCGAGCGACGGTCGTTGCGCACATACCCCTACAACGAAGTTGCGGCTCATCTGATCGGCTACATCGGACGGGTGCAAGACCAGGCCGAAGCCGACGAGCTCAACGAAGCAGACGACTCCAAGCCGTATCAGCCCGGCGACGAAATCGGACGATCGGGAGTTGAGGCCGAGTTCGACCGCGTCCTCCGCGGTACCCCGGAGCGGAAGCTGGTGGAGGTTGACGCCAACAACGAGGTGGTCAGGACTATCGAGATCCTGCAGACGGGTGAACCGGGCTCGGATGTACACCTCACCATCGACATCCACCTCCAAGCGGAGGCTGAACGGACCCTCGAGTACAACCTTTTGTTGGCAGCGCGGCGTGCGCCGTGCGAAGACTGCCCGGACCACGAGGCGAACGCAGGATCTATTGTCATCACCGATGTCACAGATGGCTCGCTGGTCGCCGCCGCGTCGTACCCCGCGTTCGTACCTGGCGATTTCTTGTACGGAATGACTCAGTCCCAGGCCGACTATCTGTTCCAGAACCCCGACCAGCCCTTCGTCAACCGGGCGGTGGCTGGCCTCTACTCTCCAGGTTCGACCTTCAAGCCGTTCTCGGCCTACGGAGCTATCACCACCGGTGTCCGGGCGCCGGATGATGTGTGGAATGACCAAGGTAGGTACAAGCTGGTTTCCTGCGAGGAGAATCCAGGTGGCGGTCGGTGTGTTTTCCAGAACGCAAAGGCCCAGATCTTGGGCGAGGTTGACTTGGTGGATGCCATCGCCCGTTCTTCCGACACGTACTTCTATTCCCTGGGTGAGGAGCTCTGGCTCGACACCGATCAATACGGCGCCACTCCGATCCAGGACGCCGCGGAGCTGTTCGGGTTCGGTTCCGAAACAGGAATCAGCCTAGGCACCGAGCGGAACGGACGGGTGCCAACTCCGGACCGGCGCCGGGCCGACCACGAGCGCAACCCTGAGGCCTTCCCCAATGAGCTGTGGTTCGTCGGTGACAACGTCAACCTTGCGATAGGTCAGGGTGACCTCCTCGTCACGCCACTGCAGCTGGCCAACGCCTTTGCCATGATCGCCGGAGACGGCACCCGCTACGGGACCCGCCTGGTCCAGTCAATCACCAACGGGGTCAGCGGACGAGTGATCCAGTCCTTTGACCCGCTCGTGAGTGAGTCTGTCACTTTCGATACCGAGACCATGGAGCCGATCAAGATCGGCCTCGAAGGCGCCACCGTCACTGGCACCGCCAAGGTTGCGTTCGCAGGATTCCCGCAGTCGATCGGTGTGGCCGGGAAAACCGGTACCGCCCAGGTAGCGGGCAAGGCCGACTTTGCGTTGTTCGCCGGGTATGGGCCCCGTACAGCGCCCAAGTATTCGATCTCGGTGATTCTCGAGCAGGCTGGATTTGGCGGTGATGCAGCTGCTCCGGCGGCGCGGGCGATGTTCGACTATCTCCTTGCGGGCAAGGTCGTCCCCCAACGGATGCCCTTCACCGAGGCAGATCCCATCGTGCTTCCGCCCGAGGTCGATGAGAACGGCAATTTGCTCAATGAGTTCGGCGAGCGAATCGATGTGCTCGGCAACGTGCTCACACCCGAGCAAGTCGCTGCGCTCGATGCCGCAGCCGCGATCCCTGAAGACGGGTCGAAGGCACCTGAGGTCGCACCGCTTCCGATTGAAGAGACCGGGGACTCACCATGAACCGTCCATTCCTGACCACCCAGCAGAGCGGACTGCTCGGATATTTGCGGACGCTGGATCCGGTCCTCATCGGAACGATCCTGGCGCTCAACGCCGTGGGCCTAGGAGCTATCGCCAGCACCACAAATGCGTCGGCTGGGGAAACCGGTTTTCTGTTTCGCCAGATGGCCTTTCTTTCGATCGGAGTGGTGTTTTTCTGCCTAGCTGGGCGAATCGACTACCGAGCACTTCGACCGTTGGTGCCGGTCGGATTCGCGGTCACGGTCCTCCTGCTCCTGGCAGTACTGGGACCCTTCGGTACAACCGTGAACGGTACACGGGGCTGGATTCGGCTCGGCGGGTTCTCGATCCAACCGGCGGAGTTCGCCAAGCTCGCAGTCATCGCCTCGCTCGCAGTGGTGTTGAGCCGGCCCCGGGGCCGTCGTTACGACAGAATGCCCGACCCCGCAACCGACCCTCGTCGCATGATGTCAGCCCTTGCAATGCTTGGCCTGATCATGTTGCTGGTTCTCGCCGAAGGCGAAACTGGCTCGGTGTTGGTGTACTGCATGGTTGCGATGGTGATCTTCTTCATCGCTGGCTCACCGCCTCGATTGCTGGGGTTGCTGGTTGTCAGCGGGGTCCTGGCGTTCGTTCTTGCGTTCAGCAGTGGCGTCTTGGGTGATCATGTTGCCGATCGTTTCACCTCATTTCTCGATGCTGATGCGGACCCTCGGGGTGCCGGCTACAACCAGATCCAGTCCGTTACCGCGATCGGATCGGGTGGTCTGACCGGGCAGGGAATATTCGAGGGGCCCCAAACTCAGTTCGGGTTCCTTCCCGAGAAACAAACCGATTTCATCTTCGCAGCCGTGGGAGAGGAAACTGGCTTCGTGGGAGTGGTCGTGGTACTCGGCCTTTACGGCCTGCTGCTACGACGCATCTTTCTAACCGCAACGGCAGCTTCTGACCGCTTCGGTCGGCTTCTCGCTATCGGAGTTTTCGCTATGGTGTTGGTTCAGGTGGTGCAGAACGTCGGTATGACGATCAGAGTTCTTCCGATCACTGGGATCCCGCTCCCTCTCATGTCCTATGGCGGCAGTTCGTTGCTGACAACGCTGCTCGGGCTCGGGATCGTGCAAAGTGTGGCGCGCCATCGGTCCGATGCCACAGCCCAAGCATCACCAACGCTGATCGCTCTCAATCAGAAGCTGGCCTCTGACCGACTGGTCGCCGCTGGCGAACAGACCGTACCGGTACCCTTGGGTGTGGATGTCTGACACCGTCATCGACAAATCGGTCCCCACCGTATGGCCCCAGCTGGAACGACTTCTCCATCGCGTCTCCAAGCCGGCGCGCTATATCGGCGGCGAGCTCGGTGCGGCCTACAAGCCGGCCGATCCCAGCCTGGTGAGTTGGCTTTTCGTGTATCCCGACACCTACGAAATCGGTTTACCGAACCAGGGACTCCAGATCCTCTACGAGATCATCAACGAGCGGCCCGACGCCAGGGCCGATCGAGCCTATGCGCCGTGGACCGATCTCGAAGCGCTGCTTCGAACCCACGAGATTCCGCTGTTCAGCGTGGAACATCACACACCGGCCGCCGAGTTCGACGTGCTTGCTTTTAATCTCTCGGCTGAGCTGACCTATACCAATCTCTTGAACTGCGTCGATCTCGCCGGCGTGCCTGTCCGGGCAGACCAGCGCCGGGCTGATCATCCGCTGGTGATGGCCGGCGGGCACTGCACCTACAACCCTGAGCCATTGGCGGATTTTCTTGATGTCGTTGTGCTGGGCGATGGTGAGGAAGCCGTAGGCGAGATCTCCGATGTGCTTGTCGAGTTCAGGCGGACTGGTTCGTCTGATCGAACCGGTCTGCTGCGAGAACTGTCCCATCTGGAGGGTGTGTATGTCCCCTCGATGTACACCGCCCACTACGACGGACCGGTTCTCAAAGCTGTCGAGCCTCGCTTTGCCGACGTGCCACCCCTGGTGCGCAAGCGAACCGTCAGCGACCTCGCCGACTGGCCATACCCGAAGAATCAGCTCGTACCGCTCACCGAGGTCGTTCACGATCGGCTCAGCGTCGAGGTGTTTCGGGGTTGCACGAGGGGTTGTCGGTTCTGTCAGGCCGGCATGATCACCCGTCCGGTGCGGGAACGGCCAGCCGACCAGGTACGCACCATGGTCAAGGCCGGCCTCGATCGCTCCGGCTACGACGAAGTCACGCTCACCTCGTTGTCCACCGCCGACATGTCGGGGATCGATGGACTCGTAGGCGGCATCATGAACGACTCCGACGCATGTGGGGTCGGTCCGCTGTCGGTGTCGCTTCCCAGCCTGCGGGTCGATGCCTTCGGGGTCGACATCGCAGCAGAGATCCAACGAGGTCGCAGAACCGGGCTGACGTTCGCTCCCGAGGCTGGCACGTGGCGGATGCGCCAGATCATCAACAAGCTGATCAGCGAGGACGATCTGTACGGCGCCGTTGACGCCGCCTACAGCCAGGGTTGGAAGCGGATGAAGCTCTACTTCCTCACAGGGTTGCCCTCTGAAACCGACGTCGACACCCTCGGTATCGCCGAACTCGCCAAGAACTGTGTCGATATCGGACGCAAGTACACCAAGAGAGCCAGCACCACCGTGTCGGTCGGGGGTTTCGTGCCCAAGCCGTTCACCCCGTTCCAATGGTTCGGGCAGAACACCGACATCGAACTTCAGCGAAAGATCTCGCTGCTACGTGACACCACGCGTCGAATGCACGGGGTCGAGCTCAAGTGGCACGACCCCAAGGCCACACTGGCCGAAGGCATAACCGCCCGAGGGGATCGCCGGCTCGGGCCGGTCATCGAGGAAGTGTGGCGCCGAGGCGGCACCTTTCAAGAGTGGTCCGAGCACTTCAACCCCAACCTTTGGGTGGAGGCGATGGAGCGTCATGGCCTCAGCATCGAATGGTACGTCTACCGCCACCGCACCGAAGACGAAGTTCTGCCGTGGGACCATCTCGACGCCGGGCTCCACAAGGACTTCTTGTGGACCGACTGGATGGATGCTCTCGACGAGGTCGGCTTACCCGATTGCCGATGGACCCCGTGTTATGACTGTGGAGCATGCACCGGCTACGGCATCGAGCACGTCGTGGCATCGGCCACGCCGCCGGCTGGTGGCTCCCAGGGAACCCGTGCTCCAGTAGACCTGGCAACGAGCCACGCAGCTCCGGTTCCGGTGACCATCGGAAAAGGGCCGGAGCAGTGAAACTTCGAGTGCGTTTCACCAAGAACGGTCGGATCCGTTTCATCTCACATCGCGATGTCGCCCGAGTATTCGAGCGTGCGCTGCGAATCGCAGGCGTCTCAGTCGCATACTCCGAGGGGTTCTCACCTCGGCCCAAGATCAGCTTTGGACTCGCCCTCTCCGTGGGGTTCGAGTCTGATGCCGAATACCTCGATGTCGATCTGGCTGCTCCGGTCGACCTCGAGACGTTCCCTCCAGCCCTCACTGCAGCATTGCCCGATGGCCTCGCCGTCGACGCGGTTGCCATGTTGGTTCCGGGAACCGAATCACTCCAGCAGGCGATCGTCTGCTGCGATTGGAATCTCGAGGCCATCGGCCTCGAAGAAGCAGCACTGGCCCAGTCCGTTTCCAGACTTCTGGAGCGCGCCGAGATTCTGCTCGAGCGCGACCGGAAAGGAAAACGTACCGTTGTCGATGTCCGCCCTGCTGTGCTTTCACTCAGAGTCGTAGGGCCGACCAGCGATGGCGTCGGGCTTGCCGCCACACTGTCCACTGATCAAGTAACGATCCGACCAGACGAATTGGTGCCGCTCTTGGGCCACGACGTCGAGTTGGGACGGGCGCGGCGCCTAACACAATGGATCAACGTCGACGGCCAGCAGCTCGAACCTTTGGCTGCCGCTGTCGAATTCGGAAGGAACTCCCATGTCCGAGACCTCGGACCACTCAGACTCGCTCGTACCCAAAACGCCGCCGCCGGTAGCCAAACCTAAGGTCGGAGACACCAGAAAGGCGCCCGCCAGCCCTCAAGCCCAAGATTCCCCAGGTAACTCTGGTGCACAGAGACCCGCTGGAGAGGGCACATCCAAATCGGCCAAGCGACGTCGACGCCGGCGTAGAAGTACAAAGAAACCCAGCAACCGCCCGGTGGAAGCCATCGTCGGTGACGCCGTCGAACTCGATGAAGCCCAGATGGAGGCCAGACGCGGTCAGTCCCGGAACGGTCGACCGGTCGGTCGGTACTCGATGATCGTCTCCAAACGGCCTGACGGCGCTCACATCGCCATTCTCGAAGGCCGAAACCTCATCGAGTACTACGTTTCCCGGCCCAACGACGACGAGATGCAGATCCACGGAAACATTTACCTCGGTGGGGTGAAAAACATCCTCCCTGGAATGGAAGCCGCATTCGTCGATATCGGCACTCCCAAAAACGCCGTCATTTACCGGGGCGACGTCGCCATCGATTCCGAGGAGACCGACGCGAAGCCGACGCGTCGCAAAGACAAGCCCAAGATCGAGGACGCTCTCCACAAGGGCCAGCAGGTGATCTGCCAGGTGATCAAGAACCCGATCGCGCACAAGGGCGCCCGCCTCACCACCGAAGTGTCCCTCCCGGGCCGATTTGTGGTGCTCGTTCCCAACAGTGGGACCATCGGGATCTCGAAGCGGCTTCCCGACAAGGAGCGCAAGCGACTCCGCACCATCCTCGACAAGGTGAAACTGGCCGAACATGGCGTCATTGTTCGAACCGCGGCGGAGAACATCACTGGCCCAGAAATCGAGCGCGACGTGCTGGCACTTTCCCAGCAATGGGATGAGATCGAAGCGTTGGCCAAGCGGTCCAATAGAGCGACGAAGTTATATCAGGAGCCTGACCTCTCAACGCGGGTAATTCGCGAGGAGTTCAACAAGGAGTATCGCTCGGTCCTGATCGACGACATCGACATGTTCAAAGAGATGAGCGAGTACGTCGGCGCGATTACGCCGGCGTTGGCTGAACGGGTGAAGTTGTACGACACCACCAAGGAACCGCTGCCGCTGTTCGAGCGCTTCCACGTGCACGAACAACTCCACAAGGCTCTCGACCGTAGTGTCTGGCTCCCTTCGGGTGGCTCGCTCGTGATCGAGAACACCGAGGCTCTGTGGGTGATCGACGTGAACACCGGAAAGAACGTGGGATCCTCGTCGCTAGAAGAAACGGTCTTCCACAACAACATGGAGGCCGCGGTCGAAATCGCCCGTCAGGTCCGGTTGCGCGATATGGGCGGCATCATTGTGATCGACTTCGTCGACATGGAAGACAAGAAAAACCGAGACGAGGTGCTCAAGACCTTCCGGCAAGCTCTTCGTCGCGACAAGACCCGAACCCAGGTGTTTGACATTTCCGAACTCGGTCTGGCTCAGATGACCAGGAAACGGATTGGAGAGGGACTCGTGGAGTCACTCAGCACCAAATGCCCACATTGCGAAGGTCGGGGTCTGCTGATCGATGAAAAAGCCACTGCGAAATGAGCGATTACGGGCCTGACCGTGGCGCTGTCAAGGGTCAGACCCTGTTCGACAAACGTGAGTAAAGCTGGTTGTGCCAGCCTACAATTATCGGTCTTATGTACGCAGTGATTGCCACCGGAGGCAAACAGTACCGAGTGACCGAAGGCCAGAAACTGGCCGTCGAACGCCTCGGCGAGCCCGGCACCGATGTTGAACTCCGCCCTGTGCTGGTGGTCGATGGCTCGACCGTCTTGGCAACTCCCGAGCAGCTGGCCAAGGCCAGCGTTTCGGCAACTGTTGTGGAGGAATTCCGCGGCAAGAAGATCGATGGCTTCACCTACAAGAACAAGACCAACCAGCGTCGTCGCTACGGCCACCGCCAAACCCTCGCCACCATCGAGATAAAGAAGATCAAGGGAGCCTGACATGTCCAAGACCAAAGGCGGCGGTTCCACCCGGAACGGCCGCGACTCAAACGCCCAACGCCTTGGAGTCAAAGCCTACGACGGGCAGCTGATCAGCTCCGGCTCGGTGATCGTTCGCCAGCGTGGCTCCAAGTTCCATCCCGGCGTCAATGTCCAGAAGGGTGGCGATGACACCCTCTTCGCCACTGCCGAGGGCAAGGTGAAGTTCGGATTCCGCAAGGGTCGCCGTCTCGTCGACGTGGTCACTCCGGAGTAGTTCCTCTCTCCCATCACACCGAGCGGCGGCCTGCGGGTCGCCGTTTCTCGTTTTCGGGCGTTGAACTGGGCCGATAGGTAGTTTTCCTAGATCGTCAAGTCGGCCTGCCGACCGTCCGATAGACCACTATGGCTGCCGCGCCGCACAGGGCTTCGCGAAATCGAGAACAAGGTACGACCCTCGTTGAGGCTGCCTTCGTGACGTTCCCGTTCTTCTTGATCATCTTTGGAATCATGGAGATGGGGTTCCTGTTCAGGAACTATCTGACGGTCTCCAACGCCGCGTCCGAAGCGGCCCGGGCCGCGTCGGTCTACGGGTCCGCAGAAGAGGCCGATTTTCAGATCCTCCGCAGTGCAGAACACGGTGTTGCCGCCATGGGAGTTGAGCAACTCGACTTCGTGGTTATCTGGCGTGCGGCAGGACCCAACTCGCAGGTTCCCGACCAATGCCGGCCCGATCTTGGAGGTGGCACTCGTTATCATTCCTCTCGCGGATTTGACACCGATCCCGACAGGTACGAGCCGGTGGACGAGGTCAATGACCCCGAATGCAACGCCTACGTTCCAGGAGACTTCAGCCTCAACCTCATCGACGTAACCGATGTTGACAGTGATGGAGACACCACTGAGAACACTCCATACTTCGGCTGCACCGGTGTCGCTGACAACGTCGACTGGGGCTGGTGCCCGCTCGTTCGGATAGACAGCATCTCGGGTAACGCCGGCGCCGGTACCGATTATGTAGGTATCTACACCCAGGCGAGGCATCGATACTTGACCGGTTTCTTCCAAACCGAAAGCACTCTGTCGTCGACCAAGATCATCCGGATCGAGCCGGAGGAGAACTGATGATGGACCGACTCAGGACCAAACGACGCAACGGAGAACGCGGCAGCGTCCTCGTCGAGCTGGCCATGGTCGTGCTACCCCTCATGCTGATCGTTATGGGCATGGTCGAAGTCGGAGGGGCATGGAAGGACAAGTCGTCCGCGGTGCAGGCATCCCGACAGGGAGCACGCGTCATCACCACCGCAAGCGTTGCTACCCAGGACTACGCCGACCGTGAGGCCCTTCGAGCCGTGCTTGCTGGCGTTCCACAAGGTGTGTCGGGTTCGGTTCAGGTTCAGGTCCGCAAGGTCATCATCTTCGACCTCGCCACAGGAATGGCAGGTTGTGAAAACGATGGTGAGGCCACTCCCAAGGACATCACCGCACTTCCAGCCGGCCCGAAGAACGCCAACCCAGGTTGCAACGTCTACCTGGCTGGAAACGCCGGAACCGGAAACCCGAGCCTCGACCTGGCTGAAATCGCCGCCCACTCCTGGGATGGAAGCAACAGTGCTTGGGACTCAGCCTTCAAACCCAGTTCCCGCAACAACACCATCGCTGGAGCGGACGAAGTTGGGGTCTATGTCGAGATGTACCGTCCCTGGATCACCGGTTTCTTCCCCGGCGATGGCACCATCGTGAGCGGCTTCACCGTGATGAGGATCGAACCAGCGGGGCTCTGATTCTGATTCCACTCGCCGCCGCTCGTTCCTCGCTCTGGGTCGTTCCAAGCTCGCTTCGCTCGATCAGCGGCTGAACGCGGTACCTGCTGCTTCGTCCCTTCGCAGCGTTGCGGTGCTCCAGTAGGGATTCCACTCGCCGCCGCTCGTTCCTCGCTCTGGGTCGTTCCAAGCTCGCTTCGCTCGATCAGCGGCTGAACGCGGTATCTGCTGCTTCGTCCCTTCGCAGCGTTGCGGTGCTCCAGTAGGGATTCCACTCGCCGTCGCTCGTTCCTCGCTTTGGGTCGTTCCAAGCTCGCTTCGCTCGATCAGCGGCTGAACGCGGTACCTGCTGCTTCGTCCCTTCGCAGCGTTGCGGTGCTCCAGTAGGGATTCCACTCGCCGTCGCTCGTTCCTCGCTCTGGGTCGTTCCAAGCTCGCTTCGCTCGATCAGCGGCTGAACGCGGTATCTGCTGCTTCGTCCCTTCGCAGCGTTGCGGTGCTCCAGTAGGGATTCCACTCGCCGTCGCTCGTTCGATGGCGCTGAGGCTCGTTCTCTCTTACCGCCTTGCGGCGCTGTGAGCCCAAACGCACCGAACGTGGGCTGGGTACGCTTTGTAGCCCTATGTCGAACTTCGTTGATGAAACGAACCTCTGTGCCCGCGGTGGTGACGGTGGTGCCGGGTGTGTTTCGTTCCGACGCGAAGCGCACGTTCCATTGGGCGGTCCCAACGGGGGAGACGGTGGCAGCGGTGGCTCGGTCTGGCTCGAAGCCGACTCCAATGTCGCCTCGCTCCTGGGTTTCAGGGATCATCCCCACCGGATTGCCGACAGCGGAACCCACGGCCAAGGAAGCGGCAAACATGGCAAAACCGCTTCCGATCTGGTGGTCAAAGTCCCCGAGGGGACGGTGGTTAAGCACCACACCACCGGCGAGGTGCTGGCCGAACTCAATCACGCCGGCGACAAATGGCTGGCTTCTCCGGGTGGAGAAGGCGGCAAAGGAAACGCTCGCTTCCTCAGCAACAAACGACGCGCCCCGGCCTTCGCCGAGCAGGGCGAAAGAGGAACCGAGCAGTGGTTCAGGCTCGAACTGCGCCTGTTCGCCGACGTCGCCCTCGTCGGGTTTCCCAACGCCGGCAAGAGCACACTGATCTCCAGAGTTTCGGCTGCCAAGCCCAAGATCGCCGATTACCCGTTCACAACACTGGTCCCGAATCTCGGGGTGGTCAGGGTCGACGACGACAACGAATTCGTGATGGCCGATATTCCGGGATTGATCGAAGGGGCCAGCGAAGGAACCGGGCTGGGCTTACAGTTCCTTCGCCACGTCGAACGAGCCCGCGTGTTGCTGTACCTGCTCGACCTCACGGCCGTGGATGGCCAGTCACCCGCCGATCAGCTCCGAATTCTGCGCCACGAACTAGGCCAGTACAAACCCGAGCTTCTCGAGCGCCCCAGTGTGGTGGTCGGGTCCAAGGCTGATGTGCTCCGCCCCGAGGACTGGGGCGACCTCAACGTAGATCTAGCGATTTCGTCCGTCACGGGTGAAAACCTCCAGCCCCTGCTGTGGAGGCTCAACGAATTGGTTGCCGAGACCTCCGAGGCAGCTGACGAGTACGACGAATTCATCATCCACCGACCCATGTCCGACTCAGTGACCGTGGTCCGAGAGGACAATGGCGCATACCGAGTCTTGGGCCGGGAAGCCGAACGTTCGGTCGCACTCTCGGACATTACCAACTGGGATGCCCTCAACTATGCGCAAGCCAAACTGGACAAGCTCGGTGTCAACCGGGCGTTGCGCGGTGCAGGAATTCGAGAAGGTGATGAGGTCCGCATCGGCGACTTCACCTTCGACTACCAAGAAGACCAATGAGCCTCGTCGTCGCCAAGATCGGATCGTCGTCGGTAACCACATTGACGGGAGCGATCAACTCGTCGGCGATCGCCAAGCTGTGTGGCGAAGTAGCTGGGTTGCGCAAGGACGGGCACCGTGCCGTGATCGTCACGAGCGGCGCAATCGCCGCCGGCATGCCGCCACTTGGTTTGGGCCCGGTCCGTCCGGCTCGCCGAGAACTGCTTCGAGCCGCTGCCGCCGTAGGCCAGATCGGCCTCTTCAGAGCCTTCGAGGAAGGGTTGTCACACTATGGCCTCCTTGCCGGCCAGGTGTTGTTGGCACCCACGGACCTGATGGAACGTCACCGCTACCTAGGAAGCCGGGAGACTCTTATCGCGTTGCTCGACCTGGGTGTCGTCCCTATTGTCAACGAAAACGATGCAATCGCCGACGACGAAATCAAGTTCGGTGACAACGACCGGCTCTCCGCCTTGGTTGCCAACCTTGTGGATGCCGATCAGCTGGTACTGCTCACCGATACACCGGGGTTGTTCACCGCTGACCCGCGCCGCGACGCACACGCCACACTGATCGAAGAAATCGCCGAAATTGACGCAGCAATCGAGATGCTGGCGGGTGGAACCGGTTCGCTCATCGGGAGTGGTGGGATGGCATCGAAGCTGGCGGCAGCAAAGATGGCAACATGGAGTGGTGTGAACACCCTCATCGCTGCGGCTGATCGCGATGGTGTCCTGGGCGACTCTCTCCTTGGTATTCCTGGCATTGGCACGGTGTTTCCCGCCCGCAACCAACACCTGTCGGCCCGAAGGGTCTGGATCGCTTTCGCTGTACCAGCTCGGGGGACTGTGTTCGTCGACGCTGGCGCCCGTGTGGCTCTAACTGAGCGAGGTCGTTCATTGCTTGCTGCGGGAGTGGTTGGAGTGGATGGAGACTTCGACGCTGACGATCCGGTCGACATCGCCGTTGGATCCGGAGCCGTCTTCGCCAAGGGGCTTGCGTCCTGGCCCTCCGAGGTCATCGCTGAAAACGCCGGTCGCAGGACCTCTGAAACCCCTGACGGTCTCGCCGACGCGGTGGTCCACCGGGATCGCATGGTGTTGCTCCCTGCCCTGCATCCAGGGTGACCCCAGCGGGTTTTCGGGCTCTTGAAATCGGACAGGGGCGCAAAAAGGTCCAACGGGTATTATCGCGGTCGCCCCACTACGATCAAATTCATGATCAAGCTTTTCAAGCGCATGTGGCGGTACCTGACCGCTCGTGGCAACGCGGCATTCAACGAGGCAGCTGACCCGAAGGTCCAGCTCGAGCAGGCGATTCAGGAGGCGCACGAGCAGCACCGCCGCCTGAAGGAACAGGCAGCGAACGTCATCGCCAATCAGAAGCAGACCGAGATCCGCCTCAATCGCACGATGGAGGAATATGAGAAGGTCTCGAAGAACGCGCGTCAAGCGGTTCTGATGGCCGACGATGCTTCCAAACGGAGCGATCAGAACAAGATGGCCGAGTACACCAGTGCTGCCGAGGCGTTCGCAAACCGGATGATCGCTCTGGAAACCGAGGTGGAAGACCTGAAGTCGCTCCATCTTCAGGCTTCACAAGCGGCCGACCAGGCCAAATCGGCCGTGAATCAGAACAGCAGCGCACTCCAGAAGAAGCTTGGCGAGCGCCAGAAGCTCATGAGCCAGCTCGATCAGGCCAAGATGCAAGAGCAGCTCAACAAGGCCATGAGTTCGCTGTCGGAGACCGTGGGTGATGAGGTTCCCAGCTTCGATGAGGTTCGCGAGAAGGTAGAAGCCCGCTACGCCAAGGCCAAGGGCGCCTCCGAACTCAACGCCTCGTCGATCGAGGGTCGGATGGTTGAGATCGAGCAGGCAGCCCTCAACGTTGAGGCCCAGGGTCGCCTCAATGAACTCCGAGCGCAGCTGGGGATCGAAACCAGTGGGGGCGCAGCCGTCACCGAAACGGCATCAGCGCAGCCTGAGGGCCAGCCCACCGAAGGCTGAAACAGCTCACAATTTGCGGGTCAGGCTTCTCCTGCCAAGGAGGGGTCTGACCCGGTTTTGGGCGGCCTTGCGTACGGACCCATTCCCAGCGCGGTGAGTGTTGTGATGTAGGCCGCCAGCGCAGCAGGACCGAGCAGGAGCATCGGAAGGGGCGACGGCAGGTTCGACAGGAACAGTCGTATCACCAAGGTCACCACCGCAACCACCGACGCTCCGGCCACAACGTTGATCACGATTCCACTCTCGATCGAAGCAAACACTCCCCGTTTCAGCCGGCGCCGCAGCAGTAAGAACTCAACCCACGAAGCAAGCGCAGAGGCAAGGCCTAGTCCGACCGGGCCGAGCGGGGCTAGTCCTGAGCTGCCGAGTCCTTCGCGAGCGACGCTGGGAAGCGCCTCCCACGGTGGCCAGTGCGGGAACTCATTGAGTTCGACCAGCTCGTCGGGACCTGGGCTCGGTTGTGCTGCGAGGTCCAGAGTGCTCAGTAGCTCAGCCTGACTGCTCTCATAGTCGGCGACAGCCTCTAGGGATTCGTCGTCGGCCGGCCCGGTGTCGATCGCTAGGTGATCGAGCTGCAACATCAGCACGAAGCCGACGCTGGCGACGACCGCCAACCGTATGAGAGAGATCCGGGCGGGGCCTTTCACGTCGCCCAGAGCAAACAAGGCGTTCTGGGTGACGCGAGCCTGCATCGCAGCCGGCAACCCCAGCGCGAAGGCCGTCAGGGTCAGGGCGGTCACGGTCAGACCGGCGTTGTTCAGGTTGTTGAAGCTGACAAGGCGACTGAGCCATCCATAGAGCCCATCGATCACTATCGGTGATCCGACGATCAGTAGGGGCGCCACGAGTCCGGTGGGAAGGAGTACCTTGCGAACACCAATACGTATTCGTCGGGCGATGGCGGAATCCAGCAAGCCACTTCTGGAAATCTCAGTTAGCTCCGAGGTGGCGACGCTGAAGCCGAAAACGCCGATGCTGATGAGATACAGAGGGGCCACCATTCCCAGCGTGGCTACTGCCCCGAGGGCCAGGAAGGATGCCAGCGCAAGATCGACAAAGCTGGACAACTGAACAACGCCCCGGGCGGTCAGTGCCGGAACGAAACGGCGCAGAACTTCGGCTACGTTTTCGTCTCGTTCGAGCGTCGGGCGGAACCCTCTCACGACTCGTGTGACCGCAGGGAGTTGCACCCCGAGCTGGAGTGCGGCGCCGACAACGGTTGCGCCAGCGAGCCAAGTGCGCGCCGACCGACTGATCTCGACTCCGCCGGAGTCGGCAAAGACCAGAATTCCCAACAACACGACGATCTGGGCGCCGCTCCACAACATTGGTGCCGCGTACGGGAGGAAGTACTGGCGGTGGCTGTTGAGGATGCCCAGACACAAAGACGCGAGAACCAACAAACCCGCCCCGGCGGCGGTGATTCGTGTGAGTTCGATGGCCCACTCGTAGCGCTGTCCTGTCCAATTACCGAAGGTAACGAGCCATACCAGCGGGCGAGCGAAGACGACCGTCAGAATGACGAGCAGCGCCACTGCCGAGGCCAAGTGTCCGAGGATGCTGGCGGCGAGGCGGCTTTGGTCTTCGTCTTCGTCGTCTTGGACCAAACCGGCGAAGACCGGAACGAACGATGCCGAGATAGCGCCCTCCCCAAGGAGATTCTGAATCATGTTGGGAATTCGCATAGCTGCCCGGAACGCATCAGCAGTAACGGATCGACCCAGGATCCCACCTATGAGGATCTCCCGGACAAGCCCAACCAGTCGGCTGGAAAAGATCCCCGCAGCCACCCTGTTCGAGCCGCTCAAGCCAGCCTCCGCCGACCGAGCGTGCCCAGAGGGAGTGCTGCGGAACAGTTCACGAGACGAGGGAGTCGTGGCCGGCTTCGGGTGGAGGGGGTAGATCGGCTGGGGTCAGGAGCATCAGTTCGTCGTCGGTGGGAGATTCCACGTCGACCAGTCGAGTTGCGTGTCGAGCGACCATCGCTTCGAACAGGTTGCGGGCGAGTCGACCGTTGCCGAAACCCTGTCCCCGTTGGTGTTTACCGAACCACACCAGGCATGCGTCCCGGGAATCGTCGGACATGTTGTACTTCCCCTTGCCACAGATCAATTCGAGAATGGCAACCAATTCCTCGTCGTCGTAGTCGGGGAAGAGGATCATCTTGGGGAAGCGGCTCGAAAAGCCGGGGTTGGCCGCAACGAGTTCTGCCATCTCCTTGGGATAACCGGCCAGAATCACCACCATCGAATCTCGGCGATCTTCGACATTCTTCACGATCGCGTCGATCGCTTCTCTTCCGAAGTCCTTTTCGCCACCGCGGATCAGACTGTACGCCTCATCGACGAGCAGGACGCCTCCGTCGGCCTTCTCGAATACGTCGGTCACCTTCTTGGCTGTCTGGCCCACATATCCCGCAACCAAACCGCTGCGATCGACTTCGGTGAGGTGACCTCGCTCGACCACGTCGAGGCTGCGGTAGATTCGAGCCAAGAGGCGAGCGACCGTGGTCTTACCCGTGCCCGGGTTGCCGGTGAACACAAGGTGTTTCGTGCTGTCGATGACCGGTAATTGTCGGTCGGCCCGCATCTTCTGGACCCTGAGCAAGGCTGACAGAAGTCGAACTTCCTCCTTGACCGCGGTGAGACCGATGAGCTGATCGAGTTCAGCCAACACGTCCTCGAGCGGTTCTTTGGGTTCAGGTTCGGGAGCCTCCTCACCGGCTGTCTTGGCCTCAGCTGAGGCAGCTGGGCCTCCGGTAGCAGCGGCTGTTGCTCCCGCCGATGGCATGTTGTCCCGGAGGAGTTTCTGGAACCCGACAATTGCCTTCAACTCGAAATCGGACGGGAATCGATCGAGGGAACCGACCATGTGAGCCAGTTTCATGGCTTCGTCGTAGTAGGTCTGCGCCAGTTGTGTGCCCCGCATCCGGTCTACGCCGGCGAGGAGCAGAAACATCTCCGATGGCTGCTTCAGCCACTGTTTGCGACTCCGCAGTGCGCCTTGGTTTCGGATCTCAGCCGGAGTCGTCGTGGCCGGAATCATGTCGTAGCCGCTGAATGTGACGATCAGCGGCCAGAGCTCGTCGTCGCTCTGGCGACTGTCTGAATCCATGACTGCGGTTGCGAGGTTGTACGCCTCGATTGGCACGTTTCGGTTGAGCAGATCCAGGTCCATCTGAGTACCCGAAGCTGCCATTCGCATCGCCCCTCCGACGTGTTCGACGAACTGGTCAACCGCGCTGGTCAGGCCCTTGTCCACGTCACGAGACTACTTCAGAGCCCAGTGCCGAGGTCGAGGCACATGAACAACTTCCCTTGGAATTGACCCGGCGGTCAAGGAGACCGGCAAGCGATATCGTCATGGACATATGAGTGAGCGCTTTGAGTCTGTTGCCGCTGTTCGCGAGGGTTTGGAGAAGGTTGACTACCTTGCCGACGATGCCATCGCTGGGGTTGCGTTCCTGGCCGACCGGCTCGACAAACCGGTTTTGGTCGAGGGACCCGCCGGCACGGGTAAGACCCAGCTGGCCAAATCTGTGGCCGAGATGCTTGGAGCCCGGTTGATTCGCCTTCAGTGTTATGAAGGAATCGACGAGTCCAAGGCGCTCTATGAGTGGAACTACAAGAAGCAGCTCCTGCGCATCCAGACCGAAGATGAAGGTTCGGATTGGGATGATGTGCAGGGGGATATCTTCTCCGACGAATTTCTGCTCACCCGTCCACTGCTCGAGGCCATCCGGGCCGATGAGCCCGTGGTTCTTCTGATCGACGAGGTGGATCGAGTGGAGGTGGAAACCGAGGCGCTTCTACTGGAAGTATTGAGCGATTACCAGGTGTCAATCCCCGAACTCGGGACGATCTTGGCAAAGCAGATTCCGCTGGTCTTCCTCACGTCCAACAACACTCGAGAACTCTCCGAGGCGCTGAAACGCCGTTGCCTGTTCCTCCATCTCGACTATCCCTCGATCGAGCGAGAGAAGCAGATTGTTCTCACCAAGATCCCCGATATCAACGAGAACCTGGCTGACCAGATCGCCCGTATTGTTCGCAGCATCCGCACAATGGAGCTCAAGAAGCACCCGAGCGTGTCCGAAACGCTCGACTGGGCCAAGACACTTATCTTGCTGGGTCGTGAGTCCATTTCTGAAGACGATGCCCGAGACACAGTGAACATCCTTCTCAAGTACCAAAGCGACATAGAAAAAGTCATCAAGGAGTTCAGCACCAACTCCGCTGTCCACTTCACATAGCCGAAACCGCGATGACCGACACCACACCCGAAGAGCTCAAGACATCGCCTCTGTTCGAACTCGTCGAAGGGTTCGTGGTCGAGTTGCGGTCGGCCGGGCTTCCGGTGTCGCTGGTGGAGAACATCGATGCTTTGGAGGCTGTGAAGGAGATCCCACTGGAGGACCGCGAGGCATTCAAATACGCTCTCGCCGCCACCCTGGTCAAGAACCAATCACACTGGAAAACCTTCGAGACACTGTTCGAGGTCTATTTCTCGATCCGAGGTGCGGAGTATCTGCTCGATCCCGACGCTGACAATCCTTTCGGCGACCTGGATCTCGATGAGTTGATGGAAGGCCAGGGTGAGCAGCCGCCGGGACAGGGCGGTCAGGGCGGCAGCGGTATGACGCCCGAAGAAATGGCAGAAATGCTGTTTCAGGCAATGCTCAACAGCGATCAAACGTTGATGAAGGCCATCGCCAAGCAGGCAGTGAAACGTTTTGCCGGGATGGAGCCCGGCCGGCCTGTGGGGGGCACCTACTACCTGTATCGCACGCTCCGAAACCTTGATCTGGACGACGTGATGGATCGCCTGATGGAAGCCGCCGCCCAACAGCAGGGGACAAATCAGCTCGAAGGACTGGCCGAACGCCTGGCCAAAGACGAATACGAAGACCGGGTCGAGAAGCTCAAGGAGGAGATCGAAGCCGAGATCCGTAGACGCCTGGTGGCCGATCGGGGAGCAGAAGCGATGGCCAAAACACTCCGCAAGCCGCTTCCCGAGGACGTCGACTTCATGCATGCCAGCCGTGAGGAGATGGCCAAGATCCGGCATGCCATCTATCCGCTGACTCGCAAGTTGGCTGTGCGCCTGGCCCGCAAGCGCCGCAACAAGCGCAAGGGACACCTTGATTTCCGATCGACGGTTCGCCACTCACTCAGTTACGGGGGAGTGCCAGCCGAGCCGAAGTTCAAGCATCCCAACCCGAGCAAACCAGAGATCATGGTGATCGCCGATATCAGCGGTTCGGTGGCTGCGTTTGCGAGGTTCACCCTTCATTTGGTGTATGCGATTTCGAACCAGTTCTCCAAGGTGCGAAGCTTCGTGTTCATCGACGGCATCGACGAGGTGACCCACTTCTTCGACAAGACTGACGACATCAACGAGGCCGTCCATCGGGTGAACACCGAAGCCGACGTGGTGTGGGTGGATGGGCACAGCGATTACGGGCACGCATTCGAGGTGTTCTGGGAGACCTACGGCAAGGAGATCACCTCAAAAACCACCGTACTGATCTTGGGCGATGCCCGGAACAACTACCACGCCTCCCAGAGCTGGGTGGTCAAGGAGATCGAGAAGAAGGCCCGAAAGGTCTTCTGGCTGAACCCCGAGCCAAAGGCGTATTGGAACACCGGCGACAGCATCGTGGGCGAATACGGGCAGTTCACCAACGGCTTGTTCGAGGTTCGTACCCTCCGACAACTCGAGAAGTTCGTCGACAATCTCGCTTGAGTGACTCCACTACTGCGCCGCTGAGTGCGGTTCCGGGGCGTCTGTGGTTCTACCTTCTCGCCCGGATTCTCGACACTGCGGCAACAGCCGGCCTCGTCACGATCATCGGCAAGCAAATCTACGACATGGCCGAGGCGCAAGGGGCGAGCGAGGAGCGCCGACTCTTCCTGCTCGGCGTACTCGGCCTCGTGCAGTTTGTTCCAACGTTCGCCTTCTCCCCTTTTGCCGGTTCTATCGCCGACCGATTCGATCGCCGCTTCGTCAGCGCTGGAGGAGTGGTTGTCTACATGCTTCTCTCGCTGGTGCTGTTCTTCTACATACGCACTGACCCCACGGATCTCTTCCCCGTCTACGCGCTGATGTTCGTTCAGGGAACTACCGAGGCCTTCCAACGTCCGGCGGCCCGAGCCCTCCCGATGGATCTTTCGCCTGAGAACGTGATCACACGGGTGATGGCGTTGAATGCTGCTGCGTCGCAGGGCGGCACCATCGTGGGGCCGATCCTCGCCGGCTTCCTTTTCACCGTGACAATCGCAACGCCATACCTTGCCTTCACGCTCATGTTCCTCGGTGCAGGAATAGCGTTTGTGCTTCTGCCCGATCCCGGGGTTGCAAAGCTCACCACCGGGAGGGGCGGACTTCAGGCGATCCGTGACGCGGTGGAGGGAATCCGCTTCGTGCGCAGCCACCCGATCATCAGCGGAGCGATCACGCTCGACCTCTTCGCAGTGTTGTTCGGCGGGGCTGTGGCACTGCTGCCTGCCATCGCCGAGGAGCGTCTGGGCGTAGGTGCGGTCGGCCTTGGCTGGCTGAGGGCCGCCATCGGTATCGGAGCCGCCGGAACTACGATCTCGCTCGCGGTCCGCCCGCTCGAACGTCGGATCGGGCCGATTCTGTTGGGGTGCGTGGGGCTCTTCGGCCTGGGAACGCTCTCGTTGGGAGTCACCACCAGCTTTGCCGTCGCCATGGTTTCGTTGCTGGTGTTAGGTGGCGCCGATGCGGTGAGCGTCTACATCCGGTCAACGATCGTTCCCTTGGCGACACCGGAAAACATGCGCGGAAGAGTGCTCGCCGTCGAAAACGTCTTTATCGGAGCTAGCAACGAATTGGGCGCATTCGAGAGCGGGGTCACGGGATCGCTGTTCGGCCTCGTGGGAGCCGTGATGTTCGGCGGTTTCGCCACGCTCGGCGTTGTGGCCGTGTTCGTAATTGGGTTTCCCGCCCTCCGCAAAATCGACAGCTTCAAAGACGTTCGGGCAGTTTCATGATTCCGCTCGTGCCGTTCGTCGGCGCGGGGCGCCTCCTCACTTACCGCCTTTCGGCGCTGGACGCCGAAACGCTTGGTGACTCAGGCTTGCTGCCCGATCGTGCCGTTCGTCGGCGCGGGGCGCCTCCTCACTTACCGCCTTTCGGCGCTGGACGCCGAAACGCTTGGTGACTCAGGCTTGCTGCCCGATCGTGCCGTTCGTCGGCGCGGGGCGCCTCCTCACTTACCGCCTTTCGGCGCTGGACGCCGAAACGCTTGGTGACACAGGCTTGCTGCCCGATCGTGCCGTTCGTCGGCGCGGGCGCCTCCTCACTTACCGCCTTTCGGCGCTGGACGCCGAAACGCTTGGTGACACAGGCTTGCTGCCCGATCGTGCCGTTCGTCCTTCGTCCGACGCAGGGAGGTCTCGAGTCAACCCAGCTTTGTCGCGACCACAGCGTTGAACGTGGCGGCGTCGATGATGAAACGTTCGTGACGGCCTGAACTGATCGAATCGACGCCATCGTGGGCGCTGACCTCGAACACCAGGCGCTTTCGGTCGATCTCCACCAGTCTTACCTCAACCGTGACGATGAGACCGGGGGGAGTAGCGGCAGTGTGCGATACGTCGATGTGGGTTCCCACTGTCTGTTCGGCGGGCCAGTCGAGGTGTGGAATCAACGCTTCCAAGCAGCACCGCTCCAGCAACCCCACCAGGAAGGCGGTTGCGAACACCTTTGGCATGGCAGCGAAGTCGTCGGAGTCCTCATAGACATGGGGCACTGTCTTTGTCTCCGGGACCGTGTAGGAGATTGTGTGGGTCAGGCCGACGGCGAGTGAGTCCTTCATGACGCCATCCTGTCATGCGCCGAACCGCCGCACTAGCGCTGGGCCGAATACACTGTGCCGCATGAATTGGACTCCCGACTCGTGGCGCTCATTCGAGGCCCTTCAGCAGCCGACATGGCCGGCTCGGGACGATCTGGAGCAGGTGGAGAAGAAACTGGCGACGCTACCGCCACTTGTCTTCGCCGGCGAGACCCGTGACCTTCGAAATCGTCTGGCAAGGGTCGCCGATGGAGAAGCGTTCCTCCTGCAAGCCGGCGACTGTGCAGAGAGCTTTGACGGGTTCAATGCCGACCAGATCCGGGACAAACTTCGGGTCATCCTTCAGATGGCGGTTGTACTGACCTACTCCTCCGGCGTACCCGCTGTGAAGGTAGGTCGAATCGCCGGACAGTTCGCCAAGCCGTGTAGCAAGCCCACCGAGACCGTGGATGGAACCGAGCTCCCGAGCTTCCTGGGCCACATGGTCAACGATCTTCCCTTCTCCGAAGGTGACCGCAAACCGAACCCGGATCGCCTTCTTCAGGCGTACCACCAGAGCGCATCCACACTGAACCTATTGCGGGCGTTCACCAAGGGCGGATTTGCTGACCTCCATCGGGTTCAAGCCTGGAATCAAGAATTCGTGAGCGACAGCCCGGCGGGGGAGCGCTACATTGCCCTCGCCGAGGAGATCAACCGTGCGCTGCGTTTCATGGAAGCGGCCGGGGTCTCGAGCAATCATCCCGAAATCCACGAAGCCGATTTCTTCACGAGCCACGAGGCGCTCATCCTGCAGTACGAAGAAGCCCTCACCCGCAAAGACTCACTGACGGGCGATTGGTATGACTGCAGCGCGCACATGGTTTGGATCGGAGAACGGACTCGCGAGCTCGAGGGTGCCCACGTTGAATTTTTCCGGGGCATCAAGAACCCGGTGGGGTGCAAGGTGGGGCCCACGGCCACCCCCGAAGAGGTTGTTGGCCTCTGTGAGGCGCTCGATCCCGATCGCGAAGCGGGCCGTCTCACGCTGATCAGCCGAATGGGTCATGAACAGGTGAGGGAGACATTGCCGCCGATTCTTCGGGCGGTCCAGGAATCGGGCCACCCTGTGGTGTGGGCATGCGACCCGATGCACGGCAACACCTTCACAGCAGACACAGGGCACAAGACACGCGACTTCGAACACGTTGTAGGCGAAGTAGCCGGGTTTTTCGATGCGCACCGCGAGGTGGGAACCAATCCTGGTGGAATTCACATCGAACTGACCGGTGACGATGTGACCGAGTGCGTCGGTGGGGCAGAGGTCGTGGAGGCCGCTGATCTTGGCAGGCGGTACGAAACCATGTGCGATCCTCGTCTGAATGCCAGGCAAGGAATTGAACTCGCATTTCGTGTCGCCGAGTTGATTTCCTAGCAACCTCTCAAACACCCAACAAAACCAAAGAAGCCCCGGCCTCAGGCCGGGGCTTCTCCACGTTTCTGTGTGTCTAGGCAGCGTCTGTGTGTCTAGGCAGCGTCTGTGTGTCTAGGCAGCGTCTGTGTGTCTAGGCAGCGTCTGTGTGTCTAGGCAGCGTCTGTGCGTCTAGGCAGCGTCTGTGCGTCTACGCAGCGTCAAAGTCTGCCATCACGTCGCCGGCCTGATCGCGCACAGCGCTGACGGCCCGCTTCACGAGACGGCGGGCTGCCTCGGCTGTTACCCCGAGCTCTTCGCCAACTTCGCGATAGCTCCGCTTGCGCCCATCGTTGAGCCCGAAGCGTTGTTCGACTGCGTACCGGGCACGCTCGTCAAGGACGTCGAGAAGGCCGGTCACCATGGTTTCTTCGGCGCGTGCCATCACCTCTATCTCCGGGCCTGGATTGGAGTCGGGCAGGAGGTCAACCAGTTCGTTGCTGTCGTCGTCGCCGATGGTGCGGTCGAGCGAAGTCGGGGTGGTGAGCCGATGGAGGCGAGCGTGCTCATCGTCGAGTTCATCTCCGTCACCGGAAACCTGGCGAAGCGCAGCACGCAGGGAAGCAGACCGATCGCCGGGCAGCCGCACGAGGCTGGCCTTCTGATCGAGCGCCCGGCCGATTGCCTGGCGGATCCAGAAGGTCGCATAGGTCGAGAACTTGAAGCCCTTACGCCAGTCGAACTTGTCGACTGCGTGTTCGAGGCCGAGGTTGCCTTCCTGAATCAGGTCGAGCAGCTCCATGGAAGGGGGGAGGGGGTAGCGGCGAGCCACGCTGACGACCAGGCGAAGGTTGGCCCGGATGAAACGGTCCTTGGCTCGGGCCGCAGCGCGGGCAGCCCGGCGGTTCTCCGCCGTGTTCTCACCGTTTTCGATTGCTTCACGGGCATCTCTGCCCTTTTCGATGATCTGGCTGAGTTCACGTTCCTCGATTGCAGTGAGGAGGGGAACAAGACCGATTTCGTTCAGGTACTGACCTACTGAGTCACTCATTTAGCGCGTCTCTAACTCTCGTGGCGGGTTGAAGGGAGTGGGGATTGGGCGAAGCGAGATGAAGGCGGGTGTTTCACCAAGCTCTTAACAAGTGTCCGTTTGTGCCGAAATTGATCCATGTGTTGGATATGTTGTTAAGCACGTAGGGTCTTGCAAAGACCAAGCGTCATTAGTACTACAGAGGGTTCCCGCGAGTCGAGTGACATGAGTCACCCGAGGGTGTCTTTTGCTGTTTGATGAGCTATCGCTTCTTCGAGATTACCCACCGAGATGCCTTCTGACCCTCCCACGAACCCTGCTCGGACACGGCGAATAGGCCTGTTCGGCGGGACTTTCGACCCACCACATATCGGACATCTTCTTGCTGGTCAGAGCGTTGCGGAGACGAGAAACTACGACGAGATCTGGTTTGTTGTAGCCAACGACCCATGGCAGAAGAGCGCCAGCCGGCAAGTAAGCCCGGCCCCCCTTCGATTATCGATGGTCGCTCATGCGTGTTATTGGTCACGTCACCCGCTTTTTGCGTTGAAAGCATGCGAAATCGAGATTAGCGCCGGTGGACCAAGCTACACAGCCGACACGCTTCGTGCCTTGCGCTCTTGGTATCCAGATACTGAATTCGAGGTGATTGTAGGAGCTGACGCCGCCGAATCCCTTCACACCTGGTTTGACGCTGCTTGGCTGGCGGAGAACGCCCATTTCGTAGTAGTACAACGGGTTGGACAACCGACGACCCCTTCTCCGGGTTTCGTCTCGAGCATCGTGGATGCGCCCTTGATCGAGCTGTCAAGCACCGAGATCCGCAACCGGGTCCGGTCCGGTTTGCCGGTCGACTCCATGGTTCCGCCCCCGGTGGAGGCATTGCTCAGAGCCCATGCTCTCTACACGGGTACGCCAGAATGAAAGTCGAGGGGAGGAGGAAGCGGATCTTCGCCCTCGCCGAGATATTGCTGTTCCTTGCGATTCCGCTTCTGGGCTATCTGGGCTTTCGCACTTTGCTCGACACGAGAACCGGAACCTTCATCGAGGATCCCGGACCCGAGTCACCCGGATGGGTGGCGCTCGTTGATCCGACGCCGGTTGTCGGAGTGGTCGAAATGGATGGACCGGAGATCACCGGCATCGCTGTGGTCATCAGCATTGGCAAGACCGCACGCGGTGGAGCGGTTGTGCTGATCCCTGCCGAGCTGGAGGTAGCTCCGGGCCAGACACTGCAAACACTGTCGCCTCAGGCGGCGGTCGATGCTGTCGCGGAGACTCTGCAGTTGCGAATCCCAGTCGTCGAAACCGTCGACGGCGACCGCTGGTCGATGCTGTTGGGCCAGACCGCATATGCCCTCAACAATCCCGATCCGGTTCCGGACTCATCCGGTGAGGTTCTGTTCGAGGTCGGCCAGGTCGAAGTGAGAGGAGCGACCACATCGGCTTTCCTGGGTCGCACTGTTGATGGTTCGGATTCGCTGGCGGCGTTGGTTCGCCGCGAGCTGTTCTGGCTCGAGTTGCTCGGCAACCCCCCAGCCGAGACAGCTGATCCTCTTAGCCGCATCATTGCGTCGCTGTCTGATGGACCGCACGAAGTAGTGGTCCTACCCCTCGAAAGAGGCGACGATGGGGCACCGGTGGCCAGCACCGATCGGACTGAGGCTTTGATTCGCCGAGTCGTGGCGTTTCCTGCGGGTAACAGTGTCGGCGGCCGGTTCAGGGTCCAGATCGAGGATCGAACTGGCGAAGCCGATCTGGACGCCGCGGCGCGTTCCATCGGGCGCCTTGGCGTCGAAGTGGTTTCGATTTCAAATGGTGCGGTCTTCGATAGCGCCCCAACTGCGTTCCGGATCGAAATCGGTTCGGACGAGGCCGAGGTACTCGCTGCTGCCTTTGCCGGCGTGCCGATCTTGCCGTCGGACACACAGCTGCCGGGTGATCCGATCGTGCTGCAGTTGGGGCCCGATTACCCGGCTCATTTCGGTGCGTGGGAGTCCGACTCTTAGAGCCTGATGTTCCATGCCGCACGGTTGGAACTGGACAGACTGGTGATTATGCAGATTGGGGTTCGAAGCGAGGCACGTCGGACCACAGTCGCTCCAGGTTGTAGTACGTCCGAGATTCCTGATGGAACACATGCACGACGAAGCCACCGAAGTCCATCAGAACCCACGTCAGCGAGTCCAGACCTTCGATTCGCAGCGGTTTGATTCCAGACTGTGTTGTCAATTCCCGCTCGATGTTCTCAACGATCGCCCGCACCTGGCGAGGACTCGATCCGCTCGTGACGACGAACCAATCGGTGATGCCTATCACCTCTCCTACAAAGAAGGCCTGAGTATCGTCGGCCTTGCGGTCAGCAGCGGCGTCGATCGCGAGGCCGACCTGATCCCGAATCTGTTTCTCGGAGCGACGTCGTTCTTCGGTTGGATCTAACAGAGCATTCTCCAGGAGCTGTCCTGCGTACTACATGTTCGCAGAGTATTTGTTGGCTCACCCGAAATGGTAGCCAAAACCGCTGACATCTGTCCCTTGCGATCCGGTGACATCCGCGGCGGACCAAGACCGGGAACGAATAGTGGAGCTTAGGAGAATTGAACTCCTGACCTCTTCCATGCCATGGAAGCGCTCTACCAACTGAGCTAAAGCCCCAGCCCTCTTCAAGAGGTTGGAGCCAAGACTTTAGCGGCCCATGGCTCTATCCGCACAGGGGTTTGCTTCAGGAATTGTCGCTCCGCTGGTGCGAAATATTTCTTATGAAGCGTCCAGGAACGCCGATAGACGCTTGTGAACACGAATACCGCCGCTCAGGCTCATCACCAGCTGGGCTCCGAGCCCGGAGAGTCTCGGACCGAATCGACAGCGCTCTGGTCGACTACCGATGACCTGCTCGTTTGGACCGTTTCCCGTCTCGATGGTGGACGCCGTCGTGGGGTCGAACGCGACTGCCATGTTGTCTACGGACTCAGCCGTGAGTATTTCGTCGAGCAAACACGCCAGTTCAGAGCTTCGGCAGAACAGTGCATCGAAATGCTCCAACAGGGCAAGCGAGCCGGGACGACCCAGCGCAAGATCGAATTGGACTCGATCGTTGCAGTTCGTTCCGACGCACGTTCTGGACGTCTGCAGATCAGGACCCTGAATGGTACGCACCAACTCGATCCGGTCAGTTACACCGAGGCCGACGTGCTTCGTCAGATCGCAATCGAACTGGAGGTTCGCATGCCGCCAGGCGGTGCCGAGTTCGCACCCGTCGGGTTCGATTCCGGTGGTCAGGGCACCCGATTTGAGACCACCGCTGACGAGCGTCGAGCGCTTGCCTCCCTCAACAACGCCAGGGCCGAGGACGTTCCCGACGGCTACCGTGAGCCCCAGTATCACCACGATGCCTTCAATCCTGACGACGAGCCGATTGAGAACGATTCGGCTGTGTCCGATGGACACCTCACCGAGGAAGAACTGGAACATCTTGGCGCAACGCTGGCGGTTGAGATCGATCCGGACGAGGTTGAACTCCCGGCCGACATAACTGTTGTCGGTGGGGTCGATATCACCTTTGATCCAACCCCAGTCTCCTATGGAACGCCACCAGATTCCCCGGAGTCCCTTGTTCAAGCGGATCCATTGAGTGAGGATCCGTCATCGGAGATTGCTGCATCCTCGGTGGAAGCAGCAGCGTGGGCGACAGCCCAGGAAACAGTCGCCGACACGCCGATCTACATGTCCGAACAAGCTGAGGAGGGGATGTCCGACAGTGTGCCGCAGTTTGAGGGTGTAATTGATGCCCCCGATGCTGAGATAGATCAACCGATCTATGCGCGATTCGGGCGTCTTCAGCACCGAGCGCTCCGTCGCCAGATCGAGACTGGATCTGCGCTGCCAGCGGATGCGCAGGAGCCGACCACGGCCTCACCAAGCGCCGATATTGCTGCTCCAGCCGATGATCAATCTGTAGTAGCGGAAGCCTCGACACCGATGCCTGCAACGGAGCCCACTACGTCGAGTGACGAGCGGCGTCAGACCGATGATCCGAACTTTCCTTCGATCTTCGACCGTCGGAGGTCGGGTCCCTCCGATCACGCCCGTTTCGGGGACGATCTGCCGATCAGTCACTCCGCCGACCATGACGCTTCGCCGACCGTCGATTATGACGGCGAGTCCGGGCAGTCAGCCATGCCGCCGGAGAGCTCAGCGCCTGAGGGACCTGCGCCTGACGGCATGGATGGAACGGTCGGCTTCAATCCCGACTTCGACGTCAACCCCTTCCGCTAATCCGCCGAATTTCGGTGGATGGCCGACTGATGGACCGGCATGATGGCGTGCGATGGATCATCTTCGTAGCGGCATCCTGGTAGACGACGTAACGTTCGAACAAATACTCGACCTGGAACAGCACGGTCCCGACACATACGTCGGAATCGCTCCCGAGTATCCCTGGGGCCGAATTTTCGGTGGACAAGTGATCGCTCAGGCGCTGCGGGCCGCGATGTTCACTGTCGATGAGAGCTACGCCCCGCATTCGCTTCACGCATACTTCATTCGGGGTGGTTCCCATGCAGAGCCAATCCGATTCGAAGTCGACCGGCTGAGAAATGGACGGAGTTTCGTGGCTCGCAGTGTGGTAGCGAGACAGAGCAGCGGTGCGATCCTGCATCTGTCGGCATCGTTCCAACTGGGTGAACCGGGTGCTGCCGACGTGACTCCGGTGGAAATGCCCGGGGCAGCCGATCCCGCTTCGGTACCCGATGAAGGCTGGGGGAACCTGGCCGAGCGGAGAAAGGTCTTCAACCAGAGCGGGCGTGTGCTCACGTGGATACGCATGGCCCGAACGCCAAAGATCGAGGATCCGCGGATCGCGGCGTGCGCCCTCGCGTTCATATCTGACACTGTGATGAGCGAGCCGCCAAGGTCAATTCACCCTCGTCCGGTGAGTAGAGCTGACTTCATCGAGCACTTTGTTGGTGCCAGCTTGGACCACGCCATGCACTTCCATCGGCCATGCGATCCGACCCAGTGGATCTTGTCCGACGCAGAGGCACAGACGCTGGTCAATTCGCGAGGGCTGTCAGCCGGTCGGCTTTTCTCGGCTGATGGAACCCATGTAGCCACTATCTCCCAGGAAATCTTGATCCGGGAGACAACCTCATCGGATCGATAAACGTCTAGAAGCAGGCGATCTTGGCTCAAGGCGGTCGACGCGTGGCCGATCATAAGACCACAAGAGGAGTGCATCTGCGCACCTCGCAGGTCCGTTTCCATTGGAGTTCTCGATGGTGTTTCGCCGCTCAACCGATGAAGTCCAGGAGTCAGATGGGCTCTTTGGTGATCTTGTCGAGCAGACCGACGGGCTCACGGGACTTCCTGATCGTTGGCAACTCGAGGAGTGGATATCTCATCAGCTCGTTCGAAACCGGCGCACCGGTGATCGATTCGGAATGTTTCTGGTCTCTGTCGCCAACCTCGCGGAGATCAACAGTGGCTATGGCTCAGCTGTCGGTGACGAGGTCCTGCAGGCGGTCGCGGAATCTCTGACGACTGCGGTTAGTGCCCGAGGCCAACTTGCTCGCTACCTGGGTTCAGAGTTCGCCGTGATCTGGCCCGGCGTCTTCGGTTCCGATGAAATGGAACGAACCGCCGAGAACCTCGTTGCTGCCCTGCCTCAACAGGTAACGTTCGAGGCGTTCGTGGTTCCGGTTGAGGTTGCCGTTTCCGGGGTGCTGTCCGATCCAGATCTAAGTGAGCGGTTGCTTCTGGTTGATTCCGAGGCCGCACTGGCCGAGGCTCGTACCCAGAAGTCGCGCCGTATCGTCGTTCGTGACGAGACCTACGGGGCACGACGCAAGCCTGACGTCCTGGCGGTCCGCCTCCAGCGAGCCTTTGACAACAACGAGTTTCAGCTCTATTACCAGCCGATCGTCTCGATGACCTCAGGAACTGTGGTCGGATTCGAAGCCGTCTTGAGATGGCTCTCGCCCGACGCAGGCCCAAACGGGGCCGAGCTCATCGCCCCCGGTGCATTCCTGGACGCCCTGCGAGCATCACCGATCGTTGTGCCGATGCACGCTTGGGTTCTTCGCCAATGCACCAGGCACACCAGCAACTGGTCGCGACGACTCAACACTCCGAGCCTGTTCGGATCCACCAACCTTGATGCCAGCTTCGTTCGAGACGAACGATTCGTGAACGTTGTCCTCGATGCCATTCACGAATCCAACCTTCGTCCGACCCAGGTCTTGCTCGACGTGAACGGCCACACGGCCGGACCACAACTCAATCTCCTGTGGCCCTCGCTCCAGCAAGTCAAAGCCGAGGGTGTCGGTATCGCATTGGAGGACTTCGGTGTCGGGTACGGATCTCCCGACTTGTTGCGTCGATGCCGTTTCGATGTCATACGACTCCCGCGGATCCTTGTGAAAGGGCTTGGCCTCGCAGAAGAAGACCGGGTCATCGTGACAGCGCTGATTCGGATGGCTCACGACTTGGGCTGTTACGTGATCGCCGAAGGCGTCGAAACCCAGGACCAGGCCCGCATCTTGCGGGAGGCCGACTGCGATCTCGCTCAAGGCTTTCTCTTTGGCAAACCGGCTCCCGACAGCCAGATAAGCCGCGATCTCGAGCTCATAGTCAAGCAGGCCAAAACCGCGCTGGGCTAGGCAACTCCAGCTGCTCGGACCTGTACTCCATCGCGAGCGGTCGATGCGAGCCCCTCGGCATCCAGGCCCAACGTTGCGAGAATCGAGTCTGGCTTTGCATGGGGCAGATAGGTAGTCGGCACGCCCATGATCTGGACGGTGGTGCGATCGCTGATTTCAGCGGCGATCGCCGACCCGATTCCGCCTTCGCGATATCCGTCCTCGGCAGTGATCACCAGGCGATGTCCCGCAGCATCCTCGAGCATCTCCGGGTCCAGGGGTCGAGCGGCCCGCGGGTCCCAGACCGTAGCGTCGATTCCCTCCAAGGCTAGGATGTCGGCTGCGGCGATTGCGATGTTGAACATCTTCCCCACCCCGATGAAACACACGTCGGTGCTGCCAATGCGTCCCTTGCGGGCGGAGAGGCCACGGCCGACCTCGGAGGGCTGGCGCTGGATCGCACTGGTCTTGGGCCACCGAATGCAAACAGGGCCACGATCGAGTTTGTATGCGTCGAACAACATCTGCTCGAGCTCTTGATAACTGCTGGGACAGAGGATGGTCATATTGGGGACTTTCGACATCAGGACGAGGTCGAGTACACCATGATGTGATGGTCCGTCGTCACCGGTGATTCCGGCGCGGTCCAGGCAGAAGATGACGGGCTGACCATGAAGGCCAACGTCGAGATTCACCTGATCGAAAGCTCTGGTGAGGAAGGTGCTGTAGACAGCAAAGACCGGGCGGAGGCCGCCCATGGCGAGGCCAGCGGCGAATGTGACCGCATGCTGTTCGGCGATGCCGACGTCGAATGTTCGATCGGGAAACTGCTCTCGGAACGGCAGGAGCCCGGTGCTATCGGGCATGGCGGCCGTAATTGCTACAACGTCATCGTGAGCCTCTCCGAGTTCGACCATTGCCTTGCTGAATGCGTCGGTGTAGCTACCCGGTTTCATTTCGGAGGTGTCGTGCATGTTTTTGATCGAGTCGTTCTCCGCAGGTGCGTAGCCACGCCCTTTCGTTGTGAGGACGTGCAGCACAACCGGGCCTTCGAACTTGGCTGCGTTCAACAGAGACTGTTCGAGCGACGCAATGTCGTGGCCGTCGAAGGGGCCCATGTAGCGGACACCGAGCTGTTCGAAAAACGCTTTCGGTTCGAACGCCTCGCGCACCGCAGCCTTCCAGGCACGCAAGCCGGCGTAGGCCGCGGGTCCGACGAGTGGAAGCGTCTCTGTGAACGACTCGAGCTTGCGTTGCCGCGCCATGTAGATCGGGTTGGATCGAATCTTGACCAGCGAATCCGAGAGCAACGAAACCGTGGGGCCATACGAGCGGCCGTTGTCGTTGAGAACGATGGTCACATCGCTGCTCGAGTGACCGAGGTTGTTGAGTCCTTCGTAGGCCATGCCTCCGGTCATGGATCCGTCGCCGATGACAGCAACAACTCTCCGGTTGGCTCCCGTGGCCTTGAACGCAGCCGAGAGACCATGTGCGTAGCTGAGTGCCGTGCTGGCGTGGCTGTTCTCGATCCAATCGTGTTCGGATTCCGAGCGGCTGGGATAGCCGCTCATGCCGCCGGCCTGGCGCAGCTCGTCGAAACCTTTTCGACGTCCGGTCAACAGCTTGTGGACATAGGCCTGGTGTCCGGTGTCCCACAAGATCACATCGTTGGGGGACTGCAGGACGCGGTGAAGCGCAATTGTGAGTTCGACCGCGCCCAGGTTCGAGCCGAGATGGCCACCGGTTCGGGTTACGGCGTCGACGATGAAGGCGCGGATCTCCTCGCTGAGCTTGTACAACTGCTCATAGGTCAGAGTCCTGAGGTCAGCCGGGTCGTTGATCTCGTCGAGAAGCGAGGTAGACGGTTTCACCACCTCCACAAGCTAGCAGTAGC
Source organism: uncultured Acidimicrobiales bacterium (assembly GCA_963751955.1). Taxonomy (GTDB): domain Bacteria; phylum Actinomycetota; class Acidimicrobiia; order Acidimicrobiales; family SZUA-35; genus JABDIY01. The sequence goes on along the minus strand of CAVVWM010000011.1, from coordinate 204,008 downwards.
GGCGATCAACAGGCCTCTCGGGCCGATGGCAACGACGCTGCGATCCAGGATTCGTACGCCGCGGGCTCTACTCTGAGCGTATGTACACATTGTTGGGTTCTGACGACGTGGAAGCAGTTCTTGCAGCTGGCATGGAGGCCGGAGCAGAGTTCGTCGAGATCTTCGTCGAAGATGTCGAGCGCCGGTCTGTCAATCTCGACGATCGGCGGATCGAGAACCTCTCCTCCAGCCGCGATCGTGGCGTTGGCATCCGAGCAGTTGTCGCAGAGCGAGTCGGGTTCGCTCATACCTCGGATTTGGGGAGGGGCTCACTCCTCGAAGCGGTGAATACGGCGACAGCTGCCGCAATAGGCGGAAAAGAGGTCAGCTCTCGACCAGTAGCGCCGACCGCAGAAACCGCCACCAGTCCACAACCGATCCAGATTCGGCCTGCTGATGTTCCGGCGGCGGACAAGGTCGCTCTTGTCCAAGCCGCCGATGCTGCAGCCAGGGCGGTCGACGAAGCCATCACCCAAGTCTCGGCGCGTTATGCAGAGATCCGCCGTCGGATCCAAGTTGCAAACTCTGACGGAATCAGATCCGAGGACGATCAAACCAGAACGATGTTCAGTGTCGCTGCGGTTGCCACCGGTGACGCAGGGCAACAAACAGGCTCAGAGACCATCGGAAACTCGGTTGGGTTCGAACTGTTCGATCGGCACGACGTCACCGAGCTAGCTCAGCAGGCGGCAAGGCGGGCGTTGACGAAGGTAAATGCCCGACCCGCTCCGTCTGGCACGATGCCGGTGGTCATCGGTCCGGGTTCGGGTGGGGTGCTTTTCCATGAGGCGTGTGGTCACGGACTCGAAGCTGATCTCGTCAAGAAGGGTGCCTCCGCATTTGCGGGCAAGGTCGGCGAGAAGGTTGCTTCTGAGCTCGTGACGATCGTCGACGACGGGACGCTACCTGATGAATGGGGTCGGTTCGCTGTCGACGATGAGGGTCAACCGGCGGCGAGGAATGTCCTTATCGAGAACGGCGTGCTCAAGAACTATATGTGGGACAGCCTCAGGGCGCGTGCCGAGGGGCGCTCATCATCGGGTAACGGACGGCGCCAGAGTTACCGCCACCTCCCGATGGTTCGGATGACCAATACCTACTTGGCACCCGGTGATCAGTCACCTGAGGAGATCATCGCCGGTGTGAACCACGGGGTTTACGTGGCTCGGCTGGGTGGAGGTCAGGTGAATACGTCCTCGGGCGACTTCGTCTTCGGAATGACCGAGGCGTACATGATCAAGGACGGTCGCATCGACGAGCCGATCCGAGAAGGCCAACTGATCGGGAACGGTCCCAAGGTGCTGCAAATGATTGACGCTGTCGGCAACGACTTCGAGATGGGCCCTCCCGGAACCTGCGGCAAGGACGGCCAGGGAGTTCCTGTCGGCGATGGCGTGCCGACTCTGCGCGTGATCGAAATGACCATTGGGGGCACGTCAGCGTGAACGTCGATGAACTCTTGGCGCTCGCCGATGACGTACTGAACCTTGCTCACCATGGCGAACAGATGGAGGTTGCGGTTTCCGCCGGTAGCTCGACGTCGGTCCGCGTCTACGGGGGAGAGGTCGAGAGTTATACAAGTGCTGACAGCAGCGGAGCCGGCATCCGGGTCATCGTCGACGGTCGAGAAGGCTTCGCAAGCGCGGGGACTCTGGACCGGGAGATCCTGCGAGGACTTGTCGCCGATGCTCGTAGCAACGCCGGATTTGCCGAACCCGACGAGCATGCTGGTATCGCTGAGCCTGACGGGGTCGAGGTGGTCGAGGTTGACGCATGGCGGGAGGAGACCCTGAACCTCACCGCTGAGGATCGAATCAATCGAGCCCTCGATGTGGAGCGACGTGTGCTTGACGCACATCCAGCGATCACGGGGGTTCGAACAGCCACCTACTCCGACTCCGCCGGGGCCTCTGCCCTCGTGTCCACCGCAGGCATCCGGGCTGGGAATCGGTCGACGAGCGTGAGCTCGATGGTGCAGGCTCTTGCCGTCGACGGAGAACGCAGCCAGACCGGATTCGGATGGCACGGGGGCAGATCACCTGCCGAGGTCGACTTCGACCACATCGTTGACCGGGCGGTAAGCCGGTCAACCGGACTCATCGGCGCTGTCAAGCCTGATTCGGCAACAGTCGACCTTGTGCTTGATCCCCAAGTGACCGCCACCTTGCTCGGGCTGACTGCTGGCACCCTCAGTGGCGACCGCATCAACAAGCAGCGCTCACCATTCGTCGGGCGAGAGGGCGAAACCATAGCTTCGCCACTGCTCACTCTCCTAGATGACCCGACCGACCAGCGGTCACTCGGTGCGGACAGCACCGATGGTGAGGGGATTGCATGTCGTCCCGTGCCTTTGATCACCGTTGGATCACTCGACGGCTTCCTGTGGGACTCTTACAACGCACGCAGAGCCGGAGTGAAGACAACCGGTTCGGCTGTGCGTGGGACCCGCGGTCTCCCAACCCCGGGGGTACATGCGCTGTCGGCCGCGGCTGGTGCCGCCGGATCTCTGGACGATCTGATCGCATCGGTGGATCTTGGCGTGTATGTGTTTGCCCTTGCCGGACTCCATAGCGGGGTGAATGCCATTTCCGGCGATTTCTCCGTTGGGGTCGAGGGCCGAATGATCCGAAACGGCTGCTATCGCTGAGCCGATCAGCGAATGCACCATCGGATCTACACTCCAGAGAATGTTGTTGGACATCTCTGCGGTCGGATCGGACCGTATCTACATGCCCTCCGGTGTTGCTGCGCCAAGCATGATCGTCAGCGGCGTACGCCTCTCCGGTCGTTAGAAACCAGACCCTGAGGGTCAGAATTGGGGTGTCAACACTGCGTGTTTGCTGCCGATAGGGGCGGGTGTCGGTTCAACAGACCTCCCCCGCATTCTCAGCGCTGACGGCCTCGACAATCTCCAAACTGTGGAGTCGGGTGCACGTGCGCTCCGAAGCCCGGTTGCACCAGTTGGAGCTTCTGGTAAGCCACCTTTTCGATCGCCCCCTCACCCAGGAGGAAGTCGGTCATGGAATTGCCTACGCCAATGAACGAGCGAGCCGTCTTGGTCTGCTGGGAATCGTAACAGGAGCCTCGAAATTGCGTCGAGTGGCCCACCTGTTGAAATCTCCCGATATCACTTCGCTGGAGCCCACAAGGGGAGCACGCAGGCCCGAGCTTGCGATCCAGCTAGCGTCCCTGACCGACGAGGTCCGGAGCAACCTCGAAGACGCCGCTGCTGACCTCCAATTGCTGTCGCGTGGCCCTCAGTCGGTGTTGGTCGTGGGGGCCCAAGGCGAGCTCACCGACGCAATCCTCTGGTCAGCAGCTACGGCTGGGTTGGCGGTCCGATATCTAGCAGTCCACGAGGTCCATCGGGCTCGAGAACTCACGATCGATGCGATAGTGCAGGTCCTCGACGACGCCGATTCCATCGGAAACGTCGTAGCACCACTACGGGAGTTCTGCCCCGACACGCCGATTGTCTGCGTGTCGCCCGGACTCGAACCGAGCCAGCAGGTGCAACTGGCTCGCTGCGCTGATCTAGTCCTTCCGCGCCGAAGTCACCCAGACGTGGTGAGCGAAGAAGTCCTCCGGATCGTCCGAGGCTCAAACATCGATCTGTCTGTTGGCCTGTTCGGACCGGGGGCCGCGGACCTCGCAGCCGATCTCACCGAAAGTGAATCCGTTCTCCGCGCCACCGTGTTTGCATCGGGACCAGCTCTGGTCAACGCCGTAGTCAAAGGCGAGGTCCGCAGTGTTCTATGTGCTCCTCAGCCTGATGGAGGCCCGGCGTTGAATTTGCTTCGCCTGCTCCGCAGCGAACGACGGGGACGAACGATCGTGATCGGATGCTTGGCCATCGGTCAAACCTCTCGAGGCGAAGCGCTCGCCATGGGTGCAGACTGCTTCTGGACAGCGACGGCCAACCGGGCTGACATCGCAGCAGAGTTGGCAACAAGAGTTCGCCGAAACGCGATCATGGATGCATCTTTGTCTGAGGTGTCCGACAACTCGACTGTCCCGTGGGCGATCGGGAGCGTGTTGCTCCAACGACTGATCAGCGAAAGCGGACGGTCGAAGACGACGGTTGCAGTTGCCTTGCTCAGTCTTCCAGCGGACCGCGAAATCGACGACGAAATCGCCGAAGCATTCCGCCGAAGCGATGTGATCTCCCGGCGCGATAGCCGGTCGCTGGTAGTCGCACTTCGAGGGGCGGACCGAGCCACACTTACCCGGCGCCTCCAAGATGTGTTTGAACGTTTGCAGCTGTCAGAGTTGCGGTTCAGATCGGCGATCATGGAGTACCCGACGGATGCGAGATCAGTGAGCCAGGCTCTGGAGCGGGCTGAGTCGGCGATCGCTCGGTCGACAAAGCTTGGTGGACCCGCCATTGTTGGTATCGATTGGTGCGAGGGCCACGAGGCCCCACCGGACGTATTGATAATCGACCCCGATCCGGCTCTCTCCTCGGCGCTTGTGGCGAGTATGGAACGGTTCGGCCTGGACTGCATGGCGCTTGATCCTGTAGGCCAATCAGCCGCGAACCAACCGCGATACGGCCAGATGTTGCCTCCCCGGGTTGCGGTTCTCAACATCGATATCGAGAGCAGCGGGCACATGGACGAGCTCCGGCACTTCCGGCGGCTGTATCCTGCTGAGTCGACCAAGCTCATCGTGATTGCGTCTGATGTGAACCTCGCTCTCATCGACAATTCCTTCAGCGCTGAAGCATTCGATGTTGTCCAGAAGCCTTTCAATTTGCCGCTCCTGGTTCGACGAATTCACCGCGAGTTGAACTGATGTCGGGCTTCGTTGTCTTCGCGGCCGCATCAGCGCTGCTCGCCGCGACTGCCTTGTCGTATCTCATACTCGGCGCAGCGTCCGACTCTCGGTCCGAGGATGTCAGGAGGCGTCGACTGCAAGCGATTGATGCCCTTGTGTCGGTCCTTTTCGCAGAAGATCCATCGGCCCTCGACTCCTGGCGGGTCCGCCGAATCATCGAGGGTGACATGCTGGTGGAAGTCGTATCGAGCCTCCCGGTCGACCTCGGACGGGATGGTCGAGACCGACTTGCAACCGTGCTGTGTACACCTCGTAGCTTGCGCACGTTCAACCGGCTACGCGCGATCCCGACGCTGGTCTGCTCGAGTCGATGCGGCTCGACTGTCCGGGCTCGTGGGAAGTCCGAGTGATCGAAGTCGCCTTCTTGCCGATCGTAATTGGGCAGTCCGGGTTGTGGCAGTCGCAGCCCTCGCACCAGAACAAGTCGCTGAACACGCCGATGAAGTTGCCAACCTGCTTCTCGATCGTGACCCCGCTGTGCGTATTGCGGCGGCTGAGACGTTGCCTTCAGGTGGTGTCGAGGTCACGTTGCCGCTGAACACAATACTCGAGCAGACTGGCGCAGACCGTGCGGCGGCGCTCGTGGCGGCGGCTCGCATCAACGACCAGTACCTGCTGGGTGCGCTGACGCGCCACGCCAGTTCGGATCACACAGAGAACCGAGTGCTGGCTGCTTCAGCCATCGCTCGCCAAAGCCCGATCGAAGCTGAGCCAATTCTTCTTGGCTTGTTGGACGATCCCGAACCGACCGTTCGCGCTACCGCAGCCGACGGCTTGGGCCGCATCGGCTCTCACCATGTGTTCACTCCGCTTCGAGACCTGTTGTCAGATGAGTCCTGGCTGGTGAGAAGAGCGGCTGAAGGTGGGCTTCAAGCAGCCGGGTCAGCCGGCGGAATGCTCGTTAGGCAACATCGAAGTCGGCGCTCTGAACTGCCGGTGTCCAGTGGGCCCCAACCCATAGTACCGCTGCCGGTCGGTCGGGGAGAGCGGGTCCGATCGTGACGCGAGCTTTCACCACGGCGGCGGTCGTCATGGCACCGCTGGTCCTTTTCGTATTTACCGCATTGCGAGCGATCTGTCTCTTCCGCTCGATTCGTCGGCTCTCCGACGGAGGAGAACGCGTCGTGGCACCAGTGATGGATCGCGTTGCGCTCTCCATCGGGTCGCCGTCTGTCTCCCTCATTCTGGACCTCGACGACATCGTTGCCGGCGAGAGCGTCGTCGCTGTGGTACGTCGCTACCTCGGACAGCACTATCGCAACCTGGAGCTTGTGCTTCTGTGTGGCTCCCGAGGCGTGCCAACAGAATTGGGGCTCGCATTCGACCTGGTCGAGAGCGGCACAACGGAGCTGGGAACGGTTCATCGATCGCGCCGTGAAGAACGCCTCAGCTGTGTTGTGACCGGCAACTCTATGACCTATCGGGATCACTGGCGGTCAGCAGTTGCTGCAACATCTGGTGAGTTGATAGTACCGATCGATCCGCAATGGGATCTGCGGCGCTCCGCCGTTGCCGAGCTGGCCGCCCCGTGGGTTCGTCGACCCCAAACCGCCGCGGCTATCGGAATTGTGCATAAGCAGGTCGAGGGCATTCGATCCGGGGCAGAGCTTGTAGCGATCCGTGCGGATCTGATGGCGATCGCCGGTCTCGGAAACGGCGGTGGCGTGCTCGGATCCTTCGGAGCGTTCGCATCCGGCCACGAGGGATGTGTCGTCGGAGCATTCGCTCGAGGCTGTCTGGAACGGATCGACGGCATGCCTGGACCGATCAGCAATGCGGCGACCTGGATCGAACTGGGTCGGCGACTACACGTGGATGGCCGAGAACGAACCAGGCAGAATCGAATCCAAGTCGTCGCCCAGCCGATGGGCACCTCACACAGCTCCCGACGTCGATCGATCGCCAGTGAGCCGAGTCGTGCTCACTCCCCGTGGTCACTTCTGTCGTTGCAGCTGCTGTATCGCACTGCGACCATGATTCCGGTTCTGGTTCTCATCTCTGTTTCGGCGGCGATTGTCGGGGCACTGGTTGGACTGGTAGACCCCAACGTTCTGTGGGTATCGGCTGCAGTGCCAGTGCTGCACCTCGTAGTGATCGTTATTGGTTTGATGATGGACGATCGCGCACTCCGACCCGTTGGCAACACTGGGGCACGGCTGCAACTGCTTGTGGCAGCGATTGGTGCAGCGCTGTGGGGGACGATGGGGTCACCCTTGCGCCCGACGACGAGCGAACTCAACCGAGCCTGACCCCAACGCTTCGAAGATCGGTGCAACAAGCAAGCGATCTACGACGACGGTGACCTCGCTCTCGGTCACTTCCGACACCGTTGCGGTTCCGAGGGTGTTCGCCACTGCCCCGCCGAGGTCAGCGCGGTGAACTGCGAACAGCTCAACCGAGTCGCCAACCTCGATCGCGGGAGCAGCGATCGGTTGGGGAAGAGTGACAGAACGGGTTTCGGTGCTCAGACCATGGCGGTCGCTACTGCTTTGACCGGCAATGATCACCTGGCCGACGCTGATCGGGTAACTGGCGTGACGACCGGCCTCGAGCCTGGTTACCGCCCCTTGAGGGACAAGCGCGAGAGGATACGGACGCAGTTGGGTGTTGGTTGGGTTGAGTTCGGTGCCCGCAGGAATGTCCTCAGCTGCGACCAGCACCGGTACTCGATCACCCCACTGCGCGTTACTAGCCTGGGCTGACAGGATGAGCGACCATGTTGCTACACCGACGATCAGGCCGGCCGCTGCGGCCCGCAGGCGTCTGGGCGGTATGGATCGGATCCGCCACTGGACTCCTAAAGCCCACGTCTGGGGCCGGGACAGCGTTTCTTTGGGGCGCGTCAATTGAGACTGGTCGTTGCTCGAGTTGTTCACCGTTCAGCTCCTGGCGGAGAGGTCCGACACCGTCACCTACGTTGAGGCAGCCTTGGCGTCGGATTTCGTCTTCTTCGACTCTGATCCAGATGAGGATGATGTGGACGCCGACTTCGATTCTGAGGTCGGGCTGTCTTTTGATTCTGATGAACTGGACTCAGAGGTCGAAGGCTTGGGGCTGTCCTTCTTCTTGGAACTGGCCGAGTCGTTCTTGTAAAAGCCGGAGCCTTTGAACGATATTCCTACCGGCGAAAAGACCTTCTTCACCTTGTGGGTGTGGTCGTCTCCTTTGATGGTCTTGAGGGTGGCATCCTTAATGGACTGCTCAACCTCGAACCGCTCGTCGCAGTCGACACACTTGTACTCATACACCGGCATTGCGGCTAAAGGATATCGCAAGTCGTGGCGTATTGAGCCCGAGTTGTCTCACCCTGATCTTGACCATCGTCAGCGAGAAATGACCTTCTACGATGTCACCATGCGTAAACCTGTCAGAAAAGCCGTGATCCCGGCAGCTGGATTCGGAACCCGATTTCTTCCCTTCACGAAGTCTGTTCCGAAAGAGATGTTGCCGATCATGGATCGGCCGGTAATTGAGTTCATCGTCGCCGAAGCCGTTGCTGCCGGTATGGATGACATTCTGATCATCTCGTCCAGACACAAGAAGGTCATGGAGGACCACTTTGATCGCTTCCCTGAACTCGAGGTTGCGCTGGAGGCAAAGGGAAAGTCATCAGAACTCGACCAGATCGTCGATCTCGCCAACCAAGCCGATATTCATTTCATCAGGCAGGGCGAGGCCCTGGGTCTTGGTCACGCGATCGGAATGGCCCAAGCCCATGTCGGGGATGAGCCGTTCGCTGTGCTTCTCGGTGACGACATCATGCACGAACGGGCCGGTGTCCTCACCGGGATGGTCGACGCTTACAACGAGCACGGTTCGTCGGTCGTGGCGCTCATGGAGGTCGACCCCGCGGACATTTCGTCGTATGGGTGTGCCGCTGCCGAGGCGACCGAGCACGAACGCCTTTTCAATGTCACCGGCCTGGTGGAGAAGCCAGCCGTTGAGGATGCTCCCTCCAATCTGGCGGTCATGGGACGTTACCTCTTCACCCCGGCGATCTTCGATGAGATCCGAAAGACCCCACCCGGTGTAGGCGGTGAAATCCAGATCACCGATGCCATGTTGTCCCTGCTTGATCACGAGCCGATGCTCGGGTACAGCTTCTCCGCCGGTCGCTTTGACACCGGCAAGAAGGTCGACTACCTGCGGGCCGTGGTTGAGTTGACGCTCGAACGTGATGATGTCGGCCCAGCTTTCCGGGAGATCCTCGCCGAAGTGTGCCGTCGCGAAGGACTTGTATGAGCCTCACACCGCTATCGGAGGCTCAGAATTGGGTACTAGGACAAGTTCAACCGATGCCGGTGGTTCGTGTGCCCATTGGGGAATCGCGGGGCCTCGCTCTGGCTCAGCACGTAGTTGCGAAAGAGGATATACCGCCCTTTGCAAACACCGGCATGGACGGGTTTGCCGTCCGCTCGGTCGATACGGCGGGGGCGAGTGCTGATTCACCGGTTGCACTCTCTATTGCAGGAACCATTGCCGCGGGTGCCGTAGCCAAGCGTCCGCTCGCAGCTGGTGAGGCCATGCGGATCATGACCGGGGCTCCGATTCCCGATGGAGCCGACGCCGTCGTCATGGTGGAACTCACCGAGGTCGACGCCGATGATGCAACGGTATTCTGCAAGGCGGAGGTGACAAGCGGCAATCACGTACGGCCTGCCGGCGACGACCTGGTAGCCGGCACTGAACTGTTTGAGCCTGGCGTCGTCCTGACCCCGGCACACATCGGCATGTTCGCCACTCTCGGCATGACCGACGTAGCCGTGGTGCAGCGACTCAGAGTAGGAGTGTTCTCCACCGGCGATGAGCTGCTCACCGGTCCTGAGCCGCTGGGGCCGGGTCAGATTCGCGATTCGAATAGGCCCCAGCTTCTGGCTCTCGTTGCCGAGGCTGGGATGGAGCAGGTCGATCTCGGTTGGCTGCCGGATGATGAAACGGTCATCGAAGCTGCGCTTCGCGCTGGCGCAGCGCAATGTGATGCGCTTCTGACCAGCGGCGGGGTGAGCATGGGCGATTTCGACTTCGTGAAGTCGCTGCTTCGCCGCTTGGGGGAGTTGAATTGGATGCAGATCGCTATCAAGCCAGCGAAACCCTTCGCGTTTGGCACCGTGCTGGACACGCCGATCTTCGGGCTGCCGGGAAACCCGGTGAGTTCTGCGGTGAGCTTTGAGCTCCTGGCCCGACCTGCGTTGCTGAAGATGATGGGTTACACCGATACTCAGCGACGTTCAATCTGGGCGTTGGCCGACGAGCCGTTCCTTCGGAATCGTGACGGCAAGACCCATTTCTCGCGGGTGCGGGTTGCGGAGTCGATCGACGGGGCGCCACGTGTCAGATCTGCCGGTGGTCAAGGCTCGCACCAGCTGTCCGGGCTGGCGATGGCCAACGGTCTCGCGGTCATTCCCGACGGGGGAGGCATTCAGGCGGGAGACCGCGTGAAGGTCATGCTGCTGAGCTGATCAGCGATCGCGTCGAACATGGTGGCTGCTCTTCAGGAGGCCTGGCGACGGAAGGGACCGGACTTTCCACCGGTCTTCTCCCAGAGGGCGATCTCGCCGATGACCATGGTCTTGTCCGCTGACTTGCACATGTCGTAGATAGTGAGTGCTGCGATCGAACAGGCTGTCAGTGCTTCCATTTCGACGCCGGTTCGGTCGACGGTGTCGACCGTGGCCTCAACCTCCACGTAGTCATCTCCGAGTTCGAAATGCACTACGACTGAACCGATCATCAGTTGGTGACAGAGCGGAAGCAGATCGGGTGTGCGTTTTGCCGCCTGGATGCCCGCAATTCGGGCAACTGCGAGCACGTCGCCCTTGGCCACAGCCCCTCGTGCGATCAGGCTTGTGGTCTCGGGTTCCATACTCACCCGCCCGCGGGCGGTAGCGCGACGATGGGTCGGGTCTTTGGGAGTGACGTCGACCATACGGGCCCGCCCTAGCGGATCGAGGTGGGTCAGCTCTCGTTCAGACATGCAGGTCAGACTAGCCCCAGGCGTCGCGATGGACCGCTTACCCGCCGAGTTGGCTCATGGACTTGGTAGGACGAATGAAGTGGACCTGGTTGATCGCATGGCCTGACCACTTTGCCTTGACTTCGCCACGGATCGCCTCGAGGATTTCTTCGTCGGAGGCCCCCGCTCGTAGAAGTAACCGGAGGTCAGTGTGTCCCAACGCAAAGAGGCAGTTGCGCAACTGGCCATCGGCGGTCAGCCGCATGCGGTCACAGGCTTCGCAGAAGGGTTCTGTGACGCTCGCAATCACGCCAAACTCACCAGAACCATCGGCGAACCGGAAACGTTCCGCCGGTGAGGAGCCTCGCGTGATCGGCGCAAAATCGAACTCGCTCCCCGCAATGTCGAGAATTTCTTTGGCTGGGACGACCCGATCGTTGGACCATTGGCCCTGGGCGTCCAACGGCATGAACTCGATGAATCGAACGATGACGCCGTTGTTCTGTCCGAAACGCAAAAAGTCGAGGATCTCATCGTCGTTGATGCCTCTCATGGCCACGACGTTGAGCTTCACCGGATCAAATCCTGCTGAGACCGCAGTTTGGATTCCCTCCAGAACCCGATCGAGTTCGTTTCGTTTGGTGAGTTCGAGGAACCGCTCTTGGCGAAGTGTGTCGATGCTGATGTTGAGCCGCTGGAGACCGGCCGCCCTCAGGTCGTTGGCGATCAAAGACAGCGTTGCACCGTTCGTTGTCATCGAGAGTTCAACCCCGAGAGCCGCCAGTCGGGTTACGAGCAACGGGAGGCGGGCACGCACGGTGGGCTCTCCACCGGTCAGCCGAATCGACTTCACGCCAGCCTCGTGCACCAGGATCGAAGCGATCCTTTCGATCTCCTCGTAGGTGAGAATCCCTCCCCGCTCCAGCCACTCCATGCCCTCTTCAGGCATGCAATAGGCGCAACGGAAGTTGCAGCGGTCGGTGACTGAGATCCGAAGGTCGGTGTGAACCCGCCCGAATGTGTCGATCAACTCACCGGCCATCCACGTACCGTACAACCGGCACGACCTTGGACCAATGTCGGGGGATGCCAACAGATGCCGCGAAACCTTCGACTAATAATGGGCAGAGATACCCACCGTTCCCAAGAAAGTACATGTATCAATGCCGCTGCCCCTCTGGCAAATGCTCATTCTCGCCGCTGTAGGCGGCCTCTGGATCGCCTGGCTCGTAGTGCCATTTGTCCGTTCGCTCCGAACGCGTGAGCATGACTCGATCGGATCGTTCCGTCAGCAGCTGACCGCCATGGGACGTGCGCCCGAGGAAGTAATCCTGGAACGATCCAGTGGTTCCCAGCTGGCAACCAGTCCTACCAAGTGGCGTGCCCAGCCGGTCCACAGTCGGCGTCGACAGATCTTTCTCGCTCTTTGCATCTCGGTCGTGGTCTCCCTCGTCGCCGCGGTTATCGGCGGCGGTCTCTTCGTCGGGCTCCATCTCACGATGGATGTTCTTCTGGCGACATTCGTAGCCTTTGCCAACCGCGCTGGTGGGCGTGAGGTCGAGCGTCGGGAGACGGTTATCTACCTGGATGACTATGAACAGGACGACGATGAGTCGCCGTATGAGTACCTCGAAGACGACGAACTTCTGGTCAACTACGGGTAAGCTCACACTCCCGTTTCAAGGGGGTGTAGCTCAGTTGGTAGAGCGCCTCGGTCGCATCGAGGAGGCCAGGGGTTCAATTCCCCTCACCTCCACGTAATGCCCCTCCAGGGTGGCCGTTGCCCCTCCAGGGTGGCCGTTGCCACGGAGGTTCCGTTGCCACGGAGGTTCCGTTGTCACGGAGGTTCCGTTGTCACGGAGGTTCCGTTGTCACGGAGGTTCCGTTGTCATGGAGGTTCCGTTGTCACGGAGGTTCCGTTGTCACGGAGGTTCCGTTGTCGTCGCCGGTTCTTCAGGGCCCACGTCCCCACTCGGCGGCTCGCTCCTTTGTCGCACTGCCACCTCGCTTCGTGGTCCCTCCCAGCACTCGACTCGCACCGGCGCACACATCACTCCCAGGTGATGTGTGCGCCTTGGCTGGGGGCGGCCGAGTCCACCAAGTTTCGACATGGGGATCTGCGCCCGGTTCGGCGAACGCGACGATTGAACCACCGAACCCGCCTCCGGTAAGGCGAGCGGCGAGAATCCCAGGCTGAGCAACGAGGTGGTTCACCATGTCTTCAACTGTGGGCGTCGACGCCTCGAAGTTGTCGGCGTAACTCCGGTGTCCATCGGTGAGGATGTCGGCCGCCCGATCGATGTCGTTGGCGGTGAAGGCGTCGGCCATCATGCGAACCCTCTGGTTGTCTCCGACCACGTGACGCGCCCGTTTTCTCATCATCGGGTCGATCAGGGTTTCCACCGCGTCCAAGGTGGCTAGGCGGAGCGGTCCAATGGTCTTCTCGGCTTCGAAACAGGCTTCACGGCGTGTGCTGTATTCGGACTCGGCGATCTCTCGCTGTTGACCGGAGTGGACGACGAGGATCTCCAGACCGTCGGGAACCGGCACGGGCTGGATACTCAGATCGTGGCAATCGATCAACAATGCAGATCCTGAGACACCAAAAAGGCTGGAGAGCTGATCCATCAGGCCGATTTGAACTCCGGTCGCGTCTTGCTCGGACTCCCTCGCCATCTTGGCAAGTTCGCGCCGATTGCCGTCGCCGACAAGGGCGAGCAGAGCCGCGCATGTCAGGGCGCTCGATGTCGACAATCCTGTTCCACCCGCTGGGAGGCTTGACTCGATGTTCACATCGAGGCCTTTGCCGTTGTGGGCACGCATCGCTGCTGCCGCTAGGTAGCGGCCCCAGGTTCGAATCGTTCGTGGCTCTACAGGGAGCGTGATGTGCACATCGTCGGCCTGGTTCGAGGAACGGGCAGAGATCACGTTCTCGGTGAGCCGGCCCGTGATCGTGATGCCCAGATCGAGTGCCATAGGCAGAACCAAGCCACCGGTGTAGTCGGTGTGCTCGCCGATGAGATTCACCCTCCCTGGCGCGAACGAGGTGAAGGAATGACTCATGTGAAGCTCTGCCTGGTGAGGTTCATGCCCAATAATCTACGGTCGCTATCGGGAACTTCGTTCCCGATAGCGACCGTAGGACAAGTCAAATTCGGGCGTCATCCGTCGGTCGTGTCGGTCGTGTCGGTCGTGTCGGTCGTGGCGTCGCCGGCCTCGCTTTCGCCCTCGGGCAGGGCGTTGGAAAGATCCCCCGCCTCGCAATCGTTGTAGTTGGACTTCGTGGCTTGCTCTCCGATGGTCTCTGCATCGATGCCTGAGAGTTGTATCGGTCCCGAGGTGTCCCGCAACTCCACCGCATTCACGGAGTCGAACTGGGTCATTGTGCAGACGATCACCTGGGTTGAAAACCGGTTGTTGGTGTTTTCTCGAAACTGCGCTTCGTCGGACACTGTGATTGACAGGAGGCCGCCCACCGGTTGCCCTGCGACGGGATTGAGTGACTCCGAGAGCCGGGCTCTGACGGGTAGGACCTCGGATTCTGCTTCTGTTGGACCCGCCACCAGTAGTTCGAGGGCCTCTTGGATACCGGGCCGTTGTTCCCTCGACCGAGTGATTCGCCACAGCGAGTCGTCTTCTTCAGCCAAGAAATAGAGGTCGAGCTCGAATCGGCCTTCGATCTCCGGCACGGGTTCGGTCGTGGTGCTGGCCGGCCCGAGCAGATCATAGGGAACCTCTGGAATGACCTCCGCTGCCTTCTCCTGCGGCGACACACACCCTGCGAGGGTCGCCACCACAATGACGACTGCCAACAAACGACTAGCTCGACCCTCCGTGGAACGGGCACGCACCCGCCAGGCTGCGGAGGGACGAAGCAGCATGAGCACGAATGCAACATAGCGAAGCGATTGGAGCGACCGGAGTCGGCGCCCCGGCGCCGACGATGCGAGCGGAATCATGCTACAGCGCCAGTTCTTCCAGTTCGCCAGTCATGTCCGTTTCGATTCCGGGGACCTCGACCACGAAACGGGCTCCCGTGCCAGTTGGTGTAAGGCCGTCAACCCAAATACGGCCCCCGTGGAGACGAACGTGTTCGGACACGAGTGAGAGGCCTAGCCCGACACCCTTGGCGATATCGCGTCGGCCGGCGTCGGACCCGGCCCGCGAGAACCGGTCGAAGATTCGCAAGCGGTCTCCGGGGGCAACACCGGGCCCTTCGTCGATGACGCTGATCCTCAATCGATCGTTGTGTAGTTCCACCGAGATCGCGGTAGCCCCGCCTGCGTACTTTCGAGCGTTGTCCAGCAAGTTGGCGATCACTTGGTGCAGTCTGCGCTTATCACCGCTCACTACGAGAGCGCCTGGTTCCTCGGTTTCGACGGGAACGCCTGGGGTGGGGCTCTGGGCGACAACTCGACGCAGAAACTCCAATACTTCAAAGGTGTCGGTGTCCAGTTGAACGGCTCCTGCGTCCAGACGAGAAATCTCGAGCAAGTCTTCGACGAGCCTCTGAAAGCGGAGGAGATCCTTCGACAGGAGATCGGTGGCCCGTCGGGCAGCCTCGGGCATTTCCTCTCGGCGGTGTTCGAGCACATCAACCGAGGCTGCAAGCGTCATGAGTGGCGATCTCAGCTCGTGGGAGACATCGGAGGCGAACCGTTCATCCCGTTCGATCCGTGACCGGAGGGCTTCCACCATGTCGTTGAAAGAGCTGGTGAGTTTGGCCAGATCAGGGTCGGACTGTTCGTCCAACTTGGTGTCGAAGTCGCCGGCGGCTATCGATTCTGCTGCAAGGGCGGCGTTGGTGATCGGCAGGAGAAGGCGTCTGGCAAAGTAGTACCCCAGCCCGGCACCAAGGATCGTTGCAGTTGCGCTGGCTCCGATCAGGATTCGTCGCAGTGTTGCCAGTGTGGCTTCGGTGTCGGTCAGCGAGAGAATCTCGTAGTAGTCGGCGTTGATCTCTGCGATGCGCACGCCGACTGCGAACTGGCCACCCTCCTCGCTCTGGAAACGCTTGCTGGCGGCCTGCCCACGTACGACGAGTGCCCGGAGATCGATCGGGATGTCTCCGACGACGAGACCTGAAAGGGAGCGCGGTTCACCGTCAGCTGGCAACAAGAGCACTTCGGCGTTATTGGTTCTCGGCAGTCCTTCGAGGATGTCGGGAATTGCGGCTGACTGCAGTTGGAGGTCGCGGCGCAGATCGGCTGCATTGTTGAACATCTGGGCCACTGCAAGTTCTTCGGTTTCGGCCAGAAGCTGACGTTGGGCGAGCACGAAGGAGCTGACGGCCACACCTGTGGACAACAGCAGTGCGCCCAGAGCGTACGACAGCGAGACTCGGGCTCGAAGCCCGATGATCCGGCCGAGAACGAGGCGCCGACTAGGGCTGGAGCTTGTAGCCAAGGCCCCGTGCGGTGACGACGTAGCGAGGGCTGGCCGCGTCGGGTTCTACCTTGGTCCTCAGCCGTCGAATGTGAACATCCACCAGCCGACCGTCACCGAAGTAGTCATATCCCCAGACGCGTTCCAGGAGAACCTCCCGGCTGAACACTTTCCCGGGTTGAGATGCGAGTTCGCACAGCAACTTGAACTCGGTTTTGGTCAGATGCACTTGGTTCTCACCCTGGGTGACCATTCCTTCCTCGGGGCTAATCTCCAGGTCGCCTACCTTCACGTGCTGCATATTGCCTTGTTCAGCGTTCCGGCTGCGCCTGAGCATGGCGCGGATCCGGGCAGATAGTTCTTTGGGAGCGAACGGTTTGGTCATGTAGTCGTCTGCTCCGGCTTCGAGCCCGGCAACTACGTCGTGAGTATCGGCCCGGGCCGTGACCATGATGATTGGGACATCGCTGCCACGGCGCAGCTGGCGGCAGACTTCGAAGCCGTCCATGCCAGGCAGATTGATGTCGATCAGCACCACGTCGGGAGGGTTTTCGGTGAAGGAGTGCATAGCGGACTCGCCGGTCCCGGCCTCGGTCACATCCCAGCCTTCTTCCTCCAGCGCGAGCTTCACTGCCTGCCGGATGCGCTCGTCGTCCTCGACTGTCAAGATGTGAGTCCCCACGCCTCTATGGTGCCTCAAAAACAACGTCGATGGGGTCAGCCTGGTGGAGAAGCTGTAGCCGGCCCGGCGCGAGTAGGTTGGCGCTCAGCCGATTATCGCCGCGAGTTGGTCGAACAGTTGTGGAGCAGACCCGAGCAGCAGGGGCCGTTCGTCTTCTGGGGGAGTGAGGAACTCAACCCGGGCACCTGCCTCGCGTGCAATAAGCCAACCGGCCGCAAGGTCCCACTGGTTGAGTCCTGCTTCGAAGTAGGCGTCATAAGCACCTCGGGCCACCATGCACAGATCTTTGGCCGCTGAACCTAGCCGACGAATATCCCGTACCTGCGGTAGGAGTTCAACCAACAGTTCCGCCTGTTGTTGCCGCTGTTCGGCAAGATAGGAAAACCCGGTTCCCACCAAGGCATGGGCCAGCACTTCTGTGGTGGCTCGAACCTGCAGTGGTTCGTTGTTCAGGGTTGCACCGCCCTTGCGGTGGGCGCTGTACATCTCGTTGGAAACCGGGTCGAAGACCGCGGCCGCGCCTATGCCCTCGCTGTCGCCGACCGCGATCGACACAACCCAGCCCGGAAGGCCGTAGTAGAAGTTGGTTGTGCCGTCGATGGGATCGATGAACCAGGTGAGTCCGGTGTTTCCCTCTTTGTTGGCACCTTCCTCACCCACGATGGCGTCGTTGGGACGGTGCCGCTCGACTTGTGTCGTGATGAACGCTTCGGCTGCTTTGTCCGCAGCGGTCACGATGTCCACCTGCGAGGATTTGGTAGTGATATCGGTTACCGCCGCCGCTCGCTCAGCCAGCGCAAGAGCACCCGCATCTGAGGCCATCCGTACAGACAGTTCCCGTAGTTCGCTCCAGCCCATGTCACTCATCGTTGGTCTTCGGGGTGGTGAACTGCGTTCCACTCGTTCATTGCTCGAAGCGTCAGTTGGGCCACGATTCCCACACCGACGGCACAACCGGTAGCGAACGCGAGTGCAACGAACGACGAGACCAGTCGAGGGAAGCCGAGAAGATCGCTCGTTCCGAATCCGATCAGACCGCCCAACAGCCCACCGATCAGGATTCCGGTGAATGCCAACCAGCGGGCGAGTGTGGGAGGTTCTGTCTCAAGTGGTTCAGGCGCGCTGAACTCCGCATAGGGCAAAACATCGCTGGGAACCGACATTGGCTCAACCTGGTTGTCGCTGGGGTCGCCGGTCATGTGGGACGTGGGCGAGGCCGTCAAATGCCTGCTACTCGTCGGCTGCTTCGGGCTCTGCTTGGGCTGGTGCAGAGTTTGCCCTGATCGCAGAAGAAACCTGATTGAGACCGACCCGACCCATGAGGCGGAAATTGCGTTCGAGGCCCATTCCGCTCAGCAGCAGCAGGAGAAAACCGCTGAAGGCCAAAAGGAAATGAATCTGAAGTGTGCCGAGCATTATTGCGAGACCTGCTATCAGACCGACAACCGACCACCGCAGCGAGGACAGCGCGTGTCCGTACACCGTTGTCTCGCCGACCTCGCGCACCAGATCGGGGTCAGTCTGGTGCAGGTGACGCTCGATCTCGTCGAGGATGTTTTGCTCGTTATCTGACAGCGGCATCTACGCTTACCTCTCCGAACCCGTGGGTCCATCAGTCTCGCGCACTCTGTTCCAATCGGCAACGCGGGCGGAACCATAACCCACTCCGAGCGATTGGCGAAAAGTCTTGCCCATGGACAATTCAGGACTGAGCCGGCGTTTCATCGCACGGTGATCCTGACGGTGGGCTTCAGTAATCGACGGGGATCTGCATCGAACCACCACCGGGCCAGGGGCTTCTGCTCCCTGCGGAATGCTGCAGAAATCTGATCGCTGGCGGCTTCGGCTGCGCGAGCTTCACCGTCCCGTACCATCTCTGGTGCATATCGGGCCGTCGTCACAATGCGACCAACCTCGCTGAAAGGTAAATGAGAAAAACGTGTCTGACCTGCGAGTCTGTCGCAGAAATCGACACGAGTCTCGCTGGAGTCCCGAAGAATCTCGTGGTGGCGCTCGAGCGACTCTGCGATTTCGGCCCAGGCGGCGTCGACTCGATCAGCGGAGCTTCTGGCCCTAAGCCGTCGACGCGAACGCCGGCTGCGCTGCAGCATCGGCAAGCCGATCACAAGGGCTGCAAGGCAGCCCAGGCCAAAGAGCCATCTCGCAACGATCGCTAGGCCGCCATCTCCGCCATCTCCACCCGTCGGGCCTCCAAACTCGGGGTCATCGAGCGGGAAGGTTTGGTTTGGAGTTGATCCGAGTGACCCCTGTTCAGGCGCAGTGGTTGTCGTTGAGGCGAACGGATTGTCCGGCTGGGTCGGCTCGTCCTGTTGGGCTTCGACGTCGCTGTAGCCCTCCGCCGATGGTGAGCCGCGTTGGGGAGTGGGTTCGAAGGACACCCAACCGAGATCGTCGAAATACACCTCGGGCCAGGCGTGGGTATGGCGGCCAGTGATCTGATAGGTACCCAGTTGGCCGTCTACTGGCTGGCCCCAAGTGAACCCGACTGCGACCCTGGCGGGGATGTTCAAGGCCCGAGCCATCAAAGCGAAGGTGCCGGAGAACTGTTGGCAAAAGCCAACTCGCTCAGTCAGGAACTGCTCGGTCGGGTCACCCCGACGGACCGAGAGGGTTGTGGAGTAGTCGAAACCGCGGAAGAACTTTTCGATGAGGATGAGGCGGTCATAGTCGGTGGCGGCGCCGTCGGTGATCTGGCGCGCTGTCTGTGCGACCACGGGTGAAACTTCGCTGGGCACACCTAGGTAGCGGCGGCGGATCGCCTGGGTTCCGTTGGTGCTGGCGTTCCGTAGTTCGTCGGCGGTGTAGAGAGGTACCACCGAATCGACCGAGTACCGCAGATTGCTGGCTTCACCCTCGCTCTCGTCGACTATCAGTGAACCGGTGTCGGCGATCCAATTCACACCGGTGTCGGAATCGATTCGGGTGGGAGCGAACGCGGCCGGCAGCCAGTCACCGCCAAGGTTTTGGAGTTCGAACTCCTGGCTTACGAGTTCGGTGGTCCCCGCCCGCGGGCGCTGGCCCGGGAGCGCTCCGTCTTGGTCGCTGGATTCTTGGCCCTTGGCTAGCCATTGGCCATTCTCGTAGGTGTCGAGGCCCGCCAGTCGGTAGTAGCTGGGCCGGTTTGTGGTGACCCTGAAGAGTTCGGTGTCTTTCTGATTGACCAATCGAGAGCCGATATTCACGAAGGGGCTGATCACCACCCGCGTGGGATCACCGCCGTTTCGCCAGTCGAGCAACTCGGACTCGCCTGCGCCAGGGAGTAGGGGGCCCGCAACCAACCCGAGGGCAACGGCTACTACCCCGAAGCCGGCTGTGCCCGCGGCAAGCCGTGACGGCCCGCGCTGGCGGTCCGCAGTGAGCCACAGGTTCTGGCGTTCCCGTTCGAGCCGATGAGCCACCGCCCAGAAGATGATTGCCGAGGCGAAGACAGCAGTGCTGATGAGTTGGTAGTCGCCAGAACCGATGACCGAGGAGAAGACGAAGAGCAATCCCGCCGGTAGCACGGGTTCGAATGCCAGACGAAGACGAAGCGCAGCCCAGTCCACGATGAATGCAGCTATCCAGGCGCCGGCGATGGCGGCTGATATGAAGCCCTGAAACGCAGTTACCGGGGCCCGCTGAGATCGGAATTGCTCCAAGGTCTCATCGACTACCAACCGCAGAGCCTCGCCGGTCTCTTCGGTCGGAATCACGCCATAGGAAGCAGTATCTGGTGCCAACCAGTTCATCAGCCCGATTGCAAGGGTCAAGAGTGAGATGGGGGAAGCGATGATAAGCGGCACGCGGGCGTACCGAAGGACCAGAGCGAGCAAAGACGACGCGATGCCGGCAGCGGCGATCGGTACGACATCTGCGGTGTTCTCGAAGATCCGCACGAAACCGATTGCGGCAGCCGGTACGAGTGAGAGTGCAGCGACCTCAGAAAGCAAAGGCCACTGCGTGACTCGAGGGACCCTTCGGTGGAGGGCATCGCTCATCGGTTGGCCGCCTGGAGTGGCTGGTTGAGCACCTGACGCCATTCAGAAACCGGATCGGACGATCCATCATGGCGCACGTGGCGTGGAATGTTCTGAACAGGGGTTGGTTCGCAGGTGATCACGATCGTTGCGCGGTAGCGACGGCCCAAACCGACCATGGCCGCCGCCAGTTCGGCTTCAGGCGCACCGGTAACGACGACCAGAGTCCCCCCTCGACTTCTGCGGCTGATGTCCTGAAGGGCGGAGATAAGCGATGATCTAGTGCTCGCAGATTGTGCGCCTGGCTCGTTGGTGCTCGAGGGGTTCAGGATTGTTGTCGAGTTCGGACGGAGAGTCGCGAAGCGGTCATCGACCAAGTTGAGTTCGCTCGTTGCGTGGATGTCGGTGATGACCGTGGGTTCGGTCGTGACCAGTCGGAGAGCATCTTCAGGATTCCAGCCTGCGATGAGAGCGCTTAGGGCTGCCGACACGGCCCGTTCGAAGCCCTCGGTACTGTAGGCCGAGGCCCTCCGGTCCAATACCACGGTGGTACGACCGGTACGGGGCTTCTCATCGGTACGAACCATGAGGTCATCGTTGCGGGCTGTCGCCCGCCAATTCACGCGCCGGAGGTCGTCGCCGACGACGTAGGGCCGTAGAGCATAGAACTCGTCGCCGCCGAGTCGAATTCGGCGATCGTGGGCTAGATCGCCGATCTGCTCCTGTCCGACGAGACCCTTCAGAGAGCCAAACTGGAGAACGGGCGCATGAACCAAGAGCTGCGACGCCGCAGACGCTGTCACCGTCGACCGGGTGAGAGCAAGCGGATCACCGAAGGAGATGTCGAGCGGCCCTACCTCGAGCAGACCTCGGCTTCGAGTCGGCAACTGGTAGGCGACGACCGAACGTCCACGGCCTTTCACGCTGGCAAGGGAGACCTGAGCTCCACTGCTGCCGCTCACGTGATCGGTAACGCGCAGAACGGGCGTGGAACGGCGTGAGGCGTTGTGTATCTCCAGGTCGATTCGTGCTGGCTGACCGGCGCGCAGCTTGGCTGGAGCCGCTCTGCGGCTGATCTCGAGGTCCAGTTGAACCGACGCCGTGTACACGATTGCGACTACGAGGGCGACGCCGGCCATTGCGCCGAGAAGGTACATCTCGAGTGCGCCTAGACCCCGCCCGATCACAGTGACCAGCACGCCGGCGGCAAACAGGGTGACGCAAGCGCGGGTTGGTCTCATCAGATTCGATCGTACGGCACCGCAACAGACTCAAGTATGTCGGCAACCACACGATCAGCATCCGTGCCCTGAAGCAGCGCCTCGGGACGCAGAACCAAGCGATGGCTGATCACAGAGCTCGCAACTGCCTTGACATCGTCGTCGGTCACAAAGGCTCTCTGCGACGCCAGCGCATGGGCGCGAGACACCCGCTGCAGGCTGAGGGTGGCGCGCGGTGACATACCGAGCTCGACCGAAGGGTGGTTCCTTGTGGCTTCAGCGATATCGACGAGGTATACCCGCAACTCGGGTGCGATCTGAACCTTGCTCACCATGTCGATCATGGTGTTGAGATCGTGTGCGGTCGCGACCGCTGAGAGACGCTCGACCAGATGACGGGTCTCATGGGTCTCGAGGATTGAAAGTTCGTCGCTCCTCCGGGGATAGCCGACAGAAATCCGCATCAGGAATCGATCCAGCTGGCTGTCGGGCAACGGATAGGTGCCTTCTGACTCGATCGGGTTCTGTGTGGCCACCACAATGAACGGCTGTGGTAGCCGGTAACTGGTCCCGTCGATCGTGACCTGCTCTTCAGCCATTGCCTCCAGCAATGCCGACTGCGTCTTCGGCGATGCCCTGTTGATCTCATCGGCCAACACGATGTTGTTGAAGATGGGCCCAGGACGGAACTCGAACTCGGCTGTGTCTCGCTTCCAGACGCTGATTCCGGTGACGTCAGCCGGTAGGAGGTCCGGGGTGAACTGAATTCGGCCCATTTTCGCCTCGACGGATTGAGCCATGGCCTTGGCCACTGTGGTCTTGCCCACCCCGGGAACGTCTTCCACGAGCAGGTGCCCCTGCGCCAACAAACACAGGAGGGCCTGGCGGATAACAACGGGTTTTCCTCGAACGATGAGTTCCATGTTGTCAGCGATCGCATCGAAGGCCGTGACGAACTGAGTGACAGACTTACTGTCGAGTGTCGCTGAGCGCCCGTTGCTCACTGCGTCAACGTCTTCGGTTGAAGCTGAGGATGTTGTTGTCATTCGTTCCTTCCCCGGTCCGCCACCGGCCGTTGACAGGGTATCGGAGAGACTACGGTCGCATTCGTGGAGGATGCACGTCGGGTGGGGTCAGCTGGGTATCAATCCACCATCGAACAGACGGTGCTCGCGCTTGACATCGCTGGCACCAAGGTCACGGCAGGCCAGGTGACTCGGGATAGCAAGATCCTGCGACAGGCCACGATGCTCACTCCTATCGACGCGGGTAGCGATGAGTTGTTCAGCGCCGTGACAGCGCTCCTCGACGGGTTCGCACCGTTCGAGCAATACGTTGGGCTCGGGGTGGGCTGCGGCGGGCCGATGAGTGCAGGGGGGCGGCTTGTCTCAACACTCAATATCCCTGCCTGGCGCAACTTCCCACTTCACGAGCGGCTTTCACAACACACCGGTCTGACCACGGCGGTTGACAACGACGCAAAGGCATTGGCTCTAGCCGAAGGCTGGGTCGGCTCAGCCGTCGGTGTGAACAACTACATCGCCATGGTGGTCAGTACGGGGGTGGGCGGAGGCATCGTGCTGAACGGCAAGCTACTGGAGGGGGCTTCGGGGAATGCCGGCCACATCGGTCACGTATTCGTCTGCCCCGATTCAGGTTCAGCTCCGCCAGATCATGTGCCGGGGCTGCTCGAGTCCGAAGCATCGGGAACCGGGATCGCAGCCCGAATCGGATCACCGGCGGTGGGCGCATCGACCGCTGAGATTCGCCGCGTTGGTACACTCATCGGGCGTGCGGTCGGTTCGGTGGCCAACCTCCTGGACCTGCGCCTTGCGCTCGTCGCCGGTTCGGTGGCGCTTGGCTATGGCGAACCGTTCTTCAGCAGCGCCCAGGCTGAGATCGATCGGTTGTGCACGCTCGATTACAGTCGCGGGACCCGTATTCAGCCCGCTGGCCTGGGAGATCAGGGTCCACTCGTCGGGGCGGCCGCTGTCGGGTTCCGCCATCTGAGGCAATTGCCCCGCAACTTCTAACTGTCCCTCTGCGGAGGGACTACAACTGGCCGATCGGGGTGCCCTCGTGAGCGTGCCGCACCAGTGCCTCAATCCAGACAGCGGCAAGAGTGATCGCGAGCGCCGAAGCCAGGGTGAGCGGGCTCGGCCGGAGTGCCCCGAGGATCAGGGCAATGACTGCAGCAGCGGACAACGTGATGGGTACGAGGCGGCGACCCGGATGGGTCGGCATTGTGAGCGTGATTGCTGCCAGCGCCGCCGCCATCGCTGCCGTGGCCCCAGCGATGAGCCACGCAGTGTTGGCCGGGGTGCGGTTGTCGCCCGCATGTTCGACCAGATTCACCATCCCGGCACCGGCTGCGGCCACGGCCAACCACATTGGGAGGTGACCCAGATTCCACACCCCTCGGTTGTGCGAGCCGGGTCGTGGTGCTCGTTTGCCCACGAAGTCGAAGTAGTTCCACCAGAACCCGAATCCAATCACCAAGGCCACGACACCGGTGGCTACGGTGCGTGCGTTGTGATCGGCTTCGGACAGGCCCTCCACCACTCCGACCACCACCTCGCCCAGCACGATGATGGTGAACAGCCCGAACCGTTCGGCCATCGAGTCGGTGATCCTCAGAGCTTCCTCCAGATGGGGATCAGGCCGCAGCACCTGTGACAGGCTGCTGGCGATCTTGATGACCACCGTCGATGCCCACAACGCGAGCCTGATATCGGGATCGTTGACGAACGCGCTTATCACGATGATCGCGATCGCTGCCATCATCGCGGTGTTGTAGCGCATCGTGGACGAGGCCATCTCGTCGGTGTCGTAGGTGCGGACCGAGTACCACTGCCATTCGATGAACGCCAACAACAAAGCGTAGACGATGGCGAAGTTGCGGCCATTGGCGACATCGTCCGCCGCATGAGCGGCGTAGACCGCCATGATCACCAACATGGCCATCTGCACGAAGATGTACGCCCGGCTGCGCCCGTCCTCCCGGCCATGAAGTTCGTGGTAGAAGGAGCCGTTCACCCAGGCCACCCAGACGAGGCAAAATACGACGGCGAACCGGACGAATCCTCCCCAGCTCACATCGCCAGCGAACGTGTGGGCGATCTGGGCGATCAGCACCACGAAGACGAGGTCATAGAAGAGCTCTAGGAAGCTAACGGCTCGGTCTTCGAGCACTTCGCCATGGGCTCGCGGCGGGCCGGTGAACCAGCTGCGCAAGCTTGTAATTGGGCGTTCCGCAGAATCCGACATAGGTTTCATCATTGCAACTCCGGGCGGCCTTGTCTCATTGAACGACACCAACTCCGATGCCTCTTGCGCGAGTTTTAGGCGACGTCGGAGCTGGAGTCTCCACGTACTTTCCCGCAGGGAACAACGTCGCAGGGTGCCCGCCGCCAACCCCGTGTCGGCTGCTGCAATGGGTCACCTAGGCTCGCTGCATGCCAACGATTGCTCTGGATGACCTCGAAGCCGAAGCCGGTCGCGCTCTCGAACGTCACGGCGCAACTCCCACGACTGCGGCCGCGGTGGCACACGCCATACGGGTTGCCGAGCAGAACCAAAACCGAATCTGCGGCCTGTTCTACCTTGACAGCTACTGCAAACAGCTCGAAGCCGGTCGGGTGAAGGGTGATGCGGAGCCGACTGTCACCAACGAACGACCTGGAGCGGTTCGAGTCGACGGCAAGCTTGGATTTGCGCAGGTTGCCTTTGCCGCCGGATTCGACGCTGCCAGCGATTCAGCGCTCCTGAATGGGATCTGTGGCTATTCGGTGGAGCACACCCACACCTGTACCTCCCTTGGCTACTTCACCGAACAGTTCGCCGCTGCCGGCCTATTGGCGATCGGAGCCACCAATGCCACTCCGCGGGTTGCTGCGCCGGGCGGTTCCAAGCGACTGCTCGGCACAAATCCGATTGCGATGGCGGTGCCAGACGGCCACGGAGGAATTGCGTTCCAATTCGACTTCAGCACGAGCGCTGTGGCTCTCGGCAAGATCACAATGGCAAAGGCTGCAGGAGAGTCGATTCCGCTTGGGTGGGCACTCGACGCTGATGGTCGACCTACCTCCGACCCAGACTTGGCCTTGGGTGGTTCGTTGGTTTCTGCCGGTGGCTACAAAGGATTCGGAATCGGTCTGATGGTCGAGATCTTGGCGTCGGCTCTGACCGGTACGCGCCGAAGCGTCGACGTACCGCCGCTGAAGGCGCCCGAGGGCCCACCGCATGATCTGGGCCAGTTCTATCTTGTCATCGACCCGTCGGCATATAGCGACGACGGCTTCTACGAGCATCTGGCTGGGTTGGCAGAATCAGTCGCCGCCGACGAGGGAACCCGTCTGCCCGGATCCCGGCCCAGAAGAACTGATGTGGTCGAAGTGGAAGAGTCCACCTGGAATCTCACACTGAAGCTCGCAGGGTCGTGACCTATTCGCATCGGGAGCACTGGGACCGCCGGTACGCGGAGGCTGGGTTGACCTCGGCCGGAAAGGTTGAACCGCCTCCGCTGTTTGCGCCGTTCGCGGATCTGTTTCCCATGGCCGGTGGTGCGCTTGACCTGGCCTGCGGGAACGGCAGAAGCGCTGTCTGGCTGGCCCGCCGCGGCATGGAAGTCTGGGGCGTCGATTTCTCTCCGGTTGCGATCGATTTCGCTCGCAGGTACGCCGATGCATCCGGCGTGGGTCATCGTTGCCGCTTCGACGTTCATGATCTCAAAGCCGGTCTGCCTGACGGTGAGCGAGTGGATCTGGTTTTTTGCAATCTGTTTCGGGACGCTGACCTCGACGAGGTTCTGGTTGAGCGCCTGAGGCCGCACGGAATGTTGGCAATGTCGTGTCTCAGCGAAGTGGGTGCAGCGCCGGGTCGGTTCCGAGCCGCCTCCGGTGAGTTGCTGAAATCCTTTCGCCACCTCGATGTCCTCGAGACAGGCGAAGCCGACGGCTATGCCTGGTTGATAGCCAGAACACTCGCAGACGCCGGCTCCGGGGTCTGAGCTGTCTATTGCTGCTTGAGCCAGTTGAGCCAGGTGGTGAGTTCCTCGCCTGCCGAGCTTGGGGCCGTGCCGTCTCCGCCATATGCGGTCTCCAACCGAAAACGCATCCAATCGGAGTCTGGAACCGGGAGGAATGGGCGCCGACTCCACCACCTATCGGGGACCAACGACAGATAGGCCCTGATCGCAGTGGGCCACAGTCGCGGCTGTTTCACGACGGCGGTGACCATGGGTCGGCTGATCTGCACGGGTCAGGCTTTCCGAGGCCTTACCTGGGCGCTTGGTTCCAGGGGCCGCGGTCGGCTCGGGGTTCCTTGGGCAAGCCGAGCATCATCTCACCGATGATGTTCCGCTGCACCTGAGAAGTGCCAGCGTAAATTGTGCCGGCGCGGGCGTTCATGAACGTGCCCAACCAGCTGCCGCTGTTGTTCGGCGCTCCCGGGGAGTCTGTGGAGAATGCCGAGGTTGGAAGCTTTCCGTCGAGATAGAGGGCATCGGCACCAAGAATATCGATGGCGAGTTCAGTGATCGTGCGGTGATACTCGCTCCAGTACAACTTGAACAGCGAGCCCTCCGGTCCGGGGTGGGCGCCCTTCAAAAAATCGGTCAGCGTGCGCATGCCGAGGTAACGCATGATCTCGACTTTGGAGTAACACCACGCCAGACGTTGGCGGATTACCGGATCCTCGTTCTTGCCATACATCCTGGCCAATTCGAAGAGACGATCGACCTCGGTGCGGAATGCGATCGGTGCGGTTGCGGCGGTTTCGCCACGCTCGAAACCAAGCAGGGTCATCGCCACACCCCAGCCGCCATTGACCTCGCCTACAACGTTTTCTTTGGAGCAGCGGGCGTCGGTGAAGAACACTTCATTGAACTCACTCTGGCCGCTGATCATTTTGATGGGGCGGACTTCGACCCCGGGCTGGTCCATTGGGACGAGCATGAAGGAAATGCCCCGGTGTTTTGCAGCGTCGGAATCGGTACGGGTGAGGACGAATATCCAGTTGGCCATGTGGCCTCCGGAGGTCCAGATCTTCTGACCGTTGATGACCCACTCGTCACCGTCGAGAACCGCCCGACATCCGAGGTTCGCCAGGTCCGATCCGGCGTTGGGTTCGCTGTACCCCTGACACCAAATGTCTTCCCCGCTGAGGATTCGGGGGATGAAGTGTTTCTTCTGCTCCTCGGTACCCCAGGCGAGGATCGTGTTGCCGACCATTTGTATGCTGAACGCATCATTCGGGCCTCCGGTCGGAACCCCTGCTTTGGCGAACTCTTCGGCCAAGATCACCGACTCGGTGGCCGTGAGTCCGGCCCCGCCGTATTCGGTGGGCCAGTTCGAAGCGAGGTACTGGTGATCGCGCAGAGTGCCCCGCCACTCGAGCATGAATTGAAGTGCAGCGTCCTCGTCGAGGGCGCCGATTCCGCTCCACTTGGGTGGGAGGTGTTCGGCGAGGAAGGCCTGAACCTTCTCGCGGAAGGCCTCTGCTTCAGGGGTGAACGTGGGCTGCATAGACCAAATACTAGACCGAGCGGTCAAGTTCTCGGAATCGAAGGGGTGGTGTCAATCCTGGCAACCTGCGCAGCGACCGTAGAGGTCCAGGCTGTGGTGGAGAGGATCGAACCCGACCTGCTCGGCGAGCTCCCGAAGGTGCTGATCCACCAGCAACTCCAGGTGGTCATCGAGGTGTATGTCGTCGAGCGAGCCACACCTGACACAGATGAGGTGATGATGGTGCCCCAAAAGCTCTTCGGTGAGCTCGAAGTGGGCGTACTCCGAGCCTGCTGTTATTCGCCGAATCACACCGGACCGTTCCAGGACATCGAGGTTTCGGTACACCGAACTCTGTGCGAGATCAGGAGCCAATTGTGTGATGTCGGGCAGGGTCACCGGTCGCCCCGCCGCAAGGAGAACGCTCACAAGGCTTCGCCTGGCCGTTGTGTATCGTTGATCGCCCTCGACTAGCTGGCGGGCCACTTGATCGTGAACCTCGCCATTGTCGTTTTGCTCGCTTGCCCGTGATCTCACGAAGTTCTCTCCGACTGGACGTCAAGTGAGATCGCAGCCCGATCGTGGGCGTGATTGTGGCCATGGTCGTCGATGACGATGGCACGGTCGCCGGCGGGGTCTTTGAGCACGCGATGACCGAATGCCTTGCCCAGGGGACCCGGTCGCAGCACCACTTCGGGCGTTCCGTCGGCGATCAAGGCGGTCGCGAGTAGAAGTACTCGATCACATCGCTCGGCCTCATCGAGGTGGTGCGTTGACAAGACGACGAGTCGGCCGTGATCTCGTTCGCTACACACGACCTCGAGGATGATCTCCTGGCTTGTGAAGTCGAGTCCGGTGATTGGTTCGTCAAGCAGTAGGCATGTGGCATCCTGGGAGATCGCCTTGGCGATGAGAACGCGTTGGCGTTGACCTCCCGAAAGCGAACCGAACCGACGAAGCACCAGATCCTCGATCTGGAGGCGGTGGGCGGCATCGCTGATCGATTGTCGGTCGGTCGAGTCCAGCCTGCCCAGGAGTCCACGTTTTCCATACCGGCCCATCTTGAGCACCTCGCCAACCGTCAGCGGCATCCACGAATGTTGGTCATTCCGCTGACCGACGTAGGCGACCC
This sequence comes from uncultured Acidimicrobiales bacterium, assembly GCA_963751955.1. Taxonomy (GTDB): domain Bacteria; phylum Actinomycetota; class Acidimicrobiia; order Acidimicrobiales; family SZUA-35; genus JABDIY01. The sequence continues at coordinate 174,281 of CAVVWM010000011.1, read as the reverse complement.
CACCGCGGTCGGACTCATCTCGTCTGATCGTGCCCGTGGTCGGTTTCTCCAGGCCACCAAGGAGTCGGAGCAGCGTGGTTTTCCCGACCCGTTCGGTCCGATCAACGCGATGAGGGTCCCGGCCCTGAAGCGGGTGGATGGCATACGAAGCGCAAGCCGACCGTCGTAGACAACGGTGACGTTGTCGAGTTCGAACACGATCGCAAGCTTAGTGGCAATGAGAATCATTACCAATATGCTGTTCGAGTGAACTCCCGCCTCTTGGCTGCGATCAGCATTGGCGCTGTCTTCATCGCAGGCTGCGGAGGTACGACTCCGTCGGACACAACGGCCGATTCGACCATTGTCGTCACCACCAACATCTGGGCCGACGTCGTGGCAAATGTGGCTTGCGATGAGCGGGTGGTCCTTGACATTCTGATACCCCCTGGAGGGGACCCACATGGGTTCGAGCCATCCCTGGCCGACCGAGAGCGCCTGGACAACGCTTCGCTCATCGTCGCCAATGGGCTGGCGTTGGAAGAGGGCCTTGAAGACACCATCGCCGCTTCTGCCGATCACGGCACCCCCGTCTTCTGGTTCTCCGATCACATCAAGCTGTCTGGGGCGGATGCCTCGAACCAGGGCAGCATCAGTGGCAACGACGGTGAGGACCCCCATATCTGGTTCGACCCAATGCTTGTGGCGTCGGCCCTACCTGCGTTGGCCGCAGACTTGGTAGAACATGCCGGCCTCGATGAGGCCTCGATTGGGTCGTGCATGGAGCGGTATCAACAGGCGCTCACCGACCTCGACATCGAGGTCGAGAAGATTGTGGCTGCGGTCCCTGAAGGTCGGCGGAAGCTGGTGACCAACCATGATTCGCTCGGCTACTTCGCCCGTCGTTACGGATTCGAGGTCATCGGAACGGTGATCCCGGCCTCGTCGACACTGGCTGAAACGAGTCCGGCCCAGCTAGAGCGGTTGGCGGAACTCATCCAGACCGCCGACGTGCCGGCCATCTTCACCGACTCCCAGCAGTCTTCCGATGATGCAGCGGCACTGGCTCGCCGTGTTGGCGATATCGAAGTCGTCGTCCTCGACACCGGATCCCTCGGCCCGAGGGGTGAACCCTCAGACTCCTACATCGGTCTGCTCCGCACCACCGCGCAGCTCATCAGTGATGCTCTTAAGTAGGATCCCTCGATGTCAATGCTGACCGACCCCGTCAGCTGGTGGATCGACCCGTTCACGTCGAATGCGTTCATGAGAAGCGCCCTGCTGGCCGGGATTCTGGCCGTCGTGGCCACTTCGCTGGTCGGCACCTGGGTTGTTCTGCGGGGTATGAGTTTTCTTGGTGATGCGCTGGCCCATGGGGCCCTCCCCGGGATCGCAATTGCGTTTATCCTCGGGATCGATACGGGCATCGGGGCAATGGTGGCAGCGCTGGCGATGGTGGCCGGTGTCAACCTGGTCCGAAGCCACTCGCCTTTACCCGAAGACACCTCGATCGGCGTGCTGTTCGTCGGGTTTCTCGCCCTCGCGGTTGTCATCATGTCAAGCCAGACCGGCGCGTACACCGGCGATCTCAACCGCTTCCTCTTCGGTTCGATCACCGGCGTAGACAATGCCGACTTGCTTCGCCAGGCCGCAGCCGCCGGTGTCTCCGTACTGGGAGTGACCGTCTTCTATCGGGCGTTTTTGGTGATGACCTTCGATGAAACTCAGGCGCAGCTCTTAGGACTTCGGCCACGACTCTCCCATGGCGTCCTGCTGGTGCTTGTTGCTCTTTCGATCGTGGCGTCTTTCGAGGCGGTGGGCAACCTCTTGGTTTTCGCATTTCTGATCGCACCGCCGGCCACAGCGGCCCTCCTCGTTCGGCGGGTTCCATTGATCATGGTGACCGCCGTCGGCCTTGGAGTGGGCTGTGTCTTCCTCGGCCTCCTGATCAGTTACCACGCCGACACTGCGGCAGGAGCCACGATGGCGCTCACTTCCGTTGTTCTGTTCCTCGGCGTCGTAACTGCCCAATCGGTTCATCGAGCGGTCGGCAGATTCGGTACAGGCCTAACCGGCGAGATCGGATAGCTCCGACCCGCGGCGGGCCTTGACCAGCAGGCGGAATACGCGACCCTCCCTGGACGTTGTGGATGGCTGAAGCCGTAGACGATGGCCAGAACGAAAGAAGCCCAATGCCAACCAAGAACATTTCTGAAGCAGAGTTCATGCCCCTCATCGAGAGCGACGGCGTCGTGCTCGTCGACTTCTGGGCAGAATGGTGCGGCCCATGCAAGTCCTTCGCTCCCATCTATGAGCAGGTATCTGAGGATCACCCCGATGCGGTTTTTGCCAAGGTCGACACCGAGGCTGAGCAGGCGCTTTCTGGAGGTCTCGGCATTCGCTCCATCCCAACCTTGATGATCTTCCGTGATGGAATTCAGGTGTTCTCCCAACCCGGCGCTATTCCCGCGGCAGCACTCGAGGATCTCGTCGGCCAAGTGAAGTCACTCGACATGGACGAAGTGCGCAAGAGCATTGAGGAGTCCAAAGCAACCGAATGAACCGGGACTAGCCCCGCGCTGGCGATCACGGGAGTCGGGCCAGTTCGGTTAGGAATGCAGTAGTCAAAACGCTGGGGTCCAGCGTCGAACCGATCTCGGTCTCCCCATCCAGACCCGAAACCACTTCAGGCGTGAGATAGACAGTGGTCTGATTGAGACGGCTCCGATACGGAACCAAACACTGAAAACGAGCCACATCGCGGGTGCGGCGTTGCGAGAGCCCTAGGAGCTTCACGCCTCGTTGGTCGAGGAGCTCGCCCGGACCCAGCCCCGCGAAACATACGTGTTGGCCCGCGTCACGATTCTCAAGGGCGCCCTGGTGCATCGTCGATTGGGTCCCGAGCGAGCGAAAGGTTCGCTCCCACACACCACCCAGCCAATGAAAAGCTCGCCCGACGTCGTCGTCCCACAGCTCGTCATCACGACCGATGAGCACATCGATCCACGTATCGGTCGGTCGCAGCAGAACCGCCCCTCCTCCGCTACGACGTCGAGCGACTTCGATGTCTCGGGTTCGGGCTGAGTCGAGATCCGATGCAGGCTGGGCCGAGCCGATCACAATCGCTGGTTCGCTCACTCGATGGGACCAGACGAGTCGCTGACAACTCGTTGGTATCGGGCGATTGTGCAGGTCAGCGGCGGTCCCAACGCTCGAGATGACATCCCACCATCGACCTCTTCCCGGCATCATGCCCTCAGTGTGACTGGTTCGCCCTGCGGCTGCCAGCGACCGTTGGTGACTGGGCAGGTTCATGCGACGACGTTTGTCCTGCTCGGAGGAGAATCGGGCGCGATTTCTGGAAGATTGGTGGACAGAGTGGGGGATGGGGGGTTAGGGTGGGGCGAAATGGGTGACTAGCCCATTCCTGCCCGTTGTCGGACTCGTTCGGCTGGGCACGGTGATCCGAAGCAGAGAATCCGGGGGAGGCGAGGTGCACGTTGTTCGTTGGTCAGTACGAGCACACGCTGGACGACAAGGGTCGTGTTGTGTTGCCGCCCGCGTTCCGAGAGGAGCTGGGTCAGCGGGGCTATGTCGTTCGTCTTGGAGAACGTCTGGGTTTGTGGGACGAGAAGACCTACGAAAAGGTCACCGTGGAGTGGGAAGACCATCGCCGATCCGGAACATTGGACGCCGTGAGTTTCAGAAAGCTGACCTCGGAAACTCAACGGGTGAAGATCGACAGCGCCGGTCGAATCACCATCAACAAGTCGCTGCTCGACGGCTTCACCCTTGGTCAAACCGTTGTCTTGAACGGTTCGTTGTCTCGGATCGAGATCTGGCCTACGGAGATCTTCACCTCGATGCACGATACAGAGGAAGCTTCGCTCAAGGTGAGTGCGGCCCTCGATCAGATGGGTTTCTAATGCACGCCCATCAACGACGCCTGGCGGCACGGAAACGAAAGGAGCTCGGCTTTACCTAGATTCCGTTTCGGTCATCGGTTGCTTCTCGGGGTTCGGGGAAGGGTACTTCTGCCCCACAACTCCGCCCGTTACCCCTCAAGTGCGCTCAGGGAGACATCCTGACGTACGTCCGGCCCCCGAGGGGCAACCGATAACCGAAACACCTCTATCCCGAACGCTCGAAGCGAGTGAAAAGGTCCCCGAAGGGGTACCCGAGGGAACGAAGAGGGTGACGCCGGCATGACTCATGACGCCTAGTTGGTTCGACCATGCCCCGGTTCTGGCAACTGAGACCATTGAGATTCTCTCAGTCGTCCCTTCCGGGGTCGTTGTCGACGCGACCCTGGGCGGCGCCGGCCACGCCGTGCATCTGCTCGAAGCTGCTCCCCATTTGAGCATCGTCGGAATTGATCAGGATCCGTTGGCACGTACCGCAGCCGCAGAGCGTCTGGTGCCCTTTGGTGATCGCGCCAAGGTCATCGCTGGTCGTTTCGATCTCCTCAACCAACTGCTGGACGACGCCGGTATCGGTGTCATCTCGGGCTTCCTGTTCGATCTTGGGGTCAGCTCGCCGCAACTCGACCTTCCCGAGCGGGGCTTCAGCTTCCGCCATGACGGCCCGCTCGACATGCGGATGAACCCAGAGTCCGGGCTGACAGCTGAGACAATCGTGAACACGTGGCCACAGCAGCAGCTTGCTGAGGTAATTCGCAGCGGTGGAGACGAACGATTCGCACAGCGGATCGCAAAGGCGATCGTGGCCGCACGCCCGCTTCTCAGAACGGTCGATCTGGCCGAGGTAGTCGTGCGGTCTATTCCCGCAGCCGCCCGCCGCACCGGCGGCCACCCGGCCAAGCGGACGTTCCAGGCGCTTCGAGTCGCAGTGAATGACGAATTGTCCGTTCTTCAACCTGCTCTCGAGGCAGCGTTGAATCGACTGGTGCTGTCGGGCAGGGGAGTCGTGCTCACCTACCATTCGGGCGAGGACCGAATCGTCAAGGGTGTCTTCCGCGAGGTGAGCACGTCGCAGACACCAGCCCACATACCGGTGCCGGAAGAACCCGCTCCATTTCGCCTCCTCCGTCCGATCTCGCAAACCGCGGGCGATAGCGAGGTAACACGAAATCCACGTTCTCGCAGTGCTCGTTTGCGCGCCATCGAACGGGTAGCAGCATGAATGCGCTGAAGATGGACTCACCCCGTAGCGAAGGGACCGGTGCCAAGAACAAGGCCAAACGGACCTCGTCGACGTCCAGGACGCCGCCGTCCAAGAAGCCGCCGTCCAAAACAACGGCGAGAGCTGGCAAAGCACAACATGCTGGGCGAAGAAAGAGCGCCACCAAAGGGGTGTCGCGCAAAGACACGACGAAGAAGAACGCATCCCAGACGCGCACGGGGTCCCCTCGCAACACAAGTGTCCGTGGTCCGCTCTTTCTGATAGACGTCGGGGCCTTGCGGAGTCGAACCCGCCGTCGCCGGCTGGTGTTCGCCTCGCTCCTGCTCCTGGTCGGTGCCTTCTTTGCAGCAGCACTGGTGCAGGCGCAGTTGGTGCAAACTCAGGCTGAAACCGACCGAATCCAAGCTGAAACAAACCGACTTGAGAACGATCTTGCGCTCCTCGACCGTCAGGTTGTCGAAGCTTCGTCTCCTGAGGTGATCGTCGCTCGAGCTCGTCGTCTGGGAATGGTTCGGGCTGTTCGCCCCGTGTACCTCGTGGCAACCCGGCCAGTGGGCCCATGAGCCGCGCCAAGACTCGCTCGACACGAGTCCTTTTCGCAGAACATCCGCAGCTATTTACCGTGTTGGCCGTCTTCTTTGTCGTGATGGTGATCTATGCCGCCCAGCTGATCGACCTCCAGGCTGTTCGCCCGGAGCGCTATCGCAGCCTGGCGCACGATCAGGGCACTGCCACACGGACTCTCCCCGGATTCCGGGGGCGGCTTCTGGATCGTGAAGGTTTCGTGCTCGCAGCCAGCACCCCAACCCAACAAATCATCGCTGATCCCCAGCTTGTGAAAGACCCGGAATGGACTGCTGCGCTGCTCGCTCCTCAGCTAGGCCGGGACGCCTCTGACCTCGAGACTCGTCTGCTGCCGTCCTCACCCGAGGATCGATACAACGTCGTGGCCACAACGGCTGACGCCGCAGCACTGGCCGGCATCCGCGCACTGGTTGCTGACAGCGAAACCTCCAAGGCGTTCAGCGGCATTGTGATACGACCCGAGGAGGATCGGCTGTATCCCGCCGGCGAGTTGGCCAGGCCTGTCATCGGTCGGGTCGATCCCGATGAAGTTGGCCGGTCCGGTATCGAACTCCAATTCGATGAGATCTTGCGCGGAACCGAAGGTGTCGAGCGTTTCGAGCGAGGACGGTTCGGATCGATCAGCGTGGGTGAGCGTTCGGTTCAGCTGCCCGAGCGTGGTTTCGACCTGACACTCACGCTGGACCACCGCGTCCAGTTCGGTACCGAGGCAATCCTGAAAGACACCTGCGAGAAGCTAGGAGCCCAGGGGGCATCTGCGATCGTGAGCGATCCGTCGACCGGCGAGGTCTATGCGATGGCGTCGGTTGAACGCACCGGCGAAACCACTTGCGGTGTGGCCTCGTACAACAAGGCCGCCATCGACACCTTTGAACCGGGTTCTGTGATGAAGGTCGTGTCCTTTGCAGCAGCAGCGGATCGGCTGGGCTACAAGGCCGACGACCAGATGATGGTCCCGGGATCGATCGAGGTTTCTGACAAACGCTTCTTCGATCATCCGAGCCACGACGACCAGCTCATGCGGCTAGCCGATGCAATGGGCCAGTCAAGCAACGTTGCCGCCATCACGTTGTCTCAACAAATGGGAAAAGAGGTCTACTACGACTATGCGACCGGCTTCGGTTTTGGTCAGCTGACCGGTCTAGGCGTCAAGGGCGAGTCGACGGGTGTTCTTCGATCTCCCAGTGAGTGGCTGGGTAGTGACGCAGGCTCCATCGTGATCGGTCAGGGCATGACGGTAAACCTGATGCAGCTTGCAAGCGCCTTCAACACTGTGGGAAATGATGGTTTGTATACGCCTCTACGGCTCGTAGCCGAACCGGCAGAGAACGAAGACAGGCGACGTGTCATCAGTCCCGAAGCCGCCAGCGAAACGCTGACGATGCTGACCGCCGTCACAGGAGAGGACGGAACCGGGGCAAAAGCCCAAATCGAGGGCTACACGGTTGCCGGCAAGACCGGCACGGCCTGGAAGGTGTTCGACAACGGAAGCGGGCGCCTGACCTATGGCACCGACCAAGATCGTCGGTACCTCACGACCTTCGGAGGTCTGGTGCCCGCTGAAGCGCCCGAGCTCTCGGTTGTACTGGTGATTGACGAACCACGAACGGCAACGAGCGCAACGACCGCTGCCGCTCCAACGTTCGCCCAAATCGCTCAGTACGCACTCAGAGTCCTCAACATCGCACCGGCTGGAGGCGATGATCAACCAGGTTGGCGCGAGCAACGAGCCCTGGTCCGAGGTACCCCCGCCTTGGCCGAGGATGGACCGCGTGGCCAGGACCCCACCGATTCCCCGGCTCCAACGGCTGCAACATCCCCAGATGAAACGAATACCGCGATCGAGACGACGATCGATGCCGATCCGCCCGCAGTGATCGAACAGCCGGCTGAGACTGACCCGCCCGACCCCGCCGAGCCCAGCTCACCGGAGCCGAATGTGGTGAGCCTCGACCTATCCGAGGGAGGGGAATGAGCACCATCGGAATCGCGCTGGACAGCCTGGCTTCAGAAATCGGTGGCAGACTAACGGGCAATTCCGATGTGGTGACGAGCATCGCCCACGATTCGCGTTCGGTCGAGCCTGGGGCGATCTTCGCCTGCATTCCAGGTGACAACGCCGATGGGCACGACTTTGCAGCGGCGGCCCTCAATAGCGGTGCTGCTGCCCTTCTGGTTGAACGTGACCTGGAGATCAACTGTCCTCAGATTCTCGTGGAGAACAGCCGTGCCTCAATGGGACCTGCGGCGGCTGCGGTCTATGGCCATCCTGAACTGAACGTGACTGTCATAGGCGTCACCGGCACGAACGGCAAGACAACAGTTACCCACATGCTCGGCTCGATGCTGACCAAACTCGGCCAGTCAGTTGAGGTGCTCGGCACGCTGACCGGGGCTCGCACCACACCCGAGGCCCCGGACTTGTTCGCCAAACTCGCTGGCCTGCGCAGTAGGGGAGTCAGGAATCTTGCGATGGAGGTGTCAAGCCACGCACTTGAGCTGCACCGCGTGAATGGCATGAGGTTCGAAGTAGCGGCCTTCACCAACCTCTCCCAAGACCACCTGGATTTTCATTCCACCATGGACGACTACTTCGCCGCCAAGGCGCGCCTCTTCCAGCCCGAGTTGTCCATGCGTGCGGTCATCAACGCCGACGATGAGCACGGGCGCACGCTGCTCGCGCGACGTACAGACGCAAGGCCCTACTCCCTCACCGATGCAGCCGAGCTCACCCTTGATGGGCCTACGAGCCACTTCCACTGGCAGGGTCGACCGGTAACGCTTCAACTGGCTGGCGCCCACAACGTCTCAAACGCCGTCTGTGCGGCCACGATCCTCGACACGATCGGTTTTGACGCCGACGACGTCGCAGACGCCCTCGGGGCGATTGATCCGGTGCCAGGGCGTATGGAGTGGGTCTCGATCGGACAACCGTTTCGAGTCGTCGTCGACTACTCCCACACACCGGACAGCATCCACGCGGCCCTCGCTGCCTGCAGAACCGCAGTTTCCACCGATGGACACGTCACTGTGGTCTTCGGCTGTGGCGGAGACCGCGACCAGGCCAAGCGGCCACTCATGGGAGCCGTCGCTGCGGCAGATGCTGATCGAGTGGTTGTCACATCGGACAACCCACGTAGCGAAGACCCAGACCTCATCATCGAGCAGATTGTTGCTGGAATCCCAGACGGCAGCTCCCTTGTGGTGGAGCCCGATCGGCAAGCCGCAATCGACGCGGCTGTCGCAGGTGCCAAGCCTGGCGATGTGGTGTTGATCGCCGGCAAGGGTCATGAGACCACTCAGACCGTAGGCACAGCTGTCATCGACTTCGACGATCGTCTGGCAGCCGTGGCCGCGCTTCAAAGCGCTGGGTGGTGACGGCGTGATTCGACTTCTTACCGCAGCCGGTATCGCCTTCGCGCTGAGCGCCCTTGGTGCTCGTCTGTTGATCGACCTGCTTCTCAAGCGGCACATCGGGCAGCCCATCAGAACCGACGGTCCGCAGGGTCACCAGGTCAAAGCCGGAACCCCGACAATGGGTGGGATCGCCATCGTGTTCGGTGCCGTGGCGGGCTACTTCTTCAGCCACCTCCTCATCGGCGGCATCTTCACGGTCTCGGGACTACTGGCGATCGGAGCGATTGTCGGAGCTGGGATGGTGGGTTTTCTCGACGATTGGATCAAGGTGTCGCGGGAACGAAACCTCGGTTTGACGAGTCGCACCAAAATGGGCGGTCTGGTGGCAGTTGCCGTAACTTTCGCTGGCGGCGCCATGTTTGCCGCACAACGGGGTTGGACGGGAACCCGAACTGAGCTCTCCTTCACACGCTACACAGACTTTGACCTAGGCACGGCCGGCTGGATCCTCTGGGCCGTGCTGCTCATTATCGGTAGCAGCAACGCAGTGAACCTGACCGACGGTCTCGATGGACTTGCCGCAGGCTCGGGGATCTTCTCGTTTGCGGCGTATGTACTCATCGGATTCTGGATCTTCCGACAGGCTGAAACCCGACCGATGCTCTACGACGTCCCCCACGCGCTCGACCTTGCCGTTGTCGCCGTCGCAATGGTTGGCGCGCTAGCTGGATTCTTGTGGTTCAACGCCGCCCCAGCCGAAATCTTCATGGGGGACACGGGGTCCTTGGCCATAGGAACCGGGCTTGCAGTCCTCGCCCTCCTCCTGAATACCCACCTGCTGCTGCCCATCATTGGAGGAATCTACGTGGCCGAAACTCTCTCGGTGATGCTGCAAGTTGGCTACTTCAAGGCCACGAAGGGCAAGAGATTGTTCCGTATGGCACCGGTCCATCATCACTTCGAATTGAAGGGCTGGGCGGAAACGAAGGTCATCGTTCGGTTCTGGCTCATCGCCGGCGGGTTCACCGCCGTTGCGCTTGGGTTGTTCTACGCCGACTGGGTCGGCGCAGTGGAGCTGACCCCATGATCACGACCCAACGCCCTACCCCCGCTGCAGCGAAGAAACGCGCCGCTCGAAAGACGGTCAAGAAGGCGGCGAGTAAGAACGCATCTAAGGAGCGGGCCCAAAATGCTGATCGTCAGCGGCGGCAGCAGGTGAGCGGCGAGCGAACACCCAAGACGAAATCGCGCCAAGGGGCCAAGAAGGTCGCAAATGCTGCCCCTGGCAAACGAAGGTCTACCAAGGCAACCTCAGCACGCGGAACCACAAGCAATCATCTCAAGACTGCCAAACGTGGTGCCTCGGCCAAAGCTGCGAGGGCCAGAACCCAAGCCGCTGCAACTGCCCGAACTTCAACCAAACGGTCGGCACCCACCAAACGGTCGGCGGCAACCAAACGGTCGGCACCCACCAAGCGGTCGGCGGCAACCAAACGGTCGGCACCCACCAAGCGGTCGGCGGCAACCAAACGGTCTGCGGCAACCAAACGGTCGGCACCCACCAAAGGTGCCAAGCGGTCCGCACCGCTCAAAGCCAAGAGAACGTCGGTCCCCGATCGTCGACCGTCAAACAAATCCCGTCATCTCGGTTCGAGCCGAGCAGCTTCGCCGGCCCGTCGGTCTTCCCCAAACCGTCACCCACGAGGCGGAGGTAGAGCGAGAGATTCGCTTGTGCATCGGTTCCGGCGAGCGGCTCAGTGGCGCCCTCATCGGACGCATAAGCTGGCAGCTACAGCCGTGGGTGAGCGAGCCGGATGGTCGATCACGATCTTGGTCATTGGGCTGACTTTGTTCGGTCTGGTGATGGTGCTTTCGGCAACATCTGTCTCATCGGTCCACAAGTTCGACAAATCGCCGTTCTACACCTTCTCCCGTCAGCTTCGGTATGCAGTCATCGGGGCAGCCGCGTTCATCGTGGGTAGCCGGGTGAACTATCGCCGGGTTGCTCCGCTCGCTATCCCTGCGGGGATCTTCGAGCGCGTTGCTGCTCCTGGCAGTTCTCATACCGGGTGTCGGTTCCTCAGCCAACGGATCAAGCCGGTGGCTCGCAATCGGACCTGTCGTGATTCAACCCGCAGAGCTGGCAAAGCTTGCACTGATCTTGATGGTGGCGCGGATTCTTGGAGCCCGCGAGCACCAAATGCACCTTCCCGAACGGACGATTCGGCCAGTGCTCGCACTGGTGATTCTGTATTCGTTCCTACTGATCCTGCAGCCCAAGCTGGGGACACCGATCATCATGGGCACGGTGGCGATACTGATGTTGTTCGTCGCCAAGGCCCGACTGCCCCATCTTGTCGGCTGGGCGCTGGGCGGCTTGGCCGGCGCAACAGTTCTGGCCTACAGCGCTCCCTATCGAAGGGCGCGTGTGTTTGCGTTCCTTGATCCATGGGCCACCGCAGACAGCATCGGACTTCAGACTGTTCAGAGCCAGATCGGGATTGCTTCGGGCGGCCTGTTCGGCAGGGGACTGGGCGGAAGTCGAGCCAAATGGGGGTTCCTCCCCGAAGCGCAGACCGACTTCATCTTCGCTGTCGTTGCAGAGGAGCTGGGCGCAATCGGTGCGCTTGCTCTTGTGGTTGCGTTCGGCCTTCTCGGCTACTTGGGTTTCACGGCGGCTCTTCGGGCCCCGGATGCGTTCGGCCGCAATCTTGCTGCCGGCCTGACGATCTGGATTGTCACCCAGGCCACATTGAACATCGGTATGGCACTGGGACTGATGCCGATTACCGGGGAACCACTGCCGTTCGTGTCTGCGGGTGGATCCAGTCTGGTCACGACACTGTTCGCCAGTGGACTCCTGGTTGGAGTAGCTCGCCGTGGCCGAGCCTGACCACAGGCGGGTCCTCATCGCTGGAGGGGGCACAGCGGGTCATACGAATCCTGGCATCGCGGTTGCGGAGGCCCTCGTGGCGATGGGTCTTTCCCGAGATGACATCGGTTTCGTGGGTTCTACCCGCGGCAACGAGGCAACGCTGGTACCCGAGGCCGGGTTTTCGCTGGACACCCTGCCCGGTCGCGGAATACCGCGCCGGATCGGGCTGGCCGCCATCAAGAGCATCGGTGAACTCCTCTGGGGTCAGGCTCGGGCCAGATCGCTTGTCAAGCGCCGAAACCCTGAGGTCGTTGTTTGCCTCGGCGGATTCGCAGCGTTCGGACCGAGCGTGGCCGCCCGCACCCTGGGTATTCCGGTTGTTGTCACCGAACAGAACGCACGGGCCAGCGCAGTGAACCGGCTTGTTGGCCGCTTTGCCGCGGATTGTGCTCTGCCGTTCCCACCGACCGACCTGCCCGATGGAGTGCTCACCGGCAATCCGATCCGCAGCGCTGTGGCGGAAGCGTTGTCTGACCAATCACCGGAGCGCCGGCGCAGTGCTCGGGCCAAGCTCGGTATTGTCGAGGACGACACGAGCCTCCTTGCCGTCTGGGCTGGTTCTCTCGGAGCGGGGAGCATCGACTCCGCGGTTCGGGAGCTGGCCGAGTTGTGGTCCGATCGCGACGATGTCGTGATCTATCACGTAGTCGGCCGGAGGAACCCAGATGCATTGCGTCCGCTCCAGACGGGTTCGGGCGATCGGTATATCACCGTTCCCTACGAGACCGATATGCCTAGCCTGCTGATGGGTGCGGACCTCGCCCTGACCCGGGGCGGTGCCAGCACGATCGCTGAATTGGCCGTCGCGGGACTGCCGGCTGCAATCGTGCCGCTGCCGAGCGCCCCACGCCAGCACCAGCTCGCGAATGCGAAAGAACTGGAGAGTGTCGGCCGAGCGATCATCTTGGATGACGCCGAGCTGTCAGGTGAGTACTTGCAGACAAATCTGTCACCGCTCCTCGAGTCGGACCGGCGGAGGCAGATGCGGGAGGCGATTCCTACTGTCGACCACGCCCGCGCCGCTCACGAGGTGGCGCTACTCGTCCACTCTCATCTGCAAGACTCGGCTCTCTGATGAAGCGGCTGATCGATCTTTCAACCAAGCCCGCGATCCACGTGATCGGCTGCGGTGGGACGGGAATGGCACCGATCACCGCAGTTTTGGCCCGCATGGGCTTGTCGGTTTCGGGCTCGGACCAGCGTTCTTCTGAGACCCTTGGAGCGTTGGCCGACTTGGGCGTGGCGATCACCGTTGGTGCGGACTATGAAACGATCGGCGACGACGCTTTGATCGTGAGGTCGACGGCAGTGCCCGATGCTCACCCCGAGGTGGCGACGGCGCTTGGTGCCCAACGACCCGTGTTTCGCCGGGCCGAACTGCTGACCGCTATCACCGCCGCCTTCCAGACGGTTGCGATCGCAGGCACCCATGGAAAGACCACCACTTCGTCCATGACCACTGCAGCTCTGCTCGGTGCCGGGGTCGACGTCACCTCTATCGTCGGCGGAAAGATCCTCGGTGTAGACCAAGCCGTACCGGGCGCGGTCTTGGGCGAACCCGGCGGGATTCTCGTTGTCGAGGCCGATGAAAGCGACGGGACTTTCGTTGAGTTGGAGGTCGATGTGGGTGTTGTGACAAACATCGAGCCCGACCATCTTGAGTACTACGGCGGCGAGGTGGGTCTGTTCGCTGCCTTCGATTCCTTCATTCGGGATCCCTCACTTCGCCATGCCGTGGTTTGTGGCTCCGATCCGGGGGTGATCGGCTCCCTCGACCGAGGTGAGGCACCGAGTGCCACGCTCACGGTTTATGGTGACCACGAAGGTGCAGACGTGAGACTCCAGTTCACACCCCCGGTTTCCAAGATCGCACTCGGATCAGAGGTCGTGCTTGTCGAGCCACAGCTGCCAGGACTTCACAACGCCCTCAACTTGACCGGTTCCCTCGCAGTGGTCCAAGCGCTGGGCTACGACACCGAGGCCGCAGCGGTTGCGTTGTCCCAATTCGAAGGTGTCGGAAGGCGATTCGAACGTCGAGGTAGCCGGGCAGGGGTCGAGGTGGTAGACGACTATGCACATCTGCACGGCGAGATCCGGGCAGCGATCGGGGCAGCCCGAGAAGTGTGTCATGGACGAGTTCACGTAGTTTTCCAGCCCCATCGCTACAGCCGGACCGAAGCCTTGTGGCGGACCTATGCCGACGCTCTAGCTATGGCCGACTCGGTGGTGCTCACAGAAATCTACCCTTCCGGTGAGTCGCCCCGCCCAGGCATCACGTCGGAGCTGATATTTGACGACCTTCGCCGACTGGCACCGTCGTTGGCACTCACACGGGTGGGCGAGATCGATGAGGTCCCAGCAGCTCTCACCGCAATCGCGTCCAGCGGTGATCTCTGCCTGCTGCTCAGCGCTGGCGACCTGCCCACAATCGCTGACGATGTGCTGGATGCGCTGGAGTTCAGCGATGGCTAGCGGCAACCTGGGCAATGGAGTGGCTACAGAAGGCGACGACTTCGTGGCTCAATTGATCAAATACCTGCCGGATCGGGCCCAACGCAACGGTTCGGTAGGCGATCTGAGTACCTATCGCGTCGGAGGATCGGCGTCTGTCCTCGTGAAGGTCGAGTCGGTGCAAGATCTCGAGACTGTTCGACTACACACACCCAGCGGCGTGCCGTTCTTGGTTGTTGGCGCCGGGAGCAATCTGCTGGTCAGTGATCACGGTTTCGCAGGTGTCGTGCTTCAGCTCGGTGAGGCCTTCTCATCAATGGAGATTGGCAAACCGGTGCGTGGCGTCAGCCAAGTCGTTGTCGGCGGCGCATGCATGCTGCCGCGTGTAGCCCGGCGACTCGTCGCCTCAGGCCTCACCGGGTTCGAGTGGGCCGTCGGCGTTCCTGGGACAGTTGGCGGAGCCGTGCGGATGAATGCCGGAGGCCACGGTTCGGACATGGCGGCTTCGATTCGCAATGTGTCTGTATTCAACATGGAGTCGGGGGGTCCAACCTTGTGGTCTGCCAAAGACTGCGACTTCGGCTACCGGCAGAGCAACATCAAGTCTGACGACGTGGTGTTGTTTGCCGAGTTGGAACTTGAGGAGGCTGGTCAACACGATGGCCAGGCAGAACTCCGAGAAATCGTGGCGTGGCGCAGAGCCAACCAGCCCGGGGGCCAGAACGCAGGCTCGGTGTTTGCCAACCCGCCAGGAGACTCCGCCGGTCGCCTCATTGATGAGTGTGGACTCAAGGGTTTCGGGGTTGGGACCGCACGGGTCTCGGACAAACACGCCAACTTCATCCAAGCCGAGCCCGGCGGCAGTGCCGACGACATCGCTGCGTTGATCCAAATCGTCCAGCAACGAGTGCTCGAGAAGTTTGGTGTGGAGTTGAAGGTCGAGAACCGTCTGATCGGCTTCGACACCAACGACGCCAACGACGCCGACGTCGCAGGGGCGAAAGGCACACGATGACTTCCTCCACCAGGCAACGTCCGAAAAAGGCGGCAAAGAAGGCTGCCACCAAGAGAAAGGTGGCGAAGAAAAAGGCGAACTCAAGAAAGCCGGCTGTCCCCAAGAAGCGTGCGGCCAAGAAGGCGGCTGCCAGCGCTCGAGCACGATCGGGAACAGTCGCCAAGAAGCGCTCTGCCAAAACCAAATCCAAACCGCGCACCTCAGCCGGGCACCAGATCGGCGGTCGGTCACAGGTCGGGGCCCGCAATCTCACCGCTCGCGCCGAGGAGGTGAGAAAGGTCCGCAGGCAGCGCCGCAAGAGCGTCGTCGTTGTTCTCCTCGCATTGTCGCTGACCGCAGCCGCCGGAATCGGCCTGATTCGATCGCCGTTGATGGCGATCGACAGTGTGTCGGTGCGAGGGGCCGACATGTTGGATGAATCGGTCATCCTCGATGCAGCTGCGGTACCTCTTGGGACACCGATACTCGACCTCCCTGTCGAGGCAACCGAACGGCGGGTGCAGGCACTTCCTGAAATCCGGTCGGCCACCGTGATTCGAAATCTCAACGGCCGCATCGACATCACCGTCACCGAACGTGAGCCCACGATGGCGCTGCGCTCCGGTGACCGGTTCGTACTCGTGGACGATGACGGTCGGCAGGTTCGGACCACCGAAATCCCCCCCGATGGATTTCTCCCGGTTATCGGGCTCGAAGCGACCGGCGTACCCGGGGATCCTGCCCCCCGGGATCCACTGCGGTCCTCCGGCTCATGAACGAGATCACGCCACCGGTGAGGGCTGCGGTCACCGAGGTGATCGTCACCGGAGATCAATTGGCCCTGCGCCTGGAGGCCGGGGGTCGGGCTCTGCTCGGCGACGACAACGACCTCGCAGCCAAGGTCGTGAGCCTCGAGACGCTGCTGCTTTCGGTTGATTTGCGCTGCGTTCATGAGATCGACCTCACTGTTCCTTCGGCTCCCGCTGTGTCAAGAATTGGTGAAAAAGGTAATCCGCGGGACGGTCTGGCCGATCTGACACAGTGTTCATAGGAATATGTGTTCAAGCAAGACATCGTTCACGGATATGCACATCGATTGATGTGCGTCATTCACAGGAACTTCTCAGCTGAAGCCTTGGGAATGGCAGTCCATGCACCCGCTCTTGCCGAGAGCACTGCGAAGCACCTCGCTACGCACTAGCGTTACACCCTGTGATCTGTCCATCACCAATGGAACCCATGAATAACCGGAGATAAGGACTCGCATCGGAATGAACACACAGAATTATGTGGCGGTCATCAAAGTCGTCGGTATCGGCGGCGGTGGTTGTAACGCCGTCAACCGGATGATCGACGCTGGAATGCGCGGTGTCGAGTTCATCTCGGTGAACACCGACGCCCAATCTCTGCTCATGAACGATGCGGAGACCAAGATTCACATCGGCCGCGAGCTGACCCGCGGGCTTGGCGCTGGCTCTGATCCAGCGATCGGACAGCAAGCCGCGGAAGAACACAGGGAAGAGATCTCTGCCGCCATGGAAGGCGGTGACATGGTTTTCATTACCGTCGGCGAAGGCGGCGGAACCGGAACCGGCGCAGCTCCGGTCATCGCTGAGATCGCCAAGAGCCAGGGCGCGCTCACAATCGCAGTTGTCACGCGTCCTTTCGGGTTCGAGGGTCGGCGTCGCGCCACCCAAGCCGAAAGTGGTATCGCTCGACTCAAGGAGAAGGTCGACACTCAGATAGTCATCCCCAACGATCGTCTGCTGTCCATCGCCGACGAACGCACCAGCATGATCGATGCCTTCAAGATGGCCGACGAGATTCTCCTCTCCGGAGTATCAGGAATCACCGATCTGATCACGACGCCAGGGCTCATCAACACTGACTTCGCCGATGTTCGGATGATCATGTCCGATGCTGGCTCTGCCCTCATGGGAATCGGGCAGGCTGCCGGCGAAGGACGAGCCCTCAGCGCAGCCCGTTCAGCGATCGCCAGTCCGCTGCTGGAAGCCTCCATCGAGGGCGCACGGGGCATCCTGTTGTCCATCGCCGGAAGCAGCGAGCTCGGGCTCTTCGAAGTGAACGAGGCCGCTGAGATCATCCACGACGTTGCCCATCCTGAAGCCAACATCATCTTCGGAACCGTGGTTGATGAGAACATGGGTGAAGAGATCCGTG
Source organism: uncultured Acidimicrobiales bacterium (assembly GCA_963751955.1). Taxonomy (GTDB): domain Bacteria; phylum Actinomycetota; class Acidimicrobiia; order Acidimicrobiales; family SZUA-35; genus JABDIY01. Next base: position 156,657 of record CAVVWM010000011.1, on the reverse strand, counting down.
TGACGGTGATCGCTGCTGGATTCGATCGCTGGGACGGGGAGCCCAGCCCCGACCGGACCATCAACTACGGCACTGCCGGTGGCGGCGCATCCCGGGCGAGCTCGAACGCTGGGGCTGGAGGCCGTTACGACGCTTTCCTCGACGAATCCTCGAGCGCGGCCGATCACGGACGTACCCGTCAAGCCATCGATGTCTTCGCCAACGACGACGATGACCTCGACGACGACTTCGACGTTCCCAGCTTCCTGAAATAAGGCTGGGCCAACGTGGCCCGTAGCATCGTCGAAGGCCTCGACGTCGAAGGGCTCAACCGCACTGAGATCCTGATCCGCACCTCGGACCGGAACGACGGTTCATTGCGGGTCACCGAGTCCACATTCGCCCACAACCTGAAGCGGTTCTCGGCACCGACTGCCGACGTGACGTGGTTGCGTCAAGTCCACGGAAACACGATCGTCACGGTCAGTCGCCCGGGCGAGCATGCCGGCATCGAGGCCGACGGTGCCTTCACAACCGAACTCGGCGTGTCGCTGGCCGTCACTACGGCGGACTGCGCGCCGATCGTGATGGCGGCCTCGGATGTTCACACCCAAGCGCTCGCAGTCGTGCACGCCGGATGGAGGGGGCTCATGGCGGGGATCATCGAGAAGGGCGCACAAATGGTCATAAGCGCTGTTCCCGAGGGTCGACGTTATGCGTTCTGCGGCCCTTGTATTGCGCCCGAACACTACGAGTTCTCCGCTTGGGACCTCGAGCCGATTGCTGCGACCTACGGAGACGCGGTGAGATCGCACACAACCAAAGGAACCACCGCGCTCGATCTCTTCGCCGGTGTTTCCTGCGCATTGGATCGCTCGGGCTTCCCTCCGCCACAGCGTCCGCCGAGCACGGCAGGGCGGGTCTACTTCAGTCATCGCACCGGTGTTGGCGTTCGCAAGACTGGTCGGATGTTGACGATGGCCCAGTTGTTCCATACTTGAGTGCAATGGAACCGATCTCCGAGCAGCTTGTCGCCCTCAAGCAGCGAATAGACGCCGCCTGTGCCCCGGATCAGCACGTCGAACTGGTGGCGGTTACGAAACGCTTCAGCGCTGATGTCGCCGCCGAAGCAGTTCTGGCAGGTTGTCAAGATCTCGGCGAAAACTACGCACAAGAGTTGGCTGCCAAGGCCGCCAACCTCGCCCAACGGGAGCTGTCACCCAGGTGGCACATGATCGGACCAGTGCAGCGCAACAAGATCAAGAGAATCGCGGCGATCGTCGACCTTTGGCACAGCGTCGATCGCATAGCGGTCCTGGAGGAAATCGCCAAGAGACGGCCGGGGGCATCAGTGTTGATCCAGGTCAACTTCACTGGAGAAGACACCAAGTCGGGAGTTGCTCCGTCCGAGATTGGGTCGCTGGTGGATTCCGGTGTCGCCTGCGGACTTGACGTCCAAGGTCTCATGACCATGGGTTTCACCGATATCGGTGTGGATCCTCGACCCGTCTTCGCGCGGTGCCGTGCCGCAGTTGATGAACATGGGCTGCAGGTCTGTTCGATGGGAATGAGTGGCGATTTCGAGTTGGCGATTGCAGAGGGATCGACCGTGGTTCGCGTCGGCTCGGCGATCTTCGGTCCTCGCCCTTGACCCGTCGTCCGCTCTGAGATTGCCCCGCCGAATGATATCTGAGAGGCTACGGTGGCAACGGGCCTCGGCCCGGTTATCCGCTACCTCTGTTGTGAAAGGACCGTCCATGGCTGTGTTTCGGAATGTCATGGCGTTTCTGGGACTCGATGACGACGACCAGATGTACGACGATGAGACGTACTACGACGAAGAAGATGAGCGATCTCTTCGGGGGCGCAACAAGAACATCGCGCTCGATGATCGCCTCCCTGATCATCAGACCTCCTTCGGATTCAGTGCAGACAGCGAGATGAACGAGATGGGTGGGGTCGGTGCGGTGCGCCCGCTTCGCCCGGTGGAACAGGACGGTCTAGCCGTTCCCGACGCCTTAGCTGGACTGTCCCCGACGGCTGGAGTGGATCATCGGGTGCGAGAGCCCGGTTCGGGCGTTGCGCTCGAGTCTGCCATTCCCGCCGACAACCACGGTGCCGAGACGGGGGTAACGGTGTCGCAGACTTCACCGATGCCAGCCAGTTCTGCGCCCAGTGAGGTACCAGTAGCCACCGCCACGGTGAGCGTAATCGACGGAGCCTCGAGACAGAGCTCTAGCCCATCTACTGAGGAGCCCCAGTTCAACGTGGTCACGCACGCCAAACCTCGTTTGCACATTCCGTCCTCGTTCGAAGACGCCAGTCGGATAGCCGATGACTTTCGAGCCGGTGCACCGGTGGTGATGAACCTCACCGCCGTCGACAAGCCGGTCGCCCGCCGCCTCGTCGATTTCGCAAGTGGTGTTTGCTACGTACTCGCCGGCGGCATGGAGCGAGTCGCAGCCAACGTGTACCTCCTTACACCTGCGGGGGTCGGTGTAAGCGATGAGGATCGAAGGCGGATGCAAGAGCGCGGTTTCGAACGCTGATGGTCTCCTCGCTCCTGTGCACCGTCATCCTTGTGTTTTCCCTAGCGTTCTATGTTCGTATTGCGCTCTCATTCTTCCCGGCAAGATCCGATGGCATCATGATGCAAGTGCGCGAGCTTGCCTTCAGCGTTACCGAGCCGGTGATGATGCCACTGCGGCGAGCTGTGCCGCCGATGCCGGGAGCCGCCGGGGGCATCGGAGCCGACTTCATTGTGGTCTTCCTCGCGCTCATCGTGCTGCAAACAGTCTTCTGTCGCTGAATCAGCGTTTCTTACCTGATCGAAGGCTTCGACACCACTAGGCTGAGGCCATGAGTGTTGGTAGCGACAAATTGCGTCTTCTGCGCCAGATTCCGACTGTCAAGTTCGAAGAAGAGATGCGTGGATACAGCAAGTCTCAGGTCGACCGTGTTCTTGACACCTTGGCGCCGTTGGCCGATGAGATCGAGACATTGGAGCAACAACTCAATGAGGCGAACGAACGGGCGGACGAGGCATCTCATCGCGCCAGTGCTATCGCTGGACAGGCCATGGGCGCAAACGACGCTGCACACACCCAAGCTCCGGACGGTGATTTCGACCAGACGCTACGCAACACACTTCTTCTGGCCCAACGAACAGCCGATCAGACCATTCGCGAAGCGGAAAAAGGCGCCGAGGAGCTACGGGGTAGTTCTGTCGCTCAGGCCGATTCCATCATGGCCGGAGCACGGGCCGAGGCCAAAGAACTCAAGGGTGAAGCCCACGCCCAACGAGAACAGATGCTGGCCGATGCCGAGGCCGAACGGGCCCAATTGCTGGCTGATGCGCTCGAACATGCCGAAACTCGCAAAGCTGCGATCGAGGAAGAGCTCCTCTCTGAACAGGGGATTCGTCGGAACGAACTGCTCTCGGAGATTTCCCTGCTCGAACGAAGCCGTGATGACCTCAGTGCCGACGTGCAACGGTTCGAGCAATTCTTGGAAGGACGCCGCGAGAATGTACGCAGCGCGCTGACCGAACTCAACGCAGTCTTGGATGATCCGGAACTGTTGGCCGAGGCCGAAATACCCGAGCCAGCAGAGATCGGACTTCTAGACCCTGAAGAGCTCACCACGCTGTCCATCGACAGTTACTCCATAGGCACGCTCAGCACAGAGGTAGAGGCGGCACAACGGCAAGCTTCAGACTTTGCCTTCACCGAGCCCGAGTTCGATCCCGCTCTTGAGCCCGAGCTTGTGGGGACGGTGGAAGACCCACAACCACTTAGCGAAGAATTTTCAGCCGAAGAGTCTCTTTTTGTAGAAGCCGACGGCGAGGGTCTCACCGGCGAGATCCAGGATGCCGGTCCGTTCTCAACCCTCTCAACGCCGGGAGAGTACGCGGACACCTCGACGCCGGGAGAGTACGCGGACACCTCGGCGCCGGGAGAGTACGCGGACACCTCGACGTCGGGAGAGTACGCGGAGACGAGTCCGGCCGAGGACTTCGCTGCAGCGACTGTCAGCGAGGAATCCTATGCAGAATCGGCCTACGAGCTTGAAACCCCCTTCGCAGCTGCTGGGGAGTCGGGTCTCGCCTTGGGGTCTCAAGACTGGGAGCCGTTCACAAACGAGTCCGAGCGAAGCTTGGACCCCGAGACCGGTGCTGGGTTCGGAGTCGCAGACGAAAATCCGTTTGCCACGGGCGGTTACTCCGAACCTGAATCGGGAGCCGCGATCGCAGCGTCGGTCACTCCAGACTCTGTCTTCTCATCTGTCCCCGAAACGGCCGACCCGTCGGCCTATTCCGATCTACCCACCGCTGCCGAAGCGCCGGAGTCCGATCCCGATGGTTTGGGGATCGACGTCCAGTCGCCATTCGCCGAGGAGCCCGCCGCCGAGGACGCCCAGCTAGGCCTCGGGGGTCTCGCCGAACAGGCCCGAAACCGATTGGCGAGCCGCGTCTCGAGGTTGCGGGACACAGCGGTACCTGAGTCGAGTCGAGAGGTAGATCCAGAGTTCGCCCCTACTGATCAAGCCCCGGACTCAGAGTCGGCATCGTCATTCCTAGAGCCGCCACCACCGGTTCAGGAGCCTGCATTGCCCACCCAGTCGTTCGATGCTCCGCCCGCTTTTCCGCCGGCACCGACCGCCGATGCCGTGGCGACCTTCGTTTCGGAGTCTGAACCTGGCTTTCCATCGCCGCCCCAGGTGGAGGAGCTTGCGGTCGACTCGACACCAGCTTTCCCGTCGGACACCGTTGGTGGCTCAGAGTGGTCGGTACCCGATCCCGACCGACCGCCTCACCCCGATGCTCGCCTCGAAGATCTTCCCCCCGATGATCCGTTTCTCGATGAGCTTCGTCAGATGACAGACGGCGAACAAGCCGGATCTGACGACGAAACTCTCAATCGGTTTCTGAGCGAAGAAGGTGAGAAAGAAAGTGGCGGCGGCTGGTTCGGCAGACGCAACAAATAGCCGACTCAGCCAGATTTGTCGAAGCCGATGGTGATCTGTCCACCCTCGATCACTGCCGCCGCTCGGTAGGCGCGATCTCCTGGATCGTTGCCGAGCAGCGACTCGGTCGCCAGCACCTGTTCCTTGATCCAGCCAATGTTCTTGCCTATGGACGCGATCAGCTCAGGTTCGCCGGTGATCGTCAGGGCAATACGGTCGGTCACTTCCAATCCGGCCTCTTTGCGATGATTCTGAACAACCCGAACCAGATCGCGAGCGGTGCCCTCAGCGAGGAGCTCCGAGGTCAAGTTCGTGTCGAGTGCAACGATTGCGTCATTTCCCGGTAGCGGAGCAGCGACCACTCCTTCGGCAGGTGAAAGCGAAAGATCGAATTCGCCTTCGGCAAGATCCACTCCCGCAACGGTGACGGTTCCGTCTTCGTTCTCTGTCCACTGGCCGGCTTTGGCTGCTTGGATGACGGCTTGTACCTCCTTGCCGATGCGGGGACCCAAAACTCGTGCGTTGGGGACCATTCTGAATACGCCGAATCGGCCCACCTCAGAGGAGAAGTCAACTTGTTTCACGTTGATTTCGTCGGCAAGAAGGTCAGCAAATGGGGCCATAGAAGTCTGCCGATCGCCGGCCACCGTGACGCTTTGTAGTGGTTGTCGAACGCGAATCGCCGAGATCCTCTCGCAAGGAGAGCGCCGCACTGGCGGCTGCCCGAACCGCATCCATGCCGGCCACGAGTTCGGGGTCCGGTCGAAGGTCCTCAGCTTTAGGCCACGCTTGCTGGTGGACCGATTGGTCCTCGGAGGTGAGCCCGGTGTAGATCTCCTCTGTGAGCATGGGCAGGAGCGGTGCTGCGATCTTCATCACGGTGAGCAACACGGTGTAGAGGGTGTCGAGTGCGTCGGTGTCGAGTTCGGCGTCGGCTTGGGTGTTCCAAAACGTTCCCGCGAACGGCGGATGTACCAATTGGTGAGGGCGTCGAGATACGAGGTGACTCTGCTGCAAGCGCCCGCAAGGTCATAGGCGTTGAGCGCGGCGGAGACTTCGCCGACGAGTTCGGATGTCTTGGCCAGAACGTATCTATCGAGAACGTGGTCACTGTCGGTGCGAACCTGAGCCACATACGATGATGCGTTGGCGTACAACGTGAAAAAGCTGTACGCGTTCCATATCGGGTTGAGCACCTGCCGGACGACTTCGCGGACGCCGGAATCGTCGGACTCGATCCGTGTGTCGAGACCGCGAAGAATTGGCGAACTCACCAGATACCAACGCATTGGATCTGACCCAACAGTGTTGAAGATGTCGACCGGATCGGGGTAGTTGCGCAACTTCTTGGACAGCTTGCGCCCCTCGGCATCGAGCACAACGCCGTGACAGATCACGTTCTTGAACGCCGGTCGATCGAAGAGGGCAACGCTCAGGACGTGCATGGTGTAGAACCAACCACGGGTTTGAGCCACGTACTCCACGATGAAGTCGGCTGGATTGGATTGTTCGAATCGTTCGACGTTCTCGAACGGGTAGTGAAGCTGTGCGTAGGGCATGGATCCGGACTCGAACCAGCAGTCGAGAACTTCGGGCACCCGGCGCATCATCGATGTGCCGGATGGGTCATCTGGGTTCGGACGCACGAGATCGTCGATGTATGGGCGGTGTAGATCGGTAGGCCGGATCCCGAAATCGGCCTCGATCTCGTCGAGTGATCCGTAGACATCGGTTCGGGGGTACGCGGGATCGTCCGATACCCAGGCTGGGATCGGAGCACCCCAGAACCGGTTTCGGCTAATGCTCCAGTCTCGGGCTCCTTCGAGCCATTTGCCGAACTGACCGTCTCGAATGTGGTCGGGAATCCAGTTGATTTCCTGGTTTGTGTCGAGAAGGCGTTGGTTGAGGTCGCTGACCCTCACGTACCAGCTCGGAACGGCCCGGTAGATCACGGGGGTATCTGTTCGCCAGCAGTGTGGGTAGTTGTGGTCATAGGTCTCGTGACGAAAGACGCGACCCTGCTCCTTCAGCGCGGCAATCACTTTTGGATTCGCGTCGAAGACGTTCAGTCCCGCAAAGTCGCTGATCTCAGAAGTGAATTCCCCGGCATCGTCGACTGGAACAACCAGCGGGATCCCAGCTTCAGCGCAGACCGTCTGGTCGTCTTCGCCGAAACCGGGAGCCAGGTGAACAACGCCGGTTCCTTCGCCGAGCTCTACGAAGTCGGCGCCTAGTACGACGAAACTGTTGGGGTTGTCAGCGAAGTAGGGAAACAGCGGGACGTAGGAGCGGCCGAGCAGCTCGGATCCGGACATGCGGCCCGTGATGGTGGGTTCGTTGCCGAGTTCGCGTTCATATCGATCCAACGATCCTTGGGCTACAACGAGGTTCTGGCCCTCATGTTCGACCACGACGTAAGGGAGATCGGGGCCAACAGCCAGGGCCAGGTTGCTGGGCAGAGTCCAGGGTGTCGTGGTCCATGCCAGTATCCGGAGTTCTCCAGGATCCCCGTCACGAGGTTCCAGAGTGAACGCAACTGTGACCGCTGGATCTTGGCGAGGCCGGGTGGCATCGTCGAGGCGGATCTCGAAATTGCTCAGCGGTGTCTGAGCGCCCCATGAGTACGGCATCACTCGATCTGCCTGGTACAGGAGACCCTTGCTCCACAGTCGCTTGAAGGCCCACATGACCGACTCCATGTAGTCGAGGTCCATGGTCTTGTAGTCGTTTTGAAAGTCGACCCAACGCGCCTGCCTGGTGACGTAGTTTTCCCATTCGCTCGTGTAGCGAAGCACCGAGGACCGGCATGCGTCATTGAAGTTGTCGATTCCGAAGTCGAGGATGGCCTTGCGACCCGAGATTCCGGTCTCCTTCTCGGTCTGCATTTCTGCGGGCAGACCATGGCAATCCCAACCGAACCGGCGCTCCACCCGTGCTCCGTTCATCGTCTGGAACCTGGGGATGATGTCTTTTACATAACCGGTGAGGAGATGGCCATAGTGCGGCAGACCGTTGGCAAACGGCGGCCCGTCATTGAAGACGAAGGTGCTGGTTGGTTCCGATCCCGCCGGCCGGGCGACCGTGGACTCGAATGTCTTGTTCTCCTTCCACCGCTTCAGAATCCGCTCTTCGATTGCGGGAATGTCGGCCTTGGAAGAGACGGTTGGGTAGCGAGCAGTGGTGTTTGCAGGCACCTGAGAGAGGCTAACGGGCTCACGGCGACAGATTGTGGGGTCAAAGGGGTGAACTTAGACCTCAGTTTCGACTATGCTACGCCGATTCTTAGGAAGAACTCGGTGGAATCGGCCGGGTTCGAAGCTATCGAAAGCGATCCGAGGCTTACCGGTGACGACCAAAAAGTCCGCAAAGAAGGCGACCAAGAAGGTTCCGGCCAAGAAGAAGGCTGTGGCCAAGAAGGTTCCGGCCAAGAAGAAGGCTGTGGCCAAGAAGGTTCCGGCCAAGAAGAAGGCTGTGGCCAAGAAGGTTCCGGCCAAGAAGAAGGCTGTGGCCAAGAAGGTTCCGGCCAAGAAGAAGGCTGTGGCCAAGAAGGTTCCGGCCAAGAAGAAGGCTGTCGCCAAGAAGGTTCCGGCCAAGAAGAAGGCTGTCGCAAGAAGGTCCGGCCAAGAAGAAGGCTGTCGCCAAGAAGGTTCCGGCCAAGAAGGTTCCGGTCAAGAAGGCGGCAGGACCAAAGGCCGACCGAGTAATCAAGACAACTTCTGCCAAGAAGGCGGCCGCACCATCGAGGAAGGCGCCGGCAAAGAAGAAGGCCGCAGCTGCCCCCGTCGTCAAAGCTGCAGCACGTAAGAAAAGTCTACATCGGCTCCCAAGAATGCTGGCCTGAAGCCCGCATACCTGAAGGACAAGAAGTGGTTGGCGATCCGGCGAAGCCAACTTGAGGACGAAAAGCAGGAGCTGGCCGAACAAGTTGACGAGTTCCGTGCCCAACTTGATCTCTTGCTCGAGACCGCAGAGGCGGGCGATGACACCTCCAGCGACGAATCGAACGAAGGTACGAGCATCAATGTTCAGATCTCTGAACTGGTTGCCGAGCGCAAGGGTCGTCTAGAGCACATAGAAATGATCGACGAGGCGGTCGCTCGAATAGACGGTGATACCTACGGCTTCTGCTATGTCGATAACGTTGCTATTCCGAAGGCTCGGCTCGAAGCCCGTCCGGAGAGTGAACGGTGCGTAGATCACAAAACCTCGATGTTCGACAACAGTCGTCGGTAGTCCCCGCAACAAACTCTTGGCATAGGTTGGCCGAGGCGCTACTGATCATCGCCGCCATCGTGGGCCTTGATCAGTCAACGAAATGGTTGGTTCTGAGTGGCCTCGAAAGAGGAAACTGCTCGGTCGAGGGAGCGTGCATCGATCTGTTCTGGACTCTACGGCTCAATCTGGTCTTCAATCCAGGCGCTTCGTTCTCGACCGGAAGAGGGCTCGGGCCACTGATTGGCGCCATCTCGTTCATCATGGCCGTTGTGATGATCTGGTTGGCAGCGAGAACCCAGCAGGCCATTCAGCGCCGGATTTTCGCTGCGATCGCCGGGGGTGCACTCGGCAATGGCTTGGACCGCCTCTTCCACGCTGACGACGGCTTTCTCAGTGGCAAGGTCATTGATTTCATCGACTTCCAATGGTGGCCGGTTTTCAACGTCGCCGACATCGCGATCGTGTGTTCTGTGGGCCTTGCGATTGCGATGTCATTCTTTGCCGATAATGCTGCCGGGGTCGATGATGGTGGCACAACTTCGGATGCGTTGCGAGAAACCGTAACCGAACCATGAGCGAGGCAGACGTACTCTCACTCGAGGTTGGAGAATCGATCCACGGCCAGCGAATCGACCGCATCATTTCACTGCTCTTGGAGGTGAGCCGGACCTCGGCCAACGAGCTGCTCAGCCAAGGCCGGGTCGAGGTTGACGGTTCGGTCGTTACCAAGCCCTCGTTGAAGGTCACCCGAGGTCAGCGGCTCAGCATGCCAGCGACGGTCGAGTCTGTCGACGTGGTTGCAGATCCCACGGTCGATGTCGATGTTGTGTATGAGGATCCAGACGTGATCGTCGTCGACAAGCCTTCTGGTCTTGTCGTCCACCCCGGTGCCGGCGTGTCGATGGGAACTCTCGTTCAGGGTCTTCTCGCCCGCTATCCAGAAATGAGAAGCGTTGGCCAGCGGGGCCGACCGGGAATTGTCCATCGGCTCGACAAAGGCACCTCAGGCTTGTTGATGATCGCCAGATCCGAGGCAGCCTATGACGCACTCACTGACCAGTTGCGGAATCGAACCGTCGGCCGAGAGTACTGGGCTCTGGTCCACGGCGAACCACAGAGTCACGAGGGCGTGATCGATGCGCCGATCGGCAGATCTCTGCGCCATCCCACGCGTCAGACCACACGACCCGATGGAAAGCCGGCCCGGACCTCCTATGAGGTCGTGGAGAGATTCGTGGACAACGTTGCTGGTGGACCGTTTGCGTTGCTGCGGTTCATCCTCGAAACCGGCCGAACCCACCAGATACGCGTTCATGCCGATGCGATCGGGCTGCCACTTGTGGGCGATGATCGGTACGGAAGCGTTCCGGTTCCAGAGCTGCTCCAAGGGGTCGAACGGCCGCTGTTGCATGCTCGTTATCTGGCATTCGAACATCCGACGGGTGAGCGGATGGAGTTCACGAGCAAGCTGCCCGCCGATTTCAGCGACGCTCTTGTTCTTCTCGGGTCCACTGCTGTCGGTGGATGATCGAGTCGATTCTTGGTCGCTTTCTGTTGGTTGAACGTCCCGCCGGTGCTGATTCGGACTCCGGGTATCCCAATGCAACGACGCCAACAATTCGACGATCCATCGGGATCCCCAGTTTTGATAGGAGCGCAGGCTCGTGATCGAAGGCTCCGAACAGTAGAGCTCCCAATCCATCTGATTGGGCCAGGAGGAGCAGGTTCTGGATCACCGCTCCGGCGTCGACCCACCAGAAGGGAACTGGCCAAGCATCGGTTCCAACTCCTAGCCCCGTGAGGGATTTGTCACTTTCGGAGTATCTGTCCGGGTAGGAGTCAGGCCGGGTGAGCACCAGAATGAGTGCTGCAGCGTTCGGTAACGACGAAAAGGTGAAACCGGGACGCCTTTGCCCGGGCAGCGTTGTGTCCCAGTACGTGCTCCGGGCTTGTCCGGTGAGAACGACGAACTCGGTTGCGGCGGTGTGTCCAGCAGAGGGCGCTCGTCGGGCCAAATCGAGGAGTCTGGTGATGCGTTCTTCGGCGATCGGGCGATCCTCGAATGCTCGAACCATCCGTCGGGCTCGAATGGCCCGTTCGAGTTCCACCCAGATCCTCGGTCAGGAAGCCTGTTCGGCCGGGACGATGGGTCTGTCGGTGTCTCTGACCAAATCGCTGAGTCGGTCGATTGTTTCGGCGTAGGCTGCCTCGGCGATCTCGGCTGAAGCCCCGATTCGGAGAGTGTTGACACCGTGAATTCTGGCGAGATCGGCTGAGGGTTCGAGCACGGCGACGGTTGTTCCTTCGGCTCGGAGTGTTTGGACTGTGCGCATGAGGTTTGTGTGGACGAATTGGCGGACCGCAACCAACGGTGGCGGGACGGCGTTCAGTCCGGAAAGGCCGAGAGGGGCGATGACCGTGACGTGGTCGAGGTTCTTTCCCAACAGGAGATCAACATTGGTGTTCGAATGGACTCCTCCGTCGACCAGGGTGCGCCCGTTGACCCGAATCGGTTGGTAGATGCCCGGGACCGCAGCCGAGGCGAGGGCAGCCTGCTGGAGGTTTGCGCCCACCGGCCCATCCCTGCGTAGCACGACTCGGCGGCCGGTGTGAATGTCGACAGTCACGAGCCATAGATGTTTCTCGGGCCACTCCCTCGGCAGATGATCATCGAGGTTGGCGTTCTCGGACAGTTGCATGAGCCCACCGGGGAAGGCCGAACGTAGCTGGCGGGGGAGCACTGGTAGCGGGAAGCGGAGCAGGGACCGTCCCAGAACCCAGCTGGAGCCCATGGCCCGCTGAGCGAGGGTCATGGCGGAGTCCCATGCGGGTGCGAAGAAGTCGTCACCCCGGCGACGTGCACCCTCGTCGGTGTCGTCCATGGCGATTTCATAGAGTCTCTGTGGAGTCACACCAGAGCGCAACTGAGCGCTCACAATTGCCCCTGCTGAGGTTCCGATGATGATGTCGAGATCGTCGATGTCGAGTGCGCCCGACGCCGCGAGTGCGTGAAGAGCGCCGGCGTGGTGGGCGATGCCGGCTCGGCCGCCAACTCCCAGAACCAGCCCGGTGGTTGGTTTCCTCACGCTTGGCGGTGGCGGGTACCCCAAGGGCCTGAGAAAAGTCACACCACTCATCAATTCCAGAATACCAGCCGCCGGCACCCTGCAACCGAGCCTTTCGAACCACTAGAAAGTAAACGTAATCAAACGTATAGTAACGCAGTGATCAAGCGAGTGATGGTACGAGTGGTTCTCGTGGCCGTGGCGGGGCTCACCATGTGCGTTCCCGTGGGAGCAGCTGCGGGGCAGGCCGTTGTCTGCAGCGCGTCCGGGGCCAGCGATGGCGTAACGGCTGAGGCGGTGGAAGCCTGTTCGGTCATGCCCGAGGAGCTGATCCCGTTGCCCTCTGAATGTCGGCATATCAGCTTTGACTTGGTGGTTGCACGACGACACGAAATTGGCGGTGTTTCCCGATCGCGTGGTCCAGAATCACACCATCACTGCCGCTCCGACAAGTCTCTTGCACCCAGAAGGTGAGGTGTACTGGAGGTCGTCGGTCCTTGGCCACGGCGCCCAGTCACTTGATCCGATCTTTCGAGCGAACAGTTCAGATCATCAGCTCGTCGAGGTTGCTGGCTTGGTTTCGGCCTAGCCTCCGCCGTCTCCAGGCCACTCGACCACGCCTTTGGCTGCCAATGCAATGTCAGCCAAGGTATAACCCTCCAGTTCGTGCCGCATCTGATTCCCTACGTGGCGCCAGACTGCGAGAAGGACGCACTGTCCCTCATGATCACATGCGCCTTCGGCGTGTGGTTCTCCAAAATCACCCAGGGTGATCGGACCATCAACGGCCCGGACGATCCGGGCGAGTGTGACCGACTGAGGTTCACATGCGAGCACGTAGCCTCCACCAACACCGCGTTTTGAGTGAACTAGACCTGCGCCCTTGAGGGCGAGCAGGATTTGTTCGAGGTAGGGCTGGGGGAGCCCGGTCCGTTCGGCAATGGTCTTGACTGGGGTGGGGACCGGTGACCCATCGTGTGAGGGGTGCAGAGTGAGCGAGAGCAGCGCACGACACGCATAGTCACCTCGCGTTGAAACCCTCACGATTCGACGGTATCGAATCGGGGTGGCCATGGTGAACCACTTAGGGGCAGTGGGTGCGTATCCTTCACCGTTAGTGTCTTCATCACAAAAACCAACGATGCCCTCATTCGGGTCTGGCTGCATCACCGATGTCGTTCCCTATCTCCTCCCCGGAAGGCACGGAACAGGTCGTCTGCCCATCGAGATCGGATCGACCCAGCAGCGGGTCCTGCTGGTGCTCGATGGTCTGGGATGGGAGCAGCTCCAAGATCGTGAGGCGTTCACGCCGACCCTTCACGCCATGGCTGGTGGCCCGCTCACGACGGTTGCGCCGTCCACGACCGCCACGGCGCTGACGTCGCTCACGACGAGCCTCACTCCGGGGGAACACGGCGTGGTTGGCTATCGGATGGTCGTCGACGGTGAGGTCCTCAACACGCTGCGATGGGGCTCGGTCGAAACGCCAGATGCCCGACGCCAAATGCCGCCCGACGTGCTGCAGCCCTACGAACCATTTCAGGGCTACGACGTGCAAATGGTCAACAAGGCCGACTTTCGGAATTCAGGTTTCAGCGCTGCACATCTACGCGGCGCTCATCTGGTTGGGTACCGGACCACAGCCACCCTCGTACACGAGATAGGCCGCTTGTTGCGCAAGGGGGAAGACTTCGTCTACGCGTACTACGACGGCGTCGACAAGGTCTCCCACGAGTACGGTTTCGGTCCCGTCTTCGATGCTGAAGTGCAATTTGTGGACCGGCTTGTGGCTGATGTGATCGCCTCTGTGCCTTCGGGAACTGAGGTCGTCGTCACGGCTGACCACGGGCAGGTGGACTGTGGCGACAACGTCATTCATCTGAATGAAGACGTCGCCAGCCTGGTGACCGGACTGTCGGGCGAGGGTCGTTTCCGATGGTTACATTGCGCGCCGGGAGCGGTCGATGATCTCTTTTCAGCCGCGACCGAACACCATGGCGACAAGGCCTGGGTGTACACCCGTGAAGAGATGATCAGTGATGGATGGTTCGGCCCCGTTGTGCGTCGCGGCGTCGAAGACCGTTTCGGTGACGTCGCACTTTGTCCGTTCGAACCGGTTTCGTTTTTCGATCCGGCCGATAGTGGCCCATTCGAACTGATTGGTCGGCACGGTTCGTTGACGTCGGCTGAAATGCTCGTGCCGCTTCTCAGCGCCGAAGCCTGATGGATACGCTCGATTCGTATGAGCGACAGCACCTCCACCGATCCAGAACCTGATCCCGCGGCGCACGAGACCCCCGAGGTCGTCGATCACAAGCCAAGCGAAGACGAGGTCGCCGCGCCGCGCAACGCGATTTCCGAGCCTGCCAAGGTCATGCGGATTGGATCGATGATCAAGCAACTGCTGGAAGAGGTCCGTAATACCCCGATGGACGAGGCCGGACGAAGCCGGCTGAAAGCCATCTACGAAACGTCCATCAGCGAACTGAGCCAAGCTCTCTCACCCGACCTCACCGACGAGCTGAACTCCTTGGCGCTGCCTTTTGGCGAGGACGAGGTGCCCTCGGACTCCGAACTTCGGATCGCGCAGGCTCAGTTGGTTGGATGGCTCGAAGGTTTGTTCCACGGCATCCAGGCAACGCTTTTTGCACAGCAGATGGCCGCCCGACAACAACTAGAGCAAATGCATCAACAGCAAGCCCTTCCTGAAGGCACTCAACCGCCTCGCACAGGCACCTACCTCTAGGTTCGACGGTCCGGCCGAGCCAGGGTCGTTTGTGGTTTCCATGCTCTCGCTTGATGATCTTGAACGTCTTGGGGACCGAATGGTCCCTGGAAAGCAACGGCGACAGATCGGCGAGTGGATTCTGCGAGCCGATCTCGGAGTTACCGGACGAGCCAACAGTTGTTGGGTCAAAGGGTGCGTCGACTCCAACTTCGGTGCCGACCTCGATTCGGTGGAGCGCTGGTACGAACAGCTGATGCTGCCGCCTAGGATTCAGGTGTTCGATGGCAATGAACCCATTGTCGCTGCCCTGATCGATCGAGGGTACGTGGCTCGGCCAGGCGCATTGATGATGACCGCAGATGAGATCGATGTTGCCCACACCCCCGGTGCGAAATGGAGGGTTTCCCCTACAGTGCCGCCGGGCCTGGCCGAGCTTGTCGGCGATCCCGGTCGTGTCGTGGAGTGCACGCGGGCGTTGGGCTCTGTTCTTGCGGTGACCTGCGAGATCGACGGGTTGACCGTTGGCGGGGGTGTGGTTGTTGTTGACGGGCACGCCGCGGGGATCGGAATGATGCATACCCATCGATTGCACCGACGGACCGGAATTGCCAGTGCGGTACTCCGTCGATTGGCTGAGGAAGCAACCTTGGGTCGGGCACACCATTTCTGGTTGCAGGTGGCCCCGGACAATCACAGTGCGCGCCGCCTGTATGAAAACGTCGGATTCACCTCCCGGCACAGCTACGCCTATCTCGAATCTGGGGTGTGATCGGCTGGAGAACGATCAGGCCCCGCGAAGCTTGCAGCAGTGCAAATGATTGGTTGCACCATTCACAGTGCCAGCGGTGGTCTCACAGTGCCAGCGGTGGTCTCACAGTGCCAGCGGTGGTCTCACAGTGCCAGCGGTGGTCTCACAGTGCCAGCGGTGGTCTCACAGTGCCAGCACTGATCTCACAGTGCCAGCACTGATCTCATAGTGCCAGCAGTGATCGAAGGTCACGAACAGTGCCGACCCGGGAAAACGTCACGGGGAACATAACGGCGTCGTTCAAACGACATCGTGGTAATTTCGATAGTCTTCACCTGAGCGGAAGGGGCGTTTCTTGGGATCTTCGTTCACCCATCTTCATGTTCATACCGAGTATTCGATGCTCGACGGAGCGGCTCGCTTAGACGAGCTGGTCAGCAAAGCTGCTGCAGACGGAATGCCCGCGCTCGGTATCACCGACCACGGAAACATGTACGGAGTTCTGGACTTCTACAAGGCGTGCAGGGGAAAGGGCATCAAGCCGATCATCGGTTGCGAGCTGTACCAAGCCGAGGAGTCCCGTCACGAACGTCCCAGTCGGCGGGGGAAGATGGATGACTCGGGCGGAAGTACCGATGGCGGTAAGAAGCTGTACTACCACCTCACTGCCCTCGCTGAGAACAACACCGGCTATCGAAACTTGATCCAGCTGGCGTCCCGAGCGTTCATGGAAGGGTATTACTACAAGCCGCGTGTCGACTGGGACGTGCTCAGCGATCACAGCGAAGGCGTGATCGTTACGACCGGGTGCCTCGGTGGCCAGGTGCTCCAGTCGCTAATGCAAGGCCAAGAAAAGGCCGCACTGGAGAAGGCGGCACGGCTGCAGGAGATCTTTGGCCGCGACAACATGTTCATAGAGCTGCAGGATCACGGCATCCCAGAGCAGCGGGCGACGAATCCGCAATTGATCGAGATTGCTCGCAAGCTCAAGGCGCCGATAATCGTGACCAACGATTCGCACTACACCGAACAGCACGACCACACGTCCCACGACGCGCTGTTGTGCGTGCAAACCGGTTCGCTGCTAAGTGACCCCGACCGCTTCAGGTTCAGTGGTGACCAGCACTACCTCAAAACCTCCGAAGAGATGCGGCACGAGTGGCGGGAGCTGCCCGAGGCATGCGACAACACCCTTTGGATCGCCGAACGTGCCAACGTGGAGATCGAGTTTGGCCAGGTCTTGCTGCCTGACTTCCCAATCCCGGAAGGTTTCGCCGGAGCGGATCAATATCTGGAACATCTCACGATGGACGGGGCTCGGAAACGGTGGGGCGCCAATCTCACCGACGAGACCGTCGAACGACTCGCCTATGAGCTCAACACCATCAAGAACATGGGATTCTCGTCGTACTTCTTGATCACCTGGGACCTGATCGCTCATGCTCGCAACAACGGCATTCGGGTTGGACCCGGCAGGGGTTCGGCTGCAGGCTGCGCTGTGGCCTACTGCTTGTGGATCACCGATCTCGATCCGATCAAGTACGACCTCCTGTTCGAACGGTTCCTGAACCCAGACCGCAGTTCGATGCCCGACATCGACATGGATTTTGACACGCGTTTTCGGGACGAGATGATTCGTTATTGTGCCGAACGATACGGTCGTGATCGGGTGGCCCAGATCGTCACGTTCTCCCAGATCAAGGCCAGGGCAGCCGTGCGCGATGCTGCCCGAGTGCTCGGTTATCCCTACGCAATGGGCGACCGAGTGGCCAAAGCCATGCCGCCACTGATCATGGGCCGCGATACGCCGCTGAAATACTGCTTCGAGGAGTCCGAGAAGTACAAGGACGGCTTCGGAATGGCCAAGGAACTGCGAGAAATGGTCGCAACCGATGCTGACGTTGCAGCGGTGGTGGATGTGGCGAAAGGTCTGGAGGGACTCCGCCGATCCGATGGTATTCATGCTGCCGCGGTGGTCATCACCAAGGACCCGCTTACCAACTACATGCCGATCCAACGAAAGCCGGAAAAGGACAAGCCCATCGAAGAGGCTCCGGTTGTAACTCAGTATGAGATGCACGGGGTAGAGGATCTCGGCCTTCTGAAGATGGACTTTCTGGGGCTCCGCAACCTCGACGTGATCACCGACACGATCTCCTTGGTGAAGTCCGTTCACGACGTCGATCTCGACATCGACGACGTCGATCTCGCTGATCCACTCACCTATGAGTTATTGCAGCAGGGCAACACGATCGGTGTATTTCAGTTGGAGTCTCCACCGATGCGGTCGTTGATCCGCCGAATGGGACCAACCGAGTTCGAGGATGTAGCGGCGCTGGTTGCTCTCTACCGCCCGGGCCCTATGGCGAAAAACATGCACACCGATTACGCCGATCGAAAAAACAAGAAGCAGGAGATCAGCTACGACCATTCCGACGAAGAGGAGATTCTGGGCGACACCTACGGCCTGATGATCTATCAGGAACAGATGATGCGTTTCAGCCAGAGGTTTGCCGGCTACACCCTGGCCGAAGCAGACAACCTTCGAAAGGCTGCAGGTAAGAAGAAGCGCGAACTCATGGCACTGGAACGCCAGAAGTTCATTGAAGGCTGTGTTGAGAACGGCTACGGCGAACACTTCGGCAAGGCCAAGTTCGACGTCATCGAAGGCTTCGCCGACTACGCCTTCAACAAGAGCCACTCCTACGGATATGGACTCGTCGCATATCAGACTGCCTACCTGAAGGCCAACTACCCAACCGAGTACCTCGCCAGCCTCCTCACGTCGGTGAAGAACAAGTTGGAGACAGCGGCAGTGTTCCTCAACGACTGCCGTCAGATGGCCATCAAGGTGCTGGTGCCCGATATCAATCGGTCCGACATCGACTTTGGTTCGATTCCCGATTCTGACGGAAGCGAGCTCCACGGCCGAAAGCTGAATGCCATAACCTTCGGGTTGTCTGGAGTCCGCAATGTTGGTGAAGGAATCGTGGAGAAGATCATCGAGGAGCGCGAAACCAACGGCTCCTTCTCTTCGTTCATGGATTTCTGCGACCGGGTTGAGTTGACTGTTCTCAACAAACGCGCCATCGAGTCTTTGATCAAGGCAGGAGCGTTCGACTCGCTCGGTCACGCCCGCAAAGGTCTCCTGATGGTCCACGAGGAGTACATCAACAAGACCGTGCAACGCCGCAAGGAGCAAGACATGGGCGTGCAGACATTGTTTGGGGCTATCGACGATGCCTCTGATGCATACGACGACCGTCCCACTGTCGCCGAGGAGTACTTCGACAAGACGGCCAGGCTGAAGTTGGAAAAGGAGATGTTGGGCCTCTACGTGAGCGACCACCCCCTTATGGGGGTCGAGGATGCGCTCAGAGCTCGAGCATCGCTAACGATCGGCGAGATGACCGATCTCGACGACGGTACCCAGGTGGCTGTGGGGGGCGTCGTGTCGGGACTGGTGAAGAAATGGACCAAGAAGGGCGAGTTGATGGCGGTGCTAGTGCTGGAAGACCTGTCCTCCAGCATCGAGACCATGGTCTTTCCTCGTACCTTCACCGACTACGGGCATCTGCTCGAAGACGACAGGATCGTCATACTAAGGGGTCGAGTGAGCCGCAGAGACGAAGACCCCAAGCTGATGGTCTCCCAAGTCGAGGTGGTCGATGCCGCTGCCTTGGCCAGCGAGAAGCCCGTAACGATCACGGTCCGACCCGACCAATTGTCCGATGCGGCTGTAGCTGATCTCAAAGCCTGCATTTCCGATCATCCCGGCCGCACGCCGATCGTGATCGACATGGGCACGCCCCGCTTGATCCGGCTGAGCGATGCCTACACCGTCGAAGCCGCCAACGGCCTGTTCGCCGATCTGAGGGTGTTGTTCGGCGCACACTGCATTGGTTAGCCTCCACTGGCCTTTGTTGCGCGCCGGTAGCCCTTCACTTCCGCTTCCCCGCTTCCCGGCCTCGGTGGCATCGGCTTCCATTTGCGGACTTCCGGACTCCACCGCAAGGTCGCTCCAGCCTCGCTCCGCTCAAACAAACCCGAGAAGGCAGCGTGCTGCCTTGCTGGCGCGTCGGCAGCGTCACGCATTTGGATTGGGTCCCGGTACGACGTTGTTGTGGCTGGAACTGCCAGACTTCCACAGTGAAGACGTTCGATTTTGAGTTCACCGTTCCTGCTAGCCAGGAACGGGTGCGAGAGTTCCACCACGACACCAGAGTCCTTCGGATTCTCACGCCGCCGCCGACGATCATGCAGGTCCATTCGATGGAGCCGCTTGGCGAGGGGTCGGTTAGCCGCTTCACCATCTGGGCCGGGCCGATCCCGCTTCGCTGGGAGGCAACGCACCGAGGCGTGACCGACGCCGGCTTCACCGACGTTCAGACCGCTGGGCCCATGAAAGCGTGGGCTCACACACATCAGTTTCTCGAACGAGGACCTAACCAAACAAAGGTCACCGAGCACATCGAGTACGAGCACGGCGGTGGCTTGTGGGGCCTCGTGACCCGGGTGTTCTTTTCTCTGCCGGCGCTCAAGGCGCTGTTCTTCTACCGCAAATTTCAGACGGTCCGCCACTGCAAGCGTTAGATCCACAGCCGGGATCGTTGCGCAGCTGAGGCGCGACCTCAGCAAGGGTCGAGCGCCACCTTTGTCGACTAGGCGCTTGTCCGCACGTCGAGCGTGCGCTGGGCAGCTCGCTGGCCACTGAGGTAGCTCTGATCGGTCCAGATGTATGCCCAGTCGCCGTAGCGACCGCAGTAGGTGATGTCCAGCGAGGTCAGGTAGTCCTGTACCTTCGCTGCGCACGGTCCCGAGTCCAGGTCGAATATCACGTTGGCGTACTCGATGAAGCGGGCTTCGGAGAACACGATGTCGTCGTCTTCGCGGAGCACTCCCATGGTGGTGAGTTCTTCTATGACGGGTTTGATGTCGTCTTCGGGCTTGTGGTCAAGCGGCCGATATTTGTCGCTGTAGTAGACCTCGACCTGAACGGCTCCGTGACCGGGAGGACAGGTCGTGGGGCTGAACATGTGAGGGAAGCTGAGCCGTACCGACCGCATATCGTCGTCGTAGATGTATCGCCAGTGAGCGGGGGACAGGTCGTCGCGTGCAACGCCAACGTTCACGATGACACTCTGGCTGCAGCTCAGTAGGCTCGCTGCTTCCTGAACATCGTCGGGCACGTTGGGCAGCATTCGGATCATCTCTGCCAGTGGCGCCGAGGATATGAGGGTGTCGTAGGCTTCGGTATTCCCGTTGCCGAATGTGATTGTCTTGGAGCCGGGATCGATGCTTTCAGCGCGGTGGCCCAGGCTCAGGTCGGCGGCACCAAAGAACTTGTGCAGATAACCCTCGAACCCACCCTTCTTCGGGTAGCGGAACTTGTCGATGTAGTGTTTCTCGGTGCGCGGTGGGCGTACTGCGCCCATCAGGACTTCTTTGAGATCGGGGCGGTAGAGACGGGGTCCGAGCCACGAGACATTCATGTCTTCAGGTCCACAGGTGTGGTACTTGGTGCCATAGCGACCGGGGAAGTTGTCGGCGAATGTGGGACCGTACGCGGAGAGAAGCCACTCGTGATAGTTGGAGAACGACGCCGTCTCGGGCATCTCGGTGGCTGACACCTGAATGAACTCGTCCAGGATTTGCACGATGAGATCTTCGGGGAGGGCGTGCAGATAGGCGATTGCGGGGTGCTTCACCCACACACCCTGGTACCAGTTGTCGACTCGAGCATTCAGCGTTTCGTAGTTGCCGTCGACGGCGTCGGCCAGCACGTTCTGCATTTCCTCGATCTCGGTGAATGAGATGTGGGGTCCGTCGTCGAAGACGAACCCCTTGTCATTGGGGAAAGATGCAGTGTGTCCGCCGGGGTAGGTGTTCTTGTCGAACAACTTGGGCGTGACCCCTTCCGAGGTCAGGCGATCGAAGGCGCCCCAGGCCGCCATTCCACTGCCGAGGATTACCGTCTTGTCGCTCATGTTGGTCCGTTCTTGGGGGAAGTACGCTTTTTTGTAGCGTTGGCCGGTGCCGACCTGTCTGGTAGTTGGTGGATGTACCTAGTGGCCTAGGTGGCTTGTCCACCAGTTGACTACATCGGCTGAAGCGGCTGCCAGATCAAGTGAAGGTTTCCACTTGGTTGAAGAGCTGATTCGGCTGATGTCTGCGGTGATCTCGTCGGCGGTATCCGCCCCGCCGGCCCGTGCCCCGAACCACAGTAGGTCGGGACGGCCCACGGCATCGCCGATCATCTGTGACAGCTCTTTCACCTGAACGGCCTGTCCCATGCCGAGATTTACATGACCTTGCAGGTCACTGTCGGCAATAGCGATCAGGCCGAGGGCCACGTCCCAGGCGTGCATGTAGTCGCGGCGTTGAGTTCCAGCTGAAAGCTCGGCCGGATCGTCGTTGAGCAGCTGTCGAATGATGTGAGGCACAAGCCGGTTGGGATCTTCGAATCGTCCCAGAACGAAGAAGATCCGGGCAACGGCGACGGTGAGCGCCGGGAAGTCGTCGGCTACTGCGAGCGCACGAAGGCCAGCGTCGAGTTTGCACCGGCCGTACACGGTATCGGGATCCACCGGTCCGTCTTCGGACAACACCCCACCGTCGGGTCCGTATTCGATACAGCTGCCTGCCAAAATCGCTCGGCGACCGCCGGCCCTGGCGAAGCTCTCAACGAGGTGCTCGGCGATGGCGACCCAGTCGTGGTTGACCGGATCTGAGTAGCGGCTGGCGGATTCACCATTGAACCATGCGAGATGGAACAGCTCGTCAGCCTTCAGCTCGTTCATGAGTTCGGTCACCGCAATGGCGTCGTTGAGGTTGACTTGGTGGGCGGTGACCGCCGATTCGTGGACACCTTCGAACACCGGGTTGGGGCGAGTGGACAGCACATGAACTTTGCGTTCGACAGAGGTGCCTGACGGTGTCAGTCCGCCGAGAGAGCCCGAAAGGGCTGCGACCAGATGCCGGCCGAGAAATCCGGTTGCTCCTGAGATTACTGTGACGACTGGCTCGGCAGCTTCGCTCTCGGTTGCCGGGATTGCACCAGACTCGACGTTTTTGCTGGTGGTGGTGCTTCTGTCGGGTGTAGGGGTGTCGGTCATACCTATCTCTTCGGTCGCTCAATAGGGCAGGTTTACCTGTATACAGCGACCCACTAACTCATGAGCGTAGGCACCTGCACCGATACGTTTGTTCTATGGCCCTTTCACCCGAATCAAAGATCTACGTGGCTGGCCACGGCGGTCTTGTGGGGTCCGCATTGCTTCGGCGTCTTGAGCAGGGCGGCTACCACAACGTAATTACTGCGCCTTCGAGCGACCTCGACCTTCGCTCTCAGAGTGATGTGAACGAGTTCATGGCGGAACACAAGCCTGAACAGGTCATCCTTGCCGCAGGCAAGGTGGGCGGTATTCACGCCAACAACTCGTTTCCCGCTCAGTTCCTCTACGACAACTTGATGATCCACGGCACCGTGATCCATGCCGCCCATGAAGTCGGGGTGGAGAAGTTGTTGTACCTGGGTTCGTCGTGCATCTACCCCCGCATGGCCAGGCAACCGATCACCGAAGACGAGCTGCTCACCGGGGCACTGGAGCCCACGAACGAGGGCTATGCGCTTGCCAAGATCGCCGGCATCAAGATGTGCGAGACGTACAAACGACAATACGGCGACAACTTCGTGTCGGCCATGCCCACCAATTTGTACGGGCCAAACGACAACTTCGATCTCGACGGATCCCATGTGATTCCAGCGCTCATGCGCAAGTTTCACGATGCAAAGCAGGCCGGTGAACCGACCGTCGAGGTGTGGGGGACAGGTTCGGTCATGCGCGAGTTTCTGCATGTCGACGACCTCGCTGACGCTTGCATCTTCCTACTCGACTCCTACGACGGCCTCCAGCACGTCAATGTTGGTACCGGCGAAGATCAGACCATCAAGGAGTTGGCTGAACTGATCGGCCAAATCGTCTATCCCGAAGCCACCCTCAGCTGGGACACGTCCAAGCCCGATGGCACACCACGCAAGGTCCTCGATGTCTCCAAGCTGCATTCATTGGGCTGGAAGCACAGCATCGATCTTCGTCAAGGCCTCACCGATACCTACCGATGGTTCACCGAGAACTATGCAGATGCCCGCGGGATTTGACACGCTGACATCCCCCTCCCCACATTTCAAACAGAGAGTACCTGGAGCACCCATCCATGAAGGTAGTGATTCTCGCCGGCGGCCTTGGTAGTCGGCTTAGCGAAGAGACCGTGAATAGGCCAAAGCCTCTTGTCCAGATCGGTGGTAAACCGATCATCTGGCACATCATGAAGCACTATGCCGGCCATGGCTACGACGACTTCCTGATCGCGTTGGGCTACAAGGGCGACATGATCAAGCAGTACTTCGCGGAGTATGCAACTTTGGCCAGTGACCTCACGGTCAACCTCGGATCGAACAAGGTGATCCGTCACTCTCAGCAGCCAGATGAGCGCTGGAAGATCGGCTTGATCGACACCGGACTCCATACCCATACCGGTGGTCGCATTCGGCGGCTGGCTCCCCAGTACAACGGCACGTTCATGGCGACCTATGGCGATGGGGTGTCCGACGTCGACATCACCAAGCTGGTCGCGTTCCACAAGAGTCACGGCAAATTGGCCACCATGACCGCTGTTCGACCTCCAGCCAGGTTTGGTGCAATCGAGTTCAACGGTGATCAGATCACCAGCTTCACCGAGAAGCCACAGACCGGCGAAGGATGGATCAATGGCGGGTACTTCGTGCTCGAGCCCGAAGTTCTCGAGTACATCGAATCCGACAATACTGACTTCTCGAAGGAACCCCTGGCCAACCTGGCCAAGGACGGACAACTCATGGCCTACCGCCACGAGACGTTCTGGCAGTGCATGGACACTCTTCGGGACAAGGAACTATTGGAATCACTTTGGGAGGGCGGCGACGCTCCCTGGAACAACTGGAGTAATCAGCGATGAAGGTCCTACTCACCGGTGGCGAGGGCTACATAGGAACACTACTCGGCCAGCGGCTCATGGACGCCGGCCACGACGTCGTGAGCTACGACACCGGCTTTCACAGGGTTGGCTGGCTGTACGACGGTGTCGACTGCAGCCCGGCGTGGACCAAGCTCGACACCAGGCTCGTCTCTGCTGCCCAGCTGCAGGGCTTCGATGCGGTCATTCACCTAGCCGATCTGTCCAACGATCCTCTCGGCAATCTGAACGTTGAGCTCACCTACGACATCAACCATCGAGCGACCATCAGGCTTGCTGAAATGGCCAAAGAAGCCGGCGTCCACCGGTTCATCTACAGCTCATCGTGCAGCGTTTACGGCGCATCGGGTGACAACGAAGAAGTCTTTGCCACCGAAGAGTCGTCGACCGGGCCTCTCACCGCCTACGCAAAGTGCAAGCTGCTGTGCGAAGAAGGCCTTTCCAAGCTGGCTGACCTCAACTTCTCTCCGGTGTACCTGCGAAATGGAACCGCATTCGGGCTGAGCCCGCGTATGCGGTTTGATCTGGCCATCAACGATCTCACCGCACAGGCGTTTCTCACCAAGAAGCTGGTTCTCGAGTCCGACGGCACCCCGTGGAGACCCTTCGTCCACGTGGCCGACATCGGCAAAGCCATGCTGTGTGCGCTGGAAGCACCCAAGGACGCAATCCATGACCAAGTCTTCAACGTTGGCGACGACCGAGGCAACTATCAGGTAAAGGACATCTGCCGGATCATCGGCGAAGAGATCGACGGCTGTGAAGTGATCATCGGCGAAAAGGGCGGTGACAACCGCAACTACAAAGTGAACTTCGAAAAGATCACCACGAAGCTGCCGGGCTTCTCCTGCGACCATGATGTGCGGTCGGGCGTGAAGGAAATGGTCGACACCTTCAAACGGATCGATTTCAACGAGGCCCAGCAGACCCACAGAGGCCACCGCCGCATCAAACAGATCCAACACTTACTCGACACACACCAGGTCAACGACGAGTTCTACTGGCAATAATCCATGCCTCCACTCGCCTTGTTTGCCCGCCGCGGCGTAGTGGCAACCCCACGACAGGATCAAAACATGGAATTTGAAGCCACAAACGTTGAGGGGTGTTTCGTCGCCTCGCTGAAGCAGATTGGTGACGAGCGGGGTTTCTTCGCCCGGCAGTGGTGTGCTGATGAGCTCGGTGCAATCGGCGGAGCGACCCACGTCGCCCAGATCAACACCAGCTACTGCGTCGATGCTGGCCTGATTCGCGGTCTCCACTGGCAGGAGCCACCCGCCGGGGAAGCCAAGTTCATGCGCTGCATCAACGGTGCCATTTTCGACGTGTGCGCAGATGTGCGCAAAGATTCGCCCACATACGGCCAGTGGTTCGGGATCGAACTCACGCCGCAGAATCGCCTTGCCTTGGTGATCCCCGAGGGCTGTGCCCACGCCTACCAGTCGCTCATGCCCGACAGCGAAGTGATCTACCTCACCAATACCCCCTACACCCCAGGCGCTGAGAAGGGCCTGCGTTACGACGACCCGTTCTTCAACATCGACTGGCCGATGAAAGACGGCGTCATGCTCAGCGAGAAAGACGAAAACTGGCCCCCCTTCTCGGTATGAAACCCCGTTGGGAGACCACATTCCGCCGTTCTGCCGTTGGGCAACCACACGAAATGTGGTGGAGAAACGGAATTCCGGGGGAATGTGGTGGGGGAACGGAATATCGCCGTGCCCGAGGGACTAGAGGAGACTGCCGCCCATGAGACCGGCGTCGCTTTCGGTGTCTTCTCCGGCAATCTGTCCCATGGTGTGGGTGATGCGGGGGTGTTCCCGCTGGATGCCTTCTTCGTCGGTCGCTACGAGGACCTCGTGTAGTTTCTCGCCCGGCCGCAGACCGGTGTAGACAACTTCGATTCGCTTGCCGGAGTGGCGGATCAGACGCTTGGCCATGTCGACGATCTTCACCGGTTCGCCCATGTCCAGAATCATGATCTCGCCGGGACGGCCGATGGCAGATGCCTGAAGGACGAGGCGGACGGCCTCGGGAATCGTCATGAAGTAGCGGGTCACCTCAGGGTCTGTGACGGTGATAGGGCCCCCGGATTCGATCTGTGAGCGGAAGGTCGGCAGAACCGAACCACGACTGCCCAGCACATTACCGAATCGCACCGATACGAAGGTCCCATTGGCGCGGGCCGCTGTTGCTGCGGTAAGGCGTTCGGCCATCAACTTTGTCCGCCCCAGAACAGAGGTAGGATCAGCCGCCTTGTCCGTGGAGACATTGACGAATCTTTCGACTCCGGACTGCTCGGCTGCATCAAGAAGATTTCGAGTGCCACAGACGTTGGTCTTCACGGCTTCATCGGGATGGATCTCCAACAGCGTGAGATGTTTCAGCGCGGCGGTGTGAAAGACCACGTCGGGACGATCCCGCTCGAAGATCTCGAACACACGCTCTCGATCGCGAATGTCGGCCACGACCAGATCAGGCGTGTCCAGCAGCGCCTTGCCTTCAATACTGAGCTGAACGGCGTGCAGACCGTTCTCGTCTCGATCCAACATGATCAGTCGTTCTGGTGCCAGGTTGTACAGCTGCCGGCACAGTTCAGATCCAATGGATCCACCCGCTCCGGTGACAAGTACCGTCTTCCCGGTGATGACACCTGTGATCTGATTGACATCGACTTGAACTTCGGCGCGGCCAAGCAGATCTTGTTCGGTCAGCTCACGGATATCGGAAAGACGGAGTCGGTTGATCAGGTCCGATGTGGTAGGCAGCACGAGCATCTCGAGATCGGCGGCGACGGCGATGTCATCTATATCGCCCACGAGTTGGGAGTTGGCCGACGGGATCGCCATAAGAAGCACCTCGGCTGACGTTTTCCGGGCGATATCGGGAATGTCGGTGCGTCCACCCAACACTTTGACGCCATGGATCAGTCGACCGTGCTTCGCGCTTAGGTCATCGATGACACCCACCGGGTGATAGATGCTGTGTGGATCCTGCTTCATCGCTCGAATGATCTGCTCGCCCCCTTCGCCGCCGCCGAAGACGAGTACTCGTTGCAGGTGAGTGGATCCCGTAGCCTTGCGATCGCGTTCAAGACGCCATCCGAAGCGCACACCGACCATCATGAGCAGAGCGGTTGGGATGGCAAGGACCAGTGCGAAGTTCGGCACCGGCTGCTGGGGTATGAACAGGTTGGCCAGAACGATCGGGAAACTTGCGACCATCCACGTGGCGGCGGTGGCTTCAGCATCCCCTCCAGTGCCGACTCGGTTGAGTCCATAGGTGGGCACGATCACGACTGCGGCGAGAGCATGGGCGGCAACGGCGACGAGGATGAGGCTCCCGACGCGGGAGAGGTCGGCATCTTCGCCCATCAGCTCCATCCGAACCGCGGTTGCCAGAACCAGCGCGATCGACCACGCCGCAGCGTCGAGGGCCAGCAACGAGAGGACGCGGAACCGCAAGAGTCGAACAGTTATTTTTTGGATTATTTCGCCCATGATGCCAATCCCTTGTTGGCCGCCGGTTCACTGAGGCCGGTACCGCTATTGAAGCCCACCGTTTTGAGCCCGCGGAACCCCAGGATAGAGCAGAAGTCCCATCAGACGGAACTAATAGGCACCATTCCTGGTAGGAAAACGACAGGTCGATACCCAGCCCTGGCTCGCCTACTAGTTCTTAGCGATTTTGCCAGAATCAGACTTGTAGCGGTAGTACTGATCGGGGCTGTCAGCGCCTACGAGAACGATCCCGGCGATCTCTGCTCCCACTTGTTGCAACGTCTCGACCGTGCGGCGTAGATCATCCCGATGGGTTGAGCCGGCGCGGGCCGTGACAATGACCGCGTCGACGAGTCGCGAAAGTGTTACGGCATCGGACACCGGAAGCACCGGCGGAGCGTCGAACACCGCGATATCGCCCTCCTTTTCGACGAGGCGAACCAGATCAGCGAACGCCGGGGTGGAGACCAGATCGCCAGGGCTCGGTGGCGTCGATCCTGATGGGAGAACGACGAGGGAGTTGTTAGCGCTCGCAACTGTGAAGGCGAGTTCGTGAAGCGGGGTTCCCTCCAGCAGGTGATCGCTCAGACCGGGAATCATCTCGATGTCGAAGATCTGGTGGAGGCGTGGCCGTCGAAAATCGAAATCGGCCAGAATCACGCGCGAACCGATGGCAGCGAGTGCGCCGGCGAGGTTGATGGATGTAGTGGTCTTACCTTCAGCAGGGTTGGCGGAAGTGACGAGCACCGAACGAATGTCGCGGCTGAGGAAGGAGAACTGGAGGGCGGTGCGAACCCGGTGATAGGCATCTCCCACCGGGCTTTCAGGCCTCTCCAGCGTTTGCAAATCGAGCGAGGGCCGTTCGACGTCATCAGACAATGGGACGCTGCCGAGCACCGGGAGGTTGGTGAGCTGACGGACGTCGTCGGCGGTGTTGACGTTTCGGTCGAGAGTGTGGGCAAAGAGAGCGGCGGCGATTGCGACAATCGTGCCTGCAACAACGCCCAGTGCGATGCTTCGTGAAAGCGGGGTATTAGAGGGCGAACTCGGAGGGATCGCCGCCTCCACCACAACTGCGGAGCCGGTTGCGGCGAACGCGCCCGAGAGCTCGAGGTCGGTGACAGCCTTGGCCACCGCGTTGATGCGAGCATCCAACAGGTTGAGCTGTGGTGCAATTCGGTATTCCTCGAGATCGATTTGTTGCTGCAATTGTGCCCGTCGCTGGTCGGTGACAGCACCGACCAGCCTGGTTTGTAGCTGGACCACGGGAAGCCGCAGCTCACTCCGTGCCTCTCCGAGCTGTTCGAGGTCGGAGTTGAACTTGTCGGTTGCAGCAGTGATCTCTGCAGCGGAGCGTTCCTGTTTCTCCCGTACATACGCAGTTGCATAGGCGTTCGCGGCCTCGGCTGCTTCCTCCGCAGTTCCTGAAACGGCTTGAATACGCAGGACGTCAGAGACGCCTTCGGCCGCGACGGAAACCTTGGGCACGCTGCCGAGCTCGGCCTCAACACGACGTTCGACCGAGTCTCCCTCGATCAGGCTGATCTCGTTGGCAAGGGTTCGCGTCAGGAAAGACGTGTTCTGACTTTCGTTTGTCACAACCGATTCGGCCTCGCTTTGGCCTACCAGGACTCGAGTTTCGGCCGTGTAGGAGTCGGGCTGCAGGAGGGTAAAAGCGATCGCCGCAGCTACGACGGTGCAGAATGCTGCCAGAGCCCATCGCCAACGCTTTCGGAGAATCCGTAAATAGTCGGAGAGATCCAGCTCGCTCTCCTGCGTCGTCGGGGTCATGCGGGAACACGTTACCAGCTACCGAGATGGGCGGCGGACCACTGCCCGCAACACTCAGTTCGGTTCTGATGGAGCAGTTTCCGCCGGTCCTGGTCGGTGCGCCGTCTTGGAGAGACGCTTAGTCCCCAGGCTCGATGAGCCTTGGTTTTCTACGGAGTAACAGGTACACGAACCGCGGCAAATTGAGCACGTATCGTCGCCACAGTCGTTTGGGTTCCATTAGCAAACGGAAAAGCCATTCGAAGCCGGATCGTTGGATGAATCGGGGTGCCTGACGAACGTGACCGGTAAGCATGTCGTAGGCGGCGCCTATTCCAATCAGGGCCGATGCGTTGAGCTCACTCCTCACGTCGTCCATCCAATACTCCTGCTTTGGGCTGGAAAGTCCAACCCACACAATGTCGGCGTCGGAGTGGTTTATCTGCTCGATGATGGCACCACGCTCGTCTGGAGTGAGTGGTCGGAAGGGTGGACAGTAGGTCCCGACGTTGTGAACCCCCGGTGCCACTCGCTTGATCTCGGCCGCGAGTTCATCGGCGACGCCTTCGTTGCCTCCGTAGTAGAAGAACTTCCAACCCTCCTGGTCGGCCCGTTCGGAAACCGCTCGGATCAGATCCGGTCCGTAGACGCGGTCCATGTCCTTCTCGCCGGCCCATCGTCCGCACCACACCATCGGCATGCCGTCTGGAGTGGTCAGGCCGGACTCGTTTTGGATTCTGCGGAAGATCTCGTCATCCTGGGCCAGCATCACTCCGTGGGCGTCTCGCACGCAGACGTAGCGCCGTTCGCCGTCTTGGATCCATCGTGCGATCTCGTTGACCGCTGTGGGTAGGTCGAGCGTGCTCACATGCACACCGAGTACGTCGACGCGCCGTTTCGGGTTCAAAGCCACTCCAGGAATCTACCGGTCCGCGACACGGTCCGAAGTGACCCGATCGACCAGTTCTGAGAGCGCTCGTACCGACTCGCCGGTGAAGAGATCTCTGCACGTGTTGAATGCCGACTCCTGTAGGTGGTTCAGCCGGTCGATGTCGTCGATCATCGACATCACGATCTGGCCCAACTCGATCTCGTCATGTGCTTGCTCGACTCCTTCCCCCGGCACCAGCGGGAGGCTCGCAGCCGAGGTGTCACCGATGACGAGGGGAACACGATGGAAGATGAAATCGAGGGTCTTCATCTTGAATCCTCCGCCGATCGGTTCATAGACGACCCCGATCCTGCAGTCGGCCAGTTCGGCCTCGAAATCGTCCACGAAACCCTCGAACCTTACGGTGGGATAGAGGTCCGATACCTCTGCGGGGGGTTGGTAGCCCCCGGTGAAAACGACGAGCTCTACGCCATCCTCGATCGCAGGTCGTAACCCTCGCAGGGCCAACAAGACGTTGTCGATTTTCGCTCCCCAGTAGAGCGTGCTGATCATCGCAACCCGCCTAGGTGTGGACGATGTGATATGCCTGCTTGCTTGCCGCTTCCCGCGGTAACTCGGCGGGGTGTGCACGATCGGGCCTGAGGTGCCTCGCTGGCTGAATGTCTCGATATCGGCCACTGAAATGGCACTAACTCCGTCGCATTCGCTCAGAAGCCGGTCCTCAAATCGCTGGATCTTCTTCATGTCGATCCACAGCGCCGGCTTACGAATACCTGTTGCTGCCGGCACCATCTTTGCCTTTACGAGCGCCTCGTCGTTTTGTGAAACGTATATAGAGGGGATTCCGTGGCCGGTGAGTACGTCGAGCGCGGCGCCAACGTGCAGGTGATCGAACAACACGATTTCAGGTTTGAACTCCGAAAGAGCTGCCACTATCGCATCGTCGTAGTCGTTGTCCCAAACCTCGACGACCTTCACGGGCAACCGGTTCAACATTTTGCGCCACATCGGTGGCTGGCGGTGGGGCAGGAGCTTCCAGTTGGCCGTGGTTTCCTCAACGTCGTCGCGGCCTCTGCGCCGCCCGATGGCATAGACATCGTGGCCCATCTCAGCCAGGGCATTCATCATGTCGAGGCTGTATCGATACAGCCCCGAGTCCGCAGGTAGCAGATACTCGCCGGAGAGCCATAGTATTCGGGCCATTGGTGTCGGATTTCCTCTTACGTGTGGTTGGATCTCGTCGTAGTCCGATCGGACGATACCGGCAGGCAATGGGACACGATCGGTCAACTGCTGTGCTTTCTGCCTGACACACTGTTCTCCTATGAACATTTCAGGTTCGAGTGGCACGGCATCGCCGCTCACGTTGGCGGATCTGACCGTCAATATCTGCACCGTCGATCGTCCCGAGGCACTGCGGGCCGCACTCCAGAGCCTTGTGGACACAACTCCTCCCGGCCCTACCTTGCAGCTGCTTCTGAACGAAGCGTCGGCCGAAACGTGGCCCGCCGTCGAAGATCTTGTCAGGCGATGGCGAGGTCCGGTCAACGTACTACGAATCGAACAGCGGCTCCCCGTCACCCAGTCCCATCAGACCGCGCTCGACGCCGTCACAACACCACTGGTCAACTTCATGGGAGACGATGACATCGTCTTTGGTGATCGCTTCACAGAAGCCATACAGATGTTCAACGACGTCGAGGATCTGAAGATGCTCGGATCGTGGGTTCACCGTGTTGGTGGCGACTTCGACAGCCCAGTTCGTCTGGGAAGGATGGACGTTGGTCCAGTCACATTGGAAGAATGGGAGTCGTATCGGGAGAACTCCACTCCGGTCCAGTATTGCTTTCCAGCGATCATTTTCGACACTGAAGCCGCTCGGGCGGCGGGGGGATTTCAGGAGCGATTCGGATCGGCTATGGACGTTGCGCTGAGCGGTTACATCGGTCGTCTATGGCCGAGCCTCACCCAGACCAGCCGGCAATTTGGCTTCAGGATCCATGACGGCTCCGACAGCGCCAAGAACTTCGGGCATCAATTCCAACGATATGAGTACTTCGAAGAATGCGTGCGCTGCCTGGATCGAGGGGAGTTGGAACCATCATTCGAGGATTGGAAGGCATCAATGGACAGCCAACCTTTCGTTCGTAGATTTGCTCACGATCGGATGGTCCGCAGCCGACACATGTTCCGCCGTTCAGGAGCCGCTTTGGTCGATGGTCGAAAAGGTGACTTCGTGAAATATGCGGCCCGTTCGTTCCTCGCTTGGCCACCCCAGTTCTTCTCCAAGGTTTTGGAACAGCGCGGTCGGGCCGATCGCTGATGGTGGATTCTGAGGTCGAGCCGCAGCATTCCTCCGCAGGAGAGGACCCCGAATTCAAGAATCAGGTGATGCGCGGCAGCGTGCATCTTCTGCTTCGCCAAGGTGTCGGCAACGTGATCCGCGTTGTGGGCGTTTTCGCCATGATCGGGCTCCTGGGTGTAGAGGCCTACGGGGCGTATGTCATTCCGATCTCTCTAGCGGTGCCGGCCGGCCTGCTGCTCCAACTGGGAATCCCGACCTACCTGACACGACGCGGCGACGAACCCCCCAAGAAAGCGTTCGATCTCGTGGCAACCCACAACGGGTTTGTCGGCGTTCTTCTCGTGGTGCTGTCAGCGGTTCTTCTTGGCCTCGGTCGCCAATCGGGAAGCCATGTGGTGTACGCCGGATCGGGTGTGGCGCTGGCCTTGGCGATCGATCTCCAGGGGATTGCATCCAGAGTCAAGATGGACCGCGAGTTGCGGTTCGGCGAACGAGGTCTCGTCGAGGTCTCAGCCGACTTCGTGTTCTACGTCGTTGCCATTCCGCTTGCACTTCTCGACTTCGGATTCGTGGCGCCGGTCATCGGGCAGATCGCGATGAGTTCCACGATGGCGGGAGGGCTTCTCTGGCGGGCCGGCTACAGACCTGCCGCCAACCTCGATTTGGCTGCGTGGAAGAAAGAGATTCGACGCGGGTATCCCTATGCCATCTACGACGCGAGCATCCATGCCTTCGATTCGTCTCTGATCCTCATCGCTGGCGTCGTGCTGGGGACCGGAGGTTCAGGGGTTGTGGGCGCGGCTCAGCGGATAGCGAACCGCACAGCCGTCTTGAGGGTCGCGGTCGACCAGGTGGCGATGGCCAGCCTGGCCAAGGTGCAGAACGATCCGCTACGACTACGACGGGCGCACAGTCAGGGCGTGGTTCTCCACCTCCTCAGCACCGGCGTGATCATCGCCGGGGTTGCCTTCGCCGCACCGCTGTTCCTGCCACTGATCATCAATACTGCCGACAGCGAATGGGGACCGGCGCTGCCGGTTTTGGGACTGTTGTGTCTGTTCCAGCTCATCTCGGTGAGCTTCGATCTGCACGGCAACGTGCTACGGGTCACCGAACAGCCCAAGCGCGCAACATTGCAGCGAATACTCCAGGTCGCCATTGCCGTTGCTGCCGCCATTCCCCTCACGCTGAGATTCGGTGAAATCGGGTTGGGGCTTGCTGCGGTTGCTTCCACAGCAAGCTTCTTGACACTGGAAGGGCCGGTACGGAAGATCTTCATACCCACCTACCGTCGCTACATTCCATGGATCTTCGCTCTGGCGCCTGCCAGCCTCACGGCTTTTCTGCCTAGCAATGGGTGGCTTCCCGTTCTCTTCGTGCCAGCGATCGTGCTGCTAGCTCTGCCGGAGTACCGAAACGACCTGATCGATCAGGGACGGCAGGCCCGGCTTTCGGTCTTGAGGCGTTGAGCTGACCGCAGCTGTGAACGTCTGAGGTTTCATCGATGAAAGCCCACGAGGCCGGCAAGGTCGGCTAGTGGTGGAGAACTGCTTGGTAATGGTGCTGCATCTTCTCGGCCCGTGCCGGCCAGGTGTTGCTGGCGCCTGCCTGTAGCGCAGCAGCGCCCATCCGAACTCGGCGATCCCGATCCGCGGCCAATTCGACAAGCGCGTCGGCGATGTCGGAGGCGGACTGAGCCGTTGTCGTAGGCGGAACCTGGATGGCCCAGTTCGGTGAAGTGATGGCGCCCGGGCCTTGATGGTTGATTACCACGGCTGGCATTCCAGACGCCGAAGCCGAGTGCAGTGGGGCGCTGCCGTTGTCTCGCACGCTGTTGAAAAGGAGTACGTCGTGAGATGCGAAGGCCGCATCGAGACTGTCCTGATCGGACCAACCATGGTCGACCAGCGTCCCGGCCTCGACCATCTCCTCGATCTCGTCGGCCACCACGTAGCGGTGCTCCCCGTCACCCATGAGAGTCATTCGTATGTCGGCTCGTTCGGCGGCCGTGCGAACTGCGTCGAGCGCCATACCCAGCGCCTTGCGCTCCATGATTCGACTGACCCAAAGAACTCGGAGCGGTCCATCTTGGGACTGGGCCACCGGTTCGGTCCGCAGATCGTTTGGGTCGACGCCATCGTCGAGCATGATCTGTACATCGTGAGCGCCCATCGATGCCAACACTGACTGGGTCTCGGGGTTCGACGCCAGAATCAGGTCAGCATTGTGTACCAATGATCGGCTGACCGGATTGAAACGAACGGCCTTGACCAAATTATTGCGGAGCTGTTCGTACTTCCAGCTGGTCGGGTAGCAGTCGGCATAACCCACCGCGCTCGTTGTCCCGCCACCCACAGGTCCGAGGATGAAGGGCGCATCGAGTTTCACCAACTGGGTGCCATGATGGATGCTGGCCCAGGACAAATGGTGCACCACATCGAAGGGGTCCTTGGAGTGCAGCGTCCTGGCGACCTTCAGCGCTCTCCGCTGCCAACCCTGGTAGTCGAGCGCTGTGTACACGTTGACCGGAAGGCGACGCGACAGCCGGGGCGGCTCAACGGCGATGAACTCCGGTTCGAATGATTTCGGCACCGAGTCGGGAAGGGGAGCGCTGCGGGGATCTATGGGAGCGGTCGGGTCGGCGCGGTTGACCAGAGCGGTCACGTTCACTCCGGCTTCAGCGAGGTGGACGACCCACTGCCAGGTCATCCTTGCTTCAGAACCTCCGCTAGGTGAACACGAGTGGCACACCAGTAGGGCTCGTAGTGGCCGTGAAGATGCCGGTGGATCCATGTTCTGCAGGAACTTTCTGAGTCGGGTCTGTCGGTGGGTCAGTGCACAGGTATTCGGATCGGCTCGAGGGCTGTCCGCTGGGTGAGGCTACCCACAAATTGCTCAACCGATTTCGGATTATGACGATGAACGTACATGCCCCTGGATCTCCGCCGATCAGGACGCTTTTGCCGTGTCGCCGCTGTCGCTGCGTTTCTTGGGTTGTTCCTTGCTGCATGCGCAACCGAAGAGGCCCGAGATTCCCTCGAGGCCGAAGGCGCTGCCGTGCTTGGCGCGGCGGCAGCTCCGGTCGGCAAATACGTGTCTCCCGGAGGCAGCGACAACAACTCGGGCACTTCGCCGGATCAGGCCTTCAAGACGGTCGCATATGCGGTGAAGCAGCTCAATCCGGGCGACACCCTCTTCGTGATGGAGGGCGAGTTCTTCGAGAACGAACGCGGCGATTCAGCAGTCGTCATAGAGCGTTCCGGAACTCCCGATGCCTGGATTACCGTCACCGCTCAGCCTGGAGCGACGCCGATTTTGCGCAGTAACCAGTCCAACGGGATCAAGGTGGAAGGCGCAAGTTACATCGAGGTCTCGAACCTCGAGCTGGTCGGCAACCCCACCGGGGGTTCATCGAGTTATTCCGGCGCGGGAATCAACGTCGACTCCATCTATGGCCCAGCCAAGAACCACCATGTTCGAATTCTGAACAACAGGATCTCCGGATTCGGGGCCGGAGGGGTCCCCGTCACCGGTTCGAGCCACGTGGAGGTCCGAGACAATGTGATTCACAACGTGGCCGAAGTGGAGCCGAGCCAGCACAGTGGAATCTCCATTCTCGAGAGTTTCAACATGGGCTTCGGCAACGACAGCAACGGGTACTCGAACTACATCACGGGGAACGTGATCTACCAGGTGGAGAACAAGATTCGGGACCACCTCGGCCGTTTCACCGATGGCAACTGCATCATCATGGATCGGACCAATATCAACAACTACAGCGGTCGGACGCTGATCGCCAACAACCTGTGTATCGACAACGGTGGCCGGGGAATTCAGATATATGAGTCCAAGCACGTCGACGTCGTGAACAACACCGTGTACCGCAATCTGAAGACACCGGAGATCGCGAGCTCTGGCGGCGAGTTGGGGGCGTTTTACTCGAGCGACATCGAGTTTGCCAACAACTTGGTGTTCTCGAGAAACGGGCTGAAACCGGCGCGGGTCTTCGATTCCAGCAACATTCGATTCGTGAAGAACCTCTATGTGGCGGACACCGCACCGGAGTACAACGGAGCCTCAAACGACGACCGACGGGTGGCCCCTGGAACAGCGGTGGCCAACAGTCCATCGACGAACCCGAACCCAGCGAACTTCCAGCTCCAAAACGGTTCACCGGCTGTCAATACGGGAACGAACAAGTTCAATGCTGTCATGGCACGGGACCTTGCTGGCGCTGCCCGGGTGGCGGGCGGCACGGTTGACCTCGGGGCTCTGGAGTCTTCGAGCTCTGCGCCGGCCCCAACCACCTCGCCTCAGACGACGTTACAACCGACGACAACTCAGGTTCCGACATCGTCACCGCCACCTCCGACCACTACACCTCCGACCACGACGGGGCCGGCGAATTCACGGCCGCCGACAACCGACTCATCGACAACCCTCGGACCGACCACGACAAACCTGAATCCTGCCAATCCGTCGCCGACCACAACGGAGGGGCCGGACAGATTCGACCTCAACCGAGGTCCCACGACCCCCGACAACCCTCGATGGTCCCCCCTCCGATGGGCCTGCAACGCCTGCAACCTCGACCACATCAGCCGCCGACCCTGCTCCAGCGGGATCTTCGACCTCGACACTTCTGGAGTCCGACAGCGGTGTCTCACCGGTAGCGGCCAGTCTGCCCACCACCGAGAACACTGTGACCTTTGAGACGGATATCGACGAGGACCCCGCGGTCGCTGTCGGCGACAATGCTGGCCGCATTGAAGGAGGAGCGGGGATAGTGGCCCCATCGCCAGCGGCCGCTGAGAATGCCAGTTCTCGAGCCAATTCGTTCTCGTTTGGGCAACCCAGCCCGGCTCAGGGAGCAAGCGATGCGGTTCCGAAATCGGCAGCACCCGACGTTCTTGCCTTCGACAGCGAACCGATTCCCCAAGTGCCCGTGCCCCTCGAGATCCCGCTGGCTGGGCTCGGCGTGCTCGGCCTACTCACCAAGTACTTTTGGCCTAGGCCGAGTGGGCGGCAGCTGGGATGACAACTCAGGTGAGACGAGAAACCAGCGAGTAACCTGGGCTGTTGATCACGCCAGCTAGCGGCAGGCCTGGCGTACCTCTAATTCTGAAAGATCCTCATGGTCCCCGACAACAACTTCGTTCAAGACGACGTCACTACTCTCGAGGATTACCTGGCGGCCATACGAAATCGAAAGTGGGTAGTCGCTGCCACAACCCTTCTCTTCTTTGCCCTCGCCTTTGTTGTCACCTCTGGGACCGAGAATCGGTACACGGCTTTTGGTGAAATCGAGGTTGGTTTGAGTCCGGTGAACAGCACCAACGGCAACCCTGTAGCCGGAAACCTCGAACTCGAGCGCTCGCGCCTGATCGGCAACGCAATATCCAACGAGGTTCGCCAGCAACTCCGAAGCCAGGGATATAGCGTGTCGGCCGCACAGCTGCGCCGCAAAATCGATGTGTCGTACATCCCCTCGAGCCAACGCCTCGACCTGAGTTATTCCGATGTGGATCCCAGCTTCGCGGCCGACGCTGTGAACACCTTCATTGCCAACTACGTGGACACCCGTCAGGGCGAAGCCGAAGCATGGTATGACACTCGCATCACCGCGCTCCAGGATCAGATCGCAGCGGCGGTGGCAGAGCGAAAGGAGTTGGAGACGACAAAATCCGAATTGATCGTGCAGCGAGGCCGCACAGGAGCAACCGCGGCCCAGATCTCACAAGCACAAGAGGACATCTCCATAGTCCAGACCGAGATCAATGTACTTGCGAGCGAAATCCGGACCGCCAACACTGAATTGACCCAGCAGAGTTTGGCTCGCCGCTCCCTCGGCAGCACCGCCAGCGTCCTGTTGGCCGCAGATGTTCCCACCAGTCCCGACGGCATACCGCGATCGTTCATCCTTGCAATGTCTCTCATCGCCGGTCTGCTCTTCGGAACCGCAGCCGCCTTTCTTGTGGAGCGGCTCGACACAACCGCTCGCGACGAAAGCGACGTTGCCCTGGCATTGGGGGCTCGGGTTCTGGCGTCGGTCCCCGCATTCCCACTGGGAAACCGGAGCGGCACAAGTGCGGCCATCATGCTCAGCGAAGAACGCAAGCCTCGCCTTGCGATATCGAGAGAAGCGTTTCGCCGAATGCGCTCCAGCCTCCAATTCGCCTCGGCCTCCACCGGCAGCGAGGTATTCCTCTTCACCTCTGCGTTCCCTGGTGAAGGTAAATCGGTTGCAGCGGCAAACCTTGCACTTGCACTGGCCCAGTCCGGCAAACACGTCGCCCTTGTCTCAGCTGACATGCGGCGTCCAACACTGGAACGAATCCTTGGTGTGCCCAATCACGAGGGGCTCTCGGACTTCCTCGGTGGCAAAAGCGAGATGGAGCTGAAGTCGATCGATGGTGTGGAGAACCTCTGGTTCGTACCCGCCGGTCCTCCTCCGGCCAACCCCGGTGAGCTGCTCGGCTCCGTGCAGTTCGAGACGTTGATCAAAGAACTGCGAACAATGGCTTCTTATGTTCTGATCGACAGCCCCCCGGTGCTGAGCACGGCCGATGCCGCGACGGCCGCCACCTATTCCGATGGTGTTGTCGTCGTGGTCGACAGTCGGCGGACCGAGACTCAGGACCTTCTGAAGGTCCGCGACGAACTCGGCCGTGCAGGTGCGACGATCGTCGGAGCGGTGTTGAACCGCACACGGGCCCGCCGGGGCTTGTTCAGTCGGCGCGATGCGTACGCATACTACGAAACCGGTCAGTCCTAGTTCGCCATGGCTATCGCCATCCACGATGAGCTGACCGCGTCCACACGACTGGACCAAGCGCGGGCGAAGTGGCGCCAAAGTGCTGCCTACAGATCTCGCCCCCGCTTCTTCGAGCAGGTGGTCGGCATGATCGCTCTCACGGTTCTCACCACGGGCTTGCCAACCGAGTGGTTCGTTGTCATCACGGGCGACTTCTACGACGATGTAAACGTCGGGGGGCCACTGGTCATCGTCGTCTTCACCGTACTGATCGGAACCCTGTTGGTGTTTTCGATGAAGCGGCCAAAGGCAATGTTCTATCTGCTCGTATGCGACCTGACACTGGTGGCGTTTTCTCTGTTGATCCTCTTCTCCCCGCTTTGGTCTAGTGATTTCGCAACCTCAGTCCGCCGCTCGGTTGCTCTGGCGCTGGTCACGATCATGGGAATCTACTTCGTGGCCCGCTACAGCCTGGAGCAGTTGATCAACCGACTCTCGATCGTGTTCTTCATCGCGATGGTTCTCAATATCGTGTGGGTCAACGCCTTGCCTCAATACGGCTTGAGCGCCACCGGCGATGACTTCCTCGGCATCACCACCAACCGGAACAGCCTGGGTCAGCAGGCCGTGTTGGGTTGCCTGGTGATGGTTTTTGCGTTCCGGTCCCGCAACCACCGCATCCTCGCCATCATCGGGCTCGGCGGTTCGCTCTATCTGGTGCTGGGAACAAACTCGAAGACATCGCTCGCGTCGCTGATTCTCCTTGGCGGGCTCCTGATCGTCTTCTCTACCTTTCGAGCCCGCAAGCAGCTCTTCGGCGCTGTGATCGTGAGCGAGGTCACCGCAGGGCTGTTCGGGCTTCTGTTGGCAACCGCCAATCTGTTCTTCATCACTGACATTCTGGATCGTGATATCACCCTCACCGGTCGAACCACCCTGTGGGGGTATCTCCTCGAGCCGATCTCGGAAAAACCCATCCTGGGACACGGTTGGGAGGCGTTCTGGGGTGGCTGGGGATCCCCAGCCCACGAGATCTGGCTGACGAACAACTGGTTCCCTCCAACCGCCCACAACGCACCGCTCGAGTATCTTTTGGCGCTCGGCGCGGTTGGACTGGTTCTTTGGAGCGTGATGATGGCCCGTGGGCTGTGGCGCTCGATCCACTATCTGCGAGACCGCCCCGGCCTCGCCGGCCTGTTCCCGATCGCGATCTTCTCCTACGCATTTCTCTACTCGGTCACAGAGGCCGGGGTGGTACGTCGCGGCATGGACTGGATGCTGGTTGTTGTGGCACTGGTGGAGACCAAACGCTTCATGGACAAGAACCGTTCAACCCTGGATGGAAGCAAGCTAGCGGTGGCGCGACAACGGAGTCCTGAGATGACCCAGCCTGACACCTGACATCGGTTGGCTCAGCGGCGGACTTTCTGTCGACCCCAGGTGAGAAACAGATTGATGTAGGGGGAGGCCCAGACCAGAGGCCAGGCCGGCCCACCGTGGCGGCGAACGAGGTACATCCAGTCGGCCTTGTTGAGCCCGCGTATCGAGTTGATGTAGGCGATTCGCTCGCGCAGGCTCAGTGCAGGGTTGTTGTAGGCATCGGTTCCCTGCGGGTTGGGCTCGCAGTATCCGATAGGGACGCTGGGCACCGAGAGGACAAATCCCGCCTTTGAAGCGCGATACCCGAGATCGATGTCGCCCCAACTGTGATGATAGGCGGGATCCATCTGCCCGATTTCTCCGACGACTGAGTCCGGCACGAGGACCGCGTTGCAGTTCATCGTTTCGACCCGATCGGTTTCGGAGAGTTTCCGATGCCGCAACTTCATCGGATTCCACTTCGAATCACGCACGTATCCACCGTAGGTGAACTCTCCGGTTTCTGGATGGGTGGTGGCGCCGACGGCCAGCCCCGCAGGTTCGGATCCATCCTCAGGTGCTTCGGCGGCATGAATCAGATGTTCGAGTGCGTCCGGAAACAGGATTGTGTCATCGTTCAGCAAGAAGTAGTGATCGAACCCGCCATGTTCGATGGCTGTTGCCCACACGAGGTGCATTCCGCGATTCCAGAAAAGGTCGCCCGTCCCCTCGATGACATGAACCTCTGGATGCGTGGCGCGAACAGCCTCACCGGTGCCGTCGGTGCTTCCGTCGTCGACCAGGAACACTGTGAGGGCGGTCTTGGATGCATCGCTATTGCCACTCAGGTCTTCGATGACCGCTGTTTGGGCCTTCAGGCGGTCCAGGCAGGTAAGCGTGATCTCTCGACGATTGAAGCATGTGAGGATGACTGCGATGCGACGCACCCCAAGAAAGGTACTCCGCCCTATGACCCATGACATGCCGTGCCTAGGTTTCCATGGGTAGAGGTTCCCAAGTTGGCCGTTAGTCATTTCCTGAGCGTGTGTGGGTTGCTACCTTCAGTGGTGGAGGTCTCCTTCACAAGCAGGCAGCGGAAAAAGGCAAAAGGCGAAAAGGCGAAAGATGACGGCGCAGCACCCAGCAAGCCAAAACAAACTCTACCGAGCGGATCTGAATGGGCTGGTACTCGAGACCAGCAGCATCAGGCGGAGTCACACCCTGTATGAGCGATTCATGAAACGCTCATTCGACATTCTCCTGGCCGGCGCTGTGCTTCTGGTGCTGTCCCCGATTCTGGTGCTCACCTGGATCGGCTTGCGACTGACGCTCGGCTCAGATGTGATCCTCACCCAGGATCGAGTTGGTCGAAACGGCCAGCCGTTCCAAATGCTGAAGTTTCGCACGATGCACCACGATCGCCGAGCGGGCTCGGTCCAATTCGACGGCCAAGACCGTCGGATGACGCACAAAAGCGCTGATGATCCGCGCCATACACCGCTGGGTCGCTTTTTCCGCAGTGTGAGCATTGATGAGACCCCCCAACTCGTGAACGTGCTCAAAGGAGACATGAGCCTGGTCGGACCTCGACCCGAGCTCTACCACGTCGCGAAACAGACCGGGATTCTCGATCATCCCCGACACGTGGTGCGGCCAGGACTCACCGGTCTGTTTCAGACCTCGGGCCTTCGAAGCAAGGTCGACTTGTCCGAAGGGCTCCATCTGGACATGGCCTACGTGATCAGTCTCTCGTTAGGAACGGACCTGAAGATCCTTTTTCGCACTGTGGGAGCGCTGATCCGCCGAACCGGCGTCTAAACCGGTCAGACTGTGAGAATGGAGAACGGAGACGAGCGGAAACGAATTCTTTTCGTCTGCACGGCGAACATTTGCCGTAGTCCCACCGCTGAGTACCTCTCCCGCCATCGGTTCGGAAGTGACGATTTCCATGTCCGTTCGGCTGGCTTCATGGCGGCGGACAAACGTTGTCCCGACGAGCTCCAACGGGTTCTCGCCGGCAGGGGAGTCTCGGTGGCTGACCATCGAAGCTACAAACTCGACGTCGACACCCTCACCGCCGCCGACCTGATTCTCACAATGGAGTCGCGCCATGTGCTCGACGCCACCGTGCTCGATCGCCGATCTCTCCGCAAGACACTTCCCTTGAAGGAAGCAGCGAGGGAGATCCGCAAAGGTGAGGACATCGACTCGTTCCTCGAGCGGTTGAATGCCGAACGCGATGCTCAGAAGTACTTGTCTGCGGTCGACCTCGATGTTGCCGACCCCTACAAGAAGCGGTTGAAGGTCTACGAGAAGGCCGTCGAGGAAATCGACGGTTTGGTCTCTACGTTGTTGTCTTGCCTCCGGTAAGGCCCGTTTTTTCGAGGGCCACAAATCCCATCCCGGCGGTCAACACAATCCATGCGAACGCAGGTACGCGCAGGGTTGGTTCCGCGATCCCGTCAACCATCACCACCGCCAATGTTCCTAGCGTGAGGGTCCGCTCCACCGAATCTGGCGCTGACCAGGTTCTAAGCGCCAGCCACACCAACGCACCCAGGACTGCCACAAGACCGGGAAGTCCCGTGGTCAGCCACACTTGAAGGGGCAGCGAGTGGGTGTGCTCAGCATCCCACGCCACCCGACCTTCGGCTCGGAACCGTGAGACGACAGTGCGGTCACGGCCCAGTCCAACACCGGTTGACGGACGCTCCAACGCCACGTCGACAACCTCAGGCCAGAGAACCGTGCGGCCGTTG
This sequence comes from uncultured Acidimicrobiales bacterium, assembly GCA_963751955.1. Taxonomy (GTDB): domain Bacteria; phylum Actinomycetota; class Acidimicrobiia; order Acidimicrobiales; family SZUA-35; genus JABDIY01. Next base: position 112,603 of record CAVVWM010000011.1, on the reverse strand, counting down.
AGTGTCCGTAGCTCATTCGTCGGTTGATCCGTGCTTCTCGACAAAGACTGGCTGACCGACTCGCCAGCGCTGTCGCTGAGCACCGCCACCCCACCGATACCCGCAAGCACACCGAAAGCAACGATCACAATCAGCGAGGCCCGCCGGGAAAGATGTGCTGCAAGTACAACGACCGTTCCCACGGCTCCGGCTACCACGCCGATTCGCGATTGAGTCAAGACGAGCGCAGCCAACGTTGCGATCGTTGCAGCGCCGGCTGTCAGGAGGATTTCTCGACGACGGTCAGCGATGATCTCACCAACCAAGAGGGCAAAAAACGCAACCATGGTTATTGCAGCTGCTCGGGCCATCTGATTTGGTTCGAAGAACAGCAAGGTGAGTCGGCCCGTGAGGCCCCCTACACCGCCTGAGACCGCCGTCGTCGCCGCCATGGCGAGTGAAAACGCACCAGCGATTCCCAGTGAGAGCGCGATGTCGTTGGACGTGCCCGTGATGGCCAATGCGTAGCTGGCGAATCCGATCGCAGCGAAGCAACCGATGGCCAGCAAGGATGAACCTGGTTCGGGAGAACGTGCAGCTCCGAGGACAGCCCAACCCAGCCATCCTGCAAGCCAGACTGCGCCTCCGGTGAGTTCGGGAGTGCCGGTGATTGCAACGGTCGCAAGCATCAAGACCAGTGAGATCAGCGCCAAGAATGTCGGCTGCGGCCCAGCCCAGTGTTGCGAGCCGCTCTGGATCGACCGCGGCGAGTGCGCCGGCCAGCCCGAGCAGAACAATCAAGCCAGCACGCGGGGATGTCAGCGACATCATGAAACGGTGCGATCCTTCCCCAGCATCACGATCCCAACCAGAAGCAGGCCAATCGCCAGAACCCACTGTTCGGATTCGGCTGGATTTCCGTCAGCAGGTGTGGAACCAATCGACGCGAATCTGGATCGACCCGACAAAGCCTGGATTTCGCTGTCGGCCAGAGCCGAACGGAGCTCATTGATTTTGGCGGTCATCTCCAAGATCAACTCCTCGGTTGTCCCTGATTGTGCTGCGGCCAAGGCGACCGCCTCGGCCTCCCGTAGCTGATTCCGCATCGGCTCGATGTCGTCGGCGTTTCGCCGGGTCCGCAGATCTTCGGCGATCACCTCGTTGATCGCGATATCGATGGCGTCTTGGTTGCGCTCGTCGAATCCTGCGACCTTCACGGTTGAGCGATCCTCGCGAGCATTGATCGCTCCGTCGAAGGGCTCCAAGCGTTCGGTGAGCGCATTGACGGCTTCGGTCTGGACGCCCAGGTGATCGGGCCAGGATGTCTCATGATCATCGAGGCGCAGATCCACCAAGACAGCGGGGTCAGAGGGCAGCACCAACGCACACAAGGAGAGTGCGCCGGCCAACAGCAGCGCACCGCCGAAAAGAATGCCGGACCGCACCCGCTGAGTCTATGACGATCCGCGGAGTTACGCGGGTAGTGCCCGCCATGTGATCGAACGATTCAGGTGGTAGTTGCCGACTGTCGCCAGTCCCAGGCCGGCCACTGCTGCCATGCCGGTCCTCGCCAGCCCGTCGGATCCGATCCGATTCAAGATGAGTTGTTGTGTGGCTGTTGCGACGAGGACACCATGAGCGGCAACACCGTGGAACTTCGTCAACCCGACGACAGAGGCAAACCCCTGCTGCCGATAGGCGTTGAAAGTGAAGCGATTGTTCCACCAGTAGTTCCACAGGACCGCAGCCTCGATGGCCAGCCACGACGCAGCTGGTGTTGTAGTGAACAGCCCGATCGCGATCAGTACGGTGGCCCTGACGGCAACGCCGGACAAACCGACGATGGCATAGGCACTGAAGCGGGCGGTCACGAACCGACCCCCCGCTAGTTCGATCAGAGCCATGACATAGGCGAGGATCACCGAACCGGTGAGTTTGGTAGCCCCGTGGAGGCGCTGACCGAACTTGAACCCAACTTCTACGACCCTCGGCGGGGTCCCCGTAGCGAGGAACTCGAGAAGGATCTTGAATCCTCTTGGATTTACTCGGTCGGCAACGGATTCGTATCGATCCCGGCTGACAACGAAGAACCCGCTCATCGGATCGTTCACCGGGGTCCTCAGCAGTAGCCGGGCCATACGGGCTCCTCCCCAGGACACTGTTCGGCGCCAGGGCCCGAATTCTCCGTAGCTTCCTCCGGGCGCCTCGCGGGACCCGACAGCGATCTCGGCGCCGTCGTCGACGATCGCGCTGACGAGATCGGGCAGGATGCGCTCGTCGTGCTGGAGATCTGCGTCGAGGACGGCCAGGGTTCGACCTTGAGCGATTCCAAAGCCCGCCATGACCGCGGAGGACAAGCCTCTCGCATCGGTGCGGCGAAGAACACTCAGTCTGGGCTGGGCCCTGGCCAACTCGTCGGCGATCTGCCAAGTAAGATCCGGCGAGTCGTCGTCGACCACAATGATTTCGTAGTCGACCTCGGCCAGAGCGGTCTCGAGTCGCCGCACCAGAGTCGGGATGTTCTCCGCTTCGTTATACGTAGGGACGATGACGCTGACCAGAGGGCTGGCGAGCTCACGGCGATCTGATGTGCGACGGTCATAACGCGCGCTGGCATGTCCGGCGGGGATATTCGGCGCAGTAACCGACCTTGGCTCCATGAGTCTTCATCGGCATCGAAGTCATTGGAGGTGAGGCGTGAGGGGTCGAAATCGACGTTCTACACGGCCGTTTCGCCGAGCGAGAAGACTGACCTGGGCCGAAAAACAAACTGACCCCGGGGGGCGGCGGCAATCCCGGGGTCAGCAGTCGCGTTACTGTGAGGTAACCACGACGCAATCCCTACGTTAGCACGTGCCGATAGAAGCGCGGCACCAAGACTCCTTCATTTTTGAATCAGAATCCGTGTCTGGTAGCGATTGGGCGCTGTGCGCGGTCGGCGCCCGACTTGCGCCAGACGCTACGGTCGGGTCCGTGAACACCATGCCCACCGACCATCTGCCCGAAGGAGATCAGAAGCGGCAGGCAGTTCGAACGATGTTCGACACGATCGCTCCTCGCTACGACTTGGTCAACCGGATCATGACGTTCCGGATGGATGTTGGATTGCGAAAGAAGACCATGAAGGTGACGAGCTTGGATCCGTCCTCAATCGTGCTCGATCTTGCCGCCGGCACTGGGGATTTCTGCATAGAGCTCCAAAAGGAGGGGCACCACGGAATCGGAGTCGACCTGTCCTATGGCATGCTTGCCGCCGCTCGAACTACCGCACCTCTGGTCCAGGGCGACCTCCTGGCGCTGCCGTTCCCCGATCGGTCTGTGGACGGCGCTGTCTGTGGCTATGCCCTTCGCAATCTGGTCGAACTCCCAGCCTTCTTCTTTGAGCTTGCACGAGTGGTCAGACCCGGTGGTCGGATCGGATTGCTGGACGTGTCGAGGCCGGACAATCGACTTCTACGAGGAGGGTACGACGTGTACTTCAACAGGGTTGTTCCCAAGATCGGTGCGCTCTTTTCCGACGCCGCCGCCTACGACTATCTTCCGCGGTCGTTGTCGTATTTGCCCGAACGGCAAGAGATGGTTGCAATGCTTCGACACGCTGGTTTCACCGATGCAGAGCATCGACAGTTGCAGGGTGGGCTTTCTCAACTTCTGAGCGCCACGAGGGACTAGGCTTTCGGCCGTGCGTTGGTTCAACCCGTCCCACCCCCAAACGATGCAGGCTGCGGTGTTGATCGGCTACATCAGCGGCTTCTTCGCTCTGATCGGAGGTGCCCGGTACTTCGAGCTGGCGCTGCTTGCCGCCGCTGCGATCCTTGGTGGAGCATTCGGCGTTGCCAACAACAAGCGGATCGGCTGGATTGCGTTGCTCTCCGGAGCTGGGTTCTTTGTCCTTTTGAGGATTGTCGATCTCCTGCTGTCTGTCTCAGACGGGGTCAACGCAACACTCATCCAGCTCAACGCGACGGTCTTCCCCGTGGCCCTTCTTGCGGCGGTGCTGCATCCTCACACGCGTGAGTACATGAAGGTGTGGTTCGAATAGGGCCTCAACTGTGCCGGGTGGCGAGCTGCCCGCACGCAGCGTCGATGTCGTCACCCATCGTTGAGCGAATAGTGACATTGATTCCCCTGTCCCGTAGGAGACGAGCGAAGTCACGCACCCGCTGGGGGCTCGATCCTGTCGTCGGGTAGCCCGGTGTTGCGTTGAGTGGTATCAGGTTGACATGGGCTTCAGCCATATGGGATACAGCGGCCAGCTCCGCTACGTCGGAGTCCTTGTCGTTGACCCCGCCGATCATCGCCCACTCGAACGAAACCCGCCTACCGGTTTCGGCTCGTACCAGACGGCATGCCTGAACGAGATCAGCGATCGGATGTCGGCGGTTCAACGGCACGAGTTCGGACCGCAGGTCGTCGTTTGCGGCGTGCAGCGAGACAGCCAGTCCGACCTGTCTTTTTTCGGATGCAAACGCCTCCATCGCTGGGATCACGCCGACCGTTGACACGGTTATCTTGCGGGCACCTATTCCGATGTCGGCGGTGATCCGGTCGATCGAAGTAAATAGCCGGTCGAGGTTGGCGAGCGGCTCGCCCATTCCCATGAACACAACATTGGAGAGCCGTTGCGGGGCGGCTGCGCGCCTGGCCCAGTGGACCTGCTCGAGTATCTCCGCCACTGTGAGGTGCCGTTCGAAGCCGGCCTGCCCGGTGGCACAGAAGCTACACGCCATGGCGCAGCCCGCCTGGCTCGATACGCACACGGTTGCTCGTTCGTCGTAGCGCATCAAAACCGATTCGATCTGAGCGCCGCCTTCCAGCTCAAACAGCGACTTGGTTGTTCGCCCATCACCTGAGGTCTGGCTGGTAGCCAGGGACAGCGCAGGGGGAAACTTCTCCTCCAGCCGACGCCGTAATGGGAGCGAGATGGTGGTGATCTCGGCGGGCTGTTGGCTCTTCTGGTTGACCGCATTCCACACTTGATCAGTCCTGAAACGTGGTTCGTTTGACAAGAATGATGCAAGCTGGGAACGATCCAGATCCAGGAGCGAGCGTCGCTCGGGCATTGTTACTCGCGGGGTCTCTTGGATTCGGAGAATCCGGCCCAATTGCTCATTGGACATCTCATTCATCGGCATCACCACGGGGAATGACCCACGAAACATCGTCCTGAACGATCTCGAATCCCAGTTGTCGGTAGGTTCGTATCGCGACGGTATTGTCGGCTTCGACGTACAAGATTGACTGACCAAGACCTTGTCGGTGCATCCAGTGGAGCCCGGCGGCGGTCATTGCGGCGCCCAGTCCTCGGCCGTGGACATCGGGGTGTAGTCCGATGACGGAGATCTCGCCAACCATTCGTTGGTGATGTATCTGGGTCCAACAGAAACCGTTGATGACGCCATCGATCTCGGCCAGCCGAACGCCCGGAGCGCTGTGGCCGACCCCAGCAAGCTTTGCTCTCACCGAATCGACCGTCATGCCCGCCTGATCGGGATGGTCACGGAACGCCGCGTTGTTCACCCTGACAACCGCCGCCAGGTCGTCCTCACGATTGGGATCGAGAGCTCTGGTAGGCAGCGGTTCAGCTGTGACGGGCAAGTCGGCGGCCATCAAATGGAGCCGACGGCAGTGGTATGCGGCTGGCCAACACGACCGGATCTCATCGATGAGAGGTTCGTACTCGGGCCGAACCCACACCTCGGCTCCCTCGGTGGGCAGGCCTCCGTTGACCAATGAACACAGCTTTTCCTCGTGGCCGCGACGCAGTACGAGCTGCATTGTCCATGACGGGAGCAGACTGCCGTCCCGACGCTGAGTGGCCATCACCGACGCAACTCCGAGGGGGTTCTGGCGGCCATCATCGCTGAGCAACAACGTGACGGTGTCAGCATCGTCTGCGAAGCGACCGTCAACCTGTAGTGCAGGTAGCTGATGGTGGAGCATTCGATTTCCGACATCGAGCGCGCTCATTCGCCCCTCGATGTTCGTGGAGTCGAAGAAGCGAATCGGCACTTGTTCAGTGTACGAGCGGCCCATCGTTGGTCCCGTCGTTAGTGAACTGCGGTCAGGAAAGACGCACCCGCACCGATTCGGCGTGGGCAGCGAGACCTTCTACCTCGGCCAGCGCGACGACGTGAGGGCCGAGATTGTCGATGGCGTTCTGATCGATCGTGATGATGTGATGGTCGCGGACGAAATCTGACACCGTGAGGGCCGAGGAGAATCGGGCCGAACCGAAGGTGGGCAACACATGGCTCGGCCCTGCCACATAGTCACCGACCGAAGCCGGCGCCAGATTGCCGCAGAAGATTGCTCCCGCGTTGGTTACCTTCCGAGCGAGATCGACCGGATTCTCGACTTGAAGCTCGAGATGTTCCGGGGCGATTGCGTCGATCACGGCGATCGCAGCGTCAGGACCGTCCACGAGAGCGGCGTAGCCCCCTTCTGCCAATGTGCTCCTGACGTCCTCTGCCCGTGGAGCGTTTCTCAGGTACTCCTCGCCTGCAGCGCAGACGGCATCAGCAACGGCTTCATCCCAGGTGACGAGCCACGCAAGCCCGTCAGGCCCGTGTTCAGCCTGCACGATGACGTCGATGGCAGCGAAGGTGGGATCGGCCGTGGCATCGGCGACTACAACGACCTCGGATGGACCCGCAAACGCTGCGGCGATACCGACGTCGCCGGAGACTTGTTGCTTGGCCAATGCCACGTAGACGTTTCCCGGGCCGGCGATCACGTCGACCGGCTTCACGAGATCGGTTCCGTAGGCCATGGTGGCGATCGCCTGAGCACCACCGACCGCATACACCTCGTCGACGCCCGAGAGAGCTGCTGCCGCCAGCACCACGGGTGAGACTGTTCCAGTGGTCCGGTCGGGCGGGACGCACAACGCAATCTCTGCGACACCTGCCACCCGGGCTGGCACCGCAGTCATAACCACGGTGCTCGGGTAAACCGCACGCCCGCCAGGAACGTACAGCCCCGCGCGCTTCACAGGCTTTTGGAACGCACGAATGATCATGCCTTGGCTTTCGATCACCGCCTCTTTGCGCAGCTGATGCCGGTGGAACACGCCGACGTTCTCGACTGCGACTTCGAGAGCGGCGCGAACCTCGGGCGAGATCCGGTCGATAGCGGCGTGAATCTCGTCGGCCTCGACTCGATACTCCGGATTGTCCACTCCATCGAAGGCGGACGTATAAGCAACCACAGCAGAATCACCGTCCCGACGCACAGAAGCGATGATGTCGGCGACCGCCGCGTTCGGCTCTTCGCCGGAGATGTTTGGGCGTGGGAGCAGACCGTTCACATCGGTTCCGTGACCTCTGAGGTCGAGCTTGTTCAACACCGGGCCAACGGTAACAACACCGGCTGTGATCAGTAGATCCGAACCATCACTGGCGCCAAAAGAATCACTGGCGCCCCCGAAGGGGCGCCAGCGGCGCGATCCGGGGCGGCGGATCCCCAAATCGCTGCTACCAGGTGGCGGGAACCTGGTATGGGTAACATAACTCAAGTCGGTTTGGGGTGCGGTGGATAGTCACCGCATTGTCTAAGGGTGTTTGGATTTCAGCGCTTACGGAGCGTGGAATTGAAGCGCCGAGCGCAAGATTGCAGCTGCCGTTCGATGTCGAGCAACGCAACTGAGATTTCGTCGTTGTCGTCCGCGTTTGCCGTTTCAGCACCCAACCGATTGATCAATTCGTCAAGACTCATCGCAATGGTTCCGAGCGCAACCCGATCCAAACTCACGGTGCTGAGCCTAGTCAGGACCGCACGTTCAGCCTTCTTCAGTGCCAGCGGTCAGGACGCTGCTGGTGCGTGTGCCGGTGCGAGTTGAGTTCTGAAGGGACCACGAAGCGAGCGTCAGCGAGTGAGGACGTGGGCCCGGTGGAACGAGTGAGGGCAACGGAACCTCCGTGGAGACGGTCACCTGAAAGGGAATTACGTGAGGAACCAACGCAGGCGAGCGGAGTGGTCGTGAGGCTGCGGAGGGACGGAGCAGCAGATGGCGGGTCCTCACATAGCGAAGCGATTGGAGCGACCCGGAGTGAGGAACGAACGCAGGCGAGCGGAGTGGTCGTGAGGCTGCGGAGGGACGGAGCAGCAGATGGCGGGTCCTCACATAGCGAAGCGATTGGAGCGACCCGGAGTGAGGAACGAACGCAGGCGAGCGGAATAATGTAATGGTGCGTTCTGCGTCTCGTTCCCGATCGACCAAGGAGACCTCGATCGAGGTCTCGATCGACTTGGATGGCAGCGGTCAGACAAACATCTCGACGGGGCTTCCATTCTATGACCACATGCTTGATCAGCTCGGTCGACATGGCGGTTTCGATCTTTCTGTGAAAGCCGCTGGGGACCTTCATATCGATGCTCATCACACCGTCGAAGACACGGCGATCGTGCTGGGTGAGTGTTTTGCCGAGGCGATTGGATCCAAGGCAGGCGTTCGACGATTTGCCAGCGGGTTCTTCCCGTTGGATGAGTCTCTGGTTCGCGTCGCACTGGATCTCTCGGGCCGGCCGTACTTCGTGTGGCGGGTCCAGATGCCCGAAGCCATTCCGTTGGGGACCCCTCCCTTCGACCCGTCGCTGGCTGAACACGTGATGCAGAGTTTTGCCACCGCTGCTGGGATCACGCTCCATGTCGAGCTTCAGTACGGCTCCAATGTGCACCACATCATCGAAGCGAGTTTCAAAGGCCTGGCCCGCTGCCTACGCGATGCTGTTGAGGTCGTGGAGGACGGCGTTGTGCCTTCCACCAAAGGAGTCCTGTGATCGCTCCTGTCGTTGCGGTACTCGACTATGGCATCGGCAATCTTCGTTCGGCACAGAAGGCGCTAACCAGAGTTGGTGCCGATGCCCATCTCACGTCGGACCCGGGCTTCATCCGTGACGCCGACGGAGTTGTGCTGCCAGGCGTTGGCGCTTTCGGTGCGTGTATGCGGGCCCTGCACCGAACGGGGTTGGCTGATCACGCATGTGAGGCCGCCGCTAGTGGCCGTCCTTTCATCGGTATCTGTGTCGGTATGCAACTGCTCTATGAGGGCAGCGAAGAGTCGCCCGGGGTCGATGGTCTCGGGGTTCTGAAAGGTCAGGTGCAGCTGCTCCCACCTGAGGTCAAGCGGCCACAGATGCAGTGGAATCGCCTTGTTATGGTGCAGCCGGATCATCCGGCGGTCGCTGGATTGGGTGATCCTTGGCTCTACTTCGTTCATTCCTATGCGGCGCCCGACGACAGCCACACAGTTGCAACTGTGGACTACGGCGGGGCGGTCACCGCCGTGGTTGCCGATGACAACGTCTGGGCCACTCAGTGCCATCCGGAGAAGTCGTCCTCAGCCGGACTAGCGCTGCTCGGTAACTGGGTCCGCTCCTGTGAAGAGGATCTGAAATGATTCTCTATCCAGCAATCGATCTCTTGGGCGGATCGTGCGTACGATTACTCAAAGGCGATTACAGCGCAGCGACTACCTACAACGCTGATCCAGTGGCCCAGGCGATCGAATTCGTTGCCCAAGGCGCAGCGTGGATTCACATGGTCGATCTCGATGCGGCCCGGTCGGGGACGGCGACCAATCACAAATCGATCGCGGCGGTGTGCGGAACAGTCGACGTGCCGGTGCAGGTGGGTGGAGGTGTCCGATCCGTGGAGGCAGCCCAACAGCTGGCGCAGCTCGGTGTATCGCGGGTCGTCATCGGAACCGCTGCGGTTGAGAACCCGGATCTGGTTGCCCGGGTAGCGGCACGGCAACCGGTTGCGGTTGGGCTCGACGCTCGAAACGGGCTGATCGCCACTCACGGCTGGACTGAAACCTCCGATTTGTCGGTCCTCGATGCGGCCGCCCGATTCGCTGACGCAGGAGTTGCTGCGATTGTGGCCACCGACATCGCTCGGGACGGAACGATGGAGGGTCCCGACACAGGGGGACTCGCCGACCTACTCGCCGAATCTGTTGTTCCTATCGTCGCCTCAGGCGGGGTCGGCACCATCGACGATCTACGTCGTTTGGCCGAACTAGTCGTTCGGGCCGCAGCTGGCGAGCGGAGGTTGGAGGGAGTTATCGCCGGTCGCGCCATTTACGAAGGGGCGTTCACCGTGGCGGAAGCGGTTGACATCCTCGGGCAACGAGACCGGTCGCGCTGATGAAAGTCGTCCGGGTCATCCCGTGTCTCGATGTAGACAAGGGTCGCGTCGTGAAAGGGGTGAACTTCGTCAACATTCGAGACGCGGGTGACCCCGTCGAATTGGCGGCCGCCTACGACGCGCAGGGAGCCGACGAGCTCGTCTTCCTCGACATCACAGCGTCGCATGAGAATCGCGACACAACCGTTGCGATGGCGGCTGCGGTAGCCGAAACGGTCTTCATACCATTCACAATCGGCGGAGGTGTTCGATCCGTCGACGACGCTCGACGGCTCTTGCGGGCTGGAGCCGACAAGGTTTCGGTCATGTCGGCAGCGTTGGCGCGCCCAGAGTTGATCACCGAAATCGCTGCTGAGTTCGGATCCCAGTGTTGTGTCGTCGCGGTCGATGCTCGGAGTTCGGAAACGACGTCGAGCGGGTACGAGGTGTTCACCCACGGTGGACGCCGAGAGACCGGAGTTGACGCGATCGAATGGGCAATGGAGGCGGAGGCCCGGGGCGCAGGCGAGATCCTCTTGACGTCGATGGATCGCGACGGGACCAAAGAAGGTTTTGAACTCACTCTCACCAGAGCGGTTGTCGATTCGGTCAACATCCCGGTCGTTGCTTCGGGCGGAGTCGGAAATCTGCACCATCTCGTCGAAGGAGCAGCAACGGGTGGGGCTGACGCGGTGCTCGCAGCGAGCATTTTTCACTTTGGAGAGCACACGATCGCAGAGGCAAAGCAACGGCTGTCAGCGGCCGGGATCACCGTGCGCCCGCCACACTAAGGCTTTTCGCCGATCGTCAGCAGGGGGAGCGGGAGCAGGATCGAAGGTCGTGGTACTCGTCGTTGTACGACGATTTTCAAGCCAGCGGCTTCCATGAGTTCTGCTAGCGCCGATGCTGGCAAGGCTCGGATTGGTTGATTGATTCGCGAGCTGAGATGCTCGAGGGCTCGCTGGTCAAAGCAGCCGAAGGCTGCAACTGAACCGATAGCTACCCGTCCGCCGCGACGCAGTGCGGCCGCCATGTCTTGTAGCGACTTGCCTTGGTCCGGGTACCAGTGGAAGGACTCGGTGCATGTGATCAGATCGACCGAACCCGGCGCACACGGCAAGTTGGTTGCATCGGCTCGAACGAGAGCGGCGGTGTCCAAGTTCTCATCGCGGACTCGCGCCTGGGCGAGCATCCCGGCCGAGTAGTCGAACCCGGTGACGTTGGCACCACTGAAGTGATCAGCGAGCCGCCTGGTCAACTGGCCGGTGCCGCACCCGATGTCCACAACCCGATCAGGCCGTAGTGGCCCCAGATGCCGAAGGACCGCATCATGAAGAGGGCGATATGTGAACCTCTGAAGGATGGTGCGGTCATAGGTTGAAGCCCAACGATCGAAAAGGGCGGCGGAGCTAGGCGATCGTTTACTGGTCGCATTATCTGGCACCTGAGCAATCTAGACACTCGGCCCGGAAACAGGGCGGCTGAGGTTGACCACCAGCAGAGCCGGTGTCGTGCGCCGGTATTCTGATGTGATGGACAACGGACGTCTTCCGATCAAGATGTTGAGCGATCGGGTGCTGGTGCGGATCGAAGGACCCGACGGCGAACGAAAGAGCACCGGCGGTATTCTGATTCCCGCAACGGCACAGGTTGGAAAGCGGTTGACTTGGGCTGAGGTCGTAGCTCATGGACCGAACGTCCGCTCGATGCAGTTGCATGATCGGGTGCTGTTCAACCCCGAAGACAGGCACGAGGTTGAGGTCGGCGGAACGGACTACATAATGTTGCGTGAGCGGGACATCCATGCCGTGGCCGCAGAACGCCTCGACGATTCACCTACCGGCCTGTATCTGTAGTGCGGTCCCACGGTGTTGATGTAGCGAAGATCGCGTTCAACGACGACGGATTGGTTCCCGCCATCGTTCAGGACGTGCGAACCGGCGACGTGCTCATGATGGCGTGGATGAACCAAGAGTCCTTGTCCTTGTCGGCTGCGACCGGGGAAACGGTCTTCTGGAGCCGTTCGAGGTCGGAGCTCTGGCACAAAGGAGCCACCTCGGGGAACACACAACAGATTGTCACCATCGACGTGGACTGCGACGGTGACACGTTGCTGATCAAAGTGGTGCCGATGGGCCCAGCGTGCCATACGGGGGCCAATACCTGCTTCTCCACGCCGCTTCCCGGATTCACTCCGCTGCACGAAACAACTCAACCTTCGGGCTCAGGAGGCGAGACCAGCACATGAATCTCGTCGTAGACCTCGATCGCCACGAATTCGTCGAACTGGCTCGGCACCATCGGGCGATTCCGGTTCGAGCAGAGCTCCTGGCCGACATGGCAACTCCCATAAGCGGGTTCTTGCGATGCGTCGGTAGTGAACCTGGGTTCCTGCTCGAGTCAGCCGAACACGGGGAACGATGGAGCCGATACTCCTTTGTCGGCAGGCGGCCACTGGCCACGCTGGTGGCCCATGGCCTCAGTGTCGAGGTTCAGGGTTCGCTTCCGGTGCCGGAACTGCCGACCGATCGAGGAATCCTCGCAGCGGTTGATCACCTAATCTCCACGCTGACCTCACCTGTCAATCCCGATGACCCACCGTTGGGAGCGGGACTGGTTGGGTTCTTTGGCTACGACGTGGTTCGCGAGGTCGAACGGCTGCCCAACTCACCTGCCGACGACCAGGGTTACCCGGACGCTCTGATCGACGTCGTGGGAGACATTGCAGCCTATGACCATTGGCGACAGCGAGTTCTTCTCGCTTCGGTTGCGCTTCTGCCCGAAAACCCCTCCCCAGCTGAGGTGGATACTGCATACGACCAGGCGCTCGAACGACTGCATACGCTTGCCGCTGACGGTGCCCGCCCAGTGGATGAGCCGATGCTGCAACTGCTCGGCGAACAACCGTTGCCGGCCGTGACCTCGTCGTTGGGGTCCGGCCTCTATCAGGCTGCTGTCAAAGCGGCGAAGGAGTACATCGTTGCAGGCGACATATTCCAGGTCGTGTTATCGCAGCGATTCGATTTCCCCTTGGAAGCCGACGACACCGATGTTTATCGAGTTCTCCGCCAGATCAACCCCAGCCCGTACATGTATCTCATACGTCATCCAGAGTTGAGTTTGGTCGGGTGCTCGCCCGAGCCGCTCGTGCAAGTCCAGCAACGTCGCGTGATCTCGCGTCCGATTGCAGGCACCCGCTTTCGAGGAAAAGACGATGCCCACGATCGCCGATTGGCGGCGGAGCTGGCCGAGGACCCCAAGGAGAGAGCCGAGCACGTGATGCTGGTCGATCTGGCCCGAAACGATCTTGGTCGGGTGGTGGAGTTCGGATCCCTCGAGGTCACGGAGATGATGACACTGGAAAAATACAGCCATGTGATGCATCTCAGCAGCCAGGTCGAAGGCAACCTTCGGCCCGATGCATCGGTTGTGGACGTCCTCCGAGCCACACTGCCGGCAGGGACAGTGTCGGGTGCTCCGAAGGTTCGGGCGATGGAAATAATCGACGAGCTCGAGCCAGTACGGCGAGGCCCCTACGCCGGGGTAGTCGGCTACTTCGGTTTCAACGGAACTTTCGACACCGCTATCACCATACGAACGATGGTGTGTTCAAACGGAATGGCATCGGTGCAGGCCGGGGCGGGCGTGGTGGCCGACTCCGACCCCGAGCTCGAGGATCTGGAGTGTCATAACAAGGCGAAGGCACTTCTGGCGTCGGTGGCAGCCGCCAACCAGATGCGGGCGTCTCGATTGGCCCACGAAACCTGACAACCAGCCCGGATCGGCCCTATTCGTCGGGTGACACCGGAGTGGAAGCCGGTTCTGGGTAGACATCCGCTTGATCGGTTCCGGCTTCGAGGCTTGGCCAGTGAGTTTCGATTTCTTCCCAAAGGCGATCAGCAACCCAACGGCTGCCGGTCTCGGTGATATGGACGCCGTCGGGTTGCCGAGCCAGCTGTTGCTCACCGGCCGGGTCATCGACGAACCGGCCATAGTTGCCATCGTCGTCGACGAGCAGATCGTCGATGTCGACCACCGAAACCCACGGTCGCATCTCAGCTTGAGAGGTGACGATCTGGTTGATTTGGCTAGAGATGATTTCCCGTCGCTCGTCCTGCATCGGCGGCAGCAACACCCAGAAGAGGCGGGTGTCTTCGTATCCCGTGACGTCCATAATGAGACCTACCCGGCGTCGATACTCTTCCAGCCACTCAGGGGTTGACACCTCAAGCACCGATGACTGAAGTCGCATGGCTTGGTCGTCGTTGCCTCCCACCATGTAGACGATCGCCTCGGGTGCTGTTTCGCTGGAGATCACCTCGGACAGTCGGGCTGGCCAGTCAAAGTAGTCAGGTCGGGCCAGACCCGTGGAGATGTGATAGTCGATATCGATGTCAGTACGTTCTGGGGGAGCTATTCGGTAGGCGATATGAGCTGCCATGAATTGGCCGAGGCTGTCGCCACCGAGCCAAATTCTCAACGGGTCCTGCGGGGTGATCGAGCGCAGCGCTGGGACCTCAGGTTCGGGAACAGACTCCTCGCCAGGGTCAGTCGAAACCTCGTTGGGATCACTTGTTTCGGGCCCGACGGCGACGCCGTCCGTCGGGGCTTCCGGCTCGCCCGATTCGCGGGAATCCGATGGCGGAGCTGCCAACTGGTCGAGCCCAATGTCGCTCAGGGCCAGCTCACCCAGGATCACATCATCGGCCGGTGACTTGACGCCAGGTCCTTCTTCGTAACTGACCACCGAGCGGATCCAGTCGCCAGGTCTGTCGAGATAGAGCGTGTGGCTCGCTTCGTCTACTACGAGCGCGGCGCTCAGCCATCGATCTCGTTCAGGTCCGAACTCCATGCGATCAGCGATGTCCACCAAACTGGCCGAGGTCAGGAAGGACACCAGAACCAGAAAGAAGAGCGAGCCCAGAAAGGTGCGAAAGGAGTCGAAACGATAGGTGGTGGTCAGCGGATCCGGTGCCGGTCGGCGTGCGGTTGCTGGCTGCTCGGAGGTCTTTCGCTCCTGAAGTGTTGAGCGCATCAGAACTGGAAGTAGATGAAGGGTTGAAGCCCGGGCGGACTGACGGCGGTAATGATCAACACCCAGCATGCGAGCGCCGCGGCCTGCGCCAAGGGGTCCCATCGGGCAAATCTTTCCAACAGGGCTCTGGCGTGGCCAAGGGGCTGAAGTTGAATCAGCAGCGCTGTGACGATCATGCCCCACGCCACCCAATTGACTGAATCGAGACCCCTGTCAGCGGTGACGAGTCCGCGCAGGACTTCTTCGGCATGACCGAATGTTGGAGCACGAAACAGCACCCAAGCGATGCAGACCACATGGAAGGTGACAATCCAACGCAGCACGGGATGGAAATTGAATCCACCCCGCAAACGCTCGAGCATCAACCAACCGCCGTGGATTGCTCCCCACACCACGAAGTTCCACTGCGCTCCGTGCCACAACCCCCCGAGCAACATCGTGATGAAGAGGTTTCTGTAGGTGAGGATCTTGCCGCGGCGACTGCCGCCCAGGGGAATGTAGAGGTAGTCGCGGAGCCATCGGGACAGTGTCATATGCCACCGCCTCCAGAATTCGGTTATCGAAAGCGAGCGATACGGCGCATTGAAGTTCTTGGGAAAGTCGAAACCGAGCAATAGGGCGATACCGATGGCGATGTCGGTGTAGCCGCTGAAGTCCGCGTAGATTTGAATCGCATAGCCATAGAACGCTGTGATGAGTTCCAACTGAGATGCTCGATTGGGTGCATCGAACACCGGATCGACAACGGATTGGGCGAGGTAGTTGGCGACCACAACCTTCTTGAACAAGCCCTGGCCGATCATCCAGGCTGCTTCGCCCGAGGCCACGGTTGGCCTGATCGACCGGCGTTCGATTTGAGGTAGGAACTCGGTGGCCCTCACGATTGGGCCGGCCACGAGCTGGGGGAAGAAAGCCAGGTAGAGCGCCACATCGATCAGCCCGTGTGCGGGAAGCTGGCGGCGGTGGATGTCCACGAGGTAGCTGATGCCCTGAAACGTGAAGAACGAGATGCCGATCGGTAAAAGAATGGCGATCGCCGGTCCGTTGGTTCCTGTGATCGAGGTCAACGAACTGGTGAAGAACAGGAAGTACTTGAAGAACGCTAGAACTCCGAGGTTGATCGCGACACCGATCGCCACTATTTCACGTGGACGCGTGTGGCTTGCATCAATGGCTGTTCCGACCGCCCAGTTGAAGATGATCGAGCCCCCCAGCAGTGCGGTCAGCCTGACATCGAACCATCCGTAGAACACGAACGAGGCGATCACCATGAACGGTTTCCACAGCAGCATCGACCGGCGGACGACGGCGTGGCCGAGCGTCACGAAGAGAAGGAACACTCCGAAGGTGAAGGTGGGAAAAAGCATTGCGATGGGGCCGTACGCGGAAATCAGGCGGCCCGGAGCATACTGGCACACGTGTCCCTTTGGAGATCGCTATCGCCCCCGATTCCTGAGCCGTTTGTGGTTGGCGAGTGGAGAAGACTCGATGTTGTGACCGTGACGGGTCCCCAGGCCGAGATGTATTTGCAGGGTCAGCTCTCACAAAACGTCGCAACCATGGCGGTTGGTGCCTGTCGCTATTCACTCCTGCTGCAACCACAAGGTCATGTAGTGGCGTGGTTTCGGATCGTTCGCACCGGCGCCGAGGCCTTTTCGCTGGTGGCAGATCCTGGTGCCGGGGTGGCGATCTCGGCTCGTCTCGAACGCTTCAAGTTGGGTACCAAGGCTGAGATAAGCGTAGAAACCAAGGACGTGATGTCAGTCAGGGCATCAAGGGAAGAGGACCTTCCCGTAGGCCAGGCGGTTGTCGATGGTGAAATAGCCGTCGTACCGCTGCCCTGGCCCTGGCTCGCCGGTGTCGATGTGTTCGGTCCCACAGCTCAGTCAATGACGTCTGCGGGTGATCCGGGATTGGTCGAGGCGCTGCGGATCGGCTCCGGTATCCCGGTCTACGGTTCGGACTACAACGACAAGACCGTGCCAGCCGCCCTTGGCGTGGTCGACATCTCGGCCGACTTCTCCAAGGGTTGTTACACAGGGCAAGAACTGGTGGCGCGAATGGACAGCCGCGGCAACAACACGCCACGACAATTGCGAGTTATTTCGGGAAGCGGCAATCCACCCACCGTGGGCACCGAAGCTTTCAACGACGGTGATCCGGCTGCGGTTCTCACCAGCGTGGCAGCGGTGAGCGACGGGTGGCTGGCGCTTGCTTCTGTGAAGCGTTCCGCTCTGAATTCGGAAACTCTAACCGTCGGGACGGCCACCGCTCTGTTGTCCCAGCCTCAGCTGCGGGTCGTTGCGGGGGACTAAGGCCCGATGTTGCCGGCGTCGATCAAAGCACGCAGGGCGGCAGCAGGGTCTGCACTTTTAACCAAGGACTCACCCACCAGGATTGCGTCGTAGCCAGCTATTGCCAGTGTCGCTGCGTCCGCTGGTCCGCGGACACCGCTTTCGGCCACTGTCACCACCTGGTCCGGTATCGACTGTCTCACTCGAACCGCTCGTTCGGTGTCAACTTCGAAGGTGAGCAGATCGCGTTGATTCACGCCGATGAGTTTTGCGCCGATCCTGGTGGCACGCTCGACTTCGGCCTCGTCGTGGGTTTCGACCAGAGCGTCGAGGCCAAGCTCTTGGGCCAGCTGGGAAAACTCGGCCAACTCGTCGTCGTTGAGCGCAGCCACGATCAACAGGACACAGTCGGCCCTCATCAGTCGCGTGTCCAGGACGTCTCGGCGATCAACCGTGAAGTCCTTACGGATGACGGGAAGAGATACTGCGGCTTTCGCCTGAACAAGATCGAGCGTCGATCCTCCGAAGTGTTCGGTGTCGGTAAGCACTGACAATGCTGCGGCTCCTCCAGCCTGGTACTCGAGCGCAATTTTTTCTGGTTCGAGATCGGCGAACAGCACTCCCTTGGATGGGCTGCGTCGTTTGATCTCGCTGATCACCGACAGTCCCGGTCTGTCCAGAGCGGCGCACAAATCCCGAGGCGCGGACCCGATGGAATCTGAACCGACGCTCGACGCGATTGCCTCATGCAGCCAGGCCTCGCTTCGCTCGTCGGCGGCCGCTCGGGCCCGGTGGAACTGGAGAATCTTGTCGAGATACGTGGCTGCCACCTCTGAATCGTACGCGCTGGTGCAACAGAAGGGTTCTAGGCTGATGGTCCGGAGTTGGAGCTAGGAGCGAGACCGTGTTCATCAAGATCTGCGGAATGACCAACGCCGACGACGCTCTACTGGCTGCCGGACTCGGCGCCGACGCCGTGGGGTTCATCTTTGCCCCTTCGCCACGGCAGGTCACCCCTGGTCGAGTTCGCTCGATTATCGAACGCCTTCCTGGTTCGGTGCTTCCGGTAGGAGTGTTCCGCAACGAGGCCAAAGAGCGCGTGCTCGAGCTCACCAACAGGACCGGCATTCGTGCGGTTCAGCTCCACGGTAACGAGAGCCCCGAGGAGACTCAGTGGATCAATGAGCGGGTGCCCAGCGTCATTCGTGCTGTCCCAGCGGGATCGAAAGCGATGATCGAACACGACGCGTTCGGGAAGGTGCGGTTTCTCATCGATGCCGCCAGTCCGGGATCGGGTGAGAGGTTCGATTGGGAGATTTTGCGCCGGAATCCGATCGATCGTGACTTCATCCTGGCCGGTGGGTTGACTCCGGAGAACGTAGCTGAGGCCATCGAGACCGTTCGTCCCTGGGGAGTGGATGTGGCATCAGGAGTCGAGAAGAGGCCTGGCATAAAGGATGCCGCCAAGCTCAATCACTTCATCTTGAATGCAAGATCGGTCCAAGACCATGGAGTCAATCACGGGCTCGCCGATCCGTGGGACGAACCGGCCAGCTGAGCTTCAGTCGTCTGCGCTGAAGGAGAAGCTGACCGATCCCGTTGCGAGAAGATCACCACCGCCGCGATCGCCGCTGAAGGCTTGTGCGGTCACCGAGTACGTGCCTGGAACAGCAGCGCGGCCGCCGAGGCTGTTGCCGGTGTTGCCAAACAGGGTCCACCTCGCACTGTTCTCCAGCTTGCTGGAGTTGAGTGGACCCGACATGGTGAACCGCACGCTGTTTGTGCCCGCTGGGGCGAACGCCTCGACGGTGAACAAGGTAATGCTCCCGCCATCGTAGGCTGCCCCATTGGAGGCGTTGAGAACGGCAAGCCCCATCGCTACCGGTTGGGGGGCCGTGCTGGGCGGCACCGTTGTTGTGGTTGTTGTGGTTGTTGTGGTTGTTGTGGTTGTTGTGGTTGTTGTGGTTGTTGTGGTTGTTGTTGGTTGTTGTGGTTGTTGTGGTTGTTGTTGTTGGTGTTGCCAACTCCTCTGAACTGCAGGTCCACTCCTTGGGGGCGAGTTCTTTGCAGTCGATCCGTGGGAACCCCTTGCAGTCTTTGGAGAAACCCTTCCGAGCCTTGGCACGCGTCTCCCACGGTCCCGAGCTGCAATTCTCGGGAACGGTGATGGGGGGCAGCGTTGTTGGGAGAATAGTCGTTGTTGGCTTGGTTGTAGGAGGAAGTGTGGTTGGCGGTTTGGTGGTTGGAGGTCGTGTCGTGGGGGGTTTGGTGGTCGGAGGTTGTGTCGTGGGGGGTTTGGTGGTCGGAGGTTGTGTCGTGGGGGGTTTGGTGGTCGGAGGTTGTGTCGTGGGGGGTTTGGTGGTGGGCGGCAGAGTGGTTGGAGCAATTCTGGTCGTTTGTACAGCGGTCGTGGGCGGTTTCGCAGTGGTCGATGGAGCGGCGAGAGTTGATGCGCTGGTCGTGGGTGTGGTGCTTGGCGCCCGAGCCGCGACGACGATGGCTTGAATGGCTGTTGCTGATGGCCCCGCCGGTGGCGTCGAAGCCACGGCTGTGGATGTTGATCGAAGTGTTGTGGTGGTCTCAACCGGTAACAGCTCAGTTGGTTCGGCCACCGCATCGATCAAGTCTGAGCCACGGTTGTCGAGCACCATAGGAACACCGACCACGAGCGCTGCTGTGACGACGTAGATCAGCCCGTTCAAGCGGCTCCGAAGCCATCGATCGGTTTGCTGGTCCATTGAAGCTCCCACGCCTACGCCTTACGATGAGGCTAGTCGGGGTAGACCCAAGCCTTTGATGGGGATTCCTGCCCACCAAAGGCCGAATCTGGCTTCTTTTGGGTCTCTGGCCTCGATGTACGAGCCCAAGCGTGCGCTCAGCAGTGAGCCTGATTGACTGCGCTGAGGATTGCTCGCAGCGACGAGGTGGTGATGTCGGTGTGCATGCCGACCCCCCACATTTCGGCATCGTCGACCTGCATTTCCATGTAGCTGACAGCCTGAACATCTGTTCCAGCGCCGATTCCGTGCTCGTGGTAGTCCAGAACCCTGATTGTTTGCCCTGCGTGTTCGGCGACAGCGGAAGCGAATGCAGATACCGAACCGCCGCCTTCGCCGGAGATGGATATCTCGGCCCCGTCGACTCTGATCACGGCGTCGATGGTTGTGCGATCGTTGCCCGCAGGGTTGTGGGTACTACTGAACGACACCAGTTCGTAGGGTTTGGCGATCGAGAGATAGTGTTCCCGGAAGGTCTCCCAGATCTCGTTGCCACTGACCTCCTTACCCGTGGTGTCGGTGATCTGCTGGATCACACGGGTGAACTCGATCTGGAGGCGACGGGGAAGATCCAGCTCCTGCTCGGTCTTGAGCAGGTAGGCAACGCCTCCCTTGCCAGATTGGCTGTTCACACGAATTACGTCTTCGTACGAGCGGCCCACGTCTTTGGGGTCGATAGGCAGATAGGGGACTTCCCACAGCCGCTGCTGGGTGGCCTCCATCGCATCAAAACCTTTCTTGATGGCATCCTGATGACTTCCGCTGAAGGCGGTGTACACCAAATCCCCAACGTAGGGGTGGCGAGGATGCACCGGCAGCTGGTTGCAGTGTTCGGCGATCCGGCGAGATTCGTTGATCCGCGAGAAGTCCAGTTCTGGATCGACTCCCTGGCTGAACAAATTCAGGGCGAGTGTGACGATGTCGACGTTGCCGGTTCGTTCACCGTTGCCGAACAGCGTTCCTTCCACACGATCGGCGCCCGCCATCACGCCGAATTCGGCGGCGGCGACGCCGGTGCCGCGGTCGTTGTGCGGGTGCAGGCTCAGAACTACAGAGTCGCGTCGGTCCAGATTGCGGTGCATCCACTCGATCATGTCGCCGTAGATGTTGGCGGTGCTCACCTCGACCGTTGCCGGCAGGTTGAGGATCACCTTGTTGTCCGGCGAGGCCTCGAAGACATCAAGTACGGCTTCACAAACTCGCTTGGCGAACGGTAGCTCAGTTCCGGTGAAACTTTCCGGTGAATATTCGTAGCGGACATTGGTCCCTTGGAGCATTGCTTCGTGCTTCTTGCACTCCTGAGCACCCTTGACAGCGATATCGACGATGCCGTCCTCGTCGAGGCCGAAGACCACTCGTCGCTGCACCGTGGATGTGCTGTTGTACAGGTGCACGATCACATTTTTCGCGCCAACGACGCTTTCGTACGTGCGTTTGATCAGCTCGGGACGAGCTTGAGTTAGAACCTGAATCGCAACATTGTCGGGTATCAGCTTCTCCTCGATGATTTTGCGGACGAAGTCGAAGTCGGTTTCGGATGCTGAGGGAAAGCCGACTTCGATCTCGGTGAATCCCACTTCCACGAGGTGCTGGAACATCATGAGCTTGCGATCGGCGTCCATGGGTTCGATCAGCGCTTGATTACCGTCTCGAAGATCGACGCTGCACCACAAGGGTGTGGCATCAATGATTGTGTCGGGCCACGTGCGATCGGAGATCGGAATCGGGGGGAAGGCCTGGTATCTGTCGATCGGCAGTACACCGGGTCTGTTGTTCAGGGGGGTAGTCATCGGTTTCTCAGTTTCGTTCGGTTTCGTTATCTGTGGACAGGTGCGGAGAGGCAGAACTTTCTCCAGATTGGATCTGTTGTTCCCGACGCGTCGTTGTCAGACGGCCGGGCACAGAAGTCGAAGCTCGAGTCCAAGAAGGAGCGCGGCAAAGTTTGAGCTACCGGCACCTGGGGTGGGGCTCAACGACTGCATAACTTCAGACTAATCGACGATTTCACCTTTGCCGACTCTTTCGCCGAAGCGTTCGAGTCGTTCGATGATTTCAGGATCGGTGGAGCCCGCCGTGGCGGCGATGGATTTCTTGATCTCGCTGTAGATTT
Source organism: uncultured Acidimicrobiales bacterium (assembly GCA_963751955.1). Classification (GTDB taxonomy): domain Bacteria; phylum Actinomycetota; class Acidimicrobiia; order Acidimicrobiales; family SZUA-35; genus JABDIY01. The sequence continues at coordinate 90,280 of CAVVWM010000011.1, read as the reverse complement.
CGGACTCCTGATCGCACCGAATGCAATGGTCGAGATGTTCAGAAACTCTCCGGGCCTCTTCGGCGGTCAATTCGCCATCGAGATACTGCTGAAGGAGCTCCAGGGTCTGCTTGCAGGTGAGTCTGCCGCGTAGGCGGTTCATCAAATCAGCGACTGGAGTGATCATCATGACAAGCTCGATCGGCGTCGGTTCTGAACAGTTTCGGTTGACAGCCGTTTGCGGATTCGCCCACGACCCCGGTGTAATCGGCTCATAACGGTCCCAACAGGAATTCCGAGGAGCTCTGCGGCTTCCGCATAGCTGAGACCATTGAGATCGACAAGGTCTACAACGGCCCGGAACGAGGCTGGAAGCTCGTCGAGTGCGGTTTGAACGGCGTGATCGAAAACCGGTTCCACAATGAGGTCTTCGGGAGTTACCTCGTCGACAATTTCAGCTGCTGGATTGTCTGGGTCGTCGAATAGGTAAGGTTTCTTCTTCTGCCCTCGATTGATGTTGGTATTGCGCAGGATCGTGAGTAGCCATGCCTTCGGGTACGCCCCGTCGAACCGCTCGATAGCTCGAAACGCGCGTAGCAGCGTGTCCTGGACCAGGTCCTCGGACTCGGTTGAGTTGCGCGTGAGTGTGTAGGCGGTGGCGAAGAGAAGCGGAATGTGAGGCTGCACATGAACGGCGAATTTGTCCTGATTCGCCAGAGTTGATTCATCCGCATTCGACGGGGTCGTGTCTTCGCGGTGTCGCGTCATGAGTGCAACCACCCTTCATCGAACCGAACTCTGCCGTGGTTCATTCCGGACCTGCCGAGTTGATCATGGCGGTACTGGCATGCTCGAAGTAGCTCGCCATGGCTTCGTCGACCTCGGGCGGAGCTCCTGCCCGCCTAGCGGTGATGGTCACCGCAGCCAGCATGTGAGCCAGCCAATGGTCTCGCTCCCGCTGGCCGATCCGCAGATCCGCGTGCCGCATCCGCAACCGTGGATGGCCCCGTTCTTCGCTGTAGTGCGGAGGACCGCCCCAGTACTGGGCTAGGAAACCAGCAGTATTCCGACGAGATTCTGAAAGGTCTTCTGGATACATGACCCTCAGGACCTCGTCGGATTCGACGTGGTCGTAGAACGTGTCCACTAACTCAACAAAGAACGCTTCGCCACCGACGACGTCGTACACGGTTTGGGTCACGGTCACATTCTACGGACTCGATGGAAAGCCTCGGTAAGGTCAGCCACGTTGCGGCCCGTTGAGCCTGCAGCAAAGGGTGGCCGTCGATGTCGTCGGCGCCACAAGCTCTCATGTCCTACTAGCTTGGGCCCCGATGCGGTCTCGAAACCTTGCGCTTCGGATTGTCTTTTCGTCACTCGCCATTGCGGCCGGGTGCGGGCAAAGTGAATTCGGTGCCGACTCTGACGGGCTTTGGATCTTGTCGTCGCTGGAGCTAGACGGCGAGACGTTGACGCTAGATGAGCCGCTCTTCCTTGAAATCGAAGGGACCAGCGTGGGCGGCGATACCACCTGCAACCAATTCCAGGGGCAGTTCGGCGGTGATTTCAGTGCGACAGCGATGGGATGCCTGGACTACGACGGCGCCGGATTCGACCGCAATGAAACAGAGCAGGAGATGATCGATGCGATTCTGTCGGGCGCCGAGGTTGACAATGAGCGGCTCGTTTTCGACAACGTCCGCGTCAGGATGACCTACGAGCGTTTTGTTGATCCCTCACCAGGCGATCTGTACGCAATCCTCGGCGACGAGAGCCGGTTGGCGTCGGCTGATGAGATCTACCTCGACCTCGAGGCTGGTGGCCGAGAGAGTTATGACCGACTTGTGCGACTGGAACACACTGGGACTGAAGCAGTGTTTTTCATCGGCGTGCAGGGCGAACTCGTCTGTCTGGTTGCTTCGACCGACGCCGCTTCGTTCTCGACTTGTCAGCAACCCCGGTATGCGGGTCTCCAAGCCGTCGCGATAGAACTCACTAGCCGCACCGGGCCAACCGGAATCCGGTCAGCCCTGATCCCAGATCAGTACGTCGCAGCGCTTGAAACCCGTCCAAACCTCGGAAGCCTAAACGGCAACATCCTGCTCGTCGATGAGGCTGCACCGACCGGACGGCACAAGTTTGAAGGTCCGGCGGGGCAGCTGTTCGTGCTGGTGATCTGAAGCTGATCCGGAAACGAAGCGAGACAGAGTCGTCTGAATCGCAATGGCTCTCAGCCCAGCACAACCATGAGTTCCGCCGTGCAGGTGGTCTCGCCGTTCACAGTGGCAACACCGGAGCCCTTGCCGCCACGCGCAGATAGACGCCCGAAGGTCACTTCCATTTCCAAGGTGTCGCCTGGTTCCACCGGTCGGCGAAACTTTGCTCCGTTGACACCGGTGAGGTATGGAATTTTGCCGGCAAACCTGGCTTCGGCCAGAACCGCGCATGCGCCGGTCTGAGCGAGGGCTTCGATCTGCAGAACGCCGGGCACTACGGGTCGTTCGGGGAAGTGGCCAGGGAAGAACCATTCGTCGCCGGTGAGATGCCATAGCCCCCGGACTCGTTCGCCCGGGGCCAGCTCGACCAGTTCGTCCACGAATAGGAACGGTGGGCGGTGGGGGAGAAGGTCGATCGGTGCGGGGAGACCGGCCACTTAGGCGCCCGGTCCGATGATGATCGTGCCGTTGTGTCCACCGAATCCGAAGCTATTGGACATCGACGGTCCTGGCGCCCATTCACGGGCTTGTCCGAGGACCAGATCGATGTTTGGCAGCTCGGGGTCGCACTCGAGGGTCCCCGCCGTTGGCGGTATGAGGCGATGTTGAATCGACAGCACGACCGCAGCGGCTTCGAGGGCACCGGCGGCTCCGAGCGCATGTCCGGTGACTCCTTTGGTCGAAGTGACGATTGGTCCTGGCTCTCCGAAGATCTTGGCCATGGCGTGGGCCTCAGCTGCGTCGTTCAGCGACGTCGAGGTGCCGTGGGCGTTGATGTGAATGATGTCGCTGGCCGACAGGCCAGCGTGTTCCATGGCCAATTCCATCGAGCGGACCGCCCCGGTTCCCCCTGGGGCGGGCGCAGTGATGTGGTGGGCGTCGGCTGTGCTGGCGGCACCGAGCATCTCGCCGATGATGGTTGCTCCGCGCTCGACAGCCCGGTCCCACGCTTCGAGAACGAGCACGGCAGCGCCTTCACCCATCATGAAGCCGTCACGGCGCGAGTCGAAGGGAACCGAGATTCCGGTGGTGGAGAGCGCGGTCATGTTCCCGAAACCAGCCAGGGCCGTGGGAGTGAACGATGCCTCGGATCCGCCTGAGAACACCACGTCGCAACGGCCATCGGCCACCATGCGCATGGCATTGCCGATGCTATGGGTACCAGCCGCACACGCGGTGACCGTCGCTTCGCACGGACCCTGGAATCCCATGCGCATCGAAACTGCCGCTGCTGCGGCGTTCGACATCATCATGGGTACGAGGAACGGGGACACGCGCCGTGAACCCCGCTCGTGCTGGACCAGAATTTCCTTCTCCATGGTGCCAATACCGCCGGTCCCGGTGCCGATCAGCGTGCCGATTCGGGCAGGGTCAGCTCTCATGTCGCCTGCCTGCTCGGCCGCTTCTACCGCAGCCGCGATGGCAAATTGGGTGAAACGGTCGGCGCGACGAGACTCTTTGGGGTTGGCAAAGTACGGCGAGGGGTCCCAATCGTGGACCCTTCGCTCGCCATCGGGTGCCGGGCTGAGCAGGCCCCGCCAGAAGGCGTCTTTACCGATACCACAGGGCCCAACAACCCCGAGGCCCGTGATTGCTACCCGACGCATGTGTTCTACAGCTTGGCGACGATGAGGTTGTACGCGCCGCCCACGGTTTCCACGCCTTCGAGTTCTTCTTCATCGACAGAAACGTCGAACTCCTCTTCGAGTGCCATGACGAGTTCGACCAGGTCGAGACTGTCGGCGTCGAGATCCTCAGCGAATCGGGCTTCCTTGGTGACTGCGGTGGCCTCAACAGAGAGCACCTCCACAGCACACTTGGTGAATCGTTCGAAATTTGCGGTGTCGCTCACGTGTTTCTTCTTTCTTCGTGATGCTTGGCGGGCACAACAGCAGTTTGTAGATGCGGCTGCGCGCTCAGTTGTAGGGCAAAGACTAGTTGGCACGGGAGCGTTAGGCTCCCATTCCCAACCCGCCATCTACGGCGATCGTGGTTCCGGTGATGTAACTGGCACCGTCGGAGGCGAGGAAAGCGACAGCGGCGGCAACATCCTCGGGCGTGCCGACGCGGCCCAGGGGCACCGCAGCCGTCATCGCTTCCTTGGCCTTTTGGCTGACGGCGTCGAACATGTCGGTGGCAATCGGGCCGGGGGCCACGATGTTCACTGTGATGTTGCGCGATGCGAACTCCCGTGCCAGCGATCGAGCCAAGCCCACCAATCCAGCCTTGCTTGCCGAGTAGTTGACCTGACCGGTCTGGCCGATTGCGCCAACAACTGAAGAGATGAAGATGATCCGACCAGCGCGGGCCTTCATCATGGGTTTGACGGCCCGTTTGGCCACCCGCCATGATCCGGTGAGATTGGCATCGACAACTGTTGTGAAGTTCTCTTCACTCATGCGAAGTGTGAGCCCGTCTTTGGTGATGCCGGCATTGGCTACGAGGACCGAAACCGGGCCCAGCTGTTCCTCGATGGCATCGAAGAGCGCATCGACGCTAGGGCCTGAAGTGATATCGCATTGGAACCAGCTCAGCGATTCGGGAAGGTCACGTGGCTCTGACCGACTGGCGACCGCCACCCGGAACCCGGCATCGCTCAACGCAACTGCAGTCGCGAGCCCGATTCCCCTGCTGCCGCCCGTCACCAGGGCGACGCTCATGAACCATTCCAGCGAACCAGCGCACTGGCCCAGGTCATTCCGGCCCCGAATCCGACGAACAGCACGAGGTCACCGTTCTGAATACGGTCTTTGACCAGCGAATCGTGAAGTGCCATGGGAATCGTTGCACCTGAGGTGTTCCCGGTGTTCTCCAAAATCATGGCAGTTTTATCCATCGACAACCCGAGCTTTTTCCAAGCCGACTCGAGGATCCTGATGTTGGCTTGGTGGGGGACGATGAGCGCTATGTCGTCCAGGCCGATATCGGTTCCCGCCATCTTCATCGTGTTGGCGATCGTTCTCTGAATTGCGGTGACCGCCTGCCGGAAGACTTCCTTTCCGTCCATCTTGAGCACGTCGCCGTGTTCGGCATAGAGAATGTGGATGTAGTTGCCGTCGGCGCCGAGGTCCCAGCCGAGCATTTCGCCCACGCCGCTGGGGTCGGCTTCTACAACAGCGGCTCCTCCGCCGTTGCCAAAGAGGATCCCGGTGCCTCGGTCGTGATAATCGGTGATTTTATCGAGCGCTTCGGCCCCGACAACGAGAATCCGTTTCATTCCTTGAAGGAGGAAACCGTTGGCGATGGTGAGGCCATACACCCAGCCAGAGCACGCGGCCTGAATGTCGAGTGCGCCGCAGTCAAGGCCAAGCTCCCGGGCGACAGCAGGAGCGGTTCCCGGGCACACATGCTCGGGGCTGGTAGTGGCCAGCAGAAGCAGGTCGATGTCGGCAGGCCCAACACCGGCGGCGTCCATTGCCCGTTGTGACGCAAGAGCAGCCAGCTCGGTGGTGGTTGATCCGATGTGACGTTGAGCGATTCCGGTCCGCTCACGGATCCACTCATCGGTGGTATCCATCCAGGCTTCGAGATCTAGGTTGGTGAGGACCTTCTCAGGGAGAGCAGCCCCGACTCCAGACAAGCGGAAACCGAGTCCGCTCATGCCAGAACCCGGAGCCACGCAATTGGCTGAGAAGGCGCAACTCGTTCGCCGTTCATCGCAAGGACGCCGTGGAGCTCACCAGCGAACGCAGTGCGGACTTCGGTAGCGCCCACGTGGCCGATCACATCGCCCACGCCGACGCGCAGGCCCGATCTTGTGTCATCGAGCGGAGTGAAAATGCCACTGCTTGGGCTTACGACTAGCCGCTCACTCGCGTAGAGATGTTCTCCATCGAGTGAGCGATCATTTTTGGGGAGTGAGCCAACTCCTCCAGCAATGCGTCGAGATCATCGGGAATTGACACCGAAGAGCGAGCCACCTTCTCGATGGTCCTCTTTGCGAGTCCGGTCAGCACACTTCCGGCACCAAGTTCGACGATCAGGTCGATGCCTGCTTCCTCGATGGTGTGCAAGGTCTGGCGCCAACGAACGGGGCTCGTGAGTTGTAGACCCAGGATCTTTCGCGACTCTTCCTCGGTTTTGTGCGGAGTGGCGTCGACATTGGCAACTACTGGCCGGTTGGGGGCCCGGAAATCGATGTCGGCCAGGGCCTTTTGGAGGCGCTCGCCGGCTGCTGCCATGAACGGTGTATGGAACGCACCTCCGACCTTGATCGGCATCACACGTTTGGCTCCAAGGTCCTTGGCGAGTTGGCCGGCGGCTTCAATCCCCGCAGCAGTTCCGGCGATCACCACCTGACCCGGAGCGTTGTAGTTGGCCACAAACACGTCGGCGCCACTCTTCGCACATGCCAAGTCGACCAGTTCGTCATCTAGGCCGAGAACGGCGGCCATTGTGCCAGGATTAGCGTCGGCTGCAGCCTGCATAGCGTTGCCTCGTTCGGTGACCAGTCGCACGCCGTCTGCAAATGAGATGGCGCCGCTCGCCACGAGAGCGGAGTACTCACCGAGCGAGTGGCCTGCATGGAGCGAGGGCTCTACGCCCAAACGCTCGACTGCATCGAGGACGACCATGCTCAGAACAAAGGTGCTGAGCTGGGCATTTCTGGTTTGTCTGAGCTCTTCCGCATCGGCTTCCAACAGTAGTTCTGCGATATCACGCTCGGCGACATCGCTGGCCTCCTGCACGAGTTCCCACGATGGGTGTTCTGTCCATGACGCCCCCATGGCAGGCGCTTGGGAGCCCTGTCCCGGGTAGGTGAACGCAATCTGAGTGCTTGGCATCAACGTATAGACCTATCTGGTCTCTCTGTCGTTACAAGGTCTTGGATCAGATCTCCATGAGCAGTTCTTGGGAATTGCGCCGTCGACCCGATTCAGCGACGTTTGGGGCGTTTGTTGATACGATCTCGAATCCGAACACCATGTATGCCCGGGTGGCGGAATGGCAGACGCGACGGATTCAAAATCCGTTGTCCGAAAGGGCGTGTGGGTTCGAATCCCACCCCGGGCACCCGATTTGGAGAGGAGCAGACCCGATGTTCCAGTCATCAATAGAACGAAGGCTCCGCAATGTGTCGAACCAACTGGTCGAACTCCGTAACGAGCTCCTTGTCATTGACGAGCAGCTCCTTCACTTCTCCGACGAGGCCGACGACGCCCGGCTTCGCTCCCTCGTGAGCGAGACGCCGCTGGCTGGCCGCGAACACCGCGACGCGTCCCGCACGGTGACCGCACTCCAGAAAGACCGCTCGGTGAAGGTTGATCGCCTCGTCAAGCTCGAAGAAAAGCAGGACGATCTTCTCGACGAGCTCAATACGAGAAAGGTTCGTGAAACGTGACACGCGTTGTTGTGGCGGAGGACGAGGCCCTCATCCGTCTTGATCTGACCGAAACGCTGTCCGAGGAAGGTTATGAGGTGGTCGGCGAGGCCGCCGATGGCGATCAAGCCCTTGAGCTGGTGCGGAAACTCTCGCCTGACGTGGCGATTCTTGACATCAAGATGCCGGGCACGGACGGGCTCACCGCAGCTCGCCAGATCATCAGCGAACGGTTGTCAGCGGTTGTGATTCTCACCGCCTTTTCCCAACGTGAGTTGATAGAGCAGGCTCGCGACGCCGGGGCGCTGGCCTATGTGGTGAAGCCGTTTGAGCGCACCGACTTGGTCCCTGCGATCGAGATGGCAATCGCCCGGTTCGCGGACATCACCTTTGCGGAGGCGGCAGCCAGCGAACAGTCTGACCTGGCCAGGGAGGCCGAGGCGAAGCTGGCCGAACGAAAGCTCCTCGACAGAGCCAAGGGTTTGCTGATGGACACTCATGGGCTTGCCGAGGCCGAAGCGTTCGGGTTCCTCCGCTCATCAGCCATGAACGGACGATCATCCATGGGCGAGGTCGCACAGAGAATCATCGACGGCGAATTGAAACCACAATAATTTCCCCTGCAGGGGGCCCGTTTCCACGGAGGTTCCGTTGTCTTCGCTCGTTCCTCTGGGCCCACGTTCTCACTCGCTGGCGCTCGCTTCGTGGTCCCTCTGAAACTCGACTCGCACCGGGCCTCATTTGGCGGTCTGAGTTTGACCTTGCCTTCCGGGTGCCCGTTCTTGGCAACTCGTCGGCCTGACGGCCTTTGGAGTTGCTTGAGGTTCGGTTGTCTTCGCTCGTTCCTCTGGGCCCACGTTCTCACTCGCTGGCGCTCGCTTCGTGGTCCCTCTGAAACTCGACTCGCACCGGGCCTCATTTGGCGGTCTGAGTTTGACCTCGCCTCCCGGGGGAGGCGACGCTCCGAGGCCCCAGGAGTCGCCGGAGCTGGGCTCGGTGGGCAGGAAGGCCCGCAGGCCAGCGCGGGTAGGATCAATCCCGTGGGGACGCTGATGCTCATCGATGGGAACTCGCTGACGTACCGGGCGTTTTATGCCCTTCCCGACGACCTAGCTACAGCCTCAGGTCAGGTGACCAACGCAGTGTTCGGATTTACGAGCATGCTGATCAACTTGGTTCGAGACCACAAGCCCGACTCGATCGCGGTGGCATTCGACCTCCCTCAACCCACGTTCCGGCACGAACGGCTCGACTCCTACAAAGCGGGCCGCAAGGCAGCGCCGGACATTCTCAAGCAACAGATGGGACTGGTCCGAAAAGTTCTCGAGGTCATCAATTTGCGCACACTCGAAGCGCCCGGCTTCGAAGCCGACGACATCATCGCCACGCTGGCGTTTCAGGCGGAGGCGAAGGGACACGATGTGCAGGTCGTGACCGGCGACCGCGACGCATATCAGCTGGTGAAAGACCCGCATGTCAAAGTGATCTACAACCGTCGTGGGGTGAGCGACTACGCCCTGTACGACGAAGCGGGGATCATGGAACGCACGGGTGTTGCACCCAAGGACTATGTGCAGTACGCAGCGCTGAGAGGGGACAAAGCGACAATCTTCCCGGCGTGGCCGGCGTGGGCGAGAAGACTGCTGCAAAACTGATCAATACCTATGGCGGTATCGACGGCATCTACGCCAACATCACCGACCACAGCCCCAAGCTCCGCCAGAACCTGGAAGAGAACGAGCAGCAGGTTCGGCTCAATGCTGAGCTGATGCTGCTCCTCAGCGACGTTGAGCTCGACGTCACGATCGACGAGTTGATGGACCGGCAGCCATTTGAACTCGACGAGGTCAAAAAGGTCTTCGATTTCCTCGAATTTCGGACGATGTACGAGCGTTTCCTCGAGGCATTCGCAAAAGATGCCAGCACCAAGGTGGCCGACGCCGACCGAATCGTCCTCGCCCCAACCATTCGCGAAGTCAGGTCCACCACAGATGTGGAGTCCTGGTCGGCCGCGTTCGACTCATCGAGTGTTCCGATCGCCATAGCCGGCTCGGTCAGCGGAGATCGGCTGCTGGGTCTGGGGTTCGCGAGCGAGGCCCCCGCCAATGACGGCTCGGTTGAGGTCGCCTGGGTTGATGCCATCGGGAATCCCGGTCTCGTTGATGAAATGTTGGCGGCGACGAAGAAACCGGGTTTCGCAGCACATGATGCCAAACCACTCCTCAGAACCATCCTTCGTGGCAGTCTCGCCGGAGAGGAGTTTGGCGATGGGCTCCAGCTCGATACTGCCCTGGCGGCATACCTGATGGACCCGGCCGGAACGTCGTACCCGTTGAGCGATCTCGTGGTCGAACGAACCCATTATTCACTCCCGAGCTTCGACACCGTTCCCGACGGTCAGCTTGATTTTGGGGAAGGCCCACCTCCGTCGGAGGTGGCAGCGGTTGAAGCAGCGGCGGTTGCGGCCTTGGTGGAGCCGTGCCGACAGGCGCTCGAGGAAGAGGGCCTCACGACCCTCAACACCGAGGTCGAGGTTCCGTTGGTTGCAGTTCTGGCTCGGATGGAGCATCGCGGCGTTGGTGTCGATCGGGCCGAGTTGGAACGGCTCAACGCGGACATGACAGCCGAAGCAGATGCGCTCCGAACCGAGATTCAGAACGATGCCGGCTACGAGTTCAATGTCAACAGCACCAAGGTGTTGCGTGAGGTCCTCTTCGAAGATCTCGGGTTGACGCCCGGCAAGAAGACCAAGACGGGTTTTTCCACCGATCAGGCGACCCTTGAGAAGTTGGTCGGGGAACACCCCATCATCGAACACCTGCTGGCGTATCGCGAGGTCGAGAAGCTACGCAGCACGTACGGAGCGTCACTTCTGGCCGAGGTGCAGAGCGATGACCGCATCCGTGCAACTTTCAATCAGATGGTGGCCCGAACCGGTCGCCTCTCCAGCGAACATCCGAACCTGCACAACATTCCGGTTCGATCCGAACGCGGCCGATCTTTTCGAAAGGCCTTCGCAGCTCCTGTAGGTCATCAGCTTCTCGTGGCCGACTACAACCAGATCGAGCTTCGCTGCATTGCACATCTCGCCAAGGATCCAGGCCTGATGGAGGCATTCACCTCGGGAACCGACGTGCACCGATCCGTCGCAGGTCGCGTCTTCGGCGTACGGCCCGAAGAAGTTGACTTCGAACAGCGAAGCAAGGCCAAAATGGTCAGCTATGGCCTCGCCTACGGGATGGAAGCTTACGGCCTTGGGCAACGACTCGGAATCAAGACTTCGGAGGCCGCCGACATCCTCGACGCGTACTTTGAGGGTTTCCCTGCAGTCCGGGACTACATGGATCGAACCGTTACTGAGGCTCGCAATCGCGGCTACACCGAAACGCTTTTCGGTCGAAAGCGATTGCTGCCCGAACTCCGCAGCGACAATCCCCGTGTCCGACAGGCGGGGGAGCGCCAGGCCATGAACGCCGGCATCCAAGGATTGGCGGCGGACATCTTCAAAGTCGCGCTGGTCGGTCTCGATCGCGCTCTGGCGAGATCGGGTCTGCGGTCTCGTGTGGTCCTTCAGGTGCACGATGAGGTCATTCTCGAAGTGCCTGAAGATGAACGTGACGTCGCCGAGCAATTGGTGCGAGCCGAACTGGCGACGGCATTTGAACTATCGGTTCCGCTCGAGGTCAACCTTGCATTCGGGGCAACGTGGGCCGACGCCAAAGATTGATCTCGAAAAAGATTTCAACAGTGTTCCGGGGTCCCACTTCCGGAAACCGACACCGTGTGAGCTGGGCGAACGCTACAAGTGGCTGACGGTTGCGTGAGATTCGTCCACGGTTGGTGATCGTGTAGGTCGTTTGACCTACACGATACTTCCGATAGGTTGCGGCGCCGTAACGCAATCGCAACACTAAGGCCGGGAACTTCATGTCTACATCATCTACTCCGTTGGCGACGGAGCGTCGTTGGACCTCACGCGTTGGCGCGCTGGTCGTCTACTTCTGTCTCATCGCATCTGTTCTGATGGTTCCTTCGGGTGCCCAGGCTGCCGATCCGACCATCTTGTTCGGGGCCACTCCGCCAAGGGAGGGAAATGCGGTGACGTCGCTCCGCTCATTCGAAAGCCAGCTGGGCGAGAAGCTCGGTCTCGTGCGGGTGTTCATGCGGTGGGACGAGGCAGGCCGAAGTAGGCCCTACCACGATGAAATACTCAATGGCGGTCGAACCATGCACCTGTCGGTGAGAGCCAAACGTCGCAGCGGACCTCTGTTGACGTGGAACTCGATCGCCAACGCACAGCCCGGTTCCCAGATCTACAACGAGATCGTTGCGTGGGCTGACTACCTCAAAGGTTTGAGTGGCGACATCTGGTTCACGTTCAACCAGGAGCCGGAGATCCGGGTCAACGATTCCCAGGGTTCGCCCCAGTCGTTCCGGGCTGCGTACCGCAAAGTCCACCAGGTCTTCCAGCAGCGCGGTGCCACGAACGTGCAACACGCTTGGGTGATGTCCAACTACGCCTACGAGTTGCAGGCGAAGAGGCCCGGCGATCGCCGGGCGGCGCTCCAGTGGTACCCCGGAGACGATGTCGTCGACATGATCGGGTCGGACCCCTATGACTGGTCCAACTGCCGGGCCGACAACGCAATTGTGAACCGGCCAATGTCCGAACTCGTCACGTATTTCCTGACCTTCGCGCAGGCGCACCCCAACGAGCGCCTAGTACTCGCAGAATGGGCAGCCTCGGCCAATCGCAACGCTGGAACCCAGGCGGAGTTCATCGACGGCACGAGGGAACTGTTCAAACGGCCCGAGTGGTCACGGCTGGCCGGGCTTTCCTATTTCGCCACGAACGACCCTTCGTTTCCCAATTGCATATGGGATCCGCGGGGCAGCGCTGCTTCGATGCAGGCACTTCGCACCATGCAGAACGATGCCGCGTACGGAGGGGCCAACGGTGCTCCGATCGAGCCGCCGCCCGGACCCGAGGTGACCCAGACGTTCACCGGGCGGGTCGGGGAGGAAGTGCGGTGTGGAAGCCACACCGGTTCACTCCGAACCAAGGCGGCCGCTACACGATCAAGGTCACATGGTCGGGAAGTGCCAGGTTGAGGAGCGACATCCGTCGGCGCAGCAACAACGCTTGGTTGGGTGCCGATGTCTCGGAACGGAGTCCGTTGATCTACACCGCCCAATTGCAGGCGGGACAACCGGTGTCGCTTGCTGTATGGACCAAAGCTGGAGCCGGTGACTACACCGTCCACGTTTCGAAGTAGCGGCGCTCCAAGGCACTGAAGTGCCCGACCGGGTCTGTCCCTGCGTGCCAGCCGGTATCCTGATGGGCTTGCCGAGATCGTCTCGGCGTCTCGTTAGTCTCAGGGCCGCGAGATTCTACGAAAGTACTGCCTAGTTCCGTGACCGACACCACCGCTACCCCTACCCCTACCGAACCGATGACCGACGCCGAGGCCGGCGCCTATGTTCCCCGTCAGATTGTCTTCAACGACCTTGCTGACGCTCTCGACGAGGCGTACACCACATCGATGGTCTCCATCGAGGATGGACAGATGGTCAAGGGAACCGTGGTCAGGGTTGACCAGGACGAGGTCCTGCTCGACATCGGCTTCAAGAGCGAAGGTGTTATCCCATCTCGTGAGCTTTCGATTCGCAACGACGTCGAACCCGGTGAGATCGTCTCCATCGGCGACGAGATCGAAGCTCTGGTGCTTCAGCGCGAAGACAAAGAGGGTCGGCTCCTGCTGTCGAAGAAGCGGGCCCAGTACGAGCGTGCATGGGGCACGATCGAAGATGTCAAGGAAGCCGACGGCATCGTGTCCGGCCCGGTCATCGAGGTTGTCAAAGGTGGACTGATCGTCGACATCGGTCTTCGAGGATTCCTCCCTGCGTCGCTGGTGGAGCTTCGCCGGGTAAGGGATCTGCAGCCCTACGTGGGCCAGACCGTTCACGCCAAAATCATCGAACTTGACAAGAACCGCAACAACGTTGTCTTGTCCCGCCGCGGTTACCTCGAAGAAACTCAGAAGGAACAGCGCGAAGACTTCCTCGAGAACCTCAAGCCGGGCGAGGTTCGCAACGGTGTGATTTCCTCGGTCGTCAACTTCGGTGCGTTCGTCGACCTCGGCGGAATGGATGGCCTCATCCATGTGTCAGAGCTCTCCTGGAAGCACGTGGATCATCCCAACTCTGTGGTTCAGGTCGGCGACGAGGTCACGGTTCAGGTCCTCGAGGTCGACTTCAGTCGCGAACGAATCAGCCTGTCGCTGAAAGCCACCCAGCAGGACCCATGGCAGGAATTCGCCACCGGTCACCGAGTTGGGGAACTGGTCTATGGACGCGTCACCAAGCTCGTACCGTTCGGTTCCTTTGTTCAGGTCGGCGACGGCATCGAGGGCTTGGTACACATCTCGGAGATGTCCGCCCATCACGTGGACCTCCCAGAACAGGTCGTTACTCCGGGCGAGGAACTCTGGGTCAAGATCATCGACATCGACCTCCAGCGCCGCCGGATCAGCCTTTCGATCAAGCAGGCGGCCGAGGGTGGGGTTGTGGCCCAGGAGTACCAAGAACACTTCGGCGAGCATGCCTTTGACTCCGATGGCAACTACATCGGTCCAACCGAGGTCGACCCCGCTACCGAGGCTGCGTGGGCTGAGTACTATCAGGAGCTCGAGGAAGACAAAGTCGACGCGGAAACGCCTTCGGTGTACACCTCTGAAGCACCCGAGGTAGTCACGGCTGAAGAAAGTGAAACCTCAGATGAGGCTTCTGAAACCTCGGATGAGGCTTCTGGTGAGACCATCAGCGAGCCCGAGGCGCCCTAGGTTTCGGCCTTTCCCAGCCTGTGGAGCGTCTTGGACGCGATAGTAACTCCAACTCAAAATTCAAGAATTGCTAAGCCCGAGGCCTAAACCGGCCGACAGGTTCTCCTGAGTACAAATGTGCCGGCCACAAGCCGGCCTGACCTTCAGGAGAGTGTCGTGAACTCACGGCGTACGATCATCCTTTTCGTAGCAATCGCAATGGCAGGCCTAGCGGCGATGGGTCTGTTGATCTACATCCGCGGGATCGAGGACAACGTCTACGCCGGACGCGAACTAGTGACCGTCTGGGTCGCCGAGGGCAACATCCCCCAGGGTGCCAGCGGTTCGGACCTCGAACAGCGGGGATTGATTGTGGAGAAGCCGATTCCGGCTGAGTTCGCACCCGACGCCGCCATCGCCGTGCCCGGTGAGGAGATCGTTGGTCTCGTGGCCGTGAATTCAATCCCGGCCGAACAGACGATTGTCAAGGGAATGTTCGCCGCTCCCCAGGTCGTGGCGACCGGCGTCACCGACCGGCTCGAAGAACGTACCGTCGATGTGGAGAACGAACGTCGTCAGGATATGACTACATACACCTTCAGCGCAGGCGGCCAGAACGCTGTGGCCGGTCTCCTTGAGCCAGGTGACTTCGTGAACATCATGACCCGGTACGGAGCTCCCACGGTCGAAGCCACCACCGACGAACAAGCGACGGACGAAGGCAGCGACGAAGCTGTAGCAGCCGAGCCGGTGATCTCCGGTGGCCGGGTCCTTCAGGGTGTCTTCAAGAGCGACGCCGCAATGGTGTACCAGAAGGCCGAGATCCTCGCGATCGGAACTTCTCTCCCGGCGACGGTGGAGACTGCTGAGGAAGGCGAAGCAGCCGCTCAAGCCGGTGGTCTGATCACGTTGGCAGTGCCTGTTGAGGTTGCGCAGGTCCTGCATGCCCTGGAGGACTTCTACCTGACGCTCGTCTCACCCGACTACGAGCCGTGGCCGATCCCCCAGCTGGATTTCGATACTTCCGAGCTCCCCGGCGAGACCTGCGATCTGCTCACTCCATATGGTCCGCCCCAGCCTGAGAACGAAGGCGATCTCACCGTATGTGAACGCTACGAAGACGAACTGCTGCAGGAAGCACTTGCCGCAACTGCGAGGCCCTAAACATGGATGACGTCGACCTCTCGTTCGGACTCGATGATCTCTCCTCATTCGGAGAAGAGCCCGAACCCGAAACAACTGAAGCGGAAGGTGACAGCCCGGCCCTTCGGCCCCAAATCGCCAACGGCGCAGCCGTTGCGGTGGTCGATGCTGATCAGGCCGTCCGCGAATACCTCGCAGCTCAGTTCGGTGAAGGCGCTGGATCCGCCGGCAGCCTGGCCGAACTTGAAGGTCGGCTCGGAATGGGTCCTGTCGTGGTGATTCTCGGGCCGTCCTGCGCCGACGCAGGCGATCTAGCCATCATTCAAAAGTGGACCCGCACTCATCCCGAGGTCGGTTCGATCCTCGTGACCAGCGAGGTCTCCACCGCGCTGCTGCAGAGCGCGATGCGAGCCGGTGTACGTGACGTGCTCTCGGCTCCCATCGATCAGATGCAGCTCCAGGACACCGTCGAACGCGTAGCCGAAGGACTGTCGTC
This sequence comes from uncultured Acidimicrobiales bacterium, assembly GCA_963751955.1. Taxonomy (GTDB): domain Bacteria; phylum Actinomycetota; class Acidimicrobiia; order Acidimicrobiales; family SZUA-35; genus JABDIY01. Next base: position 74,305 of record CAVVWM010000011.1, on the reverse strand, counting down.
GAGCAGCGGTGGCAGTCGTCGATGGCAGCCCGGCGCCGGTGCAGGCGTCGAGATCCTCGATGAACTCGAGGGCGAACCCGGCATGGTCATCACGGTCTTCTCGACCAAGGGTGGCAGCGGAAAGTCGGTCACCGCCACCAACATCGCATGCTCGCTCGCTCGGCGCTCAGACCGCCCGGTTGTCCTCATCGACGGCCACCTTCAGTTCGGCGATGTCGCGGTGATGTTGAAGCTCCAGCCGACGCACACCGTCGTCGACGCGATCACACAGCTCGACAAGCTCGATGCGGTTCTCATGCAGCAGCTGATGACCACCCATGAGGAGACCGGACTCCGGGTGCTGCCCGCACCGATGGAGCCGACGTTCGCCGACCAGATCACCGGTGAGCAGATGGTGAAGCTGGCCGAGATCATCAAGCGCTTCGCCGGCCACGTGATCATCGACCTGCCGGCGTACTTCAACGACGTCGTCTTGAGCCTGATCGAGGCGAGTGACGAAGTGATCATGGTCGCCGGTCTCGACATCCCGAACATCAAGAACGTCAAGATCGGTCTCAGTACGCTGCAGCTGCTCGACATACCCAAGGAACGTTTGCATCTCGTTCTGAACCGGCCGACTCCAAGGTGAAGCTCGACGTCAACGAGGTCGAGAAAACGCTTCAGGTCCATGCCGCTGCTCGGGTCCCGAGCGACGTCGTCGTGCCGATCTCGGTCAACAAGGGATCCCCGGTTGTTCTTTCGGCGCCCAAGTCGAGCGTTGCTCGGGCGTTCGAGGAGCTGGCGGTGCGATTCCTCGACGGAGCGCAGCTTGAAGCACAGCAACCGAGCCGTCGCCGTTTCTTCAGCTAGCGATAATCAAGTCGGCCCGATTCGGGCCGATGAAGAAACAAGCGACGGGAAGTCGCCGGCCACCAGCAGGACAACTCAAAGCAGGGGCAGATGTCTCTTTACAAGCGACTACACGAGACGAACAGCCGGAAGAGGGAGCACAAGAGGCGCCGGAAAAGCCCCGGCTACCCGAATCCTGGGGCGGCGGGATCCTGCGCTGGACGAACTTCGTCACCGGGTGCACAGCTCGCTCATCGAGGAACTGGGCCCGATCCTCTACGACAAGCGTCTGAGCGAGGACGAGCTTCGCAAGAAGGTTCACGAGGCTCTCCACAACGCTCTAGCGATGGAGCGCACGCCGCTGTCGGCGGCCGACAAGGCACAACTCATCCAGGACGTCTCCGACGACATCCTGGGCTACGGCCCGATCGACAAGCTTCTCCGCGACGATGACATCTCCGAGATCATGTGCAACGGCCCCAAGAACATCTACGTGGAGCGGGGCGGCAAGCTGACGCTGGCCGATGTCTCGTTCGTCGACGAGCTGCACCTGCGCCGGATCATCGACAAGATCGTCGCCCAGATCGGTCGTCGGATCGACGAGTCTTCGCCGCTGTGTGACGCTCGTCTGCCCGACGGTTCCCGTGTGAACGCCGTGATCTCGCCGCTGGCGGTCGGCGGTCCGTTCCTCACGATCCGAAAGTTCGCCGCCGACCCGCTGAGGATCGATGATCTCATCCGGTTCGGCACGCTGAGCGTGCACTCGGCCCGGTTCCTGCAGGCGTGCATCGTCGGCAAGCTCAACGTGGTCGTCTCCGGCGGCACCGGCACCGGTAAGACGACGACCCTCAACGTGCTCTCGTCTTTCATCCCCACCGACGAGCGAATCATCACCGTCGAGGATGCGAAGGAGCTGCAGCTTCACCAGGACCATGTGCTCTCCCTGGAGACCCGGCCGCCCAACGTCGAAGGCAAGGGCGAGGTCACGATCCGCGACCTCGTTAAGAACACGCTGCGTATGCGACCCGACCGAATCGTCGTCGGCGAGTGCCGTTCAGGTGAGGCGCTCGACATGCTCCAGGCCATGAACACCGGTCACGACGGGTCCCTGACCACCCTGCACGCCAACAATCCGCGAGACACGCTGTCGCGTCTGGAGACGCTGGTGCTCATGGCCGGATACGACCTTCCGGTCCGCGCCATACGCGAACAGATCGCATCCGCGGTCGACATGATCGTGCAGCTTCAGCGGCTGCGTGACGGCTCTCGCCGCATCACCCACATCACCGAAGTAGCCGGCATGGAAGGCGAAGTTGTCACCCTGCAGGACGTGTTCCTGTTTGACTTCGGTGCCGGCGTCGACGAGCAAGGCCGCTTCAAAGGACAGCTCAAGTCGACCGGCGTTCGGCCCAAGTTCGCTCAGAAGCTTGCCGACCACGGCATCCGTCTCGGCCCCGAAATGTTCAGTCCAAACGGGGGCGAGGCAGCACCGACACGAGGTCGGCGATGACCTTCCGAACACTAAGGATGCTCACCGGAGCAGTCCTAGGTGCCGTTGCCATCTTGGCGGCGATGCTCGGTCTCGCTCCCGTACTCGCTCAGTCGGACGCGCCGGAGTTCCTGGTCGTCCACGAGGTGGATGCCACCAAGAATCCGGTCGAGTTGACCGTGCTCAGTGGCACCTACGACGTCGGCACCGATGACATAACACTGATCGCAGAAGGCGAGCCTGCCAAGGCAACGACCGTGAAGTCCGCGCTCGATGCAGGGGACAATGTAGAGCTGGTCTTTGTGATCGACGCCAACGCGAAATTGTCACGCGCCAATCAGTTCTCCAAGACCATCAGCCAGGTAGCGAGTCATATAGAGCAGCTTCCAGAAGGGGTTAAGGTCGCCGTTGTTGCCGCCGGAAATCGAGATCAGGTGCAGGTGACGCTCACCGGCGACCTCGATGCTGCCGCTCGTTCGGTCCGGTCGATGGACACATCGAATGGATCGGCGATCTTCAACGCCATGATGCGAGGCGCCGACCTATTCAGTGACCAAGCTGACACCCATCGGACAATAATCGTCACGTCGGCCTTTGACGACACCGTATCGGTCGCAACCCCCGTGTCAGTTCGCTCTGAGCTCGTCCGGCGCAACGTTCAAGTGCTCGGTGCTCGGTACGAAGGTGACGCTGGCGGGACCGTCGGAGAACGACGTCTCGGTGCGCTCACAGGCGTGACCGGCGGCGCGCTCTTCGACTCCCAGAATTCGGTCGAGTTCGAATCCGCTCTCGGGTTGGCTATGGGCATCGGTTCGGACCGCCTGATCGTTGCCTATGAGGGTCAGGTTGAGTTGTCTCAGCGCGGTGACCTGACGATGCAGATCGGACAAAGCTCGATCTCGATCTCCTATGGAGGAGGGCGTGTCACCGACAAGCCACTGGCGCTTCAACCGATTATCGATGCGCCACCATCGCCCCTCGACTTCCTTCGCTCGAGCACCGGGCTGGCCATCACGATCGTGCTCACCGTAATCGGTGTGTTGGCCGCCGTGTGGTCCCTTGGCAACATCTTCGCTGGCGGCGAAAGCACGCTCGACGGGATGCTTCGTCGCTATTCCGGAGAGGACGAAGGCGCCGACCTCGACGAAGAAGAGACAGCCCTAGTCCAGACCGCCTTGGTGAAGAAGGCGGTTCAAATGACCGAGTCCTTTGCCGAGGATCGCGGATTCCTAGCTCGTGTTGAGGAAATTCTGGAACAGGGGCGCATCCCACTTCGAGCCGGCGAAGCCATGGGTATCTTCGCGATGATCACCATCACCGGCTTCGGGTTGGGATTTGTCTTCACCGGTTCTGCCATCCGCGGGCTCATCGTCGCTGCTGTTGCAGCACTAGCCACCTCCTCGGGTGTGCAGTTCAAAGCTCGCCGACGCATTCGGGCATTCGAAGCCCAGTTGCCCGACATGCTTCAACTCCTCGCAGGCACCCTACGGGCCGGCTACTCCCTTCCCCAGGGTCTGGAGGCTGTGTCGCACGAGATTGCAGAGCCAATGGGTTATGAGTTGACGCGAGCGATGACCGAAGCCCGGCTCGGCCGGGAGATCGAAGAAGCTCTGGAAGGCGTTGCCACCCGGCTTGACAGCCCGGATTTCGCTTGGGCGGTTATGGCAATCAGCATTCAGCGAGAAGTTGGCGGAAATCTGAACGAACTCCTCATGACTGTCTCGGACACGATGATCGCCAGGGAGCGTCTTGCTGGTGAGGTTCGGGCCCTCACCGCCGAAGGCAAACTCTCCGCAGCGATCCTGGGCGGTCTTCCGCCCGGGCTCGGGTTCGTCATGTGGATAATGAACCCGGCCTATATCGAGACACTATTCACCAGCACCCTCGGCAAGGGCTTCATTGTGGCCGGAGTGATTTCCGGTGGCATTGGCCTGGCCTGGATGAGAAAGATCATCACGATCAATGTTTGAGGTTCTCACCACCATTCACCCAGCGATCTTCGTCAGCGGCATTGCAATGGCAATCGGACTTGTCGTCTTCGCTCTCGTCGGGGGGCTCGAAGAACGTGCCGCAGTCCGAAACACCCTGCGTCAGCTGGACGACTACGAAGTGGAGAGCGTTCGCGACCAAGAGCTTCTAGCTCCGATCCAAGAGCGACTCCTGGCGCCTTTCGTTGCTCTGCTCGGGAAGTTCGGCGGCAGGTTCAACCCACCCGAGTATGTGGAGTCGGTCCGGCGCAAACACCTTCAGGCTGGCATCGTTGATCCCGACAAGGTCGAACGCTTCCTCGCTCTTCGGGTTCTCGGTTTCGTGTTCATACCGGTCTGGTTGCTCACGATGCTGGTATGGAACCCATTCGCCCTAACCGGATTGCTGCAACTCGCAGCACTTGGGTTGGGCATCATGATCGGAGCGCTCGGGCCGAGCAACTCTCTCAGCAAGAAGGTGGAGCATCGACAAGCGGCGATCACGCGCCAGCTCCCCGACACACTCGACTTGCTCGTTATCTCCGTAGAAGCGGGACTTGGTTTCGAACAGGCTCTAGACCGTGTGATCAACAACGTTCCTGGTGAGCTATCCGATGAATTCGCCCGAGTGCTGGGTGAATCTCGGGCCGGCTCTTCTCGCAGCGATGCCCTCCGGGCCATGGACCAGCGGGTGAACGTTCCCGAGATCCGCTCATTTGTGATGTCCATGATCCAAGCCGATCAGTTCGGTGTGTCTATCGGTCGTGTTCTGCGCAGCCAGTCTGACGAGATGCGGATCAAGCGTCGCCAAAAGGCTCAGGAGACCGCTCAGAAGGCACCGGTCAAGATGATGATCCCGATGGTGTTCTGCATCTTCCCTGCGCTCTTCGTGGTGGTGCTCGGCCCCGCCATGATCAGCATTATGGAAAACTTCAGCTAGAGCACAATGTCGACCCTGACAGGTGAGAAGGCCAGCAGTGGCCTCACTCTTCAGGCATCGTTCGCCCTCTTCTTCTTGGCGATCGGGTTCCTCATCGGGCGGAGGGTTCTAGGAGACAACTCGTTTCTCACCCACTTCGCCACCGGCCAGTTGATTCTGGATCGAGGAAGCGTTCCTACGACCGATCCCTACAGCTTCACCGCCGGCGGGGAGCCTTGGGTCGTGCAGAGTTGGCTGGCCAGCGTGCTCTACGCAGGACTTGATTCGGCTTTGGGCGGGTTTGGTATTCGGGCCCTCCACGGTGTGCTCGCCGGTTGTTCGGCCGCCTTGGTATGGATGCTGACCAGCCGAAAGAATGAGAACGTCTTTGTTCCTCTCGTTCTCAGCGGAGCTGTTCTCATCATCGGTGCGACGATGTGGTCGGCTCGTCCGCTGTTGTTCGGCCTGCTCGGGTTCGTCCTGGTCTTCGCAGTGGTCGAAGGACTGATCCGACCACAGTGGTTGCTGCCCGTAATGTGGGTGTGGGTCAACACCCACGGATCGTTTCCTCTTGCGGGTGTCCTAGTGGGGACCATCGGCGTCGGCGAATGGATCGACCGTCGGGAGTTCCCGGTCGACACCGCCAGGGTTCTCGGTTGGGTCTGTGCCGGCACGCTCCTCGGTGCCATAAACCCGCTTGGCCCAAGGCTCCTCTGGTTCCCGGTTCAGCTTCTGCGACGCGGTGAAGCACTGGACAATGTGGTGGAGTGGAGGCCGTTCACTCTCCAAGGGCTGACGGCCTGGATATTCGCTGGCCTTCTGGTGGCGTTCATCGCCTCGCTCACCCAATCGGTGCAGTGGCGGTCGGTCGTCCCGGCTTCGGTCTTCTCGCTTGCCGCCTTTCTCGCAATCCGGAACATCGTTCTGGCCAGCATCGTGCTCGCCGTGGTTTCTGCTCCTAATCTGCAGCTCGCATTCGGTCAACTGCGGCATTCAGACAGGGGGGCTGTTCCCCGCGTCTGAGTGTTGGATCGGGTGCGCTTCTGGCTCTTGCCGTTGTAGCGGCAATGTCGGCTCCGCTGAACTTCGACGGCTACCCGATCGAAGAGATCAACGTTCTCGAAGCCGAGGGTTTGCTCGATGGCGACGCTCACATCCTCCATTCCGAAGTGGTGGGGAACTACCTCGGCTTTCAACAGGGAGCGGAAGCGAACGTGTTCGTGGACGACCGATTCGACTTCTACCCCCAGCAAGTACTCGATGACTTCAACGTGTTGCTCTATGGCGGAGACTACGAAGACGTGGTTTCTCGGTATGAGCCCGATGCAATTCTCTGGAAGAGCGGAGGCGGATTTGAGGCATGGCTAGGCGCACGCCCGGAATGGGTAGTGGCGGAGCCGCTTGAGATTCTCGACGATGAGACCGGCGATCTGACCGAGAGCGAGTGGTTCTTGGCACGGCCCGTGGGCGCTACACCATCTCCCGAAGTTCTCGCTTCAAATCCCTGATCTCGTCGCGGATTCTCGCCGCGTACTCGAACCGCAGATCGGCAGACGCTTCTTTCATTTCCTCCTCGAGGGTGAGGATCAGGCGGCGGAGTTCGTCCTCGGGTAGATCCGCCATCTCCTTGAGTTTCTTGTCCTCGCCGGGTCGCCGGGACCGTTTACCCTCGCCGGGAACCGGTGCCGTCTTGCGTTCCTCATTCGGTCGCAGCATCGCCAGGATGTCGGTGACTGCCTTGCGAATGGTTTGGGGATCGATGCCATGTTCCTCGTTGTGGGCCTGCTGAAGAGCGCGTCGCCGGTTCGTTTCCGACATCGCTCTTTGCATCGAGGCGGTGACCTTGTCGGCGTACATGATCACTCGTCCATCGACGTGTCGTGCGGCCCGGCCGATGGTCTGGATCAGCGCTGTGCCTGACCGGAGGAAACCCTCTTTGTCCGCATCGAGGATGCACACCAACTGAACTTCGGGAAGGTCGAGGCCCTCGCGAAGCAGATTGATACCGACCAAAACGTCGAACTCTCCGAGGCGCAGGCCACGGAGCAACTCGATCCGTTGGATCGTGTCGACCTCCGAGTGCAGATATCTGACCCGGAGCCCTTGCTCCAGCAGATAATCGGTGAGGTCTTCGGACATCTTCTTCGTGAGCGTTGTGATGAGGACACGACCATCAGCTTTGATGACGTTGGTGACCTCTTCCATCAGGTCGTCGATCTGGCCCTTGGTAGGGCCGGATCATGACCTCGGGATCGATGAGTCCGGTCGGCCGCACGATCTGCTCGGCGACGGTGGTGGAATGCTCCAACTCGTAGGGACCGGGTGTTGCGGACAGGAAAACCACCTGTCCGGCCCGCTCGGTCCACTCTTCGAATCGAAGCGGCCGGTTATCCGCAGCGGAGGGGAGTCGGAAACCATGTTCGATGAGCACCTCTTTACGAGACCGGTCGCCGGCGTACTGGCCGTGCAGCTGGGGAATAGCTACATGGCTCTCGTCGATGATCGTGATGAAATCATCCGGGAAGAAATCGATCAGCGTGTAGGGCGCCTCACCCGGCTGGCGACCATCGATATGGCGGCTGTAGTTCTCGATACCGTTGCAGAAGCCCATCTCTTGGATCATTTCGAGGTCGTACTGGGTGCGCATCCTCAGCCGCTGGGCCTCCAGGAGCTTCTGTTCCTTTTCCAAGACCTGGAGGCGGTCACGCAGTTCGTCCTCGATGCTGAAAATGGCGTTGCGCATCTTCTCATCAGAGGCTGAGTAGTGCGTTGCCGGCCAGATCACAAGATCGCTCAGGGCCTCGAGCTTTTCACCGGTTACCGGGTCGTAGCTGACGATGCTTTCGATCTCATCGCCGAACAACTCGATTCGTACCGCAAACTCCTCATACGCCGGGTGAACTTCGATGGTGTCGCCGCGCACCCGGAACTTGCCGCGCACCAAGTTCATGTCGTTGCGCTCGTACCGCATGTCGACCAGCTTCCCGAGGACTTCACGTTGGTCGATTTCGGTACCGGACTTGAGTATCAGAGTCTTCGCCCGGTATTCGTCGGGTGATCCGAGACCATAGATGCAGCTCACCGAGGCGACCACGATCACATCGCGGCGGGTGAGGAGTGCGCTCGTGGCAGCATGCCGAAGTCGATCGATCTCGTCGTTGACCGAGCTGTCCTTCTCTATATAGGTATCCGAGCTGGGTATGTAAGCTTCGGGCTGGTAGTAGTCGTAATAGCTGACGAAGTATTCGACCCGATTCTCGGGGAAGAACTCACGGAACTCGTTGGCCAGCTGGGCGGCCAACGACTTGTTGGGGGCGATCACAAGCGCCGGGCGTTGAGCGTTCTCGATCGTCCAGGCAATCGTGGCGCTCTTGCCCGACCCGGTGATGCCGAGAAGGGTCTGGTAGCGGTTCCCTCGCTCCAGGCTTTCAGTAAGTGAAGCGATCGCTTTGGGCTGATCGCCAGCCGGTTCATAGTCCGACACCATTTTGAATCTCTGCATTTGCCCTCACCTCTGCGCGCTGAAAGCGCCGTCGTGGTTGTTCAGCTCGCTCAATGAACAAGGCTAGCGAGGGGGTGGGACGTCACCCGATGAGCAGCCTGTGCCACCGCTATCACCACAGGGCGGCATAACCTTTCGCAGTGGTAGCGATCATCGAGTTGAACGATCTCCGCAAGGTGTATTCCAACTTCCGGCGTGACGATGTGGTTGCGGTGGAGAGCATGCGGTTGAGCCTCGGTGCTCCTGGCTCGGTCCATGGATACCTCGGGCCCAACGGTTCGGGAAAAACCACCACTATCCGCTGCCTTCTGGGCCTCATACGTCCCACCAGCGGAGGTACGGCGGTATTTGGTGTTCCCTCGGCTCGGTACCACGAAGTCGCTCACAAGGTTGGAGCCATCGTGGAGAATCCGAAGATGTTTCCGAACTTCTCCGGTCGAAAGAACCTCTCATTGCTCGCAGGCATCCAGGGGCTCCCCAAGAACGAAGTCGACCGGGTGTTGGCGATCGTCGGACTCACGGATCGGGCGAAGGACACCTTCTCGTCGTACTCCCTGGGCATGAAGCAACGACTGGCGCTGGCGGGAGCTTTGCTCAAGAATCCCGACCTACTGATCCTCGACGAACCCGGGAACGGCCTCGATCCGGCCGGAATCGCCGAGATGAGAGTGTTGATCCGCGGCATCGCCAGCGAAGGCAAAGCTGTGGTCGTGTCGAGCCACCAGCTCGCCGAGATCGAACTGGTGTGTGATGACGTAACGATCATCAACAACGGGAAGTTGATCGAAACAGGCACGCTCGATCACATTCGCAGCTTCGCCGGCGGCGATCTTGTTGTTGTCAAGATCGACCCGACGCAACGCCAACTCGCAGCGGACACCCTCAACGCTGCCGGAATCGGTGCTCGCCCCCGTCCCGCAGAGAACGAACTTGTCTGTGATGTTCCTTCGGATCGGACCGCCGAAGTAACCCGGGCGCTCGCTCAAAGTGGCATATATCTGAGCGGTCTTGCAGCACAACGACCCACGCTGGAAACTGCATTCCTCAATCTCACCGGAGCTCCACCTCCGCCCGGAGTTGTGTCGGGCACTCCGCCGACGGCCAGTGGAGGTGCCGCATGACCGGCCTTACCCTCAACGAGTTTCGGCGTCTCATGAGTCGGCGTATCACCTGGTTTTTCCCCGCCGGTGTCGTGGCTCTCATGTCGGCGGGCGTCGCGATCGCGTATTTCGTGATCAGCAACGACGATGACAATTCGCCTAACTTCGTGGACGACATCGCCGGTGGAGTTGAACTCGAGAGCCTCTTCGCGCCGGTCGCATTTGTCCTCCCGCTCATGGCCTTTGTCATCGGAGCTTCGTACTTCGGTGCCGATGTGAAAACCGGAGTGATCGAGCAGATCCTCACCTGGGAACCTCGACGTGCTCGTCTGCTCATCGCTCGAGTCATCTCCAGCGTGGTAGGCGTGGCTCTACTCACTGCTGTGGTCGCCATGTTGTATGTCGTGCTCATGTTCGTTCTGGCTGCGTTGACCGGAACCACAGACGGCATCACCGGGGAGGTTTGGTCCAACTTGCTTCAGGCCATACTTCGCTTCGGCCTAGCTGGTGGCTTGTTCTCCGCCTTCGGACTCGGGGTAACAGTGATCACCAACAACTCGCTTGCGTCGATCGTTGGGTTCGTCATCTACTTCTTCATCATCGACCAGATTATCGGTGTGTTTCTGCGGCGAGTCTCGCCGTATACACCGGTCACAAACACCTCGGCATTCGCAAGCGGTACCGACGTGGAACGCATCGAGGGCAGCGCATTCGGCGAACAAGTAGAGACAGTCGCAGTACACGGATATATCGCTGCGGGAGCCATCGTGGTTGCCTACGTGATCGGGACGCTCGTGATCGGCGCAATGCTCTTCCAGCGCCGAGACATCGAATAGATCTCGCCTAGGGCTGCGCTGCCAACGTTTCCCACAACTGATCGACCTGTGCCGCAAGCGAATCAAGGTCACCGGAATTGTCGATCACGTGATCGGCCAGGGCTAGTCGTTCCTCTCTGCTGACTTGGGCGGCTATTCGATTCCTGGCGTCGTCGGCAGAGAAGCCACGGAACGCCACGAGGCGGCGAACCTGCTCCGAGGGCGTCAGATCGACGACGATGATTTCCTTCACCCCGTAGGGGTTGCTCTTCTCGGCGAGAAGCGCCATATCGAGTATCACCACAGCGTCGGTCCCGGACCGTTCGGCGATTCGACCTTTGATCTCGGCTTTTAGCACCGGGTGCACAATCGCCTCTAGCGCCTTTAGTTCATCAGGCTCGGAGAACACGATGCCAGCTACCGCGGCACGGTCAAGTGTTCCCTCGTCGGTCACGATCTTTTCACCCCATCTTTCGACCATCGCCTGAAAGACAGGTTGGTCAGGCTCCTGAAGCTCTCGAACCACGGCATCGGCATCTATCACCACGGCACCTCGTTCTGCAAACCGCGAAGAGACCGTCGACTTTCCAGACCCGATACCGCCAGTGAGACCGATCAAACGCACGGTGAGACTCTAGAACAGCTAATTGGGGCTCTCCATCCGCCGACGGAGAGATGTGGGGCCCGACCAGCGGGTTCTCGCTGCTTACTCATGATCGCACCCGCCGTTCCACGAACCTCGCCGTCCGCTGCGAGCACCGATCTTTCCGTCGGATCGGGTGCCCTCGCGCTTCTCGGCGAAACCGATCGGCTCACTCCGTTCAATCCGGCGATCCTCGCTGTCCGTTGGGCCACGACGATGGTCTGTGTCACCCTTGCAACGGGGGCCTTCCTCGCACGCGACTTCACTGTCATCCCGTGGGTGATGGGGATGGTCGCCAACACACTGATCCGAACCATCAGCCCGCTTTCCTACACCGGATCGATCCGCAGCCTTGTGGACCTACTTCTGGAGGTCGGACTAACAGTTCTCGCCGTCTGCCTCACCGGATTCTGGAGTTCGCCTCTGGTGTTCACTCTGTTCGTGGCTGTCATCATCGCCGGATTCGCTCGCGGTTTTGCGTTTGGCATTCGCGTGGCGGCGTCGTCGGCCATAACCGTCTCGTTGACCAACCTGGCCGCAGAGAGTTGGTCCGAGCAGGCGCTAATAATCTCGGCCCGGTGGAGCACGGTCCTGATTCTGATCGGCGTTGTCGCAGGCTACGCCCGTCGCATATCAGGAGAGGCGAATCGTCAACATACGCTCGCTCTCGACCGTCTGAGCCGCCTCGCCGACGCAAACGCTCTCCTCTCGAACTTGCATCGAGTGGCCCAGACACTTCCGGCATCGCTCGATCTCAACGAAGTGCTCGATAGCACGCTGGCGCGGTTGCGGGGTCTGGTGAAGACCGATGCGGCGGTCATCCTCACCCGCGAGGACATCGACGGCACGTGGACTGTGGCGCGCAAACAGGCGATGTCGGTGTCTGGATCGCTCACAACCGATCAGCTTGCAATGCCGGCGCAGGCAGCACTCACTACCCGTCGAGTACTACGTCAGGGTGATTTGAGTGGCATCGGACCCGGGTTCAATCCGGGATCGCAATCGGGAATCTACGCCCCGCTCGTTGCCCGGGGCAGCCTCGTCGGCCTGCTGGTGGTGGAGAGCCGAAACCTCGACGAGTTCAACGAACGCGATCGGGAGGTCGTGCAGGGCTTCGTCGAGCCGGTGTCTCTCGCAATCGACAATGCTCGCTGGTTCGCTCGAATCAAAACCGTCTCCGCTGACGAGGAACGCACGCGCATTGCCCGCGATCTACACGACAGGATCGGACAGTCGCTTGCCTACCTCGGATTCGAGCTCGATCGCATCGTGAAACGTGAAAATGAGGACGAGCCCATCTCCGGTCAGTTGGAAGATCTGCGGCGAGACCTTCGCGGGGTAGTGGGCGAGGTGCGAGACACTCTGTACGACTTGCGTACGGATGTGGGGATTGACAAGGACTTTTCCGAGACCATGAAAGAGTTCGCGGAACGGGTTGCCGAGCGAACCGGTATGGAGATCGCCATCCATGTCTTGGCTCAGACCGAACATCGCCTACCGATTCTTCAGGAAAGGGAGATGTGGAGAATTGCTCAGGAAGCACTCATTAACTGTGAGCGTCATGCCGATGCAGGGAGGGTGGACATTGCGTGGCATTGCAGCAAAGTCGGCGCCCAACTAGAGGTGACCGACAACGGGCGTGGATTCACGCCTGCTACTGCAGGCCGCGCCGATAGCTACGGAATTCGAGGGATGCGTGAGCGTGCCTCCAGTGTGGGAGCCACATTCGAAATCTCATCAGCCCCCGGAGAAGGGACGACAGTACGTTGCATTCTCGTACGAAACTCATAACAAAACAGCCAGCGCCGGCTCGGAAACGACCGGAGTCGAGCGGACCGATCCGTCTCATGTTGGCCGACGATCATCGGATGTTGCGAGAGGGTCTACGTCGTTCGATGAGCGAGCGGGGCTTCGACGTGGTCGGAGAGGCTCGGGACGGTGCGGAAGCGGTCGATCTTGCCGCCGCCTTGCAGCCCGACGTCATCCTCATGGACGTCACGATGCCCGAACTCGATGGCGTGGAAGCGGCCCGGACCGTGCGCGAGCGCTATCCGAACATCAAGGTCATCATGCTCACAATGCATGCGGATCAAGATGTGCTGGCCGAAGCCATTCGCGCAGGAGCCAACGGCTACTTGGTGAAGGACTGCAGCACGGACGAGATTGCTTCGGCGATCGAGAGTGTCGCTCTTGGTGAGACGGCTCTTTCTCCCCGCCTCGCAGCATCGATGCTGGCAGAGGTCCGCCGCGGTGATTCCCAATCCGAAACAGAGAAGGTCATCACCAAGCGGGAGGAGGAGGTACTCCAGCTCATCGCCGACGGGTGCTCGACGCCTGAGGTTGCTGAGCAGCTGTTCATCAGCCAGAAGACGGTGAAGAATCATCTTGCCTCGATCTATCAGAAGCTGGACGCCAGAGACCGCACCCAAGCCGTTCTCCAAGCCGTCCGTATGGGCATCGTGACTTTGAAATAGCGCCTGCGTCGCGCCCGCGCAGGCGCTGCAGAGGCTTGAGCCTGCGGCCTCGATTCGTCGGGGCCGCTTTTCGCGTTCCGCTGGAAGTTGGCGCCTGGGTCTCTGCGGGATCCAGGCTTGTGGCTTGCGGGATTGGGCCGATTTGCCAAGCCTGTGCTTGTCCCGCGGCGGCCGTTCAAAGACCCAACGTGGCCGGAGCGACCAGACCAGAGTCAGAAGAGATCGAGCCCAGTGGAGGGTCCCAGTACCAAAGCGTTCGCCAAGCTTCGTCAGATGCGAGTGCAGGCAAGGCGCTAGGCACGCGAACTGCGCTGAATGGTGCATTGGGCCCATACAGAAGGGTGTGGCCCGATCCGATCCATTACCTGTAAGCCCACACCGGGACCAAATAAAAAACCTTAAGGAAACAACAATGCTTCACTTTGACTTCATCTCTGCATGGCTCCAGGCTCAGACCAAGAGCGAGCGGGGCGCAACCCTCGTTGAGTACGCCCTCCTCGTGGCCCTCATCGCCGTTGTATGCATCGCTGCCGTGACCCTCCTGGGTTCGGCCGCCTCGACCAAGTTCAGCTCGGTCGCCGACACAATCAACTAATACAGCTTGATCGCTCCGGGCCTCGAAAGCCCGGAGCGACTCGTTGTCTTGTTGAAAGGAGGCACGAATGCTGAAACTTCAGCTTCTATCTCTCCGGCTTCTCAAGTCAGCGGACTCCGAGGATGAACGAGGTGCAACCCTCGTCGAGTACGCGTTGCTCGTGGCACTTATCGCCATTGTCTGCATCGGAGCCGTCACGCTTCTTGGATCGTCTGTCTCAGGACAGTTCTCCTCGATAACGGAGCCGCTGAACTAGGCACAGTTTTGAAAGGTCCCCGTGGTTCGCCACGGGGACCTTTCGCCGTTTTCGAACCAGGCTCGAGGCGTTGAATCCAACAGTTGATGTGCCGATAGATGCTGGTGCAGTCCGTCGCAACCGTTGCCGTTCCGGCAGTTCTGGGCCGAGTCGGTTCTCGTGGCCGTGTTGCGTCGTGCATGATCGTGGTGGCCTTCTTGGCTTCGGCGTCCTTCCTACTCGATGCAGACGGTTCGCTCGGTACTGATACGGGCGGCAAGATTGCAACCATCAACGCAATGGAGGCCCGCGGGGACTGGACTCCGTCTCTGGGCTACTGGGCCGAGGCCTCTGATCCGACCGGAAGCGCGCATCCGTTCTTCGGGACAACCCGGAGAGAGGCAGGTTGGATCAACGTCACCAGCCTCCCGATGATCATGGCCACCAGGCCGCTCGTGGGTCTGTTCGGGTCGCTCGGGTTCCTGATTCTTCCAATCGCAGGTTCGGTTCTGGCATGTCTGGCGGCAGGCGAACTGGGGGGGCGATTCGGGGCACGTTCTTGGAAGACGGGCTTCTGGGTTGCGGCATCCTGTTCGCCGGTCGCCGTCTACGGACTGGACTTCTGGGAGCACTCAATCGGGCTGGCGCTGATGATTGGCGGGGTCGTCAGTGTGCTCACGACCTTCGACTCAGGTTGCCGCACCCACCTTTGGGCGGCGAGTTCGGGGCTGTGTTTTGGTGTTGCAGCAACAATGCGGACCGAGTCACTCGTGTTCGGTTTCGCCGCAGGAATCGTCTGCCTACTCGGCGGCCCGACGACCTCGACCGCTGCTCGGATCAGCCGCAGTGCCGTGATGGCCTTCGCAGCGTTGGTTCCGCTCGTAGCGAACCAGATTGCCGAAGCCTCCGTCTACGGTGACGCATTGCGGTCCGATCGCGCTGCCGCTGCGGTGGCCTCCACAACGTCGACAGGACTACTTCAGCGGCTACAGGAAGGCATCCTGATCACCGCCAGCCCAATCAACCTCGTGCACCCTCTGTCGATGGTGATGGCTGCGCTCGTCGCGGTCGGTTTGGTTTGGCTTGGCTGGGCGCTGCTGAACGATACCGATCCAACGCGGCCCGCGGTCCTGTGTGGACTGGCGCTGTTGCTTGTTTTTCTGCGCTTGGTCACGTTCGGGCCGACCTTCGTCCCCGGGATGCTCGCGGCTGTGCCGGCTGCCGGTCTCGGAATCTCTGCCCTCCTCAGGGATCGAAACCGCGCAATTGCGGTGCTCGTACTCGGGCCGATCCCATTGGTATGGGCCACCCAGTATCCGGGGGCAGCGGAAGCGCAGTGGGCGGGGCGGTACATCCTCACCTCGGGCGTGGTCTTGGCGGTTTACGGGTCGGTTGTCGTGTCTCGAACAAAGCCCAAACTGGTGATCGGTTTCCTGGCCGCCAACGTGTTCATGTCTGTTCTTGGTATTTCCTACCTTGTCAACCGGACCCACGATTTTGGTGCGGCAAACCGGTCGGTCGCCCGAATCGATGGCGTCGTGGTCTTCACCGAGTCGTTCCTCGCCCGCGAGGCCGCCCCATTGGGCTGGGACAAACCGTGGCTCGGTGCCGGCGATGATTCCCAGCGCACCTCCGTTGTCGGGATCCTCGACGAGAATGGAATCGATCAGTTCACGTTGATTGCGAGTCCCGAAGAGGGATCACCCACATTCGCGGGCTTCGCACCGGAAACCTCCACACGTGAGCTCTCCTACGGGCAGCTCACAATGATCGAACTGACATATGTCCGCGACTCTGATTGACACGCCAACACAGGGCGCCCCCGGCGATGGGATAGGCGCCGGGCCGGCCCGGATACTCGCCGATCTAGCTTTGCTGGCCGCCTTGCTTGCCGTCGTTTTCCTGATCACTGACGGCTGGTTTTCCGCCGACGAAGTCGTGATGCGTCAACAGAGCGCTGTCCTGGTCGAAACCGATGGCTGGACCGTGGAACCAGACGTGGCAGCGAATGCTGTCGACCCCGACCGCCGGTTTGCACTGCTGGCTCGATCTGATCGGGTTGGAAATGAGATAGCGCCATACACCAAGCACCCTTTGGCACCGATCCTCGCAGCCCAAGGCGAACGGCTGGCAGGTGAGCGGGGTCGCTACCTTCCCGGGATCGCTGCGGTGCTGGGATCCTGCCTGTTATTCGCCCAGCGTTTCGGAAGGTCGAGGATTGCCTTCTGGATCCTCGTTGTCGGAACCACGGCGATCTTCCACACCACAGTCCTCTGGGCCCACGGGCCGGCGCTCTTCTTCGCCACCGCGGCGGTTGTGCTGCTCTATCCGGCCGGTCGATCACCTAGGGCCCGAGAGGTATTGATCGGCAGTCTGGCCGTCGCTGCTGTTGCGACGCTGAGAAGCGAGGGCCTGTTGCTCGGAGCAGCGCTGTCGGTGGGTATGGCGGTTTCGTTGCACGGAATAAGAGCCCGGATCGTGAGCCTCGGTCCGCTTGCAGCATCGGCGATTGTGTATGTCGCAGAACCAATTGTTCGATCACGCGCAATTGGCTCGGCTTCTTCGCGCCTGGCAGCACCAGTTTCGGGATCGGGCGGCTGGTCCAGTCGGATCGATGTGGTCCGCATCATGCTGATAGAGCCAGCGACCGCCAGCGGTTTGGGCTCGCTTCGGATTCTCGGTGCAATTGCTCTCATCGCAGCCAGCTTCGGCCTACGAACCGGTCGAATCGGGGTCCGCCCCGGCCGAACGCTTCTGGTCTTTGCCGGAATCTTCTACGGCTTGGGCGCACTCTCCACTCCCATCCCCGGCCTCATGGTCGCAATGCCCCTGCTGGCGGCTTGTCTACCGTGGATCCGAACCCCAGCACCCGAAGAGCGCAATGCTCTGATCGCTGCAGCCGTCTTCGCACTGGCTGTCTTCTCAACAAGTTACGACGACGCCGGCGGCGGCGACTGGGGAGCTCGCTATTTGTTCGTCGGAGTTCCGCTGCTGGCACTGCCGGTTGTTCCCGCGATTGAGAAGATGCGCCACGATGAAAGAGGCAGAGCGGTGCTGCTGGCCGCATCGATCTGTGCGGTTTGTGTACACGTCGGCATTCTCAATGAGATCCTTGGGAGATCTGAGACGGTTGAGACGGTTGATTCGGTCACCTCCACCGTGCTCGCCGAGAGGTCGAACGATCCACAGCTCATCACCGCTGTAAGCGATGAGCGCCTTTCCCGCTTCCTCTACGACCGGGGTTTGCGAGGCCGGGTCTTTCACGTCCCACCCGAACGTGAACCGCAGTTTCTGCAACTGGAGTCGATCCGATCGGCTGACCGCCTGCTGTGGATCGACCTTCCCGCAGAGGGCATGGCTCGGTCGGGCCAATTGATCGAAACACATGGCTCGGTATCCATACGAACAGAGGTTCGCCGATAGCCTGTTCCGGTGGGCAACACCATCACCGTTCGCGGCGCGAGAGAACACAACCTCAAGAATGTCGATCTCGACCTGCCCCGCGAGAAGCTGATCGTCTTCACAGGCTTGTCCGGTTCAGGCAAGTCCTCGCTGGCCTTCGACACGATCTACGCCGAAGGCCAGCGTCGCTATGTCGAATCTCTCTCGGCTTACGCCCGACAATTCCTGGGCCAGATGGACAAACCCGACGTCGATTTCATCGAAGGCTTGTCGCCGGCGATCTCCATAGATCAGAAGTCGGCGTCCCGGAACCCGAGGTCGACCGTAGGAACCGTCACTGAGGTGTACGACTACCTGCGCTTGCTGTTCGCCCGGGTCGGCGTCGCTCACGACCCCGAGACCGGTGAGCGGCTTGTCAAACAAACGCCGCAGCAGATCGTGGACAAGGTCCTCGAGCTTCCGGACAAGACCCGCTTCCAGGTTCTGGCGCCGATCGTTCGGGGTCGGAAAGGTACCTACGAGACCCTCCTTTCTGAGATGGCCGACAAAGGGTTCTCTCGTGCAGTCGTCGATGGCGAGACAATCGAACTCGGTTCTCAAATGCCCGAGCTGGGGCGCTATGACAAACACGACATCAAGATCGTGATCGATCGGCTCGTTCGCCGGGATGGAATTGAGCGGCGCCTCACCGACTCGATGGAGACAGCGCTCAGCTTGGCTGAGGGCGTAGCAGAGATTGAGATCGTTCCTGGAGCTGATGACACCGAGACCGACGCACAAATCCTCACGTTTTCCCAGCATTTGTCGCGTCCGAGTGACGGCAAAAGCTTTGACGAGCTTGCGCCGAGGAACTTCTCGTTCAACTCTCCCTACGGTGCTTGTTCGGCCTGTGATGGTTTGGGAACAACCTTTGAAGTCGATCCCGACCTCGTAGTGCCGAATCCTGCGTTGTCGATCGGCGAAGGTGCCATTCAGCCGTGGGCCGGTGGAAGAAGTCGATATTTCGGCCGACTCGTTGAAGCGGTCTGCGACGAGTTCAAAATCCCCCTCGATGTGCCGTGGGACAAGCTCAAACCCAAGCAGCGAGACCTCATGTTGCATGGCGGAGTCGATCGCAAAGTGCTGGTGAAGTACAAAAATCGGTACGGCAGAAGCAGGAGCTACAACGCGTCATTCGAAGGAATCGTTCCCTACCTTCGCCGGCGTCATACCGATTCGGAATCCGATAGCGCTAGGGAACAGATCGAGGGGTACATGCGGGAGGTCCCCTGCCCCAGATGCCAAGGGGCGAGGCTCAACCAGTTCTCGCTGGCCTGTACGGTCGACGGGCATTCGATTGCCGAAATCTGTGGGATCTCCATCGGTGAGGCCGCCAAACTCCTCTTGGGGCTTCAGCTGTCGGATCGCGACATGATGATCGCTGAGCGGGTAGTCAAAGAAATCAATGCTCGATTGAGTTTTCTTCTCGATGTGGGTCTGGATTACCTGAGCCTGGGCCGGGGTGCTTCCACTCTCAGCGGAGGCGAGGCTCAACGCATTCGGCTGGCAAGTCAGATCGGCTCGGGGCTGGTCGGCGTGCTCTACGTGCTCGATGAGCCATCGATCGGGCTCCACCAGCGTGACAACGCCAAGCTGATAGAAACCCTTCAGCGGCTCCGCGACATCGGCAATTCTGTGGTGGTCGTCGAACACGACGAGGAGACAATCAAGATCGCAGATCACGTCGTCGACATCGGTCCCGGAGCGGGTGAACACGGCGGGCATGTGGTCTACAGCGGGAACGTGAAGGGGCTCCTGAAGCGGCGCGGCAGCATCACCGGGCAGTATTTGAGTGGCAAGAAGAGCATCCCGGTTCCCGAGATGCGACGCCCGGTTGGTGGGGAGATCCTCTCGATCCGGGGGGCGAGGGAGCACAATCTTCGAAACATCGATGTTGATATACCACTCGGCTTGTTCGTCGCGATCACCGGCGTGTCAGGTTCGGGGAAGAGCACGTTGATCAACGGGATCCTGCTGAAATCGTTGATGCAACGTATCTACCGATCCAAGGTTCCCCCCGGCCTCCACACGTCTCTGGAGGGTCTGGACAACCTCGACAAGGTGATCGACATCGATCAGTCACCGATCGGGCGAACCCCCCGATCGAACCCCGCCACATACACCGGCATGTTCGACCACATCCGGAAGCTCTTCGCCAAGACCAACGAGTCCAAGGTTCGTGGGTACCAACCAGGTCGATTCAGTTTCAACGTGGCCGGCGGTCGTTGCGAGGCGTGCTCGGGCGACGGCACCATCAAGATCGAAATGCACTTCCTTCCCGATGTCTATGTGCCATGTGAGATCTGTGAGGGAGCGCGCTACAACCGAGACACGCTCGAAATCCTGTTCAAGGGAAAGAACATCTCCGAGGTTCTGAACATGCCGATAGCGGATGCTCTCGATTTCTTCAGCAACCAGCCCCCGATCGCCAGGCACCTGCAGACTTTGGTGGACGTAGGTCTTGGCTATGTTCGACTCGGCCAACCAGCTCCTACCTTGTCCGGCGGTGAGGCCCAACGGGTGAAGCTGGCGTCAGAGCTGGCCAAGCGGTCTACCGGTCACACCATCTATCTGTTGGACGAGCCGACAACCGGACTCCACTTCGAAGACATCCGACGACTTCTCACCGTGCTAACGCCGTCTGGTCGATCAGGGCAACACCGTGCTGGTAATCGAACACAACCTCGACGTGATCAAGACCGCCGACCACATCATCGACCTCGGCCCCGAAGGCGGCAGCGGCGGTGGAACCGTGGTCACCACCGGGACTCCCGAAGAAGTCGCTGCAACCGACGCCAGCCACACCGGCCGTTTTCTCGACCCTTGCTTGAGGGCGGCCGCAAAGCGCACTGATGCCATCGATCGACCTCCACAAACCCCCGTCAGGGGTCACGGCGTTCCTCGCCGAACCACATCTGGCGACTCTCACCGTGCTCGCACCAGATGGCAGCCCGCGGGTCACTCCGGTCGGGTTCACATATGACGTCAACCGCCGACTGGCTCGGGTGATCACTTGGTCCGATTCGTGGAAGGCCAAACACGTTGATGCAGGCCATGACCCGCGTGTTGCGATCAGTTCGGTTGATGGTGGTCGTTGGCTCACTCTCTATGGAACAGCCACCGTGACCGCAGCCCATGAGGCGGTGGCCGAAGGGGTTCGACGATACGCCGAACGTTACCGCCCGCCAAAAGAACGAGCGGATCGTGTTGTGATAGAGGTCGTCGTCGAGCGTATGGTCGGGCGAGCCTGACATCACTCCAGATCACCTCGGCAGCACCGATGTGGATATCGATGCGAGTCGGAGTTGCTGGCTTCCTGATCGGACCTCTGATTTTCGGATCGATGATGCGCAGTGCCCAGCGACCGGGCCTTTAGTTCGCCCAGGTCACGCCGATGAAGGGGTCATGGCTCCGTCTCACACTCGGTCATCGGTCGCAAAGCGGCTGCGTCCGGCCGAGTCGACCGAGACGGTATCGCTCTCGGTTGTCGTCCCGGTCTACAACGAGGCTGCAACCCTTGCCAGCGCTATGCAGACGTTCCGAACGATGCAGCTGGAAATTCCGTTCGAGATCATTGCAGTGGACGATGGTTCGACAGACGGTTCGTTGGAGATTCTGGAGGCGTTCGCCGATGACCAGGTCATCGTGATTTCCTCCGACGTCAACGGTGGAAAGGGTGCAGCTCTCCGCAAGGGTTTCGAGCGAGCCTCCGGTGACTACATTCTCATCCAAGACGCTGACCTGGAGTACGACCCGGCCGACTGGCCTGCCATGTTGACCCCGGTGTTGCGGGGCGGGGCCCGAGTTGTGTACGGGTCTCGGTTCCTCGGTGATCGATCGGGTATGAAACTCCACAGCTACATCGCCAATCGTGCTCTTACGCTCCTCACGAAGGTGCTGTTCGGCTCGGGAATCACGGACATGGAAACATGCTTCAAGCTGGTCGAGGCCGATCTGCTGCGCAGTTTGCCATTGAGCGCGAACCGATTCGACTTCGAGCCGCAAGTCACCGCAATGTTGCTTCGCCGTAACGAACGAATCGTTGAGGTGCCTATCTCCTACGCCGGACGGGACAAGGCCGCGGGCAAAAAGATCGGCTTCCGCGATGGCGTCGAGGCTGTGGCAATGCTGTTGCGCTGTTACCGGTCCTAGCCCGGGGAGACCGCTCCGCGAGCCGGCCAATGAATTGGGCCCAGCCAGGTTCAGCGCTCTTACAGCACGCCTTCAACTGCCGATAGGACGACCATGCGTCGGCTGTTCGTTCTCGAGGTCAATGAGGTCCCGTTGAGGGTTCTGCGATGGTATGCCCAGCGCAACCCACAGTCGGCATTTGCCACCCTGCTCGATCGCTCTGCCGTCGGTGAATCAATGGTGGATGAGGAGCTCCCTCGCGATGCGTACCCATCGCAAACTTGGGCATCTCTCGCAACGGGAGTTCCGTTCCAACGACATGGAGTTTTCTGGTACGGGGACCCGAAGCCGGAGGGCCTGCCCCTCTACTGGCAGGCGGCAGCCGCCGCCGGTATCACGACTGGAATCGTTGGATCACTCCACAGCTCACCGCTACGTGATCAGTGTTCTGATCGTCATATCAAGTTCGCTCTTCCCGATGCGTTCGCAGCAGAGTCCGACGCCAAGCCTGACCGCCTGACGTCGTTGCAGGAGTTCAACCTTTCCATGACCCGCGCAAACGGGCGTGTCGTTTCCGATCCAAGCCCGATGAAGAAGTACGCGGGAGCAGCGCCCGCGCTGCTTCGCAACGGTCTTGGCGGCCGGACAGCGGTACACCTGGCCTCACTGGCTGCAGACGTTGCGCGAGGTGCGGTCCCCAAAGAGCGGTTGCGGGTCGGACAGTTTCAGCTCATGGCCGACCAGTTCACGCGCTTGGTTGGCCGATACGACCCGGATCTCGGCGTCCTGTTCACCAATCACGTCGCATCCGCCATGCATCGGTATTGGTTCACCGTGTTTCCCGAGGATTGGGATCGAGAGCTCTACGATCAGGATTGGGTCGATCGATACAAGGAAGAAATCCCATTTGCCCTCGGTGTCCTCGATGGCTGGCTTGCCCGGTGGATGAAATGGGCAGAACAGTCCAGCAGAACACTGCTGATTCTGTCGTCGATGGGACAGACCGGAGGTGCCGACGTCGATACCTCCCAGGACTCCGCAGTCCTTGTCGAGTCTCCGGAGCGGTTTGCGGCGGCGCTAGGCATCACGTCGCCGTTCACGATCGGCAGTGCGATGGTCCCGCAGATTTCCTACAAGTTCGATACCGAGAGGGAAGCGATTTCGGCAGCGTGCGCAGTCGGGGCGGCCTCGGTCGCCGGCAAACGGCTGTCGGTCGACCGGTCCGAGCGAGCGATCACCGTGTCGTATTCATCATTGAACGGACTCACGGATTCGATTCAGATCGGATCCAGGGAAGTGCCGCTGTCAGAGGTCGGCCTCAAGGCAGTCGAAGTATCCGAACACAGGGTCGGTGTTCATGATCCCGTCGGATCCATCATCGCCTTCAACTCGCCCACCGCATCCATTCCGGAAGAGCGGGTGGATTACTTGACCATCGCGCCGGCAATCCTGCGGTCGCTGGGAGTTGAGCCCCTCGCCCACCATCGAGAGTCAGAGCTCGTTCTGTGATGAAACGCCGAGCTCCCTTGGTCGTGGGGACTGCTGCGCTCGCCACCTTCTTCTCGGTCTTGCACGCCTGGAAGTTGGCTCCGAGTCCGTACTCAGCTGTTGGGACCGAACGATTCCCATGGACGATCGCCTTTGTGGGGACTGTGCTGGTTGCATCGTATGCGACGGGTCTGCCCGAACTCCCAACGAGTCGGCTCTCAGCAGGGCTCTCAGCCGTCATTTCGGTTTCTTGTGGGCTGGTTGTTGTTTCCCTGTCGCAGCTGGTATTGGGATCTCCGCTGCTACCACGAGCCGTGGTCATCGGCATCGGATCCACATTCGTGCCATTCGCCTTGGTCTGCTGGAACGCCGAGCACGACAGAGTTCGTCGAGCCACCACCCGAGCTCTGTTCATCGGCAGCATGCAGGAGTACGCCGAATTGCAGGCCGACCTTTCTGGGGAGATGGTTGGGGTCGAACTGATCGGTCGGTTGGATCCCTCAAAGACCGAGTCAATTGCTGACCGGGTGACGACGGAGCGGGCCGGGCTCGTCATCCTCGACATGGTCAGCCTGGGCACACCCTCGGTTGTTCATGCGGTGTCATCAGTTCACCGGGACGGTGTGCGCATCCGGACAGTCTCCCTCTTCGTGGAAGAGTTCCTCGGCAAGGTTCCGGTTGCGGACCTTGAACGCATGTCGCTTCTCTTCGATATCGGCGAACTTCATCGAGCTACCTATGTTCGTTGGAAGCGTGTGGTCGATGTCGTGTTCGGACTCGCTGGGTTCGCCCTGCTTGTTCCCATGGCACTGGCCGTGTGGGTAGGAAACATCTGGGGCAACCCCGGGACATTGTTCTATCGCCAACCCCGTGTGGGAAAAGATGGGGTTGAGTTCGAAATCTTGAAGTTCCGTTCGATGACGGAGTCCGAGGCGACCTCCCCAGAATGGACCAAGGCCGATGATCCCCGTATTACCCCGTTCGGAAACATCTTGCGAAGAAGTCATATCGACGAGCTACCGCAGGCATGGAACGTGTTGCGCGGTGACTTGTCGATCGTGGGCCCCCGCCCTGAGCAGCCCCACTATGTGAAACAACTGATTGAGAAGATCCCCTTCTTCGACGTGCGGCACCTGGTCCGCCCAGGTCTCACCGGATGGGCTCAAGTCAACTACCCCTATGGGGCCGACGAGATCGACGCTCGGGAAAAGCTCCAGTACGACATCTACTATCTGCGTCGACAAACACCGCGCCTCGATATCCAGATCCTTGTGCGCACGATCCGAACGGTGATCGGAAGGACGGGCCGATGACTTCAGACACGGTTGTTTCGGTGATCATTCCTGCTCGCAATGAAGAAGCCGACCTGCCTCGTGCCCTTTCCGCCATTGCCGAACAGGACTTTGATCTGTCTTCTATTGAGGTGGCTGTTGTGGACGGCGATTCAACCGACTCAACCGCTGCGGTCGCCCAGGCACAGCTTGGATCGATGGGCCTGGCCCGGTTTGCCGTTCTGCAAAATCCTGGCGGAAACACCCCCTCCAACCTGAACGTTGGACTTGAATGGGCGAGGGGAAAATACGTGGTACGGATCGATGCCCGATCGACGATTCCCCCGGACTATTTGTCCCGAGTTGTTTCTGTGCTGGTTGATCACCCCGACGTTGCAGTCGTCGGTGGTAGTCAAATCGCGATGGCCCGGAGTGGCCGTGTCGACGATCTTGCGATCGCAGAGGCGCTGAACAATCCCATGGCAATGGGTGGCTCGCGCTACAGGCGCGGTGCCCAAAGTGGTAGCGCGGATACTGTCTATCTTGGCTGTTTTCGTCGAGATCAACTCGTCGAAGCGGGTGGTTGGGACGACCATTTCTCAACCAATCAGGACTTCGAGCTCAACCGGCGCATGTCCGACGTGGGGACGGTGTGGTTCGAATCAGGGCTGCCCGTCGGTTACGTGCCTCGGGAATCAAAGCGAGCGATCTTCGCGCAGTATCACCGTTTCGGACGTTGGAAGGCGCACTACTGGCGCCACACCGGGACCTCCCCAAGGGCTCGTCAGTGGGTCTTGCTGGTCGTGCCGCCGTTGGCCGTCGCCGCTGCGCTGCTCGTCCTGCGTCGAACCTCGGGTGCTGGTCGACTGCTCCACGGAGGACTGGTAGCCAGTGGTTCCTTTGGTGTGTTCTTGTTTCGAAGCCCGGTTCGTTCGAGGGCATTGCTGATCAATGCAGTGATAGCGATCGCCTGGTGGAGCGGAGTTGTTCGAGGGCTGGTTCGGGACACGGTGTTGTGAGCGTCGTCGTTGTCGACTGGCTCGGGCGTGGAGGAATCGCCCAGGTGGCCGAGGTTTGGTGCAGTGTGCTCCGTGCCGGTGGAGTTCGGACCTCTTTGCTTTCACGTGGCGGTCGTGAAGTCTCGCCCGATGTCGCCGTGTCATCGCCGCTGAATCTCAGGATTGCGCAACACGTGGAGGTCGTCCGTTCTGCGGTCCGATATATCCGAGAAACTCAACCCACCACTGTTGTGATCCAAAGCTGGTTGCTCCCGATAGTTGAGTTGCCCGTCTACATAGCGGCGGAGTCGGTAGGTGCAAAGATCATCCTGGCAGCCCACAACCATCGGTCTCACACTCGCTCCACCGGAATTGACATCGGACTTGGGGGCATTCTTCGCCGGGCCGATGTCATCGTGACCCACAGCCAGTTTGTGCGGAACCAACTGCACGACTCGCTGCGCACGAGATCTGTCGTCCTACCGCTTCCTATGCCGGTTGGGCTATTGGATTCCCACCGTTCAGCAGTGGCCCACGATTCTGGATCGACCTCCCTGAACTGTCTGCAGTTCGGGGTGAAGCGAGAAACCAAAGACAGTTCCCTGATCACCGATCTGGCCGGACGGGTTGATGACCGATGGCAGTTCGCAGTGGCTGGAACAATGGCGGACGGGATCCAACCGGCGCCAAACCTCACGCGTTATCCGGGGTTCCAGAGTCCGGATCAACTGACCCAACTCGTGGCCCGGTCCGAAGCGGTCGTTCTTCCCTACTCGCACGCATCCCAGAGTGCAGCGGTGGTCTTGGCTCGTTGTCTCGGGTCGATTCCGATTGCCTCCGCCGTAGGCGGTATTCCCGAACAGATCGACCACCAGATCGACGGCGTCCTAGTCTCACCGAAGGCACCACTGGCCGAATGGCTCGACGCGCTGGACCTAGTTGCCGACGACCGGTGGCGACAAGAAGTGAAAACGATCGGCCTTTCACGAATGGAAGCCGAGCACAATGAGTTTGCCGCCGGCGCCCGACACCTGGTCGGTATGCCTGGCTCGGCTGGGGCTGAGCCCTCAACGGCCGGGACCCATCCATGACCCCAAGAACAGAGTGCGACGTTGCAGCCGTCATTGTCGACTTTGACTGCGCACAGAGCACCCAGGCAGCTATCGACTCCATCGTCGCAGGGTCGGTCCATCCGAGACTCATCGTTGTCGTCGACAATCATGGGTCCTTGGCGGTCGACGCCTTTGCGTCGGGTCCGATTCGGCTCGAGTTGATTTCTCCCGGAGCGAATCGTGGTTTTGCGGGCGGCTGCAATCTCGGTGCCGCACACGCCGCCGCCAATGGGTTCGAGACGATTCTCTTCGCCAATCCCGATATCCACGTTTCCACAGACGGGATCCTGAATATCCTCGAAACGCTCGACGGGACGGGGGCGGATGCGGCGGCAGGCCTGATTGAGCACGGTGGCTTCCACGGTGAGAGCTTTGTCGGAGGTCGTACGGTCTTTTCCCATCGCACCGGCCGAATTGGACAAAATCATGGGCACCTGAGGGAGGCTCGATTGGAGGTTCCCTACCTACACGGCGCACTTTTCCGCGGTCAGGACTTCAGCCTTCGAACGGGTGGGTGGAATGGACGATCGGTTCTTTCTGTACCGGGAAGAGGTTGACTTCTTCCTGCGACTCAACGCAAGTGGTGGCACGGCTGTCCTCTCAAATGTCGTGGTTGCAACCCATGTGGGAGGAGTCGCAACTGGATCCGTTGCCTCACCACTCCGTATCGGTTTCATGTCCCGCAACTACCTTCTGCTCGCCAAGGTCCACGGCGGATGGTGGACTCCGCTCTGGCTGCTCCGTTGGGGGCTGGTGGAGACGGCGATGATCTTGGTGCGGAAAGGCAGGCGTGCTGCGTTGCACCACCTGTCCTCTGGAACCACGATTCGTGCCGACGGACATACCCTTGCGACGAGGTGGGCTGCTCAGCTCCGCTGAGCGCGCAGCCGGCGGATCGATCGAAACACAATCGGTGGGGTGATGTCCCGAACGAGTTCGTTTGATCGCACCGTCACGTCACGACGATCAGAAGTGCCCGGTCTGACCCGGAAATTCGTTGTCCTCGGCGTGGTGTGATCGTGCCATGTTGCGGTGTAGTAATAGAGGGCAATGGAACGTCGTGACATGCCATCGGGAGCTCTGAGCGGCTCCGGGTGACCGTGCCAGCTGGTCGCTTCGGTCGAGAAGATGACACACCGATTCGCAATTGGATCGATTCGCTGCACGGGCCTGGTCATTTCTCTGTTCCATAGTTCGAGCTGACCCCCATAGCTCGAATCCCAGCTGTCGTTTAGATAGATCAGAACATTGACCCGTCGCTCGAGGTGGAGCAACTTGTGATAGTTGAAATCGGCATGTACAGACAGGTGACCACCGTTCTTGGTCTCATGCAGACCCCCTCCAACGAAGTGCGGGTCCGGAATCAACTGCCCTATCCCCGTGAGGTTCTCCACGAAGCCCACAAAAGGTCGTGAGTTGAAAGCGTAGAACGCCCCACGCAGAACACCGTCGAGGAAGTCGGGGTTGTAGCTGGTCTTCTTGCGTTCTTGGGCTCGGTCGTAGCTGTCACTCATAGGACCGGGACGTTCAGGAAACCGTTCGATGAACTGCCCGAGCATGTCGCCGGGTAGGAAGTCATCGATCACCACGTGCGGGAAAGGGTCGGCCTCGGCGTAGGCGCGTGATTCTTCCAGGCCCTGGTTTACCGCGTCAACCCCGGGATACCAGAACCCATCTTCGTATCCAAACTGCATGTACGACATCACAGGCTCTATCGGCTTGTGCAGCCTGCTCTGAAGCCTCATCGCCCTGCGCCTCTGGCCGACGGGACGGGTATGGATAGCAGTGCACTTGTTTGTCAACGGACCACTGGTGCCTTGTTTGGGAATATCCGCCCGTGACCCTGACTCTCCCACCTCCTGAACGCCTTCGTCGTGCCACGATGAAGGCCGGATTGGGTATGGGGTCCGCGGGTGCCGTGGTGGTCGCCAATGCGTTCACCAGTCTCCTGGTTTCCCGACTGGCCGGTGCCGACGGAAGAGGCCAGTTCGCGCTGGTCGCAGCGTTCGGTGCATTATCGCTCACCCTGGGCAGTGTGGGTCTTCCCGAGGCAGCGACCGTGAGAACAGTTGCGTCCGACGACACCCAGCGATCGGAGATATTTTGGCTCACGCTGATCTTGTCGCTTCCCATTTCACTCGTCATGGTCGGGATCGCATTGGTTCTCGCTCAGAGCACCGTTGGAGCGTCGGTACAGAGCCATCTGTTGGTCCTTGCTGGCTTGACTCCGCTCCGGTCGGCCGGGCTGACGGCGGTGTTCATACTCTTGGCTCGAGGTCGGGTCATTCTTCATCAAGCGCTGATGGCAACTTACGCGGTCACCACCTTCTTGGCGCTTGTTGTCTTTTGGCTCGTTGGTTGGGATTCGTCGTCGACGCTGAGTTGGGCCGCCGTTCTCGGCTTCACCGTTCCCGCAGCTGTTCAGCTGATAGCCAATGGCGTTCCGCAGATGCGGTTTCCGCGTGCCGATCTGCGTCGACGGGCTCTGGGCTTCGGTGTTCGAAGTTGGGTGGGAGCGATTGCCAACACTGCAAACCAACGTCTCGATCTCGTAGTGCTTTCGTTCCTTGCCTCGCCGTCGTCGGTTGGCATCTATGCGAATGCGTCCAGTGTCGCCGCTGTTTCGCTTGTGGCTCCATCTGCATTCGGTGCTCGAGTGCGGTGGGCTGCCTCAAGCAAGTCAGCTGAGGGCGTTCGCCGATGGTTGAAGGCAGCGCTTGTGTTGGCAGCGGTACTGGGAATCGCGGGAGCTGGAGGAGCCTATTTCTTCTTCGCGGCTGTGTTCGGCTCGGAGTTCTCGGATGGGCGATCTGTTGCAGCGGCCTTGGCCCTAGTTGCACCACTCCTGGCAACCTCTCGACTTCTGGCATTGATTGTCGCAATGGCGGATCGTCCAGCGACTGTGGCGCGAGCTGAACTCGTGGGCCTGATCATCGGCCTCGTGCTACTGATCGCACTGTTTCCATCTTTGGGACTCTGGGCTGCAGTAGTGGCCTCGGCCTTCGGTTATGGAACCGCTTCCGCACTGGAATGGCGGTCTGTTCGCACCATCGGATATCTTCGAGGCGTCGACGATGAATGAATGCCGTATTTGCAGAAGCTGCGAAGGTCTTGTTCACCAGTTACCTGAGTCCATGTACGGCACCGGCGAGATATTTCCTTACTTCGAGTGTGCTGACTGCGGCGCGCTGTCAGCCGTTCGCATTCCTCAGGATCTCGGTTCCTACTATTCGTCGAGCTATTACTCGATGGAGACAACCTCGCAACAGCGGCTCAGGGCATCAGTCAGAAAGATTTGGGACAGAGTCAGCGCCCTGAATGCCGTTCAGCTGCAAGGCCGGCTGGATCGGGTCCTCGACCGGATTCACAGCAGACCGGCGCCGTTGCACTGGGGGGTGCTTCAGCAGGTCGGATTCGCCGGGCGGATACTCGATGTCGGCAGCGGGTCAGGTGTCCTCCTTCGCCGCCTGGCCGACATGGGATTCAAGGACCTGACAGGAATCGATCCCTTTCTGTCGGAGTCGATCCCGACTGATCGGCGCGTGCGGCTGGAGCGCAAAGGCATCGGCGACATGACCGAGAAGTTTGATCTGATCATGTTCAACCATTCTTTCGAGCACGTGATCGACGAAAGAGGCACTCTGCAGGCAGCGAGGAAGGCGCTAGCTCCGAACGGGACGATTCTCTTGCGGGTTCCCCTTTCGCAAAGCCAGGCGTGGGAACAATTTGGCGTCAACTGGGTCCAGCTCGATCCACCACGCCATATCGTGCTGCACACCCCGAGAAGTCTTCAAGTCCTGGCAGCTGACAGCGGCCTGGAGATCGTTGCTACGGTCTTCGACTCAACCGCCTATCAATTCTGGGGCAGCGAGCAAGCAATCAAGGGGATCACGGTTCGATCCGATCGTTCATACGCCGTTGACCCCGAAGCGTCGGTGTTCACCTCGGAAGAGATGAAGGAATACGACCGGCTGGCTATGGACCTCAACCGGCGGGGCAGGGGAGATCAAGCAGCATTCGTTCTCAGGCCCATCCACTAGGTGATGTCGAGCATCCTTTGAAGAGCGACCTTTGACCACTCGGTGGTCTCTGGATCCACGCTGATCTGATTGACGACCCGACCTTCCACCAGGTTCTCCAGAACGTGGGCAAGGTGGGGCATGTCGATCCGGGCCATCGTGGAACACGGGCAGACGAGAGGATCGAGGTTGATGACCGTCTTGTCGGGGTTTTCCTGGGCGATCCGATTCACCAAGTGCACCTCGGTCCCGATTCCCACAGTGGATCCGGCCGGCATTTCGGCGACCTTTTTGAGGATGTAGCTGGTGGAACCGAGGAAGTCCGCTTCTGCGCAGGCTTCGGAAGGCGCCTCGGGGTGAATGATGACGACGCCATCGGGGTTCTCGGCCCGAAACTTGTGGACGAGTTCGGGGGTGAACCGCTGATGGATGGTGCAATGGCCTTTCCACAACAGCAGGGAGGCTTCCTTGCATTCGGCCTCGGAGAGCCCACCGCGGTCCTTGCGGGGATCCCACAGTTTCATCTGATCCAGGCCATATCCCATGGCGATGCCGGTGTTGCGTCCCAGGTGCTGGTCTGGAAAGAACAGCACCTTGTCTGCCTTCTGATCGTTGAAGACCCACTCGAGAACCGCTCTGGCGTTGCTCGACGTGCACACCGCACCGCCGTGCCGCCCCACGAAGCTCTTAATGGCAGCGGAGGAGTTCATATACGTGACTGGAAGGATCGTGGTGATGTCGATCGTTTCGGCCAGGGTTTCCCATGCCTCTTCGACCTGATCGATATCGGCCATGTCGGCCATGGAACAACCGGCGTTGAGGTCGGGGAGGACTACGACCTGATCATCACTTGTGAGAATGTCGGCGCTTTCAGCCATGAAGTGCACACCGCAGAAGACGATGTATTTGGCGTGGGGGCGTTCTTGGGCGAGAACCGAGAGCTTGAAGCTGTCACCACGAGCGTCGGCGAATTGGATGACGTCATCGCGCTGGTAGTGGTGGCCGAGAATGAACAGGTCGTCGCCCAGGGTTGCCTTCGCATCCCGAATTATCTGCTCCAGCTCTGCGTCGGACGCCTCGGAGAATCGGTCAGGCAAGTTCCGCTGGATCCGAAGCATGTATCGAGTATACGAGCGCCTCGACCGGCCCAATCTCGGCGGCTGCTAGCCGCAGACCGGTTGCGGGAACGTTGGGTTGGCCTGGAACTGAGCGACCGTCTCGGAGATTCGCCGTGCCGTGACGAATGACCCGGTGTTGTCGGCCATTCCCAGTAGCTCACCCGCTTCGTCGATGACAAATGTGCCTCGAGCGAACGAGTCGATAGCCGGTTCGACATCATCTTCTGAAACTGTTCTGATCGAGAAGCTATGGACGCTCCCGTCCCGGGTTTCGAAGCCGGTGACCACAGCTGGTCGGAGGGTGATATTCGCCTTGCTGATCGAGAGGACTGCGAGCTTCGTTCCGTTTCGGATCGCTGTACTGGTCGCTAGTCGGAGTCGGCTCTCGATTCGATCGGTGGGTTGAAGCGTTGCAAGGTCATCGGTGTTTGACAGCCCGATGATGTCGGATTCGGTAGCAATCTGGTCGCCCCGGATTGCCGGGGTGTCGCCGTTCTGGGTCAACTCGAGGGGGGCCACCACGATTCCACCCTCTACAACTGCGCCGTAGGTTTGGATTGGTGCCCCACACGTCGGCGTCTCGGAAATCGAGACGATCGCAGCTGGATTGAATGACTCGACTGGACCATCGACAACGAGCGGTTCGTCCGAGGGCCGAACAGGTACAACAACTGATGCCATAGCGATCTGAGAAGGAACATCGGTCCGCTGGATGCCGATCACAGTTCCGGTCCCCAATGCTGCGACAGCTACCAGTGCGGCGGCCGTGACGATGAAGGTATGGGACGTCTTGGTTCCGATGCGGATATTGGAGTTGAGACGAGAGGAGATTGCGGCCACCGATCGCCTTGACTCTTCAAGTTCTGGCAGGTCGAAGTCGCTCTCACGTTGGCTGGGGGTCGAGGAAGGCTCGTAGAGCGGAACAGCTCCATCGTGGCCGGTTCTCCGGGGAGTCCGCCCACTTCTGGTTGAGCTGATTCGTGGTGTCTTCTCGGTGCTCGTGAGCCTGGATCCTATGGCGCCGAGGAAGTCCTTTCGCTGCTCAACGCTGGGCACTTCGGGTGCTTGGGCAGCACTGTCGTGTCCACACACGGGACAGCGATCGACCGTACGCGGCAGAATGTTCTGGCAACTGGTGCAGCGGTCCATCACGGCCCTCCTCTCTTACCTACTCGGTCGGCACGAACCGTTGTCGAGTTAAGTTCGAACCCGGGCACTCATGTGATTGTTCGCGCCGGCCGAAAGGTCAGTGTGGGCACGTTTCATCTCTCCACGGCCGGTGGTCGGAAGGATCTAGCACCTTGCTTGTTGTTCCTCTTGTCGATGGCCTGGTTCTCGACCCGGTTGGGGAACTCCTATGGCTACGACGAGAGTGTCACAGTTGGGACATTTGTGGAATTGGATTCCGTTGTCGGGGCCGTCGCCACACAGAACAATTTCAACAATCACGTGGGAGCGTCGCTGATTGCCCACACTCTGCACCGGGTCGGGTTCGGCGATCCGATCGCCTATCGCCTGGTTTCGGTGGTCTTTGCGGCCGCAACCGTAGTTCTGATTCACCACGTGGGAACCCAGTTGATGTCTGCTCGAGCCGGACTAGTCGCCGCCCTCGTGGCGATGCTGAATCCGATGTTCGGAGAGTTGAGCGCTCAGGTGAGGGGCTACTCGCCGATGGTCTTCTTCGTTGTGGCGGCCACTTGGCTGCTCATCGACTCGAGCACACGGGAGGTTGCTGTCGCCACGAAGTACGTGTTGGCAGTTGCGCTTGCGATGTTCTTCAATCTCTACGCTGCAATCCCGCTTGCTCTCCACGGCGCTGTGCTGATTGTCCATCGTCCGCGATATTGGTTCATTTCGGCGCGGAGGCTGTGCACCGCCGGCCTCCTCGGCCTTGCCACGTACACAGGCGTCCTCGGTCAGATGGTCGAGGCAAGCGGAAAACGGGCGAGCGTTTTCCGGCCCACTCTGCCGATCGATATTCTGAATCGCCTACTCGGCGATCAGCCAATAGCGGTCGCGGTGCTCGGTTTCTGTTTGCTCACGGGCGTTGGTCTGCTCTGTCGCAGATCCCATCCACGCACTGCCATTCTCGCCCTGGCTGTGTTGTTCAGCGTGATCTGGCTCGTGCTTTCCCCTCGAGACACGTATCCCCGAATGTGGATTTGGTTGCTGCCTGGAGTCGCCCTTGCCATTGGGTTTGCGGTGGAGCGTTTCCCGAGGTTGGTTCCCCTCACGGCACTCGGCCTGGTCTTCGTGTTGATCGGTAGCTTCCCAACAGTCCTACGGAAGGATCGATCCTCTGCCGACATCGCTGCTGTCCTTCTGGACGCGCAGCGAAACGGGCTGGAGGTCTGCTCGCTCGGCTACTCGGGCGAACCGCTGCTCGCCTATGTTGAAACAGTGCCGCTCGCCTCGGCTGGACGGGTTCGGGAGTGTGATGTTGTCGTTGCCTTGCCGGCGTTCAGCGCGACGGTTCGGCGCGTCAACTTGGGGTCTCTGGTTGAGGTTGAGGACCCGATGGGGCTTTCGATGATGATCAGCTGGACCGAGACCGCCGGTCGTTCATCGCCGGCACTCGCTAGCATCATGACGAGTGGTGAAACGTCCGCCAGCGGGATCGATTCCTGACGCCCCAGGCTCTTACCAGTTCTTCGATGCCCAAGGTCGGGTGATCTATGTCGGGAAGGCCAAATCGCTGCGGAGTCGGCTGAGCAACTACTTCCAGAATCCTCGCAACATGCACGCGCGGACCGCTCAAATGGTGGCCTCAGCGGAGCGGGTGGAGTGGATTCAGGTCGATACCGATGTCGAAGCGCTGATGCTCGAATACAACTTGATCAAAGAGCACCGGCCCCGGTTCAACATTCGTCTTATCGATGACAAGAGCTACCCCTATCTCGCTGTGACCGTCGGTGATCAGTGGCCACGTCCACGCGTCATGCGAGGCAAGAAACGCAAGGGCACGCGTTACTTCGGACCGTACGCCCACGCGTGGGCGATCCGCGACACACTCGACTCTCTTCTTCGAGTGTTCCCGGTCCGTTCGTGTTCGGACAACAAACTCAACCGCCACTCCAAGCTGGGTAAACCATGCCTGCTGTACCACATCGAGAAATGCTCGGGGCCGTGTGTGGGCGAGGTGACCAAAGAGGACTACGAGCGGATGGTTTCGGACCTCGTGGAGTTTTTGGAGGGTGACACCGATCCGGTTCTGAACCGACTCGAAACCCAGATGAATTCGGCTGCTGCGGAGTTGGAGTTCGAACAGGCAGCACGACTCCGGGATCGAATGGGAGCCGTTCGCCGGACCATCGAGAAGAACCAGATGGTGGCCGACCGAACCGAGGATCTCGACGTCGTCGGTATTGCAGAGGACGATCTCGAGGCGTGCATCTTCGTCTTCTATGTTCGCCGGGGTCGAGTAACCGGTCGCCGAAGTTTCGTTATCGACAAAGTCGAGCCCCTGGATGATCGGGAGGTTGTGGACAAAGTTTTGGAGAGCCTGTACGACGAGGAGCCGATCCAGGGCATGCCCAAAGTCGTACTGCTACCCAACACTGGGACAGAGCCCGATTTGTACACCGAGTGGTTGTCAGTTCTTCGGGGTTCCAACGTGGAGATCCGACAGCCCAGGCGGGGCGACAAGGTAGATCTCCTTGCGATGGTCACCAAGAATGCCGAAGAAGAGTTCACCCGGCATCGCATGAAGCGGGCGACAGATCACAACGCCAGAGCGTGGGCGCTCAATGAACTTCAGCAGTACCTCGACCTGCCCGTGGCACCCCTGCGGATCGAATGCTACGACATGAGCCACACACAGGGGACCGACTATGTGGGCTCGATGGTCGTGGTGGAGGATGGTCTCCCGGCCAAGAATCAGTATCGACGATTCAAGATCAAGACCGTGGATCAGAATGATGACTTCGCAGCGATGGAGGAAGTGCTGCGGCGTCGTCTGACCGCCTACAAGGTCGATCGGGGCAAGCCGGTCGCCGAACGTGGAAAGTTTCAATACCCCCCACAGCTGCTTGTGGTTGACGGCGGGAAGGGCCAACTGAGTCGAGCGGTCAAGGTGCTCGAAGAGCTCGATCTGTTCGAGGACATTCCATGTGTATCGTTAGCCAAACAATTCGAAGAGATCTATTTGCCGTTCGCCTCCGAACCCGTGAGGCTGCCACGCCAGTCCGAAGCGCTTTACCTCATGCAGCGCATCCGCGACGAGAGCCATCGGTTCGCGGTCACCTATCACCGTCAGTTGCGAGACAAACGCATGACCACATCAGTGCTCGATGGCGTCCCCGGTCTGGGGCCGGTTCGACAGAAACGACTGGTAAAGGAAATCGGCAGCGTCAAGAAGGTAAGGCAAGCCAGCCTCGAATCGCTTCAATCGCTCACCTGGCTTCCAGACGCTGTCGCCGAGGCCGTGTACGAGAAGGTGCGGGCATGACCGAACCGACTGTTCAACAGAATTGGAACGATCACTCTCATTGGTGGGTGGCGGAGTTCACCGACGGGGTTGATCCCGAATACGAAGAGCAGATCATTCCGCTCGTTGTAAAACGTCTCGCTGGCGCCGGTCGAGTGCTAGACCTCGGGACCGGCGAGGGTCAGATCGCCCGCGTGCTTCAAGGTTCTGGGATCGAGGTGGTGGGAATCGATCCGTTCCAAGCGCAGATCGCCGTTGCGGTGATGCGTGCAGGGGGAGCGGCCTATGGGGTGGGAGCCGCTCGCTCGCTACCAATCGCCGATGCATCGCTGGATGCTGTGGTGGCGTGCCTGGTGTTCGAACACATCGATGATGTGGATGAGGCGATTGCCGAGGTGGCTCGGGTGTTACGACCCGGCGGACACTTCTTGTTTCTCCTCAACCATCCGTTGCTCCAGACACCAAATAGTGGATGGATCGACGACCAAGTTCTGGATCCGCCCGAACAGTACTGGCGGTTGGGGGAGTATCTCACCGAAGCCGTGACCATGGAGGAGGTCGGCAAGGACATGTTCGTCAAGTTCATCCATCGTCCTCTGTCTCGTTATCTCAATGCGCTCACCGACGCTGGTCTGACTTTGGTGCGAATGGACGAACCGTCACCACCGCCTGGCTTCCTCAGCCTCTCGCCACAATATGACGCCGCTGCGTCCATCCCCCGCCTGCTCGTACTGGAGCTCGATAAGCGCTAGATCTTCGGCGGAGCTAGCTTTGTGTGAGACGATCGCCCGAGGAGGCGCCTCGGCGTCGACGATGCGAGTGGAGGCATGTAGTTGAGCAACGTCGTGGTGGTGACCGGCATGTCCGGTGCTGGGCGATCCACAGCCGCAGGAACTCTCGAGGATATTGGCTGGTTTGTGATCGATAATCTCCCCGTGCCGCTCGTTTCCAAAGTGGCTGAATTGGCCGGATCGAATGTCGACAGATTTGAGCGGGTCGCCCTGGTGATGCAGGGCTACGACGACGCATTGGAGTTCGAAATCGAGGAACTACGTGATCGGGTCGATTCGGTGACGGTGTTTTTTCTCGAGGCGTCAACCCAGACTTTGGTGCAGCGCTATGAGAGCACGAAACGTCGACACCCCTACAGCACAGGGTCCTTGATCGACGCCATCGAGAAGGAACGGGCGCTCTACTTGGGCGCGAGGGCGGCCGCCGATTTTGTGTTGGACACGTCGGAGATGAACCCACACCAGCTACGGGAGCGACTGACGTCGGTTTTTTCTTCCTCAGCCAGTGATCATGGGATGCAGATCACGGTTTCCTCGTTCGGTTACAAACATGGGATTCCGACCGATGTTGATCTTGTGTTGGACTGTCGCTTCCTCCCGAACCCGCACTGGGAACCCCAGCTACGGGACTTCAGCGGCCGGGATGCTGCGGTTTCTGAATTCGTGCTCGAGCGAGAGGTCACGCAGCGCTTCCTCCAGCACCTCAGCGCTCTTCTCGACGATGTGCTGCCGGCGTATGCGAACGAGGGACGGTCGTACCTCGGCATTGCCTTCGGATGCACCGGCGGACGGCATCGTTCGGTGGCTGTGGCCGAGGAGATCGCCAAGCGTTTGTCGGCAGATGGCTGGGAACCGGGCATTCGCCATAGGGACATCGAGCGCTAACCATGGTCGAGCCCCGCCGAGTTGTCGCCCTCGGAGGCGGCCATGGTCTCGCAAGCGCCCTTGCAGCCATACGGACCTATGCCCAAAAGGTGGACGGAATCGTATCGGTTGCCGATGACGGTGGTTCCTCGGGCCGACTTCGGCGCGAGCTGGGGTTACCAGCACCCGGTGACATCCGCCGCTGCCTGACCGCTCTCAGCGGCAACCGTTCGATGCTGGCCCGATCACTTGAACATCGTTTTGAGTCCGGTCCGCTCCAAGGGCACGCAGTGGGCAATCTGGTCATCGCCGGGCTGGCTGATGCTTCGGGTGATTTCACCGCCGCGATCGGCGAAATGGAACGGCTTGTCGACGCCCAGGGTCGACTACATCCGGCAACCGTTTGCGAAGTGACGTTGATGGCCGAAACCGATGAGGGAACGATCACTGGTCAGGTGACCATCGAGCGTGCCATCGGGATTCGCAACCTTCGCCTCACCGATCCGTCAATATCTGCAAACCCCGACGCTGTGGATGCAGTGTTGAATGCCGATCAGATCGTGATCGGCCCGGGATCGCTGTTCACGTCGGTGCTGGCCACAGCGGTTGTGCCAGGAATCAACGAGGCGTTGGCGGCAACCGAAGGCACGACGATCTACGTCGCCAACGTTGCGAACGACAGAGCTGAGGCGAGGGGCTTTGGCCTGAACGAACATGTCCAAGCGCTTGCAGACCATGGAATCTGGCCCGATGTCGTGGTGGTCGACCAAACCCACGAACTTCCAATCGGGGACTTCAAAGTCCTAGCAGCGCCGCTGCGGGCTACCGATGGCTGGTCGCACGATCCCCTCTCCCTGGCGGCTGTGCTGTCCAGTATCCGGTAATTGGTAGCTTCCGGGCTGATAAGGGTGAACTTTGACCGAATAGGACTTCCAGCCCTAGGGGTCCGCTCGGCTGCGCCGCTATCGTCTGCGCCATGACTATTCGAGTAGGGATCAATGGATTTGGGCGGATCGGACGCAACTTCTTCCGCGCCGCTAAGAAGCAGGGAGCCGACTTCGATTTTGTTGCGGTCAACGACCTGGGCGATGTGAAGACAATGGCGCACCTCTTGAAGTACGACAGCGTGCTCGGAGTCCTCCCGCACGAGATCACTGCGGTTGATGGCGGGATCTCTGTCGACGGCGACGTGTTGAAGGTCCTGAGTGAGCGCAACCCCGCCGACCTGCCGTGGGGTGACCTCGGAGTTGACGTAGTGATCGAATCCACTGGAGCGTTCAACTCCCGCGAAAAGGCTGGGCTTCATCTTGATGGTGGAGCGCCCTTCGTGATCGTTTCGGCACCGTGTTCGGGAGCTGACAAGACTTTTGTCTACGGCGCAAACCACGAGGACTTCGATCCCGAGACCGACAAGGTGATCTCCAATGCGTCCTGCACCACCAACTGTTTCGTTCCGATGGTCAAGGTTCTAGACGACAACTTCGGGCTCGAGCACGGTTTGATGACGACCATCCACGCCTACACCGGCGATCAGCCGACAGTGGATACCCCGCACTCGGATCTTCGGCGAGCCCGCGCCGCCGCCGTCAATATCATCCCCACTTCCACCGGCGCCGCCCGCGCCACCGGGCTAGTGATGCAGAGCATGAAGGGCAAACTCGATGGCATCGCCATGCGGGTTCCGGTTCCCACCGGTTCCATCACCGACTTCACCGCCGTCCTGTCCCGTGAGGTCTCGGCTGAGGAAATCAACGCCGCCTACGCCAAAGCTGCGTCGGAGGGACCGTTCGCTCATGTGCTCGACTACACCGAAGCTCCGATCGTGTCCAGCGACATCGTCACGTCGGCGGCTTCGTGCACAATCGATGCTGGTTTGACCACAACCATCGGAACGCTGGTGAAGGTAGCCGGTTGGTACGACAACGAAT
Source organism: uncultured Acidimicrobiales bacterium (assembly GCA_963751955.1). Taxonomy (GTDB): domain Bacteria; phylum Actinomycetota; class Acidimicrobiia; order Acidimicrobiales; family SZUA-35; genus JABDIY01. The sequence continues at coordinate 34,151 of CAVVWM010000011.1, read as the reverse complement.
GGGGCTACTCCAACCGTCTGGTCGACATGGCCAAGATCGTTGGCGCCGCCAATCAGTAATCCGCCTGCAGCGTGCCCGTTGCCACGGAGGCTCGGTTGTCTTTTCTCGTTCCTCCGGGTCCACGTTCTCACTCGCTGGCGCTCGCTTCGTGGTCCCTCCCGAACTCGACGCGCACCGGCCGCGTGGCTCGTCGACCTTCCGTGGCCGAGCCTCCGTGGCGGTGAGTTGTCGCGAACAAATCTGAGGAACTCTAGAGGCCTTAGGCTGGAGAGTGCCCTCGCACAGGCCCCCGGACGGACAGCACCTTATTCGTGAGTTGACCTAAGACCGTGAACAACAGCCCTGGGTCGCTCAGTGAACTGAGACTTATAGAAGGAAAGAAATCAGATGATCAATGGGGTACCTGAGTTAGAAGATCTCGGTGACGTGAGCGGCAAGAACGTTCTCGTCAGAGTTGATTTCAATGTGCCGGTGAGAGACGGAGTAATCACCGATGACCTTCGGATCCGAGCGGCCTTGCCTACTCTCAAATGGTTGGTTGATCGGGGGGCGAACGTCACGGCGTGCTCTCATCTGGGTCGGCCCAAAGGGAAACCCGATCCGGAGTTCTCCATGGAGCCTGTTCGGGCTCACCTTGCCTCGCTGGCGCCTAGTGTGAAGCTTCTGGAGAACCTTCGATTCAACCCGGGTGAGACAAGCAACGATCCAGACTTTGTAACGGAACTTGTCGCCGGTCAAGACTTCTACGTGAACGACGCCTTTGGTGCGTCCCACCGCGAACATGCCAGCATAGTCGGTCCTCCCAAGACCCTCCCTGGAGCGATGGGCAGGCTCATGGCCAAGGAGGTCGAGGTTCTTTTGGGGATCCGAAATCATCCGCGCCGGCCCTTTGTTGCGATTATGGGTGGCGCCAAGGTAAGCGACAAACTCAGCGTCATCGAAGCCTTGCTGGGGGTCGTTGATCAGCTGATCATCGGTGGTGGAATGGCATTCACATTCCTCGCTGCCCAGGGCCACACGGTCGGCGATTCTCTCCTCGAGGAGGACATGATCGACACCTGTCGAGAGTTGCTCGACAGTGGCGCGTCGATCCACGTGCCCCACGACGTGACAGCGCTGGTTGGTGGCAAGTTGTTTGATCCCGAGGCTGGGGGAGAGGTCCGCCAGATGGGTGCCGACATACCCGAGGGTGCGATGGGTGTCGACATCGGGCCAGGAACCGCGGCCGCCTTCGTGGATGTGATCAACGAAGCGGGAACAGTCTTGTGGAACGGCCCTATGGGCGTGTTCGAAGATCCCCGCTTTGAAGCCGGTACGCGAACAATCGCCGCTGCGATGGCCCAAGCTGGCGCGTTCACAGTTGTGGGCGGTGGCGATTCTGCAGCGGCAGCCAAGCAGTTCGGTGTAGACATGGACATGGATCATGTCTCTACCGGTGGCGGGGCATCGCTCGAACTCATTGAACAAGGCGATCTTCCGGGCCTTGCTGCGTTGCGTTCCTAGTCTTGGGTGGCGTTGCTCGACCCAAATCCGAGTCGGAATGTCCGCCTCGAGGGAATATCGATCCTCAGAATAGGACGACCCGCTCGGAGTCCTAGCTAGGCTCTTGATATGTCACAACGCCGTCCTTTGATCAGCGGAAACTGGAAGATGCACCTCAATCACTTTGAGGCGATGAAGCTGGTCCAGGAGCTCAGCTATAAGGTCACCGGGGACGATATCGAGGTGGTCGACGTGTCGATTCATCCACCGTTCACCGATATTCGTACCGTGCAGACCGTGCTCGACTCGGACAAGCTTCCATTCATTCTCGGTGCCCAGCATTGCCATTTCGAGGAGAAGGGCGCCTTCACCGGTGAGGTCGCACCGTCGATGCTCGCCAAGCTGAACGTGAAGTACGTAATAGTTGGTCACAGTGAACGAAGAGAGATCTTCGGCGAAACCGATGAGATGGTCAACGCCAAGGTGAAGGCAATCCTGGCTGCGGAAATGTTGCCCATCGTGTGCTGTGGTGAGACCCTGGAAGAACGCGATGCCGGCAGACGCGGAAACCAAAGTTGGAGCCCAGGTACAAGCGGCGCTCACCGGCCTCACCGCGGAGCAGGTTGGCGGTCTGGCGATCGCCTATGAACCAATCTGGGCCATCGGCACTGGGCGGACAGCCTCGGCCGACGACGCCCAAGCAATGTGTTCCCACGTGCGTGCCGGGGTCCGCGGTATTTACGGTGATGATGCTGCGAACGCCGTCCGAGTTCAGTACGGCGGGTCGGTGAAACCAGCCAATGCGAACGAGCTTCTCACCCAACCCGACATCGATGGGGCTCTGGTTGGTGGAGCCGCTCTGAATGCTGAGGACTTTGCCCGTATCGTCCAGTTCCGTCTTCAGTAGCACCGGGAGGAACTGATCTGGACGCGGCCGGGTTCTCCCTCCGTGACCGTTTTCTTCACAGGGTGGCGATATCAGGGGGCCGCTTCAGACAACTGCCCACCGCCCCTTGAGCGGACGTTCCCAGCTGGGTAAATACCACCTCACCAAACCGGTTGTAAATCGTTAGGTTCGCGCCCGTGTTGAAGACCGTATTCCGCAGCGGCGGACTCGCATTCGCCGGCTTCCTTGGTGGAATGCTTCTCTCGGCCTGCGGAGCCCTACCCGCCGAGACTGCTGGAGCCGACGTCACCATGACACGCGAAGAGGCCACGGTTACCACCGTGCTCGGAACCGCCCAGGACACCGTTGGTGATCTACCCGTACTTCGCGTGGGAGGCCTGGAGACATCGTCACTCGATCCGGCGTTCGTGAAGACCGAGACCGAAGCAGAGATCGCATCCTTGGTGTTCAGACCGCTGGTCGGCCTCGACCGGCTATCGCACCCGGTTGCCGGCGCTGCTCTTGGCTGGAAAACCGACGACAACCGCGAATGGACATTCGACCTGGACCCTCAGGGACGGTTCCACAATGGCGAACCGGTTACGGCTGGTTCGTTCGTCGCCGCGATGATGTTCCTGGCCAACCCCGACAACGGTTGTCCAAACGCATACCTCGGCGTTGATGCCCGAATCGAAGGGTTCGAGGACATGGCTCGGGGAGACGCCGACACGATCTCGGGTCTTGAAGTGAGCGACGCATTGACCCTCACCATCAGGTTGACCGAGCCGAACGCCCTGCTTCCTTCGATGCTTGCTCACATGGCTTTTGCACCTCGCTCCGAGGCTGCGCTCAGCGATGGCGAAATGGCTGCATTGCAACCGATTGGGAACGGGCCCTTCACAATCTCTGAGCCGTGGGATGGGGCTTCCCCGGTTTCGCTGAACCCGGTTGGAAGCGCTGCCTTCGCTATTCGATTTGAATTCTTCGATTCGGTCGAGTCGATGTTCGTTGACCGAACTCTCGATGTCTCTCACGTTCCGGTCGATCAGTTCGAGGCACTCCGGGCTGCATCTTCCAGGGATCGGATAATCGATCGCTCAGTTGGCGCATACAACTATCTGGCCTTCCCGATGGATCATGCTCCCTTTGATAACCCCGAGGTTCGACGGGCGCTCAGTCTTGCTATCGATCGCGAAGCCCTGGTGGAACAGGTCTTCGCCAACGGCAAGAAACCTGCAGTCGGATTCGCCCCTTCAGGCAGCCTGGGGTCAACTCCTGGCGACTGCACGTCTTGTGTCTACGATCCCGACCTTGCTCGGCAACTGATCGAGGATGCTGGGGGTTTCGACGACGATGCGATTGAATTGGCGTTCAATACCGATCGCAACCACGAGGAATGGGTTCAGGCCGTGGGAGCTCAGTGGGCCGAGGTGTTCGGGATCGAGGTCCGGTTCAAACCCGACGGGACGGTTCCCTATTTCGAAGCGATTGAGTCCGGGGCACACACCGGACCGTACCGCTTGGGGTGGAGCGTCGACTTCGCACACGCAATGTCATTCCTCGAACCTCTGTTCGTCGGGGAGGACAACTCGACGTTGGGGTATCGAAGCTTTACCATCGATACGATTTCGAGTCGGCTGATGGAGATCGACGATCCGTATTCTGAGGACGGCGCTGCCTTGGTGTCGCTGATGACCGCTCGACTGAATAAGGACATGCCGATCATTCCAGTGTTCGCTCACATCGGAGCCAGGGTTCTCTCCGATCAAGTCTCCGAGGTGCAGCTGAATCTGGACGGTTCGGTGCGCCTGGAGGATGCAATACTGAGTCGGTGACGGCCACGGCCAGCGAAACCGGACCGCAGGCGCCTCATCCCCGCACACCACTTGGTCGTTCGTATTGGAAGCTCTTTACCGCGTCGGTCATCAGCAACGTGGGCGACGGAATTGGGACTATCGCCTACCCATGGCTCGCAACCGCTGTCACCCGGAACCCGCTACTCATTGCCATGGTGGCCGTGGTGCAGCGACTGCCGTGGCTCGTGGTGAGTCTCCCGGCGGGGGTCGTGGCCGACCGAGTAGATCGCCGCAACTTGATGATGCAGGCGAACATCGCCCGCGGAGCGTTAACCGCACTCGTTGCCCTTTTCGTGCTGAGTCGGCAGTCCTCGCTCCCCGGGCCTGACGAGGTTGACAGCTCCGTCGGATCAACCGACGGCCTGCTCTACGGGCTGATCCTGCTCGCCACGCTTCTCCTGGGCACCGCCGAGGTGCTCTATGACAACACGAACCAAACCATCCTCCCCAGGCTCGTGGACCAGCCCAATTTGGAAAGGGCCAACGGGCGGATGTGGAGCGCCGAACAAATCGCCAACACTTTCGTCGGTCCACCCCTGGGTGCGCTCCTGCTGGTGCTCGCGTTCTCGGTTCCGTTCTTCATCGATGCCGGAACCTTCCTTGTGTCGGCAGCTCTCATCGCCACCCTTCCTTCTCTCAGACGCGCCGTTGGTGAACGTCCTCGGTCGGCAGGCTGGAAAGCCGACCTGAAGGAGGGTTTCGGCTGGTTATGGGGACACGACTTCTTGCGGCCCCTGGCGATCATTCTCGGGTTGATGAACATGATCGCTTCGATCGGACTGGCGATCATGGTTCTGTTCGCCCAGGAGGTCCTGAACACCGGTCCAACCGAGTTTGCGATTCTCATGACCGGTGGGGCGATCGGCGGAGTGCTCGGCGGCTGGACTGCATCAGTGGTGTCGAACCGGATCGGACCCGGCAACTCGCTGGCGCTGACGCTGATCGGAGGGGCCGTCACCACAGCTATCACCGGGTTCACCTCGTTCTGGCCCGTGGCGTGGGTGATGTCGGCGATCTTCATGTTTGTGGCGGTGTTGTGGAACGTGATCACCGTGAGTCTGCGGCAGACGATCATCCCGGACCATCTGCTCGGGCGGGTCAACAGTGTGTACCGATTCTTTGCGTGGGGCATGATGCCGATCGGTTCGCTGATCGGTGGTGCTGTGGTTGCGATCGTCGACAGTGCCGGTTCGAGGGAACTGGCGCTGCGGGCGCCTTTCTTCGTGGCGGCGGCGATGAATCTAGTGCTTGCCGTTTACGCCATGCCGAGGCTGACCACCGCCAAAATCGAAGCTGCCCGAGCCTCCGCCCCATCTCGCTGAAAAAGCGTACTCACCGCACCAACTGCCGAGGATTCCCTACCCAAGAACGCGCCCGTCGTGGAGTCCATACGCAGTTTCGTACGTATCGGCCCTCCACCCGAATTGATCGCGAAGTGAGTACGCTGACCGTCATGGAATGGGCCTTGGGAATCCTGTATGTGATAGTCGGAGGCACACTGCTGACCTTGGTTCTGCTCCACAGCGGACGCGGTGGCGGCTTGTCCGATATGTTCGGCGGTGGTCTCGGTACCGCGGCGGCCGGATCGACCAGCGTTGAACGAAACCTCGATCGCTTGACAGTCCTGTTCTCGTTGATCTTCGGGTTCTTGACCCTGGCGCTTGCCTTCGTCTTCGATACCTAAGCCCACCCAAATATCGTCGTGCCACCACCCGACGCGTAGTCGCAGCCCGGCAGAACAGCAATCTGCAGTGGTGCCACGCAATATGAGCATCGAAATCGGGTGTCCAGTTTGGGGATCGCCGCTATGATCTCCTAGCCCTCTTGTCGGAGTGGCGGAATTGGCAGACGCGCCAGCTTGAGGGGCTGGTGTCCTTAGGGACGTGGGGGTTCAAGTCCCCCCTCCGACACACTCGTTAGTACACGCGTCAGGTCCTGCTCTGACCTGAATGCGTCCGTCGTCGTGGTAGACGACTGCGAGGTTCAGTTCGCTGTAGACGGCTTTGCGATCTTCGGGGTCGGCGTTGTCCAGGATGGCGACGATGCCCTTGAGCTGGCGGACGAGGTCCTTGATCTCTGTTGAAGTGAGGCGACCATCCGTGCCTTTGGGCCGCAGCGCGATCTCGGCTGCCTTGCGAGCGAGCTTCACTTCGTCGATCCACTGTCCGACGATGGCGGGGTCGGTGCCGGCTTCGAGCGCTTGGCGATACTTGGCGAGCTTGTCGTCGCATTCCTTGAGCTTCTTGCGTGCTGTGGCGAGCCGGTTCTGCTCGGCGATGTCGGGGCCGGTTGCGGCTTCGAGGGCGGAGCAGGTGTCGTCGATGTGGTCGTCATCGAAGAGTTGGGCGAGCCATTGGTCGATGGCCGGCGTCAGGGAGTCTTCTCGCACGTAGATGGTCTTGGGGTGCTTGTCTTTTGCGACGGCGTACTCGGCGGGGAACTTGCATCGGTAGTACGCCCGCTTGTGGTTCCACGAGCCTTGCATCCGGCGGCCGCATTCGGCGCAGTAGACGTGTCCGCTGAGCAGGTAGGTGTGTTTGGTTCGTTCGCGGCGGACCTTGGCTCGTTTGGCGCCGGTGAAGACTGCTTCGGCGGCGGTGAACTCGTCGAGGCTGATGATGGCGTCGTGTGTGGGGTTCTCTGACCAGATCCAGTCGATGCGATCGTTCCATCGCATCTTGGACTGGTGTCCGAGTGAGACGTCGTCGACGTCGAGCAGTTCCTCGTGGCGTTGTTGACGGTTCCAGACCTGGTAGCCGGTGTAGCGGGGGTTCTGCAGGATGGCTCGCACGGCGATCTTGCTCCAGACCCCTTTGCTGCTCACTCGATGGCGGTTCCGCGCGCGGCATCATGGCCCGATGGCGAGAGGATCGCATCTCGGGTCAGCCCCTCGGCGATCGAATACAAGCCCGCGCCTGAGATGAACTCGGTGAAGATACGCACGACGTTCGGAGCAGTCTCGGGGTCTGGTTCGAGAACGTGGAGTCGTTGCCCGATGGCGGCTTTGCCGGGATTCGGGTGGGGGCCGGCGTCGGCGAGACGGTAGCCGTACGGTGGCCGCCCTCCAAGGAAGCGCCCTTCGATGGCTGCTTGTGAAGCCATCGCCGCTCGGACTCTGGTTTTGATTCGGTTTCGTTCGCCCTTGCTCATGCCTCCGTAGAGCGACATGACGAGATCGTGGGCATCGCTACCCGGATCGATAGCGCCGCCGACTTCGGGTACCCAGAGGGCGACGCCGTAGTGGACGAAGACTGGGAAGGTGAGTCCGAACTGGTTGCCGTAGAACGCTCGCTGCGGCTCGCCGATAACAACGCCGTCGTAGCCACGCGATGGATCAGCGAGCGATTCGAGCAGCCTTGACGCCTCGGGGCGACGCTTCCAGGGAAGTGAGCGGGATTGGCCAATGTCGAAGAACTCATCGACGATCTCGCCGTCGGAGGGTTCGATCAGCTGTCTGGAGCGTGCGAGCTGCCAGTTCAGCGATGAAGTGGGATCTTGTTGGTCTTCGGTGCTGACCCGTCCATAGAAAGCGAAACGTTTCACGATGCCTTGGACGATAGATCACTGCCCTGACAGCTGCCGTGGGAGGTTGCGGAGGCGGCGGCCTGGTGGATGACTCGAGCCAGGGCGCGGGCCAAGCCAGGGGTGAGAACCGGGACCGTATCCGGGACCGATCCGCGGGTGGTGTCGACGACAATGCTGAGCGGTTTGCGCTTTGGTGGTTCTGACCTGGGTGCCATGCCCTGACCAGGGACACCTGAGGGCACCAACTCTTGCCGGACCTGCTCGACCGGGAGGTGCTCGCTCGGCTTGTGAACCTCACCAGGTTGGTGCTGGCGCCCCGAGACTTCGTCCCGGATTGCCCTCCTTGCAGCCTGGCCCAGGCTGGCTTCGCTTGGGCCAGTCACCTCCCGCTCCTCCCGAGCCCACCGGGAGGTGGGGCCCCAACAGTCAGGTCCTTGCGGGACCTGCCGTTGTGTCTCCACGTTTTCCCGAGTCGCGGGAGATGGTCGCAGGCAGCCTCGCTTGGCTGCTGAGCGGCGGGCTCAGTCGAGCGGATCGGGTAGGGCTCGGGTTCGTGCTGGTCGCTCGGGGCGCTACTGGGCAGTTGAGTTATTGCTCCACTCTTCGGCTGCGCGCCAAGCTGCGACGACTTCGTTCCAGACCCAGGGGCGGGTGTTGACGTTGGTGACCGACGGGTGGGGGCACTCGAAGGTTTGCACTTGAGCGTTGGCGGGCCCGTGGCTCTTCCATGCGGTCTGGGCCGCCTTGCCTCCGAGAATGACTGATCTGAGGTGTGGGAGTAGCGATGTCAGTTGGGAGAGCATCGGCCCAGCGAATGCCACGTCGCCGTGTGGGGCTCGGAAACTCCGTCGTCGCTGGTCAGGCGGCCACTTCGTATTCGTTGATGAGGCCGTCGCATCGGGTCGATCTGAGCACCGTGGTGCTCGTCGGTGATGCCGGTGGTGGGTCGCCCGCAGCCTGGGGTGGCCGCTGTTTGAGCGACCGGTGAGGTCGATGACTGTTGTAGTGGTCGATGTAGTCGCTGATGAGGCGTTCGAGTTGGTGTTGGTTCCAGATGATGGTGCGGTCGAGGAGTTCTCGTCGGATTGATCCGATCCATCTTTCAGCGAAGGCGTTGGCTACGGGAGTCCGCACCGGGGTGCGGAGGATCTTGAGTCCTTCGGTTCCGAAGATCTCATCGAAGCTGTCGATGAACTGGCTGCCACGGTCACGAACCAGAGCCCGAGCACCTTTGAGGGGGTCGGCGTGGCGGAGGAACAGATTGCGGGCAGCCTGGGTGGTCCACGTGCCGGTCGGGTTCGGAGTGAGGCCGGCGAAGATCACCTCGCGGGTGCGCACGTTGATGAAGAACAGGACGTAGTAGCGGCGCAAGAACGCGGTGTCGACGGTGAAGAAGTCGCATGCGACTGCTGCTTGGGAGTGAAGGAACTCGGTCCAGGAGATCTCGCAGCGTCTTGGAGCGGGGTCGATGTTGTTGTCGCGCAGGATCTGCCACACCGTCGAGGATGCGATCTTGTGGCCGAGGCCCACCAGTTCGCCGTGGATTCGGCGGTGTCCCCACGTGGGGTTTTCGTTCGCTAGATGCACGATGAGCCGTCGCAGCTGAGCCTCGGTTGGTGGTCGGCCCCGACGGCTTCGTGGCTCATGGGTCCAGTGTTTAGCGATTCGCTTTCGGTGCCAGCGCAACAGGGTGTCGGGTGTGACGATCCAGCCGTGCCGGAGTCGGCGGGGGAGTGCCGCGGCGATCGCGCCGATCAGGGTCCGGTCGTCGTCGGTGACGGGTGGACGGTCGACCTGGCGGTGAAGGACGCTCAGTTGGTGGCGGAGCACGATGATCTCGAGATCCTTCGAGCGTCCAGAACGAACAGCGAGGCGGGCCAAGGAACTGAGGAATCGGTAGAGGATGCGAGACACGGGGCTCCAGCATGGGGGCATCGGCCCTGGTCAACGCCCACGCGCACATTTCCGAGCCCCACAAGCTCTTGTAGACCATCCGCCAAACTCTTCAGTAGCGGCCCCAAGCCGGCTCGAGGGGCCCGGTCATTCAACGCTGCTCGGCTCCCTTGGCAAGGTTCACGAGTTGAGCGAGGATTCCCACCGCCGAGCCCACCATCGCCACGATCAGAACCACACGGATCAGCCACGACCAGTCGGTACCGGTGAACTCGACGGGGAACACTTGCCAGATGCGGAGCGCCGCCATCAGTCCGATGATCGTGGTGGCAAGCTCGCCGAGTGGCTTCATCGGCCAGCGGTCGTTCCACGTGTACACGACGTTGGCAGCGATGCTGGCCACGAACGAGATGGTGATGATCGGGAGTACATCGTTGAACTCTGGGGTCAAGAACCCGGGCCACTCCCAGTCGAGAAGCTGGTGGGAGATCCACAACATGACCGCGTTGACGGCGGCCGCCGTGAGGTAGCCGAAACGCTTGGCGCTCTGCATGAAGCTGCGACCCATTCCCGGGTCGGTAGCGAGTCCGCTCTCTTCAGTGCGGTAACCGGTTGTGCACATGACACGCCTCCTACTCTGGCTTCATCGTGGCCGTGGCGGGTCGGTGCCAACAAGAGTCCGAGGTCATCTCTGCCCGCAACGGTTCGGTGCCCACTTGTGTGTCGCGGGCAGTCCGTGGTCGGTGCGTTGGGCGTCAGGAGTGTTTGGCGTTGTAGGCCTCGATCGCCCTCACCAGGTCCGCATCGTTCGCAAGTTAGCTCACTATCGGGAAGCTCGTTGCAAGAAAGTGTTGTGCGTAGTGGAAACATGCTGCCTCGAACGGGTTCGCGGCCAGCATTCCGCCGCCGAAGGTGTTGTGGCCGATGGATACATCTGCGAGGTGTCGGTGCCCGAAACTCTGTTGTGGCTGCTCAGGCGGTGTTTCTGTATTCGTTGATGGGTCCGTCGCATCCGTTGGATTTGGTGATTCGAAGTTGTGCGGGGTCTCGGCCGGTCCTCGGCCGCGGGTGGCTTCTGCGTGGTGGTCGAGGATCTAGGGAGCAGTGGGACCCGAGAGGAGTCGACCTGTGTGGTGCTCTGACAGCCGCTGGATGATTTGGTCTGTGGTTCAAAGTGCTGTTGTCATTCGGTCATCGGCGTGATGATCGGATTGCGGGTGAAGATCGCTGGGCTTCATACCGACATATCGAGGCGGTACTCGGTGGCGGTGAGCCGTGCCACTCCCGTCATCATCGGGTGGATTTGGGTCGTGCTTGGGCTGTTCTGGGCGACGATGGCGAGTGGATGCCCTGGTTGGCTCGGGCGAGTGGCCCCGAGGTTGGGTGTCTCGCCCGAAGGAGGTCCGAACAGTGTCGATGTATGAGGCCCGTCTGCCCCAGCTCGATGGGGCGCAGCAATTGGCTATGGCCCTGAGCGGCTTCACCAACTGAATCGGGCCGGCATGAACCGAATATTCGGCCCCACAGGCTCATCTCAACACCCTCGCCGGTCACCGAGCTGATCCATCAACGCAACAGTTAGTCATACAGGTGAGCAGCATCTAACTCATGGAACTTGGCCTCTGGTCTGGTCCTCAGTTGCGCGGGAGGCTGGATAGCTGAGGAAGGTTGCCGCTCAGTCGATCATGAGCGGGCTGGAGGAGGAGTTTCATGAGTTACAAGGTGCACCGGTTTGATATCAACATGGAGGCCGATTCCGCCAAGTTGGAAGCGTTCTTGAATGGGCTTGGCGGCGAGGTTGTTTCTATCATTCCCAATGTGAGGAAGACGACGCTTGCTCAGATCTACGGAGCGTCGCGGAAGGTCGACTTCCTCCTCGTTGTTGAGCGGACCTAGTCAGCAGCTCCCCGCCGAAGCCGGAACCCGAGACTCATCATCCTGGGAATGGATACCACTGGGTTCCGAAGCCCAGAACCTTCCTGCAGTCCGGGCAGAAGAAGACGAAACCCCTCCCCATCCCGAATGAGGCGCGCCCTGGCTTTTGCGAGTAGATCACGGGAAGCTCGGCGTCGCAGTGTGGGCAGATAGGTACAACGTCCTGCCGCCTCACGACCTCACACGTCTTTTCAGCACTCACAGCGACCTCCTTCGGGCATGAACCCCGCGATTCCTCGTAACCGACAACGTGGTCCCATCTCGAATTTCAGACCAGTGGCATAGGTCCCAAATCGGCGTCAGCGACGTGCAATAAGCGGTCACGGGACGTTTGTCTCTGTCTTGTTGGCGAGGGTTCAGCGAGGCTTAGGGGCATGAGGTCGTTCGCCATTGTCGTTTCTGGTGTTGCGTTGGTCCTGTCCGCTTGCTCGAGCGATTCGGCCGGTCTGATCGCGTTCAGCGAGGCCGAGAGTGGCTCCGAGATTCTGATCGAGGCGGGTGAGCAGTTTGAGGTTCGACTCGAGTCCAATCCAAGCACCGGGTATTCATGGGAGATCGCCGAAGAGGTCGGTCTGAAATCGGTGAAGCTTCGCTCTCGAAGTCACGAACCGGCCGAGACCGAGTTGGTGGGCGCGTCTGGAGTAGACGTGTTCCTGTTCGAAGCAATTGGCGGCGCTGAGGTCCTTCGTCTGGAATACATCCGGCCGTTCGATGAGCCGGTCGTGCCCGAGCGGATTGTGGAGTACATCGTTCGTGTCGATGAGGCACCCTGGCCTCCCGATGATGTTGTGCCGCCGGTGACTTCGACGGCGACCGCGCCGCTCGAGGTCGGTGCGCTGCTTGGTGGTGAAGCGCCCGTTGAGGCGACGGTGGTTGGTTACGTCTTGTGGAACGACGACGATGCAAGGTTGTGCGAGGTGCTGATGGAGTCATTTCCGCCGCAGTGCGGGGGCGAGTCCGTCGCCATTGCTAATCCAGAAGCGCTCGAGGTCGAACTTGAGCAAGAACAATCGGTGCGTTGGACAAACGATCGCGTGCAAGTGGTCGGGACGTTCGACGGCACGCAATTGACGTTGGACTAGGGAGGGTTGTTGCCATGCCTGAACACTGGCGGAAGCCTCGCTTCCTCGGTGGGCTGAGCCTCGTGGTTGTCGCAGCCGTGATGATGGTCGCGACCGATGCGACGGTCGCGGCGCCGATCACGCTGCTCATCGTGGGAATCGTATTGATCGCCGCCAGCCGCGAATGAACCCACCGAGCCTGTCGACACCATCAACGGTTTGTGGCGTTTCCCCGGGGTGGAGATGGTCCGAGCTGCCCTTTTGTTGCGAGGACGATGATAGAAGCGACGGCAAGGTAGATGGTGAGTTTGATCGCGTCGAAGGACTGGGTCAGCGAAGGGCTGAAGAGGGCGGTGTCGCCGGTCTCTGTGAAGAGCGTTGTGTAGTGGTTGGTGGCAGCATGAAAGAGGACGGCTGGCATGACGCCACCAGCCGCGCTGCGGGTCAGCCACACCATGATTGGGCTCAAGGCCACGGTTATTCCGTAGAGCACAGCGACTGACTGTCCGCCTCCCTTCCAAGAACCGACGAAGAACAGCGGGAGGTGCCAGGTTCCCCAGACGACGCCGTGGAGCCCAGCCGCAACGAGTGGATGCATGCGCTCAGTCAGTGCGGGCACAGCGACACCCTGCCAGCCGAACTCCTCGACGGCGCTACCCAGCCAGAACAGAAACCAGATGTTGACCGGCGCTGTCGATGCGGCCCAATACCACGGCGGATCGCTGGCGAGGGTGACGATGTCGACGCTCACCCGGTAGAGGACCACATGGGCAACAGCGATCAGCAGCGGAAGGAACAGACTGCCGATGAGCACCCATCGCATACGCCCTCGGAGGCTGGCGACGCGACGAAATGGGTACGGTGTGCCTTGGGTCAGCTTCGGGAGCACCAGGGCGGCCAGCAGTGGACCATAGGCGCCAGTGATGATTATGAGCGGCTCCCAATCCTCCAGGCTCGACCACAGGATGGCGGATCCCCAAACCACCCAGCTGATGGTGAACGCCAGCACGTAGAACCGGATAGCGGTTCCCACGCCGCCGACAACCGCCTTGGAACTAGCGCTCGCCTCCCGAACAGTCACACGAGGAGTGCATCACAGTCCTCTTGAAACCGCCAGGGACCATCGTCCCGACGCGGCCTCAGGTACTTGGTGCGGTCCCTGGTGATGTGGAGCCATACAGATTCTCACTGCCCGCTGCCCGCTGCGCTGTCTTTCGAGCTTGGGTCTGAGTGAGCTGATCGCTGGCGGTGTGGCTCTGCCTGAGCTGGTCGTGGTGAGCTAGGTGCTCGTTGTGGTCGCTCGCCAGCCCCTGGTCTCGGTCACCTCAGTCTTGTTTGGCGGAGTTCCACGTGTTGCCTGCCAGGACGACGAACACCATGCTCAGCACGAAGAACGCGGCGTCACCGTTGGTGTTCCCGAGCAGGGCGGTCAGTAAGAAGACGACCGCTGCCACGCTGAACATCGCAGCCGAGGTTCGACGAGATTGGATCTCTCGATGGTCAAGCATCTCTCTGGTGCCTCCTATGAACCGAGCCTATGAGTGGTCTGTTGATTCGGTCAGAGCACAACGTCCCGTCGGCCGACGGTGGGGACGTGGATGAAGAACAGCACGTAGTAGCGGCGGAGCACGATGTCGACGGTGAAGAAATCGCAGGCCACCGCGGTCTGGGAGTGCAGGAACTGCGACCACGTGAGGATGAGTTCGTTGGCGGTGATCACTCGATGGCGGGTCACCTCGTCACTCACTTCAAGTTCGTTGAGAAGGCCCTTTGCCCTGTTCAGAGTGATGTTGGATCCAGTTCCGCCCGGTTGGAGTTCGGTCAATAATGCGGAGAGCCGGACCAGTTGTTTGGCTCGGAGCTGGGCCATGTCACGGTGGCGTTTCACCAGCAGGCGTAGCACTTGGGCGTGATCATCGGCACGGATCCTGGCCAAGCGGTCTGACGTGGGAATGTCGATGAAGAACAGCACGTAGTTGCGGCGGAGCAGGGCGGTGTCGACGGTGAAGAAGTCGCAGGCGACGGCCTCGTCGCATGGCTTTCGGGGGATGCCGCTGTCCGTTCACGCCACGGCAGCGGCATCGTCGTTGTCCGTCACCCTCTACCGCTCCGCGCTGTGTGCCACAGTGGTATGCCCGCGCTAGCTGTACTGGAGATTCACGGATGGACACTGAGCGACCGGCGCTGCCGCACGAGACGGATCGTCTCTTCCTGACCGATGGCGGCACGGAAACCTGGTTGATCCACAAACGTGGACACGAACTGCGGAACTTCAGCGCGTTTCACCTGTTGCAGGATCCACGTGGGACCGAGGACGTGCGCTCGTATTACCGGGCCTTCGCGGACCTCGCGATCGAACACGGCACAGCGTTCATTTTCGACAGTTTGACCTATCGAGCCAGCCGCGATTGGGGGGAGCTCCTCGGATATTCCTCGAGTGCGCTCGCCGAAGCGAACCTGCAGGCCTTACAGCTGTACCGCGACGTCGCCGAGCAAGCCGGGATGGCCCGCCGCGACGTCATCATCAGTGGGTGCATCGGGCCCAAGGGCGACGCTTACGAGCGCAACGACAACCTCACCGCCGACGGTGCTCAGGAGTATCACCAGCCTCAGATCGACACGTTCAAATCTGGCCAGGCCGACATGGCGACGGCACTGTCGCTCAGTTCGAGCCAGGAGGCAATCGGCATCGTCCGGGCGGCGTCCTTAGTGGGATTGCCGGTGGCGATTTCCTTCACCGTGTGGGGGAATCAACGTCTGGGTGGTGGCGAGAGCCTGCGGGAAGCGATCGAGACGGTCGACGAGTCGACCGATTCTGCAGCGGCGTACTTCATGATCAACTGCGCTCATCCGGTCGACTTCGGGCCAGCACTTGCGGACGAGGAGTGGGTCATACACGTTCGCGGATTCCGCGCGAACGCCTCCAAGGAAGAGCACAGCATCCTGAGCACGATGGACCACCTCGATGAAGGGGATCCCGACGAACTCGCCGGACACTACGCCACTCTGCAGTCGAGGTTCCCTCACATGAACATGTTCGGTGGATGCTGCGGCACCGACCTCTCGCACGTCCGAACCATCAGCTCCGCCCTCCAAGGCACGTCTTCCCAGTAGTCCCCAGACGCCCTGCAGAAGACGTCCCGAGGTATTCCCCAAGGCCTTCCAGATGCCACAACCCTCGGGGTCTTCGCGGACGCGATCACAACGTTGGACGAGCTCCGAACGGTGATCAGGCCACCGAGCGATTCGGTTCCAGCCGGACGAGCGGATAGGGATCGTGGCGGTGCGAACGGGATGGGTTGAAAGGGCCGAAAGACCGTGGACGTACCCGGCTAGCGGCGCGACCTTGAATTGGAAGCGTTTGGCATTCGACCGAGGAGGCGTCATGGATGCTTTGGCCGAGATCCTGAGCCTGGTGATGCAGCTGGCGTTCTTCGGGGTGGTCGGGTGGGCGATCGTCCGCTTGCTGGGGCGCCGCCGCGAGGAAGGTGAGGAGGCGGAAGTCGATCGCGCCACGTCGGTCCGCCGCGTCTTCGTCTACGGACTCATGCTCGTCACACTGATTCTCGGAGCGGTCGGCACTACCATGATCGGCCGCACGCTCCTGACCTCCAGCTGGTCCGATGATGAGCGCACGTCACTCGCCCTCGGACTCGCGTTCATGCTCGTGGCGGGACCCGCGTACGCGTTCCTCTTGCGGTTCGCGCGCGGTCGCCTGCGCGACGATGACGGTGAGCGCACCTCCTTGGCGTGGGCCGCCTATCTCAACACCGCGCTCGCCTCGTCACTGATCGTGTCGGCCGTGACGGTCCACAATTTCCTCGAGGGAGTGTTCGGCGTCGACGATTTCGAGTGGCGGAGCATCGCCCCGGTGACTGTGTGGGCGACGGTGTGGGCGATGCACTGGTTCTGGCTGCGGCCCGCCCATGGCCTCCCTGGCGATCTGCATCTGGCGGTCGGGAGCTTGACCGGCCTGGTCACGATGATGGTCGGTCTCGCTGCTGTGGCCTACGTTGTCGGCGAGGAGATCTACGCCTCGGTCGTTGAGCGCCTGCCGGCCGGCCATGAGTCGCCAGAACTCGCGACATGGCTCATCGCTACCGGGGTCGGCGCGGTCGTATGGGCATGGCATTGGCTGGGGTGCTACCTGCGGGCCGAGCGGACGTCTCTCTGGCACGTGTACGTGTTGCTGATCGGCACGCTGGGCGGGCTCGTCGCTTCCATCGCGTCCGGCGCCACGATCGCCTACGGGACCGCGGTCTGGTACCTCGGCAACCCGAACATGGACCTGCCCAGCGAACACTTCGAGCAGGTCCCGGTGGCCGCCTCGTTCCTGGTGGCTGGCATGGCCACCTGGCAGTACCACCGAAGCGTTCTGCGAACCGGAGGCTCCGTCGACCGGTCCGAACCGCTCAGAACATACGACTACCTGATGGCGGCTTCCGGTCTCGGCGCGACCATCGTCGGTGCCACGCTCGCCCTCGTTGCGCTGTTCGAGTCGATCGCCGCCCGGGTCACCGGGGACCCGTCCGACGTCGCGAACCGCCTGATCCTGGCTGTCATCCTCGGCGTGATCGGCCTGCCGTTGTGGTGGACGTTCTGGTCGCGGATCCGCGAGCACCTCGAAGCCGACCCGACCGCCGAGATCGGCTCGCTGACCCGCCGGCTGTATCTCGTCGTCCTGTTCGGTGTCGGCGGCCTCACTGCGCTGATCAGCCTGATCTTCGTGCTGTTCGTCGGAATCGACGATCTGCTCGACGCCACGTTCGGTGGCGAGACACTCGACTCGGCCCGGGTCGGGCTCGCACTCCTCGCGACCGTCACAGGTGTCGCCTGGTACCACCTCGGCGTGTTCCGCTCGGACCGGGCTACCGCCGAGCAACTCACACCTGCACCAGCACCGCCGCCGCCTCCTGCGCCGCTGCCATCCGAGCGGCATGTGATCCTCATCACTCCGCGCGACGGTGAACTCGCCAACGCGCTGGCAACCGCGACCGGAGTGGTCGTCGAGACGTGGGTGCGCGAGGACGACATGCCGATGCCCGACATCGACATCGACGAACTCGTCGCCCGCATTCTGGAGGATGCCGGTCACGAGGTAGCGGTCGTCGTGGGCCCGACGGGTGCCGACGTCATCCCCTACGTCACTTGAGTCGTCCTACACCGGAGCACGCTGGGCCGGCACCACGAGCAGAGCGGTGCCGTACGTGATTCAGGTTGATGCCCCGATTGGCGGGGCGCGAAGGCCAGGGTTCTTCCGTTCAGCCCGGACCTCCAACCACGCGGCGACCGCTACGGAACGACAGCTCGAGGTCAGGCAAGGTGGCTTCCTCGAGCGGCGACCATCTCCCTGGAACAGACCTGCCCCAGAACGCCGGGTCGAAGGCGCTCGTAACGACGTCCGCTGTTGGCGGGGGAGCGCAGCGGCGATGCCGCCGAGCAGGGATCGGTCGTCGTCGTTGCTCACGGGTCGCTTGACCTGGCGGCGCATGACGGTGAGTTGGTGGCCAAGCACGATGATCTAGAGGTCCTTAGAACGACCAGATCGGACCGCGAGACGGCCACGCATGGCGATGAGGCGGTAGAGAATGCGGAACACAGGCGGTGAGCCTCGGCTGCGTTTCCCCTGATCAGCGCTCACGGCCAAATATTCGGCCCCCACACCCTCCAGGCAGAGGGCTACGAGACAGCGTCGATCGGTAAGACGCACTACTCGTCGTGGGGTCAGCCAGTTGGCGGACTGGGGAGGCGCCAAGGCCAGAGCGAGGTGCCACGGTTCGGCGGGTTAGTCGGTCAAGGTGAATCGGGTGCCGTCATAAGTGCCGGGGAGTTGTACTCGTTCGCTTGTCCAGCGTACCGATTGCTCCTGTTCGAGATTGAGAGCGAGTGTGTCGGGGTTGGCGATTGCGACCGCTGCACCGCCGCATTGGGGAGGGAACGACTCAGCCAACGTCTCGCATAGACGACTACCGGTATCGTCGATCACTACGAAGCCGACGACCGTGGCGTCCGTAGGCGCCGAGCCAGCGAGCAGTTCCGCGACCTCTATGGGAGCGGTTGCGCTCGAGGTGGATGGTGGATCGACATCTACGGGTGGCCAGGGGGCGTCGTCAACGCGGATGATGTATTCGACGATGCGCTCGGGAACTACCGGGTCGTCGAACGACCTGATGTATTCGAGTCGAAGTACCTCAGCGTCGCCGACGGCCTCGAAGACGAACACGTCCTCGCCCGCCGCTCCGACGACATCGGAGTCGGGTTCGACAAATTCACGGGTGCGAAGCTCGACTGCGTACGCCCCGGTCTCGTCGGCTATCTCCCACATGTAGCCGGTGGTCGGGTTCGATTCGAGACGTACCTCGAATTGTTCCCCGGCCTCAAGGTGGATCTCATTGGTGGAGTCGGCATCGGTGAGAACGGTCAAATCGTCATCGCTGCCACAAGCTGCGAGAGCAACGAACACAAGAAGAGCAGCTACGAGCTTCACATCAGTATGATTCCAGCGTCGCTTCGATAGTGCTAGGAGCGAAGGTCCCATCGGGCGACGAAATCCCCATCGCGATCATCACCTGGATCGAACGCACCCGCCGCCGACGCCGTCAACCTGACTGCTGAGTACAGCTAGTCCGGCGAGACCTGTGCGCTCTCTGGGAGTCGCTCCACAACCAAGAGGAAGTCGATGACGTGGACCCAGAAGGCCTTCATGGTGACGTTCGGCACGACGGACACAACGTCGCCCTCAAGGCTGTTTAGGAATCGCTCCAGGTTCTGTTCGTCCTTGGTCATCTTGATATCGAACCTGTGGACTCGGTAGTTGCTCATGCTCGCTCCAGTCTCTCGGTGTTGATGATGCGCCCGCACCGACAACATCGACAGGGCCGAAAGCCAGCTTCGCCACACATGCCAGAAGCTGTGGGTGCCGAATCCTCGGCCGTGAGGCTGTGACCTGCCTAAACAGTGTTCTACTACGCTGCAGCGGGCAGTTCGAGCCAAGGGCTGCGTTGGCGTGGGTTAAGGGTTGTAATCCCCCCTCCGACACACTCGTTAGTACACGCGTCAGGTCCTGCTGAGACCTTGTGGGTGCCCGATATTGCTGTCGTGGCTGGTCAGGCGGCGTTCTTGTATTCGTTGATGAGACCGTCGCATCGGCTGGTTCGCACGACTCGGAGCGGCGGTTCTGGGGCTGTGTGCGGCCTGGTCGGGGTCGCCGGTCGTGGGTGGTCGTTGGTCGAGGGATCGGTGGGGCCGGTGGGTGTTGTAGTGCGCGATGTAGTCGACGACGAGGCGTTCGAGCTGTCGCTGGTTCCAGATGATGGTGCGGTCGAGCAGCTCGCGTCGGAGCGTGCCGATCCATCGCTCGGCGAACGTGTTGGCAACCGGTGTGCGGACCGGGGTGCTTGAGGATCTTGAGGCCTTCGGTGCGGAAGATCTCGTCGAAGCTGTCGACGAACTGGCTGCCGCGGTCACGTACCAGAGCCTTGGCGTCGGCGAGCTGGTCGCTGTGGCTGATGAACAGGTTGCGGGCTGCTTGTGTGGTCCAGGCGCCGGTCGGGTTGGCGGTGATGCCGGCGTAGATCACCTCTCGGGTGTTGACGTTGATGAAGAACAGGACGTAGTAGCGGCGCAAGAACGCGGTGTCGATGGTGAAGAAGTCGCAGGCGACCGCGGCTTGGGAGTGGAGGAACTCGGTCCAGGTCACGTCGGATCGGTTGGGGGACGGGGTCGATGTCCGTCTGGTCTTGAGGATCTGCCAGACGGTGGTCTTGGCGATCTTGTGGCCAAGTCTGGCGAGTTCGCCGTGTATGCGGCGGTGTCCCCATGTTGGGTTGTC
This sequence comes from uncultured Acidimicrobiales bacterium, assembly GCA_963751955.1. Classification (GTDB taxonomy): domain Bacteria; phylum Actinomycetota; class Acidimicrobiia; order Acidimicrobiales; family SZUA-35; genus JABDIY01. The sequence continues at coordinate 13,682 of CAVVWM010000011.1, read as the reverse complement.
TGGGGCGAGACGCACGATCAGTTGGCGGAACTCGACGGGGGTGGGTGGCCGTCCGGTTCGGCGAGTGGATGGCTGTGTCCAGTGTCGGGCGATGCGTTTGCGGTGCCAGCGGAGCAGTGTCTCTGGTGTGACGATCCAGTGCTGTCGCATCGCCTTGGGAAGGGCTGCTGCGATCGCTCCGAGCAGGGTTCGGTCGTCCTCGGTGATTGCGGGCCTGGCAACATTGCGACGTAGCACGGTGTTCTCGTGGCGGAGGACGAGGATCTCGAGATCCTTCGAACGTCCGGTACGGACGGCGAGACGAGCCAGAGATGTCAGGAAGCAGTAGAGGATACGAAACACGAAGATTGAGGATGGCGGCATCGGCCCAGGTCAACACCCACGCGCCACTTTCCGGGCGGCACACCGCAGCCGAACACCCCCACCAACCGAAATCGTGGACCCCACCACAGGCGCCCCGCTGGGGCCAAAACTCGTGAGCACTACCTACTCAAGTGGGGCCAAAACAGGTGAGCACACCCAGGGCGGCACACGTCTGGAGCGTCGGTGTCAGATCCTTGGAGCTGTCTGGCTGTACCGTTGGCGAGCCGCCTCGCCGGAGGTGCCGACCATGGCCCCGATCGATGCCCACGAATGACCGGCGTTGCGGGCGTTGTCGACGGCGTCGGCGAGTGCCTTTTCTGCTTGGGCTCGATGTGCGAAGGCTGCCCGGAGTTCTCGTAACGCGGTGGCGTCGAGTGCGTCACCTGGCTTGGGTTGGTAGTTCTCGAATCGAGCGGCGAGTTCGTCGGCCTGATCGAAGATCTCTTGTGCGGTTCGGGGCATCGTGGTCACCTCAGGTAGTTGGGGCGGGCTGGCATGGCGTGGATGATGATCGGGCCGTCTTGGCTGTCGATGACGCCTATCTCGAGGAGCTTCCCTGATTGGTCGCCGCCGATGAACATGGTGAATCCGTCATCGAGTTCGTCGACCAGGATCGGATGGTTGAAGGCGTGGGTCATGGCGTCGTCGGGGATGCCGTGCTTTCTGGCGCTTGCTGCGATCAGCGGCACGTCCACTTGTACAAGTTAGCTTGTCGTCGCAGTCTTGGCAAGCTAGCTTGTGATCTGGCGCTCCGGGTTTCCCAGACCGAACGAAGGCGTGCGGGTGCCTCGCAACTCTGGATTGATGCTCTGAACAGGGAGAATTTGGCCAGCTATGCAGCCAGTGAGAGCGGAGTCCATTCACTCTCGGCCTGTGGAGTTAGGGTGCGAGACGCCCCTCCGACACTCGAAGAAATGTTCGATCACTTGAATCTGTTTGCTTATGCCGGTGGAGCGCAGTCTCCTCCGATGTTGCAGACGAGGTCGCTGGCGGGTGTGTGGTCGATGCGTTTGGTTGTCCACCATCCGTGTGGTCCGTCGTTGCTGAAGGCGTAGGCGTTTGCGCGGTTGGGGTCGCCTGCGACTGCGACGAGTAGACGTTCGGGTCGGGTCACGATTGGCACGAGCCGGTCTGGGGTCGTCCGATTCTGCGAAGACGGCTGGGAGTGTCCCTTCCGCCACGAGGTCGGTGAGTTTCTTCCGGCCGGCGGTGAGGTTGGTCCAGTCGCCGATGAAGCACTCGAACGCTCGGGCGGGGATACGTGCATGCTCGAAGAGTGCGGCTCGTACCTCGGCGAGTCCCCAGCCGGCGTTCGCAAATGTCCGTGCGAGCAGAGGGGAGAGGACGAGCAGTGGCTGGTACTGGTCGGTGCCGAGTCCGTGGACGTGGGTGAGGTCCCAGGCCGAGACCCGGGCGAGCCCGTTGGCGAGGTAGGGGATGACCTCCTCGGGGGTAGACCCGAAGACGCTGCCGATGAGGAGTCCGCTGTTCATGCGCGCCATGGAGACGACGTCGTCGCTCCAGTGGAAGCCCGAGTTGTTCGGCGATCGATGGCCAGCTGACCGTGTCGGCAATCGACCGAAGGTGGCCGTGGTCTTCGGTGAGTACGGGGCGGGCGGGGTTGCCGAAGGTGGCTTTGTCGTGTTCGTCGGCGGTGAAGCCGCACACGTTGCGTAGGTAGAGGCGGAGCCAGCGGCCGACGCTGGTGTTGGCGTGTCGTCCTTCTCGTTGCGCGCCCGGCCCGGCATTGAAGCCGAGCGCTTCGGAGTTGGGGCCGTCGAGGATGATGAGAGCGTCGGCGCCGGTGGTGTTGCCGGAGTGCTCGGACCCGTAGTTCGGGTCGGCCAGGATCTCGGTGAGCGAGATGAGGATCGGAAGGTGTTCTGGTCGCAGCCGGCCATGACGGCGTTGACGGCGATCGACCAGATTGTGAGGTCACGGCCTGACGATGGGGCGACTCCGAGGGTCTTCCATGGGTCGTGGCCCGAACCGTCGAGGTACCGCTCGACCCGGTCCTTCGTCGGGGGGATGATCGCGTTGCCGTCGCTCCATCCCATCGCGATGAAGTGTTCGTTGATCTCGTCGATTGTGCCGCTGGCTGCGATGTCCAGTGCGGCCGGTTCGGTGCTGTCGGCGGCGTCGATCGTTTCGTCGGCGGTGAGGCCGGCGATGATGTCGTCGACGGTTGTCTGCGATGAAGTTGGTGGTCATCTCCTCGACTGACTGTGCATCGACGTGGCCCACGGTGACGGCGAGTGCCAGGCCGTCGTAGCCCATGCCCCGAGCGGTCGCGGCTGCTTGGCCGGCGAACCCTTCACAGATGATCGACACCGATGGGATGCCGGCTGATTCAGCAGCGATGGATGCCCGCATCACGGCGGGCGTGCAGCTGCCTCAACATCCCATCCCGGACACCACGGCATCGACGCCACGGCTCCGCAGATCGTCGGGTAGTCGGCCGACCCGTTCCTTTTCGTCGGCGCCGTGCAGGTTGCCGAACTCGACGTAGTCAACGATCTCGATACCAGCGAAACGTGCTTCGAGTTGCTCGGCCAGGACCGGGAACAGTTCGTCACCGCGGAACAGGTAGTCCCACAAGAACGCCACCCGCTTGCCGGTCAGCGTGTCGAGGCGAGCGAGCGCGGCGTCGCTGCTGGACGCCTCTCGGGGATCGTGGCCAGACAACGTCGTAGGTAGGTTCCATACCCACAATTATTCACTATCGACGGAGGAGTTCGATTGCGTCTTCCTGCAGTTTCTACGCTGGAGTAGAATTCGATGCTGTGGATAACATCGATCGAGCAATCCTGTACCAACTCCAGAAGAACGGACGGATTGCGAACAACGAACTCGCCGACGCCGTCGGGTTGAGCCCCTCGCCCTGCCTGCGACGAGTCCGCAATCTCGAAGCATCAGGTGCCATCTCCAGCTATGTCGCGATCTTGGACCGCGACATCGTCGGCTGCAGCTATGAACCAATGGTGTGGGTCACGCTCGAAACAGTCACGAGAGAGTCGATGCTCGAATTCGAGGATGCCGTCCGGGGCGTTCCCGAAATCGTCGAAGTCGCACGCATGATGGGCCAGCCCGACTACCTCGTGCGCGTGGTCACCTCCGATGCCGACCACTTCGAGTCGCTCTACATCGACGTGCTCGCCAACCTTCCCCACGTACAGAAGCTCACCTCGCAGCTGGCCATGAAGATCATCAAACGAACCACTGAGCTCCCACTCCCGCAGCCGGGGACCAACCCGTGAACAGGCGGTTCGCGTCATGCAGCGACCAGCTCCACGCTCCAAGGGGCGCGTGTACTTTGGGTTAAACTCGCCCCTCCGACACATTTGTTAGTACACGTGTCGGGTCCGGGTGCATTCACGCGGGTGGGCAGCGCGTCTGACGTTGGTGGTACCGGCCGATCAGGCGGTGTTGAGGCGCTCGACCGGCTGGCCGGTGATCTGTGCGATCAGTTCGAAGTCCTTGTCGAGGTGGAGCACCGTGAGCTCGGCGAGCTCGGCTGTTGCGGCGATCAGCAGGTCGGGGATCGAAGGCGCCCGGTGCTGGCCGCGGTTCGCGAGTACCGACTGGATCTCGAGTGCACGGTCTTCGATTCTGGGAGTGAGGTATTCCACGGGCATGGACGCAACTGGTGGTTCGGAAGCGAGGGTGCGGTGATCCACTGCCGAGCGCGCCGAGTAGCCGATCTCCAGTCGCGTGACAGTGCAGATGCGGACGAGGCCTCGCTCGATGCGTTCGGCCCATTCGCCAGGGTTTGCGGCAAGGTGGAGCCTTCCGATGGCCGACTTGTCGATGAGCCAGGTCGTCACGACCAGGCCCTGGACATGACGGTGGGGTCGTCGAGGTCCTTGGCGAGTGCTGCGATCCGTTTGAGCTGGTCGACGCTGACCGGGTTGGCGTCGACGATGCGTTCGCGCTCGAGTGCTCGGCGGAGGTACTCGGTTCGTGAGAGCCCGACGCGCTTCGCCTTGGCGTCGATTGCTGCCAGCACTTCGTCGGGGACGTTTCGAATCAGGATGTCAGTCATGGCCACCTCCGGTGATATCTAACAATATCACTCGACGTCGTGGCCGTCGCCCATGGCCTTGATCTCGGAGACTGGCACGACGTATGGACTGGTCAAGCAGCTGGAGGCAGGCCGATCCAGCCGCTCTCGGTGTGTGGAGTTAGGGTACAGGACGCCCCTCCGACACTCGAACAGGTGTTCGATTATCTATCGGAAGGATGATCGAGTGCAGCTCTCTTGTCAAGGACCCGTGGGAGTGAGGAAGGTACCTGACTCTCGTCTTTCCGTTAGCTGCGGCTCCGGCTTGGATCTCGAGATGCTGATCGCTGGACGGCAGGGCCGTGATATGTGGTCGGCCCCGGTTCATCATTGGTAGGGCGCTTCGCCGGAGGTGCGGCGCGGGGCAGGGCGTTCGTGAGTGTGATTATGAGCAGGTTGGATCTGGCGAACGGCGCTGGTCGGCAGCCGAGGGGGTCTCTGGTTCGGCAGGCAGATCTCTGACGATCAGTCAGACGTAACAGGTGATGGAGCGAGTAGACCCAAGCACTGTGCAACAGTGAATCCATGATCAAGCCATCAAGCTGCACCCGTCTGTTCTCTGATGAGGCTGGGGAGAGTCATTTTGAAGACATCGAGGTGCCGATGAGCGCTGTTCAGTACGCGCCACCTGCGCCCGCAGTACACCTCTCAGACCCGGTGAGCGCGACCCAAGTTTCGTGGTTTCGGTTTCCGGCCGACTGGAACGATGCCGCCCATCCAACACCGCGAAGGCAACTCGCTGTCGTCCTTGCCGGAGAAGTTGAAGTGTGGACCAGCAACGGCGACAAACGATTGCTCGGTTCAGGCGACTCCCTGCTCATGGAGGACACCACAGGAAAGGGCCATGGCGCACACCCCCTCAATGGCGAAGCTTCGGCACTGATGATCGCCCTCGAATAGGCTGGGTTCCCAAAACGCGGCACATAGTTGCCGGCCACTTCTGGCCGCCGGTGGACCAGATTGGGCGGTCCTCGTCCACATCGACTCGCAACACCGGGGCAGCCGGCAACACCGTCTGTAGGCCCGGCTCGATGTAGTTCCACAGAATTACGGGCCTTGACCCTATTTGACCACTCGGGAACGGCCCCGGCGTGACACGAGATGATCCCGGACGGCCGTGCTCGGATGCGCCGGCACTGTGCGCCGGGCTCGGTTGGCCAAGCAGGTCACCAGCTTGGCGATCCCGGCGCTTGGACGTGAGCGCCGCTCAAGCCTCTGAATCACCACCGGAAACCGCCCGATAACGACGCCCAGAATCACGTCCCACCTCACCGAAACCGCGCCGCATCACGGCCCCACTGCGGTGCCGCAATATCACCGACCTCGCAGCGCTCGACAATCTCAGCCCCTGAATCTGCATCTGTCTCCGGCACGATTCCGGCGGCTCGTTGTCAGGCGCGGCGCCAGTGCTTCGACTCTTTGAGCCGTTCGTGGGCGTCGTCGTCGGCGAAGAACCTCAGGTACCCGCAACTGCCGCACACCACCGGCAGAATCCTTGCCGAGGAGAAGCGTCCAGGCGCCAACTTTGGAAGCAGCTCTCCACCGATGGTGGTGCTGTCGACTGGCTCGCGGTACTGGTAGACATCGTCGGACCCGCACTCTGGGCAGGGCGACATTCGTTGCTCCTTCCGGTCGAGATCTCCGACGTCAAGATCGAATGCCGCAGCCAACGCCTTGGCGGACTGAAGCGAAGCAGTGCCGCTCTTTTCGATTCGCTGGATCGTTCTCAAGTTCAGCCCGGCGGTCTGGGCCAGGTGTTCTTGGGACCAGGCACGCTCAGCCCGGAGGGCGAGAATCGTTTGGGCGTTGACGTTCATTCATGCTCCTGGATCAACTGGGGTGGTCTGCAGTGACCTTAGAAGTCGGGGCGACGCCATCGCCACGGCTCGTCTACGAGAGGTGCCCGACATCGTTGCGGCACCCTGACGACAGTTGGGCGCAAAGCGGTTCGGATCGCTACGAGCGTATCAGGCAACCAGTTCAGAGAAGACGAGAGGGACCGCTCTGTAACGAGCTCTGCGCTCCAGGGGGCGCGTGTACTTTGGGTTAATTCCCCCCCTCCGACACACTCGTTAGTACACGAAACCGCTGTGCGGCGGCTATGTGAGTCCGAGAACCGTGAGGAGTGCGTCATCGATTGACCACAGCTCGTCGGCCGAGAGATATCCCACTCGATCACCAAGTCGTTGAGAGTCGACCGCGCCAAGCTGTTCGACGAGTACGAGCGTCGTGTCGCCCGCGACGATGACCTCGGGTCGAAATGAAGCAGATCGGGCGCTGCGTGACGTTGGGGCGATGATCACGACGGAGCGGGGGAGCAGCTCATCTGCCTGCACCACGACGCCGTATCGTACGCCTTGTTGTTCATGGCCCACGCCTTTGGGAGTTCGGAACCGGTAGACCTCACCCCGGCGCACGCAATGACTCCATGAGTGAGGCGACGGCGAGCATTTCTTCGCGGTCGGCTTCGTCGGCCTCGAGTGCAGCTGCTTCGTCGGCGAGGTCTCGACCCCGCCGGAGCCTGGCTGCAGAAGACAGCAGTGACGACCGGATTGCTTCGGATCGGGTGAGCCCCGAGGACTCGAGCGTCTGCAGTGCGCGTTCGGTCTCGTCGTCGAGTCGTACGGAGATCGCTTTGGCCATAGATGCAGTATGACAATATGTGATACAAGTGGCAACCTCGCATATGAAATGGCATCGCGAGGTGGGCCGAGAGCCCGGTTTGTCAGCCTGCTCGCGCCTCGTTGCTGACCGGCCGTTACCCCCTCGACCACGGCATCATCGGCAACTTCACCCACGACGGCTCCCCGGAGTGGAACACCATGCCCAAGGCCCTCCAGGCAGAGGGCTACGAGACAGCGTCGATCGGTAAGACGCACTACTCGTCGTGGGGTCAGCCAGTTGGCGGACTGGGGAGGCGCCAAGGCCAGAGCGAGGTGCCACGGTTCGGCGGGTTAGTCGGTCAAGGTGAATCGGGTGCCGTCATAGGTGCCGGGGAGTTGTACTCGTTCGCTTGTCCAGCGTACCGATTGCTCCTGTTCGAGATTGAGAGCGAGTGTGTCGGGGTTGGCGATTGCGACCGCTGCACCGCCGCATTGGGGAGGGAACGACTCAGCCAACGTCTCGCATAGACGACTACCGCCATCGTCGATCACTACGAAGCCGACGACCGTGGCGTCCGTAGGCGTCGAGCCAGCTAGCAGTTCCGCGACCTCTATGGGAGCGGTTGCGCTCGAGGTGGATGGTGGATCTACATCTACGGGTGGCCAGGGGGCGTCGTCGACGCGGATGATGTACTCGACGATGCGCTCGGGAACTACCGGGTCGTCGAACGACCTGATGTATTCGAGTCGAAGTACCTCAGCGTCGCCGACGGCCTCGAAGACGAACACGTCCTCGCCCGCCGCTCCGACGACATCGGAGTCGGGTTCGACAAATTCACGGGTGCGAAGCTCGACTGCGTACGCCCCGGTCTCGTCGGCTATCTCCCACATGTAGCCGGTGGTCGGGTTCGATTCGAGACGTACCTCGAATTGTTCCCCGGCCTCAAGGTGGATCTCATTGGTGGAGTCGGCATCGGTGAGAACGGTCAAATCGTCATCGCTGCCACAAGCTGCGAGAGCAACGAACACAAGAAGAGCAGCTACGAGCTTCACATCAGTATGATTCCAGCGTCGCTTCGATAGTGCTAGGAGCGAAGGTCCCATCGGGCGACGAAATCCCCATCGCGATCATCACCTGGATCGAACGCACCCGCCGCCGACGCCGTCAACCTGACTGCTGAGTACAGCTAGTCCGGCGAGACCTGTGCGCTCTCTGGGAGTCGCTCCACAACCAAGAGGAAGTCGATGACGTGGACCCAGAAGGCCTTCATGGTGACGTTCGGCACGACGGACACAACGTCGCCCTCAAGGCTGTTTAGGAATCGCTCCAGGTTCTGTTCGTCCTTGGTCATCTTGATATCGAACCTGTGGACTCGGTAGTTGCTCATGCTCGCTCCAGTCTCTCGGTGTTGATGATGCGCCCGCACCGACAACATCGACAGGGCCGAAAGCCAGCTTCGCCACACATCCCAGAAGCTGTGGGTGCCGAATCCTCGGCCGTGAGGCTGTGACCTGCCTAAACAGTGTTCTACTACGCTGCAGCGGGCAGTTCGAGCCAAGGGCTGCGTTGGCGTGGGTTAAGGGTTGTAATCCCCCCTCCGACACGCTCATTAGTACACGCGTCAGGTCCTGAGGGTGCCTGACGCGACAAGTCAGGCAACAGGCACAAAGCCAAAGAAGAATAGAGTCATCACCAAGCGTGAGACCGGACCGTAACCCACAGGCTGCGGGCCCCGGCACCACTCACAATGACACTCGGATTAAGGATCTGGGTGTGCGTTGCGGTGAACGACCTCGTCCTGTCTCAGGCATCCAAGGGGTGTCGTCGTTTTGTTGAGCCGGTGAGCGTTCTAGCCGATCAGGCCGAGCTCGGCGGCGCGGGTGACGGCGTGGGCTCGCTTGTTGACGCCGAGCTTTCGGTATATCGCTTTGATGTGGGTCTTGACTGTGGATGGCGCGATGTAGAGCTCGTCGGCGATCTCTCGCTGGGTGAGATCGCCACGAAGGAGGCGGAGGACGGACAGCTCGCGATCAGACAGCGGGTCCTCGGGGGGCAGCGCTCCGGCAACAGCGGTGTTCGCCGCGTCGCGGGCCACAGGAAGGGCTTCGATTCCGGCGAGTGCCCGTGCGCTAACTCCCGCATGTGAGCTTTGTTGACCGATAGCGAGAGCCTCGCCGTAGGCGGCGCGGGCAACGACGATGTCGCCTGCTGCGGTGGACACTTCGCCGAGGGCGCACAGCGCGGTGCCGATCGCCTCGCCGTAGCCGTTGGTGCGGGCGAGCTCGAGCGCTTGATTGCAGAGGTGTTTGGCGTCGTCGAGACGTCCGGCATTCAGTGCTCGGAGCCCGAGCTCTGAGAGGATTATCGATTCGAGGAGGCCGAAGCCCGGTCGCGCCATCTGGAGCGCGTCGGTCAGATAGGTCTCGCTGCCGGGATTGTCGGGGTCGAGCCGGGCGAGGCTCACCTTCGCGAGCAGCTCGGGGTAGGCGCTTCCAACGAGCTTGGCTGAGCTGAGCGCTTGCTCGAATGTAAGGCGCCCTTCATCGGGCCGGTCGAGGGCGACGAGGGCGTTGGCGATGGCGATCTCGTCGAGTGATCGGTTGAGCACGTCGGCGGCCTGGTCGTGCAAAACGCGAGCGTCCTCTGCCAGCTCAAGTGCGCGCAGGTGGTCGTCTCGGTGGCTCCAGAAGAAGGACAGCGCGGCTGCGACGTTGCCGCGCCACGACAGCGGGGCTTCGCTGGTCGCGAACGCATCGGACCACATCTCGGGATCGTCGGGCGGAAGCTGGTGCACCCACCACACCGCGATGGGGCCGAGCAGGTTTCGGAATCCGTCCATGTTCCCAGATCGATGGCAACGTCGGATGGCGGCGCACAGGTTGGGGAGCTCCCGGCCGAACAGTGGGAATCGGTTGTCGGGGTCGGGTTCGAACCGTGTGGCGTCGATGTCTGCGACGATGGACTGGCACCACTCGAGATGACGGCGGTAAAGGCTGGCAGCTACCGGTTCGGTCAATCTCGACGCGGTGTCGCGGCGAATCACTTCGAGGATGCGATAACGCGCTTCGGTCGCGTCGAACGTCATCAGCGAGTGATCGACCAGCGTGGAGAGCCTCTCCGGGTCACAACCGGTGACGGCAGACGCGGCTTCGGCGGTGAAACCGCCGACGAACACGGACAGTCGATCAAGGAGATCGTTGTCGTCGGGGCTGAGGAATCGGTAGCTCCAGTCGAGCGATGCCCCGAGGGAACGTTGGTGTCCGGGGATGTCCCTTCTGGTGCTGGTGACCCCGGACGGGTCCTCGATCATGGCTCGCAAGATGGCGTCGAGGGGCTGGGTACGGACCAGGGCTGCGGCCAGCTCCAGAGCGAGTGGGATGCCGTCGGTAGCGGTGCAGATCGCTGCTACCACATGTCGGTTCGCACCGGTGAGTTCGAATGTCGGAACCGCCTGGCACACCCGCTCGAGGAAGAGTTGCACCGCCGGGGATGCCGCAAGTGCCCGATCGCTGTCGTCGGCGTCGGGCAGCGAGAGCGGCGACAGCGTCCACAACGCTTCTGCGGCGATCTGCAGCGGCCGGCGGCTGGTGGCGAGCGCTCGCGTATCGGTGGTTGCGGCGAGAACGCCGGCGAGCACGGCTGCTGCATCGTCGATCACGTGCTCGCAGTTGTCCACGACCAGAAGCGTTGGTACGGCGTCGAGGGCTGCCGCGATTCGGGCCTCGTCGAGGCTCGTTTCGTCAAGCACCGACGCGGCAAGGAGTCTGAGCACGTCACCTGGGTGTTCGGTTTCTGCCAGTTCCACGGTAACGACCCGTGCCAGCTCGGGCTCGAGCTCGTGGACGACTTCCGCGGCGAGCGATGTCTTGCCCACGCCGCCCGGGCCGACGAGATTCACCAATCGGTACGAGTCGAACAGGCCGAGCACGGCTCGGACGTCGTCCTCGCGACCGATGATCGAACCCGTTGGCCGACGGAGATGGAGCACGGCTTGCATTGTAGGAGCAGCCGATGGCAAGGGGGAGCTGGTGCGAATCCCCCTATGAGGGGATGGTCGCCTCCCCCATCCCACAGAGATGCTCGTTGTCACCCGGTCATCACAACCAGAAGCGCCGGCCGACACGAGGAGAACTTGTGAAGAATCTTGCGAAGACATATGGACCGTGGGCGGTGGTGACCGGGGCCTCATCCGGCATCGGACAGGAGTTCGCCCGCCGTCTCGCCGCCGACGGTGTCAACCTGGTGTTGGCCGCCCGCCGAATCGGTCGACTCGAAGCGCTCGCGGCGGAGCTCGAGCAAGCGCATGGCATCGAAGTCCGACCGGTGCAAGCCGACCTTGGCCATCGCGGCGGGGTCGATGCCATTGAGAAGGCCGTGGCCGACGTCGACCTCGCCATCGTTATCAGCAATGCGGGAGCGGCTCATCCCGGCGCGTTCCTCCGCACCGACGTCGATGGCCAACTCGCCATGGTCGGCCTCAACGTGACCACGCCGGTCGACATCGCACATCGCCTCGGCCAACGCCTGGTCGATCGCGGACGAGGTGCGATCGTGTTCGTCGGCTCGACGTCGACGTTCGCTGGTGTGCCGATGCTCTCGAGCTATGCGGCTGCCAAGGCCTTCGTCGGAGCGTTCGCCGAAGGGCTCTACGGCGAATGGCGCAAGCACGGCGTTGACGTCCTCGTGGTCCACCCCGGGCCGACGCGGACCGAGATGGTTCAGACGGACGGGGTCGACTTCGGAGCGATGCCGATGAACTGGATGCAGCCGGACCAAGTGGCCATGAAGACCTTCAGGGCCCTCGGGCGAAAGCCGAGCGTATTTCCTGGTGCCATCAACAAGGTGCAACGGTTCATATTCACCAGACTTGTTCCCCGTCGGACCACCTCTGCGGTGTTGGGTGGACTGATGCGCAATCTCACCGCCGAAGAACTCCGCTGACATGGAGATCGACCGCCAAGTCTGCATCGACGCTGCTCCGATTCGTGTCGGCGTCGCCTTGGCCCACTCGACGTGGCGATCGGCCATGCGGATCGAGCCTGCAGGAGCAGGATGTCGCGTGCTGATCAGCGCAGCAGCGACACCCGACGGCGTGGCCCAGACCATCGAAGCGCTAGCACTGGCCGAGGTCTGCGCGGCCCGCAGCCGCCTCGAGGCCGATGCCGGCCAGTCGCCGCCCGGACCCCACCTTCCCGAACCACGACTCGAACAACCCAAGCACATAACAAGACAACAAGGAGATACCCCATGACCACCCTCAATCTGTCGATCAAAATCGACGCACCTACTGAAAAGGTTTGGGAAGCCCTCGCCGACTTCGGCGGCGTGGCCGCCTGGAACCCAAGCGTCAAGCAGTCCCGCCTCACATCTTCGGCCGTCGAGGGCGCAGGCGTCAGTCGCGAGTGCGTCCTCGCCCCGATGGGAACCGTGCAAGAACGAGTGACCGAGTGGACCGATGGCCGGCTCATGGGCATCGAGATCTACGACCACAAGAATCTGCCCGGGCTGCGCTCGGCTGTTGCGACAATCAAGCTTGAACCGCAGGGCCCGACAACCGTGGTCCAGTGTCAGATGGACTATGCCGTCGGGCTGGGCGTCATCGGTGCCGGCATGAACGCCATGGGAATGCGACGATTGTTCACCAAATCGCTCGGCGGCCTCCTAGCCGGATTGAAGCACCATGTGGAGACCGGCGAGCGCGTCGACAGCAAAACCCGTCTCGACCTCGACGCCGTACAAACGGCCGCCTGAGTCCCCGCCCACGAGCGACAGATCGTCCCCACCTGTCCGTGCCCGCGATCAAAGAAGTGATCTACCGACTCAACCGCGAGTCAGACAACCAATCCACCCAAATCACAATCAAACGAGGAGATACAAATGCAAGAAGAACCGTCAACCAAAGGCAAATCGTCAGCGACAACACTGAGCGCCGAAATCTTGATCGAGGCAACTGTGGCCGAGGTCTGGAATGTCGTCGGAGAGAACTTCGACGAGATCATGCGCTACTCCACGGAGGTGACCAACTCGTACTACCTGCATCAGGTCGACGGCATGATCGGCAGTCAACGGCGCTCTGAAATGCACAACGGTCGTACACTCGACGTGGAGATTACGGGCTGGGAGGACAAGACCCGCGTGCAATGGGAGATCGTCAAACCGCACATTCCGATCCTGAAGTCAGGCGTCTCCAGCTACACACTCATCCCTCATGGCTCACAAACACGGCTTGTCCTTGACGGATCCTTCAAAACGGCGTTCTTCTTGTTGAATCCCATAGCCAAAAGGCGTTTCCGATCTGTCGTCGCTGACGACTTGGCCGGCATCAAGAATCTGGTAGAAAACGGCGAGAGAGCTTGTGTGTAAAGGTCAACAGCGTCCTCGCACAATGCAGAGAAGGGGTCTTGTTCAGCTTGAAGAACCGTCGTCGCTGAGCACTGCCCCGCTCGACATCAACGAGCTGCGCAGGTCACGATCGCCGGCGTCCACTCTTCTCACTGCGTGTTCCGCCCGTTGGCGGGTCGGGTGAAGCAGTCGTTTGTCCCGAGAACTCCACTTTGGGTGTGTCGCCTCCCCCAAAGGCCGGCTGACCCGGCGTTCGGTGCCCGAGCGAGTCGGTCCGCGAAGCTGCGGCGAACAGCAGGTAGACACTTCGGGT